>NZ_JANJZD010000018.1 GCF_024623325.1 Acetatifactor muris
GGGACGGGTCCCTTGTGGGGTTTGGGGCAAGGCCCCAAGGTCTTAAACTACCTATATCTGCAATTTTCAAGGTTCTTTTGAGCTTATTTTTTTCGGCTCGCTTTTTCATAGATTACTTGACACTACCCGCTTGTTTTATATGTACATATTATATCTCATATTCCGGAAGAAAAACAATTCGACAATCAGAACCATAAGCATGCAAATTATGGCAAAATCTGCACTATGCAGTTTTTAATCTGAAAGCAGTTTACCTGCTCACCTGTTTTTTCACATTTTCGGCAACTTAGTGACAGATTTCTGCAGAGTCAAGAACAATTGTAAAAGGGCCGTCGTTTGTAAGGGCCACTTCCATTTCCGCTCCGAAGACGCCCTCTTCCACCACTGCTATCTCCTGCCTGCATTTATCTACTATATAACGATATAACTGATTTGCCATACAGGGTTCTCCTGCGTTAATAAAGGAAGGCCTGTTTCCTTTCCGGCAGTCTGCATATAAAGTAAACTGTGAGATAATTAACAGCTCACCGGAAACTGACTTCAGATCAAGATTGGTCTTACCGTTTTCATCCTGGAAAATTCTGAGTCCAATCATTTTCTTTATCATTTTATCGGCTGTCTCCACCGTATCACTACTGCCGATACCCGCCAGCACCAGGAACCCCCTGCCGATACTGCCCACTGTACTTCCCTTTGCAGTCACGCTTGCTTTCGAAACTCTCTGTATGACAAATTTCATTGTTTTCCATTCTCCTCTTCCGTATCTGCAGTCCCTGAATGTGTCTTCCTGCGTTTCTTTTCTTTCGGCTGTTTCGCCTTCACCGGTGTCAGGTGGAGACCCTCTTCGTCTATGTACTCTACATTCTCATATTCATCTGACTGACTGGGAAGACTTTTCTTTTTCAGCATACTGTTCACCATAGAGCGTATCGCAGCATAAAGGATGGCAAAAATCGGTACACCCACAATCATTCCCAGAACACCGAACAGCCCCCCGAAAAAAGTAATGGAGAAGATAACCCAGAAACCGGTAAGTCCTGTGGAGCTTCCCAGAATTTTCGGCCCCAGGATATTGCCGTCAAACTGCTGCAGAGCAAGTGCAAAAATTGCAAAATACAGAGCGTTCAGCGGATGCAGCGGATCTACTACAAAAATCAGAATGACGCTGGGAATCGCACCCAGAAAAGGTCCGAAAAAGGGAATGATATTCGTCACACCGATGATCAGACTGATCAGCATTGCATAGGGCGTTCCCATAAGGGTAGTCCCGATAAAACACAGGATGCCGATAATGATGGAGTCTACAATTTTCCCGCTCAAAAAGCCGATAAACGTTCTGTGGGTAAAGCGAAAGTTCCGGATAACAGTATTGGCCGTATTCCTTTCAAATACGGCGTAAACAACCTTCTTGGCCTGGCTGGCAAACTGCTCTTTGCTGGCCAGAACATAAATAGAAATGACAAAACCGATCACAAAATCCCAGAGGACATCCAGTATGCCGATAAAGCTCAGAGAAAGTGTCCTAATCAGACTAGCCGTTTCCGGAAGAAGGTGATTCACCCAGTTTTCAAACTGTTCAGAATATTTGTTCAGTGTCTTCGTCACATAATTCCCGAAATCCTCATTGTCCTCCAGCACCTGCGTAATCCAGCCGCTTACATTATCCACATAGGAGTCGAAATTGTCAATCAGCCCCTGGACACTGGGAACAATCTGGGATACCAGCATGGAAATCAGAATATAAATCAAAGCCACAAACAAAAATGCTGTAATGAGAATTCCCAGTGCCCTGATCACTTTCTTTCGTCTGGCCGATTTCTTTATCTTCCATCTGTCGCAGACAGGAATCAGTATTCTGGCCTCTACGAAATTCAATGCGGGCGTCAGCAGGTATGCCGTCACCAGTCCGAACAGAACCGGCTTCAGAATATCAATGGCTGCACCGACGCCCAGCATGATATTAGAACTGTTAAAAATAAAATAATAAAAGGTAATTCCTGCCGCAATGACAGCAAATGCTGTAAGTCCCCAGTGAAGATATTTGTTGTTGATCTTGAACTTCATGTGTAAATCCCTTCCTGATATGCTTCTTTATCTATCATACTCTCTAATCATCCACATAACAAGTGGGTTTTTACAGAACTTTGTAAATTTATGGGACTTTAACCCTGAAATCGGCCTTCATAGGGTGCCAGTTCAAAGCGAATAAAATAACCTCTGTCATGCTGACAGACCGGACAAATCTGAGGTGCTTTTGTCCCCTTGAAGACGAAACCGCAGTTCAGACACATCCACTCCTCTTCCACGTCCGAGACGAAAAGCTTTCCCTCCCGAAGCAGCTGTGCATACCTGCCGAAGCGATCTCCGTGAATTTTTTCAATCTCCGCTATCTGCAGAAAGGAAGCGGCAATCCGGTCAAAGCCTTCCTGCTTTGCTGTCTGACCAAAAGACTGATAGACGGAATCATGTTCTTCATATTCATTGTGCCGGGCCATGTCCAGCAAATCCGCCATGTTGTCAGAGATGTCCACCGGATATCCGCCATCGATAAAAATCGTATTGCCGGCCATCTCTTTCAGATGCTGATAGAATATTTCTGCATGTTCTTTTTCCTGAGCCGCCGTAAATGCAAAAACGGCGCTTATGACATGGAGGCCATTTTTCTTTGCCTGAGAAGCCGCAAACGTATATCTGTTTCTTGCCTGGCTTTCTCCTGCGAACGCCCGCATCAGGTTATCTTTTGTTGTACTGTTGATAAATTCTGTCATGGGATACTCCTTAGCTTCATTTTATTTCCGTCCACAGACGGATATGTTTCATTTCTCACCATCAGTATGTCCTTCCTGAAATAAATTATAATTAGATATTGTGTTTATTTTCCAAAAATACTACAATGAAAAGGAAAGCTATCATTATACATGGAAAGAACAGGACAAATCATGAAACTTCAGCAGGTATTAAGCTACACACGCAGAGCCGTGGATGATTATCAGATGATTGCACAGGGCGACAGAATCGCCGTGGGCATTTCCGGCGGAAAGGACAGCCTCACCCTTCTGTATGCACTGCACGGATTGAAACGTTTTTATCCGAAACATTTTGAGATTCATGCCGTAACCGTAGATCTGGGGTTCCAGAATCTGGATTTGAGCAGAATCGACGAGCTGTGCAGGGAACTGGACGTGGAGTACACCATTGTGAAAACCGATATTGCACAGATTATCTTTGAAGACCGGAAAGAAGAAAATCCCTGCTCTCTCTGCGCCAAAATGCGCAAAGGCGCCCTGAACCAGGCCATTAAGGAAAACGGGTGCAATAAAGTCGCCTATGCGCATCACAAGGACGACGTGGTGGAAACCATGCTGATGTCACTGATTTACGAAGGACGTTTTCATACCTTTTCCCCTGTCACTTACCTTGACCGGACGGAACTGACCGTCATCAGGCCTCTCATGTATATGAATGAAGCCGATGTCATCGGCTTTGTCCGCAAATACAATGTACCGGTGGTAAAAAGTCCCTGTCCTGCGGACGGGTACACCAGAAGAGAATATGTGAAACAATTGCTCCGCCAGCTGAATCAGGAAAATCCAGGGGTAAAGGAACGGATGTTCACTGCAATTCAGAACGGAAAGATGAAAGGTTGGGAATATGGCTGTAATAAACCGGAATAATTATCATGACGAACAAAACAGACAGAATATCCTGAAAATGCGTGCAGTCCTGGATACCCTTCCCTCTTTCTGCAGACAGTTTTTCAGAGGAATCGAGGAATATACTTCCGCCCGTACCCGTCTGGCTTATGCCTATGATTTGCGGCTTTTTTTTGAATTTCTCCATGAGCGGAATGCAGTTTGTGCCAGAATGGATATCACGGAATATCCCCTCTCCCTGCTGGATCAGCTCACACGTCAGGATATCGAAGAATATCTGGAATACATGACTCTGTACCAGAAGGACGGAAAGGATATCACAAACGCAGAGAGAGGAAAGTCAAGAAAGCTGGCCGCTCTCCGCAGCTTTTACAATTATTTCTATCAGTCGGAAATGATTGCCTCTAATCCGGCCTCTCTGGTGGCCATGCCGAAGCTTCATGATAAGGAGATCATTCGTCTGGAGCCAAATGAGGTGGCCAGACTGCTTGACCAGGTGGAGGATGGAACAAATCTGACCAAAAAGGAAATGGAATATCATAAAAAGACAAAAATCAGAGATGTGGCATTGCTGACCCTGCTTCTGGGCACCGGAATCCGTGTGTCAGAATGTGTGGGACTCGATATCCGGGATGTCAATTTCGATGTGTGCGGTATCAAAATCCGCCGTAAGGGCGGCTATGAGGCTGTGGTGTATTTTGGAGATGAAGTTGAGACCGCACTGCTGGATTATCTGGAGGAAAGAGATCGAATCATTCCTGTGGAGGGACATGAGGATGCACTTTTTCTTTCCCTGCAGAACCGGCGGATAACTGTGCGGGCCGTGGAAAATCTGGTCAAAAAATATGCCTCCAGAGTCACCACACTGAAAAAAATCACGCCTCACAAGCTCAGAAGCACCTACGGAACTTCGCTGTATCAGGAAACAGGGGATATCTATCTGGTGGCGGATGTGCTGGGACACAAAGATGTGAATACCACCAGAAAGCATTATGCCGCCCAGCAGGATGAACGCAGGCGCAGCGCCGCCCGGTATGTTAAGCTTCGAGAAAAACCCCAGCAACACGAACAGTAATCACAAGTATGAATTTCGAACATATTTTTGGAATATATGTTTGCTTTTTTAGTTCTGCTGTGATAAACTGTAAAGGACGGAAGTGACACAATCTGTTTTACTAAGAACAGAATACAATAAAGAAACGGTAAGATTTTTATCAAAATCAGAACGGAGGTAACAATATGCCAGGAAAGATATCACCAAAGCAGCAGGAAATTCTTGACTATATTAAAGAAGAGATACTGAAAAAGGGCTATCCGCCCACGGTCCGTGAAATCTGTGAGACAGTCAGGCTGAAATCCACGTCTTCTGTGCATTCTCATCTGGAGACACTGGAAAAAAACGGTTACATACGCAGAGACCCTACAAAGCCCAGGGCCATAGAGATCTGTGATGAAAGCTTTCAGACAGTCCGCACGGAGATGGTCAGTCTTCCCATTATCGGCAATGTGGCGGCAGGCCAGCCTATTTTTGCAGAGGAAAATATTGTGGATTATTTCCCTGTCCCGGCGGATGTCGTTCCCAAGGGAGAGTCTTTTATTTTGAATGTACGGGGAGATTCTATGATAAATGCCGGGATTTTCAACGGAGACAGAGTCTTTGTCAATTCCTGCAATACCGCCCGGAACGGAGATATTGTGGTGGCTCTCATCGAGGACTCCGCCACGGTTAAGACCTTTTACAAAGAAAACGGTTATATTCGTCTGCAGCCGGAAAATGATACCATGGATCCCATCATTGTGGAAAATTGTCAGATTCTGGGAAAGGTTTTCGGTATCTTCCGTTTTTATCGCTGAGCTATGCTGATTTTTTAGGCTCTCTTCCGATGGCAAGAAAATAAAAAGTTCATTACAGTCAAATCGGGAAAATTTTACATTTTTCCCGCTGCCGGTATATTTCAAAATCTTTTGCAGATATTAATATGGCCGGAACTTTAAATTGCCGTGCAGAAAAGAGGGTAAAAATATGGGAAATAAATTTTTGGATGGTACTGCCCTTACCATTGCCATCATCGGTGCAATAAACTGGGCTCTGATCGGCATATTCCGTTTTGACCTGGTGGCCTTTATATTCGGTGATATGTCGTGGCTTTCCAGGATTGTCTACGCAATTGTAGGTGTCTGCGGATTATATCTGATCAGCTTCTATTTGCATCTTGGCGACCGAAGGGAAGCGTAACTTTCAGCAAACTGAAATCAAAATGATTCGAAAAAAGGAAGCCTTACCGCTTCCTTTTTTCTTATCTTCCTTATCTTAACTTATCCTTTAAATTCGTCTGTATCTATCTGCTTTCCATCTCTCCAGATGCGTTCCAGATCATACAGAAATCTGTTTTCTCTGTCAAAAACATGCACAATCACATCGCCAAAATCCATGAGAATCCAGTTTGCCGTTTTATAACCTTCCGTCTGCTTTTCCGGGTATCCGGCACGGCCCAGTGTCTCCAGCACATTATCGCAGAGGGCCTGAATCTGATTCTTATTGGCGCCTCCTGCAATGATAAAGTAGTCGGCAATCACGGAGACTTCACTTATGTCTATTACCCGGATATCTTCTGCCTTTTTATCTTCCAGTGCCTGAATGGCCAGCCTGGCCATCTTTTTTGAATTCCTGTTTTCCTCTGCAGCTTTTTGCTTTTCCATAATATATACCCTCTTATTGTTTCTTTTTACTGTAATATTTTCTGGTTTCTTCTGTCATGGGATCAATATCTCCTCCGGATATTTCCAGATAGCTTAAAGTGTCCTCCAGAATTTTCAACAGTGCTCCGTCCAGGTCAAGGAATGCCATTTTTCTGATTTCCGCCAGATTCGGTGCATGTTTTCTGCCTGGCTCAATGTAGTCGGCCACAAAAACAATCTTCTCCAGAAGGCTCATTTCCTTTCTTCCTGTAGTATGGTTCTGAATGGCATTCAATATATCCTGATTCTTTACACCATATTTTTTCCTGGCGAGATATGCGCCTGCCTTTGCGTGCAGCAGAAAAGGATTCTTTCTCTCTACCTTTGATATGGGAATATGATGCTTCTCACATATTTTCAGGCGCTTCTTGTCCGACAGACATTTTGCACAGTCATGAAGCAGTCCGGCAGCCTGCGCATCACAGACATTGCCCCCATAGCGCATGGCCAGTGCGGCAGCCGTATATTCCACTCCCAGAGTATGCTCATATCTGTCTCCGTCCTGCACTTTCTCCATTGCTTTTCTCAGTTTTTTCAGGCTGTTATTCGTTTTTTTCACGGTAAAAACCCTTTTCATTTATATAGTTTAACACTTTGTCAGGCACCAGATACTTTACACTGAATCCCCCTGCAATCCGACGGCGTATTTCCGTGGAAGAGACAGACATACTCACAAAAGGTACCAGCATAATTTCCGCTTTGAACTTTTGCTCCAGTTCATATTTCTTTTTTTCCATCTCTGCCAGACTGATTTCATCTCTCACTGCCGCCGCCAAAATGCAGGCATCAAAAATCCTCTGAGGATTCTTCCAGTTTTCGATGCTGAAAAGGCAGTCTGCACCAACAATAAAAAAGAATCTGTTCCGGGGGTACAGCTGTTTCAGCTGTTCCAGGGTTTCATAGCTGTAAGTATGCCCCTCTCTCTTCACTTCCAGGTCACTGCTTCTGAAAAGCGGATGATCTGCCACGGCAAGCTCTGTCATCCGAAGCCTTTCCCTTCCCGGCAGGACTTCTGCGGAATCCTTGAGATAAGGACATCCCGTGGGCATAAACCATACTTCGTCCAGTGCCAAAGCATCCAAAACCCATTCCGCCAGTATCAAATGTCCTATATGAATGGGATTAAAGGTACCTCCAAGGATACCGATCTGTTTCTCGTTCATCATATTCTGTTCCTGAGTGGACTGTTTATGGTAAAATGATTTTCGGCTTATCCTTGTCCGGTTTATATAGCACAAATCTTTTGCCAATCACATGTACCACCTGTGAATGGGTTCTGTCTGCCACCATAGCTGCTATCTCACCCGGATCATCAAAGCAGTTTTTCAGTACAGCCACTTTGATCAGTTCGTTTTTGTGAAAGGCTTCTCTGATTGCCTCGGTCAGTTCCGGTGTCAGACTGCTTTTTCCCACCTGAAAAATCGGGTTTAAGTTGCTTGCCAAACTCTTTAAATATGCTCTCTGCTTACTTGTCATCATTTTCTACCCTACTTATAATAATCAAAAGAATGCCCGTATAATCGAACGGTGTCTCCATCCTCAATTCCAAGTTGTTCCAGCTGTTCCAGAATGCCTGAGGTCTTCAGAAACTCCTGGAAAAATGCGAATCCTTTTTCACTTTCCAGATTGGTATACCCCAGCATTTTTTCCACACTGGGTCCCTCCACCACATACTCGTCATTGCTCTGGTCATATTCCACTGTATAAGGTTCATCCAGCTGCTTCAGCCTCGCCGCCTCTGCATCATACTCCGGTTCAAATACAGTTATCTCGTCTCCCAGTTCCTGCAGCATTTCATTTACATGATACAGAAGATCTCTGACCCCTTCCCCGCTGACTGCGGAAATTGGATAAACAGGAATTCCCTTCGGCTCAAATTTTTCCCGGATCCTTTTCAATGCACTGTCTTCTCTGTCATAAATTGCATCTATTTTATTGGCTGCAATAACCTGCGGCCGCATTGCGATATCCGGATTATATGCCTCCAGCTCTTTATTGATAGCGCAGATATCTTCTAAGGGGTCTCTTCCCTCTGTTCCGGCGGCATCCACAATGTGAATCAGCACCTTCGTACGCTCGATATGGCGAAGAAATTCGTGCCCAAGCCCTACACCCTCGGAGGCACCTTCAATCAATCCCGGAATATCTGCAATCACAAAGCCCTTCGTGTCATCCAGATCTACCACCCCCAGATTGGGATTCAATGTGGTAAAATGATAGTTTGCAATTTTAGGCTTCGCATTGGTGACACGGGCCAGAAAAGTTGACTTGCCCACATTGGGAAGTCCTACCAGCCCTACATCTGCAATCACTTTCAGCTCCAGCAGAAGTTCCAGCTCCTTTGCCGGCTTTCCCGGCTGTGCGTACATGGGAGCCTGCATGGTACTGGTTGCATAGTGCTGATTTCCGCTGCCGCCCCTTCCGCCCTTCAAAAGTGTCACTTCACGATTCTCTCCGGACATATCTACAATCACCTGTCCGCTCTCTGCTTCCCTGATGACGGTGCCCGGCGGAACCTTAATGACAATGGACTTTCCGTCTTTTCCCCTGCAGTTTTTCTTGCCTCCCGGCTCTCCGTCCCCGGCCTTGTATTTCCGGGTACTGCGAAAATCAATCAGCGTATTTAAACCTTCGTCTACTCGGAAGATAACGTCTCCGCCCTTTCCGCCGTCTCCGCCGTCAGGCCCTCCTGCAGGCACAAATTTCTCATGGCGAAAAGAAACATGACCGTCTCCACCCTTTCCGCTCCTCACATATATTCTGGCTCTGTCTGCAAACATTCTGCACCTCTGCTCTTTCTGATTCGTTAAGCAGCCAAACAGGGAATACTTTCTTCGCTGCTGATATATAAAAAACATGGACCCCAAACAATGCGTTTGGAGTCCATCGAATCTGCATTATTTCTCTACAGGATAAACAGAAGCTTTCTTCTTGTCTCTTCCTTTTCTCTCAAAACGAAGAACTCCGTCAACCAGGGCAAACAGGGTATCGTCTCCGCCGATTCCCACATTCACACCGGGATGAATCTTCGTTCCGCGCTGTCTGTAAAGAATATTTCCTGCCTTTACGAACTGACCGTCAGCTCTCTTCGCACCTAATCTCTTGGACTCGGAATCTCTGCCGTTCTTGGTGGAACCAACTCCCTTTTTATGAGCGAAAAATTGAAGGTTCATATGAAACATGGCTTACACCTCCTCAAATTTTACTTGTAAATATTTTCTGCCGTATTCCCTGCTTAAATTTTCCAGAGAAAATATCATGGAATCCATCAGAAAACTTGACTTTTCCTGCAAAACACCCTCAAAAATACATTTGAGGAAGCCCGTGCTCTCATCTGCTGTAAGCTGAATCCGTTCCCCTGCCAACTCTTCCAGCGAATTGACAGTTCCGATGGTAAGAGCCGAAACAGCGGCACACAATATATCGGGGCGACCGGCCTTCGCGTATTCTGCATGTCCCATACAGTAGAAACCTCTGTAGGAACCCTTTCTGTCTCTTTGAATCACTACTGTTGTCATCAGCCTTATGCATTGATCTTGTCGATCTTAACTTTTGTGTAGGCTTGTCTGTGACCATTTTTCTTGTGGTAGCCGGTTTTTCTCTTGTATTTGTATACAATAACCTTTTTACCCCTGCCCTGCTCCATAACGGTTGCAGAGACGGTTGCATTTGCAACATCTTCGCCAACCTTCAGGCTCTCGTCACTTACTGCGACAACATGGTCAAATGTAACAGCGTTACCAGCCTCAACATCCAGCTTTTCTACTTTGATGACATCGCCTTCCGAAACCTTGTACTGCTTTCCACCTGTTGCAATAATTGCGTACATATTCAGGCACCTCCTTTATGAACAAACTGTTCATTTACTCGCTGACTTTGGTGATATCCGACCATAGTCTGTACAGATATACTTATACCTGGTCATGCGGCATAAAATGCATATATCACATACCACACACTGCATCTGTGTGTATGTTATACACATACCTGTATATAATACATGGAATACCTGAATTTGTCAATCCTAATTGGCTGCTTTCTTATAATTTTTCTTCTCGAAATCTTCCACATACTGGGTGATCAGCTTTACAGTACCCTCCACACCCAGCACGCTGCTGTTGATGCACAGATCATAGCTGTCTGCCCGTCCCCATTTCTTGGAGGAATAATAGTTATAGTAACTCTGACGCTGCTTATCCTTCTTGATCATCATGTCCTTTGCCTTGGCTTCCGTCAGGCCATATAATTCCATGACACGCTTAATTTTGCACTCTTCGTTTCCGAATATAAACAGGTCGATTACATTTGCTCTGTCGGCAAGGGCATAATCAGCACAGCGCCCCACGATTACGCAGGGACCTTCATCTGCAATTTTTTTGATTGTATCAAACTGCGCCAGAAACACTTTATGGCTGATGGGCATATCCACAAAGGAGGAATTGTTATAGCCAAAAGAGTAGGTGTCCATCACCAGATTGTACAGAAATGAATTGGTAGGCCGCTCGTCATGATTCTGTATCATTTCCTCACAGAAACCGCTTTCCTTTGCAGCTCTGGTCAGAAGATCCTTGTCATAATATTTGATATCAAAATATTCGGCTACTTTCTGTCCTATTTCACGTCCTGCTGAGCCATATTGTCTTCCGATTGTAATTACTGTATTCATACCGATACCTCTCTTCTTTTCAGAGTATAAAAGCAATTGGGAATAATTACTGCTTTTACCTGGTTTTATTATACAACAATTAGAAGATTTACACAACAGGAAATCAGAATGCAGCTTTTACTTTTGATTTCTCATTTATAGAATTCCCAGTAAATGCTCAAAATACGCCGGAAGGGGCGCATCCACTTCCACATAATCTCCGGTTGCAGGATGCCGGAATCCAAGAGTCTTTGCGTGCAGTGTCTGTCCCTGCAGGCGAAAACCTGACTTTAGCCCCGCATATACTTCATCTCCCAGCAGCGGATGGCCGATGCTGGCCATATGAACTCGAATCTGATGTGTTCTGCCTGTCTCCAGCACACACTCAATGTAGGTAAAACGTTCAAAGCGTCTGAGAACACGATAATGTGTCACCGCGGATTTTCCGTTTTTTTCGTTGACTGCCATCTTCTTTCTATCAGAGGGGTGTCTTCCTATGGGCCGGTCAATGGTTCCCGCGTTATCCTTCAGCACCCCGTGGCAAATGGCATGATAGCGCCTTGTAATGGTATGTTCTTTCAGTTGCGCTGCAATACAGTTATGAGCCGTATCATTTTTACATACAATGACAGAACCTGTGGTATCCTTGTCAATCCGGTGGACAATGCCTGGCCGCATACTTCCGTTTATTCCTGACAGCTCATCCCCGCAGTGATACATCAGCGCATTTACCAATGTACCGCTGTAATGTCCTGCAGCCGGGTGCACCACCATTCCCTTGGGCTTATTTACCACAATGATATCTCTGTCTTCGTACAAAATGTCCAGAGGAATCTTTTCCGGAGCAATATCAGGCTTTACCGCATCCGGAAGGAAAAATTCTATGCTGTCCTCCGATTTTACCCGATAGCTTCCTTTTACAGAAACACCATTTACCTTCACAGCTTCCTCACGAATCAATTTCTGAATAAAAGAGCGCGACAAAGAGTCGATAAGCATTACAAGACACTTATCGATTCTCTCATCCTCCATCTCTTCTCCTATTTCAAAGCGAAACTCATTCATTTGTCTGTACTCTGTCTTTTCATTCTGTATACAGCCATTCCCGCAGGTCATTCTACCGCTTTCTTACGCTTTCTGCTCAAGAATTCCAGATCTTCATCCTTATATACAAACATAAATATAAAAAACAGAACGACAGCAGATACCACGATATAGCAGTCTGCCACATTGAACACGGGGTAGTCAATCAATACAAACGCGATAAAATCCACCACGAAATCAAAGCGAATTCTGTCAATCATATTCCCCAGTGCCCCGGCAATTACCGCGGCAAGCAGAAGATGTGTTATACGGAATTTCTTCTGCTCAGGCAGTCTGAACAACACAAAGAGGATTGCTCCCAGCAGCAGAAAACCGAGAAGCAGAATAAATCCCTTCTTCTGCTGGAACAGGCTGAATGCCATACCGGTATTTTCCACATACTGCAGCTCCAGCACACCGTCAATCAGAATAATACCGGAAGTACCCTTCAGGCGGGTAAGTGCCAGATATTTTGTAAACTGGTCCAGAATCAGCAGTCCTGTCATAACCGCAAAATCCAGGATCAGCATTTTCATCTTCTCTCCAGAAAGTCCCGTTTTCCCGGAGTTCTTTCCGGAATATTCCTCTTTCATATTACTCACATGCATCCTCTTCACTGTAATAGATTTCATTGATGGCAGTCAGAAGCTCCTCATCCGTTACGGTATTGTCAAGGACGGCCCTGCCAATCTTCTTCAGAAGTACAAATTTAATCCTGCCGGATTCCATTTTCTTGTCAGACTTCGTCAGTCGCAGTATTTCCTTCGGATCAATATTTTCTATGGAAATGGGCAGGTAAAAAGGTACAAACATGTCCCGAATTTCGTAATATTCCTCCATGGAAAGCAATTCCCGTTTCCAGGAAATACAGGCGGCGGCAACCATCCCCAAGGCCACACATTCTCCATGATATAATTCGAAATTCTTCGCCTTTTCGATGGCATGTCCCACCGTATGTCCAAAATTCAGCAGTGCCCTGTCCCCCTGCTCCAGAGGATCTTTTTCCACCACCTGCTTTTTTATCGTACAACTGCGCATCATCATTTCCTGAAGCACATCCAGATCGCGCTCGCAGATTTCATACATTTTCTCAAGCAGCCATTCGTAAAACAGGGCATCCCTGATCAGTCCATGCTTCATAACTTCCGCAAATCCCGAAAAGAACTGCCTGTTCTCCAGAGTCTGCAGAGTGGACAGATTCATATAGACCAGCCGCGGCATTTTAAAGGCACCTACCATATTTTTATAGCCGTCAAAATCAACCCCCGTTTTTCCTCCGATACTGCTGTCCGCCTGGGCCAGAAGCGTGGTGGGAAGCTGTATATAATCAATGCCCCGCAGATAAGTAGCTGCAGTGTAACCGGTAATATCCCCCGTCACACCTCCCCCAAGGGCCAGCAGCAGGTCTTTCCGGTCAAATCCTTCTTCTATCAGAAAACGATAGATTTCCTTTACCGTATCCAGAGTTTTATGCTCTTCCCCCTCAGGAAAGACATACTTTACCGCCTTGCCGTCCCCTTCCTGACTGTGTGTACGGAGTAGGCTCAGTACTTCCTCCCCATAAATCGCATCTACTTTGGAATCCGTGACAATACAAATCCTTCTGTTCTCATACCCCAGAGCCGTAAGCTCCTGCCACAGTTCGGCAAAAGAACGGGAAAACACTATATCATAGCAAGGTTTTTTCTGATATAAAACCGGTAATCTCTCTGACATTCTCTCTCACCTCTTTTGTCAGGTTTCTCGCCTGTTACAGTCATTATTCTCTGCTCAGCTGTTCATCCTTTTTCTGTCAGCTGTTCAGCGGCATTTCAAAGGAATCACTGAAAATATCCTGGAAGTCTCCCGAGATATCCACACTGGAAGGTGTAATAATAAAGATATAATGGGAAATCTTCTGAAGGTTTCCGGATATGGCATAACAGGAACCGCTGGTAAAATCAATAATCCGCTGAGCGATATCCACATCCAGTCCTTCCAGATTCAGTACAACGGTACGGTTTGCCAGGAGTGTCTCTGTTATTTCTCTGGCATCTTCCACAGAGGTAGGTTTGATGACACAGACTTCCATACCGCCGCTCACCATTTTCCTTGTACTGGCCTGCTTAATCGGTGTGATTTTGCCGGGTGCCGTCCTCCGGGAGGCTGGCAGGGCAGGTTCATCTTCATAATCATCCATATCTCTTTCTCTTGCCTTTGACCTTCTCGGCGCGGGAACGGGATCTGTATCTTCTTCATCCAGATAGTCATCATCGTAGTACTCATCGTCATCTTCGCCGTTTAACTTCATGTAATTCAAAAACTTGTCCATTACGCTCATAATTCAATCCCACGCCTTTCACCGAAAATGCCGGTACCAACTCTCACACAGGTGGCTCCCTCTTCTATTGCCACAGAATAATCTCCTGTCATACCCATTGACAAAATATCCATGCTAACATTATCAATGTTTTTTTGCCTTATGTCAACAGACAATTGTTTTAATCTGCGAAAATACGGGCGATTCTCTTCCGCATCTTCCGTAAAGGGTGCTATGGTCATCAGTCCTCTGATATGTACCGCAGGCAGTGCCGCTATCCTGGAGACAAGCACAGGCGCTTCTTCCACACTGACACCATACTTGCTGGATTCTCCGGCCACATTTACTTCAATTAAGATATCTGTTTCTGTCTTTTGTTTCATTGCCTCACGGCTGATTTCTTCCGCAAGACGCAGCGAATCCACACTGTGAATGAGAGCCACTTTCCCCACAATATATTTCACTTTGTTTCTCTGCAGATGGCCAATCATATGCCATCGAATATCGGAAGGCAGCTCCTGCATCTTGTCCAGCAGCTCCTGCACTTTATTTTCGCCAAAGTCCCTTATACCTGTATCATATGCCTCTCCCAGGCTGGAAACAGGTTTTGTCTTGCTGACGGCAATCAATGTCACTTCACCAGGGTCACGCCCGGCTTTCCTGCCGGAATCTGCCATACTTTTTTTCACGGCTTCTAAATTTTCCCGTATCATTTCAATTCCTCCGGTTTCTCTTCAACCTTATCGCATCTGTTACTTCTGGTTGATAAACTGATCATCCCTTACAGATTCCGCATTCAGTGCAATATAGTCATAGACGCTTAGTCCATATTTTGTGTTGGGCTTTACAATGGCATATTCATCATTCTGGTACAGAATGGTAATCTGCTTGAAATCCGCATATCCTTTATTCATATTATAAACACCGATTAGTGTGGCTCTCTTACTTACCGCATAAGTTTCCTGTCCATCTGTGGAGTACAGAATGTCTCCTGTATTCAGTATGGAACTGTCCAGATAATATTCCTTTGACTGACTGTCAAAAAAGTATACTTCCGTCTCAAGCGTCTCCTGGGCAATGGTGCCGTCATCCAGATAATACTGCCTGACAATACTGTCCCCGCCGTTATTGCCGCCCGGAGAGACAAAATTCTCCGGAATCAGGAAAAATTCCTTCTGTACGATAGAGGATACCGGAATCTTCAACCCTGTTTCATCCTCCACGATCAGTTCTATATCCAGAAATCGGTCTGTCATAAACGTTACCAGAGAATTGGTAAAAGTAAGCTGCAGATATGTATTCCCGTCTCCGCCGGTGAACAGTTCCGTGGCGCCCCAGGACTCATACCCGTTCTTGAGAAAACGAACTTTGACATATCCTTCTTCCTGCAGTTCTGCACCTCTGACCGGCTCAATGGGAATCACAACAGACCAGTTTTCATTGGTTGAAAGTTTATACACGGCATCCCCTGCCGCCAGCAGAGCGTTTCCTGTCATTCTCTTTTTTTCATAGGTCTCATCTTCTTCCCAGATCTGAGCCGTAATATCCTGCGCCGTCAGGTTTTCATAGCCGTCTGTCCAGTAGGCCACAATCCCTGTGACCGGTGCAAAAGAACGATTCATGATGCTGACGCCGGCAGCATTGCTCAGCTCGTCCACACTCTGCAGCATATTTATCCCTGCCAGCTTCAACACTGTGTTTTTCAGGGAGTATTTGAAATCATAGATACTGTCATAACGATTTGCTTCAAAGCCATGGGCAAAATTGACAATTTCACTGCGGAATTCGGCAAGCTCTTTATCGGAGAGAGAATTTTCTCCCAGATTCATACTCTCCAGCTCTTCATTGAGCCTGCCTGTCTCATCCACGATATACACCAGATCATTTTTGGCCACACGTTCCCCTTCTCTGGCATAATAATTCACATATCCGGTTTCCTGGGCGTAGACCACAGTCTCATCGCGCAGGATGACTCCCCGGTAAATTGTATCGGCGGCAAGTGATCCCTCCTTCACCTCATATCGCACAATATGGCTGGTCTGAAAATACATGATAACACAGATAACCACATAAATGAAAATAACGCTGAAAATAATCATGCCGATATTCAGATTCAGAGGTTTTCGGTATTTTTTAATTTTGCTTTTCGCCACTCTCCCGCCTCCATATAAAAGCCCCGGCAAATTGTTCCGAGGCTTTCATGCGTAACCATTTTCCATTTTCCTGTTAAGCTCCGTGCCACAATTCTCCTGCCGCACGAAGAATCAATCCCCTACAGGGATACGATAATTTTATCTTTCCATCCAGCTGGAATCTCCGTCTCATCCAAAGAGATACTTAAAATAAAGTTCACGTCAAATATTTTACTGAGTTTTTCCAATTTTTCCAATGTGGGTGTAATATCCTGATCTTCCAGGCATGCAATTCTCAAAAAACTGTCAAAATACACCTGCTGCAGATCGTGATCCTGTGAAATAATACCACTTACAAAACCAATAAATTCATTACTGCTCTCAATCATGAACTGCGAAATATCAATCAGGCGTACTTTATTGTTCAGCTCAAACATATGCTTTTTACTTTTATCCAGATATGCGATATTACCTGAAATTTCCTTGATTTCGCTGTTCACCTTATCCAATAGCTGCTTTGTCTTACCTTTACCCTTTTTGCCTACAATTAACTGAACCATTGGAAACCCTCCTATAGTATTAATATTATATTACCCTAATAATCATTATAAGGGAAACATGTTCAAAAAACAACCTCTATTTGTGAATCTCACCAAGTAATTCCTGCATACCGCTATACAGAGCCTCTCCCCCTTCAGCGCGCAGAATAACGGAAATATAGGGAGAACCGTTTTCATCTCTGGAAAGAAGGATCAGACAGTTCCCGGCAGCATTTGTGGTTCCGGTCTTCCCGCCGATTACTGTCACATTGGCGGGAGGCTGATAATTTCCCCGCAGGAAGAGATTTGTCGTCTGCTTATCAAAGGGCTTTTCCTTACCGTCCTTGTCGTAGAATACTGTCTGATAACTGGACATATGTATGATTTCGTTAAAAGTATCGTATTTGATGGCTTCCTTGAATATCAGGTACAAATCGTATGCCGTCGTGTAATGCTCGGAATCCGTAAGTCCATGAGGATTCATGAAGTTTGTATTTGTGGCGCCCAGTGAATATGCCTTTTCATTCATCATTTCCACAAAATGTTCCACGCTTCCACCGATATTTTCCGCAATCATCATGGCGACATCGTTGGATGAATACACGAGCAGAATGCGAAGCGCCTGATCCAGCGTCATGGTATCTCCGCTTTTCAGTCCGCACAGCACGGCTCCCGATTCTGTGATATTGACTGCATTTGTTGCCGTCAGCGTCTGATTCAGCTGACCGTTTTCCAATGCCACAAGGGCTGTCATCACCTTTGTCAGGCTGGCTGGCTGCAGACGTTCATGAACATTTCTGGCATAGATTACTTTCTTCTCATCCAGGCCGAACAGAGCCGCAGCACCTGTCAGAGACATGTCCGGGCTGTCCTCTTCTGCCACATTTCCTGCCGTTACACACAAATTTGCCGCAAAAGGTGCCGCCGTCCTTGTATCCTGTCTGGAGACTACATTGAAACTGCTGACATCATAGTCCACATGATAAGCCATATCATAAGACAGATTTCCACACCCGGTAAAACACAGAATGGTCAGCAGCACGGCTGCCATAGCGCCTTCCTTTTTTCTCACTGCTTTTTTTTCTCTATTTGTACATTTCACGCCACTCTAAATCCCCTCTGTCCAGAGCCTTGATCAACAGTTCCGCACTTGCCAGATTTGTTGCCAAAGGAATATTATGCGTATCACACAGCCGCACCACATTATTTACATCCGGCTCATGCTTTTTCGGATTCAGCGGATCCCGAAGAAATATTACCAGATCCATCTCATTATTCTCAATCTGTGCTCCAATCTGCTGCTCACCTCCCAGATGTCCGGCCAGGCATTTGTGAATGTTCAGATTGGTAACTTCCTCAATCAGACGCCCTGTGGTACCTGTGGCATATAATTCGTTTTTGCTCAAAATTCCCCTGTACGCAATGCAGAAATTCTGCATCAGTTTCTTTTTTGCATCATGTGCTATCAGCGCAATGTTCATAAGAGTACCTCCACGTATTTTCTACTGTTTTGTCTTTTTTGCCTGAAGTCTAACGTTCAGTACAAACCCCATTCCGATATACAAACTAAGCAATGATGTCAGCCCATAACTGACGAAGGGAAGTGTAAGTCCCGTTGTGGGCAGAATAAAGGTTGCCACACCGATATTGAAAAAACTCTGAAAGGCCACCAAGCCCCCCATGCTGGCCCCGATAATTGTACCGGCTACATCCCTGGACTTCCGCGCCACAGAAATACATTCAAGAGAAACGCCGAACAGAAGAACAATCACTGTGATACTGCCCTTAAATCCAAACTCTTCTCCGATCACGGAAAAAATAAAGTCCGTCTCTGCCTCCGAAAGAAAATTACCATTTTTTACGGAGGTAATCTCATTGTTCTTATACCCTTTTCCGTCCAGCTGGCCCGAGGCAATGGCTTTCACGGAATTCAGCTGCTGGTATGCATAGGTGGTTGAATATTCCTGTGGATTGACAAATGCCAGTATCCGATTCTTCTGATTATCTGTCAGTAGATCATTGTTCGGCTGCAGCGCCAGCGAAATCAACAGCGCTACCGCAGGAATTGCAACCGCCAATACTGCAAATACCAGTTTCAGACTGATACCGCCTGCGAACATAATGATGCAGAAAATAACCAGCAGCACCATACTGGTAGATAAATCCGGCTGTTCCCACACCAGAATCCACGGCAGAGCAAACATGACAATACAGGAAGTGATAATGAGTACGGTATTTAATTTCTTCCTATGATTCATAATAAACTGTGCAAAGAATAAAATCAACAAAATTTTTGCAGTTTCTGAAGGTTGAAATTGCAGACCACCTATTTTCAGCCAGCGTGTCGCCCCTTTTACATTTACTCCAAACTGCCAGACCGCCGCCAGCAGCACCAGATTACCCACATACATAAACCAGTAAAGCTTTAAAAGCAGCGTATAGTCCAGAAAAGAAATCACAGTCATCAGAAACACACCTGCCAATACGGCAAACAACTGTCTCGACTGCAGAGATTCCTCCGCGCTGCCGATTGCAACAATTCCAATAACTGAAAGCGTGAGTATCATCAATACCAGTTTAAAATCATAATCACGTATCCTGTATCTTTTAAACATAATTTCCTCTGTTTATTTCCTATTCCGAATTCTTCTCCGTCTGTTGGGCAGGTACATCCATGATCGGAATATTTGCATAAAGTACCGGCATTTTGCCGCCTCTTCCCGATTTACTGCCCTTTGTATTTATCTGGATATCCATATTATCCGAATCTATTTTCATGTATTTTGACAAAACCTTTGCGATGTCGGTTTTAATCAGCTCCATTACCTCCGGAGAACAGTTTACTCTGTCCGAAATCAACAAAATTTTCAATCTGTCCTTTGCTATCTGGCAGGAGCTTTTTCTGCGAAAAAAATGTCTCATTTCACGCCCCCCTTATGCCTTATGAAAAATTCCGGTTACTCTGGTCCAGAAAGAAATCCCCTTATCAAAATTCAGATAGGGTACCTCTCTGCCCTCCACTCGATGTACCACATTTGCATAGGCCTGTCCCGCCGGCGAATTGCTTCCAACCAGCGGCTCACCCTGGTTGGTTGCCACAACCACGCTCTCATCATCCGGTATGATACCGATCAGAGGAATTGCCAGAATATCTACCACATCCTGGGCGGACATCATGTCTCCCCGTCTTACCATGTCCATGCGCAGCCGGTTAATGATCAGATCCATCTGCTTGAAGCCGTTTGCCTCCAGCAGACCGATTATCCGATCTGCATCGCGGATTGCGGATACCTCCGGCGTGGTGACTACCAGCGCTCTGTCAGCACCTGCAATTGCATTCTGAAATCCCTGTTCAATGCCTGCCGGACAATCCAGAATAATATAGTCGAACTGTTCTTTCAGATGTTCGATTACCTTGACCATCTGTCCCGGAGATACGGCACTTTTATCTCTGGTCTGGGCAGAAGGCATCAGATACAGTCCCGGATGCCGCTTGTCTCTGATCAGCGCCTGCTTCACCCGGCAGTTTCCCTCCACCACATCCACCAGATTATAGACGATACGATTCTCCAGTCCCATGACCACATCCAGATTGCGCAGACCTATATCTGTATCGATCAGACAGACTTTCTTCCCAAGCTTTGCCAGACCTGTTCCCACGTTTGCAGTTGTGGTGGTCTTGCCCACACCGCCTTTACCTGAAGTGACGACAATGACTTTGGAGCTTTTCTGCTCCGGGGAAAATTGTTTTTCCATTTTCCTTACCCTCCGATTAATTTGTCACCGTCCTCCAGATACCCTGTCATATTTCGGCTTTCAGCCGAAGGTATCCAGCAAATCTTTGGTAAATGCTTCGAATACGATTCTGTCGTTTTTTATATATGCAATTTTCGGCCGTATCTTTGGGTGAATTCCCCATTTTGCCTGTTTTGTATTTGGTTTATATTTGAAATCGCCGATTTTGATTCTTTCCGGCTCCATTTCAAGCGCAGCAACATAGGACTCCCCACAGCCGTTGCCTCCGGCGTAAGCTTCCCCGTAAAGACCGCCCAATATAATGATATTTTTGGCACTGATTACGGCGCTTCCGGGATAGACATCTCCCAGCACGATAATACTGTTGTCAGTCTCCAGAACTTCCCGGTTCTTCAAGTCACCCCTGAAAAACTGTCCGCCTTCCTCGCTGGCAAGCTTTTTCTCCGTGTGAGCCAAAGCCTTGATATAGTTCTTATTGGCTTCCTCATCGCGGCTTACAATGCAGATAATATGGAGGTCACTGTTCTCATGAATCGTTTCCAGGATTCTGATCTCATCCACGTTTGACACGGCACGGCCTTCAATGGACAATGCCATAATCGCCTCCCCGAAGAAATTCCTTGCCTGTCCGAATTTATATCCGATTTCCTCCAGAACCTTTTCGAAAGGGAGCTCTTCATTCAGATAAAGTGCGATTCCGTTTGGAAAGCTCTTAATGATAACCGCCTCTCTCATCTCAATCCTCCATGTCTATTACAACCTGCCGGAACAGTCTTCCCTGCAGCCTACATCTCGTCAGTGACTCCTTCGTCAGGCGTATCTGCAGTACCGGTAATCAGATCCTCTTCCTCTGCCAGACCATAGTAATACTTGATAATATCCCTGGTCGCCTGTGCGGCATAGTCGGAGGAGTATCCGAAGGGAATTCTGGTCGCAATCGCGATTTCCGGCTGCTCATAAGGAGCAAAGCAGGTGAACAGTCCATGACTGGGTCTTGACTGCCGCTCCTCCGCCGTACCTGTCTTACCTGCCACATTTACCGCCAGATCATTGAAATAAACCTTGTTCTGCACCACCTGCCGCATACCGGCCTGAATGGCTTCCCAGTACTCCTGAGGCATTTCAATTACATTGCGCACATCCGGCTCAAATTCCTGCGTTATGCTTCCGTCCGAGTCTGTGACCTTATCCAGTAAAGTCAGATTATAACAGGTTCCTCTGTTGGCCACAGTGGCCACATACCTGGCAAGGGCAACGGTGGTAAAGCTGTTGCTGCCCTGTCCTATGGAAGAACGCATGGGATCTTCCGTGGAGACATTGGGTGGTGCCTCCGCCAGTTCAATGCCGGATTTCTCCGTAAGTCCATATAATTCTGCATATTTCTGCAGCGTATCCAATCCTTCCGTCTCCACATATACACCGGACCCCATGGAAAGCTGATAGCCCACATTATAAAAATAGTAATTACAGGAATCTCTGATCGCCGTAGTCACATTTTCGTTCCCATGCCCCCATCTTCTCCAGCATCTGGGCGGGTGAGGGTCGGAGGGGATTTCGGAAAAGGTTCCCGTACAATTGGTCTGGCTGTCCAGTGTGATCACACCCTCCATCAGACCGGCGCTGGCCACCAGCATTTTAAAGGTGGATCCCGGCGCCGCCGTATACTGTGTGGCGTAATTATACTGCGGTCTCGACTTGTCCGCATTCAGTCTGGCATAGTAATCCGCATCGATGGAGTTTGCCATCATATTGTTGTCATAGCCTGGATAGGAAACAATGGCCAGCACATCTCCGGAATTCACATCCGTAATTACGGAGGACGCATTGCAGGGATCCAATGCCAGTTCCGCAGGCGTGATATCCAGATTGTTGATTCTGTTTTTCATAAACTCATAGGCCGTGATTTTGCCTTCGAAAATGGCATTCCAGTCATTCTCCGGTATATTGACGCGATCCTGCTCACAGAGAATCTGACACACCTGCCTGCCGCTGATTACATCATTCAAAAGCATATATTTGTAAAAGCGCTTTTGAAATTCCACATTGTTTTCTATCATGGCAATAATGTATTCCCGGATTTTGTCATAGATTTCCGTGGAATCGGAGTATTTGTCGTCAAGCTCCAGCCTGCTGACATCTATCCAGTTCTGTGAAATACAATGCCTTAAGTATTCACTGAGGCTGATCGTCTCTTCATCAGACCATGCAAGCTGAACGGCGTCTTCCGAATCCACCGCCTCTGTCATAATCACACCGTTTCTTCTCAAAAGTGTCACAATATTGCTCTGATATACCTGATATTCTTTCGAAAGCTCATTGTAAGGAGTCTGCCGCTCTGTCAGCTCCTGGTCAAGTCTCTCATATACGGATTGTCTGTATGACAGATGAGCAGCCGCCACTTCTTTTTCTGTCTCTTTGGCTTCCTCGCTCTCCATATGCTTCAGATCAATGATGGAATTGTCAAACATGGCAAAATAAACATCATAAATGGGTATCTTGATATCGGAACTGTCCGCATTTTCAGCTGCCCTGTATTCCTTTGTATTGATAATCTTACTGGAGACAAGACCTGCCAGCCTCTGCTCCAGAATGTTGTAAACAGCCTCTGTCAGATCTTTATCAATGGTGAGATATACATTCTGTCCGGCTTTTGCTTCCTTCCGTTCGACGATGGAGATCACTTTTCCCATATTGTCCACAATGACCTTCTCATATCCTTTTACGCCCTGGAGTGTGGTCTCCATATAGGATTCGATACCGCCTTTTCCCACCACATCATTGATATTATATACATCGGTTCCCACGCCGGCTTCTTCCATCTGTCTGTTCAGTTCGGTCAGTTCCTCGGAAGAAATTTTGCCTGTATATCCCAGAACATGGGCAAAATATTTGCTGTCCACATATCTGCGCATGGTATCTTCCACAACGGAAACACCGGGAAGCGACTGGGAATTCTCCATGATTACCGCCACTGTCTTCTCGCTGACATTAGTCGCCACTGTAGTACCGATATACTTTCTGTAGGATGTCAGATTCATCGCATATCGGATGGTGACCATTTTCAGCCAGTCTTCTTTGGTATAGCCGGCCCCCGCCAGAAAAGTGCTTTTTGTGTCTTCCGGGTCCTCATATTCTCCGATGGCAAATCTGGTCGTTCCGCTGAGATACTCCATCACTTCGTCAGCGGTGGCGGTACGTTCTTCATCCTTCAGATCGCCTACCACTTTATATCCGTATACATCTGCCAGGAAACGCAGCAGGGCTGTATCCTCCATAGTGAACGTAAATTCGTGGTCTTCATTCAGATAGATTCCGAAATCTGTGATACACTTATCTCCGTTCTTCTCAATCATCTGAATCAGTTGATAGATTGTGGCATTCAGATTGGAATTTCTGGAACGGCCGGCTTCAAATACATCCTCAATTTTCACGGAATATGCCAGTTCATTATAGGCAAGCAGATTGCCGTTCCTGTCATAAATGTTGCCTCTTGTACTGGATATATCTCTGGTCTTCTCTATCTCAAGGACAAATTCATCCAGATACTGCTGTCCGTGAACAATCTGCAGATCAAAACAGCGGTAGACCAGCATGCCTGCCAGTAACCCGAACAACAGCGTAAATACAGTCAGCCTGCTGGTCACAATTCCAATTAGTTTTTCCCTGAATTCATCAAACAAACTTCTGTGCTCTCCTTTTTTCGTAAGCCTCCAGCTTCTGGTTAACCTTCAGCACGGCCGGGTACAACAGCAGTGTCACCACAATGGTGTACAGAGTCTCCGGCAAAATAATATGTGTAAAATAATAAACAAACTGCAGTCTGCCCCGAAGCATAAATGTCAGTATATAGCATATAATGCCATAGGACAGGTCGCTGAGGATAATGAGTACCAGCGGAAGCTTGATATCCTCCGGGTAAAAAATTCTGCTGAACTTTCCGTTTACATAACCTATGTACATCGTCAGCAGAGCGTAAAATCCTAAAAATTCACCGAAGAAGATGTCAGTCAGCAGTCCGCAGAAAAAACCGATCAGCAGTCCTTCCGTCTCGCCCCGCATAAAACCAAAGGCAGAGGTAAGTATGATCATCAGATTCGGAATAATGCCGGCAAATGCCAGACTGCCAAATACACTGCACTGCAGAATAAAACATATGAGAATGAACAGGGTCACTGTGATTTTTCTAAGCATAAATTCCCTCTGTGTCTTCTTACCATACTTGCAATACCCATAATACAGGATTACTCTGTGACAGTCTGTTTTCTGTCCGTAATTACCAGCACTTCTCCCAGATGCTCAAAATCCACTGCCGGAACGATCTGCCCCGATTTCGTCAGATTATTGGCATCCCGATCTATGGTACTGATATATCCGATGAGAATATTGGGCAGATACTTGTCGCTGATATTGGACGTAACCACCTTGTCTCCTTCTTTTACTCTGTTCTGTCCATCCAGAAGCTGGCTGAAGGTGATACAGCCCGTGGCCATAAGCCGCAGGTCCCCCGACACCGTCAGGTTATCTTCCGTGGCAAGCGTCATACCGCTCACGTTATTGTTGTCGGAGATAATGGAAGTCACCTTTGCCCAGTTCGGCCCCACAGAGGTAATACGCCCCACCAGGCCCCCGCCGGCAATGACATTCATATCCACTGCAAGACCGTCTTCTTCTCCTTTGTCAATAATAAATACGGAATACCAGTTCCCGGAATCCCGGCCTATGATTCTGGCTCCCACTTTGTGGTATACCTCATATTGCTCATCCAGGGAGAAAAGCTCTCTCAGTTTATTCAGCTCATATTTGTCCTGCTGAAGAAGCGTATTCTCTTCTGTCAGCTCGGCAAGCTGCTCCTTCAGGCGGGCGTTCTCATCGAGCAGCGCCCGAATCTGCCCCAGTTCTTCGGAACGGTTGGACAGCCATTCTCCCGCCCTGCCGATTCCCTGCTGAAAAGGAATAATCACGTATCCCACCGCGGTATTCAGCGGCCTGTTAAATACATCCGTGCCGAAGGTAATCAGCATCATGACTGTACAAAGAATTGTTAAAATAAAAAGGAGGTATTTACTCGGCAGCGTAAACTTCTCTCCTTTTCTTTTTACGATTGGACTCATCTGCTCATCCCTTCAATCGCATAGGCTACGGATTTGTAATTGTCATCCTTGATGATTTTGGCAAGTCCCATCACCACACTTGTAACGGGATTCTCGGATATATTCACCTTCAGCCCCGTACCTGCAGCCAGTCGTTCCGCCAGATGGCTGATCTGGGAAGCGCCTCCCGTAAGGTAAATGCCGTGTCGGTAAATGTCGGCAGCAAGCTCCGGCGGCGTTCTCTCCAGAATCACTTTTACATTGTCGATTATGGAATTAAAATGTTCTTCCAGACATTCATCCACCAGCTTTGTGGGAATCTCTCTCTCTATGGGCAGCCCTGTCACGATGTCTCTCCCGTAGACAATGGCGCCTTTCCCCTCTTCCTCCAGCTCCCTCAAGGAGATTTTCACGTTCTCGGAAGTCCTGCCGCCGATAATCAGACTGAATTCCTTCCTGACCGCAGCACGGATGGCCTCGTCAAATTTCAGCCCGCCGGTCTTAATCAGGCGGCTGAGCACGATACCGCCCAGAGACAATATGGAAATCTCCGTGGTCTCAAAGCCCACGTTGACTACCAGCACTCCCTGAGAATTTTTTACGTCTATGTCAAGTCCAAGCCCGTCTGCCACGGCTTTCTCCACCACCATGATTTTTTTCGCCTTCACATTGGCGTCCTTGATCAGATCATAAAAGGCTCTCTTTTCCACCTCGGTTACATCCGTTGGAACCGCAATGTAAAAATCAGCCGGTTTATTGACGCCCTTCTGCAAATCCGTGACGAAATAACGTACCAGCGTCTCCATATTTTTGATGTCCGCAATCACACCGTTGGACAGCGGATAAGAAATATGAATATTGCCGGGAGCTTTCTCATACATTTCAAATGCAGAGTTTCCGTAAGCAAATAAAACTTTCTTATTCTCAATGGCAATCATGTTTTTTTCCACTATCACATGATCGTCACTTCTGCTGTAAATTTTAATATTATTTGTACCCAGATCAATACCAAATGCGTTGTTGGCCAAAACGACAACCCCTTTCTCATTGTATTTTTACGTAACAGTTCAGATACTCCTGTGGAAACTGTCACACTTTTACAGTAATCCCGCTTCCTTAAAGCTGACATATCTGTTGTCACCGATGACGATATGATCAAGCAGCGGTATACCCATGCTGTCACCCGCTTCCTTCACATTACAGGTAATCTCCCTGTCTGCGCTGCTGGGCGTTGGGTCCCCGCTGGGATGATTGTGCACCAGCAGAATATTCACTGCCCTGCATTCCAGCGCCGCCAGGAAAATCTCTCTGGGAGAGATAAGCGACATATTGACGCTGCCCTCCGACAGCTTCCTCTCACAGATCATCTGTCCTTTTGCGTCCAGGCAGACCAGCACCACACATTCGGTATCCCGATGCCGCAGCATTTCCATAAAATAGGCGGCCACCTGGCCGGAGCTCGAAAAGCTCAGTCCCTCTCTCGCCCTTGCCATGCTCATCCGCATGGAAAGTTCTGCCAGACATTTCAGCTTCACCGCCTTTACTTCCCCGATTCCGCTGATGCCCTGGAGCTGATTCACTGTCACATCGTATAACCCCAGCAGTCCCTCCTTCGGGTATCTTGCCAGCTGCAGTACTTCCTCTGCCAGCTGCAAAGCACTCTTGTTCTTCGTGCCGGTCCGGATAATGATCGCCAGCAGTTCCGCTTCCGTAAGATTTTCTGCCCCAAATCGCAGGAACCTTTCATAGGGGAGTTCCCGTATTGATTTCAGTCCGCTTTCCTTTTCCGACCTGTTAGCTGTTTTCGGTTCCTTTTCTCCCTTGGTCCTTTCCGTTTTTACGTTGTCCATGCGTCTCCTTTACCTTCTCCGACGCGTCAGGACTGCCCGAAACCTATCTGATAAACCGGTATATCACCAGCGCAATCACCACACCGATGACACTGGCTATAGTGATCTGAATTGTCAGGCCAAAGGTCAGTATGAAAAAGCCAAGATCAAGTACTACCGGCTGACTCAGCCCAAAGGCCTGTCCATAATTTAAAAAAGTTCCTTCAAAATAAGTGCCAATAAACCTGCCGATAACAAATCCCACCAGTACCAGCATCAGCAGTACCCAGTTAACCTTCTTCAATCTGCTCTCTTCCTTCTCTTATCCTGTGTTCTTTAAACATTCGCTTTTATATAGTACCACAAAATTCCAGACCTGTACACAAAAATCATAGATTTTATTTTGCGCTTTTTCTACAAAAATTAACGCTTCAGAAGACTTCTGTCCACCAGTCCCCGGTTTACCAGGGTCTGCAGAGACTTCAGAATGCCGAATCTGGCATGAGGCCAGGTAAGTCCTCCCTGAAAGTAAACCGCATAGGGAGGTTTAATCGGCGCGTCGGCTGAAAGCTCAATGGAAGAACCTGATACGAACGCCCCTGCCGCCATTATGACCTGAGAATCATAGCCCGGCATGTCCCAGGCTTCCGGCGTTACATGAGAGTCCACGGGAGCCGCAGCCTGAATCCCCTGACAGAAGGCGATCACCGACTCAGGGGAACCGAAAGTAACAGCCTGAATGATGTCATGTCGGCTCTCACTGCCATTCGGAACCACGTCATATCCCAGACGTTCATACAGCCTTGCCGCAAATATGGCGCCTTTCAGCGCAGATGCCGTCACCGTGGGCGCCAGAAACAATCCCTGGTAAAAGGACCTGAGGATATCCAGAGACGCCCCCACTTCTTTTCCCAGACCAGGTGAAGTCAGGCGGTAAGCCGCATTCTCCACGCACTGCCTTTTTCCGGCAATATAACCGCCCACCGGTGCCAGGCCGCCTCCGGGATTTTTGATGAGAGACCCCACGACCATATCCGCTCCCACCTCTCCCGGCTCCGCATTCTCCACAAATTCTCCGTAACAATTATCCACCATACAGATTATATCCGGTCGAATTCTTTTGATAAAGGAAATCAGTTCTCCAATCTGTCTCACAGAGAGTGTAGGCCTTGTCTGATAGCCTTTGGAACGCTGAATGGTCACCAGTCGGGTCCGTTCCGTTATGGCCTTTTCGATATCTTCATAATCAAAGCCTCCGTCGGGAAGCAGATCTACCTGCCTGTAGGTAATACCGTATTCTGCCAGAGAGCCCTTTGACGGCCGTATGCCGATGACCTCCTCCAGCGTGTCATAAGGCTTGCCCACAGGGGAGAGCAGTTCGTCACCGGGGCGCAGATTACTCATCAGAGCCAATGCCAGAGCATGCGTCCCGCAGGTGATCTGCGGCCGAACCAGCGCGTCTTCCGTGCGAAATACTTTCGCATAGACCGCTTCCAGCGTTTCTCTGCCCAGATCATTATACCCATAGCCGCTGGTTCCCAGCAGGCAGGCTTCGCTGACCTGACATTCCTGCATGGCTTTCAGTACCTTCAGCTGATTATAGTCCGCAGTCTCATCCACAGCCCGAAATCTCTCTTCCAGCTCCTCCAGAACGCTTTTCCCGTATGCATATACCTCTGTGTCAATTCCCATGCTTTCGTACATTTTTTCAATATCGTTCATCTTCACATCTACTTTCCGCAGCCCTCTCTGTCCTGCTTTCTCACTTCTTCGCTGCCTGTGCCCTGTCATTTCCGTCATAAACGGTGACTTTCCCCTTCGGGTCCGATGATTCCTTTCCGCCCCATCATTTCCAGCATATACAGCAATATCGCCTCGTTATTATATTCAAATTCATTTTTCTGAATCCAGATGACATCCTTCTCCCTCCGGAACCAGGTAAGCTGCCTTTTCGCAAAATGGCGGGTATCCCGCTTGATCAGATTCACAGCCTCTTCCAGCGTGATCTCCCCCTCCAGACAGGCCAGAATTTCCTTGTAACCCAGCCCCTGCATGGAAATCATTCCACGGTGACATCCCAAGTCCCTGAGTGCTGCCACTTCCTTCACAAGTCCTCTCTCAAGCATTCCGTCAACCCGCTGTTCAATCCGCTCATAAAGCTTCTCCCGTATATCGTTCAGCACAAAGTAGCAGGAGTTGAATGCGGAAGATTTCTCCTGTTCTCTCTCATTATGGCAGGATATGGGTTCTCCCGTCAAATAAAAATATTCTAAAGCCCGAATCACACGTTTGCAGTTGTTCGGATGTATCTTTTCCGCAGATACCGGGTCTGCTTCCTTCAGCCTGTCATAGAGGCAGCCCGCCCCCTTTTCCGCGGCAAGCTTCTCCAGCCATGTCCGTATCTTCGTATTCTCCGCATTTTCCGTAAAGTCAATATCCCGAAGCAGCGCCTGCACATAGAAACCGGTACCGCCCACTACTATGGGAATATGTCCTCTCTCATAGATTCCCGAAAGGCATTCTCCGCATTTTTCCTTAAATACAGCTACGCTGAAGTCCTCTCCGGGATCCAGAATGTCAATCATATGATGGGGAATTCCCTGCATTTCTTCCCGGGTAATTTTCGCGGAGCCGATGTCCATTCCCCGATAGACCTGCATGGAATCCGCGGAAATGATTTCTCCGTCCGCGGCTTTTGCCAGCGCTATGGACAGCTTTGTCTTTCCCACGGCAGTGGGACCGGAAATCACCACCAGCGGTTGATTTTTTCTCACAAAATTATTCATATCTGTTCCTGTTCCTGTTCCTGTTCCAGTCATGGCAGTCAAAAGACAAGGGGATGTCAGGATACAATTCTCTTGAATTTCCTTTCCATCTCCGTCTTTGTCATGGTCACAATTGTGGGTCTGCCGTGAGGACAATGATACGGATTGTCCAGGGGGAGCAGCTCGTCGATCAGCGTTTCTGCCTCCGCCAGGCTCAGCCTGCGATTGCCCTTTACTGCCGCCTTGCAGGACATGGAGGCAATTTTCTCTTCTATCACCCGTATATTCCCGAAACCGTTTCCTTCCAGAAGCCCGTCCAGCACCTCCAGGAACATTTCCCGCGCATTGCAGCCGTACAAGTCCACCGGAACGCTGCGCAGCGCATACTCACTGCCGCCGAACTCTTCCATTTCAAATCCAAGTGCAGAGAAAGTCTCCCTGTGTTCCTTCAGCACACTTTCTTCCTGCCCTGAGAGACTGACAATCACCGGCGGAAACAATCCCTGGGACAGAACGCTTTTCTCCCTGTACCGCTTCATCATTCTCTCATAATTGACCTTCTCATGGGCGGCGTGCTGGTCAATCATCAGCAGCTTATCCTCAAATTCCACCAGCCAGTAGGTCTCGAAAACCTGACCGACAATCCGGAATCTGCTTCGATTCTCCAGGGTGAGGATTTTCTCCTCAAATAAATTCATCTGAACCCCCTCTGTGACAGTATCGCTGCCGATTCCGGTATCATTGCTGCTTTCCGGTGTTTTTTCCGGCTCTTCCACATTCTGTCCGGTTACATTTCCCCTTTCGTCCGGGATCGGATTCCGCGCTTCAACCTTCGGCTCCATATCCTCCGGAATCTCCGTGGTCTCTATAAAGAAATCTTCTTCCATATTGCTTTCCACAGAATTTTCCGGGACATTTATCGCTTTTGGGCTTTCCGGAGACGGGACTGGGGTACTGACGGAATTCTCCGCCTTCACTCTGGCCCAGACAGGATTATGGGCAAAATCCTGTCTGACCGGATTCCGCGCGGTATATTTTTCTTCTTCCATTACACGATAGGCCTGACTTCGCCTCTGTTCAAAGGGCTCCGGCGCCGCAGCAGGCGAAGTCTCCCTTTCCGCCGCCAGTTCCGCCTTCCGTTCCCGTTCAGTGGACAGTGACGCTTCCGGTATCATTTCCCTGCCGCGGAGTGTATCCCGCACGGTCTGCGTCAGAAAGCCACTGAATTCCATGGCATTGCTGAATCTCACATCCATTTTCGTGGGATGTACGTTTACATCCACGCAGCCCGGTTCCATACGGATATGCAGCACGCAGAAGGGAAATTTATGCTGCATCAGATATTCCTTATACCCTTCCTCCACAGCTTTTGCCACCACATTGCTGCGGATAAATCTGCCGTTGATAAAGTATATCTCAAAATTGCGGTTAGAGCGAATCTGGACTGGTTTTCCCAGATATCCCTCCACCCGGATGCCTTCCCTTTCCGCGCTGACAGGAACAAGGGCATTTGCCGCGTCCCGCCCGTAAATCCGGTAAATCACTTCCCTTAAATCCCCGTTGCCCGAGGTATGGAATTTCATCTGATTTCCCAGAACCAGCTTAAAGGAAATATCCGGTCTGGACAGGGCCAGATGCTCCATCAGGTCCGCAATATAGCCGCCTTCTGTGGCTGGCTGCTTCAGAAATTTCCGCCGCACCGGCGTGTTGTAGAAAAGATTCCGCATCAGAAAAGTAGTGCCTTCCGGCGCCCCCACCTCATCAAACGCCATCTCTTTTGCGCCCTCCAGCAGAATACGGCTGCCGGTAATGCTGTCTTTTGTCCTGGTGATGACTTCCACCTTCGCCACTGCGGCTATGCTTGACAGAGCTTCCCCGCGGAATCCCAGACTTGCCACCTGCATCAGATCATCCGCATCCTGGATTTTGCTGGTGGCATGGCGCAGAAATGCCGTGCGGAGCTGCTCTCTCTCCATGCCGTATCCGTTGTCTGTGACACGGATAAATTCGATTCCGCCGTCTTTTGCCTCCACAGTGACGGCTGTGGCGCCGGCGTCGATGGCATTTTCCACCAGTTCCTTCACCACGCTGCCGGGACGCTCCACCACCTCTCCGGCGGCAATTTTGTCTATTGTCTCTGCATTCAGGACATGTATCTTGGCCATTTTTATCCTTTCCAGCGATTTTTCAGCTTATTCTGCAGCCTGTAGAGTACATTGAGCGCATCGATCGGCGCCAGGGTATTCACTTCAACATCCATCAGTTCCTGCAGCACATCTTCATCCTTCACCGTGTCAAACAGGGACATCTGTGACAATTCCATCTCGTCAACCGGCGGCTGCTTTTTCGCTTTTACATCCTTCACATCCACGGTGATATTCTGTATCTTCTCAATAATGTCATTGTCCGTAAGCTGTTCCACAATTTCCTTCGCCCGGTCAATTACCATGTCGGGCACCCCTGCCAGCTTCGCCACCTGGATACCATAGCTCTTATCCGCCCCGCCCTTGATAATTTTTCTCAGGAAAACGATATCGTCTCCCCGCTCCTTTACTGCAATGCAGTAATTGTTCACATTATGCATCTTGCCCTCCAGCTCTGTCAGCTCATGGTAATGGGTGGCAAAAAGTGTCTTCGCTCCCAGAAGCTTTCGGTTGCTGATATGCTCAATAACGGCCCACGCGATACTTAAACCGTCAAAGGTGGAAGTTCCTCTGCCGATTTCGTCCAGAATCAGAAGGCTGTCGGAGGTGGCATTCCGCAGAATATTAGCCACTTCGTTCATCTCCACCATAAAAGTGGACTGTCCGCTGGCCAGATCGTCGGAGGCGCCAACCCTGGTAAAAATCCGGTCCACAATACCGATATTGGCACTTTTTGCCGGTACAAAACACCCTGTCTGCGCCATCAGCACAATCAGGGCTGTCTGCCGCATATAGGTAGATTTCCCCGCCATATTGGGACCGGTAATGATGCTGATACAGTGCTTGCTGTTGTCCAGGAAAGTGTCATTTGCTATAAACATGTCCCCTGCAATCATCTGCTCCACCACAGGATGTCTGCCGTCCCTGATGTCAATGATACCCTTTTCGTTCAGCTTCGGACGCACATAATGATTTCTTTCCGATATCAGCGACAGGGAGGCATATACGTCAAGCTTCGCCAACGCTTTCGCTGTGGCCTGGATGCGTTCCACCTCCATGCCGATGGAATCCCGGATTTTACAGAATAAGTCATATTCCAGCGCAGTCAGCTTATCTTCCGCATTTAATATGGTATCTTCCAGCTCCTTCAGCCTGACTGTTGTATACCGCTCCGCGTTGGCCAGAGTCTGTTTCCTGATATAATCCTCCGGCACCTGATTTTTATAGGAATTGGTCACTTCAAAATAATAGCCGAACACCTTGTTATATTTGATTCGGAGGTTTTTAATCCCCGTCCGTTCTCTGTCCTGTTCTTCCAGCTCCGCAAGCCACTGCTTCCCGTCCCGCTTTGCGCTGCGCAGCATGTCAATGGTCTCGTCAAAACCGTCCTTTATCATCCCGCCTTCCCGGATGGAGACGGGCGGATCCTCCTCGATGGCATTCTGAATCAGCTGATAAATGTCCTGAAGGTCATCCAGATGATTCTCAATTCCGCTCAGTTCCTGCCCCGAAAAACTTTTCAAAACGGTTTTGATGGCAGGAAGCATTTCCAGAGAATTGCGGAAGGATATACAGTCTCTGGGATTGGCTGTCTTGTAGGTCACCTTGCTCAGCAGTCTCTCCAAATCATAGATCGGATTCAGGTACTCTCTGATTTCATCTCTGGATACGCTGTCTCCGCTCAGCTCTTCCACTGCGTCCAGGCGCTGCTCCATCTCCTCCTTATCCACCAGAGGCTGTTCCAGCATACTCCGAAGAAGTCTCCCGCCCATGGCCGTTTTGGTCTTATCCAGGACCCAGAGCAGAGAGCCTGTCTTGTGCTTCTCCCGAAGGGTCTCCGTCAGTTCCAGATTCCGTCTGGTAGAACTGTCAAGCAGCATATATTTGCTGGTCAGATAGGGATTGATATGGATAAAATGTGCCAGGTCTGTCTTCTGGGTGTCATACAGGTACTGCAGCAAAGCTCCGGCCGCTGTCATTCCGACGGGAAAATCTTCAATCCCTATCCCCTTCAGCGTGTTTACCCGGAAATGACGAAGCAGAATCTTCCTGCAGCTATCATCATCAAAGACATGAGGTGCCAGCGCATTGACAGAAATGTGATACTTTTCCTTCAATTCCTCCAGACGAAAACCGCAGACCAGAAAAGCTTCGTTGCAGATAATCTCCAGCGGTTCGTATTTCATCAGTTCATCGTTCAGCTTCTTCAGATCCTCCACTTCCGTCAGAAAATAATCACCTGTGGTGACATCTGCCACGGAAATGCCGATTTTCGTGACTGTATAGGCAATACACATCAGGAAATGATTCTTCGATTCCTCCTGGATATTCAGATTCGTCCCCGGCGTCACAATCCGGACTACTTCCCGCTTTACCAGCCCCTTCGCCAGCTTCGGATCTTCTACCTGTTCACAGATAGCTACCTTATATCCTTTATTGACCAGTCTGGTCAGATAGTTTTCCACCGCATGATAAGGAACGCCGCACATGGGCGCACGCTCCTCCAGACCACAGGCTTTTCCTGTCAGAGTCAGTTCCAGCTCCCTGGACACTATCTGTGCATCCTCAAAAAACATTTCATAAAAATCGCCCAGGCGATAAAAAAGAATACAGTCAGCATACTGTTTTTTGGTTTCCATATATTGCTGCATCATGGGTGTAAGGGATTCAACGGAAATCTGTTCCGGCATGGTTTCACTCCTGTTCTCAGACCTTTGTAAGTTCTTTGGCCTTCCTCTTCACAGTATAAATTTACGTACATAAAAAGCGAATATACAGTGTCCTGTACATTCGCCCTTATTCTAACACAAAATATGGTAATTGTAAAATTTCTTTTTTAATCCTCAGGAATATCCATCTCCCTGTCCGGAAGTCACAGAAGCAACACAGAGATATAATGGCAGAAAGTCTATTGATAAAATCACTGTGTCGTGATATGCTAAAACAGCTACAATTCAGACAGATTTCAACGGACAGACTTGCAGAAAGGCATGGTGATTTCATAATGAATATTGGGAATACCCTGGAAGAGATACAGAAATTTTTTCAAAATGACCGTTTTGCCACGGAAAACGGCGCCGTAATAGAGGCGGTGGAGGATGGAATGGCAAGGTGCTCCATGATGCTGACGCCCCACCACCTGAACGCCGCCGGCAATGTCATGGGAGGCGCCATCTTCACCCTGGCGGATTTTACCGCCGCAGTGGCCACCAACTGGCAGGGAACACTTCATGTATCCCGTACCAGTCAGATCACTTTCCTCGGTACGGCAAAGGGCGGACAGCTGATTGCAACTGCCCGCCGTATCAAGGAAGGTCACAGGACCTCTTATTATCTGGTAGAAGTTACGGATGAACTGGGCACCCAGATTGCACATGTGACTTCCGATGGATTTACCATGCCGTAATCGCCGACGGCGCTCCCCTATCTCCGCAGTTCTTCGTCGGTATATAATTCCAGCCCTCCATTCCGGATGGCATCGGCTGCCGCCGCGCCGTTGGAGGCTTTTACTATGATTGCCCGAAGATCTGCGGAAGCCAGGGCATACATATATTCAATGTTAAATCCCTTTGCACAGAGAATATGGGTCAGCTTATGCAGCTGGCCTACGCTGTCCTCCAGCCGAACCGCCAGCACATCCGTCAGCATGGCCGAAAATCCGCTTTCCCGCAGCGCATTTTTTGCCAGTTCCGGATTCGATACCACCATGCGCAGCATTCCGTACTCCGTGGTGTCAGCCATACTCAGAGACAAAATATTGATATCATTTTTCTTCAGCACTTCCGTCGCCTGCTCCAGCCGTCCTTCTCGATTTTCCATAAATACTGATAACTGTTTTACGAACATGCTTTTCCCTCTCTTTCCCAAATGTCAATCCAGTTTCCGGTTGTCAATCACATGCACTGCTTTGCCCATGCTGCGCTCCAGCGCTTTGGGTTCCACCAGCTTTACCTTCACCGCAAGTCCAATGGCCTGCTGGATTACATGTTCAATTTTCCTGGTCAGATCTTCCAGCTTTCGGATTTCATCGGAGAAGAAGCGCTCCTCCACTTCCACCCGCACTTCCAGCGTATCCAGGTTATTCACTCTGTCCACAATCATCAGGTAATGAGGTGTGGTGCCGCCCATTTCCAGAAGCGCCGCCTCAATCTGTGACGGGAATACATTGACGCCGCGGATAATCAGCATATCGTCGCTTCTGCCGGTAAATCTTGCGATTCTGGCCGTTGTTCTGCCGCACTCGCAGGGGGTGTGGTCAATGCTGGTCAGGTCCTTTGTCCTGTAACGAATCAGCGGAATTCCTTCCTTTGCCAGCGTGGAAATCACCAATTCTCCTGTCACACCGTCTTCAACCGGTTTAAAAGTTTCTCTGTCAACGATTTCAGGCAGGAAATAATCCTCATGTACATGCAGGCCTTTATGGAACTGACAGTCCGTGGCTACACCGGGGCCCATGATTTCACTGAGGCCATAGATATCATGCGCATGAATCCCCAGCATTTCCTCAATTTTATTCCGCATTTTTTCTGTCCAGGGCTCCGCTCCGTTCAGGGAAGCCTTCAGTTTGATTTTATCCCGGACTCCCATTTCCTGAATGGTTTCTGCAATATGCATCAGATAAGAAGGGGTACACAGAATTCCCGTCACCCCGAAATCCACCATCATGTTAATCAGCTTTTTTGTATTCCCTGTGGACATGGGAACTACTGTGGCGCCCATTTTCTCTGCTCCATAATGGCCGCCCAGACCGCCGGTAAACAGTCCGTAGCCATAAGCCACCTGAATAATATCCTCACGCCCCAGATCCGCCATGGTGATGCACCGCGCCACACACTCGCTCCACATATCAATATCTCTTCTGGTATAACCCACCACAGTGGCCTTCCCGGTCGTTCCGCTGGAAGCATGAATACGCACGATCTGAGAATTGGGAACGGCAAACAATCCGAAAGGATAGGTATCCCTCAGATCATCCTTAGTCGTAAAGGGCAGCTTCGTTAGGTCTTCCAGCCCCCGGATGTCTCCCGGTTCCAGTCCCACCGCCTGCATTTTTTTCCGATAGTATTCCACATTGTGGTATACCCGGTCCACCAGCTTCACCAGCCTGGCGCCCTGCAGGGCACTCATCTCATCCCTGCTCATGCATTCTTTTGTCTCATTCCAGATCATTCTGACCACTCCCATCTGTCCGCCTTCTTCGGACGATTAATTTGTATGTGTGAAATCATAACGGCAATGCCAATTTCTGCTTTATCCTTTCTCCATGCAAAATCCTGCCTCAAATGCTTTCCGGTTCACCTCCACGGTCTTCTGGGGAACTGTTTTTTCGATGACGCTGAGCCAGTCTTCTTTTGAAAAGCCCATATAGCGGGCTGCCGCCCCCAGAACCACCACGTTAAAAGCCTTCGGCGCTCCCATGTCAATTGCAGTTTTGGCAGCTTCCACGGAAATGGTTTTCCGGACTGTCTGTAACGTTTCCACGATATTCTCCGGATACTGCGCTGCCCCGGTCACCACTGTAATGGGATCAATTCTCCAGTCATTGACGATGACCACACCATCCTCTTTGAGAAAATGAAGATAACGCAATGCTTCCAGCCGCTCAAAGGCAATCAGCACATCGGCGCAGCCTTCTTCCACGATGGGTTCCGCCACCTTCTCTCCGTAACGCACAAAAGTCACCACACTGCCGCCGCGCTGGGCCATGCCGTGTACCTCCGACAATTTCACATCGAATCCCGCACCGATTGCAAGATTTCCAAGGATGCGGCTGGTCAGAAGGGTTCCCTGTCCCCCCACACCTACAATCATAATATTTTTTACGTCCATGTGTAATCCTCCTACTAATTAAGTTGCTGCCCCACGGCTTAAAGTGTAAAGTCCCTCAGTTCTTATTCCGGATTTCTATGGCGTCAAACTTACACAGCTTTGCACACAGCCCGCAGCCATTGCACATGGTCTCGTCAATAGACACGGTTCCGTCTGTATTTTTGGTGAGCGCCGGACAACCCGGACGCAGGCAGGCTCCGCATTTCTTACACTTTTCCGGAACAGGCACACATTTATCCGGGAATGTAACGCCTTTGAGTAATACACAGGGAGCCTTGGTAATAATCACCGACACTTCATTCCGTTTTGTCTCTCTCCGGAACGCTTCTTCCAGTCCCTCCAGATCAAAAGCGCTGATTTCATATACATGCCGGATTCCCAGCGAACGACATAAATCTGCGATATTGATTGCGGGAACCACTTCCCCTTTCAGCGTCTTACCTGTGGCGGCATGATCCTGATGTCCTGTCATGCCGGTGGTGGAATTGTCCAGAATCACCACCGTTCCGGAGGACTGATTATATACCATATTCATCAGAGAATTAATCCCTGTATGCATAAAAGTAGAATCGCCGATTACCGCCACCCAGTCCCGGATATATTCCTTTCCTCTGGCCTTCTCCATACCGTGAAGGGTGCTGATACTGGACCCCATGCAGATGGTGGAGTCTATTACGCTTAAAGGTGCAAGCGCTCCCAGGGTATAACAGCCGATATCTCCGGCCGCATGCATTTTCAGGCGACTCAATACAGAATATACACTGCGGTGCGGGCAACCCGGACATAATATAGGCGGTCTGGCAGGCACGGACTCCGGCGTTCTCACCCGGCATTTTTCTCCCAATACCTGTTCTCTGAGCATATTGGCGCTGTACTCGCCCTGAACCGTGAAAATGTCCTTGCCCACGGCTTTCAGGATTCCCCAGGATTTCACCTGCTCTTCAATCACCGGTTCCAATTCCTCAAATATGTACAGTCGATCCACCCTGGATGCAAACTCTTCAATCAATTTCCGGGGCAGAGGATGCACCAGCCCCAGCTTCAGTACACTTGCCTCCGGCATTGCCTCCCGCACATATTGGTACGGAATTCCGCTGGTGATAAATCCTGTCGACAAATCCCGGTACTCTGCCCGATTCAGAGACATGCCGCAGGCGTCCTCCGCCATTCTCTTCAGCCGCTCCTCCACCGTCACATGACGTTTGATGGCATTTGCAGGCATCATTACATACTTGCCTGTATTCCTTTCATAAGGAACATTCTCCCGTTCATTCCTCGCTTCCAGCTCCACCACTCCCTGAGAGTGTGAAAGTCTGGTGGTGGAGCGCACCATCACGGGCGTATCATATTCTTCGCTCAGCTCAAAGGCGAGCTTTGTGAATTCTTTCGCTTCCGCACTGTCCGACGGTTCCAGAACCGGAATCATGGCTGCCCTGGCTACCATACGGCTGTCCTGCTCATTTTGTGAGCTGTACATACCCGGGTCATCAGCAGCCACCACTACAAGGCCGCCTCCCACTCCCGTGTATGCCGCTGTAAAAAGCGGGTCCGAAGCCACATTCACTCCCACATGCTTCATGGAACACATGGCCCGGGCTCCGGCTATGGAGGCTCCGATTGCCACTTCCGCCGCCACCTTTTCATTGGGCGACCATTCCGCATAGACCTCCTCATACTTTGCAATACTTTCGCTGATTTCCGTACTGGGCGTGCCCGGGTAAGCCGCCGATACCTTCACACCTGCCTCATAGGCTCCTCGTGCTATGGCTTCGTTGCCAAGCAGTATTTTTTTCTCTGACACTTTTCTCTCCTCTTCCAGGGGCACGCGCCCTGTTCCTTCCGTATATCATCCTTTTCCCGCCGCATTATCTCTGTATCACACCGACGCCGTCCACACTTTTTAATACAGCTTTTCAGGATATGCGCCTCCTGCAATTAATGCTTTCAGCGAATCTACCACTGACTGCTTATCCTCTCTGTAGGTCACGCCGAACCATTTGTCAGGAGTCTCCAATACCTTCACGGATGCCTTACCTTCCCGCACCTTTTTATTGATAATCTCCGGCAGCAGATATTCAGACTTGATATCTCCCTCTCTGATTCCCGCCAGAAACTCCGGAAATCCGGCTTCCAGTTCCTTCAGGAAAGCCGCCGGAAGTCCCCACATGTTCATGGAGGCATGACATCCCTCCTCCACAGGTACAGGATTTCCGTCCACATCCGCGGCGGTCAGCTTTCCGTCCCTGTACTGAATATCATAGGTCTCTGTCACTTTCTGCAGGCAGCCGTTTTCGTCAACCAGGCATACGCCTCTGGTCACACCGCCGTTCTCGCTCAATGTATTTTCCAGCATAAAACCGCCCATGCACAAGTCATAGACATCTGCATCATCCTTCATTTCGCTGACCATATATTCATGAATTTTCTTAAATCCTTCTTTTCCATAATAATCGTCTGCGTTAATCACCATGAAAGGTCCGTCCACCAGACCTTTAACGCTCAATACCGCATGGCCGGTTCCCCAGGGTTTCTTCCTGTCCGCAGGCTTTTCGAATCCCTCAGGAAGATTGTCAAGCTCCTGAAATGCGTATTCCACCTTTGTCACCTTTTCAATCCGGTTCCCGATAATCTCTCTGAAATCCTTCTCCAGGTCCCTGCGGATAATGAATACCACTTTGTCGAAACCTGCCTGAAGTGCGTCATATATGGAATAATCCATTATAATCTCACCGTTGGGTCCCACCGGTTCGAGCTGCTTGATTCCGCCGCCGAAACGACTTCCGATTCCTGCTGCCATGATTACCAAAGCTGTTTCTTTCATATCAGTATACCCCTTCTCCTTAAATATTGAATTTGCCGCATCTGTCTGCATTTGCACAAGTATATCATATTATGCCTTAAAGCACAAACTGTTTCTTATTAAAGTGTAAAAGTACAAAAGGCGCTGTGTTCTTCCCACAGCGCCCTGATTGCAATGTTGCTTCACCTGAAACAGTATTATCCCAGTTTCTGAATCACGCTTTCCGCTATTTCATCTGCATCGGCATGAGGATGATTCCATCACTGCCAGCTGTCAGGATATCCGCCCTTTTACCTCATACGGCACACCGGCCTCCAGGTGAATTTTCTCCCGCTGATTTCCATATATCAGTGTTCGTTCCTGATCTGTGTCTGTCAGAAGCACAGCCCTCACCAGCTCTCCGTCCCTGAACTCCAGGTCCGCTGTCACTCTGCCTCTGGCATGAATTCCTCTGACACACCCTGTCCCAAAGGCCCCGGGCAGAGCGGGAAGAAGACAGATTTCCTCCGGGCTGCTGAATAAGAACATCTCTGCGATTCCCGAGAGACTTCCCAGATTTCCGTCAATCTGAAAAGGCGGATGGGCATCAAACAGATTCGGATATACGCCGCCCCCGTCATGATAGTTAAAGAAATCGCTGTTCCCTTCTTTGCCGTCGGGCAGCACATATCGCAGCTGTTCTTTCAACAGCCGAATCGCATGTTCTCCGTCCCGGAGCCTTACCCATGCATTTACTTTCCAGCTCAGGCTCCACCCCGTTCCGATGTCTCCTCTGCCCTCCAGGCTCCTGCGGACCGCCTTCTCCAGCTCCGGCGTCCTGGCCCGGTCAATCTGATCTCCCGGATACAGCGCATACATATGAGAAATATGGCGGTGTTGAATCTCCACTTCGTCAAGCTCCTCATTCCATTCCAGAATTCTGCCGTCTCTGCCAATCTGAAGAGGCTTCAGATGTGGCAGCTTATCTGTCAGCTCTTCTGTCAGGGCATCTTCCTTCCCAAGAATTACCGCCGCCCGGATGCATTCTTCAAATACCTCCCGGATAATACTCATGGTCATTGCCGTAGACGCAGTTACAGCCCAATGGAGCCCATCCTGCTGATACACGTTTTCCGGAGAGGTGGAGGGAGCAAATATCAGATATCCCTCTTCATCCTTCACCAGCACATCCCGATAAAATACCGCGGCACCCCGGATAAGCGGATAAGCCGTTTCCTCCAGAAATGCCTTGTCCAGTGAATATTCGTAATGTTCATACAGATGCCTGCACAGCCAGCCGGCGGACATGGGCCAGAAGGCATAGACCGCCGCACCTCTTCCCTTTCTTCCCACAGGCGTGGAAAGCCGCCAGATATCCACGTTGTGATGAGATACAAATCCGCCTGCATTGTAATAGTTCCGGGCCGTGCGCGCTCCCGTTACCGACAGCTCCCGAATCAGCTCAAACAAAGGCTCATGCATGGCTCCAAGCCCACAGATTTCCGCTCCCCAATAGTTCATCTGCGTATTGATGTTAACCGTATAATTAGAGCTCCAGGGGGGACGTACCTGGGCATTCCAGATACCCTGAAGGTTCGCCGGCTGCGTGCCGGGCCTGGAGCAGGATATCAGCAGGTACCTTCCGTAATGAAAGAAGAGCTCATATAATCCCACATCTCTTCCTTCCGGATAAAAGGCAAGAATTCGTCTGTCTGTGGGCAGCTCAGGGAAGCTTTCCGCTTCCAGTGACAGCTCCATACTTTTGAAAAGCGGACAATATTCCTGCCTGTGGCGGGCCCTGGCTTCCTCATAATCCACACTGAGCGCATGCGCCATATCTGCGCGGCACAGCCCGGTTTCTTCTAATCCGTCCACATAAGGCTGCCTGTCATATCCGTTGAAACTGGTTCTGATACAGATACGAATCACTGCCTCGTCGGCATCCTGTATCCGAAGGGTCTCATCTTCAGCGCTTATGCGTCCGGCTCTGATTTCCGCCGAAACGATCATGCAGAAACGCATTCCCCTCCTGTCTTCTTTCTCTTCGTAGATGATCGGGGTTTCCTCCTCCAGATAGCTGGGAGCATCATAGGAAGGCGCAATTCCGGTGAGGATCAGCTGCTTTCCCTCCGCCGTACAGCGAGACTTCAAACGGCTTTCCGCATGCAGACAAAAATTCAGCTTTCCCTGCCTGTCAGCTGTCAGCTTCATATAAAAAGCCTGCTCCGGCACAGAGATAAAAGCTTCCTTTCTGTAGCCTGTCCCGGCACAGACAAAGGAGGATTCCACCTGGGCCTTCGACAACAGCAGCCTTCTTGTATACTCTGCAGCCTCTTCTCTGAAAGGAAACTGCAGTCTCACACTTCCCACGGGCAGGTAAGAATCCGTAAATTCTCCCAGCAGATGATCCTCCACTTCCCGCTGCGCCTCTTTGTACTTTTTCTCCAGAGCAAGTTGTCTTGCTCTCACATAATGAGGATATGGATCCGAAAGATTGGTATCCTTCGGATATCCGGACCACAGTGTATCTTCGTTCAGAAAAATGCATTCCTCTCCGATTCCTGAGTCAAGCATTGCCCCCAGCCTTCCGTTTCCCAGAGGAAGGGCTTCTTCCCAGTATTCAGCTGGCCTGTCATACCATAATTCTCTGTTGCCATGCATAAAATTTTCCTTCGTCCTTTCCGCCTGCTCCCCGGTTCTGTCACTGCAGGCTCAACAGCATATCAGAATTCTGTATATCGTCGGATATCCGCCCGGCCTGATTCCGGACGGTCATTCCGTCTTCTCCTTCGGCACAGTGTCCTTCGCCCGGGCTTTGAATTTCGCCACTTCTCTTGCCGCCTGGGCAATGGCAATATTGGTTCCCGCTCCGGCCACACAACCTCCCGGACAGGCCATCCCTTCAATCAGACAGCCATTCTTTTTTCCGGCCTTTGCCAGGAGAAGCATTTTCTTACATTCTGTAAGGCCTTCCGCATGTTCGATTTTCACCTCGGTTCCCGGATAATACGTCCGAATGCATTCTTCTATGGCGCCGGCTACACCTCCGGCCACGCCATATCCGCGGCCGGCGCCTGTGGCATCCTGCATTTCGTCCATGGCTTTGATTTCATCCAGAAGAATTCCTCTGGCCTCGAACATTCCCGTCAGTTCTTCAAACGTAATCACGAAATCCACATCGGAGCGAATCGTTCTGCGGCTCGCCTCCAGTTTCTTGGAGGCACAGGGACCAATGAACACCACAGAAGCCTCCGGGTGCTCCTTTTTGATGATCCGGGCCGTGGCCACCATGGGCGTCAGTTCATTGCTGATTTTATCAATTGTCTCCGGAAACAGATGCTTTGCCATCACTGACCAGGAGGGACAGCAGGAAGTCAGTGCAAAATCCTGCCGTCCTGCAGCCACTTCCTTCACATAGTGTTCCGCTTCCGCCATACAGCCCAGATCCGCGCCGATGGCTGTCTCATAGACATCCGCAAATCCCAGCTCTTTCAGTGCCGTCTTAAACATTTCCGGAGTAACGCGCGGACCGAACTGCCCGGCAAAGGCAGGCGCCACCTGCGCTATAATGGTCCTTCCCGACTGCATGGCACGAATCAGCTGGAAAATCTGAGATTTATCCGCAATGGCACCAAACGGGCAGCTGACCATGCACATTCCGCAGGATACACACATATCATTATCAATAAAAGCACGTCCGAATTTGTCGGATTTGATTGCATTTACCCCACAGGCCGCCTTACAGGGGCGCTCTTTGTGACAGATGGCGTCATAGGGGCATACATCCCTGCACTTTCCGCACTTGATACATTTTTCCTGGTCAATGACAGATTTGCCGTTTACCATGGAAATGGCACCTCTGGGGCAGACACTCTGACAGGGATGGGCCACACAGCCCATACAGGAGCTGGTAATTTCATAATGATCCTCAGGGCAGGCATTACAGGCAGAGGAAATCACCTGCATCAGAGGCGGTTCATAATATTTCTCATCAATATTGCTCTCCTCCAGGCCCTGTGTCAGATGGCCCGGATGCTCTCTGTTCTCCGGACGCAGGCTCATTCCCATGGCCAGTCGGATGCGCTCTCGGATAATGGCCCGGTCCCGGTAAACGCTTTCCCAGTACAGGGGCTCTTCATAATCCACAATTTTGTAGGGAAGCGCTTCCATGTCATCTTTCAGATTCGTTGAATTGTAAGCCAGATTTGCCACTTCCTTAAAAACCCGCCGTCTCCGCTGTCTGACCGGCGTGTCAATTCCTCTCATACTGCTCATGTCGCAACACTGTCCTCCTGTTATGATATTTTTTTAACAATATAATTCTGATATTATTAAAACATGTCCGGGCATTTATGACAAGCAGAAATTGAAATTATTATGATGCTCAGGCATTCAGGCACAAAAAGAAAGAACCGGCATAAACCGGCTCTCTCCTTTTACACAATTTTGAGGTAGTAATTCTACCAGACTCTTACAGAAATCAGCCAAGCAGGGAAAGTACCCCCTGGTTGCTCTGGTTGGACTGTGCCAGCATTGCCTGACCAGCCTGTGCCAGAATCTGATTGTTGGAATAGGTAACCATCTGGGTTGCCATATCCGTATCGCGGATCTGGCTCTCTGCTGCGGTGGTATTCTCCACAACGTTATCCAGGTTGGCGATGGTATGCTCCAGTCTGTTCTGGATGGCACCGAGGGTTGCTCTCTGATCAGATACCTTCTGCAGCGCATCTGCGATTACATCGATAGCTGCAGTTGCCTTCTTGTCATTGTCACCACTCAGATCCAGACCATTCACGCCCAGTCCTCTTGCACTCATCTGTGCAATGTTCATGGCGATCTTGTTGTCATCGGAAGAATCAGCGCCCACATGCAGGCTCAGGTCGATGGCATCGTTTACATCTGCAAAAGCCTCGAATTTCAGCTTCACCTGTGTGCCTTCTGTATAGGAAGTGACAGTTTTAATATCCTCCCCATATTTGTGCTTAATAGCAGCCATCATGGCATCCATACTGGAGAAAGCTTCAACCTTTTTTCCATTCTCTTTGGAATAATCATTCAGCGCTTTTACCGCCGCATTGACACTCAGCTTTGTAGTTGTAGTATTTGCTGTTCTTGTAGTGTTCGATATGAATACATAAGTAGTACTCCCTATCTGAACTGTCTTACCTGCAATGATCGTATTAGTGGTGGGAAGCGAATTATTTGCAGCTATTGTAACTGCGCCTCCGGTAGCTCCGGTCTGTACAGGTATTGTTGTACCCACCTTACTGCTCAATGTAATACCTGTCATCGTCTTCAGTACCACACTTGCAGTACCTGTCTTGGAATCAAACTTAATCTGATTGGCAACCTGTGCACTGGACATAGCAGCCGTTGCCAGCTTATAAGTCAGCTTTCCGGCCGTACCGCCGTTGCTTCCCTTCAGCAGATAGGTCTCGTTGAATTTAGTGGTGTTGGATACACGATCAATCTCAGTTACCAGCTGATCCACCTCGCTCTGGATAGCCGCACGGTCACTCTCGGACATGGTTCCGTTTGCAGCTTTTACTGCCAGCTCATTCATTCTCTGAAGCATGTCATGCACTTCGGTCAGAGCGCCTTCTGCCGTCTGTACTGCGCTGATACCATCCTGCGCATTGGCGGAAGCCTGGGTCAGACCTCTGATCTGCTTTCTCATCTTCTCGGAAATCGCCAGACCTGCCGCATCGTCTGCCGCCCGATTGATCTTGTAACCGGAGGACAGCTTCTCTGTTGCCTTTGCCTGTGCGCCGGTGGTAATGCCTAACATTCTGTTAGAGTTCATTGCCGTTAAATTGTGTTGTACTACCATGATTTACCTCCTTGTATTACTGCGCAAATCCTTTTGCGTCAGTTTTATTGCATTTTTATAGTAACCGAATTGAAAATCCTGCAGCCGGGCCCTTGACCATCGGACTTCCTCCTTCGGTTATTATCTGGTTTGGGGTTGTCCGGATTTCGGTCTTCTGTATCTCTCCGGGGTCTCGGGCGCCGCATAATACTTCGGCAGTCCGGCCCGTTCTTCTTCATTTGGCATTCGATTCTCCAGGGCAGCACTTCTCACGATATTCACCTCTCTGGGGGCATCCACCATAATACGCATATTATTTCTGGAGCCTCCTAAGAATACAATTTTGATATTGTCATTGATCAGCAGATATTCCTCCGGACTTACCGTCAGTCTCAGCATACGGCCACCTCCATTTTTCATTCAGTACCCACTCCTGCTATGCTGGAAATAAAAATGCAACTTTTTATGTCAGAATGTTGCATAAAAAAGGAGGACGATTTATGTGTACAACACAGCCTATCAGAAATGCGGAACAATTGAAAACTTTTAAGGAATACTATCATTCCAAAAAACCGGACGCCAGAAATTATCTGCTGATTGTCATTGGTCTGAACTCGGCCCTGCGTATATCGGATATTCTGAGTCTGACATACGGAGACGTCTATGACTACCTGAAAGAAAAATGGAAAACTCATATCTCCATCCGGGAACAAAAAACCGGAAAACAAAACTGTATCTATATGAATCAGGAAATTCAGAATGCGCTGGAACAATATACAACGCCTTCCCAGCACATTTCTTCTTCCTGGCTTTTTGGCAGCCAAAGGCAGCAGTCTCATCCCCTGAGCCGATATCAGGCCTACCGCATTGTAAAAAATGCCGGTGTATTCGCCGGCCTGGACCAGAATATCAGCTGTCACTCTCTGAGAAAGACTTTCGGTTATCACGCATGGAAGCAGGGGATTCAGCCGGCGCTGCTCATGAGCATATATAACCATTCTTCCTATAATATCACAAAACGTTATCTGTGTATCGATCAGGAAGACAGAGACGAAGTTTTTGCAAAAATACAACTTTAAGTCAACAATTTAACCAAACTGCAATTAAAATTAACTCTGACTGAAAATTGAAAAGAAATTCCAAAAAGAGCTAAAGTATTTTTAGAAACTTCCGATACTATAAACAGACATAAAAATGCAACATTCTGACATAGAATGTTGCATTTTTTATAACGTTTCGCCAACGTCCGAAACATTACTCTTTTTATGGTAACAGAGTCCACATGTTAAGTGGCTTCTATTGTTTTACCCATATTTTCAGCTTTTTATAAGGACATTTTAAAAGTAACAGCCCCCCACAACAGTTAAACTTTCAGGAGATTCCGGAAAAAAGGGAGCACCTCCTGCAGCGGCTCCCGGTGCCAGCAATGTCCGCCTTCCCGTATGTCATGTATCAGCCGGTCTTCCTTCCCGTACAGCGCATAAATCTTTCTTACAATATCGACCTGTTCCTGCACATTCCGAAGTCCTCTCGGTCCGTTCAGATTATCATCACGACAGGACTGAATCAGAAGCGGCCTGGGAGCTATCAGGGAAGCGATATCTCCCATGTCAAAATGTTCCCACAGATGGGGCACATAGTTACAGCTGCAATTTCCGTTCAAGTATAAAAGCGAATCTTTATACCCGTACATGTAACCGCTGATTACCGCCTGTCTGATTCTGTCATCCATTGCAGCTGCCCAGAGCGTCTGCATCCCGCCGCCTGAAAAGCCCAGACATCCGACAGTGTCCGGATTCCATTCTCCCCGTTCCTCAATATAGTCCAGCAGGCGCATGACATCATATGTACACATTCCCGCCACGGTCTGTCCAAGAGGTTCCGCCATATGCGCAAGCTGAAAGCAGGTGCTGTTCAGGAAGGCATCTTCCCTGTTATTCTGCAGGGCCTCATCTCTTCGCTCTCCAAAGCCTCTGCAGTCCGGGCAGATTGCCACATACCCCATTTCCGCAAGCTGCATTCCATAATCATAGTGGAATCTTTCAATGGCATCCCTGACCGCAGGGATTTCACGACATCCTGCCACGCTGTATTTCCCGGCACCCATATGTCCGGGAAGGGCGATAAAGCAATTCTGTCTCTCTTCTGACTTACCGGAAGGAATCAATATGAAGACAGGCATCCAGGTGTCCGGCTCTACCTGCAACAGCACTTTCTCTCTGACAATTCCACCGGCAAGCTCTTTCTTTTCCAGCATCCGAGGCATTAGAGGACAGTCTTCCATTTTATCCAGCCCCAGCAAATCCTGTAAGATGCTTCTGGCCCGCTTTTTCCATGTCTCGTAATCTGCTGTGGTATTCCCCTTAAAGGCATCCTGCCTGGCCAGCGCATCATATTTTGCCATCATTCCCTTCAAACTTCCATAATATGGTTCTATTTTTATCGTTCTATCCATTTTGTCCCTCCCGATTTAAATCGCTGTGCGATAGCACATCACTATTGTAAGACAAGTTGCCGGAAAATTCAACTGTCCTTTCCGGTTAAATGGTTCTCTCTTCCTTTCCACATAAGAAAAAGCCGCATTGCGCGGCTCTTTCCCTTTTTCTTCTCTGTCTGTCTCTCAATTGAAAGCAGAGCTGTAGCGATCATACTGGGCCTGCTTAACGGCGACTACATCCGCCAGATGAAGCGCTTCCAGACCGCTGATATAACTGTCAAATTCATCCAGGGATTTTGTCCCCGTGATAAAGGCAGTTGTATTTTCATCCACATAGGTCTGGATATCCGTCAGATAAGTGTTAACCACTTCGGATTCCTCGTCTGTGGCATAGATAAACGGCCATCCTTCTACCACAAATTCATCATGCTGCCACTTGTTAATTTCTGCATGCCAGTCGGCCACCAGTACATCTGTTGCAACTACGGAATAACGAATCGGGAATACAAAGGCAGGATTGATACCCAGCTGCTGCAGCCAGTCATTGTCGCTTCCCTGCTCTGTAAAGGTTTTATTTCCGCTTTCGTCCACAACATAGCTTTTGCCCTCAATTCCCCACTGGTAATAGTCCATATTGGTATCATTCAGGCAGTAATCCAGGAATCTGCACGCGAGAGCCACATCCGAGGAGGCAGAAGTGACACCGAACATTCCTCCTAAATCAGAACCTCCTATATAAACGCCTTCATGGGTTCCGGAAAGGGGAGCGGCGCCGACAAATGCAGTTGCGGCAGTTCCGTCATAATAGGGAAGCACAGGGCTGTACATCATGGACATTGCCCAGCTGTGGTCAAAGCAGACACCTGTGAGGTCATTGGAGCAGCGCTCAATAATCTGATCTCTGTTGAGGGAATTATATTCTATCTCCAGCAGACCTTCGGTATATAAGCTGTTCAAAAATTCCAGATAGGCTTTGTAATTCTCAGTATCTGCAGCCGCATAGCTTACCTTCCCCTGATCGTCTGCCTGGAACCCGTCTGTAATATTCAGTCCGAAAGCAGGTCCGAACATATAGGGCAGATAAGACGCTGTGACACTCAGCGGAATTTCATCCGAAGCATCCCCATTGCCGTTCATGTCATTGTCTCTGTAATAGCGAAGAAGTGTTACAAAGTCGTCCAGAGTTTCAGGCGCTTTCATACCCGCCTTATCCAGCCAGACCTGATTGTACATCAGACACGGACCGTAATCTTTCCCCACTTTAATTACCGGTACATAATAAATGTGTCCGTCCTGTGCGGTGAGCTGTGCTTTCAGTACCGGATTTTCATCCAGCCATTTCGTGTAATTGGGCATTTCGTCAAAATACTCATCCAGAGCCACGAACAACCCTGATTTCAGATATGTCTGATTCGTATCCTGATCCGGAAGCAATATAATATCTGCCTCCACAGAACCTGTTGTCAGCATGGGTTTTACGGAATCCGTATAATTATTGTAATCAACCAGCTGCCACTCAACATCGACGCCGGACGCTGCCACAACTGTTTTCACAATTTCAGCACTTGCAATATCCACATTTGTATAGTTGGATGTCTGTGCCAGAATTGTCAGTGATTTTCCCGTCTCATCCGTAATCGGTCCCTCTCCCGCATAAGTAAAGCTGCCGTTATTCGCGTCGGATTGTTCGGGAGATGACGAATCACCTGCAGCGTCTACAGACGATGACGACTCGGCTGCAGAACTGTCTGAACTGCCGTTTCCGTCTTCATTTCCGCATCCTGTCAGGCACCCGGCCAACATAGTGACCGCCAGCCCCAATGCTATCAATTTCTTCTTCCTCATTTTCAGATCCTCCTTTTTTATTCGATGTATCAAAACTGCACCTTTCGATGCAACAACATCCATTAGCCTTTCACAGCACCCAGCATGGTTCCTTCCACCAGATATTTCTGGACAAATGGAACCAGCAGCATAATCGGAATTACAGAGACAACAATACATACATACCGAACCTGAATCGTTGAACGACTTGCCAGTGTCATGCTCACGTTTGTGCTCTGCATAATTTCCGTAGACGCCTCTATCAGTATTCTCCGCAGGAAAAGCTGCAGCGGTTCCAGCTTTTTATTACTGATATACAGCAATGCATTAAAGAACTCATTATATCTGGCCACGGCATAGTACAAAGTCAGAACAGCCAATGTGGGCCTTATCAGCGGAATTGCAATCTTCGTCATAATCAGAAAATCATTGGCTCCCTCCAGCTGCGCCTCCTCGAACAGTTCTTCCGATATTGCCTCAAACGCGGAGCGGCAGATCATGACATTATATGCGCTTACCAGAACAGGCAAAATCACAGACCAACGGCTGTTGTACAGTCCCATGCTGGTGACTATGATATAAACGGGAATCAGCCCGCCTGAAAAGTACATGGTAAAGGCCAGGAGAAAGTTTAACTGTTTTCTGAAGCAGAATTTCTTTCTGGACAGCGGATATGCTGCCAGACAGGTAAATACAACATTCAGAATCGTTCCCACAACCGTGTAGAAAACAGTATTTTTGTAGGATACCCACAGCTGTTCATATTCCAGCACTGTTTTAAACGCCTCAAAATTCAAATCCACAGGAAACAGCACCACCTGTCCTTTGTTAACCGCGTCCCCTGAGCTGATTGAAATACTGAGCACATACAGAAACGGATACACACATACCACAACGGCGACAATAAGCAGCAGCGCCACAACAATATCAAATATGATGTCACCGATTGTCTGATTTTTCATTCGATTCAACATCTCTTCATCCTCCTACCAAATTGAAGTATCCGTCACTTTACGGCTCAGCCGGTTGGCCAGAAATACAATGGTAAAATTGACCACTGAGTTGAAAAGTCCTACCGCGGCTGCATAGCTGTAACTGTTGCTTTGAATACCCTGCCTGTATACATAAGTCTGAATCACATCCGCCGTCTCATAAACAGCTGTGTTGTAAAGAAGATAAACCTTTTCAAATCCTACGCTCATCATATTTCCAAGGCTCATAATCAGCAGAATAATAATGGTAGGCCGTATGCCGGGTAAAATCAAATGCCATATTATCTGACGCTTATTTGCTCCATCCGCTCTCATGGCCTCGTACAGATCCGGTGAAATTCCCATGATTGCAGCGACAAAGATAATAGAGTTGAAGCCAAAACTCTGCCAGGACCCTGAGATGACATAAATCGGTCTGAACCACTCGGGCAGACTCAGAAAATTGACACTTTCAATTCCTATTTTGTTCAGCAGCTGATTAATAATACCGCCTGAAGGCGACAAAAAGTTTGTAATCATACCACAGACCACAACTGTGGAAATAAAATAAGGCAAATATGTACTGACCTGAATCGACTTCTGCAGCTTCTTACTTCGCAGCTGTGTTACCGCAACCGCAAAAAGAATCGGAATGGGAAACCCAAAAATAAGAGAATAGAAAGAAAGCAGAAAAGTATTCCTCACCAGCCTCCACGCATATACCGAACCGAAAAACTGTCCGAACCATTTTAAGCCTACAAAATCACTGAAGAACAATCCTTTGAAACCAGAACCGATTTTATACTGTGTAAATGCCATCCACAGACCTGTCATTGGAAAATAGCAGAAAACCAGATAATATATCACCACCGGGATCAGCATAATAATCAGGTAACGATCTCTTTTCAGACTTTTTTTCCAATACTTCTTTTTCTCTTCTTTTGTCATGGAAGTTCTGCCTTTTTTTTCAGCACTTCTCACCTTCATAATTTTCTCATTTCTCCCTTCTCTCCAAAATTACCCGTTCCGGCTGTATTGGAATACTCTGAATATACAGGACAACTTTTCTATTGTATAGTTTCAAAATGTGCCGTCACAAAAAAAGTTGAAAAAAATGATGCCTTTTTTGTCAGGCATCATTTTTTTCGGCTGCATCATTTTTTACCACGCTTATCTTTCATTTTGTTTTTCCTGATAAGTACTGGGGTTTACCCCTGTTATACTTTTAAAATTTCGTCGGAAGGTCAGCTGGTTGGTATAACCGCACATGGCACACACTTCTGTGAGCGTGTATTGCCTTTCACGCAAAAGCTCCTCTGCCTTCCGGATTCTCTTCGTCTGAATATACTGCAGATAAGTGACTCCGAAGCATTCTTTACATAAAAGACTCAGATATTTATTACTTACATTAAAACGATCTGACAGACTCTGCAGAGATAAATCCGCATCACAGTAATGGGCATCAATATAGGAAACAATATCCTCCTCCAGTCTGGAATCTTCCTGCAGGCTCTGATCATGAAGTGTGTCAATAACCGAAAGCAACGCCGCATCATAATAGTCAAAAATATCCTGCAGCGTCGCAAGCCCCGTATATTTCTTAATATTCAGATGTATGGTATTCAGTCCTGTTATCTCCCGCAGTGTCTTAATAACAGACAGATGAAACTCATCTACCAATGCCAGATACATCTCAGGTGTTCCTGCCATGTCCAGGTTGGTTTTGTAAATGTCAAACAGCAACATATGAATTTCTGCTTCATCCCGCTTCTGAAGACAGCGTTTTAACTTTTCACGGAAATTCACCGGAAAATAATATGTGCTTATGGTTCCTTCCATATCCTCCAGGAAATAGACCGCTCCCCGGCCGTCGGTCAATATACCGTACAGCGCCCTCACCGCCCCTTCACAGGCATCCTTCAACTCCCCGATATCATCCCGTACCGCATCCACTCCCATTGTCACATAGCAATAATCCTTCGCTGTGGCAGTGCTGATATAACGATGAATCTGATGAAACAATTCATCCATTTCCCTCTCATTTTCATAATTTATAATCAAAAACACATTATAGACATCCCTGAAATAATACACAATGTGCAGCTCATCCGTGGAAAAGATTTCTGTCACCACATTAAACAGCTCTTCGATTTTTCGTCTGTATTTCTCCTCCTGCGGCACCAGGCCGCTGTCAAATGCAAAATTTACGGCTGAAACGATAAAATAAGGCTTAATCAAATCCAGGTAATTCTCATCAAGAAATACGCCCACATGGTCTGCCGCAACATTTCCGGCAATCATGGAATGAAGGATGCCCGTCTTCGCATAAGGAGTGATGGTCAGCATCTTCTCCCTGTACGCATTTTTTTCACCGATCAGATCCTGTATTCCGCGAATAATAGTCTCCATTTCATCTCTGGAAATATTCTGGCCTGTGGATACCATCTGCTCCAGATGATTGATGGGCATGTAATATTTTCGGCTCACCCCATAGGCAAGCGCCAGAAAGATAATCGAAATCACAATGATACCCAGAAATGTAAAATAAAAGTACCTGTTTACCTCTGAAGCAATATTTTTAGATGCATATACCCTATAAACAATACCCGGCATTTTCGAGGACTCTTTCGCATATGATGTCTTTGAGCTCTCCCCAAGTGAAAAAATCATATTGTCCTTATAATAAATCTCCATTCCATATCCTTTATCCAGGACATTCTTCATGTCATTCTCCAGACTTTTCAGATCAAACAGAATACACATTGTCCCAATGTTACTTCCGTTCTGATAGGTGTAATCATCACAGTATAGAAGAAATTCCTGATTAAAAGAATATCTTTTGGTATCGCTTAACTGAAACGTATCATTCACCGTCCCGACCACCATACAGGGAAGCTCCTTTTCAAGCGGAACATAGCTGTCCGTCAGCGAAATTATCCCTCCGCTGGAATAAGCTTTATTACTGTCATTCACGAACAGAACTGTCTGATATATGGATAATCCCCCCGAGGCCATGGTATTGCTCATTTCACTCTGTATGGAAAAAAGTGCATAAGAATCCAGCTGCCGGCCTGTTTTTGTACTCATATACAGCTGTTTCATGGTTGTGGAATAGCTGAGATTCTGCACAATATTCTGAGCTGCCATAATGCGCTGCATGAATATATTGCTGACTTCATCCAGCTGAATTTCACTTCTACGCTTCATCTGAATTTTACTGATCTGGTTATTCTCGAACAGTAGAAATGAAATGCACAGAACCATAAAAGATACAATAACCAGTATATAGCTGAAAAATAATCTCAGAAACAACTTGCTCTGAAATATAGACGTTCTTCTTTCGGATACCCATTTTTTTCCCATAGTCAATTCCTTACTGCATTTTATTTCCCGAACTTATGATAGCTGAATTAACGATATCATATCTGTACAAAAATGACAAGAAAAATACCCGCGAAATTCTGCCGCAAGCAGAACTTCAGCGGGATTCTTTTTTGTCAGTAATATCCTTTATGTATAGTACTGGGCCTGGGCATTCCACAATTCATAATATTTCCCCTGCTCATCCTTAAGCAGTTCTTCATGGGTTCCCCGCTGTACCAGTCTTCCCTCGTGAAACACCGCAATGTCATCGCAGAATCTGCAGGAAGAAAGTCTGTGGGAAATATAAATGGCTGTCTTATCTCCCACCATGGCGTCAAATCCGGAATAAATTTCATATTCCGACAACGGGTCCAGGCTTGCTGTTGGCTCATCCAGCAGAACAAAGGGCGCGTCCTTGTACAGAGCTCTGGCAATGGCAATCTTCTGGGCTTCCCCGCCGGAGATTTCCACACCGTCGTCTGCTATATCCTGATAAAGCCAGGTTTCCAGGCCCTCCGGCAGCTTCGCAAGTCGTTCCGATAACCCTGCTTTCCGCAGCACCTGCTCCGCCAGCTTTTCGTCCACATCCAGAGAAGCCGCCACATTCTCTCCCAGGGGCATGGACAGCAATTTAAAATCCTGAAATACCACGGAAAAAAGCCGGATATATTCCTCCTGTCTGAACTTGCGGATATCTACCCCATTCAGCAGAATCTCCCCTTCCTGGGGATCATACAGACGACAGAGCAGCTTAATCATAGTGGTTTTGCCGGAACCGTTCATGCCGACAATGGCCATGCGCTCTCCTATGTGCAGCTTGAGAGACAGATTTTTCAGGGCATACGTTTCTGTTCCTGGGTATCGAAAAGAAACATTTCGGAATTCAATCTCATATTGATTGTCCAGCCGTTTCTCCACCGGCAGCTTTCCCCTGTACATCTCATCGCCTATGTTCATCATTTCCAGTGTACTTGCAGCCCTTCTGGCTGTCACAATCAGCCCATTGCACTGATAAGCCATGTTCTGGACTCCTGAGAGCATATTGGTGAAAGCACTCGCAAATTTGATCACATCCCCCACAGGAAATGCCCCCAGCAAAGCATAGGCCGCGGAGATCAGGAAGCCGGCCAGCGTTATCAGGCTCTCTGCTGTTCCCCGCAGAAATCCCAGTTTTCCACACAGCTTTTCTGTCACCGAGACCCAGGGCATCTGTTTCTCCCCCTCTCTCATATTTCCCGTGGTGTAATGTTCCATCATCTCATAACCGTCATAGAGATGAATATCCTTGATAAAATGATAATCTCCGCTGATACAGCGCATTACCCAATACCAGGATGTGGAGACATATTTTTTCCTCATTTCCTCAGGAAACAGTTCATCCAGGGAGGCCAGAAACCACTGCTGATAAGAGGCATTTGCTTTTGCTATCCCAATCGTCAGGAGACACAGAATCGCCGTCAGTCCCGCCAGTCCCAGATACATCCACACATTCCCGGATTCCGCAATGATTTTTAATAACGGAAAAACAATAATAACGGAACTGACCAGCTTAAATATTCCGGATACAATAGCATCAAAATCCCAGAATACACTGTAGATACCCGCCCCCCAGTTGTTTGCCCTTATAATACGTTCATTCAGTTTCATGACATAAGGACTCTCTATTAAGGAATAGTCCATCTGCTGAAATTTTGCGGCATAATTTCCGTCATAAATCCTTCCGATATTGTCCCTTTTGGGCTGGATATACTCATTCAGCAAAACACTGGAAAAAAGGGACAGCCCGAAGGAAAATGCAAGAAGCCAGATCACCGGCCGCATGATTTCCTCCCCAGGCGCACTCACATAAAGCAACCCGAGGATATCAGCGGAAAGTACTATTATCAGCGCCGATTTTACGGCATCCAGCAAGAGCCGCACTGTCGCCAGAAAAAAATAGGTTCTGTCAATTTGATAAAGGCAGGATAACAGATTCCTGACATGTCCGAATTTTTCTTTCAGAGACATTTTATCCGTCAAATCATTCCGCATATCTTACCTCCTCCGAATTCTCTTCCATTGGAGAATCTTCATTTTTATTATAATAGTGAGACTGTACTTCAAACATATGAGCATAACTTCCTCCGGCTGCCATCAATTCTTCATGGGTGCCCTCCTCACTGATTTTTCCGTTTTCCAGGAATAAGATTCTGTCAGAGAACCTGGTACTGGCCAGACGATGAGAAATGAACAAAGAGGTCCGTCCCTGACTGATTTTCACATATTCCTGATAAATCTCGCTCTCTGCAACAGGATCCAGTGCGGAAGTCGGCTCGTCCAGAATCAGAATCTCCCCGTTTTTGTACAGCGCTCTCGCCAGAAGGAGTCTCTGTGTCTGTCCCCCGGACAACTCCACTCCATCCTCGAAGAAGGTATTCGTCATAAAAGAATCCATGCGGATTCCCTTTTTCCGGAATGTCTCTTCGAGCCCTGCTTCTCTCAGGGCATTCCATGCTCTTTCCTCATCTGTTTCTTCCAGACATCTGAGCGAAATATTACATCCCACCGGATAGGGAAAAATTGTGGCTTCCTGAAACACTACTGAAAAAAGGTGATACAGCGCCTGTTTGGGCAGCGTGGCTATGTCCACTCCGTTGATGAAAATATTGCCCTCATCCGGTTCATATAATCCACAGAGCAGCTTTACCAGCGTGGTTTTACCGGCTCCATTGATTCCAAGCAGCGCCACCTTCTCGCCTGGCCGGATCAGAAGGTTAAAATGTTCATATATTTTCTGATCCCCATAGGAAAAACTGACATCCCGGAATTCTATTTGGGCAGGCTGAGCGTACAGCTGATCCGGCACTTCCCCTTCTTTGCCGTTCTCCTGACATTCCATATGTGCCCGAAAACAGGATGCATCCTCATTTGCAAGCTTCAGCTCAGAATAAATGTTCACAATTCCTGTGACAAAATCTGAGAAACCGGTGATGGCACCAAAACATACCAGAAAACCTGCGGCAGATATTTCTCCCTGCAGACAGGCATGTATTAAGTAAACATAGGCAAAACCGTTTCGAAACAGACTCAACAGAAGCTGCAGGCATTCTGCCGCGATTACTTTTCTGTTATTTCTTTTCTCCAGTGCTATCCTTTTTGCAAAAATCTTTTTCCGAAAAGCCATCAGCCAATTGTTCATGGCAAAAATGCGGACATCCTTTGCCATGCTTTTATCTCTGAATGCCTGATTCAGATATTGAATTTCCCGGTCAGACTGTGCAAATTCTTTTCTGAGGGCCAGCAGCCAGCGATTTCTCATCCGCAGAATTCCATAATTGATGAGAGACAGAAACAGCAAAAAGGCTACAAGCCACAGCTTCAGGCTTCCCAGCACTGTGGAATAGAGAAGAAAGCACATAATATTGATAACCAGCTCCCGGGGACAATTCAGCATTTTGTAACTTACGGAATTATCACCCCATTGCATACTTTGATAGGCACGTTTTGTAATCTCTTTTTGTTTGTCATATTCCACATATTTATACAGATATTTCGTCTCTTTCAGAACGGCTTCCCCAACCAAAACCGAACGAAAATGATTTTCCCAGAAATAGGCTTTTGTTTCTGTCTGCCAGATCATGGTATTGCAGATCAAAAACAGAATGCCGGCCAGCGCTATCACCATCAGGCCTGCAAACAATTCTCCTTTCTCTACCATATACAGCACGATACCGGGCAGCAGGATTCCCAGAAAAGGCCGAAAGCTTTTGCCCAGTACAACAATGATATGGTAAGCAGGCAGCTTTGGGATTTCCCGATAGCATTGCTGATAAAAATAGCAGACATTAGAAAAAACGGAATATCCTGTTTTCTTTTCCTTTCTTTTCATATTTTTAACCATTCCTTTCGCTTCGCTCAAGGCACAAACAAGTTATGAAAAAGGTTGTGCCTCTCTAATTTTTGATTTATAATTCTTGTATGGAATAGCAATACACTACAGAGCACGGAAGGAGGAGTGGCGAACTTATTTCGACCCCGTATATTTATATGTGCCGTCATCCTTTCAAGCACAAACAAGTGGGACTTTGAACCCGGACTCTTATCATTGGTAATAAACCATGTTTATTCAGTCGCAGGATGACAGTCAATGTTGCTATTCCTTTTGATTAAGGTGGTGATACTTATGATGAAGTTAAAATACTCCATCTGTTGTGGGCTTGACGTCCACAAAAAGGTTATCGTTGCAACCATCGTAACTACGAACAAAGATGGAATATCTGAATATAAGCAAAAATCTTTTTCAACCATCAATTCGGATATTCAAAGGTTTCACAACTGGCTCATCGAGAATGATTGTTATCATGTTTGTATGGAATCCACTGGGAAATACTGGATTCCTATTTTTAGTTATCTCGAAAATGACATAGACGTGTGCCTTACACACCCTAAATATGTCAAAGCCATCAAGGGCAAAAAAACCGACAAAAAGGATTCCAAATGGATTGCTGACCTTTACAAGTTTGATCTTGTCCGATGCTCCTTTATCCCTCCAAAAGATTTCCGCCAACTTCGGGAACTTGCAAGATACCGTTTCAAACTGGTCTGCATGAAATCTTCAGAGAAAAATCGCATCCAGAACTGCATGACCGTTTCCAATGTGGGGATTGCAAATGTTTTGTCTGACCCGTTTGGTAAGACGGCAACCGAAATCATGTCTTACCTGCTGGAACACACTGCAGATTCCATTGACGAAAAAGCTGTCCGCAAACTGATAAAAAAGGGGGTCAAAGCCAAATCGAATGAAATCATTGAAGCGATCAAAGGATACAATATTGCTTCAGACCAGGCGAAAAAGCTTGAACTTGCCCGTGGACACCTGGATTACCTTGATGATATGATTACCCAGACCGAAGTGGAACTTTATGTCCGCATGAAACCTTATTCTGCGTTTGTCGAATTTGTAAGCACTATGCCTGGCATGACAGAACTGAGTTCTACCATCATCCTTGCGGAAACAGGAGTCAACATGGATATCTTTGATGATGCCAAGCACCTTTGCTCCTGGTGTGGGCTTTCTCCTGCAAACAACGAATCAGCAGGAAAAAAGAAATCTGTCCGAATCGCAAAAGCAGGTGATTACTTAAAGCCAATGATGGTACAATGTGCTCTTGCCGCAATCAAAAGCAAAAAACAGCCTTATTTTGCAGTCAAGTATGGGCGAATTAAAAAACGTCGCGGACACAAGAAAGCAATTATTGCCATAGCGAGAATGATGGTCGTCTGCATTTACCATATGGTTTCTGAAAAGAAACCGTTTTGCCCTGCGGATTATGAGGAATTGATGGCCCCTCAAAATCCTGTAACACATGTTGTCCTGAATGAAAACAATGTTTTTGCTTACCTCGAAAGCCTTGGGTTACGATAGTTCTAAGTTAGTGAAACGCAACGATAGCTAACCTTTATTCTGTTAAATACTTGTAAAAAAATGGGGGGCTGCACCTCCTTATTTAAGTGCGCCCAAAATCTACTTTATTTTTCACTCTTCTTCCTTTCCACACAGCTGTCTATTTTAAAATACAGCTGTCCTTTTCTTTCATTTTACATAAAATCCAAAAAAGAGAACCGGTTTCTGCACGAACGGTTCTCTTTTTGCACCAAAAGCAATGTAACAGTTATGCTCAATACTGAACTGTTACCGTTTCATTTCTTAAAAAGCCAGAGCAGACCTCACAGAGGAAGTAAAATTTCCGTGGCAAAGACATTTCCCTCATCCTCTCTGCTCTGGTAGCCATTATACTTTCTGACTATTTTATCTATTCTCTGCAAGCCATAGCCATGTCCGGACAGGGCCTTGGTAGACAGATAAATTCCCATCCCCCTGCGATATGTGCCATCTGCTGAATTCATAATATAGATATAGAGATTTTCTTTCGCCTTGGTCATATAGAAGCGAATAAAACGATCTTCCGGCGGCAGCTTCAGACAGGCCTCCAGTGCATTGTCCAGCAGATTCCCAATCATGACGCTTAAGTCCACATCAGAAATGGAAAGCTTCGCAGGAACAGAAGCCGACGCGTTGATATGGATGTCCTTTGCCTTCACCACGGAGAGCTTGCTGTTCAGAATCGCATCCACCATATTGTTACCGGTTTTCAGTGCAATGTCTATCTGCTGATAATCATCGTTCAACTCCCGAAGATACCCTTCCAGCCGCTTCGTCTGTCCCATCTCCAGGTAGGCCTGCATCGTCTGAAGGTGATTCCTGAAATCATGCCGCCAGCCTCTGGTCTGATGATACAGTTGATTCACTTCCTCGCAATGTCTCCTGGTCAGATCATTCTGAAATCTGGCTGTTTCCCGTTCTATCGCATATCGGATATAGAATGGAACTCCCAATAAAATCACAGCCATGATAAGAATTATAATTATCAGAAGAAGATTCAAGTATTTTGTCCTGCCTTTCCTCTTTTATCTGCCAGGGGTAAAACACTGCCTGACAAGCCATGCAATATTTCAGGTTAAAGCCCTATAAATGTCTGAATAAATCTCTCATTTACCGCATGGTACAGTCTGCGGCTCACAGGTACCGCGGCACCGTTGTCCATGATAATCTCCTGTCTGCCCATCCTGGATATCCTGCGTATATTTACCAGATAGGAACGATGGCAAAATGCAAAAACTCCATATTCTCTCAGCTTTTCTTCCAGCTCCCGGATTCCCGTCTTCGCCTGCATACGCTTGTCCATACATACCAGTATACTGTAATGCCCTACAGCCTCCGCATACAGAACCTTCTCAACATCCACTTTCGCAAGCCCTTCTTCCGTCTGCAGAAGGACTTCGCTTTTTACTGCTTCCTTCCGCCGGACACACTTCTCCAGACATTCCCGAACCTTCTCCCGGCTCAACGGTTTCAGCAGGTAATGCATTGCTTCCACCTCATATCCCTCCTGCATATAATCGGCAATTCCCGTGGTAAATATAATGACAATATCCTTGCCCATTTCTCTCAGCTTTCTGGCCAGCCTGATTCCGTCCGTCGCCTTCATCATAATATCCAGAAACAATACATCACACCGTTGATCTTCACACCATGTAAAGTAGAAAGCCTCTCCGCTGTCATAGCTTTCCACCTTTATCTCCGGATACTTCTCTCTCTTCCACTCTTCGATATACCTGACCAGAATATCCCTGTGCGTCTGTTCGTCATCCACAACTGCTATATATAGCATAATCTGCTCCTCTCATTGTAAAATAATAGCCTGTCTCCGGGCTTTCATCAATTTTGGACAGATAATCCTATTGACATTAACCTGACATACCTATATAATTTAAAACAGAAACAACAAGTTGTTTCAGGTGGACTAACACCTTAATCCGAATTTCCTGCCGGACGAATGTGCCGGACGTTGGCGGACAACAGAAAAATCCGAATTTCCTGCCGGACGAATGTGCCGGACGTTGGCGGACAACAGAAAAATTAGTCGCAAAAAGAGAGTTGATGATACTGCGGTACCATGGCTCTCTTTTTATCCTTCTTCTCTCCTATCAACTGTTTTTCATCCTATTGTTCATTCTCTGAAAGGAATTCCTATGAAAGCAATTAGCAAAAAGGAAGCCATATCTATAATTATTTGTGCTGCAAAGGACTATGAAAAATTACTGAATAATAAAAACTTTGTCTTCATCTACAAAAATCGGACACTGAACAGAATTGAATACTTTGAAGCTCTTTTCAATGCAAGAAATTTTCAACATCTTGCAGGCATTCGCTTTACAGATACCTCTGGCCATATAATCACAAACCGCATTCAATTTTATCATAAATGTATTCATAACAGACTCTCTGAATCGGAAATTCATTTTAAATCTGACGGCACAACGGCATTAAAGCTATATGCACTGCCTCAAATTATTCATTTTCTGAATTCCTCCAGAATGACTGCCCTGTATAATAGCTGCAGACCCAGACTTTCCATAGACAGACTTATAGGAACGACAAACTATTCTCTGGGCTTTACATATGACAGTCGCGGATATTATGTCCCAAGTTCTTCTCTATTAGAAGATATCCGAAATCTGAGCAGCGATCCCTTTCAAATTCTTGCTATTCTGTCAAAACCGGCTTCCGGAACTGCCCCGCTGTATAAAGAAATCAAATATATGGCAAAAAATATCTGTCCTGACAGACTTTTCTTACCGCACACGCTCAAATCCATCCTTGATATACCCAGCATTTCAACGCTGTCAGAACATTTGGTCAGCCAGTAAGTAAGCTCCCTGCCTGGAACACAACTGTAGAAACTGCCCATGCCAGAACAATCTGAAATACAATCATCTTCCCGGTAAATTTCCAGGAACCGCTTTCTTTCTTAATCGTGGCTACCGTTGCCACACAGGGTACATACAGCAGGCAGAACAGCATCAGACAGTAGGCATTCAAAGGACCGAATGCCGGATTGATTTTGTGAATATTCTCCACAATAGCTGCCACACCTGTGTCGGAATTGGCATTTGCCACCCCGAACAATACGGAAAAGCTGGATACTACCACTTCCTTAGCCGAGATTCCCGAAAGCAGCGCCACGGCAATCTGCCACATGCCAAGTCCCGCCGGAGCAAGCACAGGCACCAGCACCCGTCCCAGCATTGCGCCGAAGCTGTCCGCCGGATTCTCCACAATGCCTGTTATGCCGAAATTCAGTACAAACCAGATCACTATGGATGCGATAAAAATCGTTGTCCCGGCTTTCGTGAGATAATCCTTCAGCTTATTCCAGACATAGATTCGAATGGTTCTGGCATTGGGTCTCTTATACTCCGGCAGCTCTATCAGAAGAGAATCGTTGATTTTCCCCTTTTCCAGGCGGTTCGCCACAAGCGCTGCAAGAATGGCAGTCACCATTCCCGCCACATACATGGAAAACGCTGTCAGCGCCGCTGTATTCGGAAAAAACATGTCGGAAAGCAGCACATACACCGGCAGTCTGGCAGAACAGGACATAAACGGCGTCACCAGCATGGTCCTGCGGCGGTCATGCTCTGTCTCCAGTGCCCTTGCGGCCATAATGGCAGGCACCGTACAGCCAAACCCCAGTATCATAGGCAGAAAGGCTTTTCCTGAGAGACCTACTTTCCCCATAACAGAATCCATCACATAGGCGACCCTTGCCATATAACCGCTGTCCTCCAGAATCGCCAGCGCCAGGAACAGAATGAAAATGTTGGGGATAAAAGTGAGAATTCCGCCCACACCTGTTATAATGCCATCCACCATCAGCGACTTCAGCCAATCGGTCACTTTCAGACTTTCCAGCAGAACGGCAGCGCCGCCGGACACAGAGTCAAGACCGATTTCAAAAGCGCCCTTCAGGATATCTCCCACTGTAAAGGTAAGGAAAAAGACAAAACACATAATCAGCAGAAAGATTGGAATCCCCCATACCGGATGGGTCAGCAGTCTGTCAATCCTGTCCGTGGAAGCAGCTTTTTTATTCTTATAAAACAGAATTTCCTTTACCACTTTCTCAATATATGTATATTTGCACTGAATAATTTCCTTCTCGTAACTTCTGTCCACCACATGAACCACAGAAATGGGGTGTTCCTTTTTTACCTCCTCATCATCTTCCAGAAGTTTGATGGCATGCCAGCGGGCGGAAGAATGACTGGGATAATTCTCCTGCATCATGGTTTCCAGCGTGGTAATTTTCTCTTCTATCTCCGGAGGATAATCCAGTATATAATCCTCCATCCCTTCCTCACAGTGGTGAATCACCGCATGGAGTAAAATGTCAAGTCCTGTGCGTCTGGCCGCAGATACAGGAACCACAGGAATATCTCCCAGCATTTCAGGCAGACGATGCATGTCAAGCTCCATTCCCCGCTCTTCCACCACATCCATCATGTTCAATGCCAGCACAATGGGCTTTCCAAGCTCCAGAAGCTGCAGTGTCAGGTAAAGGTTGCGCTCCAGGGAGGAGGCATCCACCACGTTGATAATGGCATCGATATCGTCATCCATGGCACACTGTCTCGTAACTTTTTCCTCAATGGTGTAGCAGGTCAGCGAATAAATCCCCGGAGTATCTATCAGTGTGATTTCCGCATCCTCATAGCTGGTGGTTCCTTCCACACGTTCCACAGTGACGCCCGGCCAGTTCGCCACCTTGAGCCGGGAGCCGGTCAATGCGTTGAACAATGTGGTCTTGCCGCAATTAGGATTACCGATACAGGCAACATTAATCTGTCTCTTTACTTTATCATTTGTATTGCGGTTCACGAATTCCGGCCTCCTTCTGCTTCCTTATTCCCGCCGGCATCGCTGATTTCGATACTGGACGAGATATGCTTTCCCAGAGCAAGCCGGGTACCCCGTACCTGTACAATCAGCGCACCGTGCTTTTTCCTGTTCAGTATATTCACAATTGTTCCGTCATTCAGGCCCAGCGCCTGGAGCCGTCTGGTGATGGCCGGCTCCACATACAATCCTTCAATGCAATAACTTCGGCCTTTTTGTGCCTCATAAAGCGTCATTCTTATCAGCCTTCCTTTTTCCTCTTATAAACAGACCTATTATAATCCAATCTGTTACTGTAGTCAATTATCTCACCTGACTGTCACTTACACACAAATCACCTGATACGGTCTTATATCTGTCTTCTCTGCCGGCAATGTATCTGTCATCTGACAGCGATATCCAACCGCTATCGCGCGCTGCTGCAGCCCGGGCTTATCCTCCAGAAATCTGTCATAAAACCCTTTGCCATATCCAATTCTGTTTCGATACCTGTCAAAGGCCACACCGGGCATAAGCAGCAGCGTCCGTTCTGCCTCTTCCTGCGAATACACATATTCTTCGGAGTCTCCCGCGGGCTCCGGAATTCCCCGATAGCCTGTTTCAAGCTCTGTCAGACCGGTAATCCGGTAAAAGCACATTTCCGGATGCTTCTTCCCGGAAAGTACCTTCGGCACATACACTTTTTTACCTGCCTTCAGCGCCTCCTCCAGAATTCCCCGGGTGCTGATCTCACTTCCATAACTGACAAAGCACAGAATCTGTTCCGCCCGGTAAAACCACTGATGTCCCAGAATTCTCTCCGTCAGCAAAAGAGAAGCTTTCTCACGCTCCTGTTTGCTCAGATTATCTCTGCTGTTTAAAACCGCTTTTCGGATTTCCCTTTTATTCCTCTTTATTCCGTCTTCCATATTTTTCACCAAGATTTTCTCTGGATCCATCAGGCCGTTCAATGGTAAGGTTATTCAGCTGCCCCCGCAGGTTTGCCCGGATACTGGCCACATATTCCTTCCGCAGAATCGCCTGCTCCTCTTTTTCCGCTTCATTCAATCCCTCTTCCTGAGATTTATGATACAACTCGTTAATCCGCGCAATTCTTTCATCCATATTCATAATATTGTCCCCGTTTCTTTTTATAAAAAAGCCGCTGTCCTTTTGGCAGGGTAAACTTCAGCTTCCGGACAATTCTCCCGCAACAGCCTCCGCCACCCGTATACCGTCCGCGGCGGCAGAGACAATTCCTCCTGCATATCCGGCACCCTCCCCACAGGGATATAGACCTCTGATCTCTGACTGCAGGGTATCGTCCCGCAGGATTCTCACCGGGGAAGACGTCCTGCTTTCCACTCCTGACAGACAGACATCCGGCCTGTTGAATCCTGTAATCTGTCTGCCGAAAGCTTCCATACCATCTATGATTGCCTGATTACAGAATTCCGGGAGAATGCGGCTTACATCTGCCCATTGGTACAGTCCCCTGCTCTGAGGTATCACTTCCCCTGTTCTGTGCTTTTCGTTTTTTTCCGTGCAATTGGGGCGTGTAACATCCGCTTTTTCATTTCTTCCCTCTACCTGACGCTTAAAATCTGAATATCGCTGTACCGGAATTTTCCCCTGTCCCAGGGCATACGCCTTTTCCTCCAGCTCTCTCTGAAATGCGATTCCCGCCAGCGGTCCTTCGGCGCCGAAATCCTCCGGCGTCACCGTCACGATAATGGCGCTGTTGGCATTTTCACCGTCACGTCCGCTATAGCTCATTCCATTCACCGCCAGCCGGCCCTCTTCGGAGGAGGCATTCACCACATAGCCGCCGGGACACATGCAGAAAGAATACACGCCTCTGCCGTTCCCGGCTTTTGCTGCCACCTTATAAGGCGCCGCTCCCAGTTCCCCCGGCGCTGCCACAGCATACTGACTCAGATTAATCACAGCCTGAGGGTGTTCCGCTCTGAGTCCAACGGCAAAGGCTTTCGCCTCCATGGGAACATTTTTGTCATAAAGCATGAAAAAGGTATCTCTCGCACTGTGACCGATGGCCAGAACCAGCGGCCCACAGGTCAACTTCTCCCCGTTTTCCAGAATGACGCCTGTCACACGCCCCTGTTCCACACAGATATCTGTCATTGGGCTTTCAAAATGTACCTGTCCGCCCAGGCGGACGATTTCTTCCCGCATAGCCCTGACCACATTGCAGAGCACATCCGTCCCCACATGTGGTTTTGCTTCATAGAGAATCTTTTTTTCGGCGCCGAACTTCACAAGTGTCTCCAGTACAATCCGGATTCTGCCTTCTCTGTCCTTTACCAGGGTATTCAGCTTTCCGTCAGAAAAAGCGCCTGCCCCGCCTTCCCCAAACTGCACATTGGAATCCGGATTTAATTTCCCGCCAGCCCAGAAGGCCTCCACATCCCGCTGCCGCTCCTCCACACATTTGCCCCGTTCCAGAAGAACGGGACGGTAACCGTGCAGCGCGAGAAAATAACCGCAGAACAGTCCGGCGGGACCTGTCCCTACAATCACAGGAGGGCAGGTCTCTGTCTCAGGAAAACGCATCGGCGCACAGGCTTTCCCGGGAAACCTGTAAATGAATTTCGGCGCTCTGCACACCTGATTTTCTTTTCCCCGGAATCCGCGCAATACTTTATCTTCGCTTCTGACCGCCACATCCAGTGTATAAGTATAAAAGATTTCCGGCTTTTTCCTGGCATCTATCGACCTTCGGACAATCTCCATTCCCACAATATCCGACTCGGGAATCCGTAATATCCCCGCCGCTTTTTTTCGCAGGGCTGTCTCCGAATGTCCTGGCCGTATCTTTATCTGATTGACTCTGAGCATGAATCTGTCCCCTCGTTTTCCCGCATATCCTTTTCCATGCGCCTGTCATCACCTGCGGCGGCGCTTCCCGCCAGATATCCGCTGCACCAGGCCCACTGCAGATTATATCCCCCGCATTTTCCGTCCACATCCAGCATCTCTCCGGCCAGATAAATCCCGGATGCCTTTTTCGATTCCAGCTGCTCCGTCAACTCGTCCAGCGGCACTCCCCCGGCACATACCTGCGCGTTGTCATAAGAATTGCTCCCCGTCACCTGAAGCTTCCAGTGTCTGCAAAGCTCATAGACCCGGCGCACTTTTTTCCTGTCTGCGGCCGCCACAGGTTCCGTGGCCTTCAGCCCTGCCAGCCGGATAAAAAGCATCATCAGTTTCTTGTGAAGCATTCCCGTGAAAAATTCTTCCACTGTTCGATTCTTCTGTAAGAAAGCTCTGTCCCCGCAGACAGTCTCAAAAGATTCCCGGGTTTCGTCCGGCAGGAAATCAATGACCAGCTCCACTTCCCGTTCTTCCTTTAATATGTAATTTACCACCCGGCTGAGCTGAAACACAGGAATTCCGGAAACGCCGTAATCCGTCAGCTGCAGTTCTCCTCTTTCCCGTGCCTGTACTTTTCCCCGCCGTAACACAGTCACCAAAGCATCTGTCCTGACTCCGGACACCGATTTCAGATAGTTTTCTCTGCATTTCAGCTGCACAAGTGCCGGAACCGTGGGAATGATGCTGTGCCCCAGCCGTTGCGCCAGCAGATAACCGCTGCCGTCAGACCCAGTCTTAGGCGCAGCGCTTCCTCCGCAGGCAAGAATGACACGGTCAAAGGAAAAAATTTCTCCGCCTCCCCGCACACATTTTCTGTCTCCGGGAGATATCTCAATTTCTTCCGCTTTACATCCAGTGACAAATGTGACTTCCAGAGCCTTTGCCTCATAGCGCAGCACATCCAGCACCGCGGAAGCCTGCTCACTTACGGGATACAAATATCCGTTTTTGCTTTTCAGCATCAGGCCGATTCCTGTGAAAAAAGCCTTTGTCTCCGCTGTGCCGAAACGTTTCAGACAGCCCTCCAGGAAATCCGGATGCCCTGTGTAATACTTGTCCAGACTCAGATTCTCATTCCCCAGATTACACTTTCCGTTTCCGGTAGCCAAAAGCTTCTTTCCCGGTCTGTCGTTTCTCTCTATCAGTGTAACCTGCGCACCCCTGCCTGCCGCCGCAATGGCCGCCGTCAATCCGGCGGCCCCTCCGCCGATAATTCCAACCGAATATCCCATATCCGTCTCCTCAGGTAAATGTCTTCAGCTGGAGTAATTCTCCAGAAAGCTGTACAATTTTTCTTCGTTCTCTATCCACATCATTTCCATGATATCCTGCTGAAGCTTTTCCGGCAGCGTGTCCAGCCGGATATCCGTCTCAATATATACAGTCTTCATATCCTCCAGATAGACAATCACATTATTGTCATAAACCGCCAGATAAAAGCTGCTGCTTGGCTGTACAAATTTATAATTCATCTGTACTACAACACGCTCTCTGGAAAAAGCAAGGACCTCCAGACTTACAAATCCGCGCTCCATTTCGGTCAGTGGCGGAAACGCCTCATATACTTCCATGGCCTGAAGAAACTGTTCTCTGTTCATCCCCACATATTTATCCGGCAGCCGCCAGATCGTTTCCACCACCGTATGGTTGAGGATATCCGTTTCCTCCAGAACGTACTCCGTGTCCACGCAGAGTGTCTCAGGAAAAAGCAGAACTTCTTCTGCCTCCGCTTCTTCCCCGCTTTCTTCCGACACAATTCCATAATCAAAACTGTCATCCATCATGGATTCCGGTTCCCCGGATTCCTGCTCCTCCTGCTCCGTCGGAACTGTCTGCTCCGAAACCGGTTCTCCCGCAGAGCTGCTTTCCCCGCCCTGTTCTCCGGGATTAAAAAAATGAGAGGATTCCACACCCGCATAGAACCCAAGCCCCAGTAACAATAAGGGACATAAAACAAATAAGCTGATACCTTTCAGGATTTTCATGCCAACCCCCACAACAATTTCCGACAGGAATTGTATCTTTCCTTATACTTTGGAGTTTCCTTCCATCGTAGTATCAGCTTTTTTATATTCGTTTATACAGGTAAATATCAAAAAATATGGAACAATTGTCCTGCCTTTTCAATCAGGCGTCCCCCCGGAATTGCTTCCAGTTCATGTTCCTTAAAGTTGCGAAGTACCAGCAAAAGTATCCAGTATATAACTGTGCTGACCGCAAAACCTGTCAGCAGCGTCCCGAGACTGCCCAGGTAGGGGGACAGAGTTCTGCCCAGAAGCATGCTGACCAGTCCTGATGCACCTCCTGCTCCCAGGGGAACAATCAGGATGCCGAGCCAGTCGGCCTGTGTCCGCAGCTGCCTGTAGGCAAACAGCCCCAGCACAACACAGAGCACTGCCATTCCGGCCATTCCCCCATATACAAGAGCCAGGATACCCACTTTGCTCACTCGAATCAAAACCAGCGAAAAAATGATAAAGATGATATCTCCCGTTCCCACGGCTCCCAGCACCAGATACTTCTTCCCCGTAATCTGCAGAAAACGGCCAAAATAGCAGGCCAGTGCCGTGAACAGCACCAGCGTCGACCCGCCTGCAAACATCTTCTGCACAAGTCCTTCATTTTCAGGACACAGAAGCCCTGCCAGCTGTTCTCCCATAAAAGCCAGGAACACGGAACTGAAAATTCCATGTATCAGACAGATGTGTACCCCGCTCTGAAAAACCTTCTTCGCGAACCGGTTTTCTCCGCTTCTGAGACAGGTAAAGATTCTTGCCGTAACCGGAAGAGACACAGCAGATATCAGACATACTATGATTCCGCAGATTGCCAGATATTTTCCCGCATACAATCCGTATTCCAGAGCCGCCGCATTTTCATCTTCCGCTGCTCTGACAAAGAAAATCAGCCCTGCCGCAAGGGGAACAGCCTCCAGTACTCCCGTCACAAGCATCGGCCATCTGCTTACATACAGATATCTGACACTGTCAAAAAAAGACTCTGCAGAATATCTTTCTTCCTGCCGGTTTCTCCTTTCCGCACGCTGACTGCCTCTGAAAATAACCGTCAGAAAGATAATGATAAAAATCTCGGCAAGACAGACGGCAATGGCGATTCCCGCGCCGCTGTACATAAAAGTAAAATTCTCCTGCATCAGCAGATTGCTCACCTTTTCACCATGATTTTTCATCATTCCGGAAAACATCAGTCCAAAACCCAGAATAAAAATCTGCCGCAGAATTCCGGAAATTGCCCTGGGAAGTTCCGAACCGTCCCCCTGAAAGTATCCCAGAAGCACGGCGCTGACGGTTCTCAGCAATATAATGGGCGAGAGCACTCTGAGAATAAATGTACTGTAACGGATGTCAAATATTCCCTCCGCAATATTTCCCGCAAAAAAAAGCAGAATCAGACTTCCTGTCAGCCCCAGAGCAATCTGAAAAAACATAGTGTTTCTGCGCAGTGTTCCGATATTGCCGTACTGTCCCCTGTTCTTTCTGCCCCGCAGCAGCCGTCCCAGCGTATCGGACAGATTTCCGCTCACTGCAGTCCACACCAGTGCATAAACTTCCACCGCCACCGCCACATAGGCAATTCCTTTATTTCCAGTCAGCTGTCCTGCGATTAATATCGTAATCAGCGTCAGTATATTGGTAACTTCTTCCGCCTGCCGTCGCTTTACCTCTCCATGGTTCATCTGCTGTTCCTCAGTTTCATCTTAATCCCGCGTAATATCCAGGCCTGTCAGTATTTCTTCCTGCTTTCGTTCCATGACCATCCGCTCTGTCTCTTCCATATGATCATAGCCGCATAAATGCAGCATACTATGTGCCAGCAGAAAAGCAAACTCTCTTCTGACACTGTGGCCATAGCTTTCCGCCTGTTCATACACCTTGTCCACGGAAATCATAATATCTCCCAGCACCAGCTCTCCGCTCTCCGGGTCAAAGTAATCCGCCTCCGCGTCCTCGTCAATGTCGAAAACACCGCTCTTCTGAAAGTCCACATTCGGAAAAGAAAGCACATCCGTCTCCCTGTCCACGCCCCTGTACTCCCTGTTCAGCGCATGTATTCCCTCATTATCTGTCAGAATGACATTGATCTGTACTTCATAAGGGCAGCTTTCCTCTTCCAGCACCGCGCTGCAGACAAGGTTTGCCGTTTCCTCTGCCGAAAACGGAAGACTTTGTTCCGTCTCTTTCTCTACGTATAAATGCATACCTACCTTCTGCTCCTCTGCCTCTCCCCGGTTTTCTGTCTGCTTCCGGCGGCTTCCTTTGTCTCGAACTTCTCGTATGCCTGGACAATCTTCTGTACCAGAGGGTGACGTACCACATCCTTGCTGGTCAATGTGCAGAAAGCAATATCGTCGATTCCCTTCAATACCCTGACTGCAATGTCCAATCCTGATTTCGTGCCGGCAGGCAGATCCTTCTGGGAATTATCGCCTGTGACCACCACTTTGGATCCAAATCCGATTCTGGTCAGAAACATTTTCATCTGAGCCGGTGTCGTATTCTGTGCCTCATCCAGAATGATATAGGCATTGTCCAATGTCCGCCCGCGCATATAAGCAAGGGGGGCCACCTCAATCAATCCCTTTTCCATATTTTTGGCAAAGCTCTCAGCTCCCATAATCTGATACAGGGCATCATAGAGCGGCCGCAGATAGGGGTCCACCTTACTCTGCAGGTCTCCCGGCAGAAAGCCCAGCTTTTCACCTGCTTCAATGGCAGGTCTGGTCAGAATAATCCTTCCCACCTCGTTGTTCTTAAATGCGGTAATCGCCATAGCCATGGCAAGATACGTTTTCCCTGTTCCCGCCGGTCCCAGGCTGAATACCAGCATGTTCTTCCGGATGGCATCCACATAGGCCTTCTGTCCCAGTGTCTTCGGCTTCACCGGCTTGCCGTTTACCGTATGACAGATACAGTCGGAGTCAATCTCTGTCAATGCTTTTTCCTTTTCTTCCATTCCCAATGTAATCGCGTAATCCACACTCTGCTCCTCTATTTCATTTCCTCTCTGGGAGATAATGGAAAGCTGTCTTAAAACGCCTTCCGCCTTTTTCACCCTATCCTCGTCTCCACTGATTACAATGCCGCCGTTGCGGTCCACAATGGATACGTCAAAATCTCTCTCCAGCTTTTTCAGATATGCATCCTGCATCCCGAATATTTTCTGCATATGTTCCACAGGCATATGCAGTTTTAATGAAAAATCACTCATCTGTTTCCTCTTGCTCTGCTTTCAGCGTTTCCATACTTTCACTCACAGGTTCCCTCACCAGGAAATTCCCGGTGACCACCCATGCATTGTCACTCTTCTCTATTTTAACATCTTTTTCAATAATTTGTACCCCTTTTTCTTCTAAATCTGTAAGAAAATCTATTAATTTTTGATTAAGAAGTATTTTCGCCTCCTCAAGCGAATAATTGTATTCCACATTCTGGTATTCTCTGTTGGTTACCTCCCCCCAGAATATGGGGATAGACAGTTTCTCAAGGGCCAGCGGTCTGCTTTCTTTCATCAGGCTGTCATATACCAGAAAGGGAGGAGTTTCCGGCAGCTTATATGTCTTCTCCCCTATTTTCAGATAATGACTTTTCTTCTCCCGGCCCGTGTATTCCTTTTTTATATACTCCATAGGGAGACTTTCTGTAAAAGTGACCACATGCTCCAGCAAAATATCCGCATCTGCATCCACATAATAATATTCCCGGACTGTCTGGTCTTCATTGTAAACCGGTACCTTGCCTTCTACCAGAATCGTCCCCTTTTCCACAGTATCTCCTATGGCCACTTTGGGTACACCGCTTCTGACAATCATTGACGCAATTATCCCGTCATACCCGGCGACCAGATCTGTTCCCGATGTGGATTCCGGTCTTTCCACCACAATGGGTGCATCGTTCTCCTTAATCTCTATCAGCAGCTTTGTACCGCTTAACTTTGCGGAAGCCCAGGTAATCTGCGGAAAGGTTCTGCGGATTTCTTTTTCCAGCTCCTCTATATTCAGGGAGTCCCTGCGCATTCCCACAGTCACCGCGTTTGCCTTCAGAAAGCTTTCAAATATGTCCTCCGTTATCTGGTAATTGCCGCTCAGCTCTATGTCCCATATGTAAAGAGAAGAGAGCGTCCAAAAGGCAATTGCCAGCAGAAATCCAAGTACAAATACTTTTCGTTTCAGCAGCCGGGGCAGAAAAAAAGGCAGTCCATATCTTTCCAATACGGCTACCCTTGTCCCCGTTTTCCTTAAAACCGGCCGAAGTTCCCAGAATCCTTTCAGGCTGATATTCATATAGTAGACATCGCCTTCCCGGACAATATCCCACAGCAGAATTCCTTTATTACTGCACAGATTCATAAAACGCTCCGGAGAAAATCCCCATATACGGACACGCAGATATCCCCTGATATATTTCAGAAATTTGATCATGGTCTGATACCCCTAACTCAAATATACTTTATGCAGCTGATACAGCCGCTGATCTTCATGTCCTCATTGGTATAATAGTCAACGGTAAGCCCGGTACCCTCAAAGCAGACCTGACATGTCTTGCCCTGAAGCAGTATCAGGCATTCCGTATACTCCAGAATCCCCCGGTAATTCTCAATCCATGCTTCCCGATTACCTGTCATAGTTACCTTTATGGCTCCCATACAGATATCTTTCGGGAATTTGAGAGATTCAATAATTGTCTCTTTCCTTGTCTCACTTTTTCTGGATTCGTTTTTTTGAATGCGGTTATTGTTTTTCTTCATGTTCCCATTATATTATCACAGACGGGAAACTATGCCCCTGCATTCATGCATCTATTCCAAAATTCCCCTGATAAAATCCGTCCGTTCCCGAGGTGTATCCGCAATAGAACAGGCCTTCAGATAGCGATTTGCAGCCTCCTCCGCTCTGGTTTCATCATTGGCATGGAGCATTGCCAGAGGCTCGCCGGCCTCCACATAGTCCCCAGACTTTTTACACAGGACCAGCCCGACGGACAGATCAATCGCACTTTCTTTTGTCTCCCGTCCGCCTCCCAAAATCAGGGAACAAATTCCCACTTCATCACAGGTAATATGATTTATGTAACCACTTACCGGCGCCGGAATAGGGCGGACAATCCTGGCCGCCGGCAACAGTCCCATATTGTATACGGCGTCCGCATTGCCTCCCTGCGCTTCCACAAATTCCGCCAGCTTCTTCAAAGCACTGCCGTCTGCAATCACCTTCCTGAGACGCTCTTTCGCCTCCTGTACAGTGTCCGCTTTTCCGCCTGCCATGAGCATCCTGCTGCCCAATGTCAGACACAGTTCCACAAAATCCGCAGGTCCCTTTCCCTGGAGAGTCTCAATGGCCTCCTTCACCTCCAGCGCATTTCCCACGGCATACCCCAGAGGCTGGTCCATGTCCGAAATCACGGCAATGGTTCTGCGCCTGGCATTCTTTCCGATTTTCACCATCTCCTGTGCCAGAGCTCTGGCATCCTGCTCCTTCTTCATGAATGCACCGCTTCCGGTCTTCACATCCAGCACAATGGCATCCGCCCCGGCTGCCAGCTTTTTGCTCATAATGGAACTGGCAATCAGCGACATATTATCCACTGTGGCCGTCACATCCCGAAGGGCATAAAGCTTTTTATCCGCAGGCGCCAGGTCTGCAGTCTGACCCATGATGGCAACGCCAATGCGATTTACATTCTCAACAAACTGCCTTCTGGTAAGTGCGGTGGTAAATCCGGGAAAGCTTTCCAGTTTGTCAATGGTTCCTCCCGTATGCCCAAGGCCCCGGCCGCTCATCTTCGCCACAGGTATGCCGCAGGCCGCCGCCATAGGCGCCAATGCCAGAGAAGTCTTGTCACCCACACCTCCCGTACTGTGCTTATCCACTTTAATCCCCTGAATCTCCGACAAGTCCAGCGTATCTCCGCTGTCGGCCATGGCCATGGTAAGGGCCAGTGTCTCCTGTTCAGTCATCTTCTGAAAATACACAGCCATCATCAAAGCGGATACCTGATAATCGGGGATCTCCCCTTTCGTATACCCCTCCACAAAGAAATTGATTTCCTCCGTGGAAAGCTCGCCTCCGTTTCGTTTTTTCATGATTATGTCATACATTCTCATACTGTTCACCTCCGTCTTAAAACAAATGTTGTATTATTCCTCCCGAAGCTCGTACAGCGCATATGTCCTTATATCCGCTTCCAGATAAAAATAAACATAATCCACCAGCTCGTAAAACTCCGTTACAATCGGCAGATTTTTCAGCTCCTCTTCCTCCGCCGGATATGCTTTCCAGCATACGACAAAATGTGTTTTCCGATCCGCCACATAGTTATTCTGTTCCAAAAGCATTCTGTCCGGATTCAGATTTGTGACGCAAAAATATCTTACCTTCGGTGTTTCATCCAGAACCGTATAAAAACCGCCGTCCAGAAATCCGTAATTCAGCACGGATTTGTCCCCGGCCCGCTGTATCCTTTCCGCAAAACGAAACTGTGGCATCGCTGACTTGTCCACTGAGAGGAGATACGCATTGGAACTTAATCGACAGCCTGTCCACGCGGCCAGAATTAACATCCCCGGAAAAATCAGCACATATAAATACTGAGCTCCCTTTTTCAAATGTTCCTGCAGCCATTTGGCAGGTCTGTCCAGGACAACTGCAGGTCCCAGAATCCCAAACGCACAGAATACAGCCAGAGGAAGTCCATAATAGTCCTGCAGATTTCCGCCGATAAAAAGCCCCAGCCCCATTGCCATTCCCAGCAACAATAGGGAGAACTTTTCCTTCCAGGAAATGATTCTGACAGGAAATACAGCATAAAACAAAGCTCCTGTTATAATCCAGACAGAATAATAACGATTTTCTCTGTCCTTGAGAAAACGCAATATACTGAGGCCTGCCTCCTGAATTTTCCTGATCAGAGAAATTTCTCCCCACGACGTATATCCGAAAATATTATCCCACAGATATATCTCAAACCATTCTTTTAATGCACCGTTTATACTGAAATAAATCAGCCAGGGAATTGTCGCCGCAAGCATCCCGGCCAGAAACAATCCCACACTTCGAAACAATTCCCGCAGCTGTTTCTTCCCCAGCTCTCTCAATGCCGCCACAGCAATCCACGCCATATAAAATCCCAGAAGCGTGAATTTGGACCAGAGAAAAACACCGGCCCAAAAACCATTCATCACCAGTGTCACCCGGGACATGGGCCTTTTTTCATCGCTTCTGAGCCAGGAGAGCAGCGAATACACTGCATAAGCGAAAATTCCCAGGCAGAGTTCTTCCAGACTTCCTCCATGTACAAAGCTTTTGGAAGCTGTAATCCCTGTACACAGAATCGGCAACAGCCACAAGACCGGCCCCTTTGTATATAGGCGGACAATCTTGCGAGTATAGAGCAGAAAGAAAAACATGCTGAGCAGTTCAAGCAGAAAATATCCTCCAAATCCAGTGTGAGAAAATAAATACCCTATTCCGGCTGCCAGATACAGATACGGCCCCTTATGATCTACCAAATCCAAATAGGGTACATACCCGTTCATCAATCCTTTTCCCATTGTAAAAAAAATATTGATATCCGGCCAGTCGTTAAACGGATACAAGGGAGAACATTTACTGCAGACCATAAGCGGAATTACTGCCGCTATTAAAATAAACAGATACAGCATCCATCTTTTATAGTCAATTTTAACATTTTTCATAACACTCTCCGGAATTCTTAATGTTATTTACAGATATTGTAATACAAAAAACTGCCCGCGTCAACGAATCCCCTGTGCATATTCACTTATTTGGAAATGTAGAACTGATTCTGCAGGAGCAGCCAGTTGGCTCGAAACCATTTCATAATCTGCCAGTACCCGCAGCCGCGCAGCTGATACTCCTGAATCAGCCGGAACTTTGCCTGGAGGCTCCGTACATCCTCAAACCATACCTCATGAGAAACACCTTCACTGACATAAGTAAAATACGGGCTTTCAGCCACACTGTCAAATCGGATTTCCGCGCCCTGTTTCACCGCAAGGCGCACAGCCTCCACATTGCCCAGAGTGACTGCTTTGGTCAATCCTCTTACATAGGGGAGAGGCCAGTCGTATCCGTAATTGGGAATTCCCAGATCAATTTTGGCCGCCGGTATTTCTGTCAGCGCATATTCCACCACTCTCCGCACCTGATTGACAGGCGCCACCGCCATGGGCGGTCCATAGGTATAGCCCCATTCATAAGTCATCAGCAGCACATGATCTGCGGCCTCTCCCAATGCCCTGTAATCCTTTCCTTCATACAGAAGACCCGGCTGACTGGCACTTGTTTTGGGAGCCAGCGCCACGGAAGTGTGATACCCCGCATCACGCATGGTATCCGCCACCTTCCACACAAAGGCTGTAAAAGCATCCCTGTCCTCAGCCAGAATGTATTCAAAATCAATGTCAACCCCCTGATAACCTTTCTCATCCATGGTTTCCAACAGGTTTTCAAGGAGCCTGTCTGTATATTCTGGACTGTTTACAACAGAATGAATCAGCTGATTGTTAAAATTTCCGTCCGGTCCGAAAGGAGTCAGTGTCAATATGGGCTTTGTACCAAATCTGTAGGCGGAGGCAATCATCCATTCCACATCTCCGTAAGTCGGAGGCAGCAATTCTCCTTCCTTTGTAAATCCATAGGAGAAAACCGGCAGCTCGGACAAAAAAGGCAATGTCTGTTCCAACACCTGCCCGTCAATAAAAGGATACGCATAACCGCTCACCGAAATCGCTCTCACCGCATTTCTGGTACCTCTGTCAATATAAAGAGCCTGCCCAACGGCAAGCTCGTACGGATACACCAGCTGATTATCGTATATGATCTGCTCCACATTTTCTCCCAGTTCCTGTGCAATACCGTCCACACTGTCTCCCGGCCTCACTATATAGATTTCCATAAATCCTCTCCCAAAGCAAAGAGTTTATAATAATCTATATTCCCACAGTAATGCAGATAGAATTCGCAACTTGTGTTATTCCACACCTGCCTTTTTACAGATATCCAGCAGACAGCATTTGTCACAATATGGCTTTGTCCGCGCCGTGCAGACCGCTCTGCCGTGATGTACCAGACGATGACAGAAATCATTTCCCTCCTGTGGCGGAATGATTTTCCAGAGTGCCTTTTCCACCTTTGCCGGTTCCTTTATTCCATCTACCAGACCCATTCTGTTCACCAGCCGAATACAGTGTGTGTCCGTGACAATGGCCGGCTTTCCGAAGACATCTCCCATAATGAGATTGGCGCTTTTTCGTCCCACTCCCGGCAGAGCCAGCAGTTTATCAAAATCTTCCGGCACTTTCCCGTCATATACATCCCGGAGCATTTTCATACAGGCGCTGATGTCTCTGGCCTTACTGTTGCCCAGACCGCAGGGATGAACAATACTTTCAATTTCTTCCACAGGTGCCTGTGCCAGGGCATTTACATCAGGAAATTTATCATATAATTTCTCTACCACCACATTTACCCTTGCATCCGTACATTGCGCTGCCAGACGCACGCTCACAAGCAGCTTCCAGGCCTGATCATAATCCAGGCTGCATCCGGCCTCAGGATATTCTTTCTTCAGCCTGTCAATGATTTCCAGCGCACGTTGTTTCTTCGTCATTTGTATTACTCCTCTCATCCCCTCTGCCCGGCACATCTGAAATATATCATATGACAGAGATTATCTTATATCTGCTCCATTCGTACTCTTTTTGTCCTGGTCAGTCAGTCGATCTCTGAGCATTGTATTCCGCTTCGTCACTGTCACATTTCTTACGGCGTAAGCAAGTGCTTTTTTCGTCCCCACCATAACCAGAATTTTCTTCGCTCTGGTAATTCCGGTGTAAATCAGATTCCTCTGCAGCATCACAAAGTGATTCATCAGCACCGGCATAACCACAATCGGATACTCCGAACCCTGGGCCTTGTGTATGGTAGTGGCATAGGCATGAACCAGCTCGTCCAGCTCTGCAGCCTCATAGCAGATCTTCCGGCCGTCAAAGTCCACAGTCAGGATGCGGTCTGTCATATCCACACGCTCTATGATTCCGATATCTCCGTTAAATATTTCCCTGTCATAATTATTTTTAATCTGCATGACCTTATCTCCGGGCCGAAAGACAAAACCACTCCTTCTGAGTCCTTCTCCTCCGGGATTTACGGCTTCCTGCAGCGCCAGATTTAAGTTGGTTGCCCCCACTGTTCCTTTCTGCATGGGTGTCAGCACCTGTATCACAGAAGAAGGCATATTATAATATCGCGGAAGCTTATTTTTTACCAGTTCCACAATCTCATGCACAGCCTCCTCCGGTTCTTCCTTTTCCAGAAAGAAAAAATCCGTATTCCTGCCGTTGGAAATATCGGGCATACAGCCGGCATTGATTCTGTGTGCATTCATAATGATTCTGCTCTCCTGTGCCTGCCGGAAAATTCTGGTCAGACGAATCACAGGAAATCGTTTTGAGTCAATCACATCCCTCAGTACATTTCCGGCTCCCACAGAAGGCAGCTGGTCGATATCTCCCACCAAAATCAGACGCATATTCCCGGGGATTGCTTTCATCAGAGAATTCATGAGAATAATGTCGATCATGGAACATTCGTCGACAATCAGCACATCCCCTTCCAGCGGCTTTTCTTCATTTCTTGCGTATCCTTCCGGGGGCTTACATTCCAAAAGCCTGTGAAGTGTCTTCGCTTCCAGACCTGTGGCTTCCGTCATCCGCTTTGCCGCTCTGCCTGTCGGTGCCGCAAGTAAAATCTTCAGTCCATAGGCCCGATAAGCTGCAATGATTCCCTGGGTGGTGGTGGTTTTTCCTGTACCCGGACCTCCTGTCAGAACCATCACCTTTGCCATGGCCGCCTTCCGGATGGCATCTGCCTGAATGTCATCATACTTCATGCCAACTGCTTCCTCAATTCTGCCCACGTCCACGGAAAGTTCCATGTTCCCCGTCTCTCTGCGGGCTCTGGCAAGCAGTGTCCACAATCTGTCTTCCGCAGGTTCTGCAGCCAGCTTTTTCAGCTTACCTGCCACACCGATTTCCGCATAGTAAAAAGGTGGGAGGTATATGGCATCTTCTTCCTGGATCAGGTCCCTTTCCTTCAGCATCTGATCCATGGTCATGATGACACAGCAGTCCTCTGCCTCCAAAAGCCCGGATGCCTTCCGGGTCAGCTGCTCCTTTTCCGCATAGACATGTCCGTCGTCCGCCAGTTCACTCAGCGCATACATAATTCCGCTTCGAAGTCTGACATAGGATTCCTTTCCGAATCCCAGCTTCTTCCCGATACTGTCAGCTGTTTTAAAGCCGATTCCCCAGATATCGTCTGCCAGCCGAAAGGGATTTTCCTTCATTTTTGCTATGCTTTCATTTCCGTACTGTCTGTATATTTTAGCGGCAAAAGCAGTAGTGACACCATGCTCCTGTAAAAAAAGCATGATGTTTTTTACCTCCTTCTGCCTCTCCCAGCTTTCCGCAATCATCCGGATACGCTTGTTCCCAATTCCAGGCACTTCAATAAGAATCTGAATATTTTCCTCAATAACGTTAAAAGTATCGATGCCGAATTTCTGCACAATTCGTTTCGCATATTGCGGCCCCACACCTTTGATCAGTCCGCTGCCCAAATATTTCTCCATACCGTAAACAGTTGCCGGAAGAGTTTCCTCCCACTTTTCCGCTATAAACTGCCGTCCGTATCGGGAATCTACCTTCCAGTCGCCGTCTATCAGCAGAACAGCTCCCACATTGGCATCCAGAAGGTTTCCCACCACTGTCACCAAATCATCATATCCCTTTACATGGACTTTCAGAACGGAATATCCGTTTTCCGGATTCTGATATGTAATCCTCTCCACAACACAGCGGATTTTCATCATTCGTTCTGTTCTCCATCCTCTTTTATCCTGAAACGTTGACTTCCTGTCTATTGTACTCCGAATTTGATGGTATGGCAATAGGGGCTTCTCTCCTTTTCAGATATCCCGCCAAAGCTCTCCCGCATATTTCAACCATTGATTTGCAATCATCTGATGTCCGCATACAGTGGGATGCACGCCATCCCAAATCCAATATTCTGCTTCCCTCTCCTTAAGCAGCTCAAAAAACATAGCCTGTAAAGGAACAAATACAGCACCGTTGTGCTGCGCCAGAATCCTGGTCTTCTCCTGCAGGGGTTCCACCTCTCTTCTCCAATCCTCGTAATCTGCCTTTCTCGCGCCGGCAGGTAAGGTGAACGGCTCGCAAAGTACCAGCTTCAGACGGGGATTGACCGCTTTAGCCTCATCCAGCATAAGCTGATATATCTTCTCAAATCTCTCGGAAGAAGAACCCGTGCCATCTTTCAGATGAAATCCGCAGTCATTGATTCCCACCATGATGCTGAGCACATCCGGCCTGAGAGACAGACAGTCCTCCACCCATCTTCCGTATAAATCCGATATCCGGTTGCCGGACAGTCCCCGGTTATAGAACCTCAGATTTTCTCCTGGATATTTTGTTCCAAGAATGGCATTAATAAGAAAAGCATAGCCATGTCCCATCTGATGGTTTAAATCCCATTCATTTTCCTTACCTCGCATACGTCCTCCGTCCGTTATGGAGTCTCCCTGAAATAAAATTATTTTCTCAATATTTACCATTTTCTTTCCTCTTTTCTCCGCCCGAAAATATTTTCTCAGGAATACAGCTTAAACCAAACTTTGCCATCCGTCTCGCCACTATCACATCTCCCGGCGCAACCGTTGTGTTTGCTGTCATCTTCTCTCCACTCAGCAGGTTAAGAAGTTCTTCCTCTCCGAAATCAACCCAGGCCACTTCCTTATTATGATTTATGACAAATACTACCTGTGCTCTGTCAGATATGCGAAGGGTTATTTCTACTCCCTCCGCAGATGCATACGGAGGCTTCAGGCCGCAGTCTCCGCAGATTCTGTCCATCAATCCTTCCAGGAAGGACTGTTCCGGCTGAGTACCAATATAATATGCTTTCCCTTCTCCGAAATGATTTACTGTCACGCAGGGAACACCTGCATAGAAATCTGTCCCATAACGGGCCAGTACCTCCGCGCCTCCTTCAGGATGAATGACATCACATAAGAATCCACATTCATATTCTTCTTTTGGTAAATAATCACTGTTCTCCACTTTCATGGAATTTTTCTCATAGGGACGCAGGGCATCCGTCTCCTCCACCCATATTCCCAGCATATCCTTCAATTTTCCGGGGTAGGCTCCGAATACACAGCGGTCGTTCTCATCCACAAGTCCTGACATTACTGTGGTCACCAGCGTACCACCCTCCCGCACGAAGTTCTCCAGCTTCTCCGCCACCCCCTTTTTTACCATATACAGCATGGGTGCCAGAATCAGGTCATATTCTGTCAGATCTGCATCATAAGACAGAATATCCACGGAGATATTTTTATGAAAAAGCGTCTCATAATACAAAGATACTGTCTTCAGATAATCCATGTCTTTGCTGGGACCGCTGGAAAGCTCCAGAGCCCACCAGTTGTTCCAGTCAAAAAGGATACCGGCCTTTGCAGGCGTTCTTCCCTCCAGAAACGCATCCCCTATCCGTGCAAGCTCCTGGCCCAGTTGAGCAGCCTCCTGAAATACCCTGGTGTCCTCTCTTCCGGAGTGGCTGATAACGGCGCCATGAAATTTCTCCTGGCCGGCTATGGACTGGCGCATCTGGAAAAAAAGGCAGGTGTCCGCCCCATGAGCCATGGCCTGATAAGAAAGTCTGCGCACCTCCCCCGGTCTCTTCAACAGGTTATAGGGCTGCCAGTTCTGCTGATTGGGAGACTGTTCCGTAAGTACAAAAGACTGTCCGCCCTTCAGCCCCCGCATAATATCATGTTTCATAGCCACGAAACAGGGTGGATCATCCGGCCAGGGATAATTGTCCCAGCCCACCACATCCAGATTTTGTGTTAAGGTAAACTGATCCAGCTTTTTGATATAGCCGGACATATTGGTCTGGATGGGAATCTCCGGATTGTATTTTTTGAGCACCTGATATTCGTTCAGGAAGCATTCTGCCGTGGAATCCGTGACAAAGCGCATATAATCCAGCTGAATGGCAGGGTTAAAACGATAGTCGTCATTCAGCTCCGTGGGAAGAGTAACTTCCTCAAAGCCGGTGACGATTCTTCCCCAGAATGTGGTATGCCACTTCTCATTCAATCTCTCCACCGTTTTATATCGTCTGCGGAGCCACAGCCGGAATTTGGCCTGGCAGCCAGGACAATAGCAATAAGTACCGTACTCGTTTGAGACATGCCACATGGCAAGAGCCGGATGATGTGCATAACGCTTTGCCATTTCCTCTGCGATGGCGGCGGCGCGTTCTCTGTATTTTAAACTGTTGATACAGAAGAACACTCTCATACCATGTGTCCGCTTTCTTCCCGCGATGTCCACCGGAAGCACTTCCGGATATCTGGTGGACAGCCAGGCCGGCTGGGCTGTGGTGGGCGTGGCAAGACAGACATGAATACCATGCTCCCATATTCGGTCAATAATCTCATCCAGCCATTCGAAATTGTATACTCCCTCGTCCGGCTCCAGCTTTGCCCAGGAGAACACCGGCAACGTCAGCAGGTTAATCCCTGCCCTGTTGAAAAGCCGCATATCCTCATCGATAGTCTCCGTATCCCACTGATCTGGATTATAATCGCCGCCATAGTAAATTTTCTGTGCTTTTTTCATCTGACACCTGACCTTCCTGTCTTATAATGATAATTTATGACAAAATAATAACGAACCAATGAATTTAACTATTTTCCTGCGGTAATACAGGTGACTGTAGCCGCATTCCCGGTATCAGTCAAACCACTCTATCACAGGTACTGCAGTGATTCCCGTAGCCGGAATCTGCAGATGAGTGGAGGCCCCGTCCTTAACCCGCCAGACCAGAGTGTTCGTCACATCCAGAATCAGGGCATTTGCTCCTTCCTTCAGCGCGTCCGTGATATCCACTCTGGCCGGGAATCCTGCCAGAAATCCCAGTTCCACCCCATTTAATTCCACCCGGACACTGTCGGAGGCTTCCGGCAGCACCAGACAGTATATTCGCCCATTCTCTTTCGGCTGTTGGAAAATTGTCTCGTAACGATAAGTTCCCGCAAAAGATGGCCAATAACCGGGACCGTTCAGATTCGGAAGCTCCTGACCGGCTTCGAGCAGAATGCCTTCTTCAAATATCGGCGTCATCGTTTCCTCTGAATCTATCCCTTCTGGCTGCTCCCATTTGGATACCTTCCAATCCACCTCCAGCTTCCTTCGTCCTGCCAGAACAGGAAACAATTTTTCACAGACTGATTCCGCCCCTTCTTTCCTGCCCTTTTCCAGGCAATAGAATACAGCCTCTCCAGGCTCCAGACTCAGAGGAATATAACTATCCTCTAAAGGATAGCTTTCCGCCCGATTCCGCCAGGGGTCATATATCGTCAGCCTCTCAAAGTCCGGGTTTTTCACCCTTACCTGAGCGCACACCTTTTCCGATATGCTTTCATTAAAATACATAACCACCAGTCCCTCCGGCTGGCGCATCACAAGGCTGCGCAGATTGGGAAATCGCCCTGAAGCGGTGGTACCATCTGTATTTAGCACCATAAGTTCTCTGCCGCCCATGGCATTTTCAAGCATTTCCACTTTTTCAGCAATCTGCCCAAGAGGCACTACCGTTACCTGGTTTTTCCAATCCTCTGGCAGAAGATTTCCGTGAGTATCTCTCTCCGGAAGTTCATCAATTACTAATACCTTCAATCCCCTGTGCGCATGTTCGCTCACAAAACGCACCACCCGTCTGTCCAGATATCTGGCATAAGGAAGAATCAGACAGGAATATCGCTCCCTGTGAATGCACAGCCATCCTTCTTCCACCCAGGCATAATTCAGTGCCAAAGTCTCCTCCTCAGACGTTGAAACATCCCCGCTTCTGCAAGCCAGTTCCTTTCCGCCGGGTATTTCTTTTCTGCCAGGCATGTCCTTCCTGCCAGGCATGTCCTTCCTGCCTTTATCCCAGCCGTCAGGCGCAAGCACATCTGTCGGAATCACATCGTAGTCCAGCTGGGCTTCCATCAGCTTCCTGGCCGGCTTCTGAAAGAACATGGCCTCTTTGCCACTCCATTCGCTCTCCGCATGATAGAGAATGGCGGCATCTGCCAGGTGAACCCCGCCGCTGAGCAGATGCGCACTGCGGTTCATATATTTCATCAGCTGTGTAAAACAGGCAAATCCCGGATTATTTCCACAGGCATAAAAATGGGGCGGGCAGTCCGGGTCAGGATAACGCATGGAAAATGCATGAGGCGTAAATTCATTGATTCCCCGCACCAGCATATGATTGGTCAGCCATTTCATGAAGGAATTTCCCTCTGCCCAGCCATAATTGCCGAAAATCTCACAGAGAGCCCTGCCTTTTTTGTTCTCCTGAATATGAGCGGCAGAGCTGGCAAGCTTTGCCAGGCCAAAGTGAAAGAATTCTCCGTCCCTGTCCCCGGCAATCCATTGATGCACCGGCTCTGTGAATCCCGGTACAATCTGGTGATGCACCACGTCGATGCCTGCCATATGCTGTCCTTCCATTTCCCGGAAGTAGTGCCCTGTGCTGCATCCCATCCGGGTATGTGCATTATCGTCCTCGATAACATGTCCGATGTATTCCACCCCCCGGTCCCGGCACCATTTTCCCAGCTGCGAGGAAAAGCATTTTCTCACCAGTCCCGTCATTACATCCATATATTCCGAGCGTATTTTGGAGGTTTTTTCTCCGGAGTCATACCACAGGGCAGGCAGAGCCGTCAGGAAGTCCTTTCCCCATTTCATCCGCAGCATCGCCTCCAGCTCCCCGCTCCAGGGCAATCTCTGATCCTTTTTTCCCAGAGTATCGTCAAAAGGATAACCCGGCACATTGCCAAGTTCAGGCTCATCGGAAAAAAAGCCTGCTATAACATTCCCGAAATACTCATGATAACGCTCATAATGTTTTTCATACACCTCATCCAGCAGCACCCGCACGGAATCCGAATCAATCAGATTGATATATTCGTCTCTGCCTCCGCCTTTCCTGGTAGTAAAGAGTACAAAAAGACGATACGCACCTTCAGGCAGATCAAAATAGACAAAACCGTTCTCATATTGATCTGTGAGATTCAAGATTCCCTCTCCGCTGACAGCCAGTGTCTCACCGTCAGGCTTCGGCACAGCAAGGATTCCCAACAAATTTCCATCCGAACCTGTAAAGTTTTTCACCAGGACGGCACCGCTGCGGCAGGGACCGTGAACATCCATATGGCGCTCCGCCAGATACAGCTTCTTTTTCTCCGGCTGTCTGGCATAGCCGCCGTTGGCATGTCCGGTGGGAAATTTGTCATCATCCAGAATCCACAGCCTCATCTCTCTCTTCTTTGCTTCGGCACAGATGTAGTCCAGGTTCTCCCACCAGCCCGGACCGCAGAAATCCGGATGTGGTCTGGATTCCAGACATACCTCCCGGATTCCGCACTCCTCTATTCTGTCAAGCTCTCTGCCAATTGTTTCGTTGTCCTCCCCCCTCATCCACAGGAAAGGAAGGATATGGCTTGTGCTCTCTCCACGAAGCAGCATTTGTAATCGTTCCATATGCACCTCCATTTCTACGCTGTTTTTTCGAAAATCAAACAATGTTACAGAGCTCTGTATCCGGCAGCGCCCGAACACGGAGCATAAATGTATTTGACTTATAAATTTCCTTCCTCTGTCCGCACTTCATCCAGCGGCATGCTCGTGGCCAGGCAGATTGTTCGATACTCCCCGTTCGCATTGGTGGGATAGCCCTCCTGCCAGGGACAGGCAGCACAGTAAAAATGATAAAGTACCCCACGATAGTACACTACGGATGCCTTATGAGCATGCCCGCAGTCATAGCTGCCGGGGCTGCCGTAAGCAAGGACAGGTTCCCGCACTTTCTCCCAGTGAACCAGATCGGAAGACAGGGCAAGTCCTTCCTGCGCATGGGTATGTCCATCCTCATACATTTTCCCATATCCGAAGTAAAAGTTCAGCCAGATATTTCCATCCCTGACAATACAGGGATCCGACACAAATCTTTCGTCCCAGGAGCTTCTGTCCACACGCAGAACAGGATTCTCTCTGCACCTGGTCCAATGCTGCAGATCATCGGATACCGCCATGCCAGTCTGTTCAGTCCAGCGTGCTTTTCTGTCCTTCGCATTGTAGAAAAGCAGCCACTTTCCCTCATGCTCAATAATACATGCCTTATACAATCCACCGGACTCCCAGCCTTCCCCATCTCTCCAGGAAAAGCAGGGTTTATCCGGAAAATGCCAGTCCAGCAATTCCTCATCCTCTGTCCAGGCCATGCCGATCTCCGCCGGACCGCTCTCATACCCGGTATCCGGATAGGAATGATAAACCAGCCAGTATTTTCCATTCACTTTTTTCAGTGTGGGGAGAGCTTCCAGATGATTGCTCTCCTTCAGTATCCAGGTGGCAGCCCCGCCTAGGCGGTCCCATCGATCCGACTCCATATTTCGCTTCAGGATAATGCCCTTGTGCTTCCAGTGAAGCAAATCATCGCTGACCGCCAGAGCCGACTGATATCCTTTCCCGTCAAACCCGGTGTAAAGCATATGAAATTTCCCGCCATGCCAGAACACAAAGGGAATATCCACCGCCTTCTCGTCAAAGGCCCCTGTCCGACCGGAGCCATGCAGCACCGGCTGTGGAAAACGGCAGGGTGTCAGATATTTCTGTATTTTTTTGTCCGTCAATTCGATCATTTTAACCTCCAAATCGATATGTATAATTTCCGCTTCCCACAGTGCGCAGAACGCCCTCCCCCGGAGCTTCCAGATGTGCCGTTAAGTTAGGAGGCACCTGACATGTTACTTCGATTTCTCCGTTCACACGCCTCCAGCTCACCGTAATCTTCCCATAGGGATGCATAACCCGGACTTCCACCCAGTCCACACCCGCCTGTGGCCGGGGAGCAATGCAGATCTCATCAAAGGGAAGTTCCCCGCGAATCAGCTCTATTCCTCCAAGGGAACCATAGAACCACTCCTCGATGCTGCCCAGCATCAGATGATTCTGAGAGCCATGCGGATGCCCTGGTTCCGGCCCGTCCCATTCCTCTGTCAGGGTAGTAGCTCCGTTCACCACCTGATAGCCGTAACCGGGTTTCTCTGTGATATTCGTCATCTCGTTCAGCAGATCCGACATACCGAATTTCATCAGCGCCGCCACCAGGAAGGGATGCCCCACATCACCTGCGGTAATGGCATACTCCCGTTTTACCACATCTTTTTTCAGCTCATCCACCACCTTTTCCTCAAAAGCCTCCGGAACCAGACCGGTCATCAGGCTCATGGCCTGAGCCGCCTGGCTGCCATTGGCATACCGTCCGGTCTGATTATCCAGAAACTGCAGATTATACTCCTTCTTCACACACTCCATGCGTTCTGCAAATTCCGCCGCATCCTGTGCCTTATTCAGAAGTTCCGCTATATGTTTCATGATATCCAGGTCATAATAATAAATGCAGGTTGCCACCACCGGAACAGGCGTATTCTGGGAATGCGGTGTACAGGGGCCGATATCCAGCCAGTCTCCCAGACCATGATGCAGAATTTCGTGGTGAGTTTTCCCTCCCAGATAGTTTATATACTTTTTCATCACATCATAATACTTTTCCAGGATCCCGGAGTCTCCGTATCGTCGGTAGACATACCAGGGACTTAGGATACAGGCACTCCCCCATTCCGGAGAATCCAGAAATCCCCGATGCCACTTCTCAAATCCTGTCACGTACTCCGGACAGATATTCGGCACCAGACCGTTTTCCCACTGGGAATCCGCCATATCCCCCTCTGTTTTTACATAGAGATTATGTACATCCAGATTGTACATAATGGAGGGGCCGATCAGATGCGTCTGCTCCAGCCATCCCAGTTTCTCTCTGTGGGGACAATCCGTAAAATAGCTCTTGGTATTGCTCTTTATGGCCTGCAGTACAATTTCGTGGATATCCTGGAACAGCTGATTGGAGCATTTAAAGTCTCCTGTCTGTTCCACATCAGGATAGATAAATTCTCCCACCATCTCCGTTATGACAGGAAGAGAATTCTCTTCCCCCGTCTCTGTATTTTGTTCTGAAAGAAATTTCCTTTCCTCTTCCGGAATCGCTCCTGTCATCTCCAGGTACCGAAAGCCGGTATAAGTAAAATCAGGTGCAAACTCCTGTTCCCGATTCTCATCCAGAATGTAGTTCCAGGCGTATCCCTCTCCTGTCACCCGCTGATTCAAGGTACCGTCCTCATTGATGATTTCCCCTGTCTTCATTACAATTTTACTGCCAGCCATATTTTTTTCTGCCTGTACTCTGATTCTGACCCACCCGGAGAAATTCGTACCAAAATCATAAAGCCATACGCCCGGACGGGTTTCTTTTATACTGACAGGCCTGTAAGTTTCCATCACCTTCATGGGCTCCATGGGCATGGCAGAAAGCTTTCCTTCAGGCGGCGCCACACAGACTGCCGGTTCCCAGACAGCTTCTTCTCTGTAGTCCGCATACAGATACTCCTTCTTCCAGAGCCTTGCATCATAATCTTCGCCTCCATAGATACAGCAGAACTTTATGGGACCCGGTGCCATCTTCCAGGAAGAATCTGTTACAATCAGTTGTTTTCTTCCGTCACTGTATTCCAGTACAAGCTGTACCAGAAGCTTACATTTTCCATAACTTCTCTCATAATAGACATATCTGCCCCCGGGTACATTGAACATACCGTCCCCCAGCTTTACAAGCAGACAATTTCCGCTCTCTTCCGCAAGATCCGTTACATCATAAGCGGTATAAAAGCAGGTCTTGTTGTAATCACTCCAGCCAGGTTCCAACACATGATCTGACACACGTTTGCCGTTCAGCCAGCATTCAAAATGTCCCAGGCCGCAGATGTAGAGTTTGGCACGCCTTATTTCACCATCCAGGGCAAAAGTCTTTCGATAGAGATGATAAATATGGTCTGAAGTCTCCCCAATAAAGCTGCCTTTCCATTCTTCTCTGTCAAAATACCCTGTTTCAAACCAGCTTTCCTCCGTCAACGTCAAGCTTTCTCCTGCTCCATGGCGGCAGCTTATTTCCACCCGCCATCCATAGCGACAGTCAGACACAAGGGCTTTTCCTCCATAACATATACCTGTCATCCGCGAAGACTCTGTTCGACCGCTGTCCCACACCATTTCTCCCAATCCGCATTCGCCCCGCCATACAGATATCCGATAGCTTTCCTGACGAATTTCCCGTTCTTCTCCCTCCACGTTCCATCCAAATACCGGCCTTTCATGTCCTATATTCAGCGGATACTTCTGATAATCGGTTGTCTGAAGAGATATTTTCATTGTTGCCACCTTTCCGCTGGAAATGTAAAATTTACACACAGCTTACGTACTTTTCTGATATCAGCAAAAATCTGAATTAATAAGCAAAAAGTGATTACATATCCTGCCGATACATCTCTCAAAAAACGGTGTAGTCTTTCAACCACACCGTTTTCTTATACTTACATACACCCGGAATCAGATTATTTCACTGTGTTCTCGTTCAGCATTGTAAGGATGCTGTCGAAATCCTGCTCTGTTTTGCTTTTTACAGCGTTAATATATGCATCCCAGTCTGCATCGTTGTCAATATCTTTCCTGCCTTCGATGAAGTCAGCTGCCCAGGTAAGCACCTCGTTGTAGCAGGTACCACCCTGATTGAGCTGCTTTCTCATGGACTGCTGATCAGGAGTCAGATAAACCACAGGAGGCTGACTGGCAGGAGACACTGATTCAAGTCCTCCGATCACACCGGTCTCGGTCCAGTACTTTCCCTCATAGTATCCTTTTTCCTCACTCCACCAGGGTTCAGGCAGAGAAGTCACAGCCGTCATGGCCTCATTGTCCAACGGAATAAAGGGAATACCGCTGCGACATAAGCTGGATGCCATCAGTCCATACTCGGCGGATTTTTTAGCGGGAGATTCATCATTCATAATATCGTCCACATAGGTCTTCACGCCGTCAACCACATTATAGGTCTCGCCTTCAATACCCCAGTTCATCAATTCTACCATCTGATCGGAATACTGGTAATCTATCATGGCTACAATGTGCTCCGGATGCTCGGTCTCAGCATCAATAAAGATCCCCATTCTGAGGTTACTTACATTCAGAGACTTTCCAGGAAGTCTGGAACCCCACTTCCAGGCGGTTCCGTCAGGACCGTCAGGCAGATATGCAAGTCCCCACTCTATAGTGTTTCCCTCTATCTCCTTCAGAGCCGTGTTAAAGGACGCCACACTCCCTGACCAGAGAGAAGTACAGATAACAGCCTTGCCGGTGGTAGCCTTCTCAAGATGCATATTCCAGTCGGTGGTAGCATACTCGGGATCGATATAGCCCGCATCCCATAATCCGTTCAGGTAACGAAGCATCTCACGGAAATTATCCTCAACAGGGCCATACACCCACTCGCTGCCATTGTAATACTCACTCTCCCAGGTATGGAAGATACCGGCAAATCCACGGATAAAATCATTCGCTCCATCCATGATAACATAGTCCGCATCAAGAGAACCGTCATCAATTTTCGCCTTGATATCGGCACAGAGCTGGCTGAATTCCTCGAGATTGGTGGCAGGCTTCCAGTTATTGTCCTTCAGGACATCAAAACGGTATGCCACCGATGCAAAGCTCTGCGCTCCGGTGATATTATTGGGATTATAAAAACCGTCAATGAAATAATACATGGAACCGTCCTGGTTCTTTGCCAAATCCTCTCCCCCGGGGCTTCCCGCCATATAATCGGGATAATATACCATATAATTCATGTAGTCCGCAATGTTCAGAACAACGCCTTCTTCACCATACTCCGCCAGAGAAGTGCCAACGGTTGTGGTATTCACATCGCAGAAATCCTGCGCTCCCAGCAATTGCTGCTCATTATCCTGCATATCCTTCAACGAAGGCTTGATATCCCAGGTAATGTCCAGCTTACAGCCCAGGTAGGCTTCCATTTTCTCCTGCCAAAGCTGCTGGAACCTGGTTCCCGTAGAATCCGTTCCAAAGTTTGCCGTCCTTACCGTTATGGACAGGGTATCCAGCTCGGGAAGATTGATCCCATTGCTGGCAGCGGTAGCCGCCGGATCATTCTTATCCACGCCGGGTGTGTTGTCCTCTCCGCCCTGGTCTCCCTCCTGAGACGGTTCTGATGACTGTTGGGTGGATGAACCCTGTTCACTGGCTCCGGACTCATCTGCCACGTCATTGCCGCAGCCTGCCAGAAGTCCCATGGACATCACTGCTGCCAGTGTAAGTGCCGTTGCTTTTGTTGCACTTTTTTTCTTCATAATTTTCCTCCAATCTTGTTTTCTATATAAAGAAGCATTTCTGCTTCCTTATACCTTTAGAGTATTACGGGAATCAAATTATCCCTTGACCGCACCCACCTGCATTCCTTTTACAAAGTACTTCTGCACGAAGGGGTAGGCCAGCAGAATGGGCCCCATGGTCATGATAATACAGGCATACTGCACATTCAGCTGATTCAGTTTACCGCTGCTGATCATATCATTGGCATTCTGCATGGCACCGATACCGTTGGCAAACACAATCCTGCGCAGTACCATCTGGATGGGCTGTCGATCCTTGTCCTGTATATAAAGCAAAGCGCTGAAATAACTGTTCCATACACCCACTGCACACATCATACCAAAGGTGGCATATAAAGCCTTGGACAGAGGCACATAAATCTTCACCAGAATACAGAATTCGCCGGCGCCGTCAATCTTGGCCGCCTCTCGCAGCTCCAGAGAAATCCCCTTGAAAAATGCCCTGTAAACGAACACATTATAGGCTGATACAGCTCCGGGCAGGATCAGCGCCCATATGGTATTGTAAAGCCCAAGATTGCGAATCAGCAGATAACTGGGAATCGTCCCCCCGCTGAAGAACATGGTGATCAGCAGGTAAATGGAAAGAGGCTTTCTCAGCACAAAATCGGGCACCATCATGACATAAGCCATCAGAGACGTCAGCGTCAGAGAGAACACCACACTCCCTGCTGCAATAATGATGGTATTAAAGTAGGACTGGAAAATATTCTCATCTTTAAATAACATCTTATAGCCGTCCAGAATAAAATCCTTCGGGAAAAAGGTCACCTGCCCTGTGACAATGGCGCTGTTGCTGGAAAAGGATATTGCAAGTACGTTTAAAAACGGATAAATAAAGATTATGGACAAAAGCCCCATCACAATAATCAATATCACATCGAAAGTTCTGCTTCCTATATAAATATTACTTTTAACTTCCAATTCTTTTTTTCTGGCCATGAATTTGCCTCCTTTACCACATACTGTTTTCCGGGCTCAGCCTGCGCGTAATGGCATTGGCACCGTAAACCAGAATGAAACAGATCACCGACTGGAAAAGATTAATCGCCGTCGAGTAAGAGAATCGCCCTTCCTGGATACCTACCTGATACACAAAGGTGGCAATGGTTTCCGTAGCGTCCCTGTTGGTGGCGTTCTGCATCAGCAGAATTTTAGTATAGTCGCTGCTCAGCACATTGCCCGTATTCATGATCAGCAGAATTGTAATTGTCGGCATAATGGCGGGAATCGCAATGTTTTTCATTTTCTGCCAGCGATTGGCACCGTCTATATTCGCCACGTCATAAAGAGATGTATCCACATTGGTTAATGCCGATAAATACAGAATAGAGCCCCAGCCTACCCCCTGCCAGACAGCAGACAGGATATACATAATCAGGAAATTTGTACCTCCGGCGTTCAGGTTCACCCTTTCCAGACTGAAAAATGCCCGAATATCATTAAAGAAACCATTCAGAGAGCAGAAGCCATGAAGCATGGAACAGACCACCACCACCGAAATAAAGTGAGGAATATAAGAAATAGTCTGCACCACCTTCTTATAGGTCTTTCCCCGCATCTCATTGATAAGAAGCGCGTAGATAATTGGCAGAGGAAATGTAAATAGCAAAGTCAATGTACCAATCTTCAGCGTATTCCAGATAATCTGACCACACTCCACATTCTTAAAAAATGTCACAAAATTCTGATAGAATGGCTGAAGCCAGGCACTTCCCCAGACCCCTTTGGAACCCTTATAGTTTTTAAAAGCGATCAGGATTCCATAGATAGGTATGTACTGAAAAACAAAAATAAAGATTACCGGTATCAACGCCATTAAAAGCAGTCCCTTCTGCCGATAAGCCCGCGTCCAGAAGCTTTTCTTCGGGATCACCGCAACAGCTTTTTTTGATGTCCTTGCCATATTCTTCCTCCCTTTAGACTTAATTTTATAAAAGACACAGACAAATGTCTTTGACCTTTTTTTATTCTAATGTGAATTTCGCATGATTTGAATGGATAAAATCATGAGGCGTTATGCAAATTTTACATATTTTCCATGCTTTGTTCATATATTATGTGTTTTTCTTACATATTCTGATTTTTTTACATATTTGTATCAGCGTATAATGTATTATAATGGAAAAGGATGAAACCAAAACGGGAGGAAGATTTCATGAATGAAAAGAGAAACAGAATACAGCTGCCTCTGTCAAAGCAGTTCGTCCTTATTCTGATTTTGTTTTTCCTCTGCACGGTTACCCTTATCCTGTACAGCTCCTATGATTTCTCAAGACTTCAGGATACTTTCTGGAACGGCAGCCTGGAATCATATTCCTCCCAGCTGGCAAAAAACACTATGGAAGCTTATGAAAATTATGAACAGATCTGTTACAGTATAGCTTATAACCAACAGGTTCAGAATTATCTCATGGCACCGGACTCTCTGAAAACCTATGAAAGTTATCTGCAGCTGGAAAGTCAGTTAAACAGTGCAGCCCTGTTGAACTCCAATATCACGGATATCGCTGTCTATAGTTCAGACAACCGTTTTGCCGCCCTGAACGGCTCGTCAGACAACTATGAGGCATTCATGCGTTCTCTGTCGGAATCCCGCTTTTCGTACCGCTGTGCAGGAATTACCACGATTAACAGCACTGTCTGCCATATTCTGGCTATGCCCATCTATTCACTTGGCACAGGGGTGAGCCGGTATCTGGGAATTCTGTTTCTGGCCATCGATGTGGACAGTTTGTTTAATACTGCCTATGACAGCACGGACAGAAGTTATGATCCGGAAATCATCTTTCTGGACGAAGAGGACAGGTTTATATATGGAAATCCTGAATTATATGAAGCTCTGATCGATACCCAAAAAGAGGAAAACATCTTTAGAGTCAATCATATTGAAAATTCTGTAACCTATGCGGCAAAAAGCTACAACATCCCCGGTATCGATCATACTCTGTACGTCCTTATAGACAAAAGTCAGACCAGAAGACAGATGCTGCAGATTTTTATCCGGCTTCTGGTGAGCGCAGGAGCTCTGACAACATTAATATTACTGCTGCTGTTTATGCTCTATCGTCCCCTGATTCGTTCTCTGCGGCAGATCACCGGATTTATGAAAACACTTTCTACCGGAGACAGGCGCAGCTATAAGGATGGCATAAGCATCCGTCAGGGGCCAATTGAAATTACGGAAATCAATGATATCTGCGCTGCTTTCAATGAAATGCTCCAGCAGACGGATACGCTGAATCACACCATTTTTGATACATATCTGAGAATGTATGAATTGGAAAAAAATAACCGTATGACCGAAATTGCACTGCTTCGCAGTCAGGTCAATCCGCATTTCCTCTACAATACCCTGACCATGATATGCGGAATGGCTGCTGAAGGGATGAATGATAAAATTATCTCCGTAACCAACGCTTTGTCGCAAATATTCCGTTACAGCATCAAGGGAAGCGATATGGTGACATTGCAGGAAGAAATGGACATCGTTCGTGCCTACCTGATGATTCAAAAGGAACGCTTCGGCGGAAAATTTACGTTCCGTTATGATTTCTGGGATGATTCACTGAATTGTCTCATACCAAAGATGATTATTCAGCCGCTGGTGGAGAATGCCATCGTTCATGGTCTGGAGAAAAGTCTACAGCCCGGTTCTCTGCGCATTGGCGCCGGAAGGAACCCACAGCATGGCTACCTCGCCATCTGGATCTTCGATACCGGAGTGGGTATGTCGGAAGAACAGTTGAGTAAATTGCGGATTGCGGTCTCCCATCCTCCCGGGCAAAACCTGAAATACGGTGAGATGAATTTTGAGGATGTAGAAAAGCTTTCCGGTCACAATGGCATCGGTATATTGAACGTGAACAGCCGAATGGTACTGTATTACGGTTCGGATTATACTTTGATAATTGATTCTGAAGAAGGGGTGGGCACCAATATCCAGATCAGAGTGCCTTATCGCACCAGAAAGGAAGAAATCTGATTATGTTTCAGGCAATCGTAATTGACGATGAGAAATGGGTGGTAAAAAGTCTGATTGCGACGATTAAAAACCAGGAATTTTTTGAGATTACAGAAGAGTTCTATGACGGTCTGTCCGGCCTTGAATACATCCGCACACATCAGCCTGCGCTGGCCTTTGTGGATGTACGTCTGCCCGGCATGAGCGGCCTGGACATTCTGCAGGCAGCCAACGCAGAAAGTCTGAGAACCCTGTTTATCGTCATCAGCAGTTACGCGGAGTTCGCCTATGCCCAGAAAGCCATGCTGCATAATGCTGTGGGATACTGTCTCAAGCCTTTCTCGCGAAGCGAGCTCATTGACTCCATGCAGAAGGCCTATAATATATTGCAGGAGCAGACATCCATTCTCTCTGCTCCGGAATTACCCCCCCGGATTCCTACATATGCAAGCATATGACTTCCTCCCACAAATCTGTCCAAATGATCATTGATTATACGGAACGGCACTATCAGGAAGATATCTCCATCAGTGATCTGGCAAAACATTGTTCCATCAATGCCAATTATGCCAGTCAGCTTTTCAAACATGAGATGGGAATTACCTTTATCAGTTTTCTCACCGGACTGCGTATTGATCATGCGCTGTGGCTTCTGTCCCACACAGACCAGACCGTTTTTGCCATCGCAGCCCAGGTAGGATACAGTGATTATTTTTATTTTGCAAAGGTATTCAAGAAAACCATGGGCTGTACCCCTACCGCCTATCGGAAGAAAAATAACAGCGACAGGGAGGCTTATCATGAATCGAAACCGTCATAACAGAATATGCTCTTTTTTTCTTTGCTTTGCCATGTGCCTCTCTGTCTGCGGCTGTTCTTCCGAAGAAGCAGATACCATGCCGGACCGCTCTGTCCTGCCTTCTTCCCTGCAGGCTCTCTCCTTTGAGGAGCATATGGATATCAGCGTGGGCTATTGGGATATTGATGCCATGACGAAGACAACTCAGCCGGATGGAATGACCCAATACATTGAAGAACTCTTTAACATCACACTACATCCCATGTCTGTGACCTGGACCAATTACAAGGAAAGATATCAGTTTCTGAGCTTCACCAACAGTCTGCCGGACATGTTTGCAACGATCACGCTGTCCTCCACAGACAATAATGATTCCGCCACCTATTCTGATTTGGTTAGCTCCGGATCCATTCGCTCTCTGCCTGAAGATATGTCCGCCTATCCCATCCTGAGCGGAATGCTGGAGGCCGCACCCAGTATCCGGTATACCGACGGCCGGTACTATGCCATCCCCCGAATTTCCTATATGGATCCGATTCTGGGAGCCATGGATGCTGCCGTATTGGTACGGAGAGACTGGATGAACAATCTGGGATATGACGATCCGCAGAATTTTGAAGAGTTTGCAGAGCTGACAGCCGCTTTTGCCAATAATGATCCGGACGGTAACGGTTTGGATGATACTATCGGTTATAATGTCAACAATCGAAATGCCCTGGGAAAATGGGTCATTCTTGGAATTGCTCCGGAATGCAATGTTTATTCCTGGGTGGAGGAGGACGGACGTTTCGTTCCTTCCTGGACCACGGATGCTTTTAAGGATGTGGTATCTGCCTATCGTTACCTCTACGAAACCGGTGGACTGGATCCTGCATTTTACAGTAAATCTCCAACAACCATCCTGAATGATTTCGCGTCCGGAAGACTGGGGGCAATGGAGTATAAGTCCTTCCCCATGAGCTTGATGGATCTCAAGGAAGAGTGGGATATTTTAAACGACAGACCATTTGAGGAATGTGTGGATATACTGCCTGTCTTTCCCGCACCTGACGGGGTGAGATACAGCAATTCCAGCAATCTCTTCTGGTCGGAGACCTACATTTCCTCCTCCGTAGATGATGCAAAGCTGGAAAGGATCCTGGCCCTTTTTGAATTTCTCATGTCAGAGGAAGGACAGGCTTTCTGCCATTACGGAATTGAGGGTGAGGACTATATCCGATTGGAATCAGGAGAATATCACTGTCTTCTGGATCTTACCTCGGCGGAGGGAAATCCTGTAAGCCTTTCCACCGCCCTGGCGGAAAAATATCCTTCCAGCAGTTTATTCGTCAATCTGGCCACATGGGATATCTGCGACTGGAATTCCCTGGAACTGAATGAGATGAACTCTCTGCTGTATGGGGAACATTGTATGACGCTGAGCAACAAATCAGCCATCTGGTTCCGGGATAATACCACACAGCTGGAACGTCCCTATGCCTTCCTGAACTTTCCAAAGGAAGCCACAGATCTCTTCAGTACAAACCGCGCTTTCGAGGCTTTCGTTGACTGTGTCATTGGCGATCAGGATGCCGTGGCCATGTGGGAAGATGTTCTGGAGGAAATGAGGGGAAACGGTCTGGAAGAATATATTAACCGACAAAACCAGCTGTACCGTGAGTATCTGGAGTGAAAGCACTTCTTTGAATCAAAGCAGATTCTTTGACTTGAATGTATAACAATTTGCGACTGACCATAGCGGTCAACGGCGACGCGTTTGGAGGACCGTCATTGACCGTAACGGTTAGCCATGCTGCATTTCCAGAATTTCAAACTGTGGAAACTCCTTGTCCGGACTTTAATCTTTAAACAATTTTTAACACATACGCATATGTGCAAGGCCTGTTCGCAGGTGCTTTCACTTTCAGCGAATCACTGTTGCGTTTGAATTCAAGCGGCCTACTGCTCCCCAGCATAGATACGCCTTTAATCTCTCTCTGGCAGGGACCGCCCTCTCTCAGAGTACGAATCTGGAATTCTCCTTTCTCCGGCCAGCCCATTGCGATAGCGTATATTGTATCTCCATGGGTGGTAAAGCGGAAATCTTCAGCTGTCAGAGTCTCACTGTGTACATCCGCCGCTCCACCCTTCTTAATCTGTTCCTCAATCTTTGTTTTATCATAGTTCTCATCCTCCACAATAGTGGGACCTTCCGCTGCTATCGTATAAGGCCTGGTGGCATAAACTGCCTCGCCGTTTAAAGAAAGCCAGTCTCCCACTTTCTCCAGTATCGCCACCGCATCCGGATGGAAGCTGCCGTCCGCATATGGCCCCACATTCAGCAGCAGATTACCGTTTTTGGACACAATATCACAGAGCTGATGAATGATTCTCCCGGCAGATTTATACTTCGGATTCTGAACCATACACCAGGTAATATTGTCCTCCAGGCGATCGTCAGACTGCCATGGAAAAGATCTTGGACGGGAGAATTTTCCGCATTCAATATCATACACGCCGATATCTCCGGGAAAATCCTCCTGCTTATAGGTAATAATTCCCTCTTTCATCCCTCTCACCCGGTAATAATAATCCGCCATGGCATAGCGATAGTCTTCCCTGATAATGCAGGTGCGGCTGTCAAAATAAATCGCATCCGGCTCATATTTATCAATTACCTCATACACCTTATCCCGCCAGGTTCTGCAGAAGGCCTCATCGGGATACCGGTATGGAATATAGCGGTTTGTCTCCAGGGGCAGCGCAGGCCCGTAATACACCTCATTGGCCGGATTATACACATCGGCCTCATTATCCGTGGACATAAACCAGCCCCAGAGCCACTGATGATGGAAAGTGGCAAGGGTACGGATTCCCTCTTTTCGAAATGCTTCCATGCATTCTCCCACTACATCCCGCTTCGGCCCGTAATTTACGCTGTTTATGGGATTCACACTGCTGTCCCACATGGAGAAATTGTCACAGTGCTCCGTCACAGGCCCTGCATACCTGGCTCCGGCACGCTTTGCCAGCCTTGCCCATTCCCCGGGATCAAACTTCTCTCCCTTCATCATAGGATAGAAATCTTTGTATCCAAAATCGTGCAGTTCTCCATAGGTTTCCACATGATATTTATTCTGTTCCAGACCGCCACAGTACATATTCCTGGAATACCATTCATTCTGATAAGCAGGCACACTGTAAGGCCCCCAGTGAAAAAACAGCCCAAACTTCGCATCCCGAAACCATTCCGGTACTTCTTTTTTCAGTTCGTCCCAATTTATCTGACCCATATCTTCTCTCCTTTTTCCTTCTTCTATTGTTCTTTCCTCAAAATCGGGTACCTGTAAAAGGACAGCGGCGGGAGAAATGTCACTTCATCGATTACAGGTATTTTCACCGGATCTGCCTGCCATGCAAATGACAGGAACGTTTCCCTGCCCGCTTCCCTTGCCAGCTCCAGATAAACATAATTCCGATCCTCTCTGTTAGCTCTTATGCTTAAAATCTCCACTTCTCCTTCGCTGTCCTCCAGGGTGAATCCACTGTCCTTCCCCAGACCGGAGGCAATCTGCAGGCAGTTTTTCACATGGTCAAAGCAAAGCTTCAGCCAGATACCGGTCAGTTTCATTGCCTTCTTCTCTTCCTCCATAACTCTCTGTACCGTACTCAAAGAAGGAGCCTCATATTCCTCCCCTCCCGCCAGTACATGGACACACTGCTTCGCCAGCTTTTTCCCAAGAGCCACACTGGAAGGCGCATTGTTGTGAATACCGTCACACAACCCTAAATTCGTGGTAGACAGCACATGAACATTCGGAATCTCCAAAGCCGCCCGCCGCTGAGCATCCCGAACCATTCCCCAGCACACGTCATTGATTCCGTTAATCTGACGATTCAATTGCATGGTAAATATGGGAATCTCATAGCCCAGATCCCGACGGAGCGCTTCCGCATAATCTCTGAAATGCTTCAGATACTGTGCCGCCTGCTCCGGCTCTGTATCGGAACACCCCTGGTACCAGAGAACTCCGGCATATTTTCCCCCTGTCATATATATACGGTTCAACATATTCTGATACAAGTCACCTGTCTCCGGCATCCAGCGGCTTATGGGAGAGCCTCCCATGGAAGTCTGGACCAGCCCCACGGGTCTTCCTGTGAGTTCGTAATAGGTCCTGCCGAAGGTCAGATACGGCGATACCCCTGGAATTCCCATTTCCTCATTGGGCAGGGCTCCGCCGAATGTACTCTCATTCATGGGATGACTGGCAAGATCCCATTTGCCTCTGTTCCTGAATAAATGTACACATATATGGGAAGGATCTTCACAGAAATCCCTGCCGTATCCGGCGGAATTGGATTGTCCCGCTATTATAAAGAGATCTCCCACTCCCAGATGCAGCACACAGTCCCCACGGTAAAGCCAGGTAAGATTGGGAACGGTACTCCTGGTCTCAAGGCTGGTCTCTATCCTGTAGAGCCCTCCTTCCGGAATCCTGAGCACAGTCTCAAAGCTGCCCGTAAAGTTCTCTCCAGCATCAATTACATCAGCCATGGTCCAGGGAATTACGGTCATATTATCGCTCTCCCGCATTACTCTCACCATCGGGACTGCCTGGGCCACCCCCACATTGATGGCAGCCGGATGTACCTGATAAGTCCCTTTCAGCTTCACCTGTGCACTTCCCTTTTCCTGCTGTAGAATCTCCCAGTCTTCCGGAGCTGATATCAAATTTACTCCATGCATAATTTCTGCCTTTCTTTTTTCTTATAATTTCAATCTGCGTCATTTATGAATTTCGAATTATCCCTTCTTCCTGGGAAGCGTACGCATGATCTTCCTTGCTTCCTCCGGCGTCGCCTCCTCCAGATCCATGGCGCGGATCAAGGATACCAGCTTTTCCACTTCCTGATAATTATAGGCAGCTTCCTTTTTCGGTGCCAGATACCTGCTGTCCTCAAAGCCTATGCGGACCACCGCGGCCCCCATGGCAATGGCCGCGGCAAGAAATTCCCAGTTATCCCTCCCATAATGGGTGACTCCCCAAATCGCATCGGGAGGCACTGCAGCACGAAAAGCAGTGAGACATTCCATATTGGGCTGCATCCCCCCTTTATGTCCAAATACCAGATTATAAAGCACGGGATTCCTGTAGGGCACCTGTTCTTTCGTCATCCGGATATTATAAATCATACCGATATCAAAAACCTCAATCTCCGGAATAATCCCCCTTTCATACACGGCTCCGGCACAGTAGCGGATATCCTCAAAGCTGTTGATATAGACCGCTTCCCCCAGGTTGGTAGTACCCCCGTTTAAGGAAGCGCTCTCCACCCTCCAATAGTCCAGAGGTCTGCAACGCTGCTCAATATTCATATCCGACACACCCCCGGTGGAAGCCTGAATTACCAGATCAGTCCTTTCGGCAATTCTCTCAAAAGTATCCACCAGCTCAGCAGTATCCGGCGTCAGCGTGCCGTCCGGACGCCTGCAATGCAAATGGCACATGGCGGCGCCTGCTTCAGCCGATTTTACCACATCTTCCACCAGAGCTTCCTTATTCACAGGTTTCCCGGCTTCCACCGGTGCCAGGGATATAATCACTTTTCTCATCTTAAGCCTGCCTCTCTTCCTTATCCTGATTCTGTCTGCCGCCTTTTTGCTACGCCAGCATCTCAACTATTTTTCTCAGAGTATCCTCATCCCCCACATTCCCGGGAAAGATAATATAAGAAAGTCCCGGAAAACGGCTCTCCGGCCCGGTTCTCCACACCGGAATGCCAGGCTGTACCTGCCCTGATACCAATGCTTTTTTCACTTTCAGAGCCTTTGTCCCCACATCGCTGGATGTAATTCCTCCTTTCGCAATCAGAAATCTTGGTTTCCGATGAAGCCCCTCGATTACAGCCGTCACCGCATCGGAAATATTGACCGACAGGCGCAGAAGCGCTTCCCTGGACATTCCCTCCGGCGCAAGCAGTGTCCGGCTGGTATACACCACTGCAGTTTTCCCCTGGGACATGACTTTTTCGGCTTTTACAATCATACGTTTGGTCTCTGCTTCCAGGCCGCCTTTCTCAAAGCAGGCTTTCACTCGAAATTCCAGAAATTCCAGCCCTGTTCGGATTCCTCCTTCCTCTCCCGCCCTTTTCAGAGCTTCCAGCTGCATGGTGGTTTTCTTCACATGAGACCCCACCAGTACAATGCCGCCGTAATGGGCATTATGCTCCGTTTCCTGCCCACAGTTACTCAGCCCATCCTCCACCTGTCCATTTCCGGCATGAGAAACCTCATCCCTCCACAGATCTTTCGCTGTCAGCAGCGGAATCGTACTCACGTTTCCCAGCACTTTTGGCACCGCGGCGGCACAGCGGATCAGGAAGCGCTTTCCGGCCTTCATGGCCCTCAAAAGGCAGGTAGCGAACACCTCCACATCGCTCTCCACAATGGCATCCACCACCACCGGCCGGAACCCCTGCGTCTCCATGAGCAGTTGGGTGATTCTGTCATATGCTCCGGTGCGCAGCAGGGCAAGGGAAATCAGAATAGTATCCTCCTGCCGGTATTTTCCCCCGCTTTTTTCCTCCGCATAGGCGGCCAGATGGGAGGAAGAATAGCCAAAAGTCTTATCCCCGGCAAATTCTGTCTGGCCGGCGGGAACCAGGCTGTCTCCTTCTCTCACATAATGCACTCCCTCTATGGTAAATCTTCCGCCCTCTCGAAAAAAGGGGCAGAGAATCTGTCCATGGATTTCTTTTCCGGTCTCTTCCTCCAGCACATTCTTCAGTGTCTCCAGCTCCAGGGGATAATGCCCCCGCAGGGTGGAATCCCCTCTGGAAACCAGCAGGAACTCCTTTCCCGTCTCCCCGGCCGCCTTTACAAGTCGGCGGGCCAGATTTTTATGTTCTTCCTCTGTCTTCCCGGCGGTAAAGCTTCTGGAATTGGTCAGAATGAAGAACATGCTGTTCTCCTCCTCCAGTCCCTGTCTCAGGCTTTCCAGACTCCAATCGGTATAGACATGGACTCCGTGGACCGTCTGCACTCCCGTGGGATCGTCATCCAGCACCACAATCTTTGACCGGAAATCCCGATATTCCTCCAGATATTTTTTATGTACGGCTGCCGCGTCCGACGCCGGATATTCCTCCAGCGCCGAAAGCGGAAGCTTTTTGAATTGTTCCACACGCTCCTCATTTCTGCACCGTTTTCGTGCCTCTCATTTTTCCGATTCTTTTCCGCCGGCATCTTCCCGTTTTCCGTTATGCCGCCCGAGCGATTTTTCTGACTTTTCATCTCCCTATCCGACTGTCCGGACGGCGCGCCAGCAGTATCACACGCTCTGCACATCCGTTACGGGAATCCAGATCCGCATCTCGTCCAGCCCTCTGTTATCCCAGGCAAAATAGGGAATGAGTCTCACCGGTATTTTGTCATATCCGCTGTTTACATAATCCCTGTACAGCGCTTCCCCGGGCTCCTCCTCTCCGGGCAGACTCCTGCGCTTCAGGAAATCGCCCTTCATGGAAAGTACCGTCCTGCCACCGATGCCAAATTCCTCCGGCTCCAGACGGATGTCCGATGGAATCAGCAGCTCGTCCAGGGTTTCGATATCCGCATCCATCCCTTCTACGCAGTACACAAGGGGGCCACGCTCCACGGCCACCTGATTCACGTCCTCCTCCACCATGGCGTGGGCACAGGTCAGCCTGGCTTCCATGCAGAAGTCCAGCAGCACTTCCGTCTCCTCCGGCTGCCGGATGCGGACGGTCTGCCAGGTTCCCGCCTGAGCCCGGCTCAGATTCTGTGCATCGGTCGCCGCAGCTTCCCCCCATTTCTTTATCGTAATCTTCCCCTTTCTCACCCAGGCCGGAATTCTCAGATGAAGGTCAAATTCCGCCCCGCCTTCCACGCTTTGTGTCTCAAAGGTAAAACGGATCTTTCCATCGTACGGATAATCCGTCTCCTGTACAATGGTCACAGATTTCCCGGAAAATGCGGCTTTCGCTCTGTTTCTTCCGTATAATACGGTATAAATTCCGCATTCATCCACGGCATAGGAATACTCGCTCAGCTGAGAGAGAAGTCTGGCCAGATTGGGAGGACAGCAATAACTCAGGATATACTCTGCCCTCTCCTGTCCCCATATCAGCTCATAAGGCAGCTCATGAGCTCTCCGCAGCATATTTTCGTAAAAAAACTTCTTTCCGTCCATACTGATGCCTGCCATATTCACATTGAGCACCATGCGTTCCAGCACATCCGCATACTCCGCCTTTTTCTCCAGACAGAGCATTCTCCAGGCCCAGTACACACCGCCCACAGAGGCGCAGGTTTCGTTATAGGCCGTCACATTGGGAAGCTGATATTCGTATCCGTAGGCCTGATGCACCAGCTGGTGCTTGAAGAAATATCCATAGGGAGAAGCACCGTTATACAGTGCGCCGCAGCCCCCCGTAATATAGAGTTTCTGCGTCACCAGACTCTTCCATACCTTATGAAGCACCTCCGTGAGCTCCGGGTCCGCCTCCTCCAGACACAGATCCGCCACGCCGGCGTAGAGATAATTTGCCCTCACCGCATGGCCAATGATCTTTTCATGCTTCCTGAGAGGAATGCTGTCCTGGTTATCATCCATGCCCTCCTTCACGGAATCCCTGAGCGCTATGGCCTTCTTCAGAAGATCCAGATATTTTCTCTCGCCCGTGGTGCGGTACATCTCCGCCAGTCCCATATAGTGGGAGGGACATACGGCGGTCTGCACTTCCCCGTTTTTCTCCGCATCCCCGTACAGATTCTTCAGATAGTCCGCGGCTCCCCCGGCAATTCGCAGAAAGCTGTTCCGGCCTGTGAGTCTGTAATACAGACAGGCCGAGGTAAACAGATGTCCGAAATTATATACCTCAAAATCATTGATATCTCCCAGGCGTACGGCCTTTCCGCTCCTCTCCCCGATGATCTGTTTGGTAGAGATGTAACCGTCTGCCTGCTGCGCTCTCCCAATCAGGGCGATATATTCCTCCAGACGGTCCAGAAGCGCTTTGTCCTCCCTGCGCACGGCGGTGTAAACCGCAGCCTCCATCCATTTGTAAAAATCTCCGTCGCCGAAAACCGTACCGTCGAATTCACCCTCGGCTTCTCCTGCCGCTATCTTAAAATTTTCCAGCACATGGCTGATATCTTTGCTCTCAAACATCCTCTGCAGATGGGGTACCGTGAAATCCGCACAGGTGTCGAAGCGCTCCTTATAAAAGCCTCCTGTCCATTCCACATCCGCAAAGGGAAGACCCCACAGCTTCGCGTTGCCTGATTTTCTCGTATCCGTTACCATTGTCCGCCTCCATTGTCTTTTTCCCATTCCTTCTTTGTATCAAATTGTCGTCACATGGCCGCGCTGTCTCAGCGTCCCCGGAGTCCTCTGCGCTCCAGCGCCTTCCTCAGCTCAATGGCACCGAACCTGGGGCTGGAGAGGGTGGGAATTCCCAGCTTCCGGCTGATATCCTCCTCCACATAGGCCATGGAGCCCTGGGCGAGAAGAATCACATCCGCCGCTTCCCTCACCTGTGCCGCTTTATCCAGCAGGAGCTTCCTGAACTGTTCCTGATCCAGGCCAAAAGCGCCGTTGATAAGTCCGTCCACCGTCTTCACATGCCGTCCCATTTCCCTTGCCACGCGCAACACCGTATTCTTCGTGGGCGCCAGCGTGGTGGGCAGAGTGGCCAGCACCGCAATCCGGCTCCCCAGGCGCACCGCCTCCCGACACATTTCCTCGTCGATTCTCACGATGGGCACCCCGATATATGCCGCGGCAGTCTGCATGCAGTCCGCCACCTCCCCCACAGAGGAACAGATATTCAATATGGCGTCCGCCCCCTGCGACACGGCGTCCATATACATGGCAATCAGATCCGCTGCCGCCTTGGGCGTCACATATCCCGCATCCCTGACGGCCTGCAGAATTCCGGGATTCTGCAGGCTCAGAATCTCCGCTTCCTCCCCGATATTTTTTCTCACCTCGCGATTTACAAGCTCGATCAGTTCCGGCGTGGTGCTGGTGTACACAAGTGCTGCTTTCATAATTTTGTATCTCCTTCCATACCAGGTCTTTTTAAGACAGTCGCATTTCTTCTGTCAGGATCCCATTGAAGTTTTCCTGTATATCAAAAGACGGCGTCGGGAACTAATCATTAGTACCGACACCGTCTTTCGAATCTCGCTTTTCCCTGTCTTCATTATAATTTCTGAACCCGGGAAAAAACATATGAAATACACAGAGATTTATGCAAATTTGTTAGATATTCCAGATTTGTCTATCGCTTTCGTCACATTTCAGCTCTTTCTCCAGCCACATGAGCGGACATCCCTTTTTGCATCGTTTCACTTATACCACCTGTCGAAGTCTTGTGTATATCTCCAGCCCTCTTTTCCTTCCAAACTGCTTGATTGTGTCCAGATACAGCAGGCGGTTTCCCTTCCTGCCCTTCACAATATTGACAATCTGACCAAGCAGTTCCTTATAGGCTGTATCTGCAAAACAGGCCTCCAGTTCATGTCGAATCCGCAACTGCTCCTCATAGCACTTGTATTGAGTTTCCAGGTTAACTTCCCGCAATTTCTCACAAATCAGCTTACGCCGCTCACTGGCCTCGTCAGATACCAGGATGCACTGTTCAATATCGGCCTGAACCACCACCTTCTGCGCAGGTGTGACACAATTCTTCCAATAATCGCGTACTGCGTGGTATCCTTTATCGTTGCTCACTATGGCTACTGTTCCCTGGTATCCACTCCCAAATAACGCTCCCGTTTTGGAAGTAATATAAAAATCCAGGGCATTTTTCCCGGTATTCTTCAGACGGCAGATATCCAGAATGCTTCCCGCATCCATAATCTGCTGCAGCTTTCCACACTCCACTTTCAGACAGGACTGACTGTAAAATATAGTCACACAATCTTCAGCAGACAGGTATTCTGCCCCCTGCAGCCCTCTGCTCCTTGTGTTCTCCAGATCAATCATAAAATGAAACATGTCTATGCCGCTTTCTTCCGCCAATGCAGGTAATACGCATACAGTCTCTTCCGACGTGAACATTCCCGTTCAAATGCAATAATACAGGCCGTCTCCGATGCCGGAACCAGAAGCTCTCCCATCGGTACATCCAGTATTCCCGCCAGATTATATAAATGATTCACTGAAGGCAATATCTGCCCCTTTATCCATCGGTATACAGGCTGTGGACAGGACAACTGCAACAGCTTCTGAATATCCTTGACAGAATATCCCTTCTGCCTGATCAGCTGCGCCAGCCGCCAGCCCGTTTCCAGCGGGTCAATGCTCTGATACCTGTATTCTGACAGCATACACCTGTTTCCTTTCTCATGGTTTTCCCGAATTCCTGTCTGAAGCTTCACAATCCTTTCATCATATTATAGCAGATGCTTCCTCTTTCGTCATTGGCCGTTTAGTCCCATGCAAATACTTTCACAGCAGTTCAGACAGCTGAACGAGCTGCTGCTTACTTTCCAATCAATATCATGGACAGCATCCCCGGCCCTGTATGTGCACCGATAATAGGCGAAAGCATTGTCCGCCTTATTACCGCATCAGGAGCAGCAGCCCTGACTTTTTCCGCCAGATTCTCCGCAAGCTCCGGTGTGTCCGCATCGCAGATATAGATTACTCTGCACAGTTCCGGATTGTAATTTTCCTGAAAATATGCAAACAGAGACAGCATGGCCGCTTTATTACCGCGCTTCTTGTCTACTGTCACCAGCTTTCCCTTCTCGTCAATCTTCAGCATGGGTCTGATATTCAGCGCCGAACCTACAAGGGCCGTAGCGGCCCCTACCCGCCCTCCCCTTTTCAGATACATGAGGTCCTGCACCATAAAGAAATGACGCAGCCGGGGAATCAGCTGCTTTACGGCATCATAATTCTCCCAAAGCCCCATCCCGTTTTTCCTGTTTTCAATGGCATTTTCCACCAGAATTCCGATTCCGCCAGTAGCCGCCAGTGTATCCACAGGTAATATATCCAGATCCGGATATACTTCCTTCAGATTCTTCGCCGCCAGCATGGCGCTTTCACAGGTAGCCGATAAGCCGCCTGACAGGCAGAAATACAGCACAGATTTTCCGTCCTCCAGAAATTTCCTGAAATAATCTTCATACATAAAAGGAGAAATCTGAGACGTCTTCGTCAAATCCCCCTTCCGCTGTCCATCATAAAACAGTTTCAGAACCGCTTCCTCCTCACAGCCGTGAGAAGTACGCATTTCTTCTCCCAGAGAATATTCCATCGGCACAAACGCAATCCCGCTTTCCGCGGCCACTTCTCTGAGAATGTCCCCTGAAGCATCCATGCAAATTACATATTCACCCATATTCCTGCCCACCTCTTTCCATAAACTGTCTGCATCCTGCCTGTCAGGCCTCCCGGTTCTTCGAACGTTCCGGAAACGATCCGCCTCTCTTCACCTGCAGGTCAATCCCCGGCTTCCTCAGAATTCATTCCCGGGGAATCGCGGAATTCCATCCAGACCCGGCTTCAAATCCGCATCTGCAGGCACATAATCCCGCATTTCACCGTTATTATATTTCTCATAGGCCACCATATCAAAATAACCTGTACCCGTAAGGCCGAATACTATCGTCTTCTCTTCCCCGGTCTCCTTACATTTCAGAGCCTCGTCAATGGCCACCCGGATGGCATGGCTGCTCTCGGGTGCGGGAAGAATCCCTTCCACTCTGGCAAATTGAGTTGCCGCGTCAAACACAGATGTCTGTTCCACACTCACCGCCTCCATAATTCCGTCATGATACAACTGGGACAGAACCGGACTCATGCCGTGATACCTGAGACCGCCGGCATGATTGGCAGAAGGAATAAACCCGCTTCCAAGAGTATACATTTTCGCCAGCGGACATACTTTTCCCGTATCGCAGAAATCATAGGCAAACACTCCTCTGGTAAAGCTGGGGCAGGAGGCCGGTTCCACCCCTATGATTCTGTAGTTCCTTTCACCGCGGATCATTTCTCCGGCAAAAGGAGAAATCAGTCCTCCCAGATTGGAGCCGCCGCCCGCACATCCGATGATAATATCAGGAACAATCTCATATTTATCAAGGGCCGCCTTTGCCTCAAGACCGATCACAGTCTGATGCAGCAGGACCTGATTCAGCACACTGCCCAGAACATAGCGGTATCCCTCTCTGCCCATCTCCGCCTCCACGGCCTCCGAAATGGCACACCCCAGACTTCCGGAAGTACCCGGGTGCTCGGCGAGTATCTTTCTGCCGATTTCCGTGGTCTCACTGGGAGAAGGGGTCACTGTAGCGCCGTATGTCCTCATGACCTCTCTGCGGAAAGGCTTCTGCTCATAGGATACCTTTACCATATAAACCAGACAGTCCAGACCAAAATAAGCACAGGCCATGGAAAGAGCCGTTCCCCACTGACCGGCTCCGGTCTCCGTGGTAACGCCTTTCAGTCCCTGCTTTTTCGCATAATATGCCTGGGCAATGGCAGAATTCAGCTTGTGGCTTCCGCTGGTATTATTGCCCTCAAATTTATAATAGATTTTGGCCGGCGTCTGCAGCTTTTCTTCCAGGCAATAAGCTCTCACCAGAGGGGACGGACGATACATTTTATAGAAATCCTGAATTTCCTGCGGAATCGGAATATACGCATTGGTATCGTCAAGTTCCTGCGTCACCAGCTCATCGCAGAACACAGCTTTCAGTTCCTCTGCAGTCATGGGCTGCAGTGTCTCAGGATTCAGCAGAGGCGCCGGTTTATTCTTCATTTCGGCGCGAAGATTATACCAGTGCGTCGGTATCTCATTTTCTTCCAGATAGATTTTGTAAGGAATTTTTTTCATGTCAGTGACCATACCCTTTCCTGTATCTGCAAACATTATATTGCAAATCGCTTCCTTATTTCCCATATACAAAAGTAATAATTTCACATATATTTGTATAAAAATGCATTTCAAATGATATATTAGCATAAAATGCAGAATCCTGCAATCAATTTTATGGCCCAGACACCATAACCCGGATCAGAATTCGTTTCCTCCGCTTCTCAGATGACAATTCTCCCACAGCCATTTTGCGACACCGTCCCTTTCATTGCTGTCCAGCACGGCAGTGGCCGCCTCCTTAAGCTCCGGCACCGCATTTTCAACCGCATAGCACTCATCGGAAAGCTCAAACATGGGAAGATCGTTAATGGCATCGCCAAAGGAAACCACTTTATCACAATTACACATTTTTTTAAGCTTTTTAATCGCTTCCGCTTTTGTTGCGCCACAGGGCATAATCTCACAAAAGTACTCCGGACGATATAATTCCTGCTGAACAGTACAGCGAAATCTGCCGTCTCTTGACATGGTTTCATACAACGGCATCAATTCCTCTTTTTCTCCGATACAGGTATAATAAAATATTTTCCCATCATACAATCCTTCGGGACCGTCCAGCGGCCGAAGCCTTCTGTCCCCCTTCCGCAGCGAAAGATACCTCTCTATTCCCCCGTTCTCCCGTCTGGTATTCCACGATACCTTTTCCACATTTTCCAGAAAGGAATATACCAGCGGGGTGGCCTGTGCCTTCTCTATATTTTCCCGTGCGAATGCGGCTTCCTCCTCCGAGAAAAACAGGGAGGACAGGATTTCCCCCGTGCAGGGTTCCATGATAAAAGCACCGTTATATACGATTACGGGCAGTGTCAGCCTTAAACCTTCCGCCACCACGGACGCCGACGCAAGAGACCTGGCTGTGGCATAGGTAAAAAGCATTCCTCTGCCAGTCAGCTCATTTATCATTCGAAGGCTTTCCGGATTGATTCTGTCCTTTGTGTTTAATAAGGTACCGTCCAGGTCAGTCACATATAATGTTCGCATAATCTCTCCTGATTCTGTATATTCTATTCATTCCCTTTCTGTGTTTTGTGGTGTTTACGTACCACCTTCCGGTTTCATGGCATAAGCTTGTGGAACCGCTTCGCAAGCCTTATAATCCAAGGCTATTATACACACTCACGCCACAGATTACAATTGTGAAAAATGATTCCCGGGGCGGCGTTATGATCCGCTGCTATTTATCCTTCAGTCATCTGCAGAAGCAGCCAGGCTCCCGAATAATATTTTGCCATATCCTCATCGCTGTACTGTGCTTTCAATAATTCAGCGTTACTTTTGTAAGCATCGAACCAATCCTGCCCTGTGACTGGCTCCCGGTCGAAGGAATCCGCTTCGCCCCAAGCAAGGATAATATCCCGGCAGGCTGATGCCATAATATGCCCATGCAGGCCTGTCTGTCCACCCTGCAGAAATTGCTCAAAGCAATAACGCAGGGTATACAGACCATAATAGCTCAGCTCCCGATACTCCACAGAGTGTTCCCTGATATAGTCGCCGGGAGCGGATGCCTGTGCCGGCGAGGACTCAATGGCACCAAACAACTGCTCCATGACAGAATCTGTGTCCACACTGCCGTGCTCCACAGCCTGTATATAGCAGTCCTGTTTCTGTGCAAGGATGTACTTTTGTGTGTCTATCGCATTCTCTGCAATCGTATCGGGAAATGTATCCTGAATGTCCTTCACGTAATAGCTGCCATCCCTGGGCTCCCAGTATTCTCTGAGGACATACTCGCCATCCCTGATTTCAAATGTGATGGCCACAGGGATATGGCTCCCCAAAGCTTCCCGGAATGCAGCACCGGAGTACTCATAGGCCTGATACAATGCAAATCCGTAAACAGTGACCTCCATGGGTGTAGGCGGTTCGCTGTCGATGCTGAGCATCTCCTGGTCCAGCAGGATAAAGCTTGCGCAGTGATACAGATCATCCGGTCCGGCAGGCTTATTGTGGTCAAGGATGGCGTTGTAAATTGCTTCTGTCAGCAAATCTTCGGATTCCACGGAAAGACTTTCTTCCGTGGAAGAACTTTCCTCTATAGAAGGATCCTCCTTCATGATGACGTTCTTCGCAATACCTCTGATACCATACACATCGCTCAGCTGTCCCGGGTAAGTTTCCTGGATTTCTCCATTATAGGAGATTTCAATGATGTCTCCGACCTGCGGCTCCAGTGCCGGATCCATATTTTTCATGGGAACCACAATTTTATCTGCACTGTTCAGCTCCGGGCTTCCTTCCACAGGTTCCACAAGGAAATATCCGTCGTTAACTTCCAGAATTTCCGCTTCCATCTGAAAGGTTTCCGGTTCACTTACATCTGCAATGCGGACCGTAACATTTTCCACATTTACATAAACAATCATTTCCTCATCGGTGTCATTCTGTATCTTTACGCCAATTTTGAACCAGCCGCCCTTTTCCGCTTCCATCTTCACAGGCATCCCCGGCGTCAGATAGACCGGCTCATCATAGGCGTTTTCCATTTTCACCTCCACCGGTTTCAGAGACACCTCCGTGTCTCCCAGACCGTCACCGGAGGATACAATAATATAATTTCCCAGCGGGGAAATCTCTTCATGGGTATAAAACACTGTTTCCCGGCTTCCCGCAGGCACCACTATGCTTAACCCGAAACTGTCCCGTTTTGGATTTGTCAGCAGGCACACAGCCAAAGCCATACTGGTGACGGCCGCCCCCAGCACAACCCAGAAAGCAGGCCTTTTCCAGTTCGCCAGATTGCGGATGCGACCTCGGGTGTCGCCCTCTCCAAATGCCAGAGGCATACCGGCAATCATCTGTTTTCCGGTGGCAAGGCTTAACAGGGATGTGGTATAGTCTGCCAGAACATCGGCTCCCATTTTCCTGATCACAGCCTCATCACAGCTCATTTCCATATCCTGACCGGCCAGGATGAAGGCAACCCATACCAAAGGGTTAAACCAATGGATGCACAATACGCCAAATGCAAGTGCCTTTATAATGTGGTCAAATCTGCGAATGTGATGCTGCTCGTGCATCAGAATGTAAGCCTGTTCCTTCATGGAGGAAGGCAGATAAATTTTCGGCCGAAGCAGTCCCATGACAAAGGGGGATGTAATCTCGTCAGCCAGACAGATGTTATCCCGTAAAGGTGAAGCGATGAGCAGTTTCCTCCGAAGCCGTATATAGGATACCGCCGCATAGAGAACCATCGCCAGAACACCTGCTATCCAGACATAAGTGACGATCACCATCGGTGCTTCCAGCGGGTCCGCGGCCAGCTGTTCCTCTCCCCAGGCCAGCGTATCCTCCCCCAGACCCGGAAGGGCCACAGAAGGATATTCCGTGTGAACAATATCAGCCGGAATATAAGAAATACGGCTGATTATGGTATCATTTGTAGTTACCGGGGTATCCAGCAGACCAAACAGGGACAGGTCAGACTGAATGGACACCGGACAAAGCAGCCGGAAAAGTACAAGACTCCAAAGTGCGTAGGAAATCACTTTCGGCGCTTTTCTGAGCAGGAGCCGCAACAGCAGAACAAACAGAATCACCACGCTTGCAGTAAGGCTCATGTTCAGCAGTTTGGGTATAAATGTATAGAAAAACATAATCTCACCTCCGCAGTCCATCGATAAGTTTTTTGAGTTCCTCGATTTCTTCCTCTGATAATTTTTTCCGTGTGCCAAAAGCAGCTATGAACGCGGGCAGAGAGCCATCAAAGGTCTCCTCCACAAACTGCTCGCTTTTCATCCCATAGAACTCTTCCCGGGAAATCATCGAAGTAACCGTTTTGTCCTGAAGCCTGAAAATTCCCCTCTCACACAATCTCTTCAGAACGGTATAAGAGGTAGTTGCCTTCCAGCTTAACTCCCTCTGAGCCATCTCAATCAGGTCCCTGGAGGCCAGCGGCTCATGACTCCAGATCATATCCGCAAAACGAGATTCCAACACTCCCATGGTAGGCATATGTATTTCTCCTTTCCTCTACATTATGTAGAATAACTGTATTCTACATGATGTAGAGTTTTTTGTCAATTGACTTTCCTGGAATTGCTTCTGAAACAATTGCATAACGCATAGGTAAGCTCCCGATTTAATCTGTCTTTGTTCTGTTTTGAATCAAGTTATAATCTCCCGCACATTTCAGCAATCCGTCTATCACAGTGCTGAATTCTACACCATACCTTTTAGCTTTGTCACAATTCATCCATAAGTTATGCCTTGCCGGAGCATCTTCCAGCTTCACCTTTTTCCCCAGCAGTTCAATGAATTTCCGGGTGATTTCATACATTGATTTTGTTGTTTCACTGCCAAAATTATATACACCCCCCGGTAAAGTAAGTACTTTTTCCATGTTTTCTACTACTTCTTTCAGATATGTAATACCCCTGTACTGTCTGGAACTGAATGAGACAAGATCTTTTGCATTCACAATATTCATAAAATAATTCGTTTTTTTCAGATAGTAATCATACATCCATTCGGCACGCAGCATCACTGCGTCTGCGTCAGTCTCCAGCACCCTCTCTTCCATTTCCAGCTTATGTTCTGCATATATATTTCCCGGTTTCGCCATATCCTCCGAATAGGGTCCCTCTTCGCTGCATCCACTGTACACCTGATCCGAACTGAAGCAGATTAACTTCCTGTCCTTTGATGCCTTTGCCATAAAAAGCGGAATCTGCACATTTGCAAAGTAAGAAGCATCCGGATCCGTCTGACATGCTCCTATATCGGAAATGGCTGCAGTATGAATAATCACATCAGCGTTACTTTCTCCGATTATACGATTTATATCCTCCTGTGTTACATTGCGAAGTGACGGAGCAGCAACTGCATCCTTACACATCTCCATGATTTTATGCCCGACAAATCCATTTGCCCCCGTAACAAGTATCATTAAATCCTCCTTCACTCTCTATTGATAATAGAGCAATTCCAAAACTCTCTTTCCTTTCCTGATACTGACCTCTACAGCCATATATCAAAAAGCACTTCCACATAATTTACAGAAAAACCATACAATTACACAATTCCAGTATATTTTATTGTACCACACATCAGAGACTGTAAAACGACATTTTTATTGACATACAGGTAACTTGTTGCTATAATCATAATCGTAACAAGTTGCCATTAAGGAGGTTTATATGAAACTGGATGATTTGATTACAAGATTTTCAGATACCACAGAGAAGCAGAGAAAAGCGATTTTCAGCACATTATTTATTGCCGGTAACAAACTGCAGACACTTTTTGATAACCGTATTCCGGAGGTATCATTAAAGCAATTTATGTTATTGTCCATCGTCCGGCAGTCAAAGGAACCGTTAACTTTTACCCAATTAGGGAATTTGTTGGGCTGCTCAAGACAAAATATCAAAAAGTTAGCTGATGTCCTGATGAGAAAAGGCTTTGTCATAATTCAGCAAAGTCCGCGGGATACAAGGGCCCTGTGTATCCGCCCCACAGAAAACTGTAATGACTACTTTGAAAATGAATTTTCAGAATACCAGGAAGAACTGAAATATCTTTTTGAAGTTTATACAGACCAGGAAATTGAGACACTTTTCATTCTTTTGTCAAAGCTGTATACAGGAATTGACAATCTGGAAAAACGGGTTGCCCGGAAAAAGCAGGAAATAACCTTAACAACTGAGGAAAAACAATAAAAGGAGAGTTGTTCAAATGAATACAATCGTAATTTACAATTCACAGACAGGTTTTACAAAGCGTTATGCCCAGTGGATAGCAGAGGCATCGGGAGCCGATTGCCTTGAACTGTCAGCCGCAAAAAAGGTAAATCCGGCTGAATATGAAGCAATTATATTCGGCAGCTGGGCATGTGCGGGCAATATTAGCAAAATCAGCTGGTTTAAGATCAATATAGACAAATGGGCGGATAAAAAGCTAATTGCATTTTGCGTCGGGGGAAGTCCCATAGACAGTCCGGATATTGAGTTGTTTCTTAAGCAGAGTTTCAGCGATCCGAAATTGAAAAAAGTAAATATGTTTTATTGTCCGGGTGGATTCAATTATGAAAAAATGTCTGCTCCGTCCAAACTGATGATGAAAATGTTCATAAAAATGCTCAAGGCAAAAAAAGAAAAAAGTGAGGCGGAGCAGGAAATGATAAAAATGATTTCTTCATCCTATGATATTTCAGACAAAAAATATATTGAGCCGATCCTGCAATGTCTGAAGGAATGAAGAGAGACATTTGCAGCGGCGGCGTTTATTTATGTTTCCTTCCATATCCGGTAATTACAGCTGTCACCAGCATCACCAGCATGCAAACAGAATAAAAATTCACAAAAGGAATCGATGCCGGCGCCACTGCAAATCCCTCTCCAAACTGAGCGGACTGTTGGGCCGGAATCACGCAGTGCACTGTCCAGGGAGCCAGAAAGCAGAACACACATCCCGTACAATCCAGCAGATTCGCACGGCGGTACCGGTTTACACCCGCTTTCTCCCCAATCTCATTTACCAGGTCTCCAAGAGCTACAATCGCCACGGAAATGACGCCGGTCACCATGCTTAAGACACCGGTGGAGAGCACAATGGCTGTCTCTGTACTGCGTTCGCTCTTCGCGAATCGGGACAGTAACACTCCTACATCCTCAAAGAGACCGCTGCACTCCACCACTCCAAGAAGAGCAAACACGGCAATGAGCATGGCCACAGTACCCGACGTCCCCGTAATGGCTTCTATGATCGCCCCGGACACGGAGAATCCACCGGGAAAGGCAATAAGTCCTTCCACCGTGTAGATACCGAAAAGCAATCCGGCAGCAATCCCTGCCAGAATTCCCCAGGACAGAGCTGTGATGAGATGCTTCTTCAGCAGGCACAGGACAATGATCACCGCCGGCACTGCCAGCATAACCAGACTGACCGGATTTGCCGTACCGGCCTCTGTCAGAGTTGCCGCGCCTGCCTCTGAGGTTTTGGAAAACAACAGGAATAAAACCAGGGCTCCCGCCGCTGCCGGCAGACTGTAGCGCATCCTGGTCTTCACCACGACTCCCAAATCTGCATGCTGTGTGGCAGAGGAAGCGATAGTGGTATCCGAAATGGGCCCCAGGTTGTCACCAAACGCCGCACCTGACACGATGGCACCGATCATAAATTCCGGCGCTGCCCCGGCCATCACGCCCACCGGGAACAAAATGGGAATCACTACAAAATAGGTGCCCACCGAGGTCCCTGTGGCAAATGCCAGCAGGCAGGTAATGAGAAAGGAAGCCGCCACAAACAGCTTTCCGGTAAAACCTGCCGCCACCACATAAGCCGCAATGGTCTGTACTGCCCCGCTGGCTGAAATCAGCTTGCCCGAAATTGCCGCCAGTATCACCGCCATCACGATCACGCCGAACATAGGCTTGCTTAAACCATAGACCAGCGCTTCCCCATATGCCTTTTCATCCTTTGTAAAAATAACCCCTGTCACCAGAGCTGCGAAAAAGGCCAGCACATATCCGTTCACATTAGACTGGCTGAACGCCGCCCATAAAATCATGCCCGCCGCAACAATAAGCGGCGCCAGTTTCCCAAACTTCCCGAACCGAAATTCTATTCTCTTAGCTTTCTGCTCCATGTTTCTCTCCTCTTCTTCGATGTGAGCTTCCAATCATTTTACACCAGTCTCCTGAAGCACACCCGGCAGTATATTGTGTCCTCATTGTCTGGCAGAATGGCTTCTGTGAATGTCTCTCAGACAGTTCGTCAATATTACTTTCCACTTCCGGTATGAGCGCTGTCTGAGATACATCCCTCCCGTCAGTATTTTGTTCCGATACACCTGTCGCCTTCTCTTCCTGGAATGCCTCCGCAGAATCTGATGCCTTATCTTCCCCAAATGCCTCATTGACAAACCGCATCAGTTCATCGGCCAGTTCCTCCCGGGCTTTCCGCTGTTCCTCTGTCTTCAGAAAAGACGCATACCCATAGGACGCTGTCTGTATCCTGCGCATAAGCCACCCTCTGACCTCCAAACATAAACATCAGAACAAGCCCCCATAAACAAAGCTCTGTCTTTTTCAAACAAATCTCCTCTCCGGGAATCCTCCACCTTCTATTGTTACCACGTTCAGAAATCTCTTCTATAACGCTTTCTTCCCGTAAATGAAGCCGGAAAACTCTATATCCCATAGCCTTACTATCTTCTACTCCTATTATACACAGTCTTCCGGCCAATACAATATGAACAGAACCTGTCTGTTTTGACGAATAAGGCCTTGCAGCATCCAGAATGCATTCAAGATTGTACCAGTTTTATTCGTATTCCGACAGCTTTGTAAAGTTAACTCCTTCCCCATCAGCCACGCCGACATACATATCATTTGTCCTTCGTCCAATCTTCAGATAATGATCAATGACAAATTTAGCGGTATATGGCATCTCCAATGCCGATAGCTCCGACAGTGTAAACCACCTGCTTATCCCTTCCGTTGATACAATGTGATCACCTATCTCACTGTCCAGTTCCGCAAAAAAATAATAATTCTGTCGAATTTCTCCTTTCACCCTCCGCAAAGTAACATACCGCAGCAGCAGGTTCCTGATACCATTTTCACTTATTCCTAATTCTTCATTCAGTTCTCTCAATACACATGCTCCTGGATCGTTTAGTTCATTCTCTTCAAAATGGCCTCCTGCAGATCCAACCCATGTATCACTTACAACGCTGCCGCCCTGCCGGAAAAGCAACAACATTTCATCCCCTTTTGTTATATATAGAGAAGTCATGTTCCTCAGTTTCTCATCCATTTACACACCTCCTTATTCTTATCATTGTCTTTTATTCTGAATCCATTTTCTCTATCCTAAAAGTCCACATAATGTCTTATGTCTTCTTCTCTCGCCCGGAAATTTTCAGCCAAATAATAATAACAGACAGAACTAAAAATGCTCTGCCTGTTATATTTAACTTATTCTTTCAAGTACGTTTCTGCAGTTTCTTCTGTCAGGTCAAACTTTTCACAGATTTGTTTCAGAATAACGTCACTGGATATTTGCAGCTCTTTCAAAGTTAAAATCATAGCTGTTATTCCTTTATCAATTCCCTTCTGAATTCCTTTCTGAATTCCTTTCTGAATTCCTTTCTCCTCCACACCCTTACTCAAATTACACATAAGCGACACCTCACTTTCCAAGGCTTGAGTCATTTTAATATGAAAATCTTCCTCCAGTATCTGGCACTTATCCTCTGAACCTGTCTCCGTGGACAGAAGCACATTCAACAGTTTCAGTAAATCCGTATCTGAATCTCCCTCTTTCCCAAGACAGATCATGACAGCCGCCAGCAAATCATAATCTGCTTTTTGTTCCTTTACACTGCCCGCCAGATTTTCTTCCGCAATATAATAACGGGTAATGCTGTTTTCACGGCTCTTTGGCGGATTCATGCAAATCCATATGCTGTATACCTTTTTGATATTCTCATAGTGTGAATTTGTAAACTCTGTTCCATATTGGGCGGAAATCATCCGGCTGCAGTAATAGATTCCCCTCTTTATCAGCGGATAACCCGGATAAAAATCATTCTGGGCTTCCAGAAAATTCCGATATCGGAATTTTGTTGATTATTCCGATTTGCGGATTATTCCGATTATATCATGTCTTTTCAGGCTGTGTCTATATTTCAACACCAAAAATCGGAATAATTCTTGTGTATAAAAAACATTTATGTTTCCATGTAATCGG
>NZ_JANJZD010000019.1 GCF_024623325.1 Acetatifactor muris
CCAGGCCTGCCAGCGAATTGCCGCAAGCCTGATAAAGGTGAAGTGAAATAAAGACTGGAGCAAATCTGTTTCTATCATACAGGTTTGCTCTTGTTTTGTATAGGTACTCACTATCTACCGTTTACAGCAGCCCTGTACAACAGCAGACGGCATGGTCTTTCAACCATGCCGTCCTGTAAGTGAACTGTAAATTTGAGCTATAAATATAAATCATAAATGCAGATTATAAATACTTCTTCAGCGTCTCGGCTTTGTCCACAGCCTCCCAGGGAAGAGACACATCATCCCGTCCAAAGTGGCCATAAGCCGCCGTCGCTCTGTATATAGGCCTGCGCAGATCAAGCATTTTGATAATGCCTGCGGGACGAAGGTCAAAATTCTCCCGTACAATCTCAATCAGCTTCTCGTTGCTCAGCCTGCCGGTACCGAACGTATCCACCATGACAGATGTGGGCTGTGCGACACCGATGGCATAGGAAAGCTGAATTTCGCACTTATCGGCCAGACCGGCAGCCACGATATTTTTGGCTACATACCGGGCTGCATATGCCGCGCTTCTGTCCACCTTCGTGCAGTCCTTCCCGGAAAAAGCGCCGCCGCCGTGACGGGCATATCCGCCGTATGTATCCACAATGATCTTGCGGCCGGTGAGTCCTGCATCTCCCTGAGGACCACCGATGACGAAACGACCGGTGGGATTGATAAAGAATTTCGTATCCTCATCCACCATCTCCTTCGGCAGCACAGGGTCAAACACATATTCTCTGATATCCGCATGAATCTGCTCCTGGGTCACATTTTCGTCATGCTGCGTGGAGAGAACTACCGCTTCCAGCCGTAAAGGTCTGCCGTTCTCGTCGTATTCCACAGACACCTGACTCTTTCCGTCGGGCCGCAGATAGGAAAGAGTGCCGTCCTTGCGGACCTTTGTCAGCTGTCTGGCCAGCTTATGCGCCAGTGACACAGGATAGGGCATCAGTTCCGGTGTCTCATTGGTGGCATAGCCGAACATCATACCCTGATCACCTGCACCGATGGCTTCCAGCTGTTCATCACTCATACCGGCCTCTCTGGCCTCCAGAGCTTTATCCACGCCCATGGCAATATCGGGAGACTGCTTATCCAGCGCTACCATCACGGCACAGATATTGCCGTCAAAGCCTGTTTTGGCATCATTATAGCCAATCTCATTTACCGTTTTGCGCACAATTCCGGGAATATCCAGATTTGCAGTGGTGGTAATCTCACCTGTCACCAGGATAAAGCCGGTGCAGCTGGCCGTCTCACAGGCCACGCGGCTCATGGGATCCTGCTCCATGCAGGCATCCAAAATGGCATCCGACACAGCGTCACAGAGTTTGTCGGGATGTCCTTCCGTAACGGATTCTGACGTAAATAAATGTTTTTCCATAGGTCTCTTCCTTTCTCCATGTGTATCTTGATTTCAGTTTTCCTTATTCTGTGCGCTTCTCTTCCCTGTGCAATCAGGTGAAAGCGGCTTTCCCCTGCCCGCCCCACAGCCCGCATGCTGCTCTGGCAGCAGACTTCTCTGTGCAGGCCTGCGCATAATAAAAAGTCCGCTCACAACATAAGCGGACTCAAATCTCTCGATATCAATCCTCTTATTGTTCGAACACTACTCGCTCAGGGAGGCACCTTCCTTCAATGGGGTTGCCGTGGCTTCATCGATCCTATGTATCTCCACCAACTCTGAATAAGAGAAATCCTGTTAAGTTTTATGACTGTATTCACTCTACTACATCCATCTGCCTTTGTCAACAGTAAATTTTTTCTATTTTCACTTCGTTGAGTTGTCATAAAAATACTGTCTCCGATTATACCAAATTCGGTATAAACTTTGCAGGCAGTGCATTTGTTCCCACAAATACTCAAAACAGATTTCCGGCGTGAACGCCAAAAATCTGTTTTTGCTTGTTGGGACAGCGTCCCAAACCCTTTGGCACTTGATCATTCAAGAGTCTCATAATATGATTCAATTTTCTTTTTCTTAAACAATAAAACGTCCTTAGGATTAGACCATCTTAAGCTATCAGACAGTCTAAGACTAAGCTCTTCTTTTGTTGATATATTATAATATTCTTTTACATTTTCATCCTCTCGAACCATCAGAATATAAAATTGACTTAACTCAATTAGGTTGTTTAAAAATTTAAGTAATATGTTTTCTTCTAATCTTGCTTCATGCTTGTTAACAGCATATTCCAAATCAGTAAGTATATCGCTCTTTAAATGTAGCACAATAGTATCATTTGTAAGTTCTTTACCTATTACTTTGTTAAAATACTGTACATCTTCGATCTGTTCAAAAATAATATCGAAATCTGATACATATTGTGGAGGGCTACACGAATAAGTACCTTCTCCCCATTCAAACAATTTCTCATTAAGATTCACAATTTCTATTTCTTTCTTTGGAACTATAATATCTAAAAAAAATCCATTTTCTTTCCTCTTTCTTAAGGCTCAAATTTCAACAAACAGGATTTTAAAGTTTTTTTATTTGTTCATCTAAATACGCGAAAAGCAATGACCATATGTCAATTCCGCTACGCAAATATAATTGATTACTAAGTTCCGTGATTCTTGTTTCTGCTTCCTCACTCAGTTCGTGATTGTCGTCGAACGTTGTAATATCATACTCTTGAGCGTCTCCGCTTAAAAACTCACCCCGCATAACATCAGGTGGAGCAAGCCGGCAGATTTCTTTCAATATATCCGCATCATGGCTGTCGCCAATAGCTCTAAATGCCTGTATAATATTAGGCGCATAATGCCCGATAGAATTTTCAAGAAATGTAAAAATACCTTCCATGGTCAATTCTGTGTCAAATGCAATGATAAAATAAGCAACCTGAATAAAATCCACCCAACTCGACCACTGTTCCATTTTACAACATTTCCACATCTCTAAAGAAAGCTTTTCACAAAGCGCTTCACCAGTGTACTGTTTGAAATCTATTTTACTTCCGTCTATCCATTGCATCAAGCTGTCCTCCATAAATTTCAATTAAAAATTTAATCTTCAAAAATCCCTTGATTTTTCAAGGCTTACCGCCTATCAAATATCAAAACCTTATGTATTTTCCCTTGTTTTTGCCCTTATGAGCCGAAACAAGGGAAATTTTTTATGCTTCGCCCACAACCCTATCCAAGAGCCTTGCGGAAGTTCGTTTCGCTTCTCGGGTAGAGTGGGCATAAATGTTCATTGTGGTACTGACATCAGAGTGTCCGAGAAGTTCCTGCACATCTTTGGGCTTTGCACCGCCTGAAAGCAGATTGCTTGTGTAGGTATGGCGGAGTGTGTGGAAATGAAAGTCCTCCAATCCCTCAACCTCTGCCTTTGCCTTGCGGCAAATCTGACCGACTGCACTTGCAGAAACAAAAGCACCGTCCTCCTTTAAGCAGACAAAGGATAATTCCCTGTCATTTTCGGGCGTTTCCTGCGTTCTTTGCAGAGTGTAAACCTCGTAATAAGTACGCCCTTTTTCTTTGACCGTCTTACAGTAGTTCAGATGATACAGTTCGCCATAGCGAAAACGGTTTTTATGCTGTTCTGTTTTTGCTTTCCGTAAGATGTCCGCCAATGTGTCGCAAAAATCAACGGTACGGACTTTACTGCGTTTTGTCGTGCCGACTTCGTGCTTATGCCTTGTGCCATTGTACCGCATACTTCGTCTTACGGTTAGATACTGCTCGTCAAGGTTGATGTCCTGCCAAGTCAGACCACAGACCTCTCCGATACGCAAGCCTGCATAGTAGGCTATCTGTACCGCAAGCAGGGCAGGGTGTTTCTTTTGGGTTAAGAAGTCCGTCAGTTTTTGGTATTCCCCGTGTGTAATGGTAGGAACAGGAACAATATCTTCTTCGCTGTCCGAGAAAATATCTGTTTCCTCTTTTCTGCCACGCAGCTTCACATACTGCATCGGGTTAAAGGTTATCAGCCTTTTCGGAAATACAGCAAAGCGGAATGAATTTTGCAGCACCGCCGAGAATTGCAGCATATAGCCTTTGCTCATCGGCTTTGAAGTTGTACCGTCAGGATTTACCCCTCCGTAACTCATAAGGTCGATAAACGCCTGTAAATGGTCGGCGGTCACGGTTTTCAGTTTTCGGCTGCCAATGGGATATTTCTTAATCTTTTTGACTGCCGCCATATATGCCATAACCGTACCGTTGCTAAGACTGCCGGGCTTCAGTTCTTCCTCTACCCACATATCCAGCATTTCGCCAACCGTGATGTTTTCGGCTTTCCCGACAAATTTCTTTTCCTCATAGTCAGCGATTGCTTTTCTGAGCAGGGCTTCTGTTTCAGACTTGCTTTCTGTTCCCACAAACTCTTTCTGTACTTTTCTTCCGCTTTCATCTTCGATGTAGAAGCGTGCGTACCACTTTTTACCTTTTTTTCTTACAGAACCTTTTGCCATAGATAAATTTCCCCTTTCTATCCGTGGCAATCGGGACTGTGACATATGGTGTGCGTAAAGTAATAGTGTCACTTATGCCGATGAATGTCAATCGGCATTTTCACTTGTCAAAGTGCCACGGAATTTTTCTTTTTCAGCAACCCTTTCTTCAGCTGCTGTCACTATCCCGAACAGGTCGCCCATCTTTACAGCGGTGCGTCCCTCATCGTAGATATGTAAAATCCCGTCTAAAAACTGTTTCATATCCTCGATAGGAAGTTCCATTTCTTTACGGTAAACTCTTTCCATAATCGCCCCTGACTCAATCGCATAGCGGCGTAAGGACTGCTTTAAGCCCTCGTCCTCCGCTACACGGTCAACCTCAGCCATAGCGTCTGCAAAGTGATAAGTCATAACCGTATAGAGGTCAATCATTTTTCCGAGGAATGTGGTAAGCAGTTGTTGGTGCGGCTCGCCCTTTACCACAGAAGAAACCGTATCAAGATATTTTTTGATATGTTCTTCCATATCCCTTGCACATAAAGTGCGGCTGTCATATTCCTTATCTTCGGAAAGTCCTGTCAGCCATTCGGGAGTGGTCAGGAGTGCTTCTGCCAGCCCGTTGATAATCATTGTACGCTTCGGGTCTACTCCGTCCGCTTCATATCTCTGAATGGTAGATTTGTTTACCCCGACACGCTTACCAAGTTCGGGCATTGTTAAGTTTAATTCTGTTCGGCGTTCTTTCACTCGTTCACCGACCTGTTTTGCGGTGAATGTAATTTCTTTTTTCAAGGTTTTCACCTCCTATTGCTGATAGTATAGCATGACAAAACCTATTTTGCAACCATAAATTTAACAATAGGCAAAAATATTTCTTAACCAGTTGCAAAACAAGTTGACAAGGAATAGCAAAATAAGTATAATTACAGATACATAGTTGCAAAATGCGTATTTTGAAAGGAGGTTGACAAAATGAGCAACATCAAAATGGGTTTAACCATAGAAGAAGCAGCAGAATGTACGGGTATCGGAAGAAATACAATGCGTAAGTTGGTAGACTGGGGCAAACTTCCAGTCCTCAAGGTCGGCAGAAAAGCGATTATCCGCAGGGATACTTTAGAGCGATTTATGAGCGTCAATCAGGGAAGAAACCTGCTCAATGAAAACGATGTCCGCAAAGTAGAATAAGCATTCTCCAAGCCCTCGGCGTTTGAGAGCGAAATACACCCCTCGCACAAATCTTCGATTTGTACAAGATGTATTTCGCCCTTGCAGGGGGCTATGTATCACAGCTTCGGGCAATGCACCGCCACCATGATACAGAAGAAAACAGCCCGCTGTTTTCTTCGCTGTCCGTCTGCTTACGCCGCCGAAACAGCGGCAACCGATTTCTCGGTTGCAAAAAGAGTATGCCCGTCACGGGAGGAAGGAGTATATGGCAAGACATTCATTTATACAGATGTCGAAGCTACCCAATGTCAAGGGAAGAATATCCTATATCACAAGCCACGCAAGGCAGGAAAATCTCTATGCCACCTACCGCACCGCCGACAATGAATTTTGGAGTAACCTTGCAAGGGAAAGCCAGCAGGAATTTAAGCGAAGCGGTACAGAGGGCAAATGTATTGAAGCAAGGGAATTGATTATCGCCCTGCCCGAAATTTATACAAGATATGAGCCGCAGGAAGTCCTTGAAGATTTTACGGAGGAGTTCCGCAGGCGGTATGGCGTGGAGTGCGTGTCAGCCCTCCACCACAACAAACGCAAAACAAACTATCATATCCATCTTATCTTCAGCGAAAGAAAACTGCTTCCTGAGCCTGACATCAAGATAGCCACACGCAGCGTGTTCTATGATGAAACAGGCAAAAGGGTACGCACCAAGAAAGAAATCACAGGGGAGGACGGGCAGATACGAAAAGGCTGCACCGTCATAAAAAAGGGAGAAATTTATGAAAGCCACCTCTTTACCGTGAAAGATGATAAATTCAAAAGCGAACCTTTTCTTCGGGAGGTAAAGGAGATTTACACCGACCTTATCAATCGGCATATCTCCGATCCCGAACAGCAGTTAAAGGTATTTGATAAGAACAGCGTTTATCTTCCTACCAAGAAAATCGGCAAGAACAATCCCAAAGCCGCCGAGATTGAAGCGGACAATACCGCAAGGCAGGAATGGAACAGAACAGCGGATATGGCGCTCATATCGGGTATTTCCGAAGCAAAGATTTTAGAAATCAAACAGACCGAGATACACGAAAAAGCAAGCCAGTCTATCAAGAGCAAGGGTTGGCTGCCTAATCTGTTCCGTGGGATTGTAACAAAAGCAAAAGATTTTCTGCAAAACCTTATCCGAGAAAAAGATATGCCGCCCAAGCCTACGCTTGATATTGATATGGCAGAATTCCGCCATATGCGAAACCTGATGATAAAAGTACAGAATAAGGCGGTAAAAATCAAAAACTTGCAGGACAAAGTTCTGCCGCAGTTGAAACAGCAGCTTGCCGATACAAAGGGGCTTTTCAAAGGCAAAGAGCGAAAAGCGTTGGAAGTAAAAACCAAAGAAACCGAAGCGGAGATTGCTGACAGGTTGGATAAAATCCCCGATACACTCAAAGAGGACGGTTATCCCGATGTGCAGGTATTTATGCGGACTTTCCGTGAAATGGAAAGCGTTGTGGAACAGTATAACCGTGACCTTGCAGAGTGGGAATACCAAGTCAGCAGGAAACCGACAGCTACCGCCAAAGAACAGCACAGACCGCCCGAAAAGCAGAGCGTGTTAAAACATCTGCGTGAGATACAGGAACGCAACAAGCAGCAACCACCGCAAAGACAGCGTAAAAAATCCATTGACAGAGATAGCCGATAGGCATTGAAAAACACCGCCAGCGTGTGACCGCTGGCGGTGTCGTCTTACATAACCTATCGTCTATTTCCTTACAAACAGAGATTTACCTATTTCAAATCAAAGAGAGAACTTTCATAGTCCTTTACATAGTATCGTATATTTTTACGACCTTTTTGAATAATGATGTGTCCCTCTGCTTCCAATTTTTCTTTCTGTGCTTCAATACCATTGGGATATTTAGGATTGAGTTCTCCGTTTGCTTTCAATGTTCTCCAATAAGGCGTTTCATCTTCGGAACGCTGATAACTCGCCCATGCAACAATGGAAACAAAAATTCCCGCTGTAATTGGTTCTGTAAAATCAGCACCACTCAATTTTGCAAAGTATTTTCGTATTTCCCCAACGGTAATTATTTTACCATACGGAACTTTTTTCATTACTTTGTCATAGTCGATTGGCGGTGCAAAATACATTTTACTGCCACCATATTTTTCAATACTTTTCTGGTCTGTGATAATTTGAAATTTTGGCATATCCTTATTATCGTGCAACATAGCATTAAAATCTTTTTTATCTTCGTTTGCCATTTCTGCCACCTCCTACTTTAAGGATAATCTGTTTGGCATTCCTATGCAATGAGGCTGTTTGAAAAAATTCGTCATACAAACTGGAATTTGTGGTTAGACGATATTCTCACCCAAAATTATTTTAGGCATTGTAGTTAAACATCTGTTCCAACGTTTGTAAAACTTCTCTATACCAAGTTTAGATACTCTTGCATGAGCTTCTTCATTTTCTAACACCCAATACAACACATATGTTACCTTGCCTACATTTCTCGTGAGTCGAACAGGCAATTCCCCCTCTTTAACCGCATTAAAATCTTTTTGTCGATGAGTACGTTTTATATAATGTACATCAATGACCCCATCTTGTTGTAAATAAAATTCGGCAACTTCTTTCATTAGTTCTTCTATTTCATCTAATTTGGTTAATTTCGCTTCATATATGCATATTTCATTAAACATAAAACACCTCCTCAAATTCTAATTTGTTCCTGTATAAAAAGTATATCACGAAGGCGTGAAGATTTCTATACTGTTGTTCATTTGCATAAGCAGTAGCGTGTCAATGTAACGCTATTGCCTAATGAGAAGCCTTGTTTTGTTACTATCTGCAGGCCCAAAATACAGTAGGGGAAGTATTATCCTCCACCCACTGTATTTTAAGGCAATAAGCGTTACGCTCATTAGTTATAAATCAGTTCGCTATATACAATTTCTCTCGCCCTCGCTTGTATTTCATTCATTCTTCCAATCCACAATATCATGCTTTCTGCTTTTAGTTGTTCAGTCACGCCCTCCTTGTCAGCCATTTGTTCGACCAATCGAAACATCATCTTCGTTGCTTGTTCGTCAATATCAGCAAGATAACAGTTCAATTTTCTGCTTGTGAGAAGCGTGGTGTAAACTGCCCGTTTATGTTCCTGCAAATAGTGTTTGTGTCGCTGCCCCCATAAGCCGATAGGCTTGTGTCCTTTTTCGGCTGGTAAAGTAAGGCAAGGAATATAATAATCTCCTTGCAGTTCATACCAAAGACCGTTGCTTTCATCATAAATATACTTATCCATTAAAAAGTCCTCCGTTATAATATATTCGCACATATATCACAGTTCTCCGATTACCACACTCTGTTATAACTTGTTATGAGATTTTCTTGCCCTTGATTTTGCCCTTATGATTGTGCAGAACAAGGGTAACATGGTGTGAAATCATATAAAGAAATAAGGTGTGATGATTGCGATAAATCCTTTGTTTTCAAGGCTTTCGGAGGATTTTATTAAAACCCTATGAGGTGTGATAAACACCTGTAAAATTATGAGTTTCTAATTTAGATTAATATTTCAAATCAATTTGAAACTCAAAGTCTTTTTCACATCGAAAACGTTTTCCTATTTGTTCTACAAAATAATCTTCATTTTCTGGATACACTACTTTTGTCATCACTCTTAATAAATCTAATTCTTTGATAGATTCCTTTAATATAATTTCAAATTTACTCCATCCATCTGTTGCAGGCGAACATATATCATTCAGCATATCAGAAAAAAGTTCATATCCGTTTATGTGTTGGTTCCCTGCCAACTGACCTGCCCTACTTGAACACAGCATTTTTTCCAACATACCATACTGCTTACCATTCAGACTTACTCGATACGTTTTCATGTATCGTTCCTCCCAAATACCAATTTGCCGCCGTCAACAGACAGCCTTTTCTCACTACCCATCATAACAGAAAAAGGCCGTCCTATCAATCAAATTTCGGAACCTTTCTGTCTCCACACCCATCGTCCCCCTTGACAGCACCTGACACAGATGCTATTCTGAAAACGATATATCGAAAGTATATAAACATAATCTTTGCATGGAGGTTACAGGAAAATGAAACGGAAAGGAAAGAACTTACGGAAAATTGGAATGCTGCTTCTGGCAATCATGACTGTCATCTGCAGCATAAGCGCCTGTGGCGGCGGAGAGCCGGCCTGGCACAGCAAAGAAGTGACGGTAACAGACGATAATTACCGCACCTGGTATGAGGTTTTCGTGTACTCCTTCTGTGACAGCGACGGCGATCAGGCAGGTGATCTTCAGGGTGTGATTTCGAAGCTGGATTATATTGCGGATATGGGGTTCAACGGAATCTGGCTGATGCCCATTATGCCCTCGCCTTCCTATCACAAATATGACGTGAAGAATTATCTGGAAATAGAGCCGGAATATGGCACCATGGAGGATTTCGAGGAACTGGCAGCAGAATGCGACAGAAGGGGCATCAAGCTGATTATCGACCTGGTGCTGAACCACACTTCCTCGGAACATCCCTGGTTTGTGGCCGCCTGCGATTATCTGGAGTCTCTGGAAGAGGGGAAGGAACCCTCCGCCGCAGAATGTCCCTATTATGAATATTATCATTTTGTAAAAGGCAATCCTAACTCCGACACCTGGTATCAGGTGGGTTCCACAGACTATTACTATGAGGGTGTATTCTGGAGCGGTATGCCGGATGTAAACTTTGAGAGCCAGGCTCTCCGGAAGGAATTTGAAGAAATCGTGGATTTCTGGCTGGCAAAAGGGGTTGGCGGATTCCGTCTGGATGCGGTAAAGGAATTTTACAGCGGCGCCACCAGTCAAAACGTGGAAGTGCTGACCTGGCTCAATGACTATGTGAAAGCCGCCAGCCCGGATGCCTACATGGTGGGGGAGGCCTGGGAAGGCCTGGGCACCTACTCCCAGTACTATGCCAGCGGCATTGACAGCTTCTTTAATTTCGAGTTTGCAGGTCCCACAGGGGTGGTTACGAAGACTCTGACCTTCAGCGGTGAGACCAACAGCGCACAGGCTTACGCCAAAGCTCTGGTCAGAGTCCAGAATGCCATCAGAGAATACCGGGAAGACGCCATCGACGCTCCCTTTTTTGTCAATCATGACATGGCCCGGGCGGCAGGATATATGCAGTATGACGAACGGAAAGTCAAGATGGCCGCCACGCTGAATCTTCTCATGAGCGGCAGTGTCTTTGTATATTACGGAGAGGAAATCGGCATGACCGGCAGCGGAAAGGATGAGAATAAACGGGCTCCCATGTACTGGTCTTCCGACGAGGGCGCCGAAGGGATGACCAGAGGGCCTCTGGATATGGAACCACAGGAAAATCAGTTCGCCAGCACTGAAAAGCAGATGAAATCGAAAGATTCCATTTACAGCTTCTACAAGGAAACCATTCTGCTAAGGAACCAGAATCCGGAAATCGCAAGAGGAACCGTGGCCAGACTGGAAGACATTACAGATCCGGATATCGCCGCTGTGTCGAAGACTTATAACGGGGAAACCATTTACCTGCTTTACAATATCTCGGAGACGGAGAAAAAGCAGGTATCTATGTCTGCGGAACAGTATGGGGAGCTGGAAATTGCCGGATATCTATCCGTTGACGGCGGCAAGGTAACCATGAAAAACGGGGTGGTTACCATGCCATCCTACAGCGTTGTGGTCTTGCGATGATTGTAAACACAGAGGCAGGGAAGTGACTTGTGTAAGTCACCGCCCCGCCTCTGTTTTGATGAACTGTCCTCTCCTGACTGCCCTTCACAGTTACTCGCCATTCAGGATCCGACTCATGCACAGGTTAAATCCATTCAGAATGACAACATTTTTATCCTTATATTCAAGGGGATCTGCGTCTTTAAACATGACTCCTGTGACCAGCGGCTCCTTCTTCACCTGCTCCCAGTCATTTTTCATGGACTGTGCATAAATGCGGGAGTAAAGAGACCAGGATTCATAGACCTCTTCCGGATTCTCACAATCTTTTAACGCATAGGCCACATCCTCTTCACTGCCCCACATGATTTTCTCTTCGCTCTCTTCCTGCAGAAAGGAAGAAGGCGTATTATACCTGACGCCTATTGCCCACTTATCCAGCCAGTAAACACATCCCGGCCAGGAACAATACATCTGCTGCCTCGGATCCCCCCATATGTCTGTCATTTGCTCCCTGACCTGATCCATCTGCTGTTCTTCCGGATACTGTGCATAAATCAGTGTCAGTCCTGCCTCCTCTTCGGTCTCTCCCAGGAATTGCATATAGACGCTGGAAGCCTCTTCTCCTAAAAACGTAACGTCATTCAGTTCGATAGAGTAGCCATACAATTTTTCCGGCTGAGAGTCAATGGACAGTTCCTGCTTCCCTGCTTCTTCCATAGGCCATTGAAAGGCATCTTTCACCTGAGAAAAATCACATCCGAAGACCTCTTTCAAATCAACAGGATTATCCTCCTTCTCAGGACTGCCGCAGGCACTCAGAAGAAATACAGCGGATAGAATCAATGGGAATACTTTTTTTCTCATATGAACCTCCTTCCAGATTATCAAATCAACGGATACCACAGTGCAATAAATATATAGAACATTTCCTGCTCTCTTTCTATTTTATCAGATAATTCGAGATGAGGCAATACATTTGATTAACTGTGCAAAGAATATATATAAATTATCTTCCGAAACCCATCTTTAAAAGTTAGCACCCTGAAACAGCGACTGCTCTAACAACGCAACAAACCTCATCAATATTTGGATTTCCTTTTCCTTTACTCCCTCAAGTCCACCTAAAACCTTATGTAGATTCTTCCTTTCGCCGGTAATATTGTATTTTATCAGCAAGGCAATCTGTATCCTCATTTTATCCATCACCGAATTGCGATAGTCTGCTATTATGTCATTAAAAGCAGAAATCTGATCGGCTTTTATATATCTGTCATTGCACAGATACTCCATTCTCCACACCATAAGTGATTTATGATCCATTAAGGAATAGAATGCCCTAATGTCAATAGGACGACCTTCCCGCAATATAAATTCCAGATAGTTATGCAGGCTATGATAAACCTCTGTTCCGTATACATAATATTCCGAATTGTTATATGGAAGGTTCCCTGAATCCATTTGCAGATAATTTTTCAGCAGGGATATAATACGCCCAATATTGACAGAAAGCGGCTCTTTATTCTCAGGGTCCGCCAGATATGGCAGCACCTGAAACATGGAAATGCTTGGACCTATTTCTTCTTCAGCTGTCATCCTAGTATCAAATTCTGTTCTTTTTAAAAATGCATTATAATTTTCTCTGATTGATGTTATCAGTTCCTCTGCCGATATTGCATCAGAATAGAATTTTAAATCACGGTAATTGTCCATACACAGGAATGCATCAATTGTTTGGTCATATCCGTATATGTATATCCAATGACTCATATGCTGTTTTTCATAGGAATCATAGCTATGAATATAGTATTCATCTATTTCAATATTGATATAGAATTGCTTTTCCAGCTGTTCTGTAAATAAATCCTTCAAATTATTCATATTCAGTATACTTAAAGGGGTTAAAAAATATCTTAACCATGGATTAGCAGCATATTCATATGATCTGAAATCATTATAGTCCATATAATAAAAATCCAAAGTACCACTTCGTATCCCTACAAGATTCTTCAACGAAAAAAGTTGAATATAATTGTTACAGACCCAGTCCTGGCACTCTCTGTGCGCTAAAAGGATTGATAACAGCGCAGCCTGATGAGAAAATCCTTTTACAGGAGACTGCGTAACAGGTAAAATTATTTTCTGCATGATGTTTTCTCCACAATAAATAAAGTTTGACAGCACCCTTCATACACATCACCTTTTACAAATATTGCAATAAAAAACTAACTCTTATTGATCTTTTCATCTGCGATTTCGTTCTGGTTGAATTTTAATATTCTATCAAATATATGGAAATTTTCAGTCTGGTCATGGCATACCATAATACATAATCTACGCTTCGATTCTTCCTGCAGAGTATCCATAACGATCCTTTTGGACTCTGCATCCAGAGAAGCCGTGGGTTCGTCCAGAATTAAGATCGGCGCATCCTTGTAAATTGCCCGTGCGATAGCAATACGCTGTGCCTGGCCAAAGGAAAAGTTTGTGCCTTTTTCCTGTACCTGCGTCAGATACTGTTCCGGCAAAGCATTAATTACATCATGGATTCCTGCTCGCCTGGCCGCCGAAATCACATCCTTCATTTCATAATCTTCTGCTCCAAAAGCAATATTATCAGCTATCGTACCGCTGATCAGCAGGTGATCCTGGGGCACATATGAGATATATTTTCTTATAGAGGTTCCTTCCACACGGCAGTCTCCATCCGTAAGGCAGATGGTTCCCTCAGACGGCCTGTAAATGGCTGTCAGCAGCTGCATAAAGGTACTCTTTCCACATCCGCTGGGACCGATTACCCCCACAAACTGCCTGCCTTCTAATTTTATGTCTACATTCCGCAAAATCGCATCTGCATCCGCCCCATAAGAAAATGAAATATTCTGTAATTCAAGAACTACTTTATCACAATTCAAATCTGTATCCTGTGCATCTTCCTCGCATGGAATTTCTTCGATTTCCCTGATCCTGGCTCGTGCTGCTTTTCCTTCCTGAAACTCTCCCAGTAGCGGCATCAACTCCGTAAATGGCCAGACAATATAGTTTAATACCTGGAGAAGCCCCACAATCGTGCCGGCAGTGACCTCCCCCTTTAAAGCCAGGCAGGCACCAAATGCTGCTGTTCCAATAAAGGAAAAGAAGCCCACCACATTGGCACCGCCGCTTAATACAGCATTGGCTACAGTAGATAAAACCTTTGCACGGGAAAGTTCTCCGAATTTATTTCCAAATCGTTCCCGGGACTGACCATAGGATAGAAAACTTTTTATAACGGGAATATATGAAATTTCTTCCTGGCTGAAGGACCTGATCTCACTTTCTTTCTGACGAGTTAATGCAGTATATTTTTGAACAAAAGGTAATACAAGCCTGCTCCAAAGTACTGCCAGCGGAGAAAGCAACATACAAAAAATAGCTAATTTCCAGCTCAGCATAAAAGCATAAATCAATGAAGCAATACAGCTCGCTGCCCCCACAAAAATGGAGGAACCAATATCCGGAAGTATTTTTGCGCAGATATCCGTATCATCAGAAATCCGGGTAAGTAAATCTCCGCTATGATACTTTGACAGCTCTAAAAAAGATGACCTTTCAATCTGTTTCAAAAGCCTGAGCTTCACTGTCCTGGCTATTTTATTCTGTGTTTTTACATTCAGAATAGATTTCAGTGAATTAAATAATGTCTGTGCGGTAATGACTAAAAAGGAAAAAAGGACCGCTTCCAAAACAGAAACACTGCTCCCGCCTGAAGCAATATCTACAAACAGCTTCAGACAGGATGCATTTAAGACACCAAAAACAGCTATGAACAGAGACAGCAGGATCAGGCCTGCAAAATTTTTCCAGATTCCCTTTGTCTGAAAAGTATACTGACTTATAAGATTGCTGTGTCTTGCTTTTTTCATAAATATTCCCCCTAAAGAATTCGGTTTAATTGCTCCAGAGCATCTTCGTTTTCAAAAATGTTGTTGCAAAGTTCACACCCATTTACATAGTATTTATTTAATGACATTATTTTGTTTCTTTCTATTATTTCAACCAAATATGCAAAGCCTTTTGTCAATATACACATAAATACTTTATTCTTTCTAAACTTATTCAGAATAACATTGATATTTTCATTTTGAATATTCCCAAGTACCATATTTTTATTACAAAAAGTACAGCACCAATGCACATCACCGTTCCAGTCGATACTACACATTCCATCATATGAACATTTTAGTTGAGATAAATTTTTTATGGAGATAAAATCCTTTTTTACTATACAATCTGCTGCTCTTCCCACCGAATAAACAGCACTGGTAGTTATACTGGCTGAAATTTTGGATAAGCCTAAAGAAGATATAAGCCTGTCATTTTCAGCCATACCAGAATAAGTTGTGCTCACATGTATTTTAACTGGTATACCAAGCTCATTGGCCGCATTCAATAAATATTTTATATTATCTATTGGTATATTTTTTTGATGGTATTCATCAACACTTGTCAGTAATAATCTCAGGCCATTGTCTTTTAGATCGTATAGCATACCATAAGCTTCTGAATAATCTCCGCACCAAAATCCATTGGTATAAACTGATGGCATTTTACCTGCTCTATTTATAGCCTGAACCATTTGAAGGACCTTATCCGGATAAAGAAAAGCTTCTCCTCCAGAAATACCAATTGTATCTACCTTCGCATTTAGGGCTAAATCTGATATCACCTGATTAACCAATTTATCATCTAATACAACATTATTTTGGGGAGAACATTCTATACAACAATGTGGACATTGTAAATTACATTTGTTTGTCAACAAAAAGGTGACTATATTATAAATCATCTCCAATGCTCCCTTCTCCTAATGTCTTGATACAGTATTCAAATATGTCACTTGTATCATCCTCAAAATCCAACATAAATACCTTCTTTTTAAACTGCTCCTCTAAATGCTTCATAAAATTCTTTACTTTGCTTTTTTCTTCCTGAAAAGTTTGTCGCGACAGCCCGGAATCAATATATTTGTGTGCAACCGGCGATACGACCAATGCAATTACATATGTATTTATCATATTTTCCAATATCATAATTGTTCTATAAATATATTCGTCATCATCATAAGTATTCACACACAACAAAATAGCATCTGGCTGAGTTGCTAACAGCAGATTAAAGGTTTCCAGCGGAAACAATGAGATATTTTGACATGAATACACATTTGCCCCCGATTGTGCGCCCACTAATGCTATATCGGTATCTGCCACAACAATTTTATTCAAAATATCATTCAATACAAGAATGGAATCTTGTGATTTTTTTGGTATAATTCCATCATACCCTGACGGATATACGGCATCCATTCCGAATAATAAGGACGATGGTTCCGTTCCGATTTGAGATAATTTATAATTTGAATTTAAAAATTGCCTCCTCAGTTTTAGCTGCAGACTAAATTTCCCCTGTTTGGAACTTGTTCCAAACACCCCCAAAACCGGACAATGAACCTGATACAGCTTTCCAAATCTGTTATTAGGAACATTAATGTCTAAAACCTGTGGAACATAATATGTCAGTTCTTTCGGAGCAATTACATTGTCAAAAGAATATAATATTTTATTGTACTTTATACATTGTTTAACTATATAATCCTTAAAATCAAAATTCAGCGTCTCTGAAATTTCTCTTGTATGCCCTAAAATAACTCCATCAAAATCAAGACTCCAATCCGCCTTAAAAATATTTTTAATAGAAAAATCCTTTTCCATATCTCCAATCAGAATATCAGAAAGTCTTCGCCCAATGTTCCCCAACTGAACAGGATCAAAAATATCCACTACTTCAAAGTTTAGTAAGTCCTGATTTGCTAATAAAGCATTCATTTCCTTGTTAAAAGGAAAAATAATTGCTTTATTTATATTAGGCATCTCTGGAACATCTTCATATTCCTTTTTCTCAAAAACATAAGCAGCATCTTCCTCTAATTTATGCAGTATATTAGCAGCATCAACATTTCCAGAATACAGCAATTCAGCAACTTTTGCAGTCATAATTGCACAGGCATAACTTGTACCTGATACACTGAAAACTTTATTTCCTATCTTTATATGCAATACCTCAGAAAATGCTCTTAAATTAATGATATCACTCTGTACAAATTCATATTGATTTATTAATTTGCATCTATGTGATGTATCTACTCCTATCACAAAAGGTAAGGCAGCAGGATAAGACATAGCACCATCATTGTCAAAAGCTGAGACAATAACAACCCCCTTACTTCTCAATTGCAGACACAAATCAGATATCTCGTCTAACATTTCACTGACAACAATTCCCATACTGATATTCACAATATCGACATCCAAATCGTCTAATAGCAATTTTAATGCTTGACACAAAAACTCTTCCTGTATTTCGTCATCATCTGTTATTTTTATGCACCGTATAAGGACGTTAGGTGAATAATTTTTTATGATTTGTGCAATTACACTCCCATGCCCTATTTTATCAATATGACTCCTACATTTTCCTAATACATTTATTTTATAAACACTATCTTTTTGATCTGAAGATATGCCGCTATCAATTATTGCAATCCTGGGAATCTTCATCTGTTTCACCCCCTATATAACAGTATGCTCTCAGAAATTCACAGTCCTTGAAAACACTACGTTTCCAAAACACTCTATTTTAACTTCATCTCCACTTTTCATCAACACCAACGGAGGACACATATAGCAAAGAATACTTAACGTCCAAAACGCTAAGTATTCTTTCCCTTGATTTACCAGATATTACAGCAACTTTCTCCCTGGTATAAGCGAGCATTATGTAACATCTTTCTCAACTTCCTGAGTTTCATTCCTTTCACCTTCTTTCGTCTGATAGTTATTATGACAAGACTCCTTCCAGCCTCTAACATAATACTCTAATTTAACCATAAAGTCTTCAAAGGAAGTAAAGCTATCCAATATCAGAAATTCATCTGTTAAATTTACTACCAAATGATTTTCAACTTCTGCTATAAATGAGATATACTGCAATGAATCCATAATATCAAGAACATTTTTGCCGTCTGAATCTTCCATTAAATTAGAATCCATACCTACATTTTCCAAACAAGATATAATAATTTCCCTTACATTTTTATCATCTTTATTGTCCATATCATTCATATTTTTCTCCTATAGTATATAATGGTATCATATCAATTTTACTTGAGTCATATAACATAAATGCATTTAAAAATTTATTCTCAATATCTATGCAGGGCTGTCCCTGAATTTCCTTCTGAAAAACACATTTTTTTCCCAAACACATTGGTAATACTTTGCAGTTCTCACAAGATTTTGGAAAAATATCGCTCACCCAGATTTTTTCGTTCTCTTTTTCTATCTGAAATTCTCCATCATCTGTTACTTTTCCAATTTTATCCATTTGACAATACTTTTCTGATTCCAGTGCCATCTGACATTTATGTATTGTTCCATCATAAAATATAGAATACCCATTCCGTTTTGCAGCTTGACAAATTTGTGTCTTCAACAAGTGCTTATCGATAGACGCCAGATTTATATTATATCTTTTTGCTATCTTACCAAGTTCGCTCAAATCAGAATGATCCATTAGTTGTCCTTCGTTATTCATCTGCACTGTTCTCTCACTCCAGTCATTGACAGTTTCAATGATTACTGAAAAACGACTGTCATTTCCAAAATTTACTTCAAACTCCTTTAAAAACTGTTCTAAGTAATCATAAGATCTTTTTGAACAATTTACTCTTATTTCGATTCTGAAATTCCTTGAAGAAACTTCCTGTTTTATCTGTTTCAAATTTGCCATAATGACATCATAGCTACCTTCTCCATTTCTGCAGGGTCTTTGCCTGTTATGTAAATCTTTTCCTCCGTCTACCGAAATATAATAGATAAAACAATTATTTTTAAAGAGCTGCTCAAATGTTTTTCTATCCAGATAATATCCATTTGTTGTTATTCTTGCAGCATAGGGAATCCTAACCCGATTACATATTTCTTTGAATTTTTGATTCATATATATTACCTGCCGCCTTGCTATTAAAGGTTCTCCGCCAAACCATTCTACATATAATGCGGAATACTTTCCTATATTTTTCTCAACGGCATATATAATGTTCTTCATTGTGTTGTCGTTGATTATAGCGCCTGGAATATGATGCTGAAAACAATAGATACAGGCCAGATTACAGGTGTAGGTTGGCATAACGGTTAAATACAATACTTTTGAATTAACTAACTCATAACATTCTCTGTAAATTTCGTCCAGCTCATTAGTGCTGTCTTCTACTATAAATCCTTTCTCCGCCAGCACCCTATGTATCTCCAGGTCACATAATGTACTCTTTTGCTGAAGGATTTCGCTAATTATTTCTTTCTGATTTACCGGAAACCGAATGAGATGGCTAGTTTTTGTATTTAGGACAACATAATATTCCTCATTACAATACGCTAAATTAAATCTGGATTCCTTCATTTTCATCACCACTTTCGTCAAAATCAGATAAACAATTATTATATACCGGAAAAACCAAACATGGCGAACAAAAATCTTTATAAGAACAACTGAAACATATTTTATCCTCTAAAATAGATTGTTTTCTATATTTTGCTAAAACTGTGCTTTTGTTCCAATAAGAGTAAATAGAATCAAACTCCTCTCTTTCCCGGCTATGTGGGCATGGGGCATAAAGTCCATCACTGAATATCGCCATAGAGTACCTTCCGGCAGAACAGCCTTTCAGGATCAGATTTAACCTTTTATGTCCTGAAATTTTATTAAAGTACGCTTTCACTTGTGTAAAACAGGTTTGATAATTCAAAAAATCACTATTATCATTCATAATCCTTATCAATTCTCTCAAGTCATTATTATCTAAGGGAGAAGTAATAATGCCTTCATTATTGGGTTTATTAGAAAGTAAGTCTATACCAATAGCACCATACTTTCTGGCAAACTCAACCAATCCCAATAGATGCTTTACACTATCATGTCTAACCACCGTATTTATTCTATATTTAATATGAAGCTTATTACATAGCTCCATAGCATTAATCGCAAATTCATATCCATCCCTCGAAAGACTGTTTATCTCCTGAATATGACTGTTTAATGATATAAAAAGAGAATTTAATCCACTCTTAAACAGATTATTTAAATTATACTCATCCAGAGCATAGCCGCTTGTAGATACAGCTGTTCTCAGCCCATTATTCTTGCAAAATGTAAGAGTCTCCATCAAATGAGGATATAGGAGAGGCTCACCTCCACTCAGCAGTACATATTTACCACCATTTTGAGCAAATTCATGCAATATTCGGACTAAAACGCTAAATTCTATATTATGCACCATTTCCAAGTCCTTGTAGCAGTATGGACATGTCAACGGACATCGATCTGTCAGCTCTATATTTATAACTGTTGGAAAAGAAGTGCAGCCCATATTCAAGTTAATTCTATTCATTCTCAACATCCTTGGTTGTCTTATTTTAAAGTCTTTATCACAAATGTTCACATTTATGATTGCGTAATCATTTGCATCATGAAGATTTAGAATATAGTTGCATTATAAGTCCTGCCCCTACAACCGTCAATACGTCGAATTAGTTGCCATCTACCGCAACTAATTCGACGTATTGCCCAGTCTCATTCCATATGATAAAATAAAAAGCGAAAATTTTTGTAAAGGAGATATTCCATCATGAAGAAAAACACCTTAAAAACCATGTTACTCGCATCTGTATTAGGAATTGCAATATTCAGCACTGTCCTGCCCATGTCTACACCGGAACCCATACCGGCCCCCGCCGATGAGCTCCCTGGGGAGACAGAACCGCTGGTTGACGAAAATGATATCAGGCCTTTATCTGATCTGGAGGAACAGGAATTAAAACAGGAATTAAAATAAATATTTTTCCTTCCTTTTTTCCATAAACTCTATCAGATAATTATCATACATAAAATATGCAAGAGCCTGGCTGGTTCGAAACGCATTCCTCCATTGTTCTCGGAATATTTCATAATCAGAATTTTGTTCCGAAGCCATCTCATATGTATCCCAGGCAATGCGGTAAAGCGCTCTTGCCAGTGTATCTATCTGAGGCTGTTTTAAATAATTACAGACAGCCTCTCTGTTTACCTTCACAGCCTCTTCAAACCGTTCCAAATTTCCCAGATAATTATCAATCCCTTCCATTAACATTTCATAACCTGTATGTTTAACATCAGTCCTGCTGCTCTGCTGTTCCAGCGAAAATGCAATCATCTCATACCATTCCCTTGCCTCCTCCATTTTTCCCAGCTTTCGAAAAACACTCGCTATATTACTGGCAATCATAATCTCCTCTCGCTGAAAAACCCACCATTTTTTATCCGTCCCCTCCTCGTCCGGCATTGTCACATGCAAGGCTTCCAATAGCAGCTCCAGCCCCTTTTCCAGCTCACCCTCTCGCCCCACCCACAATGCCTCAAAAAGCAGAAACTCCTGCCTGACTCTGGGATAGTCCATATTCACCTGTCCGCGCAGTCTCTCAATCTCCCTCTCAGCCTTTTTCCACTCACAGAATCCGATCAGTGTCGCTATCTCCTGGCGCAACTTCAGCACCTCCAGAGAATCCGTCTCCAGCATTGGCACTATCCAGCTGCCGCTCTTGCCATACTGCCTGGCCAGCCGCTGATAGTTCTCATAGGAAGGCTTATGTTCTCCCTTCTCTATCTTCTCCAGCTGTCGTCCGGTGACGATGAGTCCCTCCTTGTCGCTGACCGCCTGAGACCGGGGCTTTCCGGCATATTTTCTCAGCATTTTCAGCGTGATTCCCACGTCCCGGGTATTAGCTACTGTGACTCCCTGCCAGATTCTGTGTCCCGGGTAGCCGAACTGATCGTATATCCGTTGAAAGTCCTCCCGGAACCTGATCGCTTCTCTCTGGTATTCCCTCTCCGCCGGCCACAATTCTTCTCCGTGAATCCTCTCCAGCCCCTCCAGAAGCGGCAGCAGATAATAGTGACAGCTGTTACGACGCAGCAGCTCCAGAGCCTCCCGGCCCAGTTCAAAGGCCTTCCGGCTATCCTTCTCCCCCAGTGCAAGCTCCATCCCCAGCAGTGCCGCCTGAGGACGAATCCACACCTTCATACGCTCCTCCCACCGGTACCTCTCCGGGTATTCCCACACATCGCCCTGGCGCTTCCAGGCTTCCTCAGTTCTGCCACACGTCATTCTGACCCAACCGTCCAGCAGAACGGCCTCCAGCTCCGAAGGTGCCGCCGGCATATCTCTCAGGTCGTTCTTCCAGTCGCCGGTGAGAGTACAGGAGACAGTTTCTTCTGCCATGCTCAGAAGTTTGTCCGCATCACAGGAATGCTCTCCCCAGGCATTTTCTGCCCTGTCCTTCAGCAACAGCAGAAGTTCCCCCTTGCGCAGAAACTGTTCCTCCAGCGGCTCCCTTATTCCATACGTTTCCCTGTATTCCCGTATCTTTTCTTCTGCCTCCACAGGATGATCTAAAATCAGCAGGCAGATGTCTTCCCGCAGCCGCCATCTTTCCATCTCTTCACTGGAAGCAAGCGTCTCAAAATAATCCGGCCGGATTCCCATTCTCTGGAACAACGTGTCCCCCACCAGCTTCTGCCACCCGATTCTGCCTGTCTCCATCCTCCCCAGAGCAGTCCTGCTTAAAAGGCCGGAAGCCATTGTATCCAGAGAAAGTCCCCTTTTCTTCCTTTCTTTCCGGAAAATAGTTCCACATACTCTGTTGTAATTTCTCGCAAATTCTGCCTCACTATAGCTTTTTCCCATCCGCATTTTCCCTTTTCATGTTTGTCAGGAACTGTACAGAATCAATCCCTTACTCCGGTAAAAAATTTATCAAAGGAACGTGAATACTATTATAATAATTTCAAAATTCACTATCAATAGGCAGAATTACGATACAATATGGATTTTTTTCTCAAGTCAAAGACCCCGCTGCAAGCAACGGGGCATCAAATTTGTAGCGCTGCAGAGCAGCGGGGTATTTGACCCTCGCGGCAGTCGCCAAATGTACATGCAAGCATGCCCGCTTGGCTCGTTGCTCGCGGGAATAAAACCCAACAAAAAACTGCTGCATATCCTGCAACAGCTTTTCCAATGTTCTATCTTCTGTTTATCCTGACATTTTCAGTCTTAACTTCATCCTACCTTTAACTTAAATTTCTGGTATTCCTTTTCCGATTCCACCACCTCAATCTGGGCTCCCAGATTCCGCAGTTTTAAGGGAAAGTCTTCATATCCCCGCTCAATGTACCGGATGTCGTCCACCAAAGTAAATCCTTCCGCTGCCAGAGCCGCCGTCACAAGAGCCGCTCCCGCCCGAAGGTCCGGCACCGTGATGCTGGCTCCCGTATATTTGCCCACGCCGTCAATGATGGCCGTGTCGCCGCCTTCCACCTTGATATCAGCGCCCATTCTGATTAACTCGTCCACATATTTAAAGCGATTCTCATAGATGCTCTCCGTCACAATGCTGGTTCCCTTCGCCAGCGCCAGTGCCACGGTTATCTGGGGCTGCATGTCCGTGGGGAAGCCGGGGTAAGGAAGGGTCCGCACCTGAGAGTGCACCAGTGGCTTCGACGCAACCACCCGGATACTGTCGTCCGCCTCTTTCACTTCACAGCCAATCTCCAGCAGCTTGGCCGTGATGGATTCCAGATGTTTGGGAATGACATTTTTAACCGTCACATCGCCCTTTGTCACTGCCGCGGCAAACATATAGGTACCGGCCTCTATCTGATCCGGAATAATGGTATAGTCTGTGCCGTGAAGTCTGGGTACCCCCTTGATTCTGATGACATCCGTCCCCGCGCCCTTCACATTGGCGCCCATACTGTTCAGGAAATTAGCCACATCCACCACATGGGGTTCTTTGGCAGAGTTCTCAATGGTGGTGGCACCCTCCGCAAGCGCCGCCGCCATCATCACATTGATGGTGGCACCCACACTGACTTTATCCATATATACATGTCCGCCCCGGAGATGCTCCGCCCTGGCCTTAATCAGACCATGCTCGATGATCACCTCCGCGCCCAACGCCCGAAATCCTTTCAAATGCTGGTCGATGGCCCGGTAGCCGATGTCACAGCCCCCCGGCAGTACCACCTCCGCATGTTTATACTTTCCCAGGAACGCTCCCAGCAGATAATAGGAGCCTCTGATCTTCTTACACCCCTCATTTTCAATAGTCAGATTGTGGATATTTCCGGCATTTATCAAAACTTTATGCCTGTCAATTCGTTTCACTGTCACGCCGATACTGCTCATGGCGTTTAAAATCACCTCAATGTCGCTTACATCCGGAATATTGTCTATATATACGGTTTCATCCGTCATGGCTGCCGCAGCAAAAACCGGGAGTGCCGCATTCTTCGCGCCCGCTATTTCCACATCGCCAACCAGAGGATTTCCACCTTTGATTGCATATTGTTCCATCTTATTTTCCTCTGCCTGAGATTGATTGCTTTATTCAATTATCTATAGTAAAATTACTTTCTTATTCTTTAACAAAAGCAATATTACCACATTTTCCCTCATTTGTAAACCGAACATGCATTCTCATGCATCAATCCAGATACTTCAGCGGGTCTACCTGGGAACCGTTGATCAATATCTCAAAGTGGATATGGGGTCCTGTACTGACGCCGGTATTTCCGCTGAGTGCAATCTTCTCCCCCTGCTTCACCTGCTGTCCCACATTGACCAGCACTTTGCTGAGATGGCCGTACCTGGTCTGTCTTCCGTCCTCGTGATCGATATAGACCACATAGCCGTAACCACTTCCCCATCCGGCTCTGGTAACCGTACCGCCGCAGGATGCATAGACAGCCGTTCCCGTAGGCGTGGCCCAGTCAATCCCCTTATGATAGGAGCTGGCGCCTTTGGTGGGTGCATTCCTCCTGCCGAAGCCCGAGCTCTGGCGGCCGCCCGAGATGGGCTTGATATAAGTGGGAGGAATTCTGGTCCCTCTCTCTACTACCTTCGCCACAGCCTCCATGACAACCTCTTCCTTCAGGATTTCACGGCTGATTTCCTTGTCATTCATATAAGTCACATCCGCCACTACCTTGCGGAAGCCCGCAGAAGGCTGCTGATGCACCACGGTCTTCGTGGTATACCAGTTGTCATTGTCAATATAAACTATGTCCGCGTCATAGCTTTCCTCATAATAGTTCTCTTCCACTCTGGTCACGGACAGCTCCGGTTCCGGCACTGTGATAAAAAGCTTATCCCCAATGTGCAGTGTACTTTCCTCGTCTTCCAGACTGTCGTTCATCTCCACGATTTTGTCCATGGGAATGTTGACCTTTATGGCGATTTCAGACAGGGTATCTCCGGAAACCACCTCATATATACTGGGTGTCTCCTGTTCCATGACCACCAGATTGACGGCATCCTCCAGGGATGTCAGCTGGCTTTCCGGCAGATATACCTCCACAATCTCCACATCCTCGGCAAAGGCCATGCTCTGAATGCCCAGCTCATAATCCGAGAAGTCTGTTCTCTCCTTTGTCTCCGGCTCCCCTGTGATTCCGGAAATCACACACTGTACCCCCGCTTCCGTGTAAGCGGGCCGCACCTGTTCCTCTTCCTCGTCGGCCTCCGCCACTTCCGCGCTCAGTACACTGAATTCCCGGTCTGAGACATTTCTCAGAGCCACGGTAAATTTTCCGTCATTGCCATACTTGTCAATGGCAGCCTGAAGCAGTGCCTGTACATCTTCCAGACTGGCAAGATTAATGATATACTCGTTCAGCTTCAGCGTATAGGAGCGGTGCATGGTTTCACGTATTCCGGATTTCAGCGCCTGCTCCATTCTCAGCAGCACATCCTCTTCCTTATCCACCTCTCCCCAGAGCACTTCCTCTCCCAGAACAACCATGTCCGTCTCCATGAACATCAGCTCGTCACTGGAAGCCGCCACATTCTTCCGGGCCTGCAGCAGCAGTTCTTCTATCTGTTCCTTATCCCCCAGGGTTCCCACATCCCGGCCGTTTATCTGTATGTGAAAAAAGTTCTCTCCCGCCTGCTCATAAGGCGTATATCCTTTCACCAGCATCACACCCAGAAAAAGTGTGGTCACTGTAGCTTTAATATATGTAAATTTGTATTTTTTATAATTTTTCTTCTTTTTCATCCGTCTTCCAATTTCTTCCAGCTATACTCAGCGGCAGCCATACATTTGTATTACAGCCGGTTTCACATGGGACCATTGCCCCTTCTCCGGCATTTGTCTTATCCCGGCATGAGAAACTGCGCTGTATCGCCTATTGTATCAATATTTTCTCCGCTTGTAAAGTTGATTCTCCCCCGCTGTCCGGGATTTTATGCATCATTTTTGTAACAACTTTGTACAGCTCTGCCCTCAACGCACAGCACATCCTTCCTCATTCCGGTTCGGCCGGCACCAGCAGGTAATAATTTCCCTCCTCTTTCAACACCCGATATGCAAAAGGCATTCTGTCCAGCTCGGATATGTGAATCAGGTACAGTCCCTCCGCATCCGCCGTCTGTTCATAGTCCACATTGATAAAGTGATACCTTTCACTGTAGGGAAGAAGCTCCCGGCCACCGTTATAATTCGTTTTCTCCTGATAATAAGCAGCGTCAATTTCGCATGCATAATGCGTCAGAATCTCCGCCATGGACAGGTTATACTGCCAGTCCATATTCCCGGTAATATACAGCCTGGCATACTCTGTCTCCCCGTCCGCTTCCTTCACTGCTTCCAGGAAATTTACATTGAAAAGTCTGCCGATTTCTCCGGCAAATGTAGTAAAGTAGGTTCCCAGAAACAGCCCAAAGCATACTGCGTAAGCAGCTCCGATAAAGGGAAGCGTCCTCTTCCAGCGCCTGACCACTTTCCAGATGCCGTATCCGCACATGAAAATCAGCGGAAAATAAATGATATTGATTCTGTTTACATTCACTTCAAACGTGAGAAGTCCCGTCCAGATCCCGGTAAGTAAAAATCCCCACAAAGCCAGCATTTCCGTCTTCCGGTCCATATCCTTTTCCCGGCACATATCCCCTGTAAAAGACACCGCTCCCAACAGCATAAAGGGAATGGAGATATGATAGAGCGGGCCAAAAGCAGGAAGGGAATTGTACAGCTGATCGGGTGTCTGCAGAATACAGGTCCGTATCATGGCAAGGAAGTTGCGCCCCAGCTGTTCAAAGGAAAAATTCAGGAACAGAATATCTGCGGAACGGATACTTTCCGGAAAATAACTCATGGTAAAAAACGGCGTTTCAATTGTGGACCACCCGAAGAAATTGATTGCCATCACCAGAATCTCCGGCAGCGCCACCAGCAAAAACAAGGCGATACACAGCAGAATTTCCCTGCATTTCAGCTGCCTTTTCCACAGACACCACAGCGCGAACACTGCCAGAAACGGAGTCACAGAATAAACCGCCACACCATAGCAGTAAAATGTCAGGCCAAAGAAAATCATGGAAGCATACAGATATCTCCTTTTTTCCAGTCCCAGCAGCAACAGCCAGAAGGCCAGCAGGAATACATGTGGAAAAAGGTTGCAGTCCAGGGACCAGCGGCTCTGCATAAAATGCCAGGGATTTACCGCAGTAAGCGCCATCAGCCCCAGCGCCACCCTGGCGTTGAAAAGCCTTTTCCCGGCCAGATATACCAGTGCCACGGAACCGCAGCCGGCCAGAAGCATGGGAAGCCTGACTGCCAGGGTACCGAATCCGAAAAGTTTGATAAAGGGGATCATACAGTAGGACAGCAGTGCACTCATCTGTCCATATTTCCAGGCGGTGAGATGTACCGGCAGCCTTATACCGAAACGATCTGTTCCGTATTTTGACAGAGCCCATGCATCCACGCCGGCCATGGCTTCATCCTGATTCACTCCTGCGGGAATCCTCACGAATCCAATGCAGCGGACCAGCACCGCCGCAATCAGAATGATCCAGAAAATCAAACGCTCTCTTTTTCTCTCTTCCATCAGAAAACCCCCGCGTTATTTCCCTGATATAAATACAGGAAAAATTCCATTCCGCACTGCAGATGATACAGATACAGATACAGTTCCGGTATCACAAACACCCCGAAAATCCAGGGCTTCCACCCCATGAGATTTTTCAGCATCTGCAGTACACAGATTACAAATACAAAGAAAAGTCCGTGCATATAGCCCCAGGAAAAGTTCAGATGCACCAGACGAAACCCCTTTTCATACAGGAAGAGAAAGCTCAGCAGCCCCGCCGCCATCAGCTGCCAGGCCAGTCTGAACTCCCTGTTCCTTCTCAGTTCCCTGAAATTCAGAGCCAGCACACAGAATGGAAACAGCAGCGCCAGCAGGATACTCAGCGGAATGTTAAAAGAATGGATATGCCAGGCTTTTCCCAGCTCGATTCCGATTCCCGTCTCCTCCCCGTGCATGTTCTGCCCGGTAAACACGCCCAGAAACTGGAAAATAAGCAGAAATCCTGTGGGCAGAAAGCAACAGCCGAACAGTAACGTGTTCTTCCAGCTGGCAAATCCGGCAGCCAGCAGACGGTACAGAAGCGTCAGCCCCACCACCGGCAGCAAAATGAAGGTAAAGCTTGGTTTGGTAAAGGCGGCAAGAAAGCTGAACAGTGACAGATACACCGCCTTTTTCACGGGGATTTCGCTTTCATACTTTTCCAGAAGCTCTGCCGTCAGGAAGAAGCAGATAATGGAAAAAGGCCTCACGGCCAGATAGGTTGCATTCCAGTATGGATTGGGCGTCAGGATACCGTTGCAGCGGTAAATATACTGATACCCCCAGATTTTTTCATCTTTGGGGCCATAGTACATGGATACAAAAAAAAGAGAAAATACCGCCAGATTTACTGCCGCGTCCCACAGAAGGTTCCACTTCACCTGCTGCCTGCGGGCATACTCTTTTAACGTTTTCTCCATGTAATATTTCAGCAGAAGCACACTCAGAGAATTCAGGAATGTGGTGGAAAAAGCCACCGCAGCTTCCGCCCCCATCACCGGCATCCAGATTCTCGAGAGCCAGAACAGAAAACGGTACGGGAATTCATACCCGCTTTCCAGTCCCTGCGTCTCCAGTATGTATGCCTTCATGTCAGAAAAATAAATCCCCTGGTATTCGATGGCCTGCCTGTAGAACAGCACGAACATCAGCATCGAATACAGCACCAGCAGGATTCCGAAAAGGCATCTGTCTGTTCTCTTTTCATAGCGTTCCAGTCTATTGGTCAACGTCATGCTATCCCGTCCTTTTTACACTGTATCCAAAGGTTCCCAGCTGCTCTCCGCACACATAATAGGCGCCGTGAGAATAGACTATCGGGTCCGCTTTTTCCAGATGAAATTTGTTCTTCTCATCCATAAATCTTCCATCTGCATGGACAGCTGTAACTTCTGCAAGGAACATGTGATGAGATCCCAGAGGCATCATCTGACATACTCTGCACTCCAGATTCACAGGACTCTCTCCGATCAGGGGCGCCTTCACATTCTCCGCCGGAAGAGGTGTCAGCCCTGTCTCCCTGAACTTGTCCACTTCCCTGCCGCTCTTCACCCCGCAGTAATCGGTGGCATAAGCCAGTTCCCTGGTGGTCAGGTTCACCACAAATTCCCCTGTCTCCTTCAGAATCGGATAAGAATACCTTTCCGGTCTCACGGAGATACTGAGCATGGGCGGATTCGTGCATACGGTACCCGCCCATGCAATGGTAATGATATTCTTTTTCCCGTCTCTGTCCGCCATACTCACCATAACCACCGGCAGGGGATAGAGCATATTTCCCGGTTTCCACAATTCCTTCGCCATAATCTTATACTTTCCTCCACGCCTCCTGGAGCGTGTCTGACAATTCATTCCCGCCATCTGCACGCTCTAGAAAGGCAGCATATTCAGCCGTCCCAGGATCTGCATCACTATGCCCAGCAGTGAAAAAATCATGGCCAGTACAGAAAGTGTCAGAATGGCATTCATCTTTCCCTTCAGGGAGGTCACACCTGTCTTCACGTCTGTCAGACCATCGCCCTGCCTGCTGCTTTCCTCTACCAGCACAGCCTGCACATTGCGATATACTTTCACGCATTCTTTGTGTACATTCTCCTCCAGGGCATCAAATTTCTCAGTCAGCTGCGCCGATGACTGTGCTTCCAGCTGGCCGCAGAGCTGATCAAGCTTCTCACCGGGCCCTCTCAGCGCGGCTTCCAGCTGAAAGCCCAGGGCCTTGTCCATTCCATCCATCTGCTCCCTGAGCTGTCCCAGCATCGTCCTGAGCTCTTCCATTTCCCCGCGCAGTGCCTGACCGGTCTCATCGCTGTCTGTGCGCATACCTGAAAGCTTCTCGGTGCCTTCCTCAATCAGCTTCTGCATCTTACCCAGACATTCCGTATACTCTGCCGACCGGTTTTTCAGTCTGTTCAGTTCCTCTGTGTCCGCCGCGGTATTTGCCCTGATAATCTCCTGCGCTGTCAGTTTCTGAGCCAGCTTGTCCGTAAATATATCCATTTGTTCTCCTCCCGGCATTGCCTTGTTTCTTCCTTCCCAAACTTCAAAGCAGTTCAGCTTTCAGCTAAACCGTAACAGAAATTCTACTCCTCACGCTCGCGGATAATCGTCAGAATTTCTTCGTTCAGCTTCAGCATCCTGGCATCCAGGTCCGTCACCATTTTGGCACATTCCACCAGTTCCGTCTTAATATCTTCCGGCGCGTCACCCTCGAATTTATAGTGAATCTTGTGCTCCAGACTGGCCCAGAAATCCATGGCTACCGTCCTGATCTGAATCTCCACCTTTGCATCCACTGTCTTGTCCGATAAATATACCGGCACAGTGACAATCATATGGTAGCTTTTATAACCGCTGGTCTTCGGAAAAGTGATATAGTCTTTCACCGCAATCACATGAATGTCTCTCTGCTCTCCCAGCATATCAACTATTCGATATATATCAGACGTAAAAGAGCATATAATCCGGATACCCGCAATGTCATTCACGTACTTGATCATATTCTCAATAGTGGATTCACGGCCGTCTCTCTTCAACTTTTTTACAATGCTTTCAGGGGTTTTGATACGGGCCTTAATATGTTCGATGGGATTGTACTGATGCACATGCTGAAATTCGTCATTCAGAATCGCCATCCTGGTCTCAATCATTTTCAAGGCCGCATTGTATATAAGGATAACCTCTTCCCAGGTATCAATTCCTTCTCCATTGCCTTCCCTCAGTTCCATGCCAGCTCCTTTATCGTTTCCTTTGTACCGGCTTATTCTCTCCACTGACGCGCACATATCACAGACACGTATCACAGAGATCCGCATCTGTAATCACATTCGCCGTCTGCCGAATAAGCAGGCTTATTCTTCCCACTGACATTCATTATATCATGAATCTCCTCAAAAATGTACATTGTTCGCAAAAAAATATGGATTTTATGCCCGGAATCCATTAGTATGTCATTATATCCCTGTCATACTACATTTGCAAAGGAGGCAAGAAATATGTTTCGCTTATGGGCACGAACCTTCAAAGACAATCATATATTGCAGGATACCTGCATCGAAGATGGAAGTTCCGATACCAGAACCCACAAAGTTTTCCGCGCTCTGGAGGAAGTCTGTTATCAGTTTGATCTGGGAAAACCCATCTGGCTGGATAAGACAGTCGCCGAGTTCAAACGGCACAGCAAAGCCCGTTTTACACAGGACAATTTTATAGAGGGAATTGAATTTGACTATCTGGAAATTCAGATAATTGAAGAAGATTAGTATTGACATTTCTCCAATCCGGGTATAATATCATTATATCCATGATATAGTTTTAAAAACTACATATCATATGCACAATATTTAATTGAAGGTTTCGAAAGCTTTCTCACGCAGTTTCTGCGGATGCGTATGATAAAATATCAGGATTGATACTGCTGTCTCAGATTTATCACACAAAGCAGCTTATCAAATATAATAATAACCGGAATGGAGGTATCAATATGCAGATTACAATCAGAGAACCAGGAAGCGCTATTACCCATTTTATCGGCATGATGATGGCCCTTTTTGCATCGGTGCCGCTGCTTGTCAAGGCCGGTATGTCCTCCGGGGCAGAGAATTTCACCGCCATGGCCATATTCATGGCAAGTATGATTCTGCTTTACGGCGCCAGCGCCACATATCATTCCGTGAATCTCACCGGAAAATATTTACGAATCTTCCGCAAGCTGGACCATATGATGATTTTTGTCCTGATTGCAGGCTCCTATACGCCGGTATGCCTGATTGTGCTGGGAGGCCATGTGGGCTATACTTTACTGGCCCTTGTGTGGGGTATTGCTCTGGCAGGAATGCTGATCAAGGCCTTCTGGATTACCTGTCCCAAATGGTTTTCCTCGATTATCTATATCGCCATGGGCTGGGTCTGTGTGCTGGTGTTCGGCAGGCTGTTCGACACACTCTCCACGGCGGCGTTTCTGTGGCTCCTGGCAGGGGGCATTGTCTACACCATAGGAGGGATCGTCTATGCTCTGAAGCTTCCTCTGTTCAACTCCAAACACAGAGAATTCGGCTCTCATGAAGTATTTCATCTCTTCGTCATGGCCGGAAGCGTATGCCATTTCATCTTTATGTATTCCTATGTGGCATAAAAATATAAACGAAATAAGATTTTCTTAGCGGCCGGCAGCGTGCACAGCACACCTCTTCCGTACGCCCGCTAAGAAAATCTCTTGTGTCATTCCCAGTGGTAATTATGCCGTTTCTATTCTAATTCTCATACCCGTTCGGATTATTCTTCTGCCATCTCCAGGAATCCTCGCACATCTCCCGGATACCGTACTGTGCCGTCCATCCCAGCTCCTCTCTGGCAAGGCCCGCATCGGCATAGCAGGCGGCAATGTCACCGTCCCGTCTGGGCTTGATGACATAGGGAACCTTTACTCCCGTGGCTTCCTCGAAATTCCTCACGATATCCAGTACACTATAGCCGACGCCTGTACCCAGGTTATAAATCTTCAGCCCTGCTCTCTCTTCAATCTTTTTCAATGCTTTCACATGTCCCACAGCCAGGTCCACCACATGAATATAATCTCTCACGCCCGTTCCGTCAGGCGTATCATAGTCGTCACCGAACACTCCCAGCTGCGGCAGCTTTCCTACAGCCACCTGTGTGATATAGGGCATCAGATTGTTGGGAATCCCGTTGGGATTCTCTCCCATGGTACCGCTTTTGTGAGCACCGATGGGATTAAAATAACGCAGCAGAATCACATTCCATTCTGTGTCGGCTCTCTGGATATCGGAGAGAATCTGTTCCAGCATGGATTTGGTCCAGCCGTAAGGATTCGTACACTGTCCTTTGGGACAGTCCTCCGTAATCGGTATCACTGCCGGATTCCCATAGACCGTAGCACTGGAAGAGAAGATAATATTTTTTACCCCCTGCCCACGCATTACATCCACCAGAGTCAGGGTACCTGCAATATTGTTCTCATAATATTCCCAGGGCTTCTGAACAGACTCCCCCACTGCCTTCAGTCCTGCAAAGTGAATAACCGCATCCACTTTCTCCCTGGTAAAAATCTCTTCCAGCGCATTTCTGTCCAGAATATCCGCCTTGTAAAAAGGAACCTTCTTCCCCGTAATTGCTTCCACGCGCTGTAAAGATTTCTCGCTGGAATTACATAAATTATCAACTACTACCACATCATAGCCTGCCTGCTGCAGCTCTACCACCGTATGACTGCCGATAAATCCGGCACCGCCTGTGACCAGAATCTTCATCCCTACCTCTTTTCCGCACGCTGTCCGGGACTTCCCGACCTGCCGCGCTTATTATGATATGTTTTCTTTACAATCTCAGAATACCGGATTCTTCCGGATTCCTCAATACTTATATGTTACAGAAAACTGTCGAAATGTTAACTACAGATATCGGTCTGACGAACTGCTGCTTCCGCCGACAGCTCAACAGGTGAATCCGGCTTCAACTCATTCCGGAAAAAGCTTCTGCCTCCACCTGGGCCATCCCGCTTTTTTCAAAAGCAAGAATGATATCCTTCCCCCTGACTTCCCAGGCTGCGCCACTGACCTTTGCCCTGCTTCCCGCATTCACCAGAATCACCCTGCAGGGCTTGTCCCCGGTCACATCCACCCTGTACTGCTTCCCCTGCCTCTCTATCCGCACCAATGTATCCTGCTGTGCCTGTCCGTCATAGACTACCGTACCGGTCTCTTCCCCGTCCCCAGGTGCATATACCCGAAAGGTTACGTCCCGCGCATACTCATAGACCGGCCCGTCATCACAGGCTCCCACGGCCACCACACTGCTTTCCCGCACATAAAGGGGAATGCTCAGATAACCGTGCTTCTCCCGGTACCACCTGCCTCCTTCCCGCTCTTCTCCGGTGAGGAATGCCGTCCATCTTCCCTCCGGCAGGTAATACTCCGCCATGCCCTCCTCATTGAAAATCGGCGCCACCAGCAGGGAATCCCCCAGCATGTACTGATTTGCCGGATAAGCACAGTTTCTGTCCTTTTCGAATTCCAGAGCCATACTCCGCATCATGGGTACCCCCGTCCGGGCTGTCTCTATGGCATTCCGATACAGGTAAGGCATCAGAGACGCCTTCAGACGGGTGAAAAAGCGCACCACCTCCACACTTTCCTCATCGTAAAGCCAGGGTACTCTGTAGGAGGAGGAGCCGTGAAGTCTGGAATGGGTGGACAGCAGCCCGAAGGCACACCAGCGCTTGTACACATCCGGTGTGGACCTGCTCTCAAAGCCGCCGATATCATGACTCCAGAAGCCGAATCCGGAGCTGGTCAGAGACAAGCCGCCCCGAAGGCTCTGTTCCATGGACTCATAATCGGACCAGCAGTCTCCGCCCCAGTGCACCGGGAACTTCTGTCCTCCTGCAGTGGCGGACCGGGCAAAAAGTACAGCCTCCCCTTTCCCTCTCTTCCTCTCCAGCAGCTCGTAGACTGCCTTATTGTACAGGTACGTATAAAAGTTGTGCATTTTCATGGGGTCAGCCCCGTTATAATAGACCACCTCCGTGGGAATCCTCTCCCCGAAGTCTGTCTTAAAACAGTCCACTCCCATATCCAGCAGCTTCTCCAGCCCCTGCTGATACCATTTCACCGCCTCCGGATTCGTGAAATCCACAATGGCCATGCCCGACTGCCACATGTCCCACTGCCACACGTCTCCATTGGGCCTCTTCAGAAAGTACCCCTTCTCCATCCCCTCTTCAAAAAGCGCGGACTCCTGACCCATATAGGGATTTATCCACACGCAGACTTTGATGCCTTTTGCTTTGATTCTGGCAAGCATCCCCTCCGGGTCAGGGAACACTCTCTCGTCCCAGATAAAGTCCGTCCAGTGGAATTCCTTCATCCAGCAGCAGTCAAAATGGAACACAGACAGGGGGATTCCCCTCTCCAGCATGCCGTCTACAAAATGCATCACCGTAGCCTCATCATAATCCGTGGTAAACGAGGTGGAAAGCCACAGGCCAAAGGTCCAGGGCGCCGGCAGCGACGGCTTCCCGGTCAGATCCGTATACCGCTCCAGAACCTGCTTCATACTGGAACCGCTGATGAGATAATAATCCAGGCACTCCCCTTCCACGGAAAATCCCACCTTGTTCACCTGTTCTGTCCCCACTTCAAATTCCACCCGCTCCGGATGGCTGACGAACACACCATACCCTCTGTCAGACAGATAGAAAGGAATATTTTTATAGGACTGCTCCGTGCTGGTGCCTCCGTCCTCATTCCAGATGGATATGGACTGACCGTTTTTCACGAAAGCGCCGAACCGCTCGCCCAGTCCGTATATCTTCTCGTTCACGGACAGGCCCAGCTGCTGCCGCATATAGGCGCCTCCTCCTGTGTCGTAAGCCATTCCCTTCCAATTCTCCTTCAGATAGGCCAGATCTCCGGGACCGCTCTTCGTCAGCAGCTTTCCGTCACGCTCATAGCGCATACTCCAGGCCTGCCGGCCAATCACCAGACTTAAGCCACCGCTTTTTATGATGATACTGCTCTCGGTCTCCTCCACGGCCAGGAGATTTTTCCCCGCCGAACTGCTTTCCTTTTCCAGATTCAGCGCAAATTCCGGTCCTCTCTTTACCGTTCCCCTGTGATGCCATGTCTGCACACGAATGATTTCCGGCATGGGCGCGGTAATCCGAACGGTAAGATTGATGCCGTCTATGGTGTTGCCCCGGCCGCCGACTGTTCTGGTGGGTGCGCAGAGCAGCACCTCCTCCCCGGTAATTCTGCAGTCATACACCTGCTGCGGCGAAAATCTGCCAAAGCCTTCCTTTAAAAGCCAGCATCCATTCTGAAATTTCATAAGTCCCTCCTTGCTTTAAGCCTTTTCCCGGCTCCATTTTTCATAGATTATCCTGTTGCACAGACTATTTTGTGCTGCCCTTTCACTTTTATCTTTTTCCTTTTCAGCACGATAAGCAGACATGCGGAACTTCAGAAATCGCAAAAGCGGCCGATATAATATGTAATAAATCACACCCATGAGGATTTACAGGTACCTGTAAATCCGGAACAGGAGCGAAGACTATGAACGATATGACTCAACTCTTACATTCAATGGAAAATACTCTGAAACTGCAGAACCGCGCCAGAGCGGAACGAAGAGCCCAGAAAGCAGAACAGGAAAAGAAAGACTTCCAGGAAAAGCTCATGCGTGCCGCCGTAAATAAAATGGAACTGGAAGGACAGGCGTCAAAAGTCAAAGGTGCAGATGACGCCGTGCACAGGGACCAGCTCATAGCCATGATGATGTGACGGCCCTTTTCACTTCGCATATTCCGCCAGCTCATACACTCTTTTTTGGGTCAGTTCCGCCGCTCTCAGAGACTGATCCATGGACTGCACGCTCCCGCCTGCAGCCGCCTGTCCGGCGGCTTCCACTTCCGCGTCCTTTGCTGCAATCCACTCGCGCTCCTCCGCAAAAGAGATCTCCATGGCAATCCTTTCCTCAAGGCTCTGTTCCTCATACTGATTGCTGAAAAAGCCTGCCTGCATCTCAATATTGTATAAACCGTAAAAAGAAATCTCCTTTTTCCCGTTATCCTCCAGATTGTATGCGTTTACCCAGTACAGATACTCTTCCGGCAGATCGTCCAGCTTTGCACCCGGGAGATACAGGTAAAATTCCTCCCCGCCCACCAGCCCGCTGGCAGTGGAATAGATCTGGCGGACACCGTCTACAATCTCTTCTTTTTCAGGCTCCTGCTCATAGACCAGCGAAAGCAGCTTCATTTTGTAAGTATACTCGTCCACCTTCTCCAGCTCCCCAAAGCTGCCTGTAAAATCACACAGATACAAGGTTCCATTGGGATAGTTTTCCCCCATGTCTCCCATGTCAGCATCCTGATAATGCCCTTCGAAGCTGCCGTCACCCTCAATAAAAAGCTCCGTAAACCAGGCCCCCACGCCGCTGCTGAACGAAAAAGTCCAGCCGGTGAGGTTATCAAAGCCAAACGCCCCGTCTCCCGTGTGCCCGGCTTCCTCACTCCGGTTTCCCGGGGGCTGATCTTTCTGTGTCTCCTGCTGCCCTGTACCTTCCCCATTCTCTCCCCGGGAACTTTCCTCCTGATTTCCTTCGGAGGATACACTGCCCTCCGGCAGGGCTCCCTCCCCGTCCGACTCTCCGCTCTCCCCGGAGGTAAGTTCCACCGGATGCACCTGTACGGGGCCTTCACTCTCATCTCCGCAGCCGGCTGATACCACCGTCACTGTGAGCACTGCAGCCGCCAGTATAATTTTTGTATTCAAACCATTTCTCATTTCTGTTCCTCGCTGAATTATCCACATTTGCTGTGACTCAGAGGCAATTCCTGTCTCTCGATTTCTGTCAGCACATGAACTTTTCCTTACTTTTCCTCTGCTTCCAGTCCGCTGAAAAATCTCACAGCTCTGTCAACTTCCTCCTGCGTCGGATGCCCGATTTCTTATCATTCCTTTTTACAGTTATTTTACTTTAAACAGAGTTATTATGCAAATAAAATCCACAAAAGTTTCAGGACGGAAAGCTTTATATATTCACGCGTCCTGAACATCACAAAATCCACCTGCAGCTTCTGCTGTCTGCCGGTGGATTTTCTGTTTCCTCATGGATTAATTTCCTACACCAGACTCCCTTGCTGGTGCAGATACTTCTCCTTCGTGGCAAGCCCTCCTCGAATATGCCGTTCGGATTTGTTCACATCCAATACCTTTCTGGCCTCCGCCGCCAGCGCGGGATTGACCTGGGTCAGGCGTTCTGTTACATCCTTATGTACCGTGCTCTTGCTCACTCCGAAAGCCTTGGCTGTCTGCCGTACTGTGGCATTGGAATCAATGATATAATTGGCGATGCTGACGGCACGCTCTTCGATATAATCCTTCAAAGGAATACCCCTTTAAGATACCTTTTTTCCATTGTATGAAGGATTTCTGAGGGATATGACTGGCTTGGGGGAGCTGATGTGGAATTTTTTACTAATCGGGAACATGACCAGGAACGGTAAAATTAAGTTAATAGATGGAGAATACGCATAGCACAGCTCACCAACCAACAAGAGTCGGTGAGCTGCACCATTTTCCGGTTCGCAGCCAGAGCCAGATATCTACTCTTGTATTGACCCACATTGCGATAAATGGCTTGTCCACATTGGCTATAGCAATTGACAGCGCAGACTGCAAAGAAAATGGCGATACGCTTGTAATACGGATTGGCAAATCATGTTCCTGAGAACCATAGGAAATGGAATAGCCAGTTCCTTCAAGCTGCTTTCCATAAAACAATCCCCTCCTTTTTCACATTCCGGTAAAAAGGAAGTACATCCTCCCATTTCTTCATATTGCTTTCCTCTATATCCACGATTGAAAAAACTCTTTCATATCGGATGTCCATGTCGGCAGCCCAGCTTAAGAAGCGCCTCTTTGTCGCTTCATCCATCTGGCTCCTCACGACAATCGCAATATCAATATCACTTTCTTCCGTTGCGTCGCCCCTCGCCGCTGAGCCGTATAAAATAATCATGGTAATATTATTTCTAAAGATATCCGTAAAACCCCATATCAATTCCTCTCTCATTTCCTTTGACAGCATTCCTTCACCTCCCATGATTTCTCAGCCCACGGTCAGTCCTTCATTCATTATACCTTGCTGACACTAATCCATAATCAGATATTTCAGAAAGCTCTTTTATCATTTCCGCTGTCATCCTATCTGTATTTACCATAATATTACCACCCAATCAAAATACTATTGTTCTAGAACTCTCTTTATCAATCATCATCCGGCTTTCCCAATCAGAACCTTTTTTCCGCAGAACGCAAAACCATACTTTTTAATTCGTTTTGTCGGAATTCCTCTTGCCCGCAATATAGCTTCATACTGTTTTTCCTCAATCTGTTTCAGCGCTTCCTTCACCGTATCAGCCAGCTCCGCTTCTGTAGCCGGCCAGGCTGTTGGAACTGGTGTTAATCCAGTATAGACCTAATTTCCCTTTATCCAGATAATTGATAATGGACCAGGGATTATAAATATCCGAAATGCTTCCGAAAATGAAGCCGTCATACCACTCCTTCACCTCTTCTTTTCTGCCGGACAAACCAAACTCATTCAGGGCAGTGAACACTTCTTCTTCCGTGAACCCAAAACTGTCCATGTATTTTTCCGAGGTTACCGTCACTACCTCCAGATTATTCAAATCCGAAAACATGGACTCCAATGCTTCGCAAGAAGCTATGCTCACTCTTGTGATCCCTGTCATGAGCGCACGCTCCAGATAAGGGTTTGTCTTGAATGTAGCATTAAACAGACTTCTGGTAAAGGAAACCATTTCCTCCCAATACCCATTTACGTAGGCCTCCTGCATAGGTGTGTCATATTCATCCAGAAGCACTATTACCTTTTTCCCATAATACCGAAAGAGGATTTCTGATAAAACGCCTATGGCATCTGTGGCAACATATTCTTCCATGTCCACGGAAATCTTTCGGAAATATTCCTTTTCCTGCTCATTCAGTTTTTCCCTGTCCAGCAGATAGGAGAAATGATTGTAAACCGACGCGATAATCTGGCACATTTTCTTTTGGGCATTCCGGTATGTTGTCTCTTTCACTTTGGCAAAACTGAGCATGATGACCGGGTAAGTGCCCTGAAGAGCCCTGTATTTCTCCTCTTCCCATATGCACAGTCCTTGGAACAAATCTTCCCTGCCCGCATATTCTACGGAAAAGAATTTCTCCAACATATTCATATTCAATGTCTTGCCGAATCTTCTGGGACGGTTAATCAATGTTACACTGTCCCCACACTCCCACCATTCTTTGATGAAGTGGGTCTTGTCCACATAAAAATAGTTTTCTCTCCGAATCGATTCAAAATCCTGATTTCCTATACTTACTGTCCTTGCCATGCATATCCCTTTCCCCACAGGCTTTCTCCCATACGCCCACAGCAAACCTGCCACATGTCTTCAGTATATCGGATTCATGCTGTAAACGCAATGGGGAGTTTCGTTTCCATTTTAAAAGGAGCATTTAGAAGTTCTCCAACAGCTCTTCTAAATACTCCTTCGCCAGATTATCTATTTTATTCTCCACATATACCGTTCTGTTTTGTTACTGCCATATATTGGAAAATTTTCAAAACATTTCGCATATATCATATTTTTCATTTATATTTCTCCATCAATGCCTCCACACTCTCATTCATCGGTAAATACTTGAAAAAATCCTGTAAAACAGTTGCGCTTCCATGGGTAAGAATATTCAGCCTTGATTCATAATTCATCATATCCTGAAGAAGGGCCTTTCCTATAAAACATGTTTCCGTTTCTCCATATTGGTACTCTGTGATTCTGGCTTTCATTTTACAGATATCGTTCAGCACAGTTTTATCATAATCAACAGGAACACTTATTATAAAGCTTTGCCACGGCTCCAACATTTCTACATTCGAGTCATCAAACGCCTTTTTCAGTGCCACAGGAACCAATCTGCGGAAATCCGCAGGTGTGCCCATTACACTGTCATAATCTGCTTCCAAAAATGTTATTTTAACATCAATCACTTCATGTCCCTGCGTCCCCTCATTCAATGCAATCCTTATCCCATCCATAACCGCGTTCTGAAAAGGCTTCTCAAGATAACCATAAGAAACCAGATTTTCGTATTGAAAGCCGCTTCCCAATGGCAGCGGCTCAACCTGAAACACCACTCCCGCATAATAAGGATTCTTCCAATCCCCGATTCTCATGGAACAATACCCCTCTTTGGTTGGATGTTCCTTGTAAATATTGGTTAAAGGTCCAAACGATATGTTTAACCCAAATCGGTTCTTTAATATTTCTCCCAGGATCTCCATCTGCAAAGGTCCGTACAAAGAAATGATAATATCCTCTGTCATCGAACTTACTTCAAATTTCAGCTGTGGGTCTTCCTGCCATAAGGTATTCAATGCATTCAATAACCGATACCTCTCATTATTGTCTTTGGCCACAATATTGGCATGGAATAAGGGTTCCTTTAGCTTCACCTTACTGTCATCCCCATGATTCCCGCCTATGACCGTGCCAACTTTCAGCAGCTCTTCATCATAAATAATTCCCACATCCCCACATGCAACGCTCCTGGCAGAAATGATTTTCCCGTTTTCAAAATATGCCAAATTACGTACCAGCATTTTCTGAGACTCCTCATTCCTGATATATACATTTTGCCGGACCGTAACGGTTCCGCTGAAAACCCTGAAAAAAATACGTTTTTGTCCTTTCTGGTCAAAATCCACCTTAAAGACATAGGCTGACAATTTATCCGTTTGGGGCTTAACATCTGCCATGATTTTTGTCAGCATGTCCATCAGGCTGGTAATTCCCTGATTTTTTAATGCCACTCCGCCCAACACGGGATATAATTTCCCGCCTCGAACCAGACGGATCAATTCTGTTTCATACTCTTTTGTGGTTATTTCCTGAGACTCATCATATTTTTTTAGCAATGTCTCCGATGAAAGCAATAATTTCATCTGAAGCTCTTCATCCTCCAATGGGATATCCTCTATTTCTACCTGCTTCCCGCCTACTCCCTGATACCTTTGACATTCCAGAATTTCGTCCGTCAGCTTCGTTCTTATGGTTTTGATCAGATCTTCATAATTTACCCCCATCCTGTCCAGTTTGTTGATAAAAATAACTGTCGGGATATTCAGTTCGGAAAGCTTCCTGAAAAATAATCTTGTCTGGGGCTGAACCCCTTCCCTGGCAGCAATCACCAGCACAACAACATCAAGTACATGTAATACACTTTCCACTTGGGACAAAAAATCAAAATGCCCGGGAGTATCAATCAAATTAATCTTCATATGATTCCATTCAAAGGATATAACCGATGACTTAATTGTCATTCCCCGCTTTTTCTCTAAGTCCATGGAATCCGTAACAGTGGTTCCATCATCTACATTCCCCATTTTCCGGATACATCCGGCCTGAAACAGCATGCCCTCAGTCAGCGTCGTTTTGCCTGCGTCCACATGGGCAAGAATTCCCAAATTAATTACATTCATGCTCTTTACCTGCCTTACCCTCTTGCTTTTTGTCTGATTTTTTCAGCCATCCTGTATTTTCGATTCTCTGAAAATGGGTGCAAAAATGCCGCAGAAAGCATCCTTCTCTGTGGGTACTTCCTGCGGCTGATTATGGGCAGTCGAGTGGGGGAATGCTCTTCTCCACTACTCGCCGGGCGGCCCGTACGCCGCTTCAGCGGCATAATTCCTCTGTACGGGCCTGCGCATAAAAATAACACACCTCTTGAGTGTGCTACAACCAAAGCTATAGTATTCACGAAAGGTTACCTGAAAACGGCATAACAATAAAGAGGTCTTACACCCCGATAATTGTCTGCACCAAATATGCAGTTTAAGACACAATTACCTCGTAAGCTGCCATTTTATATCCTTCTCCTTTCGCGATCTGTCAAAGCAGATTCATTTTGTTTGGGTAGAGTATAACACATTCAACGCAAACGTTCAATAGGAAAATCCGTTTTAGGAGCAGAGATACAGGCAAAGCGATGTTTCATCGCTTCGGCAGATGATGATGGAACTGAATAAAGAAAAGGAAAGATCAGGCATAATTTAGTAGCAATACGTGTGCGTTTGTAGTAGGATAATACTGTTGGAAGTTCAATACATTAAAGTTGGAAAAAGTTATTTTAGCTCCCCTGGATAAAACGGAGGATTTTTCATATGTTATTACAGTTTAAGAATTTAACAATTAGGAATGCAACTGTTGAAGATGCAGATTTATTGTCATCATGGTGGAATGATGGAAAGATTATGGCTCATGCAGGTTTTCCCAATGGGACTGGTGAGACAGCCTGTGAAATTGCTGAAAATCTCAAAAAAGACACCGATGAAGACAGACGTCTGATTATCGAACTTGATAACAGACCTATCGGCGAAATGAGTTATGGCAGGGAAAGTGCAGATACAGTCGGAATTGGGATAAAGATTTGTGATTTTTCAGAACAGGATAAGGGGTACGGAAAAATACTTTTAAGTATGCTTATCTTTTCATTGTTCAAAGACATGGGATATAAAAAAATAATTCTTGATACAAATGTAAATAACAAAAGGGCTCAACATGTATATGAAGAACTTGGTTTTACAAAATTACGAGTGAGAGAGAATGCATGGAAAAATCAGCTGGGTGAGTTGCAGTCATCTATTGACTATGAAATGTGTCAGGAAGATTTTGTAAATTTTGCCAGGTAAAAGTATTCTATAATTCATTCCCGCCATCTGCACGCCCCACATTTGCGGTATATTTGCCCACTCCGTATTATTATAGGCATAAAATTAACACACCCTTTGATTTGGGTCAGCATCACATGTCATACTTCTCTATCCTGCACCGATGCTTCCTTTCCCCTGCCGGCGCATCCCTGTCATAGCTGATGCCCACCAAAAGGATATCGCTGCCATAGTCTTTGACAGCCTCCGGATAGCGCCTGTCCCGAATCTGATCCAATGCGCTGTCCGCCGACTTTTTCCATTTCAGCTCAATGACCAGCACGGGCAGCGGGGAATTCTTCTTCGGCAGATACACCACATCCGCATAGCCGCTCCCTGCCGGCAGCTCCTCGAGCATCACATATTCGTCCCCATAGCTGAAATAGGCCCGTTTGATCACGTTCCTCAGGGCCTGTTCATTGTTGTAATACAGGGGGGATTCCTCCTCGTGAATCTTTTCGATCTGTCTGGCCACAGCTTCCTCGTTTCCCTGGACCGTATCTGCGATAAGCTGTTCGCTCTCTCTCACCCGCCTGATGGTATCGTCCCGCTTTACCTGCCGTATGGCTCTGGCGAACTCCTCTCTGATTTCCTGGTTGGGGATATGGGCGCTGCGAGTCTCCTCCTTGTAAGTCAGATATCCCAGGTGGATCAGCAGCGTCAGCACATTATCCCTGTCCCGGAAGGTGGTCAGATCATTGGCGAATCCTTTTGTATCCACCTCTGTCTCCACGCCGCCGATCAGCTCCGTCACCGTCCTGCCAAGCCCGTCGAAATCCAGGCTGATATATCCCATCAGGCTCTCTGCCGCAGAGGTCTGGGTCCAGTAGGAGTCAAAGTCGTCATTGATAATTGCCTTCATGACGGAATTGGGATTATACACGGAATCAAGATTCCGGAAAGAATATCCGTCATACCATTTTTTATCATCGCAAAATCGTTCCCATACATCTCGCAGAGCCCACGGACCTCTCCTTCCGTAAATCCCACATAGGGCCCGAACTGTCTGGGCTTGACCATGGTATACTCCAGGAAATCCGATATGGCGGACTGGGAGCCGTCTTTTTTGACAGGAAGGATGCCTGTCATGTATACTGCTGCGAATATTTTGTCTGTCATCCCACTGTTTTTGAAAAGAGAGCGCAGGAATTCCGCCTCCACCCCATTGGCCAGCATCGCCGCAAAGCCTTCCGCGCTTTTCACGCCCGGGTACTGTTCTGTCAGTTCCCTGACCACATTCCGCTGGATATAGGGCACGACCTCCTCCACAGAGGCTCCCCCTATCGCTTCCGTCATGTCCAGATAAATCACATCATACCGGTTCAGATGCTCCCGATATCTTTTATCCTCCGCAATCTTTAAATCGTCGAACAGCCCCGCCGAATCACAGGTTTTGTCATAATAGGCACACAGCATTTTCGCCGCGAAAGATTTCCCGAAGCGGCGCGGCCTGCTGATACAGGTCAGGCGCCTGGGCGTGTCGATGGTCTGGTTGATCAATCCGATCAGACCCGATTTGTCCACATAGATGTCATTTCTGATTCCGCTAAATCCGCTGTTGCCGGGATTCAGATAATTTCCCATAGTCCCCTCCCCCTCTCCCGGCTATTTGTCGCCGGACACATATCCCGCCCGGAACTCCCGGTTGATTTCTGCAAGCTCCTTCAGGCCGTCAATATATGGCTGATACATCTCCACAATCCCTGCGCTGCATCCATCGCAGGCCGCCGATATATTTCCCAGGGATTCAGCCACGATTTTCTCCCGTTCCTCCCTTGTGGTATCCTGTATCAAATAACCCATTTTGCTTTCATGATAGCCCGCTGACATTTTTCCAAAATCAGATATCAGATAGAATCCGCATAAGCAGCTCCTGTGTACATTATATCCCCGCCAGACCTATTCCACAATCAGATAATTCAAAAAGGGCATTCGGAAGTCCTCCTGCAGTTCTTCCAAATGCCCTTAATCATTACGGCTAAATCTGGTTCCTGTAATATTATCAGCGGTGCTTTCGACAGGACTATTTCCTGCGCCTGTTTCTTGCGATGCCATAACATGCCGCAACGGCACCGGCTGCCGGCAGCATCCATAAAATAAACTGTGGCACAGACAGCCTGTCATCTCCTGTCTTGGGAGAAATCATATTTTCGGCCTTGCTACCAGATGCCCCGCTTCCGGAGTCTGGTGTCTCTGTTCCGCTCCCGGGGCTACCGTCTCCGGGGCCTGGTGTCTGGGTTCCGCTCCCGGGGCCATCATCTCCGGAGCCGGGTGTCTGGGTTCCGCTCCCGGAATCATCGCCTCCGGGGCCTGGTGTCTGGGTTCCGCTCCCGGAATCATCGCCTCCGGAGCCGGGTGTCTGGGTTCCGCTCCCGGGGCCATCGTCTCCGGAGCCTGGTGTCTCCGTTCCGCTCCCGGAATCATCGCCTCCGGGCTCAGAGGGCTCCTCTTCACCAGTACCGCTGTCCTCCATAATCTCAAATCCCGCAGAAGCCTGGCCTCCATCCGAATAAAGGACAGTGAGACTATGGGTTCCCACCGCAAGCATCTTTAACAAATCTTTCTTAAGCGTAATGACAGTGCTTCCTTCTGACGCTGTATATCCTTCCGGATCCACAGATTGTCCGTCAATCAGGATACCGGCAAATTTGCTGAAAGCGCCATTGGCCCTAAAGGTAATCTCTCCATCTGCCCCTAATGTCCATTCACTGCCATCGCCCTCCAGTATCCTGTAATCTGCCAGCGCCTTCCGATATAGCGACTCACAGGTCTCAATAAGTGCCTGCAGCTCATCCTTTTCCACCGCAGCGGCATTCTCAGTCATGACGCTCTTTGCCGCTTCCAGTACCTGTCGAATCGTCTCTGCGTCATCCGAAGCGACATTGTCCTCCGTAAGCCCTTTTATCGGTTCCGCCAGGCTGCTGATCGGTTTCATCGTGACCGTGACGACTGTTTCATGTCCCAACCGGTCCAGGGCCTTTATCACATATGTGGCTTCCCTGTTTCCGGAAAGAGTCACTTTTTCGCTTCCGGAGACTGCCTGACCGTTTACAGTAACCCTGTCCAGGTGCGCATCTGTCACACTGGCTATCTGTGTGACATAATAAGTGCCATCGGGTTCTATGCCGCTGATTTCGGGAGCCTTCAAATCAAATTCTCCGCCCTCTGAGGCGATAAATACCGTATTGCCGGCCTGATCAGTCGCTTTCCCGTAAACAACGAACTTCCTTCCGTCCTCGGCAGATATCTCAAACTCACGCCCTCCTGTCCACCCGTTCGCATTCTCCAGCTCTTCCTGCGTCAGGATTTTTTCAGACCAAAGATATGAGATATCGCCAATCCCGCTGAGGGTATCCTCCGCCGTAACTTCGACCTTTACGTTCTTCCCGAACAGGCCTGAAAAGGTTATGTTCCCAGGTTCTGTCTTCACGGAGTTTCCGTCAAATAAGATATCTGCTCCCTCCGGGGCTGTCCGGTCCAGCTTATAACTTTCCTTGGCTGCCAGGGAAATCAAACCTGTCTCGTCATCTTTTACATAGAATGTCACCGAACCGCCATCTGTCTCCTCTGTCCGCGGCGGCAGCGTCTGTGTCCACTCATCCGTCAGGGTATTTCCTGTGGAGAGCAAATGCCCTTCTGCCGCGCTTATGACAAAGTCCTCGTTGGTCCATCCTTTCTCATTCAGCTTTGCCAGATAATCCGTCCCGTTTTCCGCCGTATACTCGTTTACGATTTCAAATTCTCTGCTTCCGTTTACCGCATATCTTCCGCCGGGCTTATCCGTGATGATCACACATGCGGTTGCGCTTGCGGTGCCGTCACCGATATTATCCTCATAAGCGACTTCATATTCCTCTTCAGGAATGACAGTATTTCCATCTTTCACCACCACAGAAGGTTTCTTGGGCGTTCCGTCATAATAGAAAGGCCCATCCGAAATCTCTATGACCGGATTGTCTACCGCAATCACCTGCACGACTTGCACGGTAAAATTGTACAAATAGCTGCTGCTTTTTCCGCCGCCATTCACATAGGGTATCTGGGCCCTAAACTCATATTCTCCCAGCTCCAGGCCCTCAAGATAGCTCCCTGCCAGATGGAAGCTCACCGTGTTTTCATCTGACTCTATAAAATAATAGTTTTTTTGCACTAAAGGCGAATCAACCGAAAAATTCCACAATAAAACTTGATTAAGGATACCGGAGGCTGTTATTCCATTGAAAGAAAAGCGGATATCCTCCGGCTTATCCTTCGCAAAAATATAGCTGTCGCTGTCCGGGACTTTAAGAATCTGCACATAGCGATCACCTTCGAGGATTTTGCCGTTCAGACGCTTGATCATTCCAACATGAACGCTGCCGGTCCCCCCTACGGTCAGCTGGTCACCGGCGACAGATGCTCCCGGTGCAGTAGTTCCTTCCGAGATCACCGAGTATTCAACTGTGACCGTAGTGCCCTTATGCCCTACCACTTCACAGCTCACAGAGTAATTTGCATCACCCGCATGGATTTCCTCCAGCGTCACAGTTTGATTGCCTTCCCCTGACCATTGGAAATCTTGTTGCTTCAGAGTGGGCTCGTACAGCCAGCACTGACAGAATTCCTCCACAGGTCCCATGACATACCATGTCGCTCCCTCCCATAAGAGAATATTGTCCGGATATGAATACCTCGAAGCAGAACCGCGTTTCAGCGCGTATTCCGGAATCCCGGCTGTAAAAAGACTGTCCGGTGCTTCCGCCGGCGTTTCCACCAGCGTAGATTCGTTTTTCCCCTCAATGGCTGTTCCGCTTCCATCTATCCACTGAATCCGCGCGGTTCCTTCCGGCACCACATCAAAATGGATCGGGTCATAATCAATTGTGCGCATAAGCAACGGATTATTCCGAAATTCCGTTGGCGGCATACCAAAGAGCATGTTGTTGCCATCCACCCACAGCGCGCCGCCGTCAAAAATGAGTTTCTCCGCACAGCCTCCCAAGGTACAGTCATCTCCCACAGTGCTGTTATCCTTAAACCTGATATAACTGTTCTGCATCAGAATAGTGTGAAATTTGTTCTGATCCGGCATAAATTTCACTTCCGGCTGTTCTGTCCAACCTTTCTCCGCTGAACCGCAATTGATGAAGGAGAGGGTTGCTCCCGCCGTATCAATCGCATTCTCGGTCAGCGAAAAATTTGAAGCCGAAGCATTTTCAAAGGAGACCGACAGCTTTCCCTCCACCGGTGAGTTACAATTAAAATATTGCATCTCTACGTTCTTCAGAAGAATTTCCGCATCTTTCACAGTTGTACCGACACCACTTGCTCCGGAAGCACATACGCCGTATAAACTGCCGCCATTTACCGTAATCGATGCTTTCCCCGTCACCGAAGACGCTTCTCCGCCGCCACCATAAATATATTGACTGATATTTCCGGCATTCACAGTGATGTTGCTGTTGCCCACTGTTCCTTTCCGGCCACCTCCAAATATTTGTGTAAACGTACCGTCATTGACAATAATGTTAGTGCTGCCCGCCACCTCCACTATAGCATTGTCATCAGTTCCCTCTCCGCCTCCATAAACCCAGCCTGTAGCCTGGGCATTCTCTCCGAACACCAGTTTCGTATCACCGGTAACTTTTCCCGAAGCTTTATTACCGCCGAAAACAGGTCCGACCTGGGCATTTTTCACATCAACAAGAGTGTTTCCATTGACTTGTCCTGTATCGCTTCCGCCATAGATATTTTCTGCATTTCCTCCTGTTATGTATATGAATGTATTTCCGTTTGTTTCTGCGCGGTTTCCTCCGCCATATACATCTATCGCAGTACCGTCGGATATGCTCACACAGGTATCTCCGACCAATGTCCCTTCCGCATTCCCGCCAAATACCTGCCAGACACTTCCGCCCTTGATATCTACACAGGCCGATCCGGTAAGCGTCCCATTTGCGTTGCCTCCATAGATGGCTTTGACACTCAGATTAAACATATCTTGTGACCCCTTCAGCATGACACTGGTGTCATATTGGCATTCACCGTCTCTTCCGCCTCCGTAAATAGTCGTATTGGGAAGAAAATATCCCTTGCCATCCAAATAGAAAATTCCGTCTGTCTTATCACCTCTGAGCTCGGTTATCTCCTCCCCCTGGTCACCAATTCCATTTCTATTCTCATCAATGTATAGCTCCGCGTATTGGGGAGACGATGATACTTCAATCAGCAGGGGCTGACCATTGGCATAAATATTATAAGCATAGTCGCCTGTCTTTTCGAATGTCACCCCGGAGGAAGTCCGCTCCGCCGAGGCCGCCGCTCTTAAAGCCGGCCCTGTCAGAACCTCTCCGTCCGGATTTAACCCTTCCTGGGTCCCATCATCTCCATCTGTCGTGTCCGAAGCCTCACCCTGCAAATCCGGCGCATCCGGGGCTCCTCCTTCCGGCCCATCCTTTTCCGTTTCCTCTCCCTCCGAATCCGGCGCATCCGGGGCCCCTCCTTCCGGCCCATCCTTTTCCGTTTCCTCTCCCTCCGAATCCGGCGCATCCGGGGCTCCTCCTTCCGGCCCATCCTTTTCCGTTTCCTCTCCCTCCGAATCCGGCGCATCCGGGACTCCTCCTTCCGGCGTATCTTTTTCCGTTTCCTCTCCCTCCGGATCCGGCGCATCCGGGACTCCTCCTTCCGGCGTATCTTTTTCCGTTTCCTCTCCCTCCGGATTTGTCCCTGCCGATTTACCCTCATCCGTGGCTATCGTCTCCTGCGCCTCTTTATCCGAATCAGCACCTGTCGGTTCTGCACCGGATGGGGACAGCTGTTCCGAAAATGCCGATGCATCCTCTACCCCCCCCATAAAAGGCCAAAGCCGTCTCTCCTGAAAACAGCAGCGACAGCGCTGCCGCGCCTGCCGTAACCAGGCTCACCAGACGTCTGTAAGTCTTTCGCCTCATATTATTTCCCTTCCTTTCCATACTCACTTTTTCGTATATTGTATATTAGGAAAAAACCCCAAATCAAGGCAGATGACTCAAACGGCAAAATTCTGACTCAAACGGCATCCCAAAAGCCGAGAAAACAATTGCTTTCCTCATAGCCGGATGATATAGTAAAAGCAGCTCCTATTCATAAGAGCCATTACATTATCCGATTTTGGAAAACTGGAAAACCTATGAAAATAGCCATTGTAGACGATGACCCGCAAGACCTCCGCAAGCTGACAGAGATGATGCAAAGCGCCCTGGGCATCCTGGGTCATTACGACAACCTGATCGATGCTTTTCCCGGTGCCGAAGAGCTGCTGCCGGCATGGACGGCCGGAAAATACGAGCTTATTTTACTGGATATCTACATGGGCGGCATGCACGGAATCGATGCCGCCCGTATGATCCGGCAGCAGGACAGAGACGTCCACCTGGTCTTCTGCACTTCCGGCAACGACTTTGCCAGCGAGAGCTATGAGGTGGAAGCCCACGATTATCTACGCAAACCGGTCTCGGAGGAATCTATCCTGAAAATGTTAAAACGGCTGAATCCGGAAGACCATGAATTCAGCCGCTTTGTCACACTGCCTGACGGCAAGAATATTATCCTGCGGAATATCCTCTATACGGATTATCACAATCATGTGGTGACGATTCATAATAAAAAGGACGGGCCCATCCAGACGCGCATCTCACAGCTGGAGCTGGAGAACCTGCTGTGCCGGAATTCCGCTTTCCATTGCTGCCATAAGGGAGTCATCGTAAATTTTTATGAAATTGCCGCCCTGAACGAAAACATCATCACATTGAGCAACGGAGAAAATCTGTATATCAGCCGCAGAAAGGAAAAGGAAATCCAAAACGCCTATGCGCTTTTTGTGTTTGAACGGATGAGAAAGGAGATGCGGGAATAATGTATGTCACATTTGGCAGAATCGCGGAAATCGCCCTGTACTCCGCACTGAATTTTCTGCCCTATCTGGGGTCTGCCCTCTATCCGTTCCGAAACAGCCTGCGTTATTCCATGCGAAAGACTGTCCTGCTGGCCGCTTTGGTCACCCTTTTACAGGTTGCGCTGGGATTGCTGGCGGCATTTTCCCTCGTTCATTCAGGAATCCTCAGCGCGCTCAGCACCATTGTCTACTGCGCTTTTTATTTTTGGGCCGTCAGGACCCATCCGGGCAAAGTCCTATTTATGCTGCTCATGTTTTCCAACATTGCAAACTGCATAGTCGTCTGCTCCAAATGTATCGAAGGGCAGCTCTTTCCCGGGCTGGCAGTGCAGCCCTACCGTTTATCCTTTTCCGCAGTCATGGCTGTCGTCCAGCTGATCGCATTGATTCCCCTGTTTTTCTACTACCGGAAAACATTCACCGAAATCGTTGAGATGGATGCGGAGATTTCCGCATGGAAATATCTCTGGCTGGTTCCCGCTACGTTCTATCTGGTCTGGTTCTATCATTTGTATGCCAATACACAGTCCAGCCTGGAAATCGCCCTGCAGCCGGCCCATGCGCTGTTTCTGCTTTCCATCAATGCGGGCGCTTTCCTGATTTATCACATGATCGCACTGCTGATCATTGAATATGACCGGAACAGCAGACTGGAAAAAATGAACCACGCCCTGACCCTTGAGACGCTGCAATACGAAAATCTGCAGGAAAAAATCAGGGAAACCAGACAGGCGCGCCATGACCTGAGGCACCACATCACTGTCATGACAGGCCTGCTGAACGAAGGAAATGCCGAAAAGCTGAGAGCTTATCTGGATGGCTACCGGGAATCGCTTCCCGATGATGCCCCTGTATCTTTCTGCCGCAACGGTACAGTGAATCTCCTGCTGCAGCATTTCTCCCAGCAGGCTAAGCTTGCCGGCATCCGCTTCACCGCCTATGCGAACATTCCCGAGAATCTTCCCATAGCGGAACATGACCTGGCCGTGATCCTGGGCAATCTGCTGGAAAATGCGGTGGATGCCTGCTCCATGCAGAAAAGCATGAACCGCAAAATCATTTTCCGCGGGAAATTCACCCCTGGAAAATACGAAAACAGTTCTCTGGTCTTCACCATAGATAACACCTTCGAGGGAGATCTTGATCCCTCCGGGGACGGCAGCTATCATTCCACGAAACACAGGGAACCTGGTATCGGCCTGTCCTCCGCAAAGCACATCACAGCTCGCTATAAAGGGGTCCTGCAGACGGAACAAAAGGACGGAATCTTTTGCGCCTCAGTCCTGTTAAATTTATCTTCATCCCAAAAACGCTCTGAAAAAGGAGCTGTCGGGAAATAGCTGTACCCCCTGACATTATGCAGCCGGCTACATCGGCAGCTTTTCATAAATCCTGTCCGCCAGAACGGTTCTGGCTTCCTCCCTGCCAGGCAGCATCTGCGGGTTTATGGACCACTCTCCGGCAATCTTCAGCACATCCTCCTCGTCTATCAAGTCAAATCCTTCTTCAAAGAGATCTTCCTCTTTTTCCGCATAATGCAGAGACAAATTCTTTTCCGCATCGGAACGCTCCCCCATACATCCGAAAAGCTCCCCGTCCGCATAGGAATACAGTCTGACCATTTTGTTCTGCACTGCCTTCGCAAAGGCATACCCGTCCGACACCCTATGGGATGCGAAGTAACAGACTTCCTGTGCCTGTTCTCCAATCCTGCCCATTACATCCACAAGCGCATCCACCTCCGTGAAATCCCACAGAGCATTCCCGATCAGGAAAACCCATCCGTCATACGGGCCTGACAACATGACTCTGCTCTTTTGCATCTCCATCCTCTCCGCCGATGCCTCTTTCCATCCTGCCTCCCGTACAGGTTTAAGTTCAGGACAACAGGAAAGAATCCTGTCAATGTCTGCCCCCTTTATCGCAAACCACATTTCCTTATACCCGAAACTTTCTTCAATTATTGCCATTTTCTACACCTTCTCTTCCGGCCGTTTTTAACCACCGCATCCCATTCCGTATTCTTTCATAATCGCTGTTCCTGTAAAAGAATCTGCCCCCTTACAAAAGCATCTTCGCTATACCTTCATGCCCCTCTTCGGAGAACAAATTGATACCTTCCGTGTCCCCGGCCCTGTCCCGGAATTCCGGAAACAGGAAGCCTGCCTCCGGCTCCCCTGCTTCGTAATCCCCCGTCACAGGACAGATGGCGCAGATCAGGAAACTGTACACCTCTTCCGACTCCCGTTGCTGCACTTTATCGCTTCCCTTCAGGGGCACGTCGTAATTCCCGTGAAAAATATAAATGCCATAGGCAAAACCGGGCTGATACCGCTCCCCTATGTATTCGTACAGGGACAGCAGCAGGGCATCGTTCTTCAGTTCGCAGTCCCGCAGCGCCATAAGCAGCTGCCAGACGCTTCCCGGACGCCTGCTTTCCGGCCCGAAGCGGTAATTCTTCAGCGCCCTGTTTGTATCCGCAAAAAGCACGGCCTTTGCCAGTTTCAGATGCTTTGTCTTGTCCGCACCGGAGAGCTTTTGAAAATGGGTATTGAAGGTGCCGTCCACAAAGCCTTCCTCATCCATATAGGCCCCTGCTATCCTGCCGAAACAGTTTCTGGCCACGGTCATCCTTCTGGTAAGCTCCAGCATATCCTCCCGATTAATCTGCATAATTCCTCTCCTTCTGCCATTTTACATAGCCGCTGTTCTTCTCATCATAGTCCGGATACGAATACCCCAAAAAGCAGGCTACTGTAGTCCACATCCGTGGGCACCGGGGGCTTCTGTACCCGGCCGTCCTTATCCAACAGCAACTCCACCAGTTTATCCCAGGTAAAATATTCCTCCAACAGCTCCAGGGGCAGCAAAGTCAGGTCTATCTTCACGCCGTCCGCAAACAGCATCAGGTAAGAATAACCACTCTCCTCTGCAGGAAACAGTTCCATATCCCGGCTCGCTTCAACCTGCGTGTCTTCCGTTCCTTACTTCTCCGGCGCTTCCCAGCCCTGGTGCTTCCCAAACCGCACCTCACAGTCCTTCCGGTAAAAGGAAATTCCGTAACAGTCCATCTTCCGGTAGCCCTCCGCCCGCAGTTCATCCATATACTTTTTATCGTAAATCTGCTGCACTGCCCTGTCCGCGTCCGCCTCCAGATCGTCGATGGTCCTCGAAACCTTTAATTCCAGAACAAAGGCTCTCCCGCGCAGGGACGGGCTTTTCACCATGATGTCGCTTCGCCCTCTCCCCGACTCCCGGTTGGATGTCACCAGGTAATCCTCGCTCTGACTCAGAATCCCGGCCAGAAATCCGTGATAGAAGTTTTCCGCGCTGTCGTAAAAACTGATAGTGGAGAACAATTGGCTGTTCAGAATTTCTCCCATTTTTTCAGCGTTTCCGTCTTCCATGGCCCGGTACAGATCTCGGAAGTCCTGTTTTTCTATCTTTTCCCTCATCCAGTTCATAATCGTATTTTCATATATCGTTATCACTTCCGTATTCGGTATCCTGACCTGCACATAGATAGAGGATTCCCTGAAATACTCCCCTTTCTTCGTCAGATATCCGGTAAAATAAAGGAAGTTCCACAGGTTCTCTCCCCTGCCGCGCATGTCCTCATATGTGATCTCTTCATGTACCTGCACATCCAGGCTTCCTCCGCTTAAGAGGGTCTCTATCTGCCCTTTGGTCTCCCTGTCCGCCTGGGCTATCATATCCTTTATAATGTCGTTGGAACTGGTGTTTACCCAGTACGAACGGGGAAAGGCATTGCTGTCCGCAGCCAGATCATACATATAGTTAATCACACTCCAGGGATTGTAAACCTCCGTATCGCCGAAAGTGTATCCGTCATACCATTCTTTCATGGTCGGAAAGCGTTTTTCCACTTCATAATAAGCCATCATTCGCAGAACTTCCGTTTCCGTGAAGCCAAAATGTTCGCTGTACTGGCGGTCCATCACAGAGATGATCCGCAGGTGATTTAAGCCTGTAAATATGCTCTCCTTCGATATTCTCAGGCAGCCAGTAATCACTGCAAACTGCAGATAGTCATTGGTCTTCAGCGCTGATTCGAACAGGGAGCGGATAAAATCCACCATCTCCTCGTAGAACCCCCTGAAATACGCATTTTCCAGGGGTACATCATATTCATCAATCAAGATAACCGTGTTTTTTCCCGTAACCTGCTGCAGGCATCTGCTCAGAAATTTAAGGGAACCGGAATACTCGTCCTTTTCCGCTTCCTCTTCTGCGATCTCCCGGAATTTCCGCTTATCAGCCTCCTTAAGTTTATCGCTCTCCAGCACATACCAATGCCGCTTAAACTCCTCCGAAATTTCCCTTTTCAGTTTCCTGTGCGCGGATGCAAAGGTGGGCTGCTTTGCCGATTTCAGCGTCAGATTTATCACCGGATACCTTCCCATTTGCTCCGTATACCCGCCGCCGGACTCCATGATTTTCAGTCCCTGAAATAACGCCCGATTCTGCCCATTCCGCTCCTCGTCCCCCGTGTCCTCAAAGAAGTACCTGAGCATGCTCAGGTTCAGCGTCTTGCCGAACCGCCGGGGGCGGGTGAAGAGGTTCACCTCCCCCTTTAAATCCATCAATTCTTTGATCAGCATGGTTTTATCGATATAGTAATAGCCGTCCCTGATTATTTTTTCAAAATTATCTATGCCTATCGGCAATGCCTTTTTCATCACCGCACCTCGCCTTTCCCAAACCGCACCTCACAGTCCTTCCGGTAAAAGGCAATTCCGTAACAGTCAATCTTCCGATAGCCCTCTGTCCGCAGTTCATCCATATACTTTTTATCGTAAATCTGCTGCACTGCCCTGTCCGCGTCCGCCTCCAGATCGTCGATGGTCCTCGAAACCTTTAATTCCAAAACAAAGGCTCTCCCGCGCAGGGACGGGCTTTTCACCATGATGTCACTTCGCCCTCTCCCCGACTCCCGGTTGGATGTCACCAGGTAATCCTCGCTCTGACTCAGAATCCCGGCCAGAAATCCGTGGTAGAAGTTTTCCGCGCTGTCGTAAAAACTGATAGTGGAGAACAGCTGACTGTTCAGAATCTCTCCTATTTTTTCGGCGTTTCCGTCTTCCATGGCCCGGTACAGATCTCGGAAGTCCTGTTTTTCTATCTTTTCCCTCATCCAGTTCATAATCGTATTTTCATATATCGTTATCACTTCTGTATTGGGAATGCGTACCCTGGCGAAAACATATTTTCCCAAAAAATATTCCGACGCTTTTGTCAGATACCCGGTAAAATAAAGGAAATTCCACAGGTTCTCTCCCCTGTCATGCATATCCCCGTACGTAACCTCCTCATGTACCTGCACATCCAGGGTCTCACCACTCAACAGCCGCTCTATCTCTCCTCTTGTCTCCCTGTCCGCCCCGGCAACCATATCCTTTATGATATCATTGGAACTGGTGTTTACCCAGTACGAACGGGGAAAGGCATTGCTGTCCGCAGCCAGATCGTACATATAGTTAATCACACTCCAGGGATTGTAAACCTCCGTATCGCCGAAAGTGTATCCGTCATACCATTCCTTCATGGTCGGAAAGCGTTTTTCCACTTCATAATAGGCCATCATCCGCAGAACTTCCGTTTCCGTGAAGCCAAAATGTTCGCTGTACTGGCGGTCCATCACAGAGATGATCCGCAGGTGATTTAAGCCTGTAAATATGCTCTCCTTTGATATTCTCAGGCAGCCTGTAATCACCGCAAACTGCAGATAGTCATTGGTCTTCAGCGCTGACTCGAACAGGGAACGGATAAAATCCACCATCTCCTCATAGAAACCGCTGAAATAGGCATTCTCCAACGGCACATCATACTCGTCCATCAGAATAACCGTCTTCCTGCCTGTGATCTTATACATGCACCTGGCAAACAGCTTCAGGGAACCACGCACCTGCTTTTCGTCTGCCTTTTCGTCCGCGATCTCCAGATATTGCTCATATTCCCTTGCGGTAAGCCGTTCCCTTCCCTGTTCTACAACTTCCCGGCGCCTGTCGAATTCAGCGGCTATTTCTGCGCGTATCATATAGAGGGCATTCTCCAGACTTCTCTGTTTTGCCGATTTCAGCGTCAGATTTATCACCGGATACCTTCCCATTTGCTCCGTATACCCGCCGCCGGACTCCATGATTTTCAGTCCCTGAAATAACGCCCGATTCTGCCCATTCCGCTCCTCGTCCCCCGTGTCCTCAAAGAAGTACCTGAGCATGCTCAGGTTCAGCGTCTTGCCGAACCGCCGGGGGCGGGTGAAGAGGTTCACTTTTCCTTTTAAATCCAACAGCTCCTTTATCAGCATGGTTTTATCCACGTAGTAATATCCGGTCTTTATGATATCTTCAAAATTATCTACACCTATTGGCAATGCCTTTTTCATCATTCCACCCCCATTCGGTCACACAGCGCACACTCTCCAGATTACTTCTGATCTCATCTGCCGAAAACGCAGTCGGCAGCGCCTTTTATCTGTCAATATTATACCATGATTATAGTTCAATCATGGTATGGATGGCCATTCGGCCGTTTTCTGCCACGAGTATGTGCATATTATACCCTAATCCAACTCATTTCACAATCAATACTTTGCGGCAGTCTGCGCAGGCACTGCCCCCGAAGCGCACCTCCAGCCCTGGCATCCCTTTCGATTTTACCGGCCAATGCAAATGCCACTCCCAAATGCAATTTCCTGTTATAGTCTTTCTAATAAAGGGTGCTGGATAGAAAACATTATAAAAGGACATGACGACAGCTATCTTAGCTTTTCTCCATGTCCTTTCATATGCAGTAACTCTTCCTTAATACTCCAGATACGCTCCCTTCATGGGGCTTGCCGCATGCTGGCTGAAAAGTCGCAGCGCACCGCTTTTGTACTTCGGCTCCCGGGGCTTCCAGTTCCTGCGGCGCTCTTCCAGTACCGCCGCCACCTCTTCCATGGTTCTGCGCTCTCCATCGATACCGATGATATTCAGCTTCCGCGCTTCCACATCGATCTCAATCAGGTCACCTTCCTCCACAAGGGCTATGGGACCGCAGTCTACTGCCTCCGGACTGCAGTGCCCGATCACCGGTCCTGTGGATGCACCGGAAAATCGTCCGTCCGTAATCAGCGCAATGCTCTTCCCCAGCTCCTTATCGCTGCTGATTGCCTCAGAAGTATAGAACATCTCCGGCATTCCGCTGCCCTTCGGGCCCTCATAGCGGATGAACACCGCGTCGCCCTTCTGCACCTTATGTTTCAGCACCGCATCCAGACATTCCTCTTCACTGTCAAAAGGTCTCGCTCTCAGAACCGCCCGGAACATTTCCTTCGGGCAGGCCGTATGCTTGATGACCGCCCCTTCCGGAGCCAGGTTTCCTCTCAGTATGGCAATGCTGCCGTCCGTGCCGATTGCCTCGTCATAAGGGCGAATGATGTCTTCCCGGGTCAGGGAAACCTGATACCGTTTATTGAATTCTTCCAGCCATTTTTCACATCTTTCATAGAAGCCATTCCGCTTCAGCTCATCCAGATTCTCTCCCAGTGTCTTCCCGGTCACAGTCATTACATCCAGGTGCAGATGCCCGCGAATTTCTTCCATGATGGCCGGTACACCTCCCGCATAGTAGAAGCATTCTGCCGGCCAGCGTCCCGCAGGGCGGATGTCCAAAAGGTATCTGGCATTTCTATGCAGTCTGTCAAAGGTGTCTCCCGTGATTTCAATGCCAAATTCATGAGCAATGGCCGGAATGTGCAGCAGACAGTTGGTACTTCCCGAGATCGCCGCATGTACCAGAATCGCATTCTCAAAGCTCTCCATGATGACTATATCCCCCGGCCGCATATCCGGCATGGAGGCAAGTTTCACCGCCAGTGCACCTGCCTCCCTGGCAAATGTAAGCAGGTCCGGACTGGTAGCCGGCATCAGCGCACTTCCCGGCAGAGCAAGTCCCAGCGCCTCCGCCATAATCTGCATAGTGGAAGCCGTGCCGATGAAAGAGCAGGCACCGCAGCTGGGACAGGCATTGCATTTTGCCCAGTTCAGCTTCTCCTCGTCAATTTCTCCCCGCTGGTACTGAGCGCTGTACTTGCCCAGCTGCTCCAGCGTCAGCATTTCCGGTCCGGCATTCATGGTCCCTCCCGGCACCACAACGGCAGGAATATTCACCCGCGCAAGTCCCATCAGGTTTCCCGGCAGTCCCTTGTCACAGCTTGCCAGATACACTCCTGCGTCAAAAGGGGTGGCATTGGCATGAATCTCAATCATATTGGCAATCATCTCCCGGCTGACCAGACTGTAGTTAATCCCATCTGTCCCCTGGCTCTCCCCATCGCAGATATCCGTGCAGTAATAACGCGCGCCGTGGCCTCCTGCCTCTTCGATTCCTTTTCTCACCTCTTCCACCAGAATGTTCAGGTGTCCGCTTCCCGGATGGCTGTCTCCGTAGGTGCTTTCAATCATCACCTGGGTTTTCGACAGATCTTCCGGCTTCCATCCGGTTCCTATCCGAAGCGGATCCAGCTCCGGTGCATTTTTACGCATCTCCTGACTTCTCAGTTCCATCTCTCCTCTTCCTTTCCTTCCCTGTTGTGTCGGTTTCTTCCAGATGCACCGCCCTTCCCCCCCGGAGAAAAAACGGCACACTCCTGGAATCCCCCATTCTGCAGGAAACCATATTTGTAACAGTTCCGGCAGCTTGCGGAACTGTTACCTGATCCTGCGATTCCTATGCAAAAAACGAAATAATCAGCGCCACCACAAATCCGGTTCCGCCCACCAGTGTCTCCATAACGGTCCAGGTCTTCAGAGTCGTCTTTTCATCCATTCCCACCAGAGACTTCACCAGCCAGAAGCCGGAGTCATTAAAGTGAGAGCAGACAGTTGCGCCGCCTGCCACCGCCGCTGTGGTGCAGGCCAGATACAGCGGAGACAAATCTGCGATTCCCGGCATTGCCGCGATAATACCTGCCGCCATGGTCATGGCAACCGTCGCCGAACCCACACAGATTCTCACCAGAGCAGCCACAATAAAAGCCACCACCACAATGGGAAGCTTCGCGGAAGACACTGCATTGCCGATCAGGTCGCCAAGCCCCGAATACTGCAGCATATACCGAAGCACACCACCACACGCTGTCACCAGGAGAATCAGTCCCGTAGGCTCCAGAGACTTTGTCATAATCTTTTCCAGTTGTTCCATTTTATATCCATGTCCCAGACCGAGAATCAGCATAGCGGCAATGGTGGCAATCAGAAGCGCCACAAAAGGTTCGCCCAGGAAGCCGAAAATCGGCGCCAACCCGCTCAGTGCCGGAACCACTCCCGCCACAGAGTCGAGAATGATCAGTACCAGCGGAATCAGTATGATTCCCACAATTGTCCAGAAATTGGGCAGCTTTGACTCATCAAAATCTTCCTGCTTTGCCACGTGCTCCGGAACCGGAACCATGTATTTATTTCCGCAGATGGCACCCCACACAGGGCCTGCCACCACCATGGCAAAGATGCCGCAGACAACTCCTACCATAATAACCCAGCCCAGCTCCACATCCAGCATGGTTGCCACCAGAACCGGTCCCGGTGTGGGCGGAATAAACGCATGACCAACCGCAAGTCCCGCCAGAAGCGGAATCGCATAGAACAGAGAGGAGCGATTGGTTCTCTTGGCAAGGGAAAAGGCAAGCGGAATCAAAATAATCAGACCGGCGTCAAAGAATACCGGCATGGCAATGACCAGGCCCGTAATGCCCAGCGCCCAGGCCGCTTTTTTATCGCCAAACCACTTCACCATGCTGACGGCCAGCGTCTGGGCCCCGCCGGAGGCCTCCAATATGGCGCCGAACATGGAGCCTAAGCCTACCAGCAGTGCAATTCCCTTGAGGGTATTGCCGATACCGTCATTTACGGCCGTCACTATGTTCTCAAAAGGCATGCCTGCCCCCAGTCCTATGACAATCGCCCCCACCAGAATGGCAACCATTGCCTGTACCTTAAACACAATAATTAATAACAGCAATACCGCGAGTCCTACGATTGCCGCAATCACCAACCTTGTAGGATTCAGTTCCAGAGCTTCTCCAACCATACCTATGACCTCCTTTTTCATTTTACAGTCCCCGCGTCGCGAATCCTGCAATCATGATTCCATTATATAATTCCGTAAATTTTCAGACAATACATCTGCTGTATTTAGTTGGATTTCCATTATTTGCACAAAAAAGAAAGATTTCCGGCCTGCAGAATCTCTCCTTTTTTGTACATTATATCCAGCTCATTCCATCTTCCGTTGTATTTTCCCCCTGTACTTCCCCGGCAGACCATATCCCCCTTTCAACGCCTGTAATCAGAATCCCCGTCAAATCTGCATCTTTGAATAGCCCTCTCTCCTGACATACTCTCGAAACTGTGCCGGTGTCATATCCATGTGCTTTTTAAATACCTTACCGAAATAATTCGCATTGGCAAAACCACATTCCACCGCAATTTCCTCGATTGTTTTTTCCGTGGCAGTCAGCAAATCCACCGCATTGTCAAGGCGCGCCCTGGTCAGATAATCAATGGCTTTTATCCCTGTCTCCCTGTAGAATTCCCGGGAGAGATGGCTCTGACTCACCTTCAGAAATGCCGCCGCATCCGATATGCCTATGGGATTCATATAATGCTTCCGGATATAATCTCCTGCCCTGGCCCCCAGAGAAGAGCCCTCACCTGCTTTGTTCCCCGGTATTGTGTCTGTACAGAGAAGACACAGAAATTCAAATGTTTTGCTGCTGAGCCAGAAAGGATTCCTGACCATCCCCTCTCTGGCCATGACATGTATCTCAAAAAGCAGCCGGACAGCCTCGTGGGAACGGGGCAATGAAAAAATCTGTCCCAGATACCTCTCTATCTGCCGGCAGTACCGTTCCGCCCCATGACATTCGAACATGATAAAAAGGAATTCCCAGGGGGCCTGACTGCGCTTCTCGTCGAAATAATAGCTCTCCTCTCCCGGAAGCTTCAGAAAAAAAGCCTTCTCCTCATCCACCGGCTGCTCCTGACCGTTTATTTTTACCGTTCCACTTCCGCTCAGCGTATATTGAAACAGCCAGGCCGGTCTCCGCTCCCGATTCTCCCAATAATAGCCGGAAGAGCACCTCTTTTCCCTTCCTATGGCAGTCAGCTGCACAAAAGGATTCTCCACATCCTCCAGGAAATGAAAGGCATAGTTGTCCAGAATATCTGTGTCTTTTTTGTACATCAAAAAATTACCTCTTCTCATCAAATAGTTACCGTTGAAAAGTATTGTTCTTTTCTCTATCATAAAGGCAGATGATGACTTTCTCTGCCGTTTTTTCCTGAGATGAGTATAGCATTTTACTGCTATAAAGTAAATCCTATTGTCTGGCCATGCCGTAAAAAGTAACCCGTATTTTTCATGACAGCAGTTCAGGCAGATCACGGAACCGTCGCTTACAGGTATCGGCATCATAAGTCACAGAGTATCATCAAAAAATTACATAAGGAGGCAATATCATGTCCTTTAAAGTAGCGTTTATAGGCGCCGGAAGCATCGGCTTTACCAGAGGTCTTCTGGCAGATATCCTGACAGTGCCGGAATTTCGCGACATTGAAGTATCATTTACTGACATCAATCCCGACAACCTGCGGATGGTGACGCAGCTCTGCCAGCGGGATATCGACGAGAACGGTCTGAATATCCGAATCCATGCCACGTTGGACCGCCGGGAGGCTTTCCAAGATGCAAAATATGTCATCAACTGCGTCCGGATTGGTATGCTGGAAGGCTTTGAAACCGATGTGGAAATTCCTCTGAAGTACGGTGTGGACCAGTGCGTGGGCGATACCCTCTGCATCGGCGGCATTATGTACGGCCAGCGGGGAATTCACGCCATGCTGGGTTTCTGTAAGGACATTCGGGAGGTGGCTGCCCCTGGCTGTATCCTGTTAAACTATTCCAATCCCAACGCCATGGTCACCTGGGCCTGCAACAAATACGGAAAAGTCCCCACCTACGGTCTCTGCCACGGCGTTCAGCACGGCCATGACCAGATTGCAAAAGCCCTGGGACGAAAAAAAGAAGACGTGGATATCATCTGCGCAGGCCTGAATCACCAGACCTGGTACATCAGTGTGAAAACAGACGGCGTGGAACGGACCGGAGAACTCTATGAACTGATGAAACAGGCAGATTTCGCAAAAGATGAAAATATCCGCCTTGATGTAATGCAGAATTTCGGCTATTATTCCACCGAATCCAACGGACATCTGTCAGAATATCTGATGTGGTACCGAAAGCGGCCGGAGGAGATGGAAAAGTGGATTAACTACAGTTCCTGGATTCAGGGGGAAACTGCCGGGTACCTTCGGGTATGTCGTGAGAGCAGAAACTGGTTCGAGACAGACTTCCCCAACTGGCTCCGGGAGCCGGCCAGAAAATTTATCCCGGAGAAACGTTCCAGCGAGCACGGAAGCTATATCATAGAAGGTCTGGAGACTGGCCGCATCTACAGAGGCTGCTTTAATGTCATGAACAACGGCACCATCACCAATCTGCCTGAGGAATGTGTGGTGGAAGTCCCCTGCTATGTGGATTACAACGGCATCTCCATTCCGAAAGTAGGGGATCTGCCTCTGGGCTGTGCCGCCATCTGTTCTGCAAGTGTATGGGTGCAGAAGCTGGCCGTGGAGGCGGCCGTACAGGGAGATATCCGTCTGCTTTACCAGGCAGCCATGATGGATCCTCTCACCGGCGCAGTGTGCACCCCCGATGAAATCCGCCAGATGGTGGACGAAATGCTTGTGGCAGGAAAAGAATGGCTGCCTCAGTACAGCCGTGAAATTCCACAGGCGGAAAAAAGGCTGGAAAACAGACCGGTCCCCTGTCGTCCTGTAAAAGGCTTTAAACAAACTGTAAAAACAGTGGAGGAAATGGCAGAGGAAAAAGCGAAATACCGCGCGCTGGCTTCTGCGGCCGCCAAAGAAAATGTGAAAGACAGCCAATGAGCGGGAGCCGCCAGATATTTTCATTGAGGATATCATTCTAATTTACCTTGCCTCGCCCCCGGCTTCATGTTAAAATAAACGTAACAGTTCGGACAGCTTCTGAACTGTTACGTTTTCATTTGTCCGGAAAAGCGGTTTGTCGTTGTTATATTTCCCATTATAATTACATTAAAAAGAAATCGTTTTATCTGCTGGAAGGAGAAGTACCAGATGGGAATCTATGTGAACCCGGTAAACAGGGCTTTTATCATGTCAAGATTTTCTGAGATTTATATAGACAAAAGTATGCTGATTGAGCGAATAAACGAATTGTATAATACAGAAAAGCGTTTTATCTGTGTCAGCAGACCCCGTCGCTTCGGAAAATCTATGGCCGCGAATATGTTAGCCGCCTATTACAGCCGGGGCTGTGATTCGGCAAAGCTTTTTGCCGGCTTGAAAATAGAAACAGCAGCCTCTTTCCCGCACCACTTAAACCGTCATAATGTCATTCGTCTGGACATCCAGCAGTTTCTGGAATCCAGACGGGACCTCCCCACATTTATTGCCGAAATTGAACGGGCCGTCAGGGAAGAACTGGCAGAGGTTTTTCCCGAATGTGGTGAGTTTCCTGCCGATTCCAGGCTTAAAACTGTGCTGAACAAAGTTTTCAGCCGGACCGGACAGAGCTTCATTTTCATTATCGACGAGTGGGACTGTGTATTCCGCGTTGCAAAGGAACAGCAGGAAACGCAGAAGGAATATCTTGATTTCCTCAGGGGGCTTTTCAAAGGCCAGGATTATACGGAACTGGTGTATATGACGGGAATCCTGCCTGTCAAAAAATACGGGGAGCATTCAGCTCTGAATATTTTTGATGAGTATTCCATCATCGAGCCAAAGGGACTCGGAGCGTATTTTGGCTTTACTGAAGAAGAGGTACGGCGGGCCTGTCAGAGGCATAGTCTGGATTATACAGAAATGGAAAAATGGTATAACGGCTACCTGCTGGAAGGCAGCCATATTTATAATCCTAAATCCGTTGCGGATGCATTGATCTGGAAAAAATTCAAAAGCTACTGGACTGGCACTGAAACATATGAGGCACTGAAAATTTATATTGATTTGAATTTTGACGGACTTCGGGAAGCAATTATCGGAATGCTGAGCGGCATTCACTTTCAGATAGACACTTCTACTTCCCAGAACGACATGACCACTTTTCGGACAAAAGATGATGTCCTGACCCTGCTTATCCATCTGGGATATCTTGCATATGACGAAAACGCAGAAGAAGTCTTCATTCCCAATCAGGAAATCGCCCAGGAGTTCCTGCGGGCAATCAAAATCGGCGGATGGGATGGACTTATGCAGGCTTTTCGCCAATCCGAGGAGCTCCTGAAACACACCTGGGCTCTGGATGGAAAAGCAGTAGCCGAAGGCATGGAAACAATCCATAACGAAACCGCCTCCATGCTGAAATACAACGATGAGAATTCCCTCACCTGTACCGTTCTGATTGCATATTACAGCGCCAAAGCATACTATCTGAATCCCGTTCTGGAGATGCCTTCTGGAAAGGGCTTTGCCGATGTGGTATACTTGCCCAGGCGAAATACACACAGACCTGCTCTGGTGGTGGAACTGAAATGGGATAAATCGGCGGAAGGCGCCTTGCAGCAGGTGAAAGATAAACAGTATGCCCACTGGTTAAAAGGGTATACCGGCGATATTCTTCTGGTCGGGATAAATTATGACCGGGAATCCAAAGCTCATGAATGCGTCATTGAAAAATATATATGTTGAAAACAATAGAATACTGTAGCGTGAAAGGAGCAGTTATCATGAAGAAAGCATTGTTTATCGGCGGAACAGGAACCATCAGCACTGCCATTGTAAATCGACTGACTCAGGATCCCCTCTGGGAAGTCTGGCTCCTCAATCGGGGAATCCACAAGAGAGATTTACCGGACAACGTCCGCCTGATTACCGCAGATATCCACAACGAACAGGATGTGGCTGAAAAGCTAAAGGATCTCACCTTTGATGCCGTCTGCGAATTTATCGGTTTTACTGTAAAAGATGTGGAACGGGATTACAGACTTTTCCAGGGTAAGACAAAGCAGTATATTTATATAAGCTCTGCCTCCGCCTATCACAAGCCTGCGGCAAATTATATCATCACGGAGGGAACCACCCTTGCCAATCCCCACTGGCAGTATTCCAGAGATAAAATTGTCTGCGAAGAATTTCTGATGCAGAAGTATCGGGAAGAAGGGTTCCCTGTCACAATCGTAAGACCCAGCCATACCTATGACGAGCGGAGAATTCCTCTGGGCGTACACGGAGACGGCGGTTCCTGGCAGGTAATCAGACGTATGATGGAGGGAAAGCCTGTCATCATTCCGGGCGACGGCACCTCCCTGTGGACCCTCACCTTCAACCGGGATTTCGCCATCGGCTACACCGGCCTGATGGGAAACCGCCGGGCCATCGGAGAAGCTTTCCATATCACCGGTGACGAGGCCCTGACCTGGAACCAGATTTATGCAACTGTGGCAGATGCCCTGAACGTAAAGCTGAACGCCTGTCATGTGTCATCCGAGTTCCTGGCCGCAGCCGGCATTCCGTACGGCTATGATTTCGAAGGCAGCCTCATTGGTGACAAAGCTGTCTCCGTTGTCTTCGACAACACCAAATTAAAAAGGGTAGTGCCAGACATGAGAACTACTGTCCGTTTCGACCAGGGTGTACAGATTGCTCTTGACTATATTCTGGCCCATCCGGAAGAATGTCAGACGCCGGATCCGGCTTTTGACGCCTGGTGTGATCGGGTGATTAATGTGCTGGAGAGAGCGAAAAAGGAGATGGAAGACAGCGGGAAGTAAGTCTGCGGATATCTGAGAATGTTATGGAGGCGGCAAATGTAGATCAAATTTTTCTGTTACGTTTGCCGTTTTCTGCTTTCGGCGGTTTCAGATTTTCTGTCTAAATCAGGCAACACATATAAACTACTTGTCATTATAATGGCCTCTACGGTTCCGGCTTTCCGGCACCAGCAAAAGGAGAGCGACTTATTGCTTTCAGTAAATCATTGATCTTCCTGAGTGTCTTTTTATCCTGTCCCTGCCAGTAAATATAATCGCTCCATCCGTCTTCCGTGAAGTTATAGTCACTCATCTTCCGCCAGTTCCTCCAATTCCTCCATCGTTTTCACTACAAGCTTGCCTTCTTCTGCCTGTCTGAAAGAATGATGAAGACGTTCCATTTTTGATTCGGAATAAAATGGATCTATTGGAGCTTCTATTGTAAACGGAATGCGCCTCAGCCTTAATGCAGTCAGATTTCTTTCAAACAGAATAACACTGGGAAAGTTACTTCCGAACATCTCCCCATACCCTGTCGGCTCCGCCGATCAGCACTTTCTTCCCACAGAATGCAAAACCATACTTCCGGATCCGCTCTTCCGAAATTCCCCCTGCAATCAGGTCCGCCTGATATTCCTTCTCCTCAATCTGCCGCAGCGCCGCCTGCACCGTGTCAGAAAGCTCCTTTTCCTCCTCACTCTGGACCTTGAACTCGATAATAATTGCGTGCCCTTTATAGTCCTTCGGTTCCAGCACCACATCGTACCTGCCAAAGCCGCTCTCCCGGTTGGAAGTCACCGTATACCGGTCGGAAAGTTCAACCATCAGTCCCAGGACGAAGCCATGGTAAAAGCGTTCCGGTTCTTCCTCTGACGGGCTCTTTCCCGTATCGAAGTAGCTGAATGACTGTAAGGCCACCTTATTCATATAAGTATTCATCCCCTTCACATCATCAGCCATCAGCGCCTGAAGGAAAGCGTTGTTCACCCTGCGACATCCGTTAAACCAGCCTTCTATCATCCGCGCAAACATAACCCGGACCTCCAGATTGGTAAGCTTCAGCTCAAATTCCGCCTTTCCCTGTGCAACATTAAATTCATGGCGAACCATCTTCAGATACCCGCTGGCAAACAGGAGGCTCCACACCGCATCATCTCCCCCGGAATGTCCTCCTTCCGTATCCAACAGACTGAAGACAATCTGCTCATCCATTTCGGTACAAAATGTTTCACCCCGCAGCAGACCCTCCATTGTCATTTTGATTTCCGGACTCCCTTCCCGGATTAGAAGTCCAACCAGGCTGTTGCTGCTGGTATTCGCCCAGTAAGTGCCAATCTCCCTTTTATCCAGAAAATGCGTAATTGACCATGGATTATAAATATCCGTCATTTTTCCAAAGGTAAAGCCATCATACCAGTCTTTTACCTGTTGTTTTTGATTTGATAAACCAAATTCATCCAACGAGCCAAATACTTCTTCTTCCGTAAATCCAAAGCAATCCGCATACTTTTCTGATGTTGCCGTGACCACTTCCAGATTATTCATATCGGAAAAAATAGACTCTTTACTGATCCTGGTAATACCCGTCATAACCGCGCGTCCCAGACAGGAATTCGTTTTAAAAGTGGAATTGAACAGACTTCTGATAAAGAATACCATTTCCTTCCAATATCCGCTTACATATGCTTCCTGCATGGGTGTGTCGTATTCATCCAGCAGAACAATCACCTTTTTCCTATAATATCGACAAAGAAAGTCCGATATCCTGTGAATCGCCCATATCGCTGTCTCTTCCTCCATGTCCCATCTCACACTTCGGTAATAGGCCTTCTCACTTTCTGTCAAAAGTTCACTGTCAAGCAAAAAGAGATTCTGATTGTAAATTTCTTCCAAAATGTGATTGACAGATTGCTTCGCTGCCCGAAAATTAGTATCCTTTACATTGGCAAAGGACAGGCTGATCACCGGATAGGTCCCCTGCAGCTGTCGATATTTTTCATCTTCCCAAATGCAGAGCCCCTCAAAAAGGTCGCCTCTCTCCGCATACCTGACCGAAAAAAACTTCTCCAGCATACTCATGTTCAATGTCTTGCCAAAGCGCCTGGGCCGCGTGATCAAAGTCACACTGTCTCCGCTCTCCCACCAGTCCCGTATCAGCTTTGTCTTGTCAATATAGAAACACCCTGTCTCCCGAACTGTCTCAAAGTCCTGATTCCCAATGCCCACCTTTTTTCTCATAATGGGAGCTCCTTTCCTGTAGTTACCGGCTTATCTGTCCCTGAATCATATCATTTTTATAGTATATCCTTTCCTGCACGGCCAAACTCACCTTTACAATACTCCAATGCAGTTGATAACTTGATTTTAGCATAGTTGGTTGGAAGAATCCATCTTATTTTCGAGATTATCCGTTGACCACAGTGCCGGCTTAAGATAAAATGGCTATATGAGACAGAATTAAGATAATGGAAGTAAAAGCAGGGAATACAGAAAGGAACATTGTACAGATAAGTTAACCCGGCTGTTTGAGAAGGAGCAGGCGTTTTATCTTGATAAATGCAGATATTTTTACTGATATTCAGTGAACATACGCTTTTATCTCTCTGATCACTTCTTCCTGCTCCTCCGCCGTCAGATAAGGGTGCATTGGCAGCGCCAGCACTCTCCGGCACAAATCCGCTGTCACGGGCAATTCCACCTTGACGCAGTCAAGCCCTGCAAATGCTCCCTGCATGCTCATGGGTCTGGGATAATATACCATTGTGGGAATTCCCTTCTCCTTCAGATATGCCTGTAATCTGTCCCGCTCCTCTTTATCCTTCAGCAGAATGGAATACTGTGCCCAGCTGGAGTAAAATCCTTCTCTGACAATCGGAGCCTTCACCACTTCACGCAGTCCTTCCGTATAACGGTGGGCAACTTTATTCACATCCGTCAGCTCATATTCGTCAAAAGCCTTTAACTTTACCTGCAAAACCGCCGCCTGCAGTGTATCCAGCCTGGAATTCATTCCAATTCGCACATTGTCGTATTTGTCCGCACCTTTCCCGTGAATGCGGTAAGAACGAAGCAATGCCGCCCATTCATCGTTGTCGGTAAAAATTGCGCCGCCGTCTCCGTAACAGCCCAGGGGCTTCGCCGGGAAAAAGGAAGTGGTGGATATGTCTCCAAAGCTGCAGGCCCTGCGCGCTCCGATTCGCCCCCCAAAGCCCTGGGCGCCGTCTTCCAGAATGAAAAGATTATACTTCTCCGCAATCTGGCGAATCTCCGGGTAATCTGCCGGCTGTCCGAACAGGTCCACCGCCACGATTACACGCGGGGTTAACTTTCCTTCTCCCTTTACCTGCAGAATGGCTTCTTCCAGCGAGGATGGGGACATGTTAAAAGTGTCTTCTTCCACGTCTACAAATATGGGAACTGCCCCTTCATAAGCCGGTGTCTCTCCGGATGCAAAAAAAGTGAAATCCGGCACGAACACAGCGTCTCCCGGGCCGATGTTCCAGACCATCAGCGCAAGAGTCAGGGCGTCGGTTCCGTTACCGCAGGTGATGCAGTGCTTTGTTCCCACGTAAGCGGATAATTGTTCTTCCAGTTCGGTTACCTGGCTGCCGGAGATGAAGTTCCCGGTGGTCAGGACCTGCTGGATTGCGGGGGCCATTTGTGGTTTTAAAATTTGGTATTGTTTCTGTAAATCTCGAAATTGCATAGTGTTTTATATCCTTCCTGCAAACTTAATCACAAATATTTACATTTTTTACGCCGGTCGCCAATGTTCTTCTCATAGCAATATTGTTCGGTCGTATATCTGCAAACCCTGCTGCAATGGCTATAAAATATGTAACAACAACATTATAGTCATAAAGCGGATTTCCAAAAAAGCCATAAATAATCACAAATACCTGCATATAGAAAGAAAAGAAACTACTCATTTGACTTCCTTCGTTAATTGATCTGCCTTTTATCCTCACATATGTCATACGCAAAGTAAGCCATAATGCCAACAGCAATATAATAAGTCCTACAATTCCCTGTTCAGCCCACATTTGTAAATATATATTATGTCCCAGATGTCCATCATAAGTAAATTTACCAACTGAATTTACACCACTTCCAAGAAAAGGTCTCTCTCTTATGGTCAATAACATTCCATTCATAATTCGTACTCTTGTAAATATAGAAAAATAAAATAAATCATATAACTGTTTATAAAATATAATGCACAACAGTATAATGGGAAAAAAAGTCACACTGCTTGTTATTAATAATTTTCTTTTAATTGCCTTTCTGCAAGTTGCACAGTATACTGCCAATATTGACAAAAATGCGGCAATTAATAAGCCTTTTTTCCCAGTAAACAGCATTCCGCCCCAAGAAGCATAAAATAAAATACGTGTTAACTTGTTTCCGTGCCCCACACGCAATTCTGCGAAAAACAAGCCGATCAATATTGCAAAAAAAAAGGCATTTGTACCCGTCTGACCAGAAATCCCCGCATAAAAATTAAATTCCTTTGCCCATCGCACTACTGTCTGCTGTACATTATCTGTATAGAAATACCGGGTAATTTTTAATGCTTGTTCAGTAAAAATAACACTAAAGTAAGTAAATATCAAATGAAAAAGACATCCGGCTTTAATCCATTTATAAAAAACAGTTTGCCATCCGGAAAGTTGTGTAAACCAAAAACCTATTGCAATAAAATTTAAATATACTATCGAAAATTTTACAGCATCAGCAATGCTTATTGCATAAAAAACCGTAAAGAACATATCAATTATCAGGACGACAAAAAGCCCCCACCAAGCCCTGTTGTTTATCCTAACTTCACAATATATCCCTTCCAAAATAATCATAAAAAAAATTACATCCATTATTAAGTATAAAAAATTATCATTAGCAAACAAATGCTTAAAACATATGTAAAACATCACATATGCAAACCAGACATTATAAATAACATTTTTTCTTTTTTTCATATCAACTCTTCACTTTACAGCCATTTACCATTACTTATGCACTAATCGTTTTACCTGATTCCAAAGTCCTGTCTTTATAAGCGCCTTCTTAATTAACTTTCTTATTTTTCCTTTTAAACCACCGCCCAAATACTTTTTACATATAAAAGCAAATCCTCTGTCTAAATAATCTTCCCAAAACTTATCATAATTGTTCGGTCGCTTTACCGGGTTTCTCAGTGAAGGCTGCATACAATCCTCAATTTCAGTCTCCACCACAATAACATTTTCTGATATATGGGAAAAATACTCCTGCCCTTCAGGCGTATTGACTAAAACCAGTGAAACGCCTTTATCATCATCAAACTCCGGGAATACGTGTTCAATTCCCCAAAAATCTCCTATTGTAATGTCACTTTTCCGATATAAATTGGCATACTTACACGAAAAGCATGAATTTCTCAAAATAAAAGAAGAAAAAAAAGCCTGAAAAAAAAAGTCATAACTGGGGCTTTCCAGGTATTCTTTTTGATTCATCTGAATTTTCATACTAAATTCATGCCATCCCCAAAGTTTATCCCGGAAATAAATATTCTGGATTTTTCTCTTTCTACTGATATATGCCAAATAATCCTTCCACACCCGCGGACTGTTTACGCCATGACAAATCAGATCACAGGTCACAAGTCCATCTTTTTTACAGTCTTTCAGATACTGTTTCAATCCATCCACCTGACATGGACATCCCGTGAACAGAACCGTTTTATCCGCCATCAAGTCTTCTTTTACAGACTTGAAAATACCAGCCAGATTACTCTGAACATATTTAGAGCCCTGCATTTTACAGACATCACCAAGGCTCTCTCCCCTTAAATGAAGTACTTGAAAATCTTCGTCAAAACATGCTCCATATACAGTTCCACCTCTTTGAATGATATCTTTTGCCAATTCATAAAATACTCCTCCAGAGCTACTATTCCTACGTATATTTTCGTCTCTGTTTTTAACAGCGAATGCTTTTAAATCCTTTTTTTCTCCCTTACCCTCCTGATTATTTAATGGACACACACTCCTGCAGCGTCCACAATCTATACATTTTTTCTCATCAATGTATGGATACTCAAAACCATGAGCATCACTCTTCATTGTAATTGCCCCCACCGGACAAATAGACATACACGCTGAGCAGCCGCAACAATCTTCTTTTTCTCTAAACAGCTCCATGTCTCCTCTTCCTCATTTCTTTTATCCGCTTCCAAATACCTGTTATTTCCTTCTGATTACATACGCCTCCCACAATTAAAATGACCAGGCATGCGTATATTACTATGATTATCGCATTTCCAACCCATTGAAAGTAATTGTCACACACCACCTTAAAATGAAAAAACGGCAAACATATAATTAAAATTTCTGCAAATGAACATAATACCTTTTTAAATGTCTTTATAACTGGCAGTTTTGTAATGTTCTTGGGTATGTAAAAAAACAAATCAATGTCCCTATACAAATTGGACAAGATAGAACCCCAGAGTATTCCTGCCAATCCAAATTTTGGTGCCAATATAATTCCGCCCACAACTGCTATCATACCCTGAATCGTTGTCTGCAATTTTGTCTCTTTATAATGACCCGCAGACATTACCAGCATTCCCTGGGGTGTTTTCAAATTATAGAGTAATGCATTAAGAATGAATAGCATTCCCAGATATGGCTCATAGTAGTTTACATCTGTGATTCCAGCTGTATATAACCCAATAAATGACATAATCATAACAAATGACACACTATAGATAAGTGTAATTAAACTGTAATAGGCAAACTCAAATTCCTGATATGTTTTTTGCAGAATTTCTGTTTGTTTTTTCGCAATAATATCACCGAACGATGCGGAAAGTCCGTTTGTAAATATTCCGAGGATACCTGCTATCCCGCCAATTATCATATTATAGACACTGTAAATACTTACTGTCTTTAAATCAGTAAAAATGGTTGCAATAATTACCGGCGCACCTGTATGCACCGCCCCCAGAATCTGTAAAAACAAAGCATCCCAGCGCTTGTTTAATGCCTGATTATTCGGCGACACTTTATAATCTACATAAGTATAATTTCGTTTAGAATACAAATACAAGACAAGACATCTCAGCAATATGGAACTAAGGGCAACCGCTTTTACTATAACGATATTTATCTGCAGAATTGCCATGCCCACTAAAATAATTGTATTTGAAATGATATACAATATTGATGAAATGGAAATAACATATAATTTTTGATCTGCTGTCAAAAGAGCCCGGTACTTTCCCAATGTAAAGAATTCCATCACACCTGAAGAACCCAAAATCAATACCAGTAAGAATACCTGCCAATAGCTCAGTCCTGACACTTTAACAGTCATAGGATACATAATCGCCAGGCCCATAACTAAAGTCAAGAAAGCATATCCCGAGATCATGTAAAATCTTTTTGTTGCAACAACAATTGCGCTGATTTCTCTATAATTATTATCAGCCAAAGGCTTATACAATGCGTACACGGCTGCACCAGACAAACCAGCCTCTACCAAATTGAAATATGTGATAAATTGAGTAATCGAAGTGATTAATCCATTAATTTCAGAACCATAATATTGCAGCATTATTCTAGGTGTAATAAAACCTATCAGCAATACTACAATTTGATAACTTGCAGCAAAAAAAGTATTATATAAAAATTTGTCGGTTCTATTTAAGTTTTTCTTTGTTTTCAAATGCCTGTGCCCTTTCACCAATAACCCTCATTGCCCCCCCCCGACAACTACTTCATAAGGCATTACATCTTTTGTTACAACTGCACCTGCACCGATAACACACCCATCGCCCAAAGTTACTCCTCCCAAAATCTGGGCCCCATAGCCAATCCATACATCGTCCCCAATTATAATATCTGCTTCCTTATTCCCCTGTTCTCTGATCAGGACCTTTCTATCTTTATAAAAATGCATATCCGTTCTCAAATGAACATTATAAGAAATCAGGCAATTTTTGCCTATCTTTATATAAGCGTTTGGTGAAGCAATTAACTGTCCACCATTTACGTAACTATTGCTGCCAATCATTATGTGTTCAGGATATTGCAATTTAACTTTACCAGAAATGAATGCATTCCCGGCAAGGTTATTAACTATAGACGAGTTATAGACTCCTGCCATTTCCTCAAATTTATATTGTATGGTTAATATGAGTTTTCCTACCAACCTTTGAATCTTATGCATTTATAGCTCCTATTCAGTAAGCCTGTCCAAAAACTCCATAGACTCTTTTTTCTTACTCATCAAATTCTCATTAATAGTTGTATAATTTATTATATCTGTAAAATCTGGTTTCGAATCACTTACAATTCGGTTTTCAATACCTGCAATTTTTAATATACTTTCCAGACGAGAAAACAATTTCTCCAATTTTATAACCCAGAACTGTTTCTCCATAATCAAAGATATCGCTACTGCGTGAAATGAATTGGTAACAATATAATCTGCATATTTTACCAAGCCCAAAAACTCTGTAGGAGAAACGCATGGATATACTCGATCTACTTTGTACCTATTATTAATGCGGTTTATTTGTACTATCTTTAAATTCCGGGAAACAGCTAAACTACGAGCAACTAAAATACAATTTTCATTGACTTCTGCCTCATATAATAAAATATAATTTTTCACTTTAGGTTTTATCAAAATAGATTCATAATGTTCTCTGGGCAATAAAAAAACAGGATCTAATACCTGCTTTACACATGAAATGCCAATCGCAGCAAATGCCTTCTGTAGACCTTCTTCCCGCACTGATATCTCACTAAAATCCCATATATTTGTCTTCAGTTTTTCCATAAATGCTGTTGATAATTCATCCTTACCGGCACTTGCAGCATAGGCGGCCTTTCTTGCTATAGTATTAAATCGCAAAAAGTATCCTGCCTCCCAACCTGTAAGTTCATCATTCCATACCTGATCGCTCCCAACAATGTACAGATCAGGTTGCTCTATTTTTTCAATATCACCAGCCACTTTACAAATTTCAGTTAAGACAATAAACTTTTTTGAAAACTGTATATACTTGACTTTTTTATATATATTTACTGGAAGCAGCATCAGCCCCTTCAACAATTGGCGGGTACCTATGCTGCTTAATATCGCAGACCAACCAGAATTCCTGCGTTTCATAATATCAGGAATGTAATTTACTACCTTTACTTCATGTCCTTTCAACTGTAGATATTTTTGCAACGCATATTCCTGTAATGCCGCACCAACATTCGTGGTATTGCAAAAAGTAATCGTATTTATTTTCATATAAGCCTGATTCCTCCATCACAACACGCATTATAGGCAGAAACAATTTTATCAAAAAGTTTTAAATAACTTTTAGCATTGTTTTCCCAAGTAAGCTCTTTAGATGTTTCAAATCCCTTATTTGCTATTTCTCTACAATAATCGGAATAAGTTAAACACTTTATCACAATATCCGCTATATCTTCGCTTTTACCCGGATTAATCAGGAAACCGTTTTCTTCATTTTTTATGATATCTTCAATGCCTTCTCCCCTTGTTCCGATTACAACGCATTTTTGCGACAACGCCTCTATATACACAATTCCAAATCCTTCATTAATACTGGGCATTATAAATACCTGACTCCTGGCCATATGCTCCAAAACTTCTTCATTTGCTAAGTATTCGTAAAAGGTAACAAATTTGTCAATCTGTAAATCTTTGCAAAGTTGTTTCAGTTTTGCCTCTTCGTCTCCCCTTCCAATTATTTCCAGCCGCGCCTGCGGATATTTTTTCAGTATCTTTTCAAATGCTGCTATTGTTAAATCTGTATTTTTTCGCTTAATCAAACTTCCCACCTGTAGCAGGGTATAAGGCTCTTTTGCAACAGATAGGGACGGCAACATGTGAAAACCATTCATAATTACGCTAATCTTCAGGGACGGACACACTTCAAGCAACAAATTTTTCAGTTTCGAGCTTACCGCAACAATATAATCTGCATTTTTGCAGATTTTAGCAAGATATTCTCCTTTTCCTAAATTTATCTCTGCTATCGTGTCGGAACCATGAGTTGTTATCACTACAGGAATGTGATACTTTTCCTTTAATTTAACAGCCAGATGACCATCAAATCCAATAGTATGTGCATGTATAATATCAATAGAATATTCTTTCAGTATCTTTTTGACAGCGGAGGCAACTGTCCTATAGCCGAGTAAATTATTAATACTGTATTTCCCGTAATTAGAAAATGACAGACAATCCACATACCAAATAGGTATATCATCAATTACTGTATGAGAACGATTTTTTAAATACCTATATCTTTTCCCAAATACCGTTGGTACCACCACATTCACATTATGCCCTTGCTTTACAAACTCTACCACCTGACTATGAACAAAGCTAACATACGGGCTTCCATCATCCTGATAATGCGCAATTACTAAAATATTCATTCTCTGACTACTCCCTTGCTCAGCAGGAAAAGACACTTTATCTTTATTTGCATGATTCTTAATTTAATATTTTTCTCACAGCTTTGCCAAACTTATCAGTTCGAAATTCCTCATGCTCATGTGTCGGTGCTTTCATAATTTCTTCAAATTCAGTATCATTTATTCCCAGCCTGTCTTTAATAATTCCAATATATTCTTCCATCACTTCATCATATACAGGCTCCTGCAATTCCTTCAGTGCCTCTTCCCGTGTCATTTGTCCTGAAACAATCATGCTGGAAAGATGTGATGTTCTCTTATCCACTCCGAATTTTTCAGGATACCAATAAGTTTGAACGAAAGCTGTCAATATATTTTCCAAATGTTTTCTTCCATAATATTCAAACCCGCAAAAATCATATAGTTCTCTAAAGGCCCGTTCCCGATTATAATCAATATAATTCAAAGGTCTCAACGATATTGCACGTCCCAATTTATCATTTACATACTTTTCATAAGAAGATATAAACTGCAGCTTATCTATAGGCTTTAATCCAAAACGTTTATGAATATCCCTTATATTCACTGTATCCATAGCATTAAACACATGATCTTTTTGTAGTATACATTCCAATGCAAAATTGCCACCTGAAACAAAATATTTTAATTTCTCATCCACAACTGTTTTGTATAGAAATGCAAATAAAATATTATCCTGTGGAATTGCAAGATTAGGTACTCCTGCTCTCATATAGGCCAGTGTCAGTGCATTAAACTGTTCCGGATCAGGTGTAATGGTTCGCAGCTCCATTCCTGTTTTATCACATAGCCGTTTTATATTCTTTTTTGAGATTTCCGTATCAAATCCATCATCTATATGTACTGCCAGAATACGTAATCCCCAAGTATACCCCAAATACGCCAAATAAGATGAATCCAACCCTCCTGATATTCCCATAACGCAGTCATACGCTTTATCATGATTTTCCTGTTTAATTTTAGCAAGCATTGCTTTAAGTTTTTCTTTTCCATTTTCATTTGGAAAATATACTGTTGTGTTAATTTCAGCTAAAGCATCTGTACAATAATTACAATATCCGTTTTCATTAAATCTGATTGTTTTATCAGAGGCATTATTCATAACACATCTTTTACAATATATAATTTTTTCCATACGATAACCTCCCGATTTTTACTCAAAGCAATTATGTAAGGCACTTATATGCATATAGCAGTTTCTGCTCTTCCAAAGACCAATTATATTTTTCCAACACTTTCTTTTGTCCCCGTTCCCCCATCGCTTTTGCTTCTTCTCTGTGATTCTTAATATAATTTAGACTCTTAACCAAATCGTCAATATTTTTTGGTTCTACACAAATACCACATTCAGCTTCATCAACTATTTTTTTCCAGGACATAAACTTTGTGCAGATAAGAGGAATTCCTGACATCATGATTTCAAAAATCTTTGTATTGCCCAAGGTCCCCTGAGTCCAATTAGTATTATTAGAATAGTCAATAACTGCAACGCCTGCCATCGCATCTTTTAAGAGCAGCATAACCTCTTCATGCGACAGTACTCCACGATAATCGACTGCTTCCCACTCTTTATATGATTGCAATTCTTCTACATAATTCGCACTGTCCATTCCACACAATACATACTTTATTCCGACTTTGTAAGCTGCCTTCATTGTTGTCAAATGATTCCATTGTGGATCAATTCCACCTGCAAAACAAATGTATTCTTTATCATTATTTTTTTGAATACATTCTTTTACCAATATTTTATCAATCTGTGGATAATTCGAAACAAGAACCGTATTCCTATTATATTTTCTGAGCTTTTCTTCAATTAAGCAATCTACGGTAATAATCAAATCTGACTTTCTTATATATTTTCCGATGAATAATTTATATATTGGTTCAAATATATAGCGAATCCATTGTGGAATATATTTCTTGTCAGCAAATATATCCACAATATTTTCATGACTGTCAAAAATAACTTTCTTTCCTCTTCTTTTCATTTTGACAGCATATGGAAGTAACTCAGGATCATGAAAGTGATATACATCTGCATCTACTTTGCTTGCCACTTTATAAGCCTTTTTCGAATAAAAAAATATACGTTTGAATCTATTCGTCGGCATTTCTCCAATCCCATGAATCTTAACTCCGCTTTTTTTTTCGCTTTTCCCAGAAATCACAAGATGAACATCATATCCATTTCTTGCAAGAGACACACATTCTTTTTGAAAAATTCTGATATCACTTGCTAAATGAGCACTTGATACATGACAAACTTTCATCACTTCATCGGTTCTCCACTTTCAATTTTTTTCCGCAGTCCGGACATACTAAGTTTTTATCCAGCACCTGACCGCATTCGCACACCCAGCCACTCTGTTTAGCGGGTACTCCTGTCATCAATGCATGTGGTTTCACATCCTTCGTCACAACTGCTCCCGCAGCTACAGTTGCAAACTCCCCTATCGTATGGCCACATACAATTGTGCAGTTTGCTCCTAATGTTACATCATGTTTGATCAATGTTTTTTTATATTTATGCTTTTTAGGATATCTGGAACGAGGCGTCAGATCATTCGTAAAAACACATGATGGCCCGCAGAATACGTAATCCTCTAATTCCACACCTTCATATATAGAAACATTATTCTGAACTTTGACGCCTTCTCCAATAATAACATTATTGGCCACATTTACATTCTGCCCTAGAGAACAGCCCTTTCCTATTTTTGCTCCAGACTGTATGTGACAGAAATGCCATACTTTTGTTCCTTCTCCAATTTCTACACTTTCGTCTATATAACTGGATGGGTGAATATATGTGTTCATCTGTCAAATCTCCCTCTAAAATCCACCGTAGCACAGTCCTCCAATGGCAACCTGACCGCTTTCCCCTCAGCTGCCGACTTATAAATTGCAAGCACAAGCTCCAAAGCCCTCTTTCCTGCTTCCCCATTCACATAAGGCTCCCTGTCATTCTGTATTGCATCAATCACATCCGCATACAGCGGCGTATGCCCAAAACCATATACATTCGGAGGATTCTCCGCAAACTCTGCAATGACTTCTTCCGGTTTATCCTGCGTATCTGCAAATCTCCACTCTTCAATCCGGTTCACAGACTGACCGCCGGCTTTCACAGTTCCTTTTTCTCCAAATAAATAGAGGGTCTCTTCCAGATTCTTAGGATAGATGTCTGTGGTCCCCTCTACAATCCCATATGCTCCGTTTTTAAATTTGATAAGTGCAATTCCCAGGTCCTCGGCTTCAATATAGAAATGATTCAGCTGGTCCGTCATCCCAACTACCTCATCTACTTCATCTCCCATCATCCAGCGGAGTAAATCTATATTATGGATACACTGATTCATAAGCGCTCCGCCGTCCTGCTCCCAAGTGCCCCGCCACTTTGCCTGCGTATAGTAATTTTCGTTTCTGCACCACCGGATGTGTGCCGTTCCGTAAAACATACGTCCAAAGCGACCTTCCTCCAACGTTTTCCGTATTTTCTGCACAGATTTATTAAATCGATTCTGGTGGCTTACACAGACCTTTACACCTTTTTCTTTTGCAGCCTGAATAACTGCATCCGCATCGGCCAAAGACAGTGCCATGGGCTTTTCAATAATCACATTACAACCCGCTTTTATGCAATCCAGTGCTATCTCCGCATGTTTCCCTGATTCTGTGGCTATCGCCACAAGTTCCGGTTTTTCTTTTTCCAGCATTTCATGGTAGTCGGTATATTGAAGAACATCTCTTAGCTCAAATTCAGATGCCTTTTCCAATAACATTTCTTCATTGATATCACAGATTCCTGTAAACTCCAGTTCATTTGCTTTTGCAGCTGCAATGTGGTTCGGTGATATCCGTCCGCAGCCTATTAACGCATACTTCATGTCTGTATTTTCCTTCCTGCTACAATAGTATTTTCATTCATGGGCCTGACAGTCAGGCTGGTTTATAAATTCCCTTTTCCTGATTCAGAATTCTTCAAGCTTCTGAACAATCTTCTCCCCTGCATGTCCATCTCCAAAAGGCTGATACCCTTCTTCTATGGTCTGTTCTTCCGCCAGCTTCTCCTGAATGTCATCCGCTTTCGGTGCAGCCAAAGTATTCCTGTTCCCAACCATTGTCTCCGGCCAACAGACAAAATCAAGTATTGTCACACATTTTTTCCCGGCAAAAAAGGCCTCTCGCTGAAGTCCGCCTGAATCTGTTACTATCTTTTTTGCATGGTTTACAAGGCAAATACTCTCCAGATAACCTACTGGTTCTGTCAGAATCAGATTTTGGAAGCCCTGTTCTTTCCTGAGTCGCATCGCTCTCAGCTTATTTCTCGGATGCACCGGATATACAGTGGGGGCATCAAGACGTTCCATTGCGGTAAATATTTCTGTCAGATCCTTATCATCTTTTGTATTTTCTTCCCTGTGACAAGTCAAATAGTAATATTCTGCCGGTACTTTTACAGTACTTCCTTCAAGTGTCTTAAACTCTATTTCCTCCAGCGTTTTTTTCCTGCTGTATCTGATAAAAGCATCGTACATCGGATCGCCTACCAAGCATGCCCTGTCTGCCAATCCCTCTATCTCCATTTCCTTCATGCCACTCTGCGTACTGGCAAGAAGCAATGCGGAAACATGGTCAGTACATACCCTGTTAATTTCCTCCGGGTTTGTCATACAGTGAGTCCTTGCCCCGGCTTCCACATGGCAGATTGGAATATAGAGTTTTGCCGCCGCAAGAGCCGCAGCCAGAGTAGAATTGGTGTCACCATAAAGCAACAGCCAGTCCGGCTTTTCTTTCAGGAGTACTTCTTCCACTCCCATCATCATCTTCCCTGTCATCGCCGCATGGCTTCCCCCTGATATGCCCAGATTATAATCTGGCTCCGGGATATCCAGCTCTTCAAAAAACTGTCCGGACATGTTATAGTCAAAATGCTGTCCGGTGTGTACAAGCACCTCAGTATGTTTTTTTCTAAGCTCCTGAGAAACCACTGCTGCTTTGATAAACTGTGGTCTTGCTCCTATAACTGTCACTATTTTCACGATTCCATTACCCGCATTTCCTGCCTTACCCCGCTAATTTCTTTCATCCTTCTCATTTCATTGAACTTCGATTTCCCCAGACAAATCCGGAGATTTCTTACTCTCTTTTGCTTCATGATTTGGCAGCCTGGCCAAACTGTCATGTTTTAGCTTCCTTCAAAGCCAATCACAGCACCTCTATATTCTCCCGCTCTCCAATACCCGCCATCACATTCTTTGTATCGAAAACAGCTTTCGCATACTTCTGCACCATCTCGTAATCCACATTATGATGAGCCGCCGTCACCATCACAAGGTCAAAAGCCTTCACAATCTCCGGTGTCAGTTCCTTCAGACTCTTCCCGCTCTGTCCATACATGTTTCTAAACTTCGGCACCCATGGATCATAATACTCCACATCCGCTCCCACCTTCCGCAGCTCTTTCATCACTCGGATGGCAGGCGACTCTCTGTAATCATCAATGTCATTTTTATACGAAACTCCCAGCATCAGAATTTTCGCTCCATTGATTGCTTTCCTGTGCCTGTTCAAGATATGCATGGCCCGCTCCACACAGTATTCCGGCTGACTGTCATTAATCACCATAGAATTCTCAATGAGCGTGGTATGGAAATCATATTCCCTTGCCTTCCAGGTTAGATAGTAAGGATCCAGTGGAATACAGTGTCCTCCCAGGCCCGGCCCGGGATAGAAAGCCTGAAATCCGTAAGGCTTCGTCTTTGCCGCGTCGATCACTTCCCAGACGGAGATACCCATCTCGTGGCACAGACGGCCTATCTCATTAATCAACCCTATATTGACATTGCGGTAGGTATTCTCCAGAATCTTTTCCATCTCTGCCACCGCAGGAGAAGATACCGTGAATACTTCTCCCTCAAGGACAGCGCGATACATGGCGCTGATCACTTCCGCTCCATCCTCGCTGCAGGCTCCTACTACTTTAGGCGTATTCTTTGTCTTGTAAATCAGGTTGCCGGGATCTACCCGCTCCGGAGAAAATCCCAAATAAAAATCCCGGCCGCAGGTGAGACCGGAACCTTGTTCCAAAATGGGCTTTATTAATTCTTCTGTGGTTCCGGGGTAGGTGGTGGATTCCAGGACCACCATAGTTCCCTGTTTTAGATGCTTTGATACTGCTGTGGCCGACTCTCTGACATAGCTGATGTCCGGCTCCTGATGACTGTCAAGGGGTGTGGGAACGCATATGGCAACAAAATCAACTTCCTTTATAAAGGAAAAATCATTTGTCGCCGACAGCTTTCCACTTTTCACCAACTCTGCCAGATCAGAATCCACTACATCCCCTATATAATTGTGGCCTTCGTTCACCAGCCTGACCTTTTCCTTCTGTATGTCAAAGCCAATGGTCTTAAATCCGGCCTTCGCCTTCTCCACCGCCAGCGGCAGGCCCACATAGCCTAACCCCACTACTCCGGCAACAACCTGTTTTTGTTCAATCTTTTTCAGCAATTCTTCTTTCATACTCATCCTATGCACTTCCGTTTCTCTCAAAATTTTTGTTAACATCCATTCACCTGAAAAGTTCTGCAAACTGCTTTCCCAAAGCATCATAAGTAAAGCAGGCCAATACCGCCTGCTTTCCCCGCTCTCCCATCTTTTTTCGTTCTGATTCCGGCATGTGGAACAATCTCTCTATATTTGCAGCAATTTCCCCTGCATGTTCCGGCTTTATCACAATCCCACATTTATACTCCTCTATTGGAGAACCTGATGTATCTACGGCAAAAAGGACAGGCTTTGCCGCCATCATGGAATCATACATTTTGTTTAGGCAGACACCGAAGCGCCTGTACAATGCACAAAGCAAAGAGCCTATAAAAGAACAGTCAAAATACTGTAGTAATTCCGGTACAGACTTTTTCGGCACCGGTGGAAGGAAAACCACATTTTCTATCTTTTCTTCCTGTGCCCGTTTTATTAATCGCTCCTTCTCTATGCCCTTTCCTACCAGAACAAATCGAATTTCTTTTTCCTTTATCTGTTTCGCGGCATCCAGCAACACATCCAATGCATTGGATAAAGCATGTCCGCCAAAATACCCGACAATAAATTTCCCTTCTGCCCTCAGCTTTTCCAGAATTTCTCTATGTTCCCCTGGCAAAGGCTCCGGATTTTCCCAATCCTCCCTGACAATTCCATTTGGTATTGCAACAAACTTTTCCGGCCGCATCCCATGCTTTATCATGTAGTCCTTTGCCAACGGAGGTAAGGATACCACCCGGTCCGAATGCCTGTAAGCGGAATTCTCCGCCACCTGCATCAACGCCACAAAAGGGTGATACCTGCCCATGCCTCCCAGCTCCGTTAAAGTGGCAGGCCACATATCATGCACCTCATGAATCATCCTGGCTTTACCTTTCCTCGCAATCTTCTGTCCCGCATAGGTATCCAGCGGGTAGGTGGAAGAGGTAATTACCACATCCGGTTTCCACGTCCCGGCAATCCTCCCTGCATTTCTCCACAGCTTTCCCACGAACCGAAACATTGTTAGCGCCCGTTTTGCACCATTACCCTCATACTGCCCTGCTTTCAGCCAATGATACCTGATTCCGTCGATTTCTTCCGTCTGAAAATCCTGGGAAACCTTTGGATTTCTGATCCTCAGGTGGGAATAATCCGCCGCTATAATGTCCACGCGGTGTCCAAGTTTAATCCATTCCCTTGCAAAGTAATAGGGCCTGAATTCCATCCCCATCTCAGGCGAGCCGGCATAATGATTGATCAGCAATATATTCATTTCTCTAATCCCTCCGCATGACAGCTGCCACTGTCCGTCCCAGGACCTTCACTTCATTCCACAGACTGAACCGTTCCAGCGCCCACAGATTCCACTTCATTTTTCCCGGAAGTACCTTTTCCACGTATACCTGATCCACGTCCTCCGCCCCATCCAGCAACTGTGCTTCATCCTTATATCGGACACTGGCTTCCGAAGTAATTCCCGCTGGCAATAATAAGGTGGCTCTCATTCTTCTTGTATAACGTTCCACATATTTCGGTACCTCCGGTCTTGTCCCAACAAATGACATGGAACCATTTAACACATCAATCAATTGCGGAAGCTCGTCCAGCCGATATTTTCTTAGAACAGTTCCAACCCTGGTAACCCGTGTATCTCCCATGACAGTAACCTGCGTACCGAATCTGTCCGCCTCCATAATCATGGTTCGAAATTTATGAATTCGAAATTTCTTCCCATATGCAGTGATACGTTCCTGTCGATAAAATACTGTTCCCGGTGAATCCATTCTGATTATCAGGGCTATACCCGCCATGGGGACAGCTAATATAATCAGCAAAATACCCGCCATAAAAAAATCAAAAATCCGCTTCACCGCAAGTTCTCCGCGACGTTCATACAGTATGTCATAATATGGCCTGACTTCCTCCAGCCGCAGGAACACCGGAAGATTTTCCCACTCTCTAAGTATCATCTACAAATATTCCTTCAAAACCCGGCAATAACTCTCCACCGCATATTCCGCCTCCTCATCCGTAAGCCTCGTATGCAGCGGAAGGGTTATCTCATTCTCATAGAATCTCACAGCATTCGGATACCTCTCCGACGCATACCCCAGCGCTCTATATCCGCTCATCAGGGGTAGGGGCTTATAATGGACATTACATACAATCCCTGCCTCCCCCATCTTCCGGATAATCTCATTGCGATGTTCCCTGGTAATGCCCGGAACTCTCGTGATATACAGATGCCCGGAGGATAGATGATCCTTCGTATAATGTGCCAGTGTCTGTATGCCTAATGGCAGAAGCGCTTGATCATACCTCTCAATCAGCTCCCGCCTTCTGGCCAGCATTCCCGGATACCGCTCCAGCTGCTTCAAACCTATGGCTGCCATGATATCCGTCATATTGCATTTATAAAGAGGCGCTATTATGTCATACTCCCATGCTCCCAGCTGGGTTTTGGCCAATGCATCTTTATTCTGTCCATGCAGGCTGTACAGCTGAAACCATCTGTAGATTTCTTCGTCATCCACGCCATCTATCGTTTTCCACGTGGACGCTCCGCCTTCTGCCGTAGTAAAATTTTTCACCGCATGAAAGCTGAAAGAAGAAAAATCCGCAAGGCTGCCTGCCGCAATCCACTCATTGTCCACCTTTTTCCTGGCGCCCATGGCATGGGCGCAGTCCGCAATTACCATGACCCGGCCCAATGTACTCTGAATCCGCTTACCCAGGTCTGTGGAAGCAGTTGCGGAAAATTTATCTCTCTGCCTTTCGACAGCTCTGTATATTCTGTCATAATCACAGATGACACCGCCCAGATCTACCGGCACAATGGCTTTGGTTCTGGGGGTTATGGCTTCTTCCATGGCGTCATAGTCCATCTCCGGAGAATCCGGCTGACTGTCCACAAATACGACTTTTGCCCCCACATGCAGTGCGGCGGCGGCCGTGGCCGTATAAGTATAAGCCGGGACAATGACTTCATCCCCCTGACCAATCCCGGCAATTCGGAAATTCAGCTCCTCCGCGGCTGTGGCAGAATTCAGGCACACAGCCCTGTTCGTTCCGAAATATCCGGCCAGCTGCCTTTCCAGTTCCTTTGTCCTGGGTCCTGTGGTAATCCAGCCGGAGCGGAGTGTTTCCGCCACTTCCTCTATCTCCGTCTCACTTATATCCGGCGGACTGAAGTCAACATGCCATTTCACCGCATCCCTGTCTGCCAATACCGTTTCTCTCTTTTCCCCTGTATAAAATAATCTTTCCATCTGATATTCGCTTTCCCACTTTCGTGTATGGGTATCTTTAATAGAATCAAAAACAGATTCTATTATGTAAATTCTATTTCCATGAATTAAAAAAAGTGCCTTCGGCACTTTTTTGATCTCATCTCCAACTGATGTGGCTTTTTATATATAGTAAAAGCTTTCCTTTGACGCCATTCTATTTTTATCTGCAACTGACAACGGTCCTTTCTGTAATTAAAAAGGCAAGGCTTCGCCACCCCGACGCATGTCCCATGCCCCGGCCTGTGTCAAAACCAGTCTGTCCATTACCCTCCTGCACAGCGCATGACGCGTCAGATGCATTCGGCAATTTCCTGTCTTTTATACCCTCAAAATCCATCTGTTTTTAATCTGCCGCCCGGATCTCCCGGATCTCCTCCGTCCCCTGCCTGGACACCACGCCCAGTCCCAATGTCACTTCCACAGTCCGCCCCAGCAATGGTATCTCCATCACCACCAGCCTCTTGTGACGAAGTATCTTTTTCACTTTTCCATTGAAATCCTTCAGAGCTCCCTCCGTGACAATCAGGGTGTCCCCTTCGATATACCCTTCCGAATATCTGGCAATATGACCGTCCCCGCACAGCCGCCGGAGTCTCTCCTCTTCCTCCGGGTGAATAGGCGACATTTTCTCGCCGCTTTTCAACACCCTGGTCATGGCGGGAATCTCTTTCAGGCGCATATGAAAATCTTCAATTCGATCCGTCTCAACAAAAAGGTAGCCCGGAAAGAGTCTGGACATCACCAGTGTCCGCTCTCCACGGACTTTGGTCATTCGCTCTGCAAAGGGGACGAAGATGTCCTCCCCTTCCTCCAGTATCCTCTCGCGGCATTTTTCACAGATATCCGTCTCCATACCTGTATAGACCTGCATTACATACCACATCTGCCGCCTGTCACCTCTTTTCGGACCCATGCGTTCCTGCCTTCACCCACTTCCGGAAGGTTCCCGCATCCACCCCCAGGATATCGGCTGCGCTTCTGGCAGAAAGCTCTCCTCTGTCCCATCGCAGCCGGATACTCTCGAATTCCCGGGGAATCTCCTTCGGTTTTCTCCCCAGCGGGATTCCCTTCTGTCTCGCCCTGGCTATCCCTTCCGCCTGCCTGCGTCTTTTATACTGCCTCGACTGGTCAAAATGCTGCATCACGCCCAGTGTAATCCTGGCCACCACTTTCCCCAGTTCCTCTTCCTCTATTCCTGTATTTGATAATGGCAGCTCCAGCACAATGATGCCTGCCTTCTTCCCAATTGTAATATACCGCCACCGGTCCATCAGCTCATAACAGTCCCTTCCCAGCACGTCAAGGCCTGTTATAACCAGGGTATCGTTTTCTCTCAGCACCTTCAGCAGAGTCTGGTAAGCCGACCCTGAAGCCCTGTCCTGCGTACCATGCTCCCTCTCAGTCTCCGGTATATTCTTCCCCTGCCTCTTCACAGAGTTGCCATCCCCCTGCTCCTCCAGGAATACATTTTTCGGTTCTACCCCGAAATCCCAGAGTGCCATCAGCTGTCTCTCTGTGTCCCGACTGTCTGCGGACGCTCTCACATATCCATAGAAATTCCCCTTCACGGATATTCACACCTCCTGACCTGCAATCTCAATCCCCAGATACAGTACCTGCCGCTCTCCCATGAACTCGGCCTCCACTTCCGCAATCCTTCTGTGAAGGTCCATTTTTCTTACCAGATGGCTCACCTTCCTGAGGGGGCCGGAGACACAGCAGATCCTGCCATTCTCTTCCACTCTGACTTCTGACAATCCGATTTCTCCTGCTTCGTCCATAAGAAGTTCCAAGAATTCTGATTCCTCTGTTTTCACGGTAGTAACAAAAGTATCTGCGTCAAAAAGAAGCTCAGGTCCGGACGTTCTCTTTAATTCCCGCCCCACCTCTTCCGGCCGGTCCGTATCTATGAACACATATCCCGGCAGCAGCGCTTCCCGCACTGTCCGCCACTGTCCGCCGTATTTCTTTCTGCGGCTTCGGGTCAGATGAAAGCACCTTGCGTTTACATCTTCTAACAGCAGGCCGGATACAAAGGCTTCTGTCTTTGCCTCATGTCCATCCTTCACATGCACCGCGCACCACATGGCAGCCACCTCCATTTTTCCTTTCCCGCCGCTTTAGCCAGATCCCCGCACCGGAATATCTTTTCCTCTGCTTTTTCTGCATTTTTCAGCTTCTCTTCTGCATTTTTTCCGAATATTCCCTCTCTCCTTCGCATTCCCGTCGACTCCGGCCATCCTTTCAAACCCATAAAAAGTCCGATAACCAGTAGTTTACCGTTATGTTGATCCTTCCCGGAGACTCCAGCCGTCTCGAAAGCCTGTAAAATCAAGGGTTTCTAAACACAGGTGTAAAAAATTGTATACTTTTCTGCACAGCTTTTTCTTTTTTGAATATCGTTAATAAATAATCTCAAAAGAAAAATAACACTTTCTTTTTTGTGCAAAAGCGACAAAAATAAGCTTTTGCAAGCTAGGCTTTACTATAACATACATCATATCCATTTGCAAGAGCCTTTATGAAAAAAAGTATACCTTTTTGCACAGCTTTTTTTAAATGATATTCAACAGGAGCCAAAAGAGATTTACTGTAAATGACTGATTTGAATAAAAGAGAGTGCACAGAAATACAAGAATCTGCCGAAAAATTTAGAAGATATGCTTCTGATACATTGCTTGCCTCAGCCTCCACGTCATGTTAAAATGATGCCATAATAAACATTCCAAAAACCGAAGGAGCTTCACACTATGGGCACATAGTTGAATCCAGATAATACAGCATTCCGCAAAGCGCTGAATTCAGAAATTTATATAGACAAAACAGATCTGATCTCCATCACCAACAGCCGGATAAATACAACCGACTGTTACCTTTGTGTCAGCAGACCACGCCGCTTTGGCAAGTCCATGGCAGCGGATATGCTTGTGGCCTATTACAGCAGAGGATGCGATTCCCGCGGCTTATTCATTCCGTGTCGTAAACTTTCCTGTGAAATTTGTTCCTAAAAAAATACTTGCCCACATTCCCGGTCCAAAAGTATAATGGTTGAGAAATCAGTAACGCTTACAGAAAGGGCATGATTGTATCTCGGAACTCACAACATGAAAAGCAACAGAACCCAACAGAATACTACTATATCAGAATATTCAGAAAAACAGAACACTATTATATCTCCGCAACCGGAGCGGCACACCCCAATCCATGCACCGCTTCCAGGCCTGGGCCTCCGAAGCCTGAAAACCGCCCTGGCGGCAATGCTCACGGCTCTGCTCTATGCCTTTCTGCCGGACAGCAACCCGACCTTTGCCTGTATCGGCGCTGTGTTCGGTATGGGTGCGGATATGGAGGAATCCCGCCGCAGCGGAGGGAATCGCTTCTTTGGAACAATCATCGGAGGATTTATCGGCCTCGGACTTTACTGGCTGGAGCACCTGGCATTTCCGGAAGGATGTTACTGGCTGCGTCTCCCGCTGATTTTCCTGGGTATTGTCATTCTGATAGCACTGTGTGTGCTGTTTCACTGGCCAGGGGGCGTACAGCCGGGCGGTGTGGTATTGTGTATCATTTTGTTTAACACACCGGCGCACCACATTGACTATGCCATTCATCGCATGCTTGACACCGGCGTGGGTGTACTCATTGCACTGGCGGTGAATTATCTGCTGCCGCGAAACAGGCTGGAACACTGGTTTCATCTGGAACAGAAGAAAAAAGAGGAGAACCGCTGAGCGTCTCTCCTCATCGATGCTTCCAGGTCGTCCTGGAGAACAGGATCAAAATGGGGAAAATCTCCAGTCTTCCCGCCAGCATATCCCAGGCCAGCACCAGCTTGGAGAAATTACTGTACATCGCATAATTGCAGGTAGGCCCCACCATCTCAAAGCCGGGCCCGATGTTGTTAAAGCAGGCAAAAACAGCGGACAGATTTGTAGTGATGGAAAATCCGTCCACCGAAATCAGCAGAAAGCTTAAAATAATTGCAAGCACATATGCAGCCAGATAGGCGTTGGTATTCTGAAGCACCTTTTCCTCTATGGGCTGACCGTTGACACGCACCACCTGCACCTTCTGCGGGTGTACAATTTTCTGTACACTTCTGTGAAGACTCTTAAATACCAGCAGCGCTCTTCCGCATTTAAATCCGCCGCCTGTACTGCCTGCGCTGGCGCCGATCAACATCAGACACAGCAGAATCGCCTTGGAAAGTCCCGGCCAGAGCTCGTAATCTGTGGTGGCGAATCCTGTTGTGGTCATGATTGTCACTACCTGAAAAGACGCATGACGCAGTGTCTCACTGAATGTATCGTAAAATCCCTTCAGATTCAGAGTAATCAGCAGAATACTGCCCACTGTCACTCCCACATACAGCCGAAGCTCTTCATCCCGGAACACATTCTTAAACTGCCTGAGCAGCAGCAGATAAAAACAGCTGAAATTCACCCCGCATAAAAACATAAATACCGTGCAAACATTCTGAATATAAGGGCTGTACCCCGCAATACTGTCATTCCGAACCCCAAATCCACCGGTACCCACCGTTCCAAAAGCAGTGCAGACAGCCTCGAACAGATTCATCTCCCCCAGCAGAAGAAAGAACACATCCAGCACGGTCAGCAGAATATAAATCAAGTATAATATACTTGCAGTTTTTCTCATTTTAGGCACCAGCTTGCCCACATTTGGTCCGGGACTTTCTGCCCGCAGCAAATGCATGGTATAGCCGTTGTCGTTTCCTCCCATAGAAGAGATGGCAAGCAGAAATACCAGTACTCCCATACCTCCCAGCCAGTGACTGAAGCTCCTCCAATAGAGAATTCCCTTTGGAATATTCTCCACTTCCGGCAGAATGGACGCCCCGGTGGTGGTGAATCCGGACACAATCTCAAAAAAAGCATCCACATAATTAGGCATTACACCGGACAGAAAAAAAGGCAGACAACCCAGCAGGCTCATGACAATCCAGCTTAATCCCACACAGGCCAGTCCTTCCTTTGCATAAAACTTATTTTTGGATCCCCTGCAAACCCACATCAATAGTCCCACTACCACAAGAATTGCCGCCAGCGTCCACATAAAGGCCCGCACCACGGCAAACTCTCTCTCCCACAGACTGATCAGCATGGCAGGCACCATAAATACTGCCTCCACTATCAGAATTTTGCCGATAAATCTACCCATCATTTTATAGTTCATATGCAGCCTCGCCCTATTCGAATATGTCGTTTAACTGATAGATACTTTTGTCCCTGCCGGTCACAATATAAACGATATCACCTATATTAAAGTAGGAATCACCATTTGGGATTTCCATTCTCGCCCCTTTTGCAATGCACACCACAAGCACATCCTTTTTCAATCGAAGTGTCTTAAGTGCCTTGCCGCAATGCCTGGTCTTCTCATCCACCAGGAATTCCATGGCTTCCGCCTGACCGTCGGCGATAGTGTGCACCGTCAGCGCCGCTCCTGTCTGATTTTCCATGGCACGCACATACTGCACTATGGTATTACAGCACAGCTCCTTCGGACTGATGACACTGTCCAGAGACATGCTTCCCAGAATGCTTGTATTTTCCATATGTCCCAGCTTTGTAATCACCTGCGGAACATTACAGCTGGTACCGTAGAGAGAAATGATCATATTCAGCTCATCCAGCCCGGTCATAGTCACCAGCGCATCGCAGTCCGATATTCCCTCGCTCTCCAGCAGAAATTGGCTGCTGGCATCCCCCTGAATAATACAGGCGGCAGGCAGCTGCGCCGCCAGCTGCCTGCATCGCCCGGCGTCCTTCTCAATAATCTGCAGACCGATGCCGCTGTTCTCCAGCTGCTTTGCCAGATAGTAGCTGATTCTTCCTCCACCGCAGAGAATCACCCGCTTTGTTTTATGGGTAATGACTCCCAGATTCTTCAGCAATACCGTCAGTGTGTTGGTAAAAGCCGTCACAAATATCCGGTCACCCTCCCGCAGCACAAAGTTCCCGTTAGGCGCCACTGCCTTCCCGTTTCGCAGAACGGCACAGACCAGAATCTTACACTTGACAATGCCATACATATCGTTCAGGGCCACGTCGCAGAGCTTGCTCCGGCTGTCGATTCTCAGCTCCACAATCTCCACTCGTCCTCTGGTAAAAGTATCCCTTTTTAAAAATCCAGGATATTTCAGCAAGCGTTCAATCTCCACTGCCGCCTGCCGCTCCGGATTTACCGCCATGGAAAGGCCGAACATCTCCCTCATGGCAAATATCTGATCCATATATTCCGGATTGCACACCCTGGCAATGGTATGAATCTTCTCATTCAGCGCATGAGCCGTCATACAGCACAGCAGATTCAGCTCGTCTGCCCCCGTCATGGCAATCAACAGGTCCGCTTCCTTCACTCCCGCCTGCATCAGGACACCCATGGAAGCACAGTTCCCCTGTACCACCATAATGTCGTAACGTTCTTCGCTGGATTCCAGTACCTTCAGATTGGAATCAATCAATGTCAGATCATACCCCTCGGCAGACAGCTGACGCGTCAGCGCAGCCCCCACCTTACCGTTGCCGGCAACGATTATCTTCACCGCTATCAAACCTCATTTCATTTTCTTTTATTCCCGCAGGCATTTCACTGCAAACGCTCACAGGAGGGCCCGTTATACGCCCTCCTGCAAAAGTCAGAACTCTTACTGTTTAATTGACAATTCTCCGCACTGCCACAATCGGTCTGTACTGCGCCTGGCTGATCTTGATGCCGCCGCTGGGATAAGGATTGCTGTTGCTGGCATGCACTATCAGACCATCCCCGATATAGATTGCCACATGCCCTTCATAGCAGAGGATATCCCCCGGCTGGGCATTACTGTAATCCACCCCTGTACCCGCACTGCGCTGCTGATAGGAAGTTCTGGGCAGGCTGTAGCCAAACTCACTGTATACTCTGTAGGTAAAACCGGAACAGTCCGCCCCGTTCGTGAGGCTCGTCCCCCCCGACACATAGGGATTCCCGATAAACTGACATGCATAATTGGCCACACTTTTCCCCAGCTCACTTCCGGACGCATTGTTGATCGTCGCAGAATAATCGGTCTCACTGTAGCTGGGCCGCGTTCCTCCTCCACCGCCTCCCCCGGACGATGAATTATTCTGAGCCTGCAGCTGCTTCAGCCTCTGCTGATCCTGCTGGATCTGCTTCTTAGCTGCAGCCGCAGCCTGTCTTGCCTTCGCAATCTCCGCCTCAAAATTGGCGGACTCCTGCTTCTTTTTGGCCATCATAGTGTCCAGATTCGCCTTCTGATTCCGCAGTTCCGCCTGATCCGCCTCCAGCTGCTGCCTGTCGGTCTCCAGCACCTGTTTATCTGCCTCCAGCTGCTGCTTATCCGCTTCCAGCCCTGCCTTTTCCTCTTCCAGCCTTTCCCACAGGTCGTGGACCTGATTCTTCACCTCGATATACTGAAGCAGCATGGAATTCTCGTATTCATAGACGCGCTCCACTCGGTCCATCTGATTCAGAATATCGGAAAAACCCTTGCCGCTTAAAAGTGCGTCCAGATAGGTATCGTCGCCTCTCTCATAAATCAGGCGGGCGCAGATCATCATGCCCTCCCTCTGGGCTTCCTCCCGTTCTACCGCCGCTTCGTATTCCCTCTGGGTCTCATCTATCTCGCCCTGCTTCCGGACAATCTGGTTCCCTTTTTCGGTTATCTGATTTTCCTTGTCTGTAATTTCGTTTTTCTTCGCTGCGATCTCGTCTTCCTTCACACCGATGCTGGTCATGGTATTCACGATCTCGGCGTTCAGGTCATCCATCTGCTCCTGCAGAATCTCCTGCTCTGTCTCCAGCGCCACGATCTGGCTGTTGATCTGATTCAGCGCATTGGTATTCTGATTTATCTGGCCCTGAATCTCCGAGGCAGTGGTAGCCTCCGCCGTCAGAGGCTCCTGCACCTGCGAAATGCAGAGCAATGCTCCCAGGCCGCAGGTCAATATACAATTCACAATTTTTATTTTTCTTCTCATGCTTTCAGAATACCACACTTCCCGCCTTTTTACATCCCTCTAAAATATTAAGAAATTGTAAAATGCGCAGCTGCTGTCAAAGCATCGGAAACTGCTTTTGTCTTACAGCTCACAATTCTTAACCGTTCTGGGGAACGGCACCACATCTCTGATATTGCTCATGCCGGTAAGATACATGACACATCTCTCAAATCCCAGCCCGAAGCCTGCATGCCGCACCGAACCGTATCTGCGCAGGTCCAGGTAAAATCCATAGTCTTCCTTCGGCAGGTTCAGCTCTTCCATTCTCTGCTCCAGCAGTTCCAGCTTGTCTTCACGCTGGCTGCCCCCGATAATCTCGCCGATGCCGGGCACCAGGCAGTCCATGGCGGCAACGGTTCTGCCGTCCTCATTCAGCTTCATATAAAACGCCTTGATTTCCTTCGGATAATCCGTCACAAACACAGGCCGTTTAAACACTTCCTCAGTGAGATATCTCTCATGTTCCGTCTGCAGGTCACAGCCCCAGGACACCTTATAGTCAAAAGCGTCATTATGCTTCTCCAGAATCTCCACCGCCTCTGTGTATGTCACATGGGCAAAATCAGAATCAACCACGTGCTTCAGGCGCTCCAGCAGCCCCTTGTCCACAAACTGATTGAAAAACGCCATCTCCTCCGGCGCATTCTCCAGCACATAGCGGATAATATATTTCAGCATGGCCTCAGCCAGCATCATATCGTCCTTCAGATCAGCAAACGCCATCTCCGGCTCAATCATCCAAAACTCCGCCGCATGACGGGTGGTATTGGAATTCTCCGCCCGGAAAGTCGGGCCGAAAGTATATACATTTTTAAATGCAAACGCATAGGTCTCCACATTCAGCTGCCCGCTCACGGTGAGATTCGTGGGTTTCCCGAAGAAATCCTGCGCAAAGTCCACTTCTCCGTCCCCGTTCTTCGGAATGTTATTCAAATCCAGGGTGGTCACCTGGAACATTTCTCCCGCGCCCTCACAGTCACTTCCCGTGATCAGCGGCGTGTGTACATACACAAAGCCCCTCTCCATGAAAAAGCTGTGAATGGCATAGGCAATCAGAGACCGCACGCGGAACACCGCCTGAAACGTGTTGGTCCTGGGACGCAGATGCGAAATCGTACGCAGATATTCAAAGGTGTGACGTTTCTTCTGCAGAGGATAATCCGCTGCGGACGTTCCCTCCACTGTCACCTCCGCCGCCTGCATCTCAAAAGGCTGTTTGGCATTGGGCGTCTCTACAATGGTCCCCCGCACAATCAGAGCGGCGCCTACATTTATTTTACAGATCTCCTCGAAATTGGAGAGGCCGTCTCCGTACACCACCTGCAGGGTCTCAAAAAATGTGCCGTCATTGATAACCAGAAAGCCGAAACTCTTAGAATCCCGATTGCTTCTGACCCAGCCGCCCACAGTAACCTCTGTCCCGATAAAGTTCTCACGTTTCCGATAAAGTTCCTTAATATCTGTCAATCGCATATCTCCCTCGTTTCCGCACGTCCACACACCCTGTGCCAACGGCATACTTTTAATCTGTACGTTTCTGTTCACCTTCTATATATACCACATTCAGGAGGTCTTTAAAAGTTTTTTTTAAATTTCTTAAGAAAGAGCATCCATCCGGCTGTTTTTTGTTGCTTATCCACAGGTATCTGTGCTAGAATGAACCCAGAAAGATACTTAAGGAGGCTCATCTCATATGAAACCATGGATGATTGTATTAATCGTAATAGCCGTCGTACTTACCGCGCTGATTATCGTGCTCTATTTTCTGGGGAAAAAAGCGCAGAAGAGACAGCAGGAGCAGCAGGAAATGCTGGAGGCCAACAAGCAGACCGTCTCCATGCTGATTATCGACAAAAAGCGAATGCGGCTGCGGGACGCCGGACTCCCTCAGATGGTTCTGGACCAGACGCCGAAGCTTATGCGCAGGTCCAAAATGCCCATCATCAAGGCCAAAATCGGTCCCCAGATTATGTCTCTGATCTGCGACGAGAAAATTTTCGATACCGTTCCTGTGAAAAAAGAAGTAAAAGCGGTGGTCAGCGGCATTTATGTCATCGGCGTAAAAGGTCTGCACGGTAAGCAGCAGCCCCTTCCTCCCGCGAAGAAAAAGAGTCGTTTCAGACGTGCTCTGGAGGCGGCGCAGGAAAAGGCAGGCGCAAAGCCGCTGAAATAACCAGATGCCCCATTTCAGAATACCTCAGACGAAAGGATGATATCATGAAGCAGAAAATGACGGCTTCTGTACTTTCCGCAAAAGAACTGTCCCCTGACATTTACGAGATGTGGCTGGAGACTCCCCTGGCGGCTCATGCCTGCCCTGGGCAGTTTGTCTGTCTCTATCCGAAGGATAAAAGCACCCTCCTCCCCCGTCCCATCAGCATCTGTGAAATCAATGTTCCCGGAAATGCCCTGCGCATTGTCTACCGCATCGCGGGAGCAGGCACCAGAGAATTTTCCGGCTATCAAAAAGGGGAATCTGTCTCCGTCCTGGGCCCCCTGGGCAACGGCTACCCTCTGGAAGCGGGAACCGGGAGGAAAGTCTTCCTCATGGGCGGCGGCATCGGTATCCCGCCCCTTCTGGAGCTGGCAAAAGAGCTTTCAGCCGAAAAGCAGATTATTCTGGGATACCGGGATGAGAATCTTTTTCTGAAGGAAGATTTTGATAATTACGGAAAAGTATATACTGCAACGGAAGACGGGAGCGCAGGAACCAGGGGAAACGTGATGGATGCTGTCGCAGAGAACGCCCTGGAGGCAGATATCATTTACGCCTGCGGTCCCATGCCCATGCTCCGGGCCATACGCAGGTATGCGGTCACTCATGGAATCCCTGCCTACATCTCTCTGGAGGAGCACATGGCCTGCGGCGTGGGGGCCTGCCTTGGCTGCGTGGTGAAGACCAGAGAGGTAGATTCCCACTCTCATGTGCACAATGCCCGCATCTGCACTGACGGCCCGGTCTTCGAGGCACAGGACGTGGATATCTGAGAGGCTGTATCTGAAAATGATAAAATCTCAGAATTTCACCGATTAAAATGCCGCTGCGGCGGCGGAATGAGAGGAAGCATGAACACACAAGTAACTCTGGCAGGCGTAACTTTCAGGAATCCTGTCATGACAGCCTCCGGAACCTTTGGCTCCGGCATGGAATACTCGGAATTTGTCGATCTGAACAGGCTGGGCGCCGTGGTGACCAAGGGCGTGGCAAATGTGCCATGGCCCGGCAATCCCGTCCCCAGAGTGGCGGAAGTCTACGGCGGCATGCTCAATGCCATAGGCCTCCAGAATCCCGGCGTGGAAGTGCTTCTGGAGCGGGATATCCCCTTTCTGAAGCAGTACGACACGAAAATCATTGTCAATGTCTGCGGGAAAACCGTGGAAGATTATCTGGAAGTGGTGGAACGCCTGGGAACGGAACCCGCTGTGGCCATGCTGGAAATCAACGTTTCCTGTCCCAATGTAAAGGAAGGCGCCATCGCCTTCGGTCAGAAGGCAGATGCCCTCTATGACATTACCCGGCAGGTCAAAGCCCACGCTAAGCAGCCTGTCATCATGAAGCTGAGTCCCAATGTCACCGACATTGGGGAGATGGCCAGAGCCGCCGAGGCCGCAGGGGCGGACGCCCTGTCCCTGATCAACACTATCACCGGCATGAAAATTGACATTCACCGGCGGAAATTTGTCCTTGCCAATAAAACCGGAGGCATGAGCGGCCCTGCCATCAAACCCATCGCAGTGCGCATGGTGTATCAGGCTGCTCACGCGGTCAAAATCCCCATTATCGGCATGGGCGGCATTTCCAATGCGGACGATGCTCTGGAATTCCTTCTGGCCGGCGCCAGCGCGGTGAGCATCGGTGCCATGAACTTCGTGAATCCCTATACCACTGTGGAAGTAGTAGAAGGCATAGAGGCTTACATGAAAAAATATCAGATAGAGAACATCACTGACCTGATCGGCGCGGTGGAGTCAAAGACCCCACTGCAAGCAACGGGGCATCAAATTTGCAGCGCTGCAGAGCAGAAAGCGTCCAAAGGACACTTTGGTATTTGACCCTCGCAGCAGTCGCCAAATGTGCATGCAAGCATGCCCGCTTGGCTCGTTGCTCGCGGGAATAAACATCGGCTCCACACCTTTCAGAGGTGCGGAGACAGGCATAAATCCTTCCATACCTTCATATATATCCTTATACGAGTATATATGGAGGTATTTTTGTGGAGCTGGTAAAAAGAAATATACATATGGACCGCATCAAGGTTCAGGCCGTCACCCAGTTCACCCTGGAAGACGATGTGAATATCCCCGAAAACAAACCTGATGTGACCACACTGAATCTGGAGAAGGGAGAACTTATCATCGACGAAATCAGACCGGCCACGGACTCTGTCACCGTCCGCGGCAGCCTTAAATTCGTAGTTCTCTACCACACTGTGGAAGAAGGCAGCAATCTGGTGGTTCTGGAAGGGAGGCTCCCCTTTGAAGAGCGAATCAATATGCAGGGTGTGGTTCCTGCTGACGCTGTGACAGTGGACGGAGAAGTGGAAGATCTCACCATCAATATGATTAACTCCAGGAAGCTGAATATTCAGTCCCTTGTGACCATGACAGCCCGGATTGAAGAATTGTATGATGAGGAGGCGCCTGTGGCCATTCAGGGGGATGAGAAGGTGGAGTATCGCCGGATGCCGCTGAATCTGGCCCAGATTGCCATCTGCAAGAACGACATTTTCCGGCTGAAAGAGGAAGTCGCCCTGCCTTCCAACTATCCCAACATTTTCCAGATTCTCTGGAACAATATCTCTCTGGGCGACGTGGAATTCAAAGTGATGGAGGAAAAGCTTACCATTTCGGGGGACATCCATCTGTTCCTTCTGTATGAAGGAGAAGGGGAAGATCACCCCTGCCGCTGCTTCGAAACCACTCTGCCCTTCAGCGGCGTGCTGGAATGCCATGGCTGTCGGGAGGGCATGCTGCCCGATATCCGCTGTCATCTGGGCCAGCAGGAGCTCACTGTCCGTCCCGATTTCGACGGGGAGGAGCGCAATGTGGGGCTGGAACTGGTATTGGACATCGGCATCCGCATTTACGAAGAGGAAAATCTGGAGATTATCTCCGACATTTACGGTGTATCCAGAGAAATCAATACAGTCACTCACAAAGCTCAGCTGCGCCGGCTGCTGTCCAAAGTAACCGGCAAGACAAAAGTGACAGACCACATTCATGTAAACGATGGAACGGTACTTCAGCTGCTGCACAGTGAGGGCACTGTGGCTCTGGAGCAGCAGAGCACCGTGGAGAACGGGATTCTGCTGCAGGGCAGTGTACAGGTAAAAGTCATGTATATCACAGGGGAAGATGAATCTCCCTACGGCTGTACACAGGCACAGATTCCCTATCAGTACACCCTGGAGGTACCTGACATCGCCCCCGAAGACATGGGAAAAATACACGCCGAAGTGGAACAGCTCCAGGTTACCATGCTGGACAGCGAAGAAATGGACGTGAAAGCGGTTCTCAGCTTCTCCACGGTTGTCTTCAAAAATGTGCCTGTGGACTTAATCAGCCAGGTAAATGTCTCTGAGCTGGACAACAGTAAAATGAGCAATCTGCCCGGAATGGTTATTTATATGGTAAAAGAAGGAGATAATCTCTGGAACATCGGGAAAAAATACTATATCCCTGTGGATTCTCTGAGAGAACTGAACGCCCTTGACAGCGATGAACTTAAGACCGGCCAGAAGCTTCTCATTGTAAAGGGAAGCTGACAGAAGCTTTTTGTAAGAGAAAACTGCATAAAATCCCGGCAGGACACTGAACTGTGACAAAACTGCCGCAGCCATGAAATGACTGCGGCAGCATTTTTATTCTCTGACATTTCATTTTACGGAGCATGGATGATACCGTCTGTATCCTCCGATACCTTCGGCACTTCTAATCTTTACTCCCGTCTGCGGATCAATTATTTGGTAGGATCCACTACTTCCGGCGCCTTATTCGCGGCATCCGATTCCTTCTTGGCTTCTTCCGCCATCTTGTCGAACTTCTCCATCACCGCATCATAGGTGCGCTGGGAAATGTCCGGAAGATCACCGCCCCAGTTCTTGCCGGCTTTCTTGAAGCCCTTTTCAAAGGCAGCGCGCATATCCTCAATCTTATCGGGGTCTCCGCCGGTGAGAGCCTTGGCAAAATCAATGATTCTGTCGGAAGTCTGATTCACTCCCCAGTAGCCGTCCTCTGCGATATCAGCCTGTGCCTGTGCCCTGGTAGCCGGATCTACCGTATAGTTTCCTTTTCTCAGGAAAGACCAGATATCATTTGCCTTACCATAAGTATTCGCCTGCCCGGTCATCATTTTCTCTACCAGACTGCGCAGCTGTGCGGTACGTGCATCGGCATCAGCCTTCATTTTATTGATCAGATTCGTATCGGGCTTATAAGTAGTCTTCCCTGTGGATGCGGAAGCGCTCTCTTTGGAAGGCTCATACACGGCACCTGCATCGGCGGAAGAACTCTCCACCTTTGTGCTTTCACTTGCAGCAGCATCGGCTTTCACATTTTCTGTAGCAGAATAATTGTAGGCAGCCGTCACCTGATTTGATGTAACTCCGTTTACACTCATCGTATCCTCCTTCTTGACATAATGTCATCTCCTGCCCGTGTGCGGGCGCATCCTCCTTGATCTCCACAAAACTGTGGTGCCCTCAGCTGAACAGTTACAATTTCATACTTTCTTACTATTATTTCGGCACTCCCGGCCGAAATATTTAGCCCCCATGGAAATTATTGGGGGAAAACAGGCTTTGCCACAATGATAAGCTCACAGTCGGAAACAGACACCCCGCCGGAAGTCAGTCCATACACCACTCTGACCTGCAGCTCAGCCCCCTCCCGAACAACCTCCACACGCTCCGTGCGAACCCCCATCTGCAGACAGCCGTAAGGGGTAACATATTCGGACAGACATTCCTTCCCCTCCTGAAAAAGCATCCTGGTTCTGACCGCTCCTCCTTTGGTCAGCTCCAGAACGGAGCCTTTCAGTTTCAGCGTGTTTTTGATGAGTGCTCCCTCCTGAACCTCTTCATAGAGAATATAGATATTGTCGTTTCTCTCAAAAAACCCAGCCTCCGTGTAAAGTTCTGTAACCGTCTCTTCGCCGGCTTCATCCTTCTGTCTCCCGGTCACTGTAAGCCGCGCCTTTTTCTCCATCGTTATCCTCTCTCATCCTGCGGAAGCCGCCTGAATCGCAGGCTGACTGAATCCTCCCATATCGCCGTCAATCCCTCCGTCAAAAGCCTCCATATTGACTGTCTTGGCAGAGAGAATCCCATATTTGATAATAGAATTTGCAAAACGTACAAATTTTTCCGCCTTGTCGCTCACATAAAACTGATATTGATTACTGCCCAGTCCCGGTGCCTTGGTGCAGAGTAAATTCTGCCCTTCCAGCATTTCCTTCAGCTCCCGCGCCGTCTCATAGGCGGGATTCACCAGCGTAACGCCCTCCCCCATGATTTTCTTCAATGTAGAGCGAATCAGAGGATAATGGGTGCAGCCCAATATCAGTGTGTCGATGTCAATGTCAATCAGCTCTGTCAGATATCTGCGCGCTATCTCGTCGGTCACCGGGTCTTCCCACAGCCCCTCCTCCACCAGCGGCACAAACAAAGGGCAGGCCTTCCCATAAACCGTCACCTTTTGATTCAGATTCTGTATGTACTGCGTGTAAATTCCGCTTCCGATGGTGGCCTCCGTTGCAATGACGCCCACTTTTCCGTTTCTCGTCATTTCCGCAGCCATTCTGGCACCCGGTTTCACAACACCTATCATGGGAATGTCCGCATCACGCTCCAGTGCCTCCATGGCATAGGCGCTGGCAGTATTGCAGGCCACCACAATAGTCTTCACCTGAAAAGTCTTCAGAAACCTCACAATCTGCTCTGAAAAGCGGGTCACCGTATCCCGGGATTTGCTTCCGTAAGGCACGCGGGCCGTATCCCCGAAATATATGATTTTCTCATTGGGAATCTGCCGTATGATTTCCCGTACTACAGTGAGACCGCCCACACCGGAATCAAATACGCCGATGGGGGCATCACTTCTCAATACATCCCTATTTATTTCCGCTCCTGTCATGTATCGCCTCCAAAAGCAAGCCAAAATCCGTAAGCAGTCTGCTTCGAAACGTGATTTTACTCCTGTCCGCATTGAGAATTTCCTGATAAAGGCTGCTGTCAAAGTCCCATTCCCCGGACACCTCCTGCAATTCACCTTCCGCATTCTCCACACTCACTTTCACCGTCTCCGGCGTCAACGTCAGCTCAGGATAAATCAATCCCCACCATCCCAATGCGGCACACAGACTCACAACAATCCGCAGGCCAATCCATCTTCTTTTCATTCAATCATCCTTTCCTCAAGGAAACCGCCTTTGGGGTTCCTTTGGGAAACCGCCTTTGCTTCCTTTTGTAAAGGATTATTGCCAGTATTTTCCTGCTTTATTCTTTTTATAATTCTGTCACGAACTCTTCCCGGAATCATTCAGCCGGTTATTGAACCAGCATTTTCCGAAATGGATCCCTGAATGCTTTCCAATACCCTTTAACCGTTTCAGTCCCGGCTGTCCTGCTTCCTCTCCAGCCGAATCTGACGAATAATGGCCTTTTTCTGATTGTCGATATGGGTTCTGGCCGCCGCTGCCGCCGTCTCCTTATCCTTGCACGCAATGCTCTGATAGATAATTCTGTGTTCCTTCACCAGTGTCTCATGCTGGCTGCTGTCCTTGATATATTCAAAACGATAACGGTACATCTGCTCCGACAGATTATTGACCAGCTGAATCAGACGCTGGTTGCCTGTGGCCCGCACGATAATGTCATGCAGCCCCACATCCGCCTGGGCAATCTTTTTGGCATCTCCTGCTCTGACACAATGCTCAAAATGCTCACAGGCCCGGCTCAGAGCCCCCAGCTCCTCCTCTGTAATGCGGTCACAGGCAAGCTCCGCACACAGCGCATCCATCGCCCGCCTGACCTCCAGCACGTCATTCATGCTTTTCTCTGTAATCCTTGCTACTTCCGCACCCCTTCTGGGTATCATGGTAACAAGCCCTTCCAGTTCCAGCCTGCGGATGGCCTCCCTGACAGGTGTCCTGCTTACCCCCAGCTTATCCGCCAGATGAATCTCCATCAGCCGCTCACCCGGCTTCAATTCCCCGGTTAGAATCGCCTGACGCAATGTATTGAACACCACGTCCCGAAGCGGCAATAAATCGTCCATATTTCCCACCAAAGAAATCCCCATGTCAACCCCCAGTCCTGCTCAATGCTCCAACGCACCGATTTCGCAGCCCAACATTATCTTCCCCACACCTGCTTTAAACCTGTGGCGCTCCTACAGGCACGGTCAGAAATACCTGTTTTGCCAGATTTTCTTTTCTGAGCTGTTCGCAGGCTGCCTCCGCCTTTTCCTTCCCGGTAAAGATTCCGAATACCGTGGGACCGCTGCCGCTCATGAGACTCCTCTCCGCTCCCAGCGCAAGCATTCTGTCCTTCAGCATGCCCACTACAGGCCAGGTCGGAACGGTCACAGCCTCCAGCACATTTTCCATCCGTTCCAGAATACCCGGAAGATTTCCCTCTCCAATGGCCTCCACCATCCCGTGGATATCCGGATGGTGTGCAATTCCCTCTGCGTCCAGATGCTCATAAACATACTTTGTGGATACACTGATTTCCGGTTTTGCCGCCAGAATGAAACAATCCGGCATGGGCCGAAGCGCCGTCAGCTTCTCTCCGATTCCCTCCGCCAGAGCAGTGCCCCCCAGAATACAGTAGGGCACGTCCGCACCGATGGCAACCCCCAGCTCCATCAGCCTTTCCACGGGCACATTCAGGCCGAACAGCTGATTCATTCCTCTCATGGCCGCCGCCGCATCCGTGCTTCCTCCCGCCATCCCCGCTGCCACGGGAATATTCTTCCGCAGATGAATCCGAACCCCTTCCCCGATTCCGTATTCCTTCTGCATCAGCCGTGCCGCTCTGTGAATCAGATTCGTTCCATCCAGCGGAACTTCCCGGGAGTCCGCCGTGAGAACAATCCCGCTTTCCAGCTTCTCCAGAATCAGTTCATCACAAATCCCCACACTCTGCATCACCATCTTCACCTGATGATAGCCGTTGGGCAGGCGCCTGACCACATCCAGTCCCAAATTGACTTTCGCATATGCTTTTATCAGATATTCCTTCATCTGCATCTCTCCCGGCTGATTCGCCTGCAATCTGAACGGTTATCCACTTCCAGACCGTTATTAAAATTATATACAAGCAGCTTTGCTTCGTCAAGTTTTATCCCGTAATTAAGCCGATCAGCCGGAATATACTACCCTTCCCGCCGCTATGGTCTTCACCACTTTTCCCTTCAGCTTCCATCCCGTAAACGGTGTGTTTGACGCTTTGGACACATACTTCCCGGGAACATTGTCCGCGGCAGTGTCAATCAGGATAATGTCGGCCGGTCCGTTCTCCGCCAGAAAGCCCGCGTTCAGATGATAAAGGCCGGCAGGGTTCGTACTCATCAGACGCAGAAGCTGTCCCATGGTGAGACGGCCTTCGTTCACCAGTCCCGTAATGGCCAGGGACAGTGCCGTCTCCAGCCCGATAATGCCGCTGGGCGCTTTTGTAATGTCCCGCTCCTTCTCCTTCGCGGTATGAGGCGCATGATCAGTGGCAATGATGTCGATTGTGCCGTCCGCAAGTCCCTGGATAATGGCCAGCCGGTCAGCCTCCTCCCGCAGGGGAGGGTTCATTTTCGCCAGTGTGCCGTACTGAATGGCAGCTTCCTCGGTCAGCATAAAATGATGGGGTGTGGCTTCCGCATGGATATTGGCCCCTCTCTTTTTTGCCTGTCGCACCAGTTCCACGGACTCTTTTGCGCTGATATGCTGAATGTTGATGCAGGCTCCCGTCTCCAGCGCAAGTTCCAGGTCCCGCCCGGTCAAAGTAATCTCCGCTTCTCTCGGAGAGCCGCCGATGCCGAAAAATGTGCTGGCCTTTCCCCTGTTGACACCGTTGTCGCTTATCAGGGCCGGGTCTTCCTCGTGAAAGCTTATGGGCATATCCAGAGCTGCCGCCCTTTTCATGGCATCTCTCACCAGTGTTTCATCCAAAAGCGGAATCCCGTCATCCGTAAAACCTGCCGCTCCTGCCGCCGCCAGCTCTTCCATGGGAGTAAGCTCCCGGCCCTGCATCCCCAGAGTCACATTGGCGCAGCTCAGCACATGGATGCCTGTGCTGCGTCCTTTTTCCAGCACATACGTCAGCGTCTCTCTGTTGTCCACCGGAGGCCTGGTGTTCGCCATCAATACCACGGTAGTGAAGCCGCCTGCCGCCGCTGCCGCCGCCCCCGTGAGAATGTCCTCCTTTTCCGGAAAGCCCGGATCTCTGAAATGTACATGCACATCCACCAGTCCCGGCGCCACCAGAAGCCCTTCCGCGTCAATCACCTGAAAGCGGTCGTCCGGCCTTTCAAGGTTCTTTCCTATTTTTCTGATTTTGTCCCCATCCGTGAGAATGTCATACTTTCCTTCCACGCCGGATTTGGGATCAATCACATAACCATTCCGTATCAGCAGCATCTATGCCTCCTGTCTCCGGACAGCCGACTCTCCTCCCACAGGATTGCCATCCGCCTTTTTTACCAGTGTAACATGACACTGTACGGAAAAGCAAGAACTGTCTGCCGTTGTCACTCAAAGGTCACCGTCTGCTCCAGATATTCCGTCTTAATGACAATGTAAGGATAGGAAGGAACTGCCGTGGTCTTATCCGAAGCCTCCGGCCCCAACAGGCTGGTGGCCGCATAAATATTGGAATCTGTCAGATACAGTTCGTCTACCGCAATGCTGTATCCTCCTGTCTCCTGCTCCCCGTAGCCCACACATATGTACAGATTGTCATTGTCCGTGTAGGTGACGTGAAAAGGCGCCGCTTTCTTTTCTTCGATAACCGCCATCAGCTGTTCCGGTATCTTTTCCTCGCTGAGTACCGTAAAATCCAGGTCCCGCAGCTTGACTTTTTCCTCACTGAGCAGAGTGCAGCCCACCAGAAGCAACATACAGGCCATCAGAATCCCACATGATTTTAACTTTTTCAATCGTAAACCTCACGAAATTTTTCCTATTTTTCTCTATTTTATGTACAGCTGTGGATTTCTATGATAGAATTTGGAGCATAGGATCCGGGGAAGTAAATCCTGTGACAGATTTCAGATAGCAGAAATGAGATAAATCGCTTTATTCCAAATTTTCAAAGCAGAAAAGAGGCTGGCATTATGATACGTCTGGTTTTAGTGGCATTATTTGTATTCCTGTTCCTGGTTCTCAGCATACCTGTGCTGATAGTAGAATGGCTGATTGGAAAGCGGAATCCCGGGCTCAGGGACAGAAGTTCAAAAGCCATCATCAAATGGGCCTTCCGCTGGATTCTCGTTCTCACCGGAGTGAAACTGATTGTCCGGGGAAAAGAAAATATCCCCTCCGACAGCGCGGTTTTATTTGTGGGGAATCACCGCAGTTATTTTGATATTCTCATCACATACGTCAATTTCCCCGGCGTCACCGGATTTGTGGCCAAAAAGGAAATGCTTCGATATCCCCTGCTCCGGGACTGGATGAAAAATATCCACTGTCTTTTTCTGGACAGAGATGATATTAAGCAGGGCTTAAAAACCATTCTCAAAGGTGTGGAAGAAGTGAAAAACGGCGTGTCAATGTGCATTTTCCCGGAAGGTACGCGCAATAAAGTAAACGATACCTTTCTGCCCTTCCGTGAAGGAAGCTTCAAAATCGCGGAAAAAGGCGGCGTTCCTGTGGTTCCCATGACCATTTTAAACGCCGCCGCCATATTCGAAGACCATCTGCCAAAAGTGAAACGGGCCACTGTCATTCTGCAGTTTGAGGAACCGATTTATCCGGCTGAGATGGATAAGGCCCTGAGAAAAAATCTGGGCTCTCATGTCAGCAACCTGATTTCGGAGAAATATTTCCGGCTGAAAGAAGAATATATGCCGTAACCTCTCCGTCAGCAGGTTAAGCCGATTCCTTTTCACAGACTATACTCTCATCTCAGACCAGATTGGGAATTTTCACTGTGAATGTTGTCACCTCATCCGCACTGTCAGCCGTAATGGTACCTCTGTGGAGGGTGACAATATCTCTTGCAATGGCAAGTCCCAGGCCGGCCCCCCCGTTGTTGGTGGAGCGGGCATCGTCAAGGCGGAAGAATTTCTCGAAAATGGCATCCAGCTTCTGCGCCGGGATAGTCTTGCCCCTGTTGGCGAAAGTGATACTCACATATTCCGCTTCCGCTCTGCAGGTCACAAGAATTTCTGTGTCCGGATAACTGTAGGCGATGGCATTCTTCAGGATATTGTTGAATACTCTGGCCAGCTTCTCCGGGTCGGCATAGACGAAGAAGATATCCTCCGCCTGTCTGCCTTCGCCGCTCTCTTCCTCTTCTGTCTGCCACTCCAGCCTTATGGCATTTCCGCGGGCACAGAGAACCGGATAGAACTCGTCCGTCATCTGAACCAGCATAAAAGCCAGATCTACGCTTTCCTTTTCCAGCACAATCTGCTGCAGATTATAACGTGTTATCTCAAAGAATTCATTGATCAGCTTTTCCAGCTGCTGGGCCTTGTCCAACGTGATATGCACATATTTTTCCTTCTGGGGCTCCGGCATATCCGGCGCTTCATCCAGCAGGCTTAAGTAGCCGACAACCGATGTAAGCGGCGTCTTCAGATCATGGGCAAGGTAGGTAATCAAATCATTTTTCCTTCCCGCCTCTTCCTTCTGCAATTGCTCCTGGCGCTGTATGGCCGCTTTGATTTCCGCCATCTGCGCGGACACCGGCGCATAATTTTCCGGAAACACTTCTGATACTTCCCTGTCATGCTTCATATAATCACTGATCAGCCGCCCTATTGTCTGAATGCATTTCTTCTCCTGTCGGGAAGCATATACAATCGTTATCAGCCGGACTGTCACAATCAGGAAAACAGCCAGTCCCACAGAGAATTTGAACACCAGATCCTTCAATTTCCACCAGACAATATGCTGACTGTAACATCCGTCCTGACCGTCTCTTAACGGAACCCATTCATAATAGACATAATTTCTATCAAACCAGTCCAGCACAAAGCCATTCATCACATAATCTATCAACACATAGGCAAACTGACAGAGAAGCAGACCTCCTGCAATCAACAGCAATGTAATAACAAATCTCTTTATCTTCGGATTAACCTTCAATTTTATATCCGCACCCCCAGACTGTCTTAATGTATTTCGGATGTTCAAAAGAATCTCCCATCTTCTCCCGCAGATGCCTTATATGCACGGTTATGGTATTGTTGTTCTTGGTATAGTACTCCTCCTCCCAGATCAGATGGAACAGCTCCTCCGCACTGACTACCTGTCCTTTCCGCTCACACAGAATACGGAGAATGGAAAATTCCGTGGGAGTCAGATTCAGCAGCTTTTCGTTCAAATAACATTCATGGGTTTTACTGTTCAGCACAAGTCCGGATACAGACAGCACGTCCTCCGGCGGCAGAACCGTGTTATACCTTTTATATCGGCGCAGCTGCGCCTTCACTCTGGCCACCAGTTCCAGCGGCAGAAAGGGCTTTGTCATATAATCGTCAGCCCCCATGGTCAGCCCGTTAATCTTATCCACCTCCCCGTCCTTTGCTGTCAGCATGATAATCGGATAAGTGTGCTTCTCTCTGATTTTACGACACACCTCCAATCCGCTGGCCCCGGGAAGCATGATATCCAGCACGGCAAGCTCCGGTTTTTCCTCCTCCGCCAGCTTCATGGCCTCCGGACCGTCATAACACTTCAGAACCTGAAAGCCCTCGTTTTTCAGATACAGCTCCACCAGGTCTGCAATCTCTTTCTCATCGTCCGCCACCAATATTTTTTCGTTCATATCTACCCTCGTTTTTGTTCCCCATGCCGCTCCAATTTGGCCCTCTCCCCTGCCTTATGCTGATCTGGCCTTTGTCCGGTCCGGCATTTTATAATTATCTTTTATTTTCTCATAAATATGGATGAAACAGGTTAAGATTTTATAAATTTTATTTTTCATGAAACTCTTTTTTAGAATGGAAAAGACCGAAGAGGACTACTACCGTCTGCCTGAAACGGTTCGAGCAGAATTAATAAACGGACAGTTTTACTACATGGCGGCCCCCAGCCGCATTCATCAGAAAAGCTGCCTCTTTAGTCTCTGGCATGATACCCACACTCTTCTCAAAATTCCTGTGCAGATATTCTGTCCGAATTGTTACGCCAAATCTGCACAGGCCTCTCTGCATCGAAGCACACCTCCATGCATGACATGCCCGGTAAATCTAAACGCGATTCCTTTCATTACAGGCATCAGCTCCTTAAGAATTCCAGTACTTTCGCAAATCCCATATCATGAGAGGCTTTAATCAGCACAGTGCTGCCCTCCGGCACCAGCTCCCCGCTGTCTGACGCAAGGCTTCTCAGCAGCGTCTCCGTGTCAGGATAATGAGAAATCTTCGTAGTTTCTTCCGCGTTATTTGCCGCGGCCCAGAACATATGCCGGGACTCCTCCCCCACACAGAGAATGTGCTCAATACCCAAAGCCGCCGCATGGCTTCCCGCTTCCTCGTGGTATCTGTGAGAATTCTCTCCCAGATTCAGCATATCTCCCAGAATGGCCACCTTTTTGGTGTCCGCCAGCGCAAGCAAATCAATGGCTGCCTTCATGGACGCCGGGTTGGCGTTATAACAGTCATCAATCAGAGTATACCGGGGAAGACGAATTACATGAGTCCGTCCTGTCATCAGTTCCACTTTTCCGATTCCGGCGGCAATCTCACTGCCGTTTAAGCCCAACAGCCCTGCCACGCAGGCGGCAGCTGCCGCATTCAACGCCATATGTCTGCCCGGCAGCGGAATGTGAATCGGCTGCCGGATGGGTTCTCCCTCTGCCTGTCTCGTCAGAAGCAGCGCATCGCTGCCCTCCAGTCCATTGCTGACGATATCCGTCACGACAGCTTCCTCCGCAGGGTGATTGCCTAATCCAAAGAAATGCGGAATATGTCCTCTTATTTCTTTCAGCCCCGCCAGTTTATCGTCTTCCCCGTTCAGACAGATTTCCCCGTCCTCAGCCATGAAATCAAAAATCTCTGATTTTGCCCTGAGAATGCCGTCTCTGTCTTTCAGGTTATTCAGGTGGCTCTGTCCGATATTGGTCATCACACAGATATCCGGCCGCGCCATTTTGCTCAGCCGGTGCATTTCTCCGAAATCACTGATTCCCATTTCCACCACCGCCACCTCATGCTCCGGCCGAATCCGCAGAAGGGTCAGGGGCACACCGATCTCGTTGTTAAAATTCCCCTCCGTTTTCAGGACCTGATACTTTTCAGCCAATACTCCCGCAATGAATTCCTTTGTGCTGGTCTTGCCCACACTGCCGGTAATCCCCACGATTTTCACATCCAGTTTCTTCCGGTAGGCTTCCGCCATATCCTTGAGCGCCTGCAGCGTATCCTCCACCAGAAGATAGCATCCCCACCCGGACGCCTCACAGCCATGTTCCGCCTCCACCTGCTTCGGACTCTTCTGCGTTACCGCCAGCGCTGCTCCCTGCGCAAACACAGTGGGAATAAATTTATGCCCGTCTACCCGCTCACCCGGCGTTGCGATAAATACACCCCCCGTTTCAACCAGTCTGGAGTCGATTGCCACAGAACTCACACATCTGTCTTCCTCGTCCGCGCCTCCCGGAAATACAAGTGCTCCTCCACAGGCCTCCGCTATTTCTTTCAATGTGAAATCCATCATATCCGACCTATTTCCTTTCTTGATTTAAGTTCCGCATACATGTACCTGGTATCATTTCCCGCAGAGCAATCCCGGACATCCTTATGTCCGGTATTCCTCTGGATACCAGCTCCATGTATGCTGTTTTTTGATTTAAGTTCCCCATACATGTACCTGGTATCACTTCCCGCAGAGCAATCCCGGACATGCTCTATGTCAACGCCATCTGCAGGATTTTCTCACACAGCTCTCCGAAATCCATCCCTGCCGCCGCGGCTTCCTGCGGAAGCAGAGAGGTGGGTGTCATGCCCGGCAATGTGTTGCCCTCCAGGCAGTAGACCTCCTCCCCGGCACTCATCACAAAATCCATGCGCGCATAGCTTTTCAGCCGCAGCGCCCGAAATACCCGCTCTGCGATCTCCTGCATTTCACGGCTTTTTTCTTCGGAAATCTGTGCCGGGCAGGTTTCTATGGTAGTTCCGGCCTGATACTTATTTCTGTAGTCGTAAAATCCTTTTTTAGGCGCCATCTCTATCACCGGCAGAGCCCTGCCGTCTATGACGCCAACAGAAAATTCTCTTCCTTTTATGTATTGCTCCACAATGATTTCATCGCCGTATCGCCAGGCCTCTTTTTTTGCGCTTTCATATTCTCTGTCATTTTCTGCGATATAGACGCCTATACTGGATCCTCCGCAGCTGGCCTTTACAATACAGGGATACGAAATCCTCCTCTCTTCCGTTTCTCCCTTTTTTACTCTTATCCCCACAGGAGTCGGAATGTTCCAGGTCTGAAAAATGTCTTTCGTAATTCCCTTGTCCATCGCCAGACAGGAACCCACAAAATCTGCGCCTGTGTAGGGAATCCCCAACAGCTCAAAGCAGGCCTGAATCCTGCCGTCCTCTCCGCCTGCACCATGCAGCGCCAGAAACACACAATCCGCCATCCTGCAGATTTCCAGCACATTGGGGCCGAAAAAGCTTTTTGAATCGTCCCTGCGCAAAGCCTTAATGGCTTCTATATCCGGATTTTCCTCTGCCACCGCCTTCACCTGAACTGCCCAGTCCGTCTCCAGCTCAAAAATTCCTCTGATATCCTCTTCGTATCCAAGCCAGACATCCAGCAGAATCGCCTGATGTCCTCTCTGCGACAATGCTTGATAAATCATTCCCCCGGAGCTTAAGGACACATCCCGCTCCGTGCTGATACCTCCTGCCAAAACCACTATTTTCATCTGTTCGCTGCTCCTTATGTATCCGCCTTCCATGCCAGGTATGCGCGGCAGATATCCTTTATTGATAATTATTCATTCCACCGCCCACACATGACAATTCGTAACAGTTCAAAGCAATGCGGTTTCTATAATAACCTTTTGATTACAGGATTCCCATCGCATTTCCTGTGATATCTCATTTTATCATAGATTGCCGCCAATGCAAACGTTTATCTTTCAGTCATTTCCCGCCTCATATACGACCTGCCCGTCTATAATGGTATAAAGGGTTTCCGTGAACACCTCCATGGGATTTCCGGTGAAAATGGCAATATCCGCATCCTTTCCCACCTCCAGGCTGCCCACACGGTCTGCCACACCGCAGATTACTGCCGGGTGAATCGTGATCGAACGATAGCCTTCCTCCAAATCCAGCCCGGATTTTACTGCCAGTCCGGCGCAGAGCGGAAGCGCCTGAATCAGAGAAACCGGATGATCCGTGGTGACAGCAGTCATAACACCTGCCCGATTCAGTATTCCCACTGTCTTAAAGGCCATATTCTGAACCTCAATTTTACTCCTGCTGGCCAGATCCGGTCCCACAATAGCAGGAAACCCTTCTGCTGCCAGCTCCTCTGCAATCAGATGTCCCTCGGAACAGTGATCCAGTGTCATCTTCAGATGGAATTCTTTTGCAATTCTGACAGCCGTAAAAATGTCGTCCACCCGATGTACATGTGCTTTTAAAGGAATCTCCCGCTCCAGCACCGGGAGCCAGCATTCCAGCGCAAAATCCTCCTCAAAGTCCTCGCCGGCGGCAAGCGCTTTTTTCTTATTCCTGCCGTAGGCCTGTGCCCTGAAAAGTTCCTCTCTCAGCATTGCCGCGATCGCCATTCTGGTAGAAGGGCTTTTTCCCTGACCGGAATAGTTTACCTTCGGATTCTCCCCAAAAGCAACCTTCATGGCCGCCGGTGCCCTGACAATTAAATCATCCACCCGACGTCCCCTTGTCTTCAGAAAAGCAAACTGCCCCCCGACTACATTAGCGCTTCCCGGACCTATCATAGCCGAAGTGATTCCCGCCCTCACCGCGTCGTCAAAGGCGGCGTCCATAGTATTCACAGCATCCACAGCCCGCAGATATGGCGTCAGGGGATTGACCGTTTCATTGCAGTCGTCCCCTTCCATTCCCTTTTTCTCTTCAGTGATGCCCATATGGCAATGAGCTTCTATGATACCTGGCATGATCAGGCCTTCTCTGACCTCTATCACCCTCTCATGAGGAGCGGGATGAAATGCCATTTCATCCCGTCTTCCAATTTCCGTAATCTTACCGTCTTCAGTACGAAGATACCCATCCGCTATATCCTCGCCGGCCATAGTCTTAATTAATCCGCCGATAATATACATTCTTATTCCCGTACCTTTCTCTGCTCTGCACAGTTCCCTGCATACATGAATTCAGTTTTACCCGCCAGCCTCAAAGGATAAAACGGCTTTCATACTCGATTTGCGATTTGTCGTTCAACCGGATTAGGGATATGAACCCTGAAGTTTTCCTGTCGCACTAACGGAACAGTGCTTCCGGATTCACCGGTGTGTCGCCTGAGGTAAGTTTCAGATACAGATTGCTTCCCTCCACACTGTAATATTTTGTAGGTGCAGCCACTGTGGCAATGGCCTGGCCACGGTCCACATAGCTGTTCAGTGTGACATTGATATTTTCCAGCTGGCCATAAGTGATCTTATACCCATCCCCTAATTCCATCGTCACCGCATGTCCGATTTCCGAATCCTGGAAGATCTCAACAACTTTTCCTTCCGCACAGGCGCTTACGGTATCACCCACGGCTGCTCCGATCATCAATGCGGAATTATACTTGAACTGATCCAATGTGGAGAAATAGACACTGCTGTCCATACTGAAGGGAATCAATACTTCGCCGCTCACAGGGCGAAGCAGTCCATCGCTTTCCGCAAAATGCAGTGTCCGGGAGACAACTTCCCTTTCTTCACTGCTTTCCTCCTGCTGCTCTGTTTCCGGTTCCGCCTCAGGAGCAGGAGAAGGGGTTGGAGAAGCCGAAGGTGCAGGGGAAGGTGATACCGCAGAATCATCTCCCTTTGCAGGTTTTTCCAATTCGTTTCCATCTGTCACTTCTTCGTTTACCCCATCAGTCAGACCCGGTATCGTCACCAGTCCGGATCCTGCTTCCATGGGAAGGTAATCCAGATCATTCTCCAGATTGTCGATTTCTTTGGCTATATCATTGACCAGGCTGTCTACCGAGTCCTGAGTATCTGCCTGATTATTCCCATCCATTCCCTGATTGCCGGCAATTTCCTGAAGTTTATCATCCGCATTATTTTCTAATTCTGTAAAGTCAATCATGTAGCCGTCATCCTGCTTCTCCGCATTGTTCGACTTCATGTAAATCCCCGTCATAGTCAATGCCGATAGCACGAACGCAGACGAGGCAATCATAATGATACGTTCTTTCTTGGTATTGTTCCTTCTATTCTTTCTCATGGCTGCCTTCCCTTTCTTTTTAGTAAGCGCAATCTTATCCTGACAAAGCAAATATTCCCATTGATGAATATTCGTTTTGTTTTGCTCGCTATCAGTTTGCCCCATCGAAAAAGAATTATGCATGCCGATTATTTTCTATTGCACATCTGTTTCACTTATGTTACGATAAGGAACGAAGATTTCAGAATTGACTCAGAAAATGCATTTTCAGAAAGACAGGAAGTAATAATGACATTATCAAAGGCACTCAATCATTCAATCAAATATTCCGTGATTTTGCCGGGTTTACAGCCAGGCTGAAGTTACCCGGCCGGACAGCGGTTACCAGCCGCCGTCCCCTGATAAAAATAAATCTGTCAAAACCGCGGCCGGTTCAGCCGCGGTTTTTATGTATGACACACTTTGTTTTTACGTTAGATAAATTATTGCCGTATATTCGAACGCGCAGGAAAGCAGAAGTCCGCATTCCTGTTGTGTGGAATTTACAGGCTGCAGAAAGGCATGGTTTTCAAAATGAGATATCAGATCAGGCATGCGCTGGTCCAGTACGGCGCAGATACTATATTGGAAGATGTAAATTTCGAGATTCACGACAGTGAGAAAATCGCTGTCGTAGGCAGAAACGGCTGCGGAAAGACCACTCTGCTGAAATTGATTACCGGTGATATTAAAATGAACAATCTGGACAGCGATGAAAGCTGCGGTATCACTATGTCCGGAAAGCAACAGATCGGCTTTCTCCGTCAGGTCAGCTTTACCGATGGATCAGTCACAGTGGAAGATGAAATCCGAAAGGTTTTTGCTCCTATTTTTGCCTGCGAAGCCAGAATGAAAGAAATCGAAGAACAGCTCAAATCCGAATCCAAGCAGATTCTTCTGAACGAATATGACCGGCTTCAAAAGGAAATGGAAGCTCTCCGGGGATATACCTGGCGCCAGGATATGGAGATTATGTTCCAGAAGTTCGGCTTTCCCCTTGAAGATCTCTCCCGGCCTATTGGAAGCTTTTCCGGAGGCCAACAGACAAAAGTGGCATTTATTAAGCTGCTCTTAAGCAGACCTGACATTATGCTGCTGGACGAACCCACTAACCACCTGGATCTTCCCACCATCGAATGGCTGGAGGATTATTTAAAGAGTTATGACCGGGCCGTGGTCATTGTCTCTCATGATCGAATGTTCCTGGATCGGGTCATTGATGTAACTTACGAAATCGAATATCACCGGATCAGACGCTATCCGGGTAATTATACTTCCTTCATGAAGCAAAAGGCAGAAGCACTGGTCAAGCAGGAAAAGGACTACGAAGAACAGCAGAAGGAAATCAAACGTCTCACGGACTGGATCGAAAAATGGAAAAATACACCCAGCAAAGTAGCTGCTACCAGGTCCAAGCGCATGGTCATTGAGCATATGGTAAAAATCGAGAAACCCAGACGTTTTGACACAAAAGCTTTTCATGCGCTGTTTGAGCCCAGGCTTGAAAGCTACACAGATGTACTGACTGCGAAAAAGCTGAGTATCGGCTATGAAAACGAACTGTGTCAGGTATCATTTTCTCTGCGTAAAAAAGACAGAATTGCCATCATCGGCGAAAACGGCATCGGAAAGTCTACTTTACTGAAAACGCTCACTGGTCTCATAGCTCCTCTGGGCGGAAGCTTTACCTTTGGCCCCAATGTGGAATGGGGGTATTTTGATCAGCAAATGGCTGTCAAGGGGCCCATGGACCCGGAACAGACTGTACTGGAGAATTTCTGGGCAGAATATCCCCGCCTGGTACGGGAACAGGTGCGAAGTGCTCTTGGCAGCTTCCTATTCTCTCAGGAAGATGTGGAGAAAAAACTGGGACAGCTTTCCGGCGGTGAGAAAGTACGCCTTGCCCTGTGCAAAATGTTCCAGACCAGACCCAATCTGCTGATTCTGGACGAACCCACCAACCATATGGATATCGTGGGAAAAGAGGCCCTGGAGCAGATGCTCTCCACCTTTTCGGGGACCGTACTCTTCGTGTCTCATGACCGCTATTTTATCCGCCAGATTGCCACAGGTATTCTGGAATTTGAAGGAAATACAGTCACCCAATATCCCTGGCCTTATGAGGATTATCTACAGGAAAAAGCCAAAAAAACCGGCTCTGCGTCTTCTGTCAGCACAGGAAAAGCGGGCGGTCCGGCTTCCGGGTTCAAATCTGCAGGAAAGGGAAGCGGACGGTCAGCGGATTTGAAATCTGACCGGAATGTTGACAGCCAGACAGCATCCAATACTCCCACCCTCTCAGATGTCTTCGACAGGAAAACCTACAATAATCCCGGTAAGATCAAATCCCGCCTGACGAGACAGCTGGAAAAATTTGAAGAGCAGCTGGCAGCCAGCGAGCAGCGGGCGTCGGAGCTTCAGCTGCAGCTTCTGGATCCTTCTCTGAGCTCAGACTATGAGAAACTCATGGAACTGCAGACGTTATTGGATACAGAAGAGCACACTCAGGAGACATTGCTGGAACGTATGTTGGAGACGGAGAAAGAACTTGAGACACTGTGACAGATATCGCCTTACTTATTCCATGGCCGTCTGGCGGCGGACTTTCCTATAAGATAATCGAGTAGGAGGTAGGCGATTATTTCGCCTACCGACCTCTCACACCACCGTGCGTACCGTTCGGTACACGGCGGTTCAATCAACTTAACATGTTCCACACCTTACGGTGTAGTAGTCTAACATAGAAACTAAGCCAAACTTCGCCAGTCGTTCGTTACTAATACACTTGCAGATATTCCAGCTCCTGCATACTCTGGCGTATCCTTTCGCATACGATATTCCATGCGCTGACCTCTTGTTCAGCCCCAGCTTTATCAACATCTTTTCTTTGTTCTTTGGCGTTTTCCAGTGTTTCCAGACACACATGCGGATTCGGTATCTGATTTGCTTGTCAAGCCTTTCACAAAGCTTCTTCATACTACCGATTTTGAAGTAGTTTATCCACCCACGAATCAACTGGTTCAGTTTCTGCACTTTATAGCTGTTGCTTATTCCCCAGCTTCTGCTTGTAAGTTTCTTCATTTGTGCCTTGAATTTCGCCACCGCTTTAGGGTGGGGTCTGGCTTTGTATGCTTTGGCAAATGTGTCATAGTAAAATCCATATCCGAGATACTTGATGCCTTTTGGCTTATCGACCCTGCTCTTTTCAGCATTCACCTTAAGTCCGAGCTTTTCTTCAATAAACCGGAGCACGCTCTTCATTACCCTGTCTGCCGCCTGTCTGCTTCCGACCATGATAATGAGGTCGTCGGCATATCGGACAAAATCCAGTCCCCTTGCTTCCAGTTCCTTATCCAGTTCATTGAGTATGATATTTGCTAACAGGGGCGATATATTTCCTCCCTGTGGTGTGCCGACTATCGTTTCTTCATACTCATCGTCAATCA
>NZ_JANJZD010000001.1 GCF_024623325.1 Acetatifactor muris
AAGATCAAGTCAAAATAGAGCGAATCGGTAATCTGCACCAGTTCATAAAAAATGGTGCGTCACTTGAAGCTGTTTTGAAATTGGTAGGGTAGTTTTGTGCAAATTTCAATATTTGCTCATTTATAGTTGTTAGTTGAAGATGAATTAGCAAAAGTGTTGGTGGAAAAAATTGTACGAGAAAATGGGCTTAATAAGAGTAAATTATGTTGTGTGCTGCCTTCTGGTGGTTGTAATCAAATGTTAAAATTGCATCATGATATGGTCACATACAACACTTTGGGTGTTGGTAAACATATTATTAGTATTTATGATGGGGATGTAAAAGATAAAATAAATGAGAAGCAGGAGTATAAATATCTACCAAAATGTTTTTTGCCTATTCCGAGTATTGAAAAATTTTTGAGAAGTAAGTGTATTATTGAAAAGGATAAGAAATTTATCAAATTAATAGGAGATAAATATTTCAATCAGCGGTCTTTATATGATATTATTGCAGATTATATGAATGATCCAAGAACATCCATAAGTAAAGATACGGATGGGAAAAATTTTTATAAAGTGATATTGTCTAACCTTGAAAAAATAGGAATTTCGGAAAAAGATTTTATTAAATATCTATGTGATGATATTTATGGTTATGTTGATATGAGAGGTTTTTCTTCATCTCTAACAGCATTATTGAAATGATAATAGTGTGATTATTACACCATTTGCCCATAAATTTGCGTAGATTTATATAGATTTGCGTGAGGTAAGGACAAAATACAAAATTGAAGAAAAGTGCCAAGAAGCCCGATATATCAAGGTTTAAAGGCTTATGAAAGGATAAATTCAAGATGATAAAAATATTATTTATTTGCCACGGCAACATCTGCCGCAGCCCCATGGCCGAGTTCATCATGAAAGACCTGGTAGAAAAAGCCGGCCTTTCCGCCCAGTTCCACATCGCCTCCGCCGCCACCAGCACAGAGGAAATCTGGAACGGCATCGGCAATCCCGTCTATCCGCCAGCCAGACAGAAACTGGCAGAGCACGGCATCGGCTGTGAAGGAAAGCGAGCTGTCCAACTGCAGCATTCCGACTATGCAAAATACGACTATCTCATCGGCATGGACAGTGCCAATATCCGCAACATGCATCGGATGCTGGGCGGCGATCCGGAAGGTAAGGTGGCAAAGCTTTTGTCCTTTGCCGGTTCTGACAGAGATATTTCAGATCCGTGGTATACCGGTGATTTTGAGACTACTTACCGTGATGTGATAGAGGGCTGTGAAGCTCTGCTGGAACAGCTGTCCTGAACAGGACAGTAATAGAGAACCCGAAGCACCTGCTTTTATATACCAGGGGGCTTCGGGGCATCGCTTCAGGTCATGATTTTGTTATTTTACATACAGCATATCTACCTTCTGAATATGATTGATCAGCCAATTGACAAGGAAATCAAGAAGATTTGAAACGGTTTCATCCTGACTTTCAGGATCGTCGTCTACCAGATTCAAGTCAAATTCCAGCAGACTGTCCTCGAATTTCCGATGCTGAGCCACATGTGCCGCCTTCTGGGCATAGTGTATACTTTCCAGATACGCTTCTTCGTGGGAAAAGTGGGTTTTGGTATAGTCTATGAGCTCGGAAAGAAGGCGGGTGAGGCTTTCCGCCTTGTCAAGCAGAAGTTCATCATTCATGAGCTCATATGTTTCCTGTGCCAGTTCGAACAACCTGGTATGTTCCTGATCTATTGCTTTTATTCCTGTATAATATTCGGGTTTCATTTCGTACATGATATCTTCTCCTTTTATCTTCCGGAACTTTTGAATCCTTTCTATTTTACTGCTTTTTAGCGAGGCAGTCAATAAATTTTATGAATGTCATGGAAGGTACAAGTATGGTTTGGCCCATGCATTTTCCTGATATAATCTGCAGTATGTAGCTTTTACATGATTGCCGGAAATACGACTCCACACAGTGAATTTTGCGTTTCATCTACAGACGAAGATGCTGTTTCGATGCGTAGTGCAGACAAGCTTTGCGCCATACTCACTCGAAGACTGCCGATGAGAATTCGCCTGGAAATGGAGAAGATACGCTGCCTGCGGGTATTATATAAAAGCGGACGCTTCCTGCATCCTGGCAATTCCGGATACACACAATCAAGCTGCCTTAATATAATAGAATTATAGCAGAACTAATTATAAGGATTGCAGGGCAATTCCTATAATGGAAAATAAAACGGGGAGAAGACAAAGTATGGAAGCAAACAGAAAACCGATTACAGGCAATTGTAATATGGCCGGACTGAAGCCGGCTATGCTGGATTTGCCCTATCCGCCCATTCAGGTCAGATGCAGGAATCAGGGGTATGCCGATTTACTCAGCTTTGATTACTGCGGAGCGGTGTCAGAGCTTTCTGCGATTACACAGTATATTAACAATGAGAACAGGCTGTGTCAGGAAAACTGTCATCTGGCGAGAACCATTTTGGAAATTGCCATTGCAGAAATGATGCATTTGCAGAAACTGGGAGAGCTGATACAGCTGCTGGGCGGAGAAGTGGACTTCAATGCAAAAAGGCCTGACGGGAAACAAACCATGTGGACGCCGGCCTGTCTGGCACTTTCGCAGAATGCAAAGAAAATGTTGTGTGCGGATATAGAAGCTGAAAAAGAGGCGATTGCGCAGTACAGGGCACACATTTGCAAAATCAGCGATGAGTATGTGAATGCTGTACTGAGAAGAATTATCAGAGATGAGGAGTATCATATTATACTGCTGCAGGCACTGCTTGAGGAACTTTCGGCATGATTGCGTTTTATATGGAATCATGATGACATGGACATACTTTCACCTCCCGAAGCATAGAATTGCAATGCAAACAAGCTTCGGGAGGTTTTGTGTGTTCGATCAATACAGTATTACAGAGACCGCAGAAGAATTAAAAAGCGACAGAGATTTGGGACTGAGTGGGAAGGAAGCCGGGGAGAGACTGCGCAGGGACGGCAGAAACGAGATGAAGGCACCCCGGAAGAAGACGCCGGTGGAAGCGTTTCTGGAGCAATTGAACGACCCTCTGATTTATGTGCTGATTGTGGCGGCCATGGTTTCCGTGCTGCTCAGGGAGATCAGCGATGCAGTGATCATCGGTGTGGTGGTGGTCCTGAATGCGGCGGTGGGCATGCTGCAGGAAGGGAAAGCCAGGAGGGCACTGGAGTCCCTGAAAAAACTTACCAGTCCCAGGGCTATGGTAATCCGGGATGGCAGGCGTATGGAGATTCCGGCGGCGGAACTGGCACTGGGGGACCTGGTATGTCTGGAAGCCGGGTGCCAGGTGCCTGCGGACCTGCGGCTGACGGAAGCTTCGAATCTGAAGATTGAGGAATCCGCTTTGACAGGAGAATCTCTCCCTATGGAAAAAGACGCCGGATTTATCAGCACGAGAGGCAGTCATCTGCCCCTGGGGGACCGGCAGAATATGGCCTATATGTCCACCATTGTCACTTATGGCAGAGGGCAGGGGCTGGTGACCGCTGTGGGGATGAATACAGAGCTGGGGCAGATCGCCGCCATGATTACGGAAGCTAAAGAGGAGATGACGCCTCTGCAGAGAAGGCTGGGGGAGCTGGGTAAGGTACTGAGTCTTCTGAGTCTGTTGCTCTGTGCGGCTTTGTTTGTGATTGCGGTGCTTCAGCATCGAAATGTTCCGGAAATGCTGATTACGGCTATTTCCCTGGCAGTGGCTGCGGTTCCGGAGGGGCTCCCGGCGGTGGTGACCATCTGCCTTGCGCTGAGTGTTACCCGGATGGTGAAGGTCAATACCATTGTGCGGCGACTTCCTTCCGTGGAGACATTGGGGGCGGTGAGTGTGGTCTGCTCTGACAAGACGGGAACACTGACTCAGAACCGTATGACAGTGGAAAAATGCTGGTTCGACGGCTGTATTCGGAAAATGGAAGAGTATGATTTCTTCCAGTGTCCCGACTTTATATACGGGATGACACTTTGTAATGACGCTTCGGCGGAGGGCGGCAGCAGGACGGGAGACCCTACTGAGCTTGCCCTGCTGGATGCGGCAGAACTGCTGGGAATTCAAAAAAGTGAGCTGGAGCGACAGATGCCGAGGGTGGATGAACTGTCCTTTGACTCTGACCGGAAAATGATGACCACTTTACATAGACAGAGAACTGTGCCATCATCCCGGCAGGCAGGAAGCCGGCGGGAGCAGGAGAAGGGGAGATCTGTCCGGGAGTATGCCGGTATGGGAGAGCTGAGAGCCGCCGAATCAAGGACCGCAGAATTAAGAGCCTCTAAACTGAAAATGACCGGACCGGGATTGGCAGAACAGAGTGACGCCGGGCAAAAAAGGATTGCCTATACAAAAGGAGCTCCGGACGAGGTGCTGAAGCGGTGTACCCATATTTTTACGGGACAGGGTGTGATGCGGCTGACAGAGCTTCACCGCAGGCAGCTGAAGGCGGCGCTGAGCGAGATGTCGAGAGAAGCGCTTCGCACACTGGCCATAGCCGTCCGGCCGGGAGTGACCCGGGCGCAGGAGGAAAATCTCACTTTTCTGGGTATGGTGGGAATGCGGGATCCGGCCAGACCTGAGGCGGCAGCGGCGGTGGCGGACTTTCGGGAGGCTGGTGTGAAGACTGTCATGATCACCGGTGACCATGTGGATACTGCTTTTGCCATAGGGCGACAGCTGGGGATTGCAGAGAATCAAAGGCAATGTATGACAGGGGAGGAGCTGAGTCGCCTGTCAGATGAGGAATTTGCCTCCCGCATAGAGGAACTCAGAGTCTTCGCCAGGGTGTCACCGGCCCAGAAGGTACGCATTGTGGACGGATTTAAGCGAAGAGGAGAAATTGTGGCCATGACAGGGGACGGGGTCAACGACGCGCCGTCGCTGAAGAAGGCAGATATCGGCATTGCCATGGGGAAAACGGGGACGGACGTGGCAAGGCAGGCCTCGGATATGATTCTGACTGATGATAATTTTGCTACCATACGCCGCGCTATCGAGGAAGGCAGAGGCGTCTATGAAAATATCAGGAAATCGGTAATATTTTTACTTTCGTCCAACCTGGGAGAAATTATTACCATGTTCCTGGCAGTAATCTGCGGCATGGCCGCTCCTCTGAAATCCAGCCATATTCTCTGGATTAATCTGATTACGGATTCTTTGCCGGCTCTGGCGCTGGGAGTGGACAGAAACGATGGCAGGAGCCTGATGAAGCAGCAGCCCAGAAAAGCGAGAGAGAGCCTGTTTGCCCGGGGTGGCCTTGTCTGTACCTGCTTTTATGGAGCCCTGATTGCGGCGGTGAGCCTGACGGCTTTTCTGATGCTGCCCTGCGCGCTGCTTCGTGTCAACGATCTGGCGGTGACACCGGAAAGTCTGGCGGAAGTTCTGAAGAATGCCTCCGTTCTTTCCAAAGCGCAGACATATGCGTTTACCGTATTGGGAATGTCGCAGCTCTTTCATGCGGTGGGAATGCGGGATACCCAGAAATCTGTCTTCCGCATGAAACATCTGGAGAACAAGCTGATGATTGTTGCCTGTGTGACCGGATTCCTTCTGCAGTTTGCGGTGACGGAGATTCCGGTTCTGATTCGGGCATTCGGCACGTTTCCGCTGTCCGGCAGGGAATGGATGCGCCTGAGTATTCTGGCGGCGGCTCCGCTTTTTGCGCATGAGATTCTGGTCCTGGGTGCCATGGTGAAAAAAAGAACATAAAAAAGTTTTCCTGATGGGGAAGATATGATATAATTATGCACATATCCTGGGCAGAAAGCGGCCGAATGGTCACTGATACCATGATGGTTTCTGTCCGGGACCTGTGCATATGGTATACGCCAGCCGCACAATACGGCGGGATTATGGAGGAGACAGTGACATGGAAAATAAGATTATTTTGACCGGGGACAGGCCCACAGGCAGGCTTCATATAGGGCATTATGCGGGTTCTCTCCGCCGGCGTGTAGAATTGCAGAATTCCGGAGAATATAAGAAGATCTACATCATGATTGCCGATGCCCAGGCGTTGACGGATAATATTGAGAATCCGGAAAAAGTCAGACAGAATATCATAGAGGTGGCTCTGGATTATATTTCCTGCGGGCTGGACCCGGAGAAATCCACTTTGCTCATTCAGTCGCAGATTTCCGAGCTTTGTGAGCTGACATTTTACTATATGGATTTGGTGACGGTAGCCAGACTGCAGCGGAATCCCACGGTGAAGAGTGAGATTCAGATGCGCAATTTTGAGGCCAGCATTCCGGTGGGCTTTTTCACCTATCCCATCAGCCAGGCGGCGGATATCACCGCTTTTAAAGCGACCACTGTTCCTGTGGGGGACGACCAGCTGCCGATGATTGAGCAGACCAGAGAAATCGTGCATAAGTTTAATACGGTATATGCGCCGGTGCTGGTGGAGCCGGCGGCGCTTCTGTCGGAACAGGAGGCCTGTAAGAGACTGCCCGGTACGGACGGCAGGGCGAAGATGAGCAAGTCTCTCGGCAACTGTATCTATCTGGCGGACACGGCGGATGAAGTCCGTACGAAGATAATGAGTATGTATACCGATCCGCTGCACCTGCAGGTCAGTGACCCGGGACATCTGGAGGGGAATACGGTGTTTACCTATCTGGATGCTTTCTGCAGACAGGAGCATTTTGAACGATATCTGCCGGACTATGCGAATCTGGATGAGCTGAAGGCTCATTATCAGCGAGGGGGTCTGGGGGATGTGAAGGTGAAGAAATTCCTGAATAACATTATGCAGGAGACGCTGGAACCCATCCGCAGTCGCAGGAAGGAATGGGAGAAGAATATTCCTGCAATTTATGAAATTCTGAAAAAAGGCAGCGATGCGGCGCGGGAGGTTGCGGCAGAGACATTGTCCGAGGTAAAAAGTGCCATGAAGATTAATTATTTTGAGGATGCGGAGCTGATTCGGGCTCAGAGTGAGAAATATGAAGAGCAGTAGGAGAAGCTGGGACGGCGGGGACCGTTGTCTGTGACCGTGGGACAGGCTCTTTGGGCGCTGTGCGCCGGAAGAGGGTGCAGATGCATTGGAGGCAGCATATGAAGAAATGGGATAAAGGACGGAAGCAGGCTCCCGTTGACGAAGAAGTGGATGAGCTGGATTATGAGGAAGAAGGTTACGGCGAATCGGACTACGAGGAGCTGGATTTCGATGATGAGCAGGAGTGGCAGGACGAAGAGGAGCCGGAAGAGGACGATGGTCTGAGCACATGGGTAAAAGTGGCGCTTTTCCTGGGCATGGTGGTTCTGGCGGCGATTATCTGCGCAGTGTTGTGGTATTTTACTCATACGAACAAATCAGAGGATGGCGGGCAGGACAGCTTTGCGGAAGGGGAGGCCGGAGAAGAAAACGGATCCTCGGGGCCCGCAGGAACAGATGACTCGGCACAGAATCCGGCGGGAACGCCGGACGAAGAGGGGAAATCCGAACCGGCAGGAGTCCCGGATGCAGGTCGGGCACCGGAAGCATCCGGAGATCCGGAGGCGGACAACCCGTCAGATTCGAACAGTGGGACCGGCGGGGAGAAGCCTTCGGGCGGAGACGCGGGAACAGATGCGGTAACTTCGCCGGAAGCCGAAGGAGGGACGGAACCGTCGGGAAACAGCTCTGCAGAGGTTACGGACAATGAGAATAAGGAACCTGTGCAGGGAACCGGGACGATGGAATTCAGAGCGGTGGAAGAATCGGTGACGCCGAAGGATGTGGTGAATCTGCGATCTGTACCCACCACCACCGATGACGGGAATATTGTGATTCAGTCTAAAAACGGGGAAGTCCTGAAGCGTGTGGGGGTCAACGGAGATACCGGCTGGTCGAAAATCGAATATAACGGTGAGACGGTATATGCGGTAACCCAATATCTGACCACGGATCTGAATTATAAGCCTCCGGTGCAGCCTTCCAATCCCAACAGGGTCAATACACTTGACGGAAGAGTAATCATTTTTGCAGATTGTGACGACTGGATTTCGCCGAAAGAATATGTGAATCTGAGGACGGAACCCAGTACCTCGGAAGGTAACGGTACTGTCAGCTGTCAGCTGCAATATGAAGAAAAAGCTCATCGCACCGGATACAGCGCGGATTCCGGCTGGTCCAGAGTGGAATATAACGGCCAGGTTCTGTATGTGGTTACCAGCCTGGTGTATGTAGTGACGGAAGAGTAAAAGCATTCGTATAGATTTCCTCTCGATGGAGATACTGATTAGAAATAAAAAGTATTGCGGAATTCGGAGGAAAATCTATGAATCAGAAATCGGGAAAGGCCAGTATAAAGCTGACACAGCCGGTATATATTCTGAACAGTGCCAGTGTTGTGGGAACGAAGGAAGGAGAGGGTCCCCTGGGGCTGTTGTTTGATAAGGTGGGCGAAGATGATCTGTTCGGCTGTGCCACCTGGGAAGAAGCAGAGAGTAAGCTTCAGAAAGAGGCAGTGGGGCTGGCTCTGGACAAGGAAGGGCTGAGGCCGGAGGATATCTCCTTTGTGTTCGCAGGAGATTTGCTGGGGCAGTCCATGGCTACCTCCTTCGGAATCTCCACGTATCAGATACCGCTTTTAGGTGTGTATGGAGCCTGCTCTACCTGCGGAGAGGCCTTAACTCTTGGGGTCATGAGTATTGCGGGCGGCTTCGCGGATAAATGTGTGTGCGTGACTTCCAGTCATTTCGCCAGTGCGGAGAAAGAATTTCGCTTCCCGCTGGAATACGGCAATCAGCGGCCGCTTTCAGCTACCTGGACTGTGACTGGCAGCGGTGCTTTTGTGCTGGGCCGTGAGGCCAAAGGCATTAACGGAAAAGCGAGAGCTGCTGTCACTGCAATGACGGTGGGAAAAGTGGTGGATTATGGCCTGAGAGACTCCATGAATATGGGGGCCTGTATGGCGCCGGCAGCTGCAGATACATTGGCGCAGCACTTTACTGATTTCGCCGTTACGCCGGAGGCGTATGACAGGATTATCACAGGCGATCTGGGGAAAGTAGGACAGAGAGTGCTGGTGGATCTGCTCAGAGAACGGGGAATTGACATCTCTAAGCAGCATATAGACTGTGGAATCGAGATATTTGACGGGGAATCCCAGGACACGCACGCGGGAGGCAGCGGATGTGGCTGCAGTGCCGTCACACTGTCTGCCTATGTGTTGAAGCAGCTGGAGGAAGAAAACTGGAAAAAGGTACTTTTCATGCCTACCGGTGCTCTGCTCAGCAAGACCAGTTTCAACGAGGGGCGGAGTGTCCCGGGAATTGCCCATGCTGTGGTGCTGGAGAGTGTGGGATAAATAGAAATCCCAGGAGCGGAGCAGATTTGCCCCGCTTCTGACCTTAAATGGCAAGGGCAGAAGTCTGCTGCCAGCCCATATACAGCAGGATTATCAGTTGCAGGAGCAATGCGGGTATGCGCATCCGTCTGCGGCTGAAGGCCGGCAAAAGGCTGCCTGTGGCCAGACAGTAACCATATAAATTCAACATTCCCGAAAGCCATTGACCGGGATTTGCGTAGGCTTCTCCCGTGTGGGGATTGATGACAAAGAGCTTTCCCCAGTAAAAGCTTCCGTCGCCTCCATGATTTTCCAGGAAAACGGATAGTATCAGAAGGCAGAACAGAAGAAAGAGAGCTGCAGTCATGTGGATGGTCATCTGGCCATCCCTTTTTTGCTTTATAACAATCCATATGGCAGGGGTCAGGACGACAGGCCAGTATACCGGATAGAGAAAAGCGGCGGCAGCCGCAAGCAGCACTGCCGGGAAATACAATTTGCTCCGCAGGCACAGAATACCGGCCAGAATCAGTGACATACAGAGGGAATCTATTCTCATGCCGCCCATACTGTAAATCAATATAACAGGGGAGAGCAGACAGGCTGTCAGCAGGAAAAAGGCAGCCACAGGATTCAGATGTGAATGGCTTCGCCGCCATAACACCATTGTGAAGAAAGTCACTGCGAAATCTCCCGTATAGGCAAAGAACTTTAATAACATGACAATAAATTCAGAACGTTCCATTAAAAATGCCACAATGGAGCGATAGAGCAGAGAATTACAGTTCCCGGGAATATCGTAGAGGTAAAAGTGATAATCATTTCCCACATATTCCCAGCCTGCCAGTCGGATCCATACGGCTGTGACCAGCACGATAATGAAAGCAATGTAAATTAGGCGCCCGTTTATCCACTCAATTATCTTTTCTTCCAGTTTCAGCATTGTTGATTCCTTTCTATTCCGGTTTCCGGAAAGAGATACGTTTTTCGTTTCCTGAAAAAAGCTGATACCACAGGACACAGGTACAGGCTATATAGAGAAAAGTGTTTCCCATGGCTTCTGCCATCTGAATGCTTAGCGGATTGTCTCCGATGCCCACCGCAAACAGGTATTTGGGAAAAGTACACAAAATCATAATCACAGGAATCCAGAGAGAGCGGATATGGATAATGGCCATGATCACGGCCAGCAATTCCATGAAATATCCGTATCTTTCATGCATGGCAGGCAGAAAAAATGCACAGGTATATGCTGTCCACAGAAGGATGGGCAAAGCATTATTGTGATCAGGAATAATTTTATTTTTTACCAGAAGTATTACAAAAATCATCAGAACCACCACCGTCAGCAGAATAGGGCAGGTGCCGAAACGATAATAGGGACGTATCTGATAGAAGAACCAGATATTGGGATAGTAATAATATAGCCAGGGACATTCTGTGGTAAGCCCGATGTATTTCGTGAAAGTGATCATGGGGGAACAGCCGGCAATTACAGCCGGAATGTTTGTCACCAACATGGTGATTGGAATCAGCAGAAACTGTAAAATGGAAAATTTACGTTTCTGCCAGTATGCGATGAGAAGGAAAGGCATGAAAAATATAGACTGCAGTTTGAAGGAAAAGGCAATCCCCAGCATGATCATGACCACCGGATATTTTTTGCGCAGCCAGAAATAAAATGCGGCCAGGAGAAACGTAGTGTAGACACAGTCGCACTGTCCCCAGAAACCACTGTTGAGGATGACATTGGGCAGGAGCAGGGTGATACAGAATCCCAGAGGAAAGCTCCAGCAGCTTTCGGGCTTCAGCTCTCTGACCACTTTTCCTGCCATAATAGCCAGCGCGAAATCAAATGCCACATTGAACAGCTTCCAGCTGTACAGAAAAGGAACGGGGAGCTTGCCCAGCAGCCATATGATAAATGCATAAGGCATGGGATAGTCGCCTGTGTAGGCCAGAAGTGCTTCAATGCCGGGACCGGCATTCTGCATCTCCAGATGCCAGAGGTTCAGACAGTTTTCGAAGTCTACAGTGATGATGTCACGGCCCAGGTAACGGATGGACACAGCGACAACACTGACGACTGCAAGCAGTATATAGATTGAAATCGGGTTGTAATATTTTGAGGAATGCAAGGGGGAACCTCCTGTTTTTGTGATAGTATCTTTTGCGATGTTATATTGTGGAATTCTCAAGTTAAATGTTTCCAAACGGAAATCAAACAAACTCTATTATATAGAAAAAAACGGAAAAATACAATATTTATTTCTGTCTATCTGTTTTTGCCTTCTGGTTTTTCTTGTAATGTCTTTCAGGCTGTGCTAAAATAAAACAGGACTTTTTCGGATATCATGCGACGAGGGGTTCGGAAAAGCGTAGGAAAAAGGCTGTGAGGGATGCTGCATTGAGGAAAATGGAATTCAAAATGGAGAGACCGGGGCTGCTGGAGGCAGGCCGGAAGATTACGGTGACGGAGGGACTGCTTCCCAGCAACTATTATTATGTGATTGACCCGGCCCTGGCCATGTCCGCCAATATTCCGTTCCGGAACAGACTGAAGAGCCGGGAAGGCAGAGTGACGGATGTCATCGAGAACGACAGAGGCTTTTATGTGACGGCGGAGTTTGACGAGCCGGATCCCGACAGGAACAAATAGAAAGAGACTGGATAAGAGGAAAGAGAGGAAAATTTATGCTGCGTAAAATTTCAACAGACAAAGCCCCGGCTGCTATCGGCCCCTATTCACAGGGAATCATTGTAAACGGAATGCTTTTTGCATCCGGACAGATCCCCATCAATCCTGCCACTGGAAACGTGGAGGGCGCCGATATTACTGCCCAGGCGGAACTGGTGATGAAGAATGTGGGTGCGCTGCTTGCGGAGGCCGGAACTACCTGTGAGAATGTGGTGAAGACTACCTGTTTTCTGGCAGATATGGGTGATTTCGCCGCTTTTAACGAAGTGTATGCGAAGTACTTTACCGAGAAGCCGGCCAGAAGCTGTGTGGCAGTGAAAACGCTGCCGAAAAACGTGCTGTGTGAGGTGGAAGTTATCGCGGCACTGTAAGAGGGCGGAAAATGGGTAAGAGAAATATTGTGCTGACTGGTATGCCGGGCGCGGGCAAGAGTACTGTGGGTGTGGTGCTGGCGAAGCGAATCGGATACCGTTTTGTGGACTCTGATCTGGTGATTCAGGAAAAATACGGAAAGCTTCTTCACGAACTTATCGAAGAGCAGGGTGTGGAAGGCTTCTGGAAGATTGAGAATGAAGTGAACGCTTCGCTGGAGCTGCAGCGGAGCGTTATTGCTACCGGCGGCAGTGTGATTTATGGCAGGGAGGCCATGGAACACCTAAGGCGCATGGGAACCGTGATATACCTGAAGCTTCCGCTGGCCGAGGTTGTGGAGCGTCTGGGAGATTTGAATGCCAGGGGTGTCACGCTGATGCCCGGGCAGACATTGGAGGAACTTTATGAAGAGAGGGTGCCTCTCTATGAAAAATATGCTCACAGAGTGATTGACTGCCAGGGAAAGCAGATTCGGGAAATCGTGCATACGGCGGCTTCCATGATTTGAAAAGCAGGGAGAGGCTTATTTTGCCTTTGGGAAATATGCATAATTTTCATCATTTGACGGATACTGAGAATAAGGTAAGAAAAGGAGCAGGTGAGATGATGGATTATGTAAATGCTTTTTGGGTAGGCGGACTTATCTGTGCCCTGGTACAGATTCTCATGGAGAAGACGAAGCTGATGCCCGGCCGCATTATGGTATTGCTGGTGGTGACAGGGGCAGTAATCAGCTTTCTGGGATGGTATGAACCCTTTCAGGAATATGCCGGAGCCGGAGCCGGCGTGCCGCTTCTGGGCTTTGGAAATGTGCTGATGAAAGGAGTCCGGGAAGCAGTGGACGAACAGGGGCTGCTGGGGCTGTTCGCCGGCGGCTTTAAAGCCGGGGCGGTGGGAACCGCAGCAGCGCTGATTTTCGGCTATCTGGCAAGTCTGGTATTCAAGTCCAAAATGAAACGCTGAATTTATCCGCACTTCTCAGCTGATTTCCTCCCAGGGAATCCCTTTGCCTTCCAGGTACTTTTTAAATGCTTTGTCCCAGATGATATCCGGTTCTTTGGACAGCAGGAAGGTGTGGAAGGCGGTTCCGGTGGTGAGAACGGCTTTGGAGCCGTCATAGCGGATGTTCAGCACCAGCGCTTTTACCTGGGCCGGGTCAACGTCACAGTTTTCTTTTTTCAGCAGAGCTTCGGCCTTATCGGGCATCAGATGGAATACAAAACGGAAGAACAGGGGTGTGCGTTTTCCTTTTATCAGGTCAAAGCACAGCCCTTTTAATTCGCTCCAGGGACGGAGATCATACAGGATTTCACTGCTGTCTTCGGGTCCGTAGAATTCCCGGTTTACATGGCCGTCTATGGTAAAGGTACTGGCGCCGCCGATTACGGCTTCCTCCAGCAGGAAAGGTTCAAAAGCATCTGCCACCAGAAGCTGATTCATAAACTGTTTCATGGAAGTAATCTGTAATGCAGTCATAAAGTGGGTATCCTTTCTGCCGTTTTCTGCGGCAAAGTTATTATAACAGAGTTTATTTCGGTTATCAATATTCATTCTGCTCTTTACATATGCAGGTAATATGTGCTATTATATATAGTAATGAAAACCACATTGTATTGAAGAGAAAAACGCAATATTTTATATTTCATACCAGATGATGAAATGATGTGGTAGAACGGATGTACCTGCAGAGAGAAGAGCTTTGTAAAAAGCAGGTCATGGAAAGGGATGGATATTGATATGAGTTATAAGATTGTAGTGGACAGCTGCTGCGAGCTTCCGGAGAACCTGCGTCAGGACAGGCGGTTTGAGAGAGTGCCGTTAGGGCTGGAAGTGGGGGAATACTGCAGAATGGATGATGAGACTTTCAACCAGGCGGAGTTCCTGAGAAAAGTAGCAGAATATCCCAAATGTCCTAAATCTTCCTGCCCTTCGCCGGAGCGTTTCATGGAGAGTTATGATGATTCCGCAGAGCATATCTATGCGGTCACGCTGTCTTCTCACTTAAGCGGCAGCTACAACAGTGCGGAGCTGGGGAAAAAGCTGTATCATGAAAAGCACGGAGAAAAGCAGATTCATGTAATAGACTCCGAGTCGGCAAGCGGAGGTGAGACACAGATTGCACTGAAGCTGATGGAACTGGAGGAAGCAGGATTTTCCTTTGAGAAGATTGTGGAGAAGATAGAGGCGTTCAGAGACAGTATTCAGACTTATTTTGTTCTGGATAATCTGGAGACGCTGAGGAAAAACGGCAGGCTGTCCGGGGTGAAGGCCCTGGTGGCATCCACGTTGAACATCAAGCCCGTGATGGGAGCGGATAAAGGAGAAATCATTCAGAGAAGCCAGACCATCGGAATCAAAAAAGCGCTGGGAAAGCTGGCGGAACTGGCGGCGGCTGAGGTGAAGAATCCCGGGGAACGCCGACTGATTATCACGCACTGTAATGCCCTGGCCAGAGCCCAGCAGGTGAAAGAACAGATTCTGGCAAAGGCGGGCTTTAAGGAATGCATCATCATGGATACCAGGGGCATCAGCAGTATGTATGCCAATGACGGCGGCGTGATTGTGACCACATGAGGATGTGTGCGGCTGGATGGCCTTCAGCCATTTCCGGCCGCGAATCAGGAATGATACTCTGAAAACAGATAAACAGACAGAAAGAGTTCCGCCGCAAAAATGGCGGGCATACCATAGCGGAAGTACCAGTGTCTTGTCTTATGCCGGAAATAATGCATTCCCAGGGTACTTCCCAAAGCGCCTCCCAACAGGGCGGTCAGAAACAGAGAAGCTTCCGAGATGCGCCAGGCACCTCGGACAGCTCTTTTTTTATCGATTCCCATCTGGGAAAAGCCGATGATATTCATAAGGAGAAGATAGATTCCCATCACTTTGAACAGCATATCAGACCTCAATAAGATTTCCCGAACACAATTTCCACAGAGATTTCATTTACCAGACCGGTGGCTTCATCAAAGCGGAAGAAGTATTTATACTCGCCGTCGTCATAGCGCAGAGTCCCGCTGTCGGTCTCTTTTCCCAGCTTGTAGGCGGCCATGGCTTCCTTCACTCCGGCAGAATCCATGGAGGAGAAATCAATGCCGTTTACCAGGGCATGGGTATCCTCCATGGAAAAGGTCAGCTCCGAGATGGGACAGAGGGACAGCAATTTGGCCTCCCCATCGGGATTGTACACCTTCACTGTGACACAGGGCTTGTCATCCTTGTAAATGTGGAGCAGATCCGCACAGTAAGAGTTGGCTTCCAGCTCCCCATAGGGCACGGCGCCTACCGCATCTGCCCTGTAAATGCGCTCCTGATATCCTTCGTCGGTCTGGGTCAATGTGTACATATAAGATTCACCGATGGTGAGTTCCGTACCGTTGACAGTTACCACAGGGGCCACACCGCTGCCGCCGCAGCCGGTCAGAAACGCAGCCAGCAGAAGGACAGCGCATAATAGACTTATCTTTTTCTTCATACCGATTCTGCCTCCGTATGTCAGAATAAATTCTCTCCCTGTTCCTGCATCTTCATGGCTCTGACTTTACAGGAAAGTCCGAACAGATTGATAAATCCTTCCGCGTCATGATGGTCATACAGATCGCCTGTGGTGAAGGAGGCAATACTTTCATTGTACAGAGAATAAGGGGAGGTGGTGCCTGCCTTGATGATATTGCCTTTGTACAGCCTGAACTTCACTTCTCCGGTGACATATTTCTGAGTCTCCTCGATAAAGGCCTGCTCTGCCAGACGAAGGGGAGTGAACCATTTTCCCTCATAGACAAGGCTGGCGAAACGGCTTCCCATTTCTTTCTTCAGCGCATAAGTATCTCTGTCAAGGATAAGCTCCTCCAGCTGCTGATGAGCCTCCATGAGAATGGTTCCCCCCGGAGTCTCGTAAACTCCCCGGGATTTCATGCCCACCACACGGTTTTCCACAATGTCGATGATACCGATGCCGTGCCTGCCGCCCATTTCGTTCAGCGTGCGGATGATATCGGAGACTTTCATGGCTTTGCCGTTTACGGAAACGGGGACACCCTTTTCAAAGGTCATGGTGACATATTCGCCCTCTTCGGGTGCTTTTTCGGGAGTGACACCCAGCACCAGGAGATGCTCATAATTGGGCTCGTTGGCCGGATTCTCCAGCTCCAGACCCTCATGGCTGATATGCCAGATATTGCGGTCACGGCTGTAAGAAGAATCTGCGGAAAAAGGCAGGTGAATGCCATGTGCTTTGCAGTACTCGATTTCCGATTCACGGGAATCCATGGTCCATTTGTCATTTCTCCATGCGGCGATAATTCTGATATCAGGGGCCAGTGCCTTGATGCCCAGCTCGAAACGGATCTGGTCGTTCCCCTTGCCGGTGGCGCCGTGGCAGATGGCGGTAGCCCCCTCTTTTCTGGCGATCTCCACCAGCTTTTTGGCGATGAGCGGTCTTGCCATGGAAGTGCCCAGCAGATATTTGTTCTCATAGACGGCGTTTGCCTGTACACAGGGAACCACGTATTCGTCACAGAATTCGTCAATCACGTTTTCAATATAAAGTTTGGAGGCGCCGCAGGCTTTCGCTCTCTCCTCCAGACCATCCAGCTCCTCTTCCTGTCCGCAATCCACGCAGACACAGATGACTTCATAATCAAAATTTTCTTTCAACCAGGGAATGATGGCGGTGGTATCCAGACCGCCGGAATAAGCCAGAACTACTTTCTCTTTCATTGACAGGAATCCTCCGTATATAATGTAATTTCAGGTTATTTTTGCCTTTACACAATATACAACATTTCGGTGGGAAATGCAAGTAAATCGTGATGTTTCAGCTGTCCGGCACAAGGTACAATGATTTTGAAAAACAGCTTGACAGGCAAACTGTATTAGTTATATAATACGGTTATGGAAACTGTGTTATACAACTAATACGGTTGGAGTGTGACATATGATATCATTTGAAGAATTTATTCTCGAAGACAACGGACCGGTTTATCTGCAGATTATCCGCTATATCAAGCAGGGCATTGCCTCCGGCGCCATCGGAGACAGGGAGGAGGTTCCCTCCAGAAGGGCGCTGTCTGCCCTGCTGGGAGTGAATCCCAACACGATTCAGAAGGCCTATCACATACTGGAAGAGGAAGGCATTATGGTCTCCCGTTCCGGCGCCAAAAGTTATACCTGTGCGGACGGGCAGACAGTGGAGCGGATCCGGCGGGAGCAGCTTCTGGGAGATACGGGAGCCTGGGTGAAAGCCATGAAGCAGCTGGGGATATCCAGAGAGGAAGCCTGGGCATTGGCGGAAGAGATATGGGAGGCGGAAAATGACGGGAAACGGATATAAGATACGAAAAAGCAGAGAATGGTGGTCCGTCTGGGCATTGCTTTCACGGGGCAGCTTTTACAAAGTGCTGGTGGTATTGTTTCTTATGGTATTGGGGGAATGGATTTCCTTCTGGCGGATTCTGAGAGGGGACAGTCCGCCGGGTTCCCTGGAAGAGCTGGTAAATAAAGGTGGGGCGTCGGTATTCTTTATGGCAGCCCTGGGGGTGATTCTGCTGATTCTGGCCGGAACCATCGGACAGGCGGAGGAGAAAAGCCGGAATACACTGATGAGGCTTAAGATATCCGGATGGCAGATTTTCTTCATCAGAACAGTATATTGCACCCTGTGTCTGCTTGTGTTGTTTTCTGTGCAGATTACGGCGATATTCTGTGCGGCGGAGCTTTATGAAAGGGCAGTGGGAGGAGCGGGGCTGTCGGAACAGTTTCTGTTCCTGGCTTTTTACCGGAATGAATTCCTGCACGGGCTTCTGCCCATGGAGGAACTGGGAAAATGGGTGCGGAATTTTCTGTTGATTCTGGCCTTTGCAATGGAGGCGGCGAGAAGCAGGAAAATGGGATCAGTGACACTGATTAGCCTGTTTGTGCTGACGGCAGCCTGGTTTATAAGCCCTGTGGGCATGGGGTACAGGGACGGGATTGTGGATTTTGTCTGCGTTGTGGTGATTGGGGCAGATGTACTGCAGATGCTTTTTGCCCGGGAACCTGAATGAACGGGCAGCAGCTTTGCAGCCATTCGGACTTATGGCGGGGAGAAATCTGTAGCCTAAGAAGGGATGCGTGAAATGTATGGGAGGAAATAGGTGGCAGAAATGAGGGGAATCATGGGAATGTGGAAAGAATCCGGGAAATTTTTCCCGCCGGGATATCCGTACGAAGAAGAAAGGAAGATGACGTTCTTTCTGCTGGGACTGGGGAGCGCGCTGAGCCTTCGCTTTTTCGGGAGCCTTCACAATGCGTCGGAGAGCCTGTATTATGTGGACAGAATCCGGGGCAGGACGGTGAGGCCGGGAGCTTTGGCGGAGTCCTTTCTGGAGCTGGCCTGGGGATATGCGGGAATGTTTCTTCCGCTGTATCTGTTTCTCGGGGGAATGATGCTGTATCACTATTTTTACTACTATCGGGACGGCAGAAGCATTTATCTGATGCGGAGGCTGCCAGAGAGAGGGGAGCTGTGGAAAAGCTGTGTCAGGGCGCCTCTTTTGGGTATGGCGGCCGGGGCTGTGGTTATGGCGGCATTGTTTCTGCTGTATTATGGAAGCTATCGACTGCTGATACCTGCGGAATGTATGCCCAGGCTGTGGTGAGACTGCTTTCCGAAGGGAAGTATGATAATAAAAATAGAGACTTAAAAAGGGAAAAGCGGGAATTTTCAGGAAAATCAGGAGATGGGAATATGCTGGAAATCAATGGACTGGGTAAAATTTATTATGGGAAAAAGGGTGGGAAACAGGCTCTGCAGGATGTGAACCTGAAGCTCGGGCCCGGAGAAATTGTGGGACTTTTCGGGGAAAACGGCGCAGGAAAGACTACGCTGCTGAAATGCATACTGAATTTTCTGTCCTTTCAGGGAGAGATTCTGCTGGACGGGAGAAAGGTTGACAAAAGGAATATTGCCAGACTGTCCTTTGCCACCTGCGAACATTCTTTTTTCCCAAATCTGACGCCGGCGTCCCATGCAGATTTTTACCGGATGCATTTTGGCACTTTCCGGGATAAAAGATTCGAGACTTTGATGAATTTCTTTGAACTGCCCATGAGGACGGCGCTGAAAAACTATTCCACAGGCCAGAAGAATCAGTTTGAAGTGATTCTGGCCCTCTGTCAGGGAGCGGATTATATTCTGATGGATGAGCCCTTTGCGGGAAATGATGTGTTCAACCGGGAAGACTTCTATAAAGTGTTGCTGGGAATTCTGGAGCCGGAGGAGACCATTTTCCTCTCCACTCATCTGATAGAGGAGGTGGAAAGATTTGTGGGGCGGGCGGTGCTGCTTCGGAAAGGCCGGGTGGCGGGGGATATTACCACACTGGAGCTGGAGGAACAGGACAGGACTTTGATGGATTATGTAAAGGAAATTTACGGGTACCGCTCCGACAGAGTGAACAGGGCACTGAAGGAGCTGACGGACGAGATGTAAAATCAGGAGGCGAAAATGAAGAAGGGTGCATGGGCAGCTTTGCTTATAATGGCGTTATCTTTGGCTGCGCTGCCGCCTGCATGGAAAAAGGTGAGCAGTGGAAGCGAAGAAATTGTGATAACACAGGAGGTTTTGTCCGGTGATCCGTCTGCCGCCGGGGGCATCACTCTTGAGACGGCAACTCACTGGGACGGACATTTGCTTTGGGAGACAGCGTATACTATCGGAAGTGGGGAACAGGCGAAGAGCGATTTTACATTTTCTTCCGAAGAGGTCAGGTGGAACAGGTTGGAGAGAAAGAATGCATATGTGTATTCCACGGCCGGCTATGGAAGTGCTGCCACCTATTCCGGCACGGCTGTCAATCCGGAGGATTTTCCTTTTCCGGAGATTACACAGGCAGCGGCGGACAGGACGAAGCCCGGAGAGACGCATACAGAAACGGTCAGAACAGGTGATTACGTGGATCTGTACCCTCTGGATTTTGGAATTGACGGAAGTTCCGTGGAATATGGCGGCGACTATAATGAAAATGTCCGATATCTGACGGAGCTTTTTCACATTCCCACCGGCGAAGACTACATGGAGATAACGACGGAAAAGAATGGGGAAGGAACGCTGATTGCTGTCAGCAGTCAGATGGTCTCGGATGAGGAAGCCTCCCGGTTCGCAATTGCAGGTGCTTCGGCCTTCGGCGAGGCAGGCTTTTATTACGCGTATGAATGTGAGAACAGCGTGGACGGGAGAGCGGCGGACCGGGGACAGAACAGCGGCATTTTTTATCAGCCTTTTGGGCAGGAGGACGGATGGCTGTCGGTGGATGTGACAGAAATGCGGAAGGTGTGCGGGATACCGGAACGGACAATTCCGGAAGCGATGCTTCTGGACGGGGAGAATGGCCGGCTGTACCTGGAAGTCAGGGGAGAGGAGGCGTATCGACTCTGCATTTACCGGCTGGACGGGGACATTCCTGTCCTGACCCAGGACATTCCCATTCGTCGGAATGACATTCTGACAGAAGGCGCCGCAGCCGGCGAGAAGATAATGTGGAATGAGAATATAGAAGATTATTCCGCCAGACCTGTTCTCCGGCAGATTCAAAAGGAAGGCGACAATCTGCTGATAACCTGGAGTGATAATGGCTTTGCCTTTGTGGTGAGAGAGGGACAGGAAGAGGGACGGTATAATCTGTGGTGTAACGGAACGTTTCCGGATTACCTGGAACAAGACCGGAAAGTGGTGGGGGAAAAGCCTTTTCCGGGAGAAAACGGGTGTGTCTTTGACGGAGAGCGGCTGGTGCTGGCAGCTTTCGAGGACTGGATGAGCGTGAATGCACTGGTTGCGGTATACAGAGAAGAAGGCGAAATCTACTGCGGATTGTATCGACACAGCGGTACTGCGGATGAGGATGAGAGCGATTTGTATTTGTATGAGAACAGGATTCTCCCTCAGGGGCAGGCGAACTGGAGATATTTTTGGGATGGGCTTACAGGGGAACTGTACAGGGAAGGGTCGGATACGCCGGTTCGTCCGCTAAAAATTTCTTGACGGAGTGAGGAATCAATTCTATAATCACTTCATATCAGATGTATCAGGAAGATTACACAGTTATTCAGACAGGTCAAGCGTGGGTGCGAAAAGGAAGGCAGAATGGTGGGAGGACAAAATATATGAGTGAAGTGAGAGAAAGTGTATTGGAGCTGATTGGGAGGACCCCCATTTTGAAGCTGAACCGCTATATGGAGAAAGCGGGAATTTCGGAGGCGACGATTCTGGCGAAGCTGGAATATCTGAATCCGGCCGGTTCTGTCAAGGATCGTGTGGCGCTGGCCATGATAGAGGACGCGGAAAAAAAGGGAATCCTGAACCCCGGTGCCACAATCATTGAACCCACATCCGGGAACACGGGAATCGGGCTGGCACTTGCGGCGGCGATCAAGGGATACCGCATGATTCTCACACTGCCGGATACCATGAGTGTGGAGAGAAGGACGCTTCTGGGCGCATACGGAGCTGAGCTGGTACTGACGGAAGGCGCCGGTGGAATGCAGGGAGCCATTGAAAGAGCGGAGGAACTGAGAGCGGCCACGCCGGGGGCGGTGATTCTGGGGCAGTTCGTGAATCCGGCGAATGCGAAGGCCCACGAAGAGACAACAGGACCGGAAATCTGGGAACAGACGGAGGGAGCGATAGACATTTTTGTGGCAGGGGTAGGTACCGGTGGGACAATCACCGGCGTTGGCACATATCTGAAGGAGAAAAATCCGGATATAAAAGTAGTCGCAGTGGAACCCGCGTCCAGCCCGGTACTGTCCGGCGGAGCGCCCGGACCTCACGGGATTCAGGGAATCGGCGCAGGTTTTGTACCGGAGATTCTGGATACGAAGCTGTATGATGAAGTGATTCCCGTGGAAAATGAAGATGCTTATGCCGAGGGCAGGATGCTGGCCCGGAGCGAGGGCGTACTGGCGGGGATTTCTTCCGGAGCGGCGCTGAAGGCGGCAGGTCTCCTGGCAAAGCGGCCGGAAAACAAAGGAAAAGTGATTGTGGCGCTGCTTCCGGATTCCGGTGACAGATATCTTTCCACGCCCCTGTTTTCATGAGAAAAACATTTTGTAAAAATCCTTGTAAAAAACAGAAGATAAAACTGTTGACAAATGGAAGATAATACGTTAAAATGTAGTTCGTTGGTTTGATTGCTGTGTCACAAACGTGTGTCCGTAGCTCAGCTGGATAGAGCAACGGCCTTCTAAGCCGTGGGTCGGGGGTTCGAATCCCTTCGGGCACGTTTGAAAGGGAATGACGAGGGCCAGTTGGCAACCGTGTTTCATATATGGTGGGTATAGCGCAGTTGGTTAGCGCGCCAGATTGTGGCTCTGGAGGCCAAGGGTTCGAATCCCTTTATCCACCTTTCCCTGACCGGAATTCATTACAATGAAGAATTCGGATAGTTGGATACAGGGCTATCGCCAAGCGGTAAGGCACAGCACTTTGACTGCTGCAGACGCTGGTTCGAATCCAGCTAGCCCTGCTGCACCAATGCAGCCGAACTTGAAAGAGTTCATGGGCAAAAGGGTTGTGTAATTTGGGACATTAGCTCAGGTGGTAGAGCACTTGACTTTTAATCAAGTTGTCTGGGGTTCGAATCCCCAATGTCTCAGGAGAGAAAATGACAGGAAAGCCAGTGTTTCCTGTCATTTTGCTGTGTGAAAAAGGAAGGAAAAGGTACAGATGCAGAGAGAAGATAAGAAACAGAAAGAAAACAAAATGGGTGTCATGCCTGTAGACAGACTTCTGATATCCATGTCACTGCCCATGATGATATCCATGCTGGTGCAGGCGCTCTACAATATTGTGGACAGCATCTTTGTGTCCAGAATCAACGAATATGCGCTTCGGGCAGTTTCGCTGGCATTTCCCATTCAAAGCCTGATGATTGCCGTGTCTGTGGGAACTGCGGTGGGCATCAATGCCTTTTTGTCCAGGACTCTGGGGGAAAAGGAATTCGAGAAAGCCAACACCATAGCAGTGAACGGCATTTTTATTGAACTGGTGAGTTATGTGGTATTCGCGCTGGTTGGTATTTTTGCCAGCAGACCTTTTTTTGCCAGCCAGACCAGTATTGCGGAAGTTCGTGAATACGGCACCACCTATCTGACCATCTGCTGTACTGCGGGAATCGGTATCTTTATGCAGACAGCTTTTGAGCGTCTGCTGCAGTCCACGGGTAAGACTGTTTTTGCCATGACAGCCCAGGTGGCCGGTGCTGTGACCAATCTGGTGCTGGACCCGATTCTGATATTCGGGTTGTTTGGTCTGCCCCCCATGGGAGTGGCCGGAGCGGCTGCGGCCACGGTGCTGGGACAGATGGTGGCGGCCGCATGTGCGATTGTGTTTAATGTGAAATTTAATAAGGAGCTTCGTCTGTCCTTTAAGGGCTTTCGACCCAATGCAGATTTGATTCTCAATATATATAAGGTGGGAATTCCCTCCATTATCATGCAGGCCATTGGCTCTGTTATGACTTACGGCATGAATCTGATTCTGGAAGCCTTCGGGGCGGCACAGACTGTATTCGGGATTTATTTCAAGCTGCAGAGCTTTATCTTCATGCCCATATTCGGCCTGAACAATGGCATGGTTCCCATTATTGCCTACAACTTTGGTGCAGGCAGCCGGGAGCGCGTGGTGAAAACCATGAAGAGCAGTATCAGATATGCGGTATGCATTATGCTGGTGGGACTGGCTGTCATGCAGCTGATTCCCGGACAGCTGATTGGTTTGTTTGATACGGGGGATACCGCAGAGCTTCTGACAATCGGCATCCCGGCGCTTCGGAGGATTTGCCTGAGCTTCTGCTTTGCAGGTTACTGTATTGTGGTGGGAAGTGTGTTCCAGGCTCTGGGAAACGGTGTGTACAGCATGATCGTCTCCATTGCAAGACAGCTGTGTGTGCTTCTGCCCGTGGCATGGATGTTTTCCCTAAGCGGGAATGTGAACCTTATCTGGTGGGCCTTTCCCATAGCTGAGCTGGTCAGTCTGGGGATGAGTACCTATTTCCTGGTACGGATTCATCAGAAAATTATCCGACATATCGGAGAGAAGGTACCCACGTAGTTCCTTTTGGCACACAGATGATTTCGGTGACAGTTCCGCTTCCTTTCTTGACAAGGAGAGGGCTGAAAGAGTATAATAACAAATGTTCCCTGCGACAACGCAAAACTGAGAAAGCGGATATGGCGGAATTGGCAGACGCGCCAGATTTAGGTTCTGGTACTGTTAGTGTGGGGGTTCAAGTCCCCCTATCCGCATTGGGCAATAGAAAATACAGCATAATCTCTGCCAAATCCCCAAGGCGGAGATTCCTGCTTCAGCAGAGTAAGACGACAATTTTCGAGAGAAAATTGTCATTTTTTCTATGAACGGGAGTGTGCCGGAAGAAACGATATTATGAAGGATGGATTCCGCTTTAAGTGAAATAGGCCGGAGCCGTTGCCTGAAAATTCACGGGAAGGAGAGAGTATGTTTAACAATTATGGGATGGAGGACCACGAGATTCTGGAAAGTGCGGAAGAAGTCTGCAATGGAAAGCTGATTCTCTCTCTGGAGGACCTGAGTTTTCTGTTGAACAGGACCATTGACCTTACTTTTCATCAGAAGGTGGAAGACAGGCTCATTCTGGGAATCCTCAGGGAGCAGATTTCTGCGGCGGATCTGGATGACGACGATGAGGCGGAGGTCATTTTTGAAGCAATTGTCCGAATCCAGCGGGGGAAAATGGACGATCCGGCACAGGCGCTGGACATTGCGGCGGAGAGCGGCATCAGCTTTACGGAGACTCGATATTTTAATGAGACGGCGGAGAATCTCAGAGATTATCTTCTGAGTAAGACATTCAGTGCAGAGATTGTGGAGAGAATGATTCGGCTGGAAATTGACATAAATCAACCTCTGCTGAATGGATGTACGCCGGCTTACATAGCGGCGGACAGAGCGTTTCAGCCGAAAAGCCCATGGGAGGATCAGGAGGAAGAGCTGGCGAAAGCAGCGGTATTTTTCAGCAGAGAGTCCATGGAGGCGCTGAATGCGTTTGGCACTTCCGCAGTACACAGAGCCATCAGAAATCATCATGTGAAAATGCTTCAGGTGATGACAGCGGCAGGGATTGACGTGAATCTTTCGGAAGATTATCCGGCGGTTACAGGCTTTTCACTTCTGCATACGGCGTGTCTGTACGGGTATCCTGAAATTGTGTCCATATTGACAGAGGCGGGAGCCGATGACACGAGGCTGTCCGGGAAGGAAGAATCGCCGGCACATACAGCTCTTTTTTGCCATTATGTGACAGGCTCAAAGCGGCTGACGACAGAGGAAAGGGCAGCTCTGATAAAGGCATTGAAACATATTGATGTACCGGGAAAAGACGGAAGAACGCCAATGATGACAGCGCTGACCAGCAGCGATTACGATATCCGGCGGAACCTTCCGCCCGTTTTCCTGGAAAAGGGGGCGGATGTCAACCACAGAGACAATGACGGAAATACACCGCTGACATTGGGCGGGGATATTGATATGGTGAAAGCTCTGGTAGAGGCAGGGGCGGATGTGAACGCCAGAAACAGTAATGGAGATACGCCTCTCCATCGGGCGCTGGAGGAGGGAAGAATTCGGGAAGCAAAGTATCTGCTCAGAAAAGGGGCGGATTACAATGTGCCGAACAACAGTCAGGTCACACCGATTCAGATTGCAGTGGAAAAGGGGATGGATGAGGTTTTGCAATTGATGGAATGACAGGCTGTCTGAGAGACATTATAAAATTAAGAGTTTAAGGAGGAACGGAAAAATGGTATATGATGCGGAGGAATACAGAAAAAAGCGGCCGCTGGTGCTTGCGGGAGAGTTGAAAGCATCTGTGAATGATCTGTGGATCATGCTGTATGATCTGATAGGTACTTCTTTCATAGATCTGAAAGAAGAGAAGAATCAGAAGACGTTGGAAGATGCTGTGACACTGTTTCAAATGCTTCTGTCAGCGGCAGATACAGACGATGATGAGGAGATGGATATCATTTTTGAAGCGCTGGAGAATATGCTGCACAGGGAGGCGCCGGTGAAGCGGGTTCTTGAGATGCTGCACGAAGCTGATATCAGCTTTACCGAATTGCGCTACCACAACAGAGAACTTACAGATATAAGGGATTATCTTCTGAAAAACTGCTTCAGCCTGGAACTGGCGGAAACGATGGTACATCTGGGCGTGGACTTAAACGAACCCCTGATTAAAGGTAGAACCCCGGCTTTTATCCTGGCATATGAGAGAAATTTTGAAGGTGCAGGGGGGTGGAACAGCTATCAGAACGAGTTAGATGAAGCTTATGCGAAACTGGTGGAGACAGTCTTCAGTGTGGAGTCCATGGAGGCATTGGACGCAGAGGGAAGTTCCGCCGCTCATTGGGCAGTCAGACAATACAAATACAGAATGTTGTCGGCTATGCTGAAAAAAGGTGTGAATGTCAATCTGACGCAGGATCAGCCCAGTGTGGCGGGAACCACACTTCTGCATATTGCATGTGAATATGGTTTCCCGGAGATGGTGCGGTTATTAATGGAGGCGGGAGCTGACGATACGCTTCAAAATGAGAGAGAGGAAACCGCCGCACATATGACGGTTTCGCGCAATGTGCGTTACAAGACTATCAGTGCGGAGACAAGAGTGGAAATGATTAAGCTGCTGGAACATGTGGATATTCCGGGGAAAAAAGGTACAACGCCTCTTATGGCAGCACAGGACTATGACCTGCATGCTTCCTACATTCTGACACCGGTTTTTATCGAAAAGGGGGCGGATGTCAATCGAACCGATAACGCAGGGAATACCGCACTGCTTCTGCATGCCATATGGTACTGCGACAAAGCGGTGGTGAAGGCCATGGTGAATGCGGGATATGAGATCAATGCCAGAAATAAAGACGGGAATACGATACTTCATTATGCCATTAAGAATAAAAGCAGCGAGGTGGCAAGATATCTGCTGAAAAAGGGCGCGGATTATACTATAGTAAATGAAAAGCAAATCACGCCCCTGCAGATGGCTGTGGAAAACGGCCTGGAAGAAGTGCTGCCTCTGATGGGTGTGTGATTCTCATGAGGATACAGAGGCCTGCAGCGCCATATAGGAATTATGATACTCTTTCCGATAGGTTACATCTTCGTCAAACCATTCGGGAGGAATGAAAACTTCCGCGGCTTCCCTGCTGCCGAATTCCACTTCAGCCAGAATTAAGGGGGCAAAGGGCGGGTCGAACACGTCCAGCTCAATGGTCAGGCTGTAGTCTGTGGGAGGGCTGGGAAGCCCCTTTTTCTCCTGAAAAGCGGGATTTGGCAGAGGGATGAGATAACGCTTTTTGGAGATAATCCTTCCGTCAGCCTTTTCCCGCAGATGATAATATGCTTCCCGGTTCAGGGGAAGATTTGCCTCTTCTCTCTCCATCATGCCGTCGCCCTTATAGGTGAGATAGTATTCGTCGTCTTCCTTGCGGACACGGACTACGGGTGAGGCATTCAGATAGGCCTGCTCTATGTGATGAAAAGGGTAACTTTCCAGATTAGAAGGCAGTTCTTTGATTGTAAATTTTCGTTCTATTTCCATAATCTCTGTCTCTCCTGTATTATAGTATATGATGTCGGAAGACCGGAATTCTTAATTTTTGTGAGAAACTGCAGGCAGGTATCTGCCTTTCGCAGACATTATACCATGTGCGCAGAAAAGGAAGCGCCCCGAAGGGGCATTTACTTTTCAAGCCATGGCTTTCGGGTATAATGCATCGCGCAGCGATGGCAAGACAGCGAAAGCTGGCTTGAATTCTGCGAATGCAGAATCATTATACCATATTTCCCCCGAAATCCAAAGCGGTAATTGAAATATTTGCGGGAAACATGTATACTGTCTTTACATGTATTGTAAAAGGACTTCCCTTTCGGAATTTCTGTCAGCCTGTAGAAAATGGAGGAAAAGCCATGGATTGCAAAGAAGCGACGCTCCTGTTTGAGTACAGCACCAAAATGGATGTTGTGGAAATAAAGCGTTGCAGTGTCGGCATTGCAAACTATGTCTTCATTGTCTCTGCTGCAAATGAAAAGTTTATTCTCAGGTGCAGTGAAAATGAAGATGCCTATAAAGACACTGTTTTTTTGCTCAACAGGCTTTCAGCGTGCGAAATCCCGATACCGGAGGTCTTATGGGAAGGAAAATACAATGGGTATTCCTATCTGGTTCTTTCCTATATAATGGGAGATGATATTGGAAATGTTTATGGTAAATTAAAGGACAATGAGAAAAAGCAAATCGCAGGAGAAGTGGTTGAGATACAGAGGAAGGTATCGGGGGTTGATATTCAGCCGGATGCGGGGTGGACATGGAACTGCTGTATTGATGAGCTGCTGGATCGTGCGGAGGAGAGGATATCAGGCAATCATTCCTTTGACAGTGACAAGGTAAAAAAGATTAGAAAACTGCGGCAGGAATTACAGGAGTATTTGAATCAGGTTCCGCCGACACCGTATCTGGACGATATCAGTACAAAAAATCTGTTAATTTATGATGGTAAATTATCCGGGATAATCGATATTGACTGGATAGGTTTGGGCGATGTGCTTACCTTTGTGGCGTTGACGAGGGTTGCGCTGCTCAATATGGGTTTGGATACCGGATATATTGATTATCTGTTGGATGAGATTCATCCGGACAAGACGGAGTACAAGGCGTTTGTATTATATTGTCTGATTTACTGTGTGGATTTCATGGGGGAAAGGGGTATGCAGTTTCTTGATAAAAGGATTCCGGTAGATGAAAGTATAATCAGGAGATTGAATGATATCTTTGACCTTCTTATGGAAGAATGGAATAAATGTTGCGGATATTTTTCCGAATAGAGAGAAGAAAGAGAGGAATAAGCAGATGAAAAAAATAGCAGTATTCTTTGGAGAAGGCTACGAGGAGATCGAAGCGCTGACAGTGGTGGATATCTGCCGCAGATGCGGCCTGGAAGTGAGCATGATTTCCATTACGGAAGAAGGCATGGTCAGGGGCTCCCACGGAATCAATGTGCAGATGGACAGAACTTTTTCCGAAGCGGAATTCGAAACGTATGATATGCTGGTGCTGCCGGGCGGTATGCCGGGAACGAAGAACCTGGAGGCCCACGAGGAGCTGATGGCGCAGGTGGACGCATTTTATGCGGCGGGAAAATATATCGGCGCTATCTGTGCGGCTCCCAGCATTTTCGGACACCGGGGTATTCTGAAGGGGAGAAATGCCTGCAGTTATCCCAGCTTTGAGAGTCATCTGGAAGGAGCAGAGGTCACGGCCGGCCCGGTGGAGATCTCGGATCATGTAGTCACTTCCCGGGGAATGGGAACGGCCATTGACTTTGCGCTGGCCATTGCAGGAATTTTCTGCGGAGAGGAAAAGGCTGCGGAGATGGCGGAGTCCATTGTATACGGGGGGAACCGGAAGAGATGATGGAAAAAGATGCGAAAATCTATGTGGCCGGTCACCGGGGGATGGTGGGAAGTGCCATCTGCCGTGCGCTGGAGAGAAATGGATATGGAAATCTTGTGACCAGAACACACAGCGAACTGAATCTGTGCAGACAGGACCAGGTGGAGGCGTTTTTTGCCCGGGAGAAGCCGGACTATGTGTTTCTGGCGGCGGCAAAAGTGGGCGGCATACTGGCGAACAGTGAGGCCCTGGCTGATTTTATGTATGACAATATGACCCTGGAGATGAACGTGATTCACTCTGCCTGGAAAAACGGGTGCAGGAAGCTGCTTTTCCTGGGCAGCAGCTGCATCTATCCCCGGATGGCGCCTCAGCCCATGAAGGAGAGCTGCCTGCTGACCGGGGAGCTGGAGAAGACCAACGAGGCCTATGCGCTGGCGAAGATTTCCGGACTGAAATACTGTGAATTTCTGAATCGTCAGTATGGGACGGACTATATCAGTGTGATGCCCACCAATCTCTACGGACCCAACGATAATTATCATCCTACCCACAGCCATGTGCTTCCGGCTCTGATACGCCGGTTTCATGAGGCGAAAATGGCAAAGGCGGAAGAAGTGGTGTGCTGGGGGACGGGCGCTCCTTTGCGGGAGTTCCTTTATGTGGATGATCTGGCGGATGCCTGTGTCTATCTGATGAACACTTACAGCGGGAACGAAACTGTGAATCTGGGAACCGGGAAAGAGCTGACAATAAAGGAACTGGCCGAAATGGTTGCCAGGGCAGTGGGTTATGAAGGAAAGATCAGCTGGGATACCTCCAAACCGGACGGAACGCCCAGAAAACTGCTGGATGTAAGCAAGCTGGAGAGCCTGGGCTATCATTATACCACAGAGCTGGAGGACGGGATTCGGCTGGCGTATCAGGATTTCCTGGAAAATCCCATGCGGGCGGAGCGGTGACGGAAATCTCACCTGCGGAGCAGGTCTTGAACAGCCTGCATGGCCTGGGACGTAAAGGAAGAAGTGAGGACAGGGCAGACCTGAGCCGGAGCGGAAGGAAATGGTTCGAATTACCGAGGAGAAGGAACCGGAGACAATAAGAGGTTGGAGGGCGGCGAACTCACATGAAAGAATATGTAAAATGTGCGAAGGACATGTTGGACTTTATTGAGAAAAGTCCCACCTGTTTCCACGCTGTGGCAAATATATCCGCAGCGCTGGAGCGGGAGGGATATGAAAAGCTGGAGGAGAGAGCGGACTGGGAGATTGTTCCGGGACAGGGATATTATGTGACCAGAAACGATTCCTCGCTGATTGCGTTCCGGATTCCGGAGGAAGGAAGGCCCACAGGGTTTCATCTGTCTGCGGCTCACAGCGATTCTCCTTCTTTTAAGCTGAAGGAAAATCCGGAGATGGCTGTGGAGAATCTGTATGTGAAGCTGAACACGGAAAAATACGGCGGCATGATTCTTTCCACATGGCTGGACAGAGCGCTGTCCGTGGCAGGACGTGTGGCAGTGAGGAAAAAAGAGGGAACAGAGACCAGACTGGTAAATCTTGAAAAGGATCTGTTGGTGATACCCAGCGTGGCCATTCACTTAAACCGCGAGGCCAATAAGGGAACAGAATTAAATCCACAGGTGGACATGCTGCCTCTGTACGCGGAGAACAGTGACGGGAAAAAGAAAAATGTGCTGATGAGACGAATTGCCAGGGCGGCGGGGGTGAAGCAGGAGGAAATCCTGGGCCATGATCTCTTTCTGTATCCCAGAGAAAAAGGCAGAATCTGGGGAGAAAACGGTGAATTTGTGCTTTCGCCCAGGCTGGATGATCTCCAGTGTGTATACGCCTCGGTGAAAGCTTTTCTGAAAAGTGAGCCGAAGAATTACATTAATGTGTGTGCCGTATTTGACAATGAAGAAGTGGGAAGCGGCACAAAACAGGGAGCAGATTCCACTTTCCTGGAAGATACACTGTGGAGAATCGGCGAAGGGATGAAGCTGAGCCGGAGCGATTACTTAAGAATGGTTGCGGGAAGCTTTCTGATTTCTGCAGACAATGCACATGCGGTACATCCCAATCACCCGGAGAAATACGATCCCACCAACAGGCCCCGCCTGAACGGAGGCATTGTGATTAAGTTCCACGGCAGCCAGAAATATGCCACAGATGCAGTGTCCGCGGCGAAGATGCGGCATATCTGCGGGACTGCGGGAGTGCCCTGCCAGACCTATGCCAATCGTTCCGATATTGCGGGCGGTTCCACGCTGGGCAATATTTCCACTTCCCATGTGTCCGTTTCCAGCGTGGACATCGGGCTGCCTCAGCTGGCCATGCATTCGGCGGTGGAGACCGGCGGAGTAAAAGATACGAAATATGCCGTGGACGCTTTTCAGGTGTTTTTCGGCGAATAATATGAAACTGCAGTCAGGAGAAATTGGATGAAAAAATATCTGCTGGAAGTATGTGTGGATTCTGTGGAGTCTGCACAGGCTGCGATAAAAGGAGGAGCAGACCGTCTGGAACTGTGCGGGAATCTGGTAATCGGAGGGACCACGCCGGAACAGGCTCTGTTTGAAAAAGTCCGGGAGCTGACAGATATCAGAATCCGTGTTTTGATTCGGCCCAGATATGGAGATTTTCTGTATACACAGGATGAATTTGACATAATTGCCCGCAGCGTGGAGCTGTACCGCAGGCTGGGAGCGGACGGCGTGGTCACAGGCTGTCTGCTTCCGGACGGCTCTCTGGACGCGGAGCGGATGAAAAGGCTCCGGGAGCAGGCGGGCTCCATGGACATGACGCTCCACAGGGCCTTTGACATGTGCAGAGACCCTCACAGTGCTCTGGAGAAGGCGAAGGATTTGGGAATCCAGACCATTTTAACCTCCGGTCAGAAGAACAGCTGCCTGGAAGGAAGGGAGCTGATTGAGGAACTGGTGCGGGAAAGCGGGGGGAAGGTTGACATTATGGCGGGGGGCGGTGTGGATGCCGGAGTCATCAGGCAGATGATTTCCACCACAGATGTGACCAGCTATCATATGTCCGGAAAAATCACTTTGGACAGCGGGATGATTTACCGTAATCCGGAGGTATCCATGGGAGCGCCGGCTGCCGCAGGGGGAATCGGGGAATATGAGATATTCCGTACTTCCCGGGAGAAGGTCAGAGCGGCGAAGGAGACTCTGGAGAAGGCGGGAAAAGAAATATGAATGGTTACCGGGAGCGAGAGTGTTTCATTTTCGCTCCCGGTTTTTTAGAAATTTTTCCGGAAAAAATGAACCTCATACAAGGTTGCGGCGAATATAGGGTGAACAGGCAGAGGAGGTGAAACAGTGAATGCAGGAGAAATAGAAAAATGTATTGATGACTTTGGTACAGATATATATAGATTTTGCCTGAAACTCTGTGCGGACAAGGCGGATGCCGAGGATCTATATCAACAGACTTTCCTGAAAGCGTTGGAGACAGAATGGACGCTTGACTGGGAGAAAAACCCGAAAGCGTTGTTTTTCTCTCTGGCCCACAATCTCTGGAAAAGCCACAGAAGAAAGCAGGCGCGCCGCAGCGCGATTGCTCCCTGCAGCAATTTTGATGAGGAGACGGAAACGGTGCTGTATTCCGGAGAAAGTATTGAAGAACGCTGTCTTCAAAAAGATCTGATTACAGAAGTACGCCAAATCATTCAAACGCTCCCGGAAAAATTTCAAGTACCGCTGATATTATTTTACCTTTCCGATTGTTCCATAGAGCAGATAGCGGCTATTATCAAGAAACCGCCTGGTACCGTAAAAAGTCGATTGTTTAAGGGAAGAAGCTTAATTAAAAAAAGATTGGAGGATGCTGGTTATGAGAGAGAATCATTCTGACAGGGAAATAGAAGAAGCGATCCTGGCTTCTATGAAAATGACAGAGGTTCCGGCCCCGGAATTGAACTGTGAACTCAAGGCGGCTCTGTATCGGCAGGAAGCCGTCCTGCGAAAACAGCCTGCCGTGCATAAATTATCCCTTTGGTATTTGCCCATGGTTATGAATTTGATCACTTTTTCTTTGTTGGCTTTTTTGGCACTGATAACAATTGAAAATATTTATTTATCTTACTTTGCCGCCGGTGTCTGCTTTTATGTTGGTGTGTCTGGTATCTTGCTTACCATAGTGGGGGTAAAAAGGGCAAACATAAAAGAAGATATCACAATTCGCATTGAGAAAAGAGGTGTATTGGCATGAAGCATGCAAACAACAAGAGCAGACTTCTGCTTTCTATTGGTATTCCGGTTATCTTACTGTCAGTTTTTTTACGGTTTGGTCTGTATTATTTGAAAAGCGATGGCTTCAGCGGCCTGTCCCTGCTGCTTCCCATCCTGCTTCTCAGCTTCCTTCTTTTTGCATTGTGTACCTCTGCCTTTTTTGCGGCGTGGGTATATCAGGATTGTAAGAAGCGAGGTGACGACCCGGTACTGTGGACAATTGTGTTTTTTCTGGCCACACCCTTTATGGGACTGCTGATTTACTTTCTGCGTCGTTCAGAAATAAAAACGACATGTCCGGTCTGTGGACATCGAATTTCAGTAAAAGCCAAATATTGCGAAGAATGTGGAACACATGTGGAAAAGGAGGAGAATAGTGTTATGGTAAGACAGGGAACACATCACTTAAAATTTATTATTGCCGGTGTTATGAGTATGGTGCTTATGTTGGTATGTCTGGCAGGTTTTATCGTCAGTGCGGCCGCTGGAAACGGAATCAACACAGATGTGGCTTCTGAGGATCAGGTATGGAACTTAGGTACAATCAGTATGAATTATAACACTTATCTGGATGGGGTATGGAAGCTGGATTTCAGAAGTGCCGGTGAAGGATTTGTGAAAGAGCAGAATATGACGATTGCGGATCCGGACACTCAACGGCTTTACGCCGATATTTCCTGCGGCACCGTACCGGATGGAGCAACGCTTGTTCTGTGGCTGGTACAGGAGGATACAGTAAAATCTGTTGACGTCACAAATCTTTCCGAGCCGTTGGAATATCCTCTGAATGAATTTAAGAATGGAAAGGTTCATATCAGATTGCAGATCAATGGTGTGGAGGATACCGTTTCGGAAATTTATATTCAATAATCAGCAGAATCCCGGAGAAGAATCCAGGCTGAACATCCGGCACTTTCCCAGTGTCTGAGGTTCAGCCTGGATTGGGTTTCTGAATGAAAACAACAACAATCAAAATAAAACAACATAAAACTAATAAAGTGAGTGTAAGATTTATTGACATTTGAGTCATATGAGAATATACTGATACCAGAGTGTACATAAGCTGCAGAAATCTGCCGGGGACGAGGGAAACAGTTGTTTTCCGGTAACCGGGGAGGGGACCGCAGATGCAGCGTTTTGCAGACGATAGATTTGCAGAGGAACGAAAGGAGGAGATTGCGAATGAATCCGTATTATCTGGCCGTGGACATCGGAGCATCCAGCGGACGCCATATACTGGCTCATCTGGAGAACGGGAAGATGGTGCTGGAGGAAGTCCATCGCTTTCCCAACGGGATGGTGGAAAAGGATGGAGAGAATGTCTGGGATGTGGACGAGCTGTTTGCCCAGATTAAGCTGGGAATGAAGAAATGCGGTGAACTGGGCAAGATTCCCGTCAGCGTCGGTGTGGATACCTGGGGAGTGGACTTCGTGCTTCTGGACGATAAGGGAGAACGTATCGGTAATGCTGTGGCATATCGGGACGGACGCACCAGGGGAATGGATGAAGAGGTATATAAAGTGATTCCCGAGGATGCACTGTATGCCCGCACGGGAATCCAGAAAGCCATATTTAATACCATCTATCAGCTGATGGCGTTAAAGGTGCGCAGGCCGGAGCAGCTGGCAGAGGCGGAGACCCTGCTGATGATGCCGGATTATTTTCACTATCTGCTTTCCGGGGTGGCGGCCACAGAGTATACCGAGGCCACCACAGGACAGCTGATCTGTCCTGAGACAAAGGACTGGGATATGGAGCTGATTGAAAAGCTGGGGTATCCGAAGAAAATATTCCGTAAAATTGTGACCCCGGGCACGATGCTTGGGGAACTCACACGGGAAGTACAGGAAGAAGTGGGCTTTACCTGTAAAGTTGTGGTACCGGCCACCCATGATACGGGTTCCGCCGTGATTGCGGTTCCCACGGACAGTGACAATGCATTGTATATCAGCTCCGGCACCTGGTCGCTTCTGGGAACCGAAAGGATGCAGGCAAACTGTTCCCCGGAGAGCAAAGCCAATAATCTGACCAATGAGGGCGGTTATGAGTACCGTTTCCGCTATCTGAAAAATATCATGGGACTGTGGATGATACAGTCTGTGAAGAAAGAGATCGGCGGAGATTTGAGCTTTGGAGAAATCTGCGAGATGGCTTCCGGATGCAGCATTACATCTATTGTGGACTGCAATGACGATCGTTTCCTTGCCCCGGCCAATATGACAGAAGAAGTGCGGGCGGCGTGCCGGGAGACGGGACAGCAGGTGCCCGAGGGCCTTGCAGAGATTGCCTCTGTCATCTACAACAGCCTGGCAAAATGCTATGCCCGGACAATAAAGGGCCTGGAAGGCATCACAGGCTGCAAGTATGACTGCATCCATATCGTGGGCGGAGGCGCCAACGCGGACTACCTCAACAGGCTGACGGCGGAAGCCACCGGGATTCCGGTATACGCAGGCCCTACGGAAGCAACGGCCATCGGCAATGTTGCGGCGCAGATGATTACGGCAGGAGAGCTGACAGACCTGAAGGCTGCCAGAAAATGTGTGTTTGATTCCTTTGACATCATAAAATATGAGTGAGAACTTTAAACAGCGGAAGCGGTGCAGAACCCTGATACAATTGCGGCTGCTTACATGCAGACGGAAATGTATCACAGGAGCCGGGTGCTGAACGGCTTCCGCGGAACTTTAAACAGCGGAAGCGGTGCAGAACCCTGATACAATTGCGGCTGCTTACATGCAGACGGAAATGTATCACAGGAGCCGGGTACTGAACGGCTTCCGCGGAACTTTAAACAGCGGAAGCGGTGCAGAACCCTGATACAATTGCGGCTGCTTACATGCAGACGGAAATGTATCACAGGAGCCGGGTGCTGAACGGCTTCCGCGGAACTTTAATAAGGAGAGAAAGAAATGATAGGTAAGGAGAGATTTGAGTCTGCAAAAGAGATTTATGCATCCTATGGCGTGGACGTGGAAGCAGCCATGGAAAACTGTATGAAAGCGCCGGTAGCCCTTCACTGCTGGCAGGGGGATGACGTCATCGGTTTTGACCACGACGGTCCGCTGACCGGAGGAATTCAGACCACAGGCGACTATCCCGGAAAGGCGAAGACACCGGAACAGCTGATGCAGGATATGGACAAGGCCATCAGTCTGATGCCCGGAAAAAAGAAGCTGAATCTGCATGCCAGCTATGCGGTTTTTGAGCCCGGAGAGTTTGCGGACAGAGACAAAATCGAGCCGAAGCATTTTCGTAAGTGGGTAGAGTTCGCAAAGGAGAGAAATATGGGCATCGATTTCAATCCCACCTTTTTCTCCCATGACAAAATTAAGGATGGTCTGACACTGAGCAGTCCCGATGAGGAGACCAGGAAATTCTGGATTGAGCACGGGAAGGCGTGTGTTCGGATTTCTCAGTACTTTGCAGAGGAGACAGGAGTGCCCTGCGTCATGAATATCTGGACCGGCGACGGATTCAAGGATGTTCCGGCCGACCGCATGGGTCCCAGGATGCGTTATAAGGATTCTATCGAGCAGATTTTGTCCGAGCCTTATGACAGAGATAAGGTAAAACCCTGTGTGGAGTCGAAAGTATTTGGCATTGGAGTGGAGGCATACACTGCGGGAAGCGCGGAATTCACTTTAAGCTTTGCCGCCACCCACGAAGGCTGCCTGCCTCTCATGGACAACGGCCACTACCATCCTACCGAAGTGGTGTCAGATAAGATTCCGGCCCTGCTTTGCTTTTTCCCGGAAATCGCGCTGCATATTACCAGACCCATCCGCTGGGACAGCGATCATGTGGTGCTTTTCGATGACGAGACAAAGGAAATTGCAAAAGAGATTGTCAGATGTGACGGTCTGAACCGTGTATACATGGCGCTGGATTATTTTGATGCCAGCATCAATCGTGTGTCCGCCTGGGCCATGGGCTTCCGCAGCTGGCAGAAAGCCCTGCTTTCCGCAATGTGCATGCCCCATGCCCAGCTGAAAAAGCTTCAGGATGAGAGCAGGATGACGGAGCTGATGGTAGAGCAGGAGGCGGTGAAGACATTGCCCTTCGGGGATATCTGGAATGAGTACTGCCGTCGTTGCGGCGTGGTTTCAGATAAAGAGTTCTATGGTGAAATCAGAAAGTATGAGGAGGAAGTTCAGCTGAAGAGAGGATAGGAGCTGACAGGCAGATAAAAAGGCGGCGCTGTATTGCGGAAGGCAGTACGGCGCTTCTTTTTGCACAGAACGGTTGGCGGAAATGTACTGCAGAGGTGCCTCCGGGCTGTGGGACAGGGCACGGCAGGGGAGGAAGCACCGTGTCAGAACAGGATCAGCTGTTCCGGGAAACCAGTCTCTTCTGTCAGCGCCAGAGCAGCGTTTACCTCTCCGATATGTTCTCTGCCATGGCTGTCACTGGAGAGAACCACGGGGCAGGAGAGAGTTTCACAGGTACGAAGCATGCGGATGGAATTTTCCCGGCAGTCTCTGCGGTAACTGTCGGGCAGCAGAGATACATTGTTCAGCTCCGGAACCACACCGCAGGAAAGCGCGCCTTCCAGCAGTTCCCGATAATCCACCGGAAACCGGGAATCATCGCAGTGACCGATAATTTTAACTTTGGGATGACGCATGGCGCGGAGATAGGCCTTTGTATTTTCAGCGGCGGAACCGGAGGTATAGACCGGACGGTGCATACTGATGATGCAGTAATCCAGGGTCTGAAGAATTTCGTCCGGAATGTCCAGACGGCCGTCTATATCCAGAATATTGGCTTCGGCGCCGTATCTGACAGTGACGCCGAAACGGACAGGTTCTCCCAGAGACAGTCCGCGAAAGTAAGACAGTCCGGCGCTTCCCGGGCTGGCCGGTCCGTGGTCGCTGATACCGAGCACTTCCATCTGCCGTCTGGCGGCTTCCTTTGCCAGATCCAGGATTCTGTCTCCTGTCCCATGCCCGCTGGCACAGGTGTGCGTGTGCAGGTCGGTTTTGTTATAAGTTAGCTTCATTATATTTCCACCATTACAAGCTTGTTGTTCTTTGAATGTATAAATTTCTTTGATAAGAACGCTATTTTATCCATTTTGTATATATCGTGACAAAATTCATGACAAGTTTTGGTTATGACAGGATAGAATCCTGCTGGTTTCCCTATAAAAGCAGGGGAGCGATATTAATTTTCAAGTCTTTATAGATACATGAGTAAATGGCATCATCAAAATCGTATTGGTTTGATTGTTCATCTTTTTCCAGATCATAGACCATGACAGATTTTTTGTATGGATTTACAATCCAATATTCACGCACTCCCGCAGAACGGTATTTGAAAAGTTTTATACCGTAGTCGATGCGGCTTGTGCTGGGGGAAACAATCTCAATTATCCAGTCAGGAGCCCCGTTGCAGCCCTTGTCATTCAATTTGCCTTTGTCGCATATGACGCTGATATCCGGCTCCACATAGTTCAGGTCATCTTCATTCAAAAATACCGCAAAGGGAGCAGGATAGACTTCGCAGGTGCCCTGCCTTGTGTCAATGTAGTTTCCGATAATTTTGGTAAATTGCGAAATCAATTTCTGGTGAATTCTGATTGGCGGCGCCATCATATATAGCCGACCGTCAATCAGTTCTGCCCTCTGGCCCTCCGGCAGGGCATAGATATCATCTATTGTATAACTTTTTTGTTGTACTAATGCCATGGGTGATTCCTCGCTTTCCGTCTGATTCTATTAAAGTGCCGAAGCGGTTTAAGCAGTTAAAGGATATTTCATTTGTTAACATCCCTCATTCTAAAGTGTTTTTCGTTTTTGCATGATTCATTATAACAGACCCGGACATGAAAATAAAAGAGATATTACGATCTTTTCACTAAAAATTTCTAAAGGCCAATATCCGTTTTTCTTAGTGCATTTAATAAGCTTTTGTATAAAGTACGCAAGGGGAGAAATAGAGCACAAAAAAGGCCGCAAACCTTTGATTTGCAGCCATTGTAATAAATGGAAGCAAAGGGGCTCGAACCCTTGGCCTCCCGCTAGTCAGGCGAGCGCTCATCCCAGCTGAGCTATGCTTCCAAACAAAGACATTATATCACAGACTGCGTGAAATGGGAAGAAAAATTTTGAGAAATATCAACCGTAGAACTTTCAACTATGAGTTCGAGAAAGTGGCGAGGAAAAAGATTCTCAAAAGCTGTAGTTTTTGAGAAAACAAAATGCATTCAAAAGTCTAGTTTATCTTATAACATATTTATCAAAAAATCAAGTGTTATCCATTTTCTTTTTTAGTAGTATTTCCCATTCTTTCCTTTATGAAAAAAATTCCCGAAAACTACACATTTTAAGAATTTTACCACAAAAGTCAGAAATCAGGTTACAACCGCAATTTTGGATAAAAGGGAGCAGAAATGCCGCCAGATACGGTATGCAGAACAGTACGCCAATACAATAAGGACGCAATCCCGGCAGAGGACATGAAGAAGCTGCTGGAGATTGCGGAGGATTACAATAAGGTGAAAAAGTACGTTTACCAGCGCTTTGGCGGGATTGGCAGTCTGTGGAAGCTTTATCCGGGATATACTGTCCAGAATGAAATGACGGGAAGCGGGCTGCGGGCGGAGCTGGGACTGCCGTCGGTGTATTTTTATCTGGCTGTCTTTGATGCGCTGGGAGACATCAAGGGCCAGTGGACACGAACGAAGTCAAAGCTTTTGAAGCTCATCGGTCAAAATGAGAATCTGACAGAGGAAGAAAAGCATTATCTCCGTTTTCTCCTGAAAGTCAACAATGCCTTTACGGCGGTTCTGAGTCAACAGCCGATAAAGGAGTTGGAACTGCCGCGGGAAATCCAAAAGAAATACGAGAATCTGGCGGCACAGGCAGATACGGAAAAACTGCATCGTTACCTGTGCAGACAGGTAAGAAAGTATCACACTTTACCATCTCATTCTTTTTCTACAGAAGAAAGGAAGAAAGCAGGAGAGCAGAATCGTTCGGCCATTGGGTTTTCCATAGCCGAGAGAGCCTACCGCTATGGTGACAATGGCCGGGAGAAGGGAATTTACATTTCCACGAAAGAAAAGCGAAAGCGGATTTTTGTACCTCTCACGGACAGCAACCAGTACAATAACCAATTGTATATTCAGCTTTTTCCGGGGGAAAAGCGTCTGGAAATCAGGGCGGCGATTCATGTGACCGCCAGGTTTCACTGGGATTATACAAATCAGGTGGGGCTGGCATTTGGAATGTTTACTATGCTGACTACTCAGGAAGGGCATTGCTACGGCGAAGAGCTGGGAAAGCTTCAGACGACATATGCGGACTGGATGCGGAAGCAGACTCAAAGCTATAACCGCAATCGTCAGGACAATCCCGGACGCAAAAAATACCAGGCGCAGAAGAAACGCCTGGAAGAGCAAATGCACGGGTATATCAACCATGAGCTGAATCGCCTGCTGCAGACGGAGAAACCGAAAGTCATCTACCTGGTTAAAATGCCAAAGCCCCAGGCTGGCGGCATTAACCGGAAAATTAATCATTCCGTTGCCATGTGGCACCGGGGCTACATCAGGAAACGTCTGGAGCAGAAGTGCAGAGAACAGTCTGTGGAGATTGTGGAAGTACTGGGGAAAGACATCAGCAATGAATGCAGCCGCTGCGGGGCATTGGGCAGCAGAGCGACAGGAACATTCACCTGCAGGGCCTGTGGGCACAGCGCGGAGGAGAAGACCAACACCGCGGGAAATGTGCTGAAGCGGGGGCTTGCGGGGAAGATTGTGAACTGAAGAGGACAAACAAGGAACTGTCCAGAAATAACTTGTGCAAATCCATGCAGGTTTTGGGTATATTTTTCGGGTATAAAGGAATTATGTCGCACAAGTTATTTCGGGATAGTTCCTGAGAATGGCGATTCAGATAAGTTCCGATGAGAATCGGGATTTTACCGGGGGTGAAAGCCCGGACTGGAAGCGCGTTCATTCATGATAGAAAAGCGTTGAACCGGAAGGGGAAACGATACGGCATTAGAAGACAATCTTAAGATTGTGTATTGGGTATGCCATGACCCCGGGAACATGGAAGACATGAGGTACCGGGGAGCGAAGCGGTGGAAGCATCAAATGTCGGAAACCGCAGCATCAGGAGATACTTTGGAAGAATTTTTGGGAAATGATGAATTTTTAAAAGATTTTTCTAAAAAAGCAAGGGTGTTCACTTGATGTCCAATGTGCCTTATTTAATAAAATCAGAAGCTATCCATGAACAGTCCATGGATTTGGAGAATACTCCTTCGATTTCGGAATGAATTGAATCTACAAATGAATTCGATTTCAGGACTTCATTTCATTGATTCCGTTGAGTTGATAGTACTTGACAATGAGACGAAAGAGCATAGGTGAGAAGACAGCAGTGCATATTCTGAATATCTGAGGATATGTGACAGTTTGGATCAATTATGAAATGATGACATGGCTATGTACACTATACCATCGAATTCAAGCGAAGTATTGGTGGTCAGGAAATACACAGAAAATAAGGTTTGGCGACTGCGTTTGCAGACCGATTGCAGACTTGAAAAAGCGGGTACTTCTCACAATAAATTTCCATACAAAGCGGAAGGAATGCAGGATAACATGAGAAAGCTCCATAAAAAGCAGGCGGAAGATTTCCTGGAACTGCTTGAGCAGGCACACAGTGAAATCAAAAAAGAAATTGAAAAAAAGAATATTCCGACCGTTTTGAGCCTGCTGGCAGACTGCCAGGAAGGAGCCATGTCTCTGGGGGAGTTGATTGAGAAGACGGAAGGAGAAGATACCCCTGCCATCCCTTTGCTGGAGAGATACTGCGAAGAACTTTTCCAGATTCACGAAGAGCTTACACAGGGAAATCCCATGGGGGCGAACAAAGTTTACAAGATTCTCCGCCAGTGGGCTCTGAAGATAAAGAGCAGCATAAAAAATGAGATTCAGACGCGGCTGGAAGTGGTGTTTCTTCCATATAAGGCATCCATGTGGGATTCGCTGGAGAGTGTCTGGAAGGCGGCGGATGCGGATCCGAACTGTGATGCCTATGTGATTCCCATCCCTTATTATGACAAGAAACCGGATGGGAGCTTTGGGGAGATGCACAATGAATTTTCACAGTATTCCTCCAATATCCCTCTGCTCTGGTACGAGGATTACGATTTTGAAAAACGCAGGCCGGATATGATTTATATCCACAATCCCTATGACGAATGCAACTATGTAACCAGTGTGCATCCTTTTTTCTATTCTAAGAATTTGAAAAAATTTACGGAGAAGCTGGTGTACATTCCGTATTTCATTTTAGGAGAAATCGACCCGGAGAATCCCCAGGAGCTGGAGGGGGTAGAGAAATTCTGCCAGGTTCCGGGAGTGCTGTATGCGGATAAGGTGATTGTGCAGTCGGAGGCCATGCGCCAGGCATACATAAAGATCATGACGAAGTTCATGGATGGCCAGAAGGGGTATGAGCAGCCATACTGGGAAGAAAAGATCCTGGGGCTGGGTTCCCCGAAGGTGGATAAGGTCTTAAGTACCAGGAAGGAGGACCTGGTGATTCCGGAGGAGTGGATGAAGGTTATCCGGAAGCCGGATGGGAGCTGGAAGAAGATTATTTTCTATAATACCACTGTGACGGCGCTGCTGCAGCACCGAGATAAAATGCTTATAAAGATACAGGATACACTAAGAGTATTTTATGAAAATAGAGATGAAGTAACATTATTTTGGAGACCACATCCATTGATTTGTGCAACGATTGAAGCAATGTGCCCTGAAATTAATATCAAATATAAAAAGATTGTTAAAGAGTATAAAAGGGCGGGATGGGGAATATATGATGAAAGTGCGGACATGGACCGTGCTGTAGTATTATCTGACGCCTACTATGGAGATAGGAGCAGTGTACTGAACTTGTATGAAAAGACGGGAAAACCTACCATGATGCAAGATGTGAATTCGCTGCCGGAGAATAACTTTTCGCTGGCAATGGATGATATTGTGGAGTATCAAGGTAGATGGTGGTTTTTCTCTGTAAAAGATCATGGAATATACAGAATGGATAAAGAGAACTTTTATGCAGAGTTAGTGGCAAGAATTCCGCGAGATGAAACGATAGAAAATTATGGGCCACAGTATAGAAAAATATTTATTTATGAAGCGAAAATATTTATATTACCCTGGGTGCCGGTGAAGATAGCTGTTTATGATATTATAAGTGGTGAGATTCATTACATTGATTATGAAAGAGAAACTGTAAACAGGCGAATGGTATTTGGGGATGGAATTATACGGGGAAATAAACTATATGTGATGCCATGTGTATATAAAAATATACTATGTATTGATATGGATTCTGAGGATATCATGTATATCCGTTTAGATGAAATTTTACATGAGGATCAATCAAAGCATCAATATGCATGGGGAAGTATTTTTGTAGATAAGGATTCAGTTTATATGGCATCATTGAAGAGTGAGAAAATTATTGAATTGGAATTGCGATCTAACAAAGTAAATGTTTACAGAAATAAATTGCTGACAGGTGGAATTTCAGGTGTATGTGGAGATGAGAATAATGTCTGGCTCGTACCGCAGAAAGCAGATAAAATTCTTCATTGGGACAGAAAACGTAAAAAAGTTGAATTTATAGATAAATTTCCGATGCAATATCAGACTGGTGACTTTAGTTTTTATAAAATTGTATCATTTGAAAAATATCTTCTTTTGTTGCCACGTGATGCAAATATGTTGCTTATACTTGATAAGACAACGAATGTAATTAGTAATCTGGAATTTGAGGAGGTAGTATATGACAGTGAAAACTATTATGACAAGTATTTTAGATATATGAATGCCTGGGAAAATAATGGTGAAATATATGTGATAAACACAAGGAGAGGGATTGTTTATTGTAGTAATTTTGCAAAGGGAAAAAAGACACATGTAAAAAGACACATAAAGATATCAGATGAGTATAGTGAAAAGTGTGAAAAACAGGAATATGAAAATCGCTATGATTATATTTTTAACTATATTAAGACGTTAAAAGGTGCAAAAATAGAACCAATTAAGCATCAAAATAAAGGGAATGAAATCTGGAAAGGTTTAAAAAGTATATATGATACAAAAAGAAAGAGTAATAATATGGGGAATTGGCCAGACGTATTATGAATATAAAGCTGCAATTGAAGATAAATTTGATGTGGTTGCATGTACGGATAAAAAGTTTGAGGATATAAATGAACTGCCATTTGGGTGGATACGACCTGCCGACCTAAATAAATATGATTATGATAGGATACTTATTACCACATCAAAATATTATGATGATATAAAAATGCAGTTAGTTAAGTGTGGTATATACACTGAAAAAATAATTGGAGTAGATGTTTTCAACGAACGCAGCGATGAAACACAACGTTATGGAGAAATTGTGCATGATGTGGAATTGTATAAAGAAAAAAGCAGAGATGAACTATTTCTTTATGACTGTAAGAACCTGAAAATTATTACATCTGATAAATATATGTCTGCCGGGAAACCATCCACTCATTATTTTGCACAGGATATATGGGGAGGTAAAAAAATATATCAAAATAATCCGAAGGAACATTACGATATTGGTTCAAGACTGGATGGATTCATAGCTCATTTGCTGATATTCAGAGAAGTCAATTATATTGATATCAGGCCTCTTCCGTTTGATATTCCAAATCTACATTTTATACAGAGCGATGCAACTCAGCTGGAACAGTTTAAGGATAATTCTGTAGAGTCTATATCTTCGTTTCATGCTTTGGAACATTTTGGATTGGGTAGATATGGGGATGAGATAGACCCTGCAGCATATAGAAAAGTAATAAAAAATATGCAGCGTATAATAAAACCCGGAGGACATATTTATATTGGCGTGCCAGTAGGACCAAGTAATAAGTTGATATTTAATGCTCACAGGATTTTTGCGATAAAGACAATAATACGATTATTTCACAAAATGACATTACAGGATATTGCAATTGTGAAAGATCAAAATGCATACGCAGAGAGCATTAAAGAGTGTGAATATGATAATGTTGGAGAATATTGGTGTGGGTTGTTTGAATTTGTTAAAAAGGATATTGATTTATAAAAATACAAATAAAACAGACAGAAAGGTAATTATAAAAACACAAGGCGGATTGGGCAATCAATTATTTCAATATGCTGCGGGGCTTGAAATTGCAAAAAGATATAATTATTCAATTATGTTTGAGCTGGAATTTCAGAAAAAGAGTAAGAGAAAATTCGAACTGAGGAATTTAGGCATAAAGGAAAGAATACTATCTGATGAACAGAAAAAAACATTTGTTTACAGATTTCAGAATTTTTTAATTAAATTATATGAAAAATTTATAGCATATAGTTTTGCAGATAATGAAGTAACCAGACGCATATTTGCCTTGTTTGGCGTATTTTTTTGCAACCATAATAACCCGGATATACCTCATAATTTATTTAGACATAATACGATTGTTATTGCAGGTTCCTTTTCTAATGAAAAATATTTTCAGTTTGTTTTGAATGATTTACAAAAAAAGGTAAAGAGATATCTTGTTGAATGGCCATTTGAATACAGGCATAACACGGTTTGCGTTCATATAAGAAGGGGAGATTATGTAGGAAATGCTGTGCATGAGGTATGTACAGATAAATATTATTATCGTGCAATGGATGAGATAGTAAAACAGATTGGTGAATGTTATTTTGTGATTTTTTCGGATGATATTGACTATATAAAAAGAAATATGCAATTTTGCTATCCTTATACTGTGTGCACAGAAAAAAATACGATTAAATCCTGGTATTATATGATACAGTGCGATCACTATATAATATCTAACAGTACCTTCAGCTGGTGGGCGCAAAGGTTGAATGCTAATGCTGGAAAGGTGGTTATCGCGCCACAAAAATGGTTTAATACAAGTGAGAAATGTGATTTATATCATAACGATTGGATTAAAATATGAGGGGATAGATTATCATGGATAATAATTTTTTAGAAAGAATAAGCATGTTGCCTTTATGGGATATGATGCAGGAAGTTGATAAAATAGAGGACTATAGTAGAGAACATAAGGAAAAAACATGCATATGCCATCAGCTAGAACATTTTGAAAAATTGTCCCATAGAAAAAAATATATTGTGATAGGGGCAGGTAAAGATGGAAATGAACTCGTTAGATTATTAAATGTAATGGGTAAAGAAATAACAAATTGGGGTGATAATTCTAAAGATAAAATAGGAAAAAATGTTTACGGTTATGTAATTCATTCAGTTGATGACATCTTAAAAAGATATTCTGGAGAAGTAATACTGATTGCTTCTCGAAAATACGAAATAGAACTTTTGAATCAGGTACTGGAATATAAAATTGAATTGAAAAGCAGCATATTTGACTATGACGAGATTTATACAAGAGGAATGTGGGCAAGAGAATCAAGGAAAAAAGCAGTACTATCTTATCCACCCATGAAAATAACAATTGGAATAACTTCTGCATGCCCTAATAAATGCCTGTTTTGTTCTTATCATGGTGAAGCAGCGAGAGAGGTGAGTAATACATATAATTTACCTTATATGTTGTCCTATAAAGATTTTTGCAAAATGATTGATATGGCGAAACAAGGAGGGGTGCCACATATTCATATATGTGGTACAGGAGAGCCATTTGTTAATCCTGAAGTACTAAAAATGATAGATTATGTAATAAAAAATTATGGATATGTATCATTGCAGACAGATTTTTGGAAAGAATTATTTCAAAAAAGGGACTATTTGAATGAGATTATTAAAAGAGAAAAATATATTACATATATTGCAACTGATATATTATCATCGAAAGAAGAAGAGCATAATGCAATAAAACAGGGAATGAAATATTGTGATTTAATGGACATGCTGGAGTATTTGGGAAGGAACAGTAACGTACGTATTCGGGCAGTAAATATTCTTACAAGGAGTAATTTCAGATATTTGCGGGGTATTATTGATGATTTATTACTGCGAAAAGTAAATTTTGAACTCTGGATTACTAATCTGTTGTCGTATGATTATTCGCCGTACACTTCATCGGATAATGTATATCAGTCAGGAGATATTGAAATAACCAAAGCACTTGCTGAAGTTGAGGAATATGCAAAAGAAAAAGGCGTGAAGATAGGGATTCCGGAACCGGCAGATTATGAGAGGGAGTGTTCTGTATTTTGGGAATCTTTTCAGACATGGCCTGTTCGAGGATGTGAGAAAGAACGATATGTAGAAAATATGATTCCTCATGCATGCGCAGCAGTGGTCAGAGGGAAATTGAATTCGCAGGGATATTTGTTTGATTATGATAATATTATGGATGCGTGGAATAATGAGATAATTGTAAAAATTCGAGAAAATATATTGAAGAACAGATATCCAGATGAGTGGTGCAAAAAATGTTTTATGTATCAGGATACGGACTCATATTTTAAAAAGGTATAGATTACTATGTGCGGAATTTTAGGCGGGAATAATGAAAAATGGGACTATCAAAGTGCAATCAAAAAATTATTTCACAGGGGTCCCGATGCAGTGAGTATACATAAGGCACGACATTTTACATTTGCATTTACAAGACTATCTGTTATCGATCTAAACAATAATGCAATGCAGCCTATGGTTTCAAAGGACAAAAGATATACGATTGTATTTAATGGTGAAATCTATGATTATGGCAAGGTACGGGACAGGCTAATACAAAGCGGTTATGTTTTTAAAACGAAATCCGATACAGAAGTATTGCTTTATGCGTTTTCAAATTGGCGGGAAAAATTAGTAGAATATATTGATGGTATTTTTGCATTTGCAATATATGATGAATTAGAGAGAAAGCTCTATTTGTTTAGGGATAGGTGTGGAGTAAAACCGTTATATTATTATGAAAATGGCCGGGATTTTGCCTTTGCCTCTGAATTGAAAGCATTTGAACAACTGGGAACTGATATTCAATTAACTCTGGATAATACTGCACTATATGATTACCATACATATTTATACATTCCAGAACCTAAAAGCATGTATCGTGAGGTGAAAAAACTGCCTGCAGCCAGTATGCTTGTCTATGATATTGAGGCCCGAAGAATTCTTAGCATAAAAAAATATTGGAAAGTATGCTTAAATTCAAAGGCAGGGAATCCTTTAAGTGAAAAGGAAATGGATGACAAGGCATCAGAGCTGAAATTTCATTTATGCAATGCTGTAAAAAGGCAGGTAGTGGCGGACGTACCAGTGGGGACATTTCTGAGTGGAGGGGTGGACTCCAGCATAATAACAGCGGAAACCAAAAATAATGTAAACAGACAGATAGCAGCTTTTTCTATCGGATTTTCTGACAGAAGATATGATGAATCGAAATATGCTCGTGAGGCGGCGAAACTGCTGGGAGTACAGTTACATTTAAAGACATTTGAAAGTTCAGATTTTAGCAGATTGTATTTCAAACTGAAGGAAATGTTTGATGAACCTTTTGCAGACACTTCTGCTTATCCGACATATTTTGTATCTACGTATGCAAAGGAACAGGTTACAGTTGTCTTAACAGGAGATGGCGGAGATGAATTATTTGGAGGATACGCAAGATGTGCATATTGCAGAGATACACTCCAGAAAAGGAAATATACAAATAAAATCATCTCAGATTTATATATCAAGTATGCCAGGGAACTGGATTTATTCGGAGGCTGTTTTGATCAAATATTAGAAGAAGATCTGGCCATGCTGGCGCCGTGGTATGCGAAGATTGATTTTTCTGAAAGAAAACGATTGAGAAAGAAGTTTGGTATTCCAAGAGAGTATGATGATTTTTGGTATTATAGAAAATACTACCATAAGGATTTGCCACCTTATACCAGGATGCGTTATTTGGACTTTATGACATATCTGAACGGAGATATTTTGACTAAGGTGGACAGAACTTCCATGGCAGCCTCTCTTGAAGCAAGGGTGCCTTTTCTGGACAGAGAAGTAGTGGACTTTGCATTTTCATTAACAGAACAGGAATGTAATCCTAACGGGGAATTAAAAGGATTATTAAAACATGCATATAGAAATGAAATACAGAAAGAATTTTTTGACAGAAAAAAACAGGGATTTAGTATTCCAGTTTCATATATCAGTAAGAAAGCAGGCCCACAGGAAAAACTGATTTATGATTTATGGAAATTATAGCAGAATGCTAAAGTAAGGAAAGACGTGGAGATAAGATGAAAAAGAGTATTTTTGGAACAGTATCATTTCTTATTGGTGTTGTGGCGGGAGGCAGCGCTATAGGAAAATATCTAAATGAAAAGCTGACAGAGAAACAAGAAATGTCAGACAAACATTTGGACTTGTTTCTGATGATGAATCAATGGGTGCGTAATCGACAGGAAGGTAAAGAATTATCTCTGTATTTTGAGCGGAATGGTTATAGAAAAATTGCAGTTTACGGAGTGAGCTATGTGGGACAGACATTACTGAATGAGCTGAAGGATACAACCATACATGTGAACTATGCTGTAGATAGAAATTCTGGCAAAAAGGTGGATGGAGTGATGGTGTATTCGGTAGAGGAGATGACAGACAATGTAGATGCAATAGTTGTAACTGCTATTGGGGCCTTTGATGAAATTCGGGATATGCTGGAAGAGATAGTGAATTGTCCAATAATATCTTTGGAAGATATTATCTTTGAGGTTTAGAGCATCATATTATCATGAGAAGGGACTACCATATGAAGGTATCAATTATTACTTCAGCATTTAACTGTAAAAAATATTTGAAAGAGATGGTGGACAGCATTATTGCTCAGACTTACAGAGACTGGGAAATGATATTGATTGATGATGCCTCTGATGACGGTACCTGGAATGTGATTAAAAGCATTGTGGATGATAGAATTATAAAAATCAGAAATATAGAAAATGTGGGGTTGACTAAAAACCTGAACAGAGCTTTGGGAATTGCCCAAGGGAAATATATTATGAGAATGGATGCAGATGATATTGCAGCGCCAGACAGGATAGAAAAGCAAGTTGCCTTTATGGAAGTAAATCCGGATGTGGTTTTATCTGGCTGCTGGATGCAATGCTTTGGAGAAGTGCATGATATTACAAAAACTCATTTGAATGATATGGATATCCGTATTGACTTAATTTTTAATACTGCCATTATGCATCCTACATTTATTGTAAGAAATGATGTGATTAAAAAGTATGCTGTTAAGTACAATGAAGATTTGAAATATGCGCAGGATTATTTTTTTGCTTATCAGCTTTCTGAGTTTGGGAAACTTGCTAATATACCGGAAGTTTTAGTGCGGTATAGAGCGCATGCGGGTCAAATTGGTTCAAAATACAGAAGTGAGCAAAAAAATTGTGCTGATGTTACAAGGAATAAAATCCTTAGAGATATGGGTATTGAACTGAATGATGATGAGTTTAAAGTCTGGTCAAATTTTTGCTTGGGAGAAGTAAAACAGTACGATCAGAAAGAAAGGGAATTATTACTTGGGATTGCAGAACGTTTGGCAGACAATAAACATTTGAAAAATGAATATGACAGCCAAAAACTGAAGGAAAGGTTATCGGAGAAGCTGTATTTACAAAGTGCAAATGATGGAAAGACTGGTAGTAAGCAAGAACAGGAAGCAGAAAAATATAAAAGACTTTTTGGCTTGATGAATCGTTGGTTAAAGCTGAAACAGAGAGGAAAGAGTCTGGCTGACTGGTTTTCGAAGAAAGGGCTTGTGAATATTGCCATATATGGAATGGGCGAGGTCGGGGAATGTTTAGTTGATGAATTAAAAGACAGTCCCGTACATGTCGTATATGGTATAGATCGGTATAGTGGAATCAGATGTTCTCTAAAGGAAGTAGTATCATTGAATGATACCCTAAAAGAGGTGGATGCAATTGTTATAACAACAGTGCACCATACAGATGATATAAAAATGGATTTGAGCGGGAAGGTCGCGAGTCTTCTTATTCTTTTAGAAGATATTATATTTGAGATTGATTTATAACGGAGTGGTCAGATATAAGATGCGTGAAACAGAAAAGACAGATGCACAGATAGCAATAATAGTAGCACTATATAATGCGGAACAATATTTGGGAAAATGCATTCAGAGTATTATAAATCAAACATACAGGGAATTGGAAATTATTCTTGTTGATGACGGCTCTACAGACGGATCCTATTCTGTATGCCTGGGGTTTGCTGAAAATGACGAAAGAATAAAAGTAATTCAGCAAGAAAACAGAGGAACGCTAAGTGCCAAAAGAGCGGGGTTGGACGCTGCAAATGCAGGATATATTATGTTTGTGGATGCAGATGACTGGATTATGCCGGAAATGTGTGAAAAGTTATATGAGATAGTAAAAAGAGAACAGGTTGACCTGGTTACTTCAGGAATTATCAGATACTTTTCCAGGGAACATTGTATCTGGGATCATGACACAATCAAAGAAGGCAAATATGTGGGAGTAGATTACAAAGAAAAAGTTTTGACGCATATGCTGTGTGACGGTGTTTTTTCCAGGCGGGGAATTGATGCCAGCTTGGCTATAAAAATTTTCAGGAAAGATTTATTATACCCGGTTGTCAAAGATGCAGAAGAAAGATATGGATATTTGTTTGGTGAGGACACCGCAGTTTTATATCCATATATGCTGAAAGCAGAATCTTCCTATATCACGAAAGAGTGCTTTTACTATCATCGGCAATATGAGAACTATCAGAATAGATATTATGATGATCAAAATTTTGAATATAAAGTAGAAAAATTATATTGTTATCTGAAAGATATATTTGAAAAACATGATGTACATAGTTCCTTGATGAGGCAGTTGGATTATTTTGTATGTGGTTTGTTATGGGCAAAATGTGAGCTGAAAGTTAAAAAAATTGTGCAAGAAGTGCCCAAAATGCAGCAGTATTTATTTCCCTTTCATCTGGTAAAGCCTGATAGTAGAATCTTGTTGTATGGAGCGGGGGCAGTGGGAAAATCGTTTTATGCGCAGCTTAAAAAAACCGGGTATTGCAAAGAAGTCATTTGGCAGGATAAACAGTATGAAAAATATCAGAATGAAAGTTTGCCTGTAAAGAGAGTGTGGGGGGGAGTAGATATAGATGTGTGCATAATAGCGGTACAAGATGAGCAATTAGCACACCAAATAAAAAAAGAGTTAGTTAGCCTTGGGATGGAAGAAAGAAAAATAGTATGGGAATTACCACTATTATCCATGTGGTAGAAGGAGAAATTTTGAGTAACAAAAAAATCAGCATAATAGTTCCCATCTATAATATTCAACAATATCTGGACAAATGTATATCAAGTATAATAGCTCAATCTTATAAAAATCTGGAAATTATTTTGGTAGACGATGGATCCACAGATAATTCCGGGAAAATATGTGATAGGTTTGCAGCATATGATAACAGAATTAAAGTCATTCATAAGGATAATGGAGGACTTGTTTCTGCGAGGAAGGAAGGAATAAAGGCTGCAGAGGGAGAGTATATAGGATTTGTAGATGGGGATGATTATATAGAGCGAGAAATGTACGAAATGCTTGCTCATTACATAGAAGAGATGCAGGTAGACTTTATCCATTCCGGGTACTTTAAAAATGATGGTCAGAAGTTTTCTGTGAAAACAAAGAAAAAATACATATTAAATAACAGAAAAAGCAGAGAAAATATTATTAAAAAAATGATACTGGATCCTACAGACAGCGAGGCAGTGTCTTCCAGTATCTGGTCAAAACTTTTTAAAAAGGAATTTCTGGGTTCGGCATATATGGGGATGCAGGATAAGCTTTCCTATGGGGAGGATTTGTGGTGCATATGCTCGTGTATTATGAGATGTGATTCTTTTGGGACAGTACCTGAGGCCTGGTACCATTATATGAAACGTGAAACTTCTATATGTAATGAACGAAACCTGGATAATATTCAACGTGAAACAGAATTATATAAGTCTTTGGGAAAATTGTTTGAAGATTATGAATTATATAGAGCGCTGAAAGCAGAACTGGAGCACTTTTATCTCAGGAACTTGCTGATATGCATGAGGCAACTGACCAATACAGTGTGTCCTGTGTATCAGTATCCCATTATAGATGAATTGGCTGGGAAGAAAATCCTTTTATATGGTATGGGAGAAGTGGGACAGGATTATTACACACAACTTCGAAGAGATATGCGTTGCACATTGATGGCAGTTTCGGATAGATGTGCAGAGAAATATAAGTGTGATTTCATGAAAGTAATTGAGGCGGATGAGATTACGGTATGCGACTGTGATGTCATTGTGGTTGCTGTATTGCGGGAAGAAACGGCGAGAATGATTGCGGATGAGCTGGCGGCGAAAGGCATTGGAAGGGAGAAAATAGTATGGAGACAGCCAAAGCTTGTGGTGTGAATAATGTGCCTATGAAAAAACAGCTGGAACAGGCCTATGAAGAACTGCTGAGCCTTCTGGGATTAGAAGTCGGAAACAGAAGCAGAAAAGTCAGTCGTATCATCAAAGAAGAAATCGAAAGATTTGTGAAGAATTGTAAAATTCCTGCGCTATGGTGTTATGGAGAACATACACGTATGCTGATGACTGACTACATTTTTGAAATGAGGAGAGTTAAGTACATTATCGACGAGTTTTACACCGGTGATAGTGGATTTGAAGTTATTACCAGCGAAAAGATAGGGGAAAAAGAGATTGATGGTATCATTATATCCACATATAAGTACAGGAAAGAAATTGTTGAGACTATTAGAAGCCGTTATCCACAGATGAAATATCTGGATATTTATGAAAAACTTTACGAAAATGGAATTGATTTAAGTTGTGAATATTATGCAGAGAATTACCCTTATGCCCGGTATGCCAGAATCAACAGAATGAACTGTGAATTGTGGGAACAAAAAAATGTGAAATATCAAGAAGACTTTGTGGAGGATTTAGTAAAGGAATTTGTATTGATTAAGGATTTTTCAAGTGCAATAAGATGCATGGAAGAAGCTTTAAGAGAGAACCATGACAGAAAGATGAAAGAACTTTTGAAATACCTGTATAGAATATATAGGATGGAGTTGCAGGCTGCATCTGTGATATCTAAAAAAAATGTGCTGATGCTCTGTATTGATGGACTTAGGCGACAGGATTTGTTTTCAGGAGAGATGGAAAGAGTAAAGAGGTTTATTTTGTATAGAGGATACTCTTTTACAAATGCGTATTCGGCATCTACATCTACTTATGAGAGTCTGATTCCGGCATACAGTGGAAATAATGACTTAAGCACAAGATACTATGAAAAAAATGAAATAGAAGAGGAAGAATGTCCATTTATCAAAGAGGCCATAAAGCAGGAAAGGAAGATTCGGTTTTATACGGATTCCTGTCATTATGTGAAAAGCAAACATATCGTGGTCACTGAAAGTTATCAGACTGCAGCGGAGAAGCTGTGGGATTTTCTGTTAGATGCAGTTGACGAAAAGAATGGACTATTCTATGTCCATATACTTTATGAAAGCCATTATTCCTATCCAAACCCTTACACAAAAGGGGCGCTTGTGACAGAGGGAACCAATATTCTGTTTGACTTTCTGAGCCGTAACGGAGGGAAATTGAAAACGGACTATGTAGCTCAGCACAGAGATACACTAAGATATCTGGATGATTTACTGGCACCTATTCTGGAACAGCTTTGCTGCAAGATGATTATTTATGCGGATCATGGAAATGTACTTTTAGGAAAGAACGCAGAATTGGGAGATGTGTCATATCCACAGTTGACTTTTGGAGAAGAATTGATACAGGTACCTTTGGTAATTTGCGATGAAGAAACAGGTGTGGGGATAAGCGATAAAATATGTTCGCTTATGGATTTGAATAATATGCTAATATGCCTGTTGCAGGGGAAAGCGGTGAAGGAAATAGACCATGCTTATGTGAAGGTGGTGCGATCAGCATTATATAATGCTGATTTCCAATACCTGTACCAGAAGATAGGATGTGAACGAGGAAGCAAGGCATTCGAAGTCTTTTTGTTTCAGGAAGGTTATAAATTAGTGGTATATGAGGATGGTGTTATAGAATTGTATAATTCTGCTTCGGACGAAAAAATTTCGGATATTATTTTAAAAAAGAATTTGCTGGCACAAATAGAGGAAATGATTACGGTATGGACATAAAACAAAATTCACGAAAAAAAATTTTATTTATTATATGGTCCTATACATATGGCGGTGGTGCGGAGACATTACTCACTATGATTGTAAATCACCTGAATCCGGAAAAGTATGATATCAGTATTATTGAATATGAACATTCAGATTTAAAATCGGAACCTGTAAATAGTAATATCCATGTACTGCCACCCATAGAAAAAGTGGAGACACCAGATCATCAGAAAAAAGGATACCAGGCATATTATACTCCTGAGGTATTAACAGCCAGGTATATTAAGGGAGACTATGATCTGTATGTATCTTTTAATTATCAGATTCCTACTTTCTTGTTACCTGCAGAAACCAAAAATATTGCATGGATTCACACTGATATATATGATTTAGCATTAGAAAATGCTGAACGAGAACGTAAATTACAGGGCAAGGCTTTTCAAAAAGTGAAGAAGATTGTAGCGATTAGTGATTTTACTAAAAAATCGCTGGTAGAGTTATTCCCAGAACACAGGGAAAAAGTTATCAAAATATATAATGGAATTGATTTAGATAATGTGCGAAAACAGGCAATGGAAGATACAATAGAGAAATTGGATAATAATGCAATTATTTCGGTAGCCAGGCTGGATAAGAATAAAAATCCTCTGAGGTTGCTTTGCATTTTTAAAAAAGTATATCAGATCAGACCAGATGTACGACTTTATTATCTTGGAGATGGAAAGCTCAGAAAAGAATTGGAAATGGAAATAACGAAAGAAGGATTGGATGGGGTTGTAAAACTTTTAGGCTATGTCGATAATCCATATCCCATTATAAAGCAGGCCTCAGTGTTGTGTCTTTTTTCAGAATCAGAAGGATTTCCCATGTCAGTTATGGAAGCTTTGGCCCTGGGAATTCCGTTTGTTTCAACAAATGTCGGAGGGTGTGATGTACTGACTAATGGGGCACGGTGCGGAAGAATAATTCATACAGATAGTGAAGCGGTAGAAGCTATTTTAGAGTTAATGGGGGCAGATTGTAAGAAATTGAGAAATGAGTGCAGAAAATCTGTAGAACGTTTCTCGATTGATACCTACATCTCACAGATTGAGAAATTATTTGATACTGTGATGGAAGAGGAACCTACAGAAGGGACCTTTGCAGACTAATAATCATAGAGGTAATTGCGTCGCAAATAAAAAAGAGGACTCTTTTATGAATATTAAGTGTTGTGCATTTTCGAGTATGGCAGCAGAAATCAAGAAAAGTGATCAAAAGATAATGCTGTTTGGTGCAGGAGCAATTGGTACAGTGACAGTACCGGAAATATTGAAGGACAATGGTCTTTTACAGTATGTAATTTGCTATTTGGATAATGACTGTGAAAAGTGGGGAAAGGAGATAAATATATCAGATAAAACAGTAAAAGTATCTTCTCCTCAGTACATAAGAAAATATACAACGCAAATAGCTGTTTTGCTAAATATAAGCAGGTATGCGGAAGCGTTAGAACAGTTGGAAGCTTTGGAAAAATGGCAGGGAATGTTGACTTGTTACATTATGCCTTTGATGTGTATATATAATTTTAATAATGATAAGTGGAGTGGTGCAGTAAAGGATTTTTCAAGAAAACTAATTCCTAAACAAATTCATTATATGTGGTTTGGTGGAAAAAGGTTACCACAAAACCTGCAGAAATGTGTAAATAGCTGGAAGGAATTCTGTCCGGATTATGAGATTATCCGATGGGATGAGACAAACTATGATGTTAGTAAAAACTTATACATGAAACAAGCTTATCAAAACGGAGCATATGGCTTTATTCCAGATTATGCCAGATTGGATATTCTATACAATTATGGCGGCATTTATCTGGATACAGATGTAGAACTGATACGACCTTTGGATGAGCTGTTATATCAGGAGGCATTTTGCGGAGTTGAAAAATGGCAGATACTTAATTTTGGTGGATGCAGTGGTGCTGTGAAAGGACAGCAGGCGTTGAAAAAGCTTCTGGATTATAGAGAAAAAATCAGTTTTATAGATGAAAATGGAATGATAAACAAGAATACATGTGGATTTTATGATACCAGAGTTATACTTGATAATGGTTACAAAATTAATGGATATAATCAGAAAATCTTAGGAATGAACATCTATTCATATGATTATTTTCATCCATACGATTATATGACAGGACAGATGTTTATTACTGAAAATACTTTTTCGATTCATCACTTTAACGGAGGATGGCTGGATGAAAAGTTACGTCAGATGAATCAGAAGACTGCAGAAAGCTTCAAAGAAATATGTAAAAGAATAGTATTTGGAGACATGGAAAGTGATAATGAAAACTGATAAAGAAGTACCGTTGATTAGTGTAATTGTACCAGTATATAACGTAAAAGAATATTTATATAAATGTATTTTAAGTATATGTCGTCAATCATACAAGAATCTTCAGATTATACTTGTTGATGATGGCTCCACAGACGGGAGTTCTTTTATATGTGATCATTTTTCTGCTAAAGACGAAAGAGTAGAAGTTATTCATAAAGAAAATGGTGGATTGGTTAGCGCACGGAAAGCGGGCGCAAGTAAGGCGATCGGGAAGTATATAGCATTTGTTGATGGGGATGATTGGATTGATGAAAATGCATACGAAGAAGTACTGCATATTAAGGCAGAGATTTGCGGTGAAGATTTTCCTGATATCATAGCATTTGGATGTGTAGAGGAATATGGACTTTATCAAAACGAAAAGAAGAATAAGATAAAAAAAGGGCTGTATTCTGGGAAAAGTCTGGAACAATTAGTGAGGAACATTCCAATGACGGATGTTTTTTTTGAATGGACAATATTACCACATTTATGTGACAAATTACTTAACCGAGAGCTTTTTATACGATGTATTGCAGAGATTCCCGATACAATTTCTTTTGCGGAAGATGCTGTGAGCAGTTTTTTATGTATGGCAAATGCAGATTCAATTATGGCTATTGATAGTACTCCTTATCATTATAGGCAACGGGAAGGCTCAATTGTAAAGCAATGTGGAGAGATAGAAAAAGAGCGATTTCGGGAGATTTATAAACTTCTGAGACGAACATTGCCTATGCCATATGGAGAGCTTCAAATAAAATACTACATGTTTTTTCTTCTTTGCCTGAAGGGATATTCAAAGATAGATGAAATGCTTCTCTTTCCTTTTGACAGTGTGCGACAGGGAGACAGGGTGCTGGTGTATGGAGCAGGTGGTTTTGGAAGAATTGTAAAAGAGTATGTAGAACATTCTGATGAGATCTGTTTGTCTGGCTGGACAGATAAGAGAGCAGATCAATATATAAAGCAGGGAATGGTGATGGACAGGCTTGAGGTTATTTTTACTAATAGCTATGATAGGCTGGTGATTTCAATCTTAAATGAGAATATTGGTGAAAAAGTGAAAAGAGATTTAGTCAGTCAGGGGGTTCGGGCTGATAAAATTGATTTTGTAAGAAAGGAAAATCTAAAAAATGCAAAATTACCGTTCTGGTTAGTGGAGAATATATAGAGACGGGCAGGGATAGATTTTGACTGGAGGAGCAGAAAAATATCGTGGATAAAGTTGATATTAAATTAGGTGGAAAAGTTATATTAATTACAGGTGTGGCAGGCTTTATTGGTGCAACTTTGGCCAGAAAACTGTTCGATATTTATAATGATATCAGAATTGTAGGTATTGATAATATGAATTCATATTATGATGTATCATTAAAAGAATACAGACTTGGGTGGCTGCTAAAAGAAGCTTCTTTTATATTTATAAAAGGTGATATAACAGATAAGGAACTTGTACTTTCAGTTTTTAAGCAATACAGACCGCAAATTGTTATAAATTTAGCCGCACAGGCGGGAGTTCGATACTCTATTAATAATCCTGACACATACATAGAGTCAAATATAATAGGTTTTTATAACGTCTTAGAGGCATGTCGCAATTATTCAGTAGAACATTTGGTATTTGCAAGTTCTTCAAGTGTTTATGGCCTGAATAAAAAGATTCCTTATAGTACAGAAGATAAAACAGATTTTCCAGTAAGTTTATATGCAGCAACTAAAAAGTCGAATGAGCTTTTTGCACATGCTTATGCAAAATTATACAATATACCGATTACAGGGGTCCGATTTTTTACAGTGTATGGTCCGGCCGGAAGACCGGATATGGCATATTTTGGATTTGTTGATAAACTGAGAAGAGGAGAAGAAATTCAGATTTTTAATTATGGTAAATGCAAGAGAGATTTTACATATATAGACGATGTTGTGCGGGGATTAACTTATATATTATGTAAAGCACCGCTAAGAATGAATAAAGAAAATGAAAATTTGCAACCTCCGTATGCTGTTTATAATATTGGTAACGGACAACCAGAAAATCTGTTGGACTTTGTTGGAATTCTTCAACAAGAGTTAATAGAGGTGGGTATATTGCCAAGAGATTATGAATTTGAAAAATATAAGAGACTGGTTCCTATGCAGCAGGGGGATGTAGCAGTTACATATGCTGATACAAGGACTTTAAAAACAGACTTTGACTTTATACCTACAACATCATTAAGAGAAGGTTTAAAAAGATTTGTGGAATGGTACAAAACATATTACTGTATATAGCTGAAAAATTAACTTTTAAAGTGATTCAGAAACAAAATTAATTGTTTGATAGATGATGACTGAGAGGACTTGCAGAAATGAACTTTGAACTCACCGCATCCATGATGTGTGCCGATTACGGCCATCTGGAGCAGGAAGTAAAAAATTTAGAGGAGGGCGGCATCAATTCCTTCCATATTGACATTATGGACGGACGCTATGTTCCAAATTTTGCCATGTCTTTAAACGATATGCGTTACATAGCCGAGGCCACAGAGAAACCTCTGGATGTGCATCTGATGATAGAACATCCCAGCAATCACATTGGTATTTTTCTTGCCTGTCTGCGGAAAGGAGACACGGTTTATATTCATCCGGAGGCGGAATATCATCCTTCCACAACGCTTCAATGTATCATCAATGCCGGGATGGTGCCTGGCATTGCCATTAATCCCGGGACTTCGGTGGAAACGGTGATGGAGATGCTGCGCATCGTGAAGAAAGTATTGGTTATGTCAGTAAACCCGGGTAATGCGGGGCAGATGTATTTGCCCTATGTGGGAAAGAAAATCACAAAGCTGCTTTCCATGAAGGAAGATATGGACTTTGAGCTCTATTGGGATGGAGCCTGCAGCGCGGATAAGATTCTGGAATATGCACCTAAGGGAGTTAAAGGCTTTGTATTGGGGACTACGTTGCTTTTTGGCAAAAACAGACCTTATGGAGAAACCCTGGCAGACATACGGGAATTGAAATTCTGAGCAGGCGATATTACGAAACAATTTCCATAAAGTTGCAGGAATTTTTTTGTTACATTGAGTTCATCAAAAGATAAAAAACAGATTTCATGAAAAGGAGAACATACATACAGATGAACAAACAGGAATGTGATATTCTGACATCATTATTGTCGGAACCTTTTATAAATCAGAGAATACTGTCAGAAGTCTGCGGCCATTCATTGGGAGTAGTAAACAGGTCAATAAGAGAACTGATTAAAAATGGATACCTTGATGAGGCAGTTCGACTGACTACAAAGGCCCATAAAGCTTTCAAGGAGAAGGAACCTCGAAATGCGGTTATATTGGCTGCAGGTTTTGGAATGCGGATGGTTCCTATCAACATGGAAATACCAAAAGCGTTGATGGAGGTTAATGGAGAAGTATTGATTGAGCGTATGATACGTCAGCTTCATGCAGTGGGAATCAGGAAAGTCTATGTGGTAGTTGGCTTTATGAAGGAACAGTTCGAATATTTAATAGACGAATATGGTGTGGAACTGATAGTCAACAATGATTATGCGTTGAGAAATAATCTTCATTCGCTGAAGCTTGTGTGCAGGCATTTGTCAAATACATATGTTATACCAGGTGATGTCTGGTGTGAGTATAATCCATTTCAGAAAAATGAGTTATACTCCTGGTATATGGTTTCAGACCTGGTGGACAATGACAGTGACGTAAGGATAAACCGGAAAATGGAACTTGTCACTGTTCCGAAAGGGGCAGGAGGAAATGCCATGATAGGGATATCTTATCTGGCAGAAGAAGAGGCGGCCATTGTCCGTAATAAAGTGGATAAACTATGTGGTGACACCAGATATGATGGTTCATTTTGGGAAGAGACTTTATTTGATAAAGATCGCATGATTGTCTGGGCGAGGGTTGTGCATGGCTCTGATGTGGTGGAGATTAACACTTACGAGCAGTTGCGGGAGCTGGACGAACATTCAAATCAGCTGAATTCAGAGGCTATTACTGTAATCGCACAACAGCTGGAGGTAAAAGCGGCAGATATTGTCAATATAGAAGTACTGAAAAAAGGAATGACCAATCGCTCATTTTTGTTCAGCTGTGAAGATAAAAAATATATTATGCGGATTCCAGGGGAGGGGACGGAGCGGTTGATTAACAGAAGGCAGGAGGCGGAGGTATATACGGCAATAGATGGTCTGGAACTGTGCGACAGACCTTTGTATATGAATTCTGGGAACGGTTATAAGATTACAAAATATATAGAAGGTGTACGATGTTGTGATCCGAATGACATATCAGATCTGAAACTGTGTATAAAAAAACTGAAATTATTACATGAGATGAAATTGAAGGTGAAGCATGAATTTGATATTTTCAGGATGATTGATTTTTATGAGTCCCTGTGGGAAGGAAAAGCTTCTGCTTACCGCGATTATGAAAAGACCAAACAGAATGCCTTTTCTCTGCGCCCATTCATTGAGAAGAATATTGAAGAGAGAGTTTTGACGCACATTGATGCAGTGCCGGATAATTTCCTTTTCGATCCGGGAACAGAAGGGGAGCTTTCACTTCAGCTGACAGACTGGGAGTATGCAGGGATGCAGGACCCACATGTGGATATAGCCATGTTTTGTATCTATTCTTTATATAATAAACGTCAGATCGATCGGATGATTCATATTTATTTTGAGGGGCCATGTCCTGGAAATGTTAAAACAAAAATTTACTGCTACATTGCGGTGTGTGGACTGCTATGGAGTAACTGGTGTGAATACAAAAGGAATCTGGGAGTAGAATTCGGCGAATATTCTCTGCGGCAATACAGATATGCGAAGGAATACTATAAGCTGGCGGCACAGCGGATTGGAGGGGAAGATGGGGTATAAGGTAGATAATGCAGTCATTATGGCAGCAGGAACTTCAAGCAGATTTGCACCGCTGTCTTATGAGATGCCTAAGGCCTTGATTAAAGTAAAGGGAGAGATATTGATAGAAAGGCAGATCAGACAGCTTCGGGAAGCTGGAATTCATGAAATTGTTGTGGTAACAGGCTACAGGAAGGAGCAACTTGAGTATCTGAGAGACAGATTTGGTGTCATTCTGGTTGAGAACCCGGATTATATGATGCGAAATAACAATGCAAGTATTTATGCTGTCAGAGACTATCTGAGGAATACGTATATTTGCTCATCCGACAATTACTTTACTGAGAATCCTTTTGAAGCAGAGGTCGAAGAGGCTTATTATGCTGCTGTTTATGCAGAGGGACAGACTTCCGAATGGTGTATGGAGGAAGATGCAGACGGCTATATAAGCAAAGTAACCGTAGGAGGAATGGATTCCTGGTATATGTTGGGACATGCATTCTGGAGCGAAATGTTCAGCAGTAAATTCCTTTCTGTTCTGACTTCGGTCTATGATCTGCCGGAGACTGTTGACATGCTCTGGGAGCGGATTTTTATGGAACATCTGGATAAGCTGAAAATGAAAATCCGGAAATATCCTGATAACAAAATATTTGAATTTGACACATTGGACGAATTGAGGGACTTTGATGATTCTTATCTGGAAAATACTTGTTCAGGGATATTAAAAATGGTATCTTCCATGCTGGAATGTAGGGAAAAAGACATTATAAATGTACAGGCATATAAAAGTTTTGATAATGCTGCTGCAGGGTTCAGGTTTGAGGTGGCAGGTACTTTTTATGAATATGACTATGTGACGGAGAAAGTGAGGCAGATGTGAAATGGCAAAAGAGGTTATCGACAAAGACTTACCTAAGGTGGCCAATTTATGCAGAGAAGTGTTGGGTGAGTCATTTATACAAATTTGGCGGCTGGGTGGTAATACAAATCGTACATATCATGTGGTGCTGGGCGATGAAAATGAATATGTAATAAGAATTCCTGGTGAAGGTACGGAAGAACTGATTGTGAGGAAAAATGAGAACGTCAGTACGGCACTTGCGAATAAATTGAATATAGATGCAAGACTTTTACACTTTGGAGAAGATGGGGCGAAGGTAAGTGAATACATTATGGGGGCGATTACCATGTTCCCAGGGGAATTGCAAAAGGAATCCCGTATTGTTCAGATGACAGAGCTTTTAAAAAGGTTACATACATGCGGGGAGGATACAGGAATTTATTTTGAGGTGTTCGACATGGCTGCCGGATATGAAAGGATTATTACAGAGAATGAAGTACCTATGTATAATGACTATCTTCAGATAAAGTCAACTGTTATGGATATAAAAAAAGAGGTCGATGCTGTGTGTGAAATTATCAGGGTTCCATGTCATAATGATGCACTGTGCGAAAACTGGGTGGTGGATGGAAACGGCAGAATGTATCTGATTGACTGGGAATACGCGGGTATGAATGATGCCATGTGGGATTTGGCCGATGTTTCCATTGAGGCGGGCTATAATAGTGAAACGGATGAAAAACTCCTGCATTGTTATTTTGATGGAGTAGTTACTGATTCCATCAGAAAGCATTTCCTGGCAAGTAAAATTTATGTGGATTATTTATGGACTCTGTGGGCGAAAGCGAGAGTGCCATATGATGGACAGCCTATGGAGGATTGGGCAGTTGAGAGATACATCAGACTAAAGAAAAATATAGAAGAATATTTTAAATATAAGTCGGAGGAAGAATTATCATTATGAGATATGGCATACTGGCAGGTATTACATGGGCTCTTGAAACAGTCATTCTGGGAGCGGCGTTGGCAATGACACCATTTGTGTCATCGGAACAGGCTATTTTTCTTGCCCCGTTTGTAAGTACATTTCTGCATGATGCCTGCTCCGCTGTCTGGGCGGGATTCTATAATGGATTGAGAAGAAATATGTATGACGTATGGAAGGCTCTGCAGACAAAGAGCGGAAAATTTGTAGTGCTTGCCGCTATCATAGGAGGACCGGTGGGTATGACGGGGTATGTATTGGCTGTCAATTATATGGGAGCTTCTGTTGGAGCAGTGGCAAGTGCAATCTTTCCGGCAATCGGAGCTGTTCTGGCATATTTTTTCCTGAAAGAAAAAATGCAGTGGTATCGTTGGATATTATTGGTTGCCACTTTACTGGGAGTATATGGACTGAGCTGGTCACCTGATCTGGCAATGTCGAATTTCTTTTTCGGTGTGATTGGTGCACTGATGTGTGCCTTTGGCTGGGGAATTGAAGCCGTGATTCTTGCGAGATGTCTGCAGGATCCGGAAGTGAAGGATGAATATGCACTCCAGATTCGTCAGACTACATCTGCACTTGTATATGGTATTGTCATTTTACCAACATTGAGAGGCTGGGGATTTACCATACACCTGTTTACGGGGGACACAGGATGGTTGCTTGTGATGATTGCTTTTGCGGCGCTGTTTGCAACAATTTCCTATCTGTTCTATTATAGGGCAATTGCAGAAATAGGGGCTTCCAAAGCGATGGCACTGAACGTTTCCTATTCTGCGTGGGCTATTGTGTTTACAGTACTGATTTTCAGAGATAAAAGCATTTTGACACCTGTAACGACTGGATGTTCGATAATCGTTATTATATGTGGTATTTTGGCAGCGGCGGACTTTAAGGAACTATTTCGAAAAGAGTAGTTGAAAACAGAAAGAGGGAAAGCAGGCTGATATTTACTCTGCCCCACCTTCTTGCGAATGTTTCTGATTCATGGTACAAGGACTCATATCCCAGGCGGGGAGATCTGTACCTTGTGCGGCCTGTGCCCATAATGACATGAAAATACAGAGCCATCTTGAAAGGCTATTAAATATGTGGGTTTTACAGAGGAGGAAGTCCGGGAACTTTGTTTTCGATATGATATGGATTTACATGAGGCAAAGAGGTGGTATGACGGCTACTTTTTCAGTGCAGCAGGATCGGTTTATAATCCCAATTCGGTTATGGAGAATACTGGGCTAAAACGGAAACATATGAGTCGTTGAGAAGCGTTATCCGTTTTGCTTATCTAAGTTGTATCCAGCAATATAAGGAAATTCAGGAGCTGCCGTCAGGAACCAGCCGTGCGGACATAGTGTATGTTTCAAAGAAAGGTTCTGCCATACCGGTTATCATTGTGGAGTTGAAAGGGAACAAGGGGGCAAGAAAGGCGCTTGAACAGATCAGGGAGAGGAATTATCCGGAGATTTTTGAGGCCTATGGAGAAAATCATATTCAGGACAGCTTTATCTTTTGTAAAACAGGTCAAATGTTTCTGCCCTGAATATGATAGATTTATTATACCACAGAGCAGAGGAAATTAGAAGAAAAATTTGCCGTTTCATGTAAAATTTTCATGCAAATTTTGAAGGAATTTTGAAACGGCAAATTTCGAAGCATTTTCGTCTTTTTTGAAGCCTGTTTTTGTCTCGTTTTTGAAGGATTTTTTATAGTCTTTTTTGTTGCAATCCTGCCTGAATTGTGTTAAGGTATTGTCAGGCAGAGAAATTTGAATTCTATTATAAATCTGAAAGCTGATGACGGCTTTTTCTGTAATTCATGACAATAGAAGTCTTGTGAAGTGAGACTTCTGTCGATTCGGACTTCTTGCCAGGTAAATCCCATATTTGACAGAATAAAATTTACAGACCACAGCAGGAAGGCACGAATCTTTCCTGTATGAAAGCATCTGTTTGGAACATGGCCGGATTTATTTCCGAGGGTAATGAGTCAGCTGTGTGTTAACTGACGAATGGCCCCCAAAAACCAGGGTTCGGAGAGAAACGCTGATGACGCACGTCGAAGGACAGATGCGGAAAGGAATCAGGAGGACAGGGAATGAACAAAATCGGCGGCAGCATGGAGATGTTAAGTGCCATGCAGCTTACGAAAGATATGGCCGGGCTGGATGCCCAGAGTAAAATGATTCTGCACAATAAGGAAGTATTGGCCATTATACTGCAGGATACCGTAGAAGAGTACAAAGGATATAGTAGAAAAGAAATTATGGAGTTCATAGAGGCAGGTTCCATGTCCGAGACCATTGAAATATCTTCGGGAAGGACGAACAGCCAGGTGAAAGGAGACAATGCAGAATTTGCACAGCTGAATGAGAAAGTTTCTTATTTTGACCTTTTGTTTTGTGCAAAGAATCCAAAGCTTTCCGCGGAGAAGGTTCTGGTAAATCTTCGTGTGGACTTTGAATCACAGAAGGCATATCATCCTGGCTATCCCATAGAAAAGAGAGGAATATACTACCTGGCAAGGCAACTGTCTTCTCAGCTTTCGTTGATTACGGAACAGACGGATTACGGCTCTTTGGAGAAATGCTATAGTATCTGGATTTGTCGGGATGATATTCCGAAGGAAGAGCGTTACAGTATTTCTTTCTATGGTATCCAAAATACGAAAAATACAGGAAGCAACAAAGTACCGGGAGAAAACTTTGATTTAATGACACTGGTCATTATCAGGCTGGGAGACAAAGTATACGATGGGGAAAGGGGAGATGAAAGCTACGAGCTTTTGCGGTTTCTGAATACGATTATGTATCCGCATAAAGCGGATTTCATGCAGACAATATCGGAATATATTGATTTTTCAGGAAATAAAGAGTTATGGAAGGAGGCAGAGCAGGTGAGAGGACTGGGACAGTGTATTGCGGATGAAATCAGAGAAGAGATCAGGGATGAGGTCAGAGCGGAAGTAAAGAATGAGGTCAGAGCGGAAGTAAAGAATGAGGTCAGAGCGGAAGTAAAGAATGAGGTCAGAGCGGAAGTAAAGAATGAGGTCAGAGCGGAAATAAAGGATGAGGTCAGAGCGGAAATAAAGGATGAAGTCAGGGAAGAATTGCAGGAAGAAGGAATTAAAGCTTTGATTCTTGACAATCTGGAGGAGCAGATCCCAAGAGAGCGTAGTATAGGCAAGCTTCAGCGGCTTTTTCATTTGACAGAGGAAAAAGCTGTCGTATACTATGACAGATTTGCCAAAGGCACATGAGGGACCAAACATGAATATAGCATTAGTTTTATCCGGAGGTACGGGAGTTCGACTGGGTACAGACATTCCGAAGCAATATCTGGAGGTGGGTGGGAAGCCGATTCTTTCCTACTGTATGGAGACATTACTTGCACATGAAGAGATAGATGCGGTCCAGATTGTGGCCGATTCGGTATGGCAGGAGGATATTTCACAGTGGACGACGCAGCTTTCCGGGAGGGAAAAGTTCAGAGGATTTTCTCTGCCGGGAGCAAATAGACAGCTTTCCATTTTACATGGCCTGGAAGATATCCGCAAGTATGCGGCAGACATGGATTATGTATTGATTCATGATGCGGCCAGACCACTGCTTTCAGAGGAGATGATTACGGAATGTCTCCGAGCCGGAGAGGAGCATGAAGGGGCGATTCCGGTCCTGCCGATGAAGGATACGGTTTATTGCAGTGAAAACGGAAAAACCATTACTTCCCTTCTGGACAGAGGGGCTGTCTTCGCCGGGCAGGCGCCGGAGGTATTTCTTCTGGGGAAATATTATGTGGCGAACAGGCGGTTGCTGCCGGATGCCATATTGCGGATCAACGGTTCCACGGAGCCTGCGGTTATGGCCGGGATGGACATTGCCATGATTCCAGGTGATGAGGGGAATTTCAAGATTACCACGCCAGGAGATCTGGAACGGTTTCGAGAGATTCGCGGGAGAGATAGAAAGGGGTAAAACGGCTTGAAAATGCGGGGCTGGCTTATTCGGGCGATATAATTTGACTTGACGTTACGCAGAGCGGCAAAATATAGAATTCCATTCGGGGCGGCTTTATCAGTAGTCATCAGTTCACTTCTTCAGCTCCGAAAGGGATTCTGCCACATATCTTTTTACTGTTTTTATGATGCGCATGCATATATAATCTAAATCAATTAAATTGAAATCAACAACAATCAAAACAAAACCACAGAAAAAGTTATAAAAGAGATGTAAGATTTATTGACATTCCAATGATATAAGAATATACTGGTATCTGAAAGTAAATGATAAGTCAAAGACAGAAAGCCTGCGGGAAGACTAGTGTAGTCAGCAGCCAATAGCCAGCAAACGGTAACAGGTAACTGACTGTAATTCAGAGGATATTGCAGCTATGGCCGACAGGCTTGTAAGAGATCTGTTGCTGTAACTGTGTGGGCCAGCCATATAATTTCCTTACGGTCCCCAGGAAGAAAGCAGATCGGACACAATCCGGAAAGGAGTATCAATGGCAAAATATTTCACAGAAGAAATTCCCAAAACAGACCGAATCCCCGGGCTGGTGAAGCATTTATACGCTAAAATGCCCGAAATCGAATCTGCAAGAGCCAGGCTGATTACGGAATCCTATAAAGCAACGGAGGACAAGCCTGTTATCATGCGACGTGCGCTGGCGTTTGCCCATATTCTGGACCATATTCCCATTATCATCAGAGACGGGGAGCTGGTTGTGGGCAGTACCACCATTGCGCCCAGAGGCTGTCAGACCTATCCGGAATTCTCCTATAAGTGGTTGGAAGCCGAGTTTGACACAGTGGAAACTCGTAAGGCGGATCCTTTTTACATAGCGGAACAGACAAAGCGGGAACTGCTGGAAGCGGATGCTTACTGGGAGGGAAAGACCACCAGTGAGCTGGCTACTTCGCTGATGACGGAAGAGACGAAGAAGGCCATAGAACATAACATTTTTACTCCGGGCAATTATTTCTATAATGGGGTAGGCCATGTTACCGTTCAGTATGACAAGGTGCTGGCTGTGGGCTACAGAGGCATCATTGACGAAATTCAGGCGGAGCTGGACCGCTGTAATCCGGGGGACGGTGATTACTGTACAAAAAGTCAGTTCCTGAAGGCAGCCATTCTCAGCTGTGAGGCTGTGATTCGGTATGCCGGTCGCTATGCGGAGCTGGCGGAGCAGGAAGCGTCTGCCTGTTCGGAGGCGGGAAGGAGGCAGGAGCTCCTTCAGATTGCGGCTAACTGCCGCCAGGTGCCTGCATATGGCGCATCCTCCTTCCATGAGGCGTGTCAGAGCTTCTGGTTCGTCCAGCAGCTGCTGCAGCTGGAATCCAGCGGGCATTCTATTTCACCGGGCCGTTTTGACCAATATATGTATCCTTACTATAAGAACGATCTGGATTCCGGGAAATTGACCAGAGAGTCTGCGCAGGAGCTGATCGACTGTATCTGGGTAAAATTAAATGACCTGAACAAGTGCAGAGATGCCGCCAGCGCGGAAGGCTTTGCGGGATACAGCCTGTTCCAGAACCTGATTGTAGGCGGCCAGGATAAAGACGGCTGTGATGTGACCAACGATCTTTCCTTTATGTGTATCACGGCCTCGAAGCACGTATTTCTGCCTCAGCCCTCTCTCTCCATCCGGGTATGGAACAAATCGCCCCATGCGCTGCTGCTGAAGGCGGCGGATCTGACCAGGACGGGTATCGGACTGCCGGCTTATTATAATGATGAGGTAATCATCCCATCTCTGCTGAGCAGGGGACTGACCCTGGAGGATGCCAGGGAGTACAATATCATCGGGTGTGTGGAACCGCAGAAGGCCGGGAAGACAGAAGGCTGGCATGACGCGGCATTTTATAATATGTGCCGTCCGCTGGAGCTGGTATTCTCCAACGGGTGGGATAAGGGAGAGAAGATCAGTATAGAGACCGGCAGCGTGGAGGATATGACCACCTTCGAGGAATTTTATGATGCCTATAAGAAGCAGATGAATTACAACATATCTCTGCTGGTAAATGCGGACAATGCCATTGACGTGGCCCATGCCGTCCGCTGTCCTCTGCCTTTTCTGTCCTGCATGGTGGAGGACTGTATCAGGAGAGGAAAGTCGGTGCAGGAAGGGGGTGCCGTTTATAATTTCACCGGCCCTCAGGGCTTCGGCATCGCCAACATGGCAGATTCTCTTTATGCCATCAAAAAGTTGGTATTTGACGAGAAAAAGGTGACGCTGGCGGAGTACAAAAGGGCGCTGGCCATGAATTACGGGCAGGGATTTGACGCCGTCAGCGCAGGGGAAATTGTCACGGAGATTGTCCGGGAGATGGCACGGAGCGGCATGGACGTGGACGAGGGCCAGATTGCAGAGATGATTGAGACTGTGATGAAGACAGAACCGTCCCCGGAGGAGAAGAAAAAATATGAAGAACTGCTGGCCATGATCGAGGCAGTTCCCAAATTCGGCAATGATGATGAAGAGGTGGATCTGTTCGCAAGAGACGTGGCCTATACATATACTAGACCGCTGCTGAATTATCGGAATCCCAGAGGCGGACAGTTCCAGGCGGGATTGTATCCCGTTTCGGCCAATGTGCCTCTGGGGGCCCAGACCGGAGCCACACCGGACGGAAGGCTGGCACATACACCTGTGGCGGATGGGGTGTCTCCTTCGGCGGGCAGGGATGTGAACGGGCCTACTGCGGCGGCCAATTCCGTGGCCAGACTGGACCATGGCATTGCCTCCAACGGTACTTTGTTCAACCAGAAATTCCATCCCACGGCCCTCAGCGGCGAAAAGGGGCTGGAGAATTTTGTGGCACTGATTCGCTCGTATTTCGATCAGAAGGGAAGCCATATGCAGTTTAACGTTGTAGACAGAGAGACACTACTGGACGCACAGGCCCACCCGGAAAAATATGCCCATCTGGTAGTACGGGTGGCAGGCTACAGCGCATTGTTTACCACCCTTTCCAAATCCCTGCAGGACGACATTATCCGCAGGACGGAACAGGGGTTGTAGAATAGGGGCGAAGGAGATATGGCCATACAGAAGACTAATGTGTGCGGGAAAACAATCCTGGGGACCAAAATCCATAATGTAAGGGCCGTTCGGTGTTATCATAAATGTGGTTTCAGAGATTTATTTGTGGTACCGGAGAGAGAACTTCAGGACGGAATCTATCATGACAGTCTGATTATGGGTATCAGAAAGAATGCGTTTGTATTTGACTTGAACCAGTGAGATGGTACAAAAAGCCACCAGGAGTAGGAGCAGATAAAATGATTATTAAAAACGACTATCCGATTTTAGAATACAGCACAGAGAGGAAAGCTGTCATCAATCCGGACAGAGACGCATCCAAATCAGACAGAGACGGTCAGGACAGTGGCGGGTTCGAGAGATTTCCGAGGCTCTGCCTGGTGACATTTTTTGAAGAAGTCCTTGCCGGGGCGGTTGAGAGATATGGTGGGGAGAAGATAGGAACCTATGTGTCTGAAATGAAGGATTTCCATGTGTACCGATTTACTGTGGACGGAACGGAAATCTGTGCCGTACAGGCAGTAGTGGCATCCGGATCCATCGCCATGATGACGGAGATGCTCTATGGCTGCGGGGTGGAGGCGATTGTCTGCTGTGGAGGCTGCGGGGTACTGGATGATATCCCGGAGGGAGCCGTGATTCTTCCTGTGCGGGCCCTGCGGGACGAGGGAGCCTCCTACAAATATCTGCCGCCCGCACGGTTTATCGAGCTGCAGTCCGGCCCCATAGAATGCTTTCGAAAAGTTCTGTCAGGGCACGGTATTCCCTACATAGAATGTGCCACCTGGTCCACAGACGGCTTTTACCGGGAGACCAGAGAAATGGTAGCTTACCGGAGGGAAGAGGGCTGTAAGGCCGTGGAAATGGAGTGCGCCGCCATGGCAGCCATCGCGCAGTTTCGGGGGAAGGTCTTCGGGCAGCTGCTCTACAGCGGGGATATTCTCACAGGAGATGCGGAAGATTATGACGACAGAGACTGGAACAATAATGTTTCGGCCAGGGAGAGACTGTTTTACCTTGCCATGGAGGCTCTGTGCATGCTGTGACGCGGGTATGCGGGCGGCAGTTCGATGAGCAGTCAGGGTGTGACGAAAGCAGGTCCGCCGGAAGATTGTGCAGCTTTGCATTTCAGGCAGGAAAGTAGCGGCAGGGCTTCAGTGTGCAGTTGGCGGTATGAGGATAAAAAATGACAACAGATTATTTGCAGACAAAAGGACGAATATTCGACATTCAGCGGTATTCTATCCATGACGGAACAGGGATCCGCACCATATGTTTTCTGAAGGGCTGCGTGCTGCGTTGTAAATGGTGTTGCAACCCGGAATCCCAGGAGTATCGTATCCAGGAGATGAAAGTCCGGGGGAAGACGAAAATCATCGGCCGTGATGTGACGGTGGCGGAAGTCATGGAGACTGTGGAGAAGGACAGGCCTTACTATCACCGGTCCGGCGGCGGTCTGACCCTTTCCGGGGGCGAGAGCCTGTGCCAGCCGGAATTTGCCAGGGATCTGCTTCACGGGGCGAAGGCCATTGGCATCAATACTGCCATGGAAAGCATGGGATGTGCGAAATGGGAGGTCATTGAAGCGATTCTGCCCTTTCTGGATCATTACCTTATGGACATCAAACATATGGACAGCGGGAAACACAAACGCTTTACAGGGAAAGGAAATGAACTGATGCTGGAAAATGCGCGGAAAATCGCATCTTCCGGGCGGACCGGACTCGGCATCCGGGTGCCTGTGATTCCCACTTTTAACGACACAACCGAAGAAATCAGAGCCATTGCCCGGTTCGCGGATTCTCTGCCCGGGGTAGAGGAGATTTATCTGCTTCCCTATCACAGACTGGGACAGGATAAGTACGAAGGCCTGGGCAGAGTCTATGAGATGCCGGACATCCTGCCGCCGGAGGCGGAGCATATGGAACTGTTGAAAAGGGAAGCGGAAAAAAGTTCGGGACTTCGGTGTCATATCGGCGGTTAAAGGATTGATCATAATTTCCGGCAGTGGAGGAAAAGGAAAAGATATGGATTGGCTTGACGACAGAAAAAAACAGAGGATTGTGCAGGAACTGGTGCCCGGCAAGCAGATTACGCTGGCTCATATTATTGCAAGTCCTGACCCGATTTTATATGAGAAACTGGGACTGGATCCCAGTGTGAATTACGCCCGGGCCGCCATCGGCATTCTGACAGTATCTCCTGCGGAGACAGCCATCATCATGGCGGATGTGGCCATGAAGGCGGCAGCCATAGATCTGGGATTTGTGGACCGCTTCAGCGGTTCTCTGATAATATCGGGAACGGTGTCAGAAGTGGAAGCCTCCGAGCAGGCCATACTTGACTATGTAAAAAATACGCTGAATTATACGGTGTGCGGGATTACAAGGACCTGACAGGCCGCATTGAAAACTGACCGATGACGTGGTGAAGCCGGCATGAAAAAACTGATTCTTATGGGCCGCAGCGAAAGCGGAAAGACTACTTTAAAACAGGCGTTGTTAAAGGAAAAAATACAGTATGAGAAAACCCAGTATATTCATTACGGGGACATTCTGATTGACACGCCGGGAGAATATGCGCAGACACATCACCTGGGATACGCCCTGGCTCTGTATGCTTACGAGGCGGATGTGGTGGGACTGCTGGTGGCGGCCACAGAGCCCCATACGCTGTTTCCGCCTAACATTACCTGCGTGGTGAACCGGGACGTTATCGGTATTATCACCAAAATAAATGACCCGAAGGCCAATGTACCATTGGCGGAGCTGTGGCTTCGAAATGCCGGCTGCAGAGATATTTTCTCTGTGGATTCGGTAACCGGAGAGGGTGTGGAAGCGATTTTGGCTTATCTGAACCAGTCGAAGAACAAAACCACAGAAACAGAATAAAAACGACATAAATCAACATATAAATGTTGACTTGTGTGGTGGATAGGCTTATAATATAGCCAGGTACAGAACTAAAAACAACATCAGCAGGTCCAGTGCCCGGAGAAGAAACGGCCGGGAAACGGCCGGAGCTTCTCCGCAGGACATGGTACTGGGCTTGATGATGCGGAACTAAATTCAGGAGGAATCAATATGCAGAACGAGTACGAAATCAAAAAAGAGATATGTGACATTGGCAAGAGAATCTACAACAGGAACATGGTTGCGGCAAACGACGGCAATATTTCCGTGAAGCTGAACGACAACGAATTTCTCTGCACTCCCACCGGTGTGTCAAAAGGATTCATGACCCCGGAATACATCTGTAAAGTGGATGCACAGGGCAATGTACTTCAGGCAAACGGTAATTTCAAACCTTCATCTGAAATCAAAATGCATATGAGAGTATATCAGGAGAGACCTGATGTGAGAAGTGTTGTGCACGCACATCCCGTGTATGCCACCAGCTTCGCCATTGCAGGCATTCCTCTGACCCAGCCGATTATGCCGGAGGCGGTGATTGCGCTGGGCTGTGTGCCCATTGCAAAGTATGGCAGACCTTCCACCATGGAGATTCCCGACGCGGTTTCCGAATATGTACAGTATTTTGACGCGGTACTTCTGGAGAATCACGGTGCGCTGACCTATTCCGATTCCCTGCTCAGTGCTTATCTGAAAATGGAGTCCGTTGAGTTCTATGCACAGCTTCTCTACCAGTCCAGAATGCTGGGCGGCCCCAAGGAGTTTACCCCTCAGCAGGTGGAAGACCTCTATGAGATCAGAAGACAGTTCGGCATGAAGGGACGTCATCCGGCCAACCTCTGCCCCAATGCAAAAGAGGGCAAGCCCAGCTGCCATACCTGTGGAGGCGGATGCGGCAGCAGGGAAAAAACGTCTGTGTCTGCCGATATGGTGGCTGAGATTACCAGGAAGGTGCTGGAACAGCTGGGGAAATAAAGCTTCCCGGTGCTGAAGAGCGGACTGGGAAATCTTCGGGAGAACCCCATGTGCGCAAAAGGCAGCGCAGAAACAGGCAGGAGAATATATGGAAAGAAGCGAGATAGAGGCGATTGTCCGTGAAGTTCTGCAGAGAACAGTGAATATGCAAAGCCATGCCGGCGGGACGGGAAACGGACCGGACACGACGGTTGCCGGCAGAGTACAGCACCGGACGGTGGCACCTCGGACTGCCATGTCCCTTGGGCTGGCTGTGAAGCTGATTGAGAAAATTGAGGCGAAGGCGGCAGAGTGGGATATGCGTGTAGTCACCGCCGTCTCGGACGCTTCCGGAAGACCCGTGGCTGTCCACTGTATGGACGGGGCCTATGCGGGAAGCTTCGATGTGGCGTTGAACAAAACATATACATCCATAGCATTTCAGATGTCCACGGAACAGTTGGGGACTTTAAGTCAGCCGGGAGGAAGCCTGTACGGCATTCAGTTTACCAACGGGGGACGAATTGTTATCTTCGGAGGAGGCGAGCTGCTGCAAAGGGAAGGAATCATTGTCGGAGCGCTGGGGGTCAGCGGCGGAAGTGCACAGCAGGACACGGCGCTGGCGGCATATGGCAGAGATATATTTAAAAGTGTGGAACAGGAGGTGCAGTTGTGCTTATAAATGAGAATCTGGTACAGGACATTGTACAGGAAGTAGTGGCGAAAATGCAGATCGCGGAAGCACCGGGCGGGAAGCATGGTGTCTTTACGGATATGAATGACGCCATTGCGGCCGCGAAAGCATCCCAGGCCGTCATTCGAAGAATGTCTCTGGACCAGAGAGAACAGATTATCAGCAATATCCGCAGGAAAACCCATGAAAATGCGGAAATCATTGCCAGAATGGGCGTAAACGAGACAGGGATGGGCAATGTGGGACATAAGATATTAAAGCATAAGCTGGTGGCAGACAAGACGCCGGGCACGGAAGATCTGAAAACCACCGCATGGTCCGGTGACAGAGGCCTTACTCTGATTGAGATGGGGCCCTTTGGAGTCATCGGTGCCATTACCCCCTGTACCAATCCCAGCGAGACCGTTATCTGTAACTCCATCGGTATGATTGCAGCAGGGAATACCGTAGTATTCAATCCACATCCCCAGGCCATCAGGACTTCCATTTTTGCCCTGAATATGATTAACGAGGCATCTCTGGAGGCAGGAGGACCGGACAATGTGGCGTGCACGGTGGAAAAGCCCACGCTGGAGACCAGCGGTATTATGATGAAGCATAAAGACATTCCGCTGCTTGTGGCCACCGGAGGCCCGGGTGTGGTGACAGCGGTACTTTCCTCCGGAAAAAGAGGAATCGGTGCCGGGGCAGGAAATCCCCCGGCAGTGGTGGACGAAACGGCGGACATCAGAAAGGCTGCCGAGGACATTGTAAACGGCTGTACTTTTGACAACAATCTTCCCTGTATAGCCGAGAAGGAAATTGTGGCGGTGGAATCCATTGCGGACGAGCTGATGCATTATATGATATCCGAACAGGGCTGCTACCTGATTTCAAAGGAAGAGCAGGACCGACTGACAGCCACCGTGCTCACACCCAAAGGATTGAACCGCAAATGTGTGGGGCGGGATGCGAAAACGCTGCTGGGCATGATCGGCATAACGGTGCCTGACAATATCCGCTGCATTGTCTTCGAGGGAGAGAAGGAGCACCCGCTGATTGCGGAGGAACTGATGATGCCCATTCTGGGTGTGGTTCGGGCCAGGGATATTGACGACGCCATTGAGAAAGCTGTGTGGCTGGAGCATGGCAATCGACATTCCGCACATATTCATTCTAAGAACATAGACAACATTACAAAATACGCAAGGGAAATTGACACGGCGATTCTGGTGAAAAACGCGCCTTCCTACGCGGCTCTGGGCTTCGGAGGAGAAGGCTACTGTACCTTTACCATTGCCAGCCGCACAGGAGAGGGACTGACCAGCACAAAGTCCTTTACCAAGAGCAGACGCTGCGTTATGTCGGACAGCCTGTGTATCCGGTAAAACGGAAGTGTTCTTTTCAAAACAATCTGAAAAGAAACGGAAAGGAACATGCCTGTGGAGAACTGTATGGTCTGCGAAAGAATTGACAGGATTAAGGAAGGGAAGAACCCATACTTTGTCAGGGAATTGCATACGGGATATGTGGTCATTGGTGACCACCAGAGGATTAAGGGATATACCGTATTTCTTTGCAGGGAGCACGCGACGGAGCTGCATTTTTTGGAACCTTCCTTCAGAGATGAATTCCTGCATGAGATGGCGGTTGTGGCGGAGGCTGTTTATAAGGCTTTCAAGCCCGATAAACTGAATTATGAGCTTCTGGGTGCAGGAGGCGGCGTCCATATGCACTGGCATCTGTTTCCCAGGAGAGAAGGGGATGTGCCTACAAGAGGACCTGTCTGGCAGTTAGGGCAGGAATTGGTGGCGGAGGAATATCTGCCTTCTCCGGAGGAGCTAAATGACTTAAAGGCGCGCCTGAATGCAGAACTGGATAAAATCCTGGGCAGTGTACAATAGCAGGCAGCCGACAGCAGTGCGGAAGGCAGAAGCAACAAACAGAGAGGAGAATAAAAATGGCGGATACGGCACAGATAGAAGAGATTGTGAAACAGGTGCTGGCCAGTATGTCCGGTGTGGTAAGCCCCGGCTCCGGAGAGAACAGCGGAGCAGCCGGTGGGGTAAAAGGCAGTATACCAAAGACAGCACATGTGGCGATGCTTACAGCTCTGGAACATTTTGACGTAAAGGAATTTCCCATGCCGGAAGTGGGTGACGAAGACATTCTGGTAAAGGTGGAGGGCTGCGGCATCTGCGGCACGGATGCCCATGAATTCAAGAGAGATCCCTTCGGGCTGATTCCTGTGGCTCTCGGACACGAGGGTACCGGAGAAATTGTGAAGATGGGGAAAAACGTGAAGAAGGACAGCGCCGGCAAGGATCTGAAAATCGGAGACAAGGTGGTTACCTGTATGATTTTCAAGGATAATCCGGATATCACCATGTTCGATCTGAACAGGCAGAATGTGGGAGGCGCCGATGTGTACGGTCTCCTTCCCGATGACGATATCCATCTGAACGGATGGTTTTCCGATTATATTCTGATTCGAAAGGGCTCCACCGTATTCAATGTCAGTGACCTTGACTTATACTCCAGGGTGCTGATTGAGCCCTGCGCAGTGTTGATTCACGCGGTGGAACGGGCAAAGAGCACGGGAATTCTTCGTTTCAACAGCAACGTGGTGGTACAGGGATGTGGCCCCATAGGCTTGATTTGTATCGCAATTTTGCGTACAATGGGTATCAACAGAATCGTGGCGGTGGACGGGGAGCAGAAACGTCTGGATTTTGCGAAGGAGCTGGGCGCTTCCGATTCCGTGAATTTCAAAGAGCATAAAGGAATTGAGGCTCTGACGGCGGCAGTACAGGAGAAATGCCAGGGACATCTGGCGGATTTTGCATTCCAGTGTACCGGTTCCCCTGCAGGGCATTCCAACATTTACAAATTTATCCGCAACGGAGGCGGACTTTGCGAGCTGGGATTCTTTATCAATGGCGGAGATGCTACCATCAACCCGCACTTTGATATCTGTTCCAAGGAAATTACCACCGTGGGAAGCTGGGTGTATACTCTGCGGGATTATGCCACTACTTTTGAGTTCCTGAAAAGTGCGAAGAGAATCGGCCTTCCCATAGATAAACTGATCACCCATACCTACCCGCTGGAGGAGATCAACCAGGCGCTGAAGACCAATCTGGCCATGCAGGGGCTGAAGATAGCAATCATCAATAAGCAGTGAAAACGGGAAAGGAACGGAAGGAGAGGTCCATGGAAAAGGAAACTTTCGGGAAAGAGAAGCCTTCTGTGAAAGGAAAGAGAACAGCGAAAGAAAAAAGGCTTCCGGAAGAGAAAAAGGCTGCGGAAGAGAAAAAGGCTGTGGAAGAAGCGGTAGGACTTCTGGAGGTATACGGACTGACCTGTGCGTTTCTTGCGGCGGACGCCGGCTGCAAAGCGGCGGATGTCAGGCTGGAGACCTTTGACAAGAACAAGCCGGCAAATGCGGATTCGCTGCCGGTACCGTTACTGGTGACGGTGAAATTCCGGGGAAGTGTGGCGGCTGTGGAAGCCGCTATGGAGGCCGGGGAGAACATGGCGAAGTCCCTGACCGGTGTGGTACAGCGGCATATCATTGCCAGACCCACAGGCGATACGGAAAAAATGCTGAAGCTGAGTGCTTTTGACAAAAGTTGAGGAGCCGGGGGATTTGCACGAACTGTTACAAAAACAAATAAAGAAATCAGACGAAAAACAGAATGAAATCCCATGAAATCATGGGAGATGAAAGGAGAACATTATGGCACAGGAAGCATTGGGAATGGTAGAGACAAGAGGGTTGACAGCAGCTATTGAGGCTGCGGATGCAATGACCAAATCGGCGGAGGTGACGCTGGTGGGCACCGAGAAAATCGGTTCCGGACTGGTAACGGTTATGGTGCGCGGGGATGTGGGAGCTGTCAAGGCTTCTGTAGAGAGCGGTTCCGCAGCGGCCAGCAGACTGGGCGAACTGGTGGCAGCCCATGTGATTCCCAGACCCCATTCGGATGTGGAGAAGATTCTGCCGAAGATTTAATGCAGCTGTTCCACAGAGCGGAACGAATGCGATAGATTCGACATTGAACAGGAGAAACACAGGTAAAGGAGCCGGTCAATGGGCAATACATCATTAGGCTTTATCGAAATCCCGGGTGTGGTCGCCGCTGTGGACGCACTGGACATTATGTGCAAGACTTCCGGCGTGGAACTGGCTACCTGGGAGAGAAAACTGGGCGGAAGACTCGTCACCATCGTGGTAAAAGGTGATGTGGCCTCTGTGACGGAGGCGGTGGAGACTGCTTCCAGAAAGGCGATTAAGAAGCCTGCGGCAAGCGGTATCATCGCCAATCCCCACGAAGAAATCATGAGACTGGTGGAGCTGAGCGCCAGCAGATTCATGAGCCGGGAAACGGGCGCCGCCGGGCTTGACGAACGGACAATCCAGGAAGTGTAGGGATTGCGGAACTTAAAACAGCAGTATGCCTGAACAGTGCCCGGAAGAATTTATGGCCGCCAAAGCGGCCGGGAATTCTTCCCAGGAGGGGCACTGGAAGGACATCATAGCGCGAAGAACACGCGCATTGCGGAACTATAATAGGAGAACAGAATATGGCACAGGAAGCATTGGGAATGGTGGAAACAAGAGGTCTGGTAGCGGCAATTGAGGCGGCGGACGCCATGTGCAAGGCCGCAAATGTAAGTCTGGTAGGTACCGAGAAGATCGGCTCCGGACTGGTAACGGTTATGGTGCGCGGAGATGTGGGAGCGGTAAAGTCTTCCGTGGAAGCGGGCGCGTCAAGTGCTTCCAAACTGGGCGAGCTGGTAGCCACCCATGTAATCCCCAGACCCCATAACGATGTGGAAATGATTCTTCCCCATGTAACGATGTAAAAGGGAACTCTCACTGTCCCGGGAAAACGGAGGAACAGCATGGAACAACAGACAGTTGAAATGATTACACAGATGGTGCTCGAGACCATTGGCAGGATGGAAGAGAGGTCGAATGGCTATCAGGTGCCTGTGGGCGTATCCGCCAGGCATATCCATCTGACCCAGGAGCATGTGGAGACTCTGTTTGGGGAAGGGTATCATCTGACGAAGAAAAAGGACCTGATGGGCGGACAGTATGCCTGCAATGAGACTGTAACCGTGGTGGGTCTGAAACTGCGGGCCATTGAGAATGTGCGGGTTCTGGGGCCTGTCAGGAAGGCATCCCAGCTGGAGATATCTGCCACGGATACCATGAAGCTGGGTGTGGCCGCTCCTGTCAGAGAGTCCGGCAATATCGCCGGAAGCGCGCCGGTGGCGGTGGTAGGTCCAAAAGGAGTAATCTACCTGAAGGAAGGCTGTATCATAGCCATGAGACATATTCATATGTCACCGGCAGATGCGGCGGCAGCCGGGGTTCATGACGGAGATATTGTGTCGGTTAGAGCAGATAATGAGCGGGGAACGGTCTTCAACCAGGTAAAAATCCGCGTGAATGACAGCTTTACTCTGGAGATGCATATCGACACGGACGAGGCAAATGCCAGCAAGATTAAGACCGGAGACAGGGTGACGATTATTCGTTAGACAGCAGCGGTCCATCCGTTCGCTTTCAGAAGAGCAGTTTGCGCGGCGGTCTTCTGCCGGGGCAAACTGCTGTGACAGGAGATACATACCATGATTATAGGGAAGGTAGTGGGAAGTATTGTTTCCACCCGTAAAAGTGAGAAGCTGGTGGGGAATAAATTTATGATTATTGAGCCTCTGAAGGAGATGACTGCAGGGGCTGCCCGTTTTGTGGCCATTGACAATATCGGTGCGGGCATCGGTGAGACGGTGCTGGTGGCAACGGGAAGCGCCGCCCGGGTGGGAATGGAAAATGTGCCTGTGGATGCGGCGATTGTGGGAATTGTAGATGAGTGAAGCGGGAATGCAGAGAAGAGAGCGCCGAACCGAAAAAGAGTCACATGGGATTCGGGTGGACAGGAGCTGCCGTAAAGGATATCTGTGAAAGCGGCAGAGAAATGATGCGGGGAAATTTGTCGGAGAATAAAGTATGGAAATACAGGATTTAAAAGAGGCTCTGCGGGAGAACGGAGTGGTCGGCGCGGGAGGCGCAGGCTTTCCCACTTACGCGAAGCTGGACAGTCGGGCGGAAATCATATTGATGAACTGTGCCGAGTGTGAACCGCTGCTGAAACTGCACAGGCAGCTTCTGGAGCAGCGGGCGGAAGAGATTCTGCGGACATTTGACAGAATTGCCCGGACGACAGGAGCCAGGGAAGCCATTATCGGCATTAAAAGAGAATACAAAGCGGCCTTAAAGGCCATTGACAGATATATAGACGATTATCCTGCCATGCGGGTACAGCTGCTGGACAGTGTATATCCCATGGGGGATGAGGTGGTGCTGATTTATGAAGCCACAGGAAGGGTAATCCGGCCGGGAGGTCTTCCCATAGAGGAAGGTGTGGCTGTCTTCAATGTAGAGACGGTGTACAATGTATACCGGGCTCTGGAGGAGCAGACTCCCGTGACAGACAAGCTGGTCTCGGTGGTGGGGGAAGTAGAGCGGCCGCTGACTTTGCGCGTGCCTGTGGGAGCCTGTCTTCGTGATGTGGTTGCGCATGCGGGAAACATCACGGTGAAAGAACCCGCATTTCTGGTGGGAGGTCCCATGATGGGGAATCTGATGAGCGGGGATGCCGTGGTGACCAGAACAACAAATGCTGTAATCGTATTGGATAGAAGTCATACGCTGATACAGAGGAAGAACAGGAATCCGGCCATAGACTTAAAGCGGGCGGCATCGGCCTGCTGTCAGTGTGAGACCTGTACGAGTCTGTGCCCCCGTCATGCGCTGGGACATCCCATAGAACCCCATAAGTTTATGCGCAGCGCAGCAAACAGGGATTTTCAGGATACCAATGTCTTTCTGAATACTTTTTTCTGCAGTTCCTGCGGCCTGTGCGAGAATTTTTCCTGTCCTCAGGGACTGGCGCCCAGGAGCCTGATTGCGGACTACAAGCTGGGGCTGCGGAAAGCGGGAGTGAAAGTGCCGCAGAATGTTCAGTCTGTTCCGGTAAAACAGAGCAGAGAATATCGCAGGGCGCCGGAGGAGAGGCTTGAGGCCAGACTGGGGCTGACCAGGTATGAGGCAGAGGCCCCTTTGCAGCCGGATGACTGCTGGAGAAAAGCCGGGTTGATTCAGAAGGTAAAAATTATGCTCAGCCAGCATATCGGTGCACCGGCTGTGCCTGTAGTGGAAAAAGGCGATCAGGTGGTAACGGGGCAGTGCATTGCCCGGCCGGCGGAAGGACTGAGCGTGGCCATTCATTCTTCTGTGGACGGAATCGTACAGGAAGTGACAGCGCAATATATTGCAATACGGAAAACGGAAATAAAAGGAATGTAAATCCATTTCAAAATGACAGTTTTCCCGAAGTATATCAACAGCAGTGAAAGAACGGGGAGAGATCACATACATGGGCAAAGCGTTGGGAATGATAGAATTTAAGACAGTATCTGCCGGTGTGACGGCTGCGGACGCCATGGTGAAGACAGCCGCTGTGGAGCTGGTGGAAGCACAGACGGTATGTCCCGGTAAATATATAGCTTTGATCACAGGAGATCTGAGCGCGGTGGACGCCGCGGTGGATACGGCAAAAGTACAGTTTGGGGAGCAGCTGATAGACAGCTTTGTGTTGGGCAATCCGCACGAAGGCATTTTCCCTGCAATCTATGGAACTACTCATGTGGAGCATATCAGCTCGCTGGGAATACTGGAGACCTTTGATGCCTCCGCTGTTATTGTGGCGGCCGATGTGGCGGCGAAAACGGCTGATGTGGAACTGATAGAACTTCGGATTGCAAAGGGAATGTGCGGTAAATCGTATGTGTTTCTCTGCGGGGAGGTGTCTGCGGTAGAGGCAGCCATTGCCAGAGCCAGGGAGAGTGTGGCTCGGAGCGGTATGTATCTGGATTCGACGGTGATTGCCCATCCGGATCCCCAGATCTGCAGGTCAATTTTATAAGGGCATTTCTTTTTCGGAAGCCGGAGAAGGCGTGACCGGCGGAGCAGAAGCGAACAAGGGACGGATGGGAATGGAAGGCATTCCGGAGACAGGATGGGGCCGGAGGAGAATGTAAACGATATGGAAATGCACAGGGAAGGGCGTGGTCAGATGCTGGCGGTAGAGCGAAGAAACCTGATTCTGGAAAAACTGCAGGACGAGCGTAAGGTAGTGGTCAGTGAGCTGAGCGCTCTTTTTGACGTCTCAGAGGAAACGATTCGCCGTGATCTGGATAAACTGGACAGGCAGGGACTGGCGGTGAAAAGCTATGGCGGAGCGGTACTGAATGAGAACGCGGGGCTGGACATGCCTTTTAATGTCCGCAAAAAGAGAAACAGCAGGGAAAAGCAGGAAATCGGGGCTCTGGTGAGCGGCCTGATTCAGGAGGGGGAACATATTATTGTGGACCCCAGCACCACGGCAGTGGCCGTGGTCAAGGCGCTGAAGAGCAGGAAGAAGCTGACTGTCATCACCAGTTCCATTGAAGTGATGATTGAACTTTCGGATGTAAGCGGCTGGGAGGTGATCTGTACAGGGGGAACGCTTCGGGAGAATTATCTGACGCTGACCGGTTCCAGGGCTGAGGACGTGATACGTTCTTTCAATGCGGATAAGGTAATTTTGTCCTGTAAGGGTCTGGACAGGGAGAAAGGCGTTACAGACGCCCATGAGATGCTTTCCCGACTGAAGCAGGCCATGCTGCAGTCAGCCAGACAGCGGATTCTTGCGGTAGACCACTCAAAGTTCGGCAATGTGGCGTTTTCGCGAATCTGCGAGCTTCAGGCGATTGATATTGTAGTGACGGACAGACGGCCTGATGAACAATGGATGGAGTACTTCGCGGAGAATGGAATAGAGTGTCTGTATGATTCAAATGGACAGTGAAATCAAATGGGTTCAAAAGCGCGGGGAATTTCCGGAGCTGGCGATGGCGGCAGAAGAGTATGTCCGTAGGAACAGACAGCATTAAAAAAGCAGCAGGCACGGCGGAAGCGTGAACAAAGGCGGAGGAGAATGCCGGGAAACGGGCCGGACATTGTCTGCTGCCCATTCAAATATTGCATTGAGGGACCGGAGCATTGACCTGAAAAGGGTGACAGACCGGTCTTTTTGTATTCATATGACCTGGGATCGAGTATTATTTATATTTTTCTTGACACATCATATGAAAAAAAGATAAGATAAAAGAGACAGGTTATGGATAGGAGTGAATAATATTACTGCAGATGGCTTGCAGGCAGATAAAGGAGGGTGTTTTATTGAAGAAAAATGAATTGTACCTGAATGATTATGCACAATTATGCAGAGAGGCCGATGGCCTTGAGCCGGAAATGTTCGATAAATATGAAGTACAGAGGGGACTGCGCGATAAGAACGGAAACGGTGTGGTGACGGGACTTACCAACATATCCCGCATTGACGCTTTCAAGACGGTGGACGGTGTGAAGACCCCCTGCGAAGGTAAGTTGTGGTATCGGGGATATGACTGTATTGAACTGGTGAAAGGATTTCGGGGAACCCGATTCGGATTCGAGGAGGCGGCGTATCTTCTGCTGTTCGGCAATCTGCCCAATGAAAAGCAGCTGAAAGAATTCCGCGATATGCTGGCCGCCAACAGGACTCTGCCCACGAACTTTACCAGAGATGTGATTATGAAGGCTCCCAGCAGTGACATTATGAATTCCCTGACCAGAAGTGTGCTGACCCTGGCTTCTTATGACAGGAACTGCAGCGATACCTCTGTGGAGAATGTGCTCAGGCAGTGCCTGAACCTGATCAGTGTATTTCCCATGCTGGCGGTCTATGGATATCATTCCTACAATCATTATCAGAACGACGAAAGCATGTATATACATCGTCCGTCCAGAAAGCTGTCCACGGCGGAAAACCTTCTGATGATGCTCAGACCGGACAAAAGCTATACAGAGCTGGAGGCAAGCGTGCTGGACATTGCGCTGGTTCTGCACATGGAACATGGCGGCGGTAATAACTCCACCTTTACCACACGCGTGGTGACTTCTTCCGGTTCGGATACGTATTCCGTGATTGCTGCGGCGTTATCCTCCCTGAAGGGGCCAAAGCACGGCGGTGCGAATATCAAGGTTGTGGAAATGATGCAGGATCTTGAGAAACATGTGTCCGACTGGGAAGACGAGGATGCGGTGCGGGATTATCTGAAAAAGATTCTGAATAAGGAAGCTTTTGACCGCAAGGGGCTGATTTACGGCATGGGGCACGCGGTATATTCCCTCTCCGACCCCAGAGCTCAGGTATTTAAGGGATTTGTGCATCAGCTGGCTTCTGCAAAGGGCAGAGAGAAAGATTTCGCGCTGTACTCCATGATAGAGCGCATGGCTCCTGAAGTGATTGCGGAGAAAGCGCGCATTTACAAAGGTGTAAGCGCCAATGTGGACTTTTACAGCGGTTTTGTATACAGTATGCTGGAGATTCCTCTGGAAATGTTCACTCCCATATTTGCCATTGCCAGAATTGTGGGATGGAGTGCTCACAGAATTGAAGAGCTGATAAACATGGATAAAATTATCCGTCCTGCCTATAAGAGTGTGATGCGGGAGCAGGAATACATACCGATGAATGAGAGATAACAGTCCTGTCTGAGGGGATACTCGACGTCACCGGGATTGAGACTTGATTTATTTTGCAGAGATGCTGGCTGCAGAGAAACAGAATGGAAACGAGGCGTATCATGCAGGAGAAAAGGTATACAATGCATTCTGATAAGAAACAGGGGCGGATGGCGAATCTGGAAATGCTTCGATGTGTTGCAATGATGATGGTGGTGGTGCTGCACTATCTGGGAAAAGGAGAGCTGCTCTCCGATCTGGCCGGGGACAGGCTGGGAGCGGGAGCGGTTGCTGCCTGGCTGCTGGAAGCCTTTTGCATTGTGGCTGTGAATGTGTATATGCTGATCAGCGGCTACTTTCTGTGCTGCTCTTCCTTTAAAGTAAGCCGTCTGATACGGCTCTGGCTGCAGGTGTGGGTGTATTCTGTGGGGGTTGGCCTGCTGGGAGCGCTGTCAGGTGTGCTGACAGGAGTCGATTTTGACGCACATTATCTGCTGACGCTTGTTTTTCCCATTTCCATGGGGCATTACTGGTTCATGACCGCGTATGTGTTCCTGTATCTGCTTCTGCCTTTTGTGGCGGCCGCGGCGGGGCGGATGACCCGGCAGCAGCTGCAGGCAGCACTGAGCCTTTTACTTTTTACATTCTGTATTCTGAAAAGTGTTCTTCCCCTGCGCCTGGAGACAGACGGGATGGGATATGATTGTCTGTGGTATCTGTGTGTCTTCCTGACCGCCGCATATATCAGGCGGTTCGGGATTCCCTTTCTGGAAAAAAGTAAAAACTGCCTTTTCCTGTATGTGGGAGGCTGTCTCCTGATCTTTGGGGGAACATTTCTTCTGCGGGCAGTGTATCTGCGGACGGGCAGTCTGGGACGAATGCTGAAGATGTGCCTGGAATACAATCATATTCTGCCGTTCCTGGCGGCGGTGGGACTGTTCGGCGCTTTTGCCCGGATGAAGCTTAAGGGCAGGTGCGCGGAGCTGTTCTGCAGAATTGGTCCCTGTACCCTGGGAGTCTATCTGCTTCACGAGAATCTGGGATTTCGGTATGCCTGGCAGAGCTGGTTCGGGGCCGGAAAGGCAGCGGCGGCCATGGCGGAAGGTGGTCCGGGGGCGGTCGGCACACTGCTTTTGTGGACGGCGGCAGCGGTATTGGGGATATTTGTCTGCGGCATTTTTGTGGACATGCTGCGGAAGGGAATATTTGATTTGCTTCACAGAGGCCTGTTGAAGTTCCGGGCATATGGCGGACTTCTGAAAAGGCTTGAGAGGGTGGATGGGCTGTTTGTCCCGGAGAAGGAAGCCAGAGAGTGAGGAAGATTTCTTGAAGACGGATTTTTTTGTGACATATAGAAGGAAAGACGCGGGAAGAGTCGTCAGAAATCAGTCTGTATCGCCGGGGCGTCCGGCTGATCTGGCAGAGAATCTGTTTGTGGTAATTCTGCTTTTTTATTCCCTGCGCCATATCTTCTGGGGACTGGATCTGTGGGACACAGGATACAACTATGCAAATTTCCAATATATGGGAACCAGACATATGGACTCCATGTGGCTTTTTTCCACTTATCTGGCCAATGTGGTGGGAAATCTGCTGACAAAGCTTCCCAATGGGGACACGCTGGCGGGAATGAATCTGTATACAGGACTTTTTGCCGGTGCGCTGGCGTTGAGCGGCTATTTTTTCTGTACCAGAAAGCTGAAAATGCCGCGGACAATTGTCTTCCTGGGAGAAATGATTGCTCTCAGTCTGTGCTGGTGTCCAACGGCACTGCTGTATAACTATCTGACCTATGTGCTGTTTCTTGGGGCTTCCATACTGCTGTATACCGGACTGGTCAATGAGAAAAGGGGAAATCTGATTCTCGCGGGAATTCTGCTGGGAAGCAATCTGCTGGTGCGGTTCTCCAATCTGCCCGAGGCCGCCATGATTGTGGCAGTCTGGGCCTATGATTTCATAGTCTGGCTGGAAACGCGTAAGGAGAGCACTGGCATATCGAAAGAAAATGGACTGACTGAAAAAGTCAATAAAGACGGCGGAAGCGGACAGGGGTTCTGGAAGCGGACCATTCAGCATACTCTCTGGTGCCTGCTGGGATATGTGGCAGCCCTTGTGGTGCTTCTCAGTTACATTCACATTCGATATGGTATCGGGGAATATGCTGCGGGGATTCAGAGGCTTTTTGCCATGACGGAAAATGCCGCTGACTATACGCCGATTTCCATGATCAGGGGAAGTCTGGACCGATATGTGGAGAATCTGTACTGGGCAGGGCGCCTGGGGGTGATTGTGCTGGGCGGAATGGTGCTTTTTGCACTGGCGGGCCGTCTGGAAGCCTTATTTGCCGGAAGGCAGACAGGAGAGGCCGGTGCTGCAAAGGGAATGGCTTTTGTGCTGCACCTGGGAGTCAGAGTCCTCTGGGTGGGTGTCAGCGCCGCGACACTGGGGTGGCTTTATAACAGAGAGTTTTGCTCCCTGTATTTTTACAGCTATGACCCTGTTTATCGCCCGGGCACCATATTCCTGATGCTGACCATGTTCATTGCCGCTGTTCGCATTTTGCACAGCAGCCCCCGGGAGGAAAAGCTTATCAGCGGCATGCTGATTTTGATTATTCTGCTGACACCCCTTGGGAGCAACAACGGTGTTCTGCCCGGCATGAACAATCTGTTCCTGGCGGCGCCTTATACTTTGTGGGAAAGCTGGCGCTTTATTCGGTATACAGGAGACAGAAAGACAAAAAAGGGCTGGTGCCTTTCCGGCTTTCCGGCCAAAGGAATTCTGACGGCATTTCTGGCGCTGTGTCTGTTTCAGTTCGGCGGCTTTGGACTGCAGTTTGCGTTTGCGGAGGCCACCGGGATACAGAATGCAGATACTGTCATAGACAATAACCCCGTGCTGAAGAATATCAAAATGAGCCCGGAAAAAGCACTGTGGATGGAGGAGATCAGCGCTTATGTGAATGAGTACGGACTGGAGGGGAAAGAAGTTATTCTCTATGGGGACATTCCCTCACTGTCCTATTATCTGCAGATGCCGTCGGCGTTCAATTCCTGGAGCGATCTGGATTCCTACAGTTCGGAGATTATGGAAAATGCGCTTGCACAGGTGGAGGGACAGGTGAGGAAGAAGGAAAGGGAAAAACCGGTGATTATCCTGGAGAACCTCTACGCGCTGCACAGAGAGGGCGGTCAGAAGGCACTGGAAGCTTTCAGCACCGGGGAGAATAAAATCCGGGAGATAGAGGGAGATATCAAATGGAGCATGCTGAGGATGTTTATGGATGCTCTGGGATATGAAGAGAGCTTCCGGAACGGGAAGTTTGCCGTGTATCGATAAAGAAAGGCCTGTGGGCGAATCGCCATACTGTTGAATTTGATGCTGGGCGGACTGTTTATTCCGCCTGTAAAGGATCTGAATGAAACGGAGGATTTTTTTGAGAAACGGTTAAAAGACAAGAGATATTGTTTTGCAATCTGCCTGAAAGACGATGATTACCTTGTCGGGTATGTGCATGCGGAAGAGGATGACAGCCATGATTTCGGGTATGCACTTCGTAAGGAATTCTGGCATCAGGGAATTGTCAGTGAGGCAGGTAATGCTGTTATCGAATTGCTGAAAGAAGACGGGATTCCGTATATTACGGCGACACATGATAAAAATAATCCCGGAAGTGGGGCTGTTATGAAACGAATCGGCATGAAATATTGTTATACTTATAAGGAACAGTGGCAGCCCAAGAACTTTCCGGTGATATTCCGAATGTATCAGTTAAACTTTGACGGACAAATAGACAGAATATATCAAAAATACTGGAATCTATACGATGAGCATTTTATTGAAACAGATATATGAAAAGGCCTGCAGCTATAACAGCTGCAGGCCTTTCTCTTCGGCTTTTTTCATGATATCATCCGGCCATAGAGAGCACTGAACCTCTCCGATATGCGCTTTGCGCAGGAAAAACATACAGATGCGGGACTGACCGATGCCGCCGCCGATGGTGAAGGGCAGTTCTTCGTCGATAACCGCTTTGTGGAAAGGCAGTTCGGCCCTTTCCATACAGCCTGCTTTTTCAAGCTGTGTCAGCAGAGAATCCCTGTCCACGCGGATTCCCATGCTGGAAAGCTCAAGAGCAATATCCAGAACGGGATAATAGACGATAATGTCGGCGTTCAGAGCCCAGTCGTCATAGTCCGGTGCCCGTCCGTCATGGGGCTTGCCGTTACCCAGAACATCTCCAATCTGCATGATGCAGACCGCTCCTTTTGCCCTGGCAATGTAATATTCCCGCTCCTTGGGAGTGTTATCCGGAAACATTTCCTCCAGCTCACCGGTAGTGACGAAGAAAATATCATGGGGAAGAATTTCTTCTATGTAATCATAGTGAATAGACATGTATTTTTCGGTTTTGCGCAGTACTTTATACACGGTGCGGACTGTATTTTTCAGAGTATCCAGATTGCGTTCTTCTCTGGTGATAATTTTCTCCCAGTCCCACTGGTCCACATAGATAGAGTGAATGTTATCTGCCTCCTCATCTCTGCGGATGGCACTCATATCCGTATAGAGGCCCTCTCCTGCGGAAAAACCGTATTTTTTCAGGGCAAACCGTTTCCACTTTGCCAGTGAGTGTACAATTTCGGCCTGCCGCCCATCCTGATACTTGATGTCGAAAGCCACCGGACGCTCCACACCGTTTAAATTGTCGTTCATGCCGGACTTCGGGTCCACCATGAGAGGTGCGGAAACTCTCAGCAGATTCAGACGCTCCGCCAGCAGGGTCTGGAAGAAGTCTTTTACCATCTTGATGGCAACCTGGGTATTATACAGGTTCAGGCCGGATTCATAATTTTGGGGCAAAAAAAATGTTGACATAATCTGAAATCCTTTCCGTTTACGTTGCTTTGTAATCCTTTCTTATTTAACCGCTTTTCGGGGGATTTTGCAATAGTTTTTTGGGAAATTCGCGTTTAATTCGTGAAGGACGGATTTTACCTCTGCCTGTTTCTCTGCAGGTTACACATTTATGATGAAAACAGTGAACGAGTCTACGTATAGCCGATTGAGAACTGCCTGAAAAATCAGGTAGTTCTCAATCACTTGAAAATATGGCTGTTTTGCTGTATGATATTTCAAAGGAACACAGTCACATAGGAGCTTGAAAATACAGTGTTTTCAGGGGGGTTTATAGATAAAGCAGAATTTGAAAGAGGGGATATATGGATATAGTATGGATTATCATCCTTGTGCCACTGATATATTTTGCTACAGTGATTCTAATTTCAACAATCCAGGCGATGATGACAAGAGGTAAAGGAAAAAGGGTTGCAAAGGAAACATTCAAAGAAACATTTTGGCATTTTTTCTTTGAACTGCTGAACCCTTTTAACTGGATTTAATTGTGGTTGCTTTAACTTCTGCCACTTCTCTCCAATCATCACAGGGGAAGCTACCCTTCCCCTGCTTATTTTCCAAATAAATCGCTATGTGTGCCTGTCCTTGCCAAAGTCAAAACGAGTAAATCATTTTCAATGCGGTAGACCAATAACCAGTCCGGCTGGATGTGGCACTCACGGTGTCCGGTCCAATTTCCGGTCAGGGCATGATCTTTGTTTTTCTCTGGAAGCTGTTCGCCGCTTGCCAGTTTACGGATGATGTCATCAAGAAGACCAATATCAAAATGACGTTTTATCGCCAACTTGTAATCTTTCTTGAATTGCCCCGTCCAAACGATGTCCAGACGGCTCATTCTTTTAATGTCCGAAGCGCTTCCTCTACATCAGTGTAACGCTTTACGGATGGGTCACGGGCAATGCGTTCTGCTTCCAGCATTGCCGCAATCGTTTCTTTGTTCGGCTGTTCCATGCGAACATCAAAAGGAAAACCACCGACACGGAGAGATTGCCGAAGAAATACGTTGATAGCGGTAGTAAGGTTGACACCTAATTCGCCATACAGAGCTTCACACTGTTTTTTAATATCGCTATCCATACGGACGCTAAAATTCGTTGTATTAGCCATATTTGTCAATTCCTTTCACTTCTATTGCACCTATATTATATGCCATTTGCAATGCAATATCAATAAACCAGACAGGAAATTTATAAGAAATTCAAATCATACCTGTATTGTTCCTGCTGATTGGGGATAACACAGAATTAAGGACACAGATTTAGAGAGAAAGCTTGAAAAACGGTCATTGATGAAGTATATTGGATAAAGGCAGTACAAATTGTAAAGGCAGGATAAAAGTATGAATTTAAAAGGACGTGATTTTCTCAAATTACTGGATTTTACACCGGATGAGATCCTTTATCTGGTTAATCTGGCTGCGGAGCTTAAGGATAAGAAGAAAAAGGGGATTCCCATGGATACGCTGCGGGGGAAAAATGTGGCGCTGATTTTTGAGAAGACAAGTACCCGTACCAGATGTGCCTTTGAGGTGGCGGCACATGACCTGGGAATGGGCAGTACTTATCTGGACCCGAGCGGTTCTCAGATCGGCAGGAAAGAGAGTATAGCGGATACGGCCAGAGTGCTTTCTGGTATGTATGAAGGGATTGAATATCGGGGATTTGGGCAGGATATTGTGGAGGAGCTGGCAAAATATTCGAAGGTACCGGTGTGGAACGGTCTGACCAACGAGTTTCATCCCACGCAGATGCTGGCCGATCTTCTGACAATACAGGAGCATTTCGGCGTATTGAAGGGAATAAAGCTGACTTACATGGGAGATGCCCGTTATAATATGGGAAATTCTCTGATGGTGACCTGTGCGAAAATGGGAATGCATTTCACCGCCTGCACTACGGCAAAATATTTTCCGGAGGATGCACTGGTGGACAAATGCAGGGAAATTGCGAAGGAGACCGGCGGCAGCGTCACACTGACAGAAGATGTTAAGGCAGGCACAGAGGATGCGGATGTGATTTATACGGATGTGTGGGTTTCCATGGGGGAGCCGGATGAGATCTGGACCGAACGCATCAGAGAGTTGTCTCCCTACCAGGTGAACCGGGCGGTGATGGATAATGCGGGAGAAAAGGCAATTTTCATGCACTGTCTGCCTGCTTTTCATGATTTGAACACGAAAATCGGTGCGGAGCTGGGAGCCCGTTTCGGGATCACGGAGCTGGAAGTTACAGATGAAGTGTTCGAGTCGGAGCAGTCCCGGGTGTTCCAGGAGGCGGAGAACCGCATGCATACCATTAAGGCTGTCATGCTGGCGACACTGCAGTGAAGGCGGCATTTTATCCTGAGTTAAGATGCTGTGATGCGGCATCGCGGAGGCTGTATGAAATCTGAAATACTGGCATTTTTGCGGAAGCGGGGAGAATATGTCTCCGGGCAGGAACTCTGTGAACATTTCGGGGTATCCCGCACGGCAGTCTGGAAGGCCATAGGGCAGCTGAAAAAGGAAGGATATCATATAGAGGCGGTACAGAACAGAGGGTACCTTCTGCCGGCGGAACAGGAGCTTTTCGGACAGAATGAGCTGGAGAGCCGGATGAATACAAAATGGGCAGGATATCCGGTGAAATTCTATGACTCTCTGTCCTCCACCAATCTGCAGGCAAAGCTGGATGCGGAGAACGGGGCGGAAGAGGGGACGCTGATTGTGGCGGACATGCAGACCGCCGGAAGAGGGCGTAAAGGCAGGTCCTGGAGCAGCCCGGCAGGGACCAATATATATTTCACATTGATTTTGAAGCCGAAATTTGCCGTGGAGCTGGCATCTATGGTGACTCTGGTGATGGGGATGGCTGCGGCGGAAGGCATTCGGAAAACCTGCGGTGTGGAAGCAGAGATTAAATGGCCCAATGACATTGTGACAGGCGGGAAAAAAGTCTGTGGTATACTGGCGGAAATGAGCGTGGAGAGAGAGTATATTCACTATGTCGTCATAGGGGCGGGCATCAATGTGAGAGCGCAGCATTTTCCGGAGGAAATCGCAGATGTGGCGACCAGCCTCCAGGTGGAATGCGGACGGAAGGTTTCCAGGGCGGAGCTGATTGTCAATGTGCTGAAGGCATTCGAAGACTGTTACAGCATCTTTCAGGAAGCCGGCAGCCTGGAGCCGCTCATTGAAAGATATAACAGGCTGCTGGTAAATAAGGACAGAGAAGTGCGTGTTCTGGACCCCGGGGGAGAATTTCGGGGAATTGCCAGAGGCATTAATCGGACAGGAGAGCTGCTGGTGGAGCTGCCGGATGGAAATATAACGGAAGTCTATGCCGGAGAGGTGTCTGTGCGGGGAATATATGGGTATGTCTGAGTCCGGGACAGGAACAGTAAAAAGCTCACAGAAGAAACGGTACCAGGGAAAAGCAAAAGGGCCCCGGGAAAAGCAAAGGGCCCCGGGGGCGGCCGAAGAACGGATTTGACGGGAGATGCGGATGGAAAGTAAAAAAATTGTGCTCTGCGGAGCCAATGCCTATGAGATGAAGTATTATTTTAATGAGCAGTTTAACGGGATTCCGGATTCCGTGAAGGACGAACTGCACATTCTGTGTGTATTATTCACTGAAGATGTAGGCGGCATATTTACCATTGCTTTTGAAGAGGACGGAAATGTGGTGATGGAGACCAACGCCGGGGATGACGATATCTATTATGATGAGATTAACAGCGGCCTGATGGTGGCTGAGGTGCGCAGGAATCGTCGGGAACTGTTTGAGGCCCTGAGTCTGTACTACAGGATATTTATTCTCGGGGAGACTCTGCCGGAGGACTGTGAGGCGTGACAGGGGCATTTCGTGACGAAGCTATAAGGAGAACAAAATGATTCTGGTAGTCGATATAGGGAATACGAATATGGTCATGGGAGTATACCGGGGAACGGCATTGAAGGCGACATTCCGTCTGATGACGAGAACGCCCAGGACTTCGGATGAATACGGTGTTCTGATCACACAGCTTCTGAAAGAGAGGGGGATTCCGGTATCGGACCTGGAAGGCTCCATTGTGGCCAGTGTGGTGCCGGATGTGATGCATTCTTTTCTGGGGGCACTGGTGCGGTATACAGGTACGAAGCCTGTGAACGTGGGGCCCGGCATGAAGACAGGTATCCGGATTGTCACCGAGGACCCCAGGGCCATCGGAGCAGACCGGATTGTGGATGCGGTGGCGGCCTATGAGAAGTATGGCGGCCCTGTTTTGGTGCTGGATTTCGGGACAGCTACTACCTATGATCTGATTACGGAAAAAGGAGAGTTTGCCGCAGGCATTACTGCGCCGGGCATCCGAATCAGCTCAGAGGCATTGTGGACACAGGCCGCCAAGCTGCCCAATATCGAGATCAGGAAGCCGAAATCCATTCTGGCCCAGGAGACCATCAGCAGTATGCAGGCAGGGCTTGTGTACGGCCAGATCGGCCAGACAGAATATATCGTCAGAAAAGTCAGAGAGGAGAGCGGCATCAGGAATCTGAAGGTGGTGGCCACCGGAGGGCTGGGGCGGCTGATTGCGGACGAGACAGATGCCATTGATATCTATGACAGTTCTCTGACACTGGACGGACTTCGGATTATTTACGAGAAAAACGAGAAGGAAAAAGGGAACGTGGGTAAAGTTCGAGGAGGTAAGGGACGATGAGCAGGCTGCGAATTGGCGATGTGGTCCTGGACAATAATGTGATATTAGCTCCCATGGCAGGTGTGACTGACCTGCCATTTCGTCTGCTGTGCAGGAAATCAGGAGCCGGACTGGTGTGTATGGAAATGATCAGTGCCAAGGCGATTTATTATCAGAATAAGAATACGGAAGAGCTTCTGACCATTCATCCGGAAGAAGGCCCGGTATCACTGCAGCTTTTTGGATCCGATGCCCGGATTATCGCGGAGATGGCGAAGCGCATTCAGGAGCGTCCCTTTTCCATTCTGGATTTTAATATGGGCTGTCCGGTGCCGAAGGTGGTAAACAACGGGGAGGGGTCTGCGCTGATGAAGAATCCCCGCCTGGCGGAAGAGATTCTTTCCGCGCTGGTGAAAGCCGTGAAAAAGCCGGTGACAGTAAAAATACGCAAAGGCTTTGACGAGGCACACTGTAATGCGGTGGAGCTGGCAAAGATTGCGGAGAACTGCGGCGTGGCGGCTGTAGCGGTACATGGGAGAACCCGGGAACAGTACTACAGCGGCCATGCGGACTGGGAGATAATCAGGCAGGTGAAAGAAGCGGTGAAGATTCCGGTCATAGGCAACGGAGATGTGGACAGCCCCCGGGCAGCGGAAGCAATGCTTGAGGAAACCGGATGTGACGGTGTCATGATCGGACGGGCAGCACAGGGAAATCCCTGGATATTCCGGGATATTGTCAGCTTTCTGGACACAGGCCGGATACCGGAGCCGCCGGATGCCCAGGAGAAAAAGCGTATGATTCTGAAGCATGCCGACCTGCAGCTTGAGACCAAGGGAGAATACACGGCAATACGGGAGATGAGAAAGCATCTGGCCTGGTATACCACAGGAATGCCTCACTCCGCCCGGTTTCGACAGACCATCAACTCCATGGAAACTTTTTCCCAACTGCGGGAAGGTGTAGAGACTATTTTCGGGTGAGACGGCATATATTTGTGGCATGGACACCATTATTTATTTTTTGAAGAAAAAAGGTTTGAAGGAGCCGCTGATTGAGCCGGTGGGGCTGAAAAGTCACATGCTTATCCGGGTCAGCCTGGATGTGGAGGAGGAAGACTGGTTCGGAATATCGTTTCGGATGGCAGAGCCGGGTTATCAGAGCAGATCAGCCTCGGAGGCTGCTGAAATGCAGAAGCAGGAGAAACAGGACAATCGCAGCAGTATGTGGCATCCCCTGAAAGCTTTGCGCCAGATGTACAGGGTCAAAAAAGAAGCCGGACAGGAGAAACGGCGCAGACGTGCGGAAGCTCTGGAGCAGGAAAAGCTTCTGGCGGAAAGGGAGGAGCGGATTGGCCGGACGGAAGAGGCAATCGGAAGGCTTCTGCGGGATATAAAGGCGCTTGCGGAGGAGGAGAGGGACTGCTGCTGCGTGTATGAGAACAAGGTCAGAAAAGCATTGCTTGCAGCGGAAAAGTGTGTTCTGTCTTTTCTGTGGCAGAAATATTTCGACTTTCCGGAATTTACGGATTATGCCGGCAGCTTTTGGGTGAAGCTTTTGATGCCTCAGGCAGTCTGGCCGCATTTTGTGATTCTGGGAACGGCTCCCTGCCTGTATGCGGTGCTGGAGGAAGCAGCTCACAGAATGAAAAGTCTGCGCTGGATTGTCCCGGAGGAAGACTGCACTGATGAACTGCTGGAATTTGTGGAGGATTTTTATACGGAATACGGTCTCGCCATAGCGCTGCAGCCGCTGACGGGAAAGGCGGCGTGGAAGCGATTCCGACTCTCTGCTCCCCTGCCTGTGAATATCCTTGATTTTACCGGGGAGATGCAGGGGACCATGTCAGAGATTGCAGAGACAAGCGTCTGGCTGGATATGCTGTCGTCCGAGGAAAAGCGCAGGCGGATTGCAGGGCGGAACAGCGGGATTGTATACGTTTCCCTGAAGGAAAAATGGAAATATGCACAAAGACGCTGCAACAGGCCTGTATTGCCTTGACACCGGTGTGAAAAGTGGTATAATACGGGAGAATCAGACTTGAGAGACAGACAGAATAATAACAGATATGGAAATATAGAAAACAGGAAGGATGTATTAAAATGCAGGAGAAGAAAAATATTCTGACCTATGAGGGACTCAGAAAATACGAGGATGAGTTGCATGAACTGAAGGTGGTGCGCCGCCAGGAAGTGGCCCAGAAGATTAAGGAGGCCAGAGAACAGGGAGATTTGTCCGAGAATGCGGAATATGATGCGGCCAAGGATGAACAGAGAGACATTGAGACCAGAATTGAAGAGCTGGAGAAGATCCTGAAGAACGCCGAAGTGGTGGTAGAGGATGAAGTTGATCTGGATAAGATCAATATCGGCTGCCTGGTACGGCTTCTGGATATCGAATACAGTGAGGAGCTGGAATATAAAATTGTGGGATCCACAGAGGCGGACAGTCTCAAGGGAAAAATTTCCAATGAGAGTCCTGTGGGCAAGGCGCTCATCGGCTGTAAGGTGGGCGACAATGTAGAGGTGGAGACAGCCGCAGGGGTATTCAACTATAAAGTGCTGGAGATTCAGAGAAGTAAATAAAATAATTTTTGAATTATGAAAACCGCTTGTTTCATGCAGGATGTAGCTGACTGCAGGAGACAGGCGGTTTTGTCGTGGCAGCCCGGCTTTCTGCTGACCGTAATATTCTGCCATGTATCATTTGAACGATTCCGGGGAGACTTATTTTATCGGGAGTTCATAAATTGTTTATAATATTTATCAGCACTCGCTGTTGACGAGTGCTGGAAAATATGTTATAACACATATAGAACAAACAAAACAGATGCTACAATGGCCTGGTGGGCCGGAGTTGATGAAGGAGGAATAAATTATGTTGATGTCAAATTTAAACGCACTGAGTAATTTTTTTGGAGAGAGCCTGTTTGATGATCTGTTTGACGGTTTTGAACGTCCGGTGAGAAATGGGGCAAGGTACAATGCTTCGGTGCCGGCTGTTATGAGGACGGACGTGAAGGAGAGTGAGACGGGATATGAGCTGGATATCGACCTTCCCGGTTATAAGAAGGAGAATGTGAAAGCGGAGCTGAAGGACGGCTATCTGAAGATCAGCGCCGAGTCCAGACAGGACAGCGATGAGAAGGATGAAAACGGAAAGTATATTCGCCGGGAGAGATATTACGGAACCTGCAGCAGAAGCTTTTATGTGGGGGAAGAAGTGACCCAGGAGGATATCAGGGCCAGATTTGAGGACGGCATTCTGAAAGTATGCGTCCCGAAGAAGGAAGCGAAGCCGGCCGTGGAGGAAAGCAGGTATATTGCAATTGAAGGGTGAGGATGAATTTCCCGGATGACAGAGACGTAACCTGCAGGCATGTCTCCGGACTGGGGCATGGAAGACAGAGCATCTGAAAGGACGGGAGCCCTTTCAGATGCTGTGTGGGGGAAACGAACAGAAGGGAAAAGTAAAGGCCGGATGCGGTTGAAACACATCCGGCCTTTATCACGGTCTTCTTTTTTTCATCACTTTTGTAATCAGAAGGCTTGCGGTGATGCCCAGTATGCCGATGATTACCACTTCCAGGGTATCCCGGACCATCTGTCGGAACAGCGTCTGAAAGTCGCTCATGTATTTCATCCACAGATCGTATCGCAGTATCAGGAAAATGCCGGTCATATTCAGGAACAGCAGCCAGCTGCAGTTTTTATCCTGTCTGATAATACAGAACAGATTGTAGACGAAAAATATAAGCTGAACGGCAAACGCCGCCATAAGCTGACGTTCCCAGAAAGGTCCCAGGCGCATGGGCTCCATTCCGAAGATGACAGTGGTGCCCGGTTTCAGATGACCGGCCATATACAGGAAGAATGGCACAAAATAAATGTCCAGGAAAAGGGAAATGCCGCCGAAGAGGTATTCGCGTTTGCCCGGGGGCGTCTTTCCCCCGCAGCCGATACCGGATAAAAGGACCGCGAACGTGCAGACGATAAACAGAAATGTCTGTGCGAAGAACAGGGAAAAATATCTGTTGGCCACAAAAATCCAGATTCCCAGAAGGATCAGGGAAGCCAGTATGGCGTAACAGACCAGCCTCTGAAGCCGCAGGAGTTCCTTTATTTTTTTCAGACCATCCAGGCTCTTTCGCTCCAGCTTGTTTCCGGAAAGCATATGATTCCGGTAAAAGGATACTGTCTGCCTGCAGCTGTCACAGCCGGCGAGATGCTCTTCCACACATTTTTGTGTCGCTTCCGAGCACACTTCGTCCACATAGGATGGAATTAAATCTCTGATAATGTCACAATTCATTTTTTCCATGGTCAGCCTCCTCAATTAATACTATTTTGGCCCGGTAAAATGTAACCCGTGCCCAGTTTTCGCTTTTTCCGAGAATGTTCCCGATTTCCCGGAAGGACAGATCTCCCAGAACTCTCAGCTCTACGACTTTTCTGGTGTCGGAGGGAAATTTCTGTAATCTGTCCCATACATCCGCAAGCTCGACTCTGGCGATTGCATGACGTTCCGTATCCTGCTCTGACACCAGAGTCTCGTCCAGCACTTCCAGCTTTGCACGATTGGTTTTGGTCCAGTGCTGGTACAGCAGATGCTTTGCAATCTGACACAGCCAGGTGGAAAGCTTACAGCTTCCGTCATATTTGCCGACAGCTTCCAGAGCTTTCAGAAAGGTCTCCTGCATCAGGTCTTCCGCCAGGGCGGAATCTTTGCATCTGGTATACAGGAAATGAAATACAATCTGTGAATATTGGGTGTACAATTCATCCATAAGTCCCTCCTTTCTGATGCTTATATCCATTTGGGCAGGGATTCGTTACATTATTTATTTTATTGTAAATCGAAAAGGAATGTTTTGGCAAATATTGGGCAGATTAAACAAGGTTATCGTGCAAAGAAAGTTATTGCCCGAAAAGCATTTTTGTAGTAAACTGAATAAAAAGGGAGAAAAATACGCGCGGAATCCGCGGGTTAGGGAAAGGCAAGGGGATTGATATGGAAGAAATGCTGATTTTCTGGCTGGTTTTGCTGATTTTGTGTATTGGCATCGAAGTGCTTACTATGGGCCTGACCACTATATGGTTTGCAGGAGGAGCATTGGTCGCCATCTTTGCATCTCTGCTGTATGCGCCGATCTTTGTTCAGATTATCCTGTTCTTCCTGGTGTCGGTATCGCTGCTGTTTTTTACCAGGCCGATTGCGGTACGGTATTTCAACAGAGACCGGGTGAAGACGAATGTGGAGAGCATGGTGGGGCGTCAGGCGATTGTCACCGAGGAGATTGATAATCTGCAGGCAGTGGGACAGGTGACTGTGAACGGACAGGAGTGGAGCGCCAGAAGCGCTGATGACAAGGTCAGAATTCCCACAGGAAGTGTGGTGACCGTGGCAGCTATCAGCGGCGTGAAGCTGATTGTGAGGATACAGGAGCAGTTCGGGACACAGGAGAGAGCGGAAGAGACGGCAGAATCTGCACAGAGGGAGATGGAGCAGGTGGCGTCCGGGGCAGAGGGTGTTCGGCAGGCGGAAGCGAATACAGCCGGGTCCGCAGATGAACTGTCGCCGGAACCGGGGACGGCCGAGGACGAAAATTAATTCTGACGGATGGCTGACAAAGGAATGAGAATCCCGGCCGGAGAAGGCGGGATTTGAGATAAACAATACAAAATGCGTACTGTCATAATACAGTACAGAAAGAGGTAAAGTATGGTTTGGGTATTAGTTGCACTGGTAGTAGTTGTACTCCTGATTCTGGTGTCCTGTCTGAAAATTGTTCCACAGGCGCAGGCGTATGTGATTGAGCGTCTGGGCGCATATCAGGGGACCTGGTCGGTAGGGTTTCATGTGAAGGTTCCTTTTGTGGATAAGGTTGCCAGAAGAGTGAATCTGAAGGAGCAGGTGGCAGACTTCCCGCCGCAGCCCGTGATTACGAAGGATAATGTTACCATGAGAATTGACACGGTAGTGTTCTATCAGATAACGGATCCCAAGCTGTTTACCTACGGTGTGGAGAATCCCATGATGGCCATTGAGAATCTGACCGCCACCACACTGCGTAACATTATCGGTGATCTGGAGCTGGACCAGACACTGACCAGCCGTGAGACCATCAATACCAAGATGCGTGCAAATCTGGATATTGCAACGGATCCCTGGGGAATCAAGGTGAACAGGGTGGAGCTGAAGAATATCATTCCTCCTGCGGAGATCCAGAATGCCATGGAGAAGCAGATGAAGGCCGAGCGTGAGAGACGTGAAGCGGTAACCCGTGCAGAAGGTGAAAAGAAGGCGAAGATTCTGGAGGCGGAAGGTGCAAAGGAATCCGCAATTCTTCGTGCGGAGGCAGATAAGCAGTCGGCAATTCTCCGGGCAGAAGCACAGAAAGAGAAGATGATTCGGGAAGCGGAAGGTGAAGCGGAAGCGATTCTGAAGGTACAGCAGGCGAATGCCGACGGTATCAGAATGCTGAAAGAAGCGGGCGCCGACGAACCTGTATTAAAAATTAAGAGCCTGGAAGCTTTTGAGAAGGTGGCAGACGGTCAGGCGACCACGATTCTGCTTCCCTCGGAACTGAGTGGTATTGCAAGCCTTGCCGCCGCATGGAAGGAAGGCGCAAAGAAGTAGATTGAACAGTTTATGATGAAAAGGAGTCACTGGTTACAGGAAAAGGACCTCTGTGGGATTATCCGCAGAGGTCCTTTTTGTGTGGTATCAAGAACTACTTGAAAAAGAACAAATGTTCTGATATAATGCAAGTGGCGGAAAGCAAGTGGCCGCAGAAAGGAAGTATATGGGGGACAGGGTTATTTTTCATATAGATGTAAACAGCGCGTTTTTATCCTGGGAGGCAGTGTATCGTCTGAATCATGGGGAGACGCTGGATCTGCGGACTATTCCCTCCGCGGTAGGCGGAGATATGTCGAAGCGGCATGGGGTTATCCTGGCGAAATCCACTCCTGCCAAAAAGTATGATGTACGGACCGGAGAACCGATTGTGGATGCGCTGCGAAAGTGTCCGAATCTGACTCTGGTACAGCCGAACCGGGAATGGTACGAAGAATGCTCCCAGGCGTTTATTGGGATTCTGTATAAATATTCTGATGCTGTGGAGCAATACAGCATCGACGAAGCTTTCATGGATATGACAGGGACGCAGATGTTGTTCGGGGAGCCGGTAAAGGCAGCCTATGCTTTGAAGAAGGAGGTTTGTGAGACTCTTGGATTTACGGTGAATGTGGGCATCTCCAGCAATAAACTTCTGGCGAAGATGGCAGGGGAATTCGAAAAACCTGACAAGGTACATACCCTGTTTCCAGAGGAAATTCAGGAGAAAATGTGGCCGCTTCCTGTACGGGAACTGTTTCTTGTGGGAGGTGCGTCGGAGCAGAAGCTGAAAAGGATGGGAATCCGTACCATAGGGGAACTGGCACAGGCAGACCCCTCCATGCTGAAGGCCGCTTTGAAAAAGCATGGAGAAGCCATCTGGAATTATGCAAATGGAAGGGACGAATCCCAGGTGGAAGTAACAGCGGCGGACAATAAATGTTATGGCAATTCCGTGACTCTTGCCGCTGATGTGACAGAGGCTGCAGAAGCGAAGCGAGTGTTGCTGTCGCTGTCGGAGACTGTGGGCAGGAGGCTGCGCAGGGATCAGGTATGGATTGAGAGCGTGTCAGTTACCATACGCTTTTTCGATTTGAGGCAGAATTCCCATCAATGTGTGCTGGAGTCTGCCACCAATATTACGGATGAAATTTATCGGGTGGCCTGCAGGCTGTTCGATGAATTGTGGGATGGCACGCCCATACGTCTTCTGGGGGTACAGACCGGGAAGGTGACCAGAGATGGAGAGGTCAGGCAGATGTCCCTGTTTGATTCTACCGATTATGAGAAGCTGGAAAAGCTGGACCGGGCCATGGACAGCATCAGGGAGAAGTTCGGGACAGGTGCTGTGCAGCGGGCCAGTGAGCTGAAAAATGCAGGGACGAAAATATGATATTAATTTCCGGTCAGTTTTTTCTCTAACTGCTCCTTTTCCGCTAAAAGAGTGGCAATGAGAGAATCCTTTTCGGTCAGAGCAGAATCTTTTTCATTCAAAGCATTAGCCTTCTCCTTTAAAGCAGCTGCCTGCTCCTTTAAAGCAGCTGCCTGTTCCTTTAAAGCGACTTCCTGTTCCTTTAAAGCGACTTCCTGTTCCTTTAAAATAGCTTCCTGCCTTTTTACTGTGGCGACCTGTTCCTCCATAAATCGTTGCATTCCGCGCTGGCAGCGATAATAATCTTCCCGTGCTTCACAAATTTGCCGGATTCGTTCTTCTTGAGTAAGTCTGTAGACAGCATTACTTGCTGCCAGAATATCGTCATTCTGCTGTGCAATCATTTTGATTTCCTCCCATGTGGTTGCTTTGAAGAGAGCGGCCCATTGATCGATTCGATATTGCTTATCCTCTTTGGTAGCCAGATCTATATGAGTTAAGTCTACCACAGAAAGGCGCAGTTTGTCACTATATATCATAAAATTTTTAACGTTCAACATCATATAGGTAGCATAGAACTCCGGATAATTCTTGAACAGAGTAAAATCCAGAAGCCCTATATGTATGGCGGGCCTTACCTGCTGATAATCTTCTCCGGAATTGAGATTATTAAAAGCACGGCACAGATAAAGCAGGGAGCGTTCAGGCCAGTTATGCTGATTGATGACTTGAAGTTCCAGGTTGAGGATGATGCTGTTATTGAGAAGAATTTTAACATCGAGGATAAAGTCTTTTTCATCCACAGCAGAGCCCAGCAGGATTGGATTTGTAATTTCGGCGGAAAGAATTTCATCAGGATGGAGATGAAGCAGGGAACCAATCAGTCCTTTCAGAGTTTTGTTGCTGGACTGGAGGAGGGCGCGGAAAAGGTAATCATTGGTCATACGGACCGTTACAGGCCCCGTGGCGGAGCTGAGAAAGTCAGGAAGTTCAGGAGATGCAGGAAGCTTTGGAAAAATAGACGAAGTAAAGATGTTTTCAGACATAATGGAATTCCTTTCTAATATAGAATTTTAATAACAGAATTTTGCTCATAGAATCTTGTCTTAGATTCCGCCATATAGTTTTGATAATAAAATCAGCCTTCTTGAAACAGACATGGAATGTCAGTTGAATTGGAACTGTAGTTGAGGCTGTGGGGCAGGAGGAAGAGTGCTTTGACAAACAGATTAGAAATAGGGGCTGGCAGAAACGATATAACAGAAATCCTGAATAATCCTTTGATTATAGGGCTTGCGAAGCGGTTCCTATAATAAAATCAATATATTATAACAGGGGATGATCTGTAAAGCCAATATATAGAATATTGACGTAGAAAAAGAATTGACGATATAACGACAAAAACAAGTGCGCATACAATATATAGTTAGAAAGGACACTGATTCAGGAAAAACAATACATATTTTGTATGTGCAAAATGCTTACCTGAATATTCAGACAATGAATTTATGCATGGTTGACAATATTCTCGAATTGGGATATTCTGAATAGGGAAGTTGAATATGTAACCGGAGCAGCGCATACTGTGTTCGGAATTCTGAAAATGGAGGTATGGAGAAATGGAGTTGTTAAAAGGGAAAACAGCCATGGTTACAGGCGGCACAAGAGGTATCGGCTATGCAATTGTAAAGCTGTATCTGGACAACGGCGCATCTGTGGCACTGTGCGGTTCCAGGCAGGAGACAGTAGACAAAGCACTGGATAAACTGAAAGCGGAGAATCCGGATTATAAAGTAATCGGACTGTGCCCGGACCTGCAGAATCCGGAAGAGGTTGCAAAAGCAGTTGCAAAGGTAAAGGAAACATTTGGAAGCTTTGATATAATGGTCAGCAATGCGGGAGTATCCGCAAGAGACAGTCTGTATGACTATAAGCCGGAAGATTTTGCGAAGACAATGGCGCTGAATGTCAACGCAGTGTTCAACTGTGCGCAGGCAGCAGCAAAAGTCATGAAGGAACAGGGGGGCGGTGTCATCCTGAATACCAGCTCCATGGTCAGTATTTATGGACAGCCTTCCGGAGTGGCATATCCCACATCCAAATTTGCTGTGAATGGACTGACCAAGTCTCTGGCCAGGGAATTGGGCAGAGACAATATTCGTGTCAATGCAGTTGCTCCCGGAGTTACCAGAACTGATATGGTGGCGGCGCTGCCCGAGGAAATGATAAAACCGCTGATTGCGACTATTCCCCTGGGACGTGTGGGAGAGCCCGAGGATGTGGCCAATGCCTTCCTTTATCTGGCAAGTGACATGGCAAGCTATGTGACGGGTGTCATTCTTTCCGTGGACGGCGCGGCCAGAACCTGAGAAAGGAACAGCTGTCTGAAGACAAAATGTGCGGCTTCCTGTGTTGGAACAGTTCTGTTCCAGAGCGGGAAGCCGTTTTCTGTTGTAAGGACAGCAGGGGAATAGATGTAACACAGCCAAGTAACAGATGAAAAGTCCGGAGAATAAATGTTGACGTTCTCCTTTGTTATAAGGTATAATCAGTTTTACGGATAGGTTTTACGATACGGAGACAGGAAAGGAAGACCGCTATATGAGGCAGTTTTTTGGGATGAGCCAACGGGGAGATCTGGCAGAGGCAGTTCGTAGTCTGAGTAATCCCCAGTTTATTATGCTATTGTCAAATAATACGCAGTTTGAAGCGCATGTAAAGGCGCTGGAATCGCTTTATCCGAAGGTTCCCAGCATCGGATGTATCGGAATGAGCTATGATACCAGAATCGTGGAAACAGGAGTGGGTGTCATTGCATTTTCAGATGGAGTCAACGCGACGGCAAATGTTTTGGAACAGGTATCTACCATGCCGGTAAAATATATTGAACGGCTGGAGAAGGATGTACAAAAAGTGGGAGGATCGTCGAGGGATACGGTATGTATTGATTTCTGCAGCGGGAATGATGCCTGTGTGCTGACCACAGTTAACTCAGTTTTGAAGAGGAGCGGAATACAGCTGGTGGGCGGAACCGGAGACGCGGGGAAGGTATCCGCCAACGGCAGGATTTACGAGGATGCGGCGGCATACGCGCTGATTCGGAACCAGGGCGGACGTGTGAAAACCTACAAAGAAAATATTTATCATCAGCTTGGAAATTATCGTTTTATAGCCTCTAATACAGACAGAGCAAACTACATACTCGGTTCCCTGAACGGGACTCCGGCCAAACAGGTATATAAAGATATTCTTCATGTGACAGATCAGCAGATATTGACACAGACATTCAAGAATCCTTTCGGTAAAATCAATGGAGACGATACTTGCATTATTTCCATCAAAGAGGTAAACGGCAACTCTCTGGCCTGTTTCCGCCAGGTAAATGACTCGGATGTGCTGATCTTGCTGGAGTTGGGAGATTACAGGGCTATTGTGCAGGATACTATAAGAAATATCTGCAGAGAGTTTCCGAAACGATCGGCAGTTTTCTCCGTAAACTGTCTGTTCCGTTATAAACTGTTCAGCGAGCATAATTATATGCAGGCCTATCTGAAAGAAATGGGAGCATTGGGGATGCATGCAGGTTTTGTGGGATATGGAGAACATTACAATAACCGCTTTGTCAATCAGTCCATGACATGTGTTGTATTTGAATAAATGAAAAAGGAACTGGAATGGAGGATATAAAATGTTATTTTCAAAAAAAGGCCGGAAAAAATCAGGTCAGATATATCATGATGAAAAAAGTCTCTATCCAATTCTTCATGTGACGGGCAGCCTGAAGGACTACCAAAAAGAACTGGCCCGGAAGGAAGTGGAATCGCTGTCTGAGCTGAGTATGGTGGAAAGATCCTTTTCCGGTGTACTGAGTGAAGCAGACCATTTTCAGAGGCAGCTACAGGATTTTGGACAGTCTTTTTCCAATATTAATGAGGCTGCAGGACAGTTTGCGCAGGTGCGGGAGGATATCACTCAGATGGTATCCGGAGCACAGGATCAGGTGGAAGACTTGAAGGATACTTCAGCGAAGATACAGAATTCTTTCAATGCAATGGAGAGTACTTTCGAACAGCTGCAGACAGCGGTGAAGGATATTCAGCGCTGTATGGGGAAGATTGTGTCCATAGCGGACGAGACCAATATTCTGGCAATCAATGCTTCCATTGAGGCGGCAAGAGCCGGTGAGCAGGGGAAAGGATTTGCTGTGGTTGCGGAAAAGGTCAGAGAGCTTGCCAAAGAAATCAAGGAGTTGACCGACGATGTGGATACCGGTGTGCGCCATGTGGAAAGCGGTACAGTGCAGCTGAGTGACAGCATACAGGCTTCTCAGCAGGAGCTGGGCAAGGGCTTTGGGATTGTAAACAGTACATCGGAAGCTTTTCAGCAGATTACCACGGCAGCAGAGGGTGCTTCTGCCGTGCAGGGGGAGATTTCCGGTGTGATAGAGCAGTCCCAGAGCGCATTACAGGTGCTCTGCCAGTTTTTTGATGCAATCAGGCTTCGGTATCAGGAAGTGATAAAGCATATCGAGCGGGCAAATAATCTGGGTACCACCAAAAGCGCCATGTTTGAGGATGTGGATAATATGCTTTCCCAGATTGCTCCTGTAATCAGAGATAAGGAACTGTGAGGGAAGGCAGAGTGGTTATATATTAAGAAAAGATTTATTCCCTGTGTCCCCTTTTTGATAAGGTGGCACAGGGATTCTCTATACACAGGTCACAAAGTTTTGAGATGCTTGAATTGAGCATTGATATGATGTATGTACCTAGAGAAGAGAATGCCTAAAAACGCCTTGCGGATAGTAATAAGAGAATTTCCTTTATTACATAATTTATTAACACAGAAATAGAAGCTGTGAAAAGGAGAAGAAAAGTGGAGATAAGCGGCAGAATACAGGGAGTGATGGAGCAGGCAGTGAAGACTTCACTGGTGGCAGGTGTGAATCTGCTGGTGGAGCAGGACGGCAGGGAGCTGATTTACGCACAGGCCGGGAATGCCGATAGGGAGGAGGGCAGGGAGATGAACCGGGATACCATATTTCGTCTGTATTCTCAGACGAAACCGGTGACGGCTGCTGCCGCCATGATTCTGATGGATCGGGGAGAAATAGACCTGTGCCAGAATGTGGGAGAGTTCCTTCCCGCGTACAGGAAACTGTATGTGGAGACTGCAGACGGGCATATGGAACAGTCGATGCAGCCGCTGCGGCTCTATAATCTGCTGAATATGACTTCAGGGCTTTCCTATCCCAATGACAGCACTGCGTCCGGCAGGGCGTCCGCGAAGGTTTACGAGGAAGCCTGCGTCAGACTGGGGACGGAGAGGGAGATGAGCACCAGGGAGCTGGCGGAAAGGATGGCGGAGGGACCTCTGGCTTATGAGCCGGGAAGCTCATGGCAATACGGTACCTCGGCGGATGTGCTGGGAGCTGTGATTGAAGTGGTTTCCGGGAAATCGCTGGCAGAATTTATGGAGGAGGAAATCTTCAATCCTCTTGGCATGGAAGATACAGCTTTTTATGTGCCGGAAGAAAAGCAGGGACGTCTGGCGAAAGTTTATGAGACCGTTACAGGGGAGAGAGGCGAAGGCGATTTGAATCTCTATTCAGGAGACCATCTTGCCATCAATCATTCCATGGATCACTTGCCGGCCTATATGGCGGGAGGTGCGGGGCTTGTTTCTACACTGGATGACTATATGAAATTTGCTCGAATGCTTCTGGCGGGTGGAAATTACGGAGGGAAACGCATTCTCACGTCCAGAACCGTGCAGTATCTCACAGGCGGTCAGCTTCAGCCCCGGCAGCAGAGGAGCTTTTGTCAGTGGCTTGGACTGGAAGGCTACAGCTATGGGAATCTGATGCGGGTGTGCAAGGAGCCCGGCCAGGCATCCGGCCTGACCAGAAAGGGAGAGTACGGCTGGGACGGCTGGCTGGGCGTCTATTTTGCCAATTTCCCGGAGGAAAACATGACCATTCTCATGGGAACGCAGAAAAAGGACGGGGGGACCTTTTCACTGACGAGAAAGCTGCGGAATCTGATTCTGAGTAACTTTTAGTACTGTTAAGCTTGCAAAGCTATCACACAGGGGGACAGGATTATCGTGGAAGCGATGGTCTGAACGAGGATATTTGGGCAGTATTTTGCCTGTCTGGAAACAAAAGAATCAAGACAGAGAATCTGGTGTAAAGCATGGTATCAGCCTGCATTACATCAGATTTTTTAAATCACAGAAAGTTCGGCGGATTACACAGGATTATATAAGAAGCCGGTTCCTGTTGTTGGCTTCTGGAAAAGCGGGGTTGGAAAATAATGTAAAATGCGAACGTATGGTTGCAAAAGAACGTGTGTTCTGATATAATGATTTCATCAGGCAAAGGATTGGAGGTGTATGGAGTGGAGCGGGAGAATCACATTTATATTTCCATCGATCTGAAATCATTCTATGCTTCCGCAGAGTGTATGGAGCGGGGACTGGATCCACTGGTTACGAATCTCGTGGTAGCAGACAGCAGCCGTACCGAGAAGACCATCTGCCTTGCGGTCTCTCCATCTCTCAAAGCCTATGGGATTCCGGGACGGGCGAGACTGTTCCAGGTGGTTCAGCGGGTCAGGGAAGTGAATGCCGAACGTCTGCGGCAGGTGCCCGGACATGCCTTTACCGGTTCTTCCTGTGATGCCATGGAGCTGAAGGAGCATCCGGAATATGCCGTTTCCTATATTACGGCGCCCCCCAGGATGGCCCTGTATATGGAATACAGCAGGAGGGTTTACAGTGTCTATCTGAGATATGTGGCGCCGGAAGACATTCATGTTTATTCCATAGATGAGGTGATGATGGATGTGACCTGCTATCTGGAATCTTACGGGCTTACCGCAAGAGAGCTGGCTAAGAAAATGATACGGGATATTTTGAGGGAGACGGGCCTCACCGCCACAGCGGGGATTGGCACGAATCTCTATCTAAGCAAGATTGCTATGGATATCGGCGCGAAGCATGTGGCGCCGGACGAGGATGGTGTGAGAATTGCACAACTGGACGAAATATCTTACAGAAGGAGTCTGTGGAATCATCGTCCACTCACTGATTTCTGGCGGATTGGCAGGGGATATGCCGGGAAACTGGAAGAAAATGGAATGTTTACCATGGGAGATGTGGCCAGATGTTCCATGGGGAAAGCGGGCGATTATTATAATGAAGATTTGCTGTACCGGCTGTTCGGTGTGAATGCAGAGCTTCTGATTGATCATGCCTGGGGATGGGAACCATGTACCATGGCAGATATCAAGGCATATAAGCCGGATAACAGCAGTATGAGCTCCGGGCAGGTGCTGAAATGTCCTTATGATTTTGAGAAGGGCAGACTGATTGTGCGGGAGATGACAGACCTTCTGGTTCTGGATCTGGTGGACAAAGGGCTGGTGACGGATCAGATGGTGCTGACCATAGGTTATGACATTGAGAATCTGACCGATCCGGACATCCGGAAACGTTATAAAGGGCCTGTGACCACCGACCATTACGGGAGAAAGGTCCCAAAGCACGCTCATGGCAGTATCAATCTTGGGAGGAAGACATCGTCCACCAGACTGATTCTGGATGCCGTAACGGAATTGTACGACCGAATTGTGGACAGGAATCTGCTGCTCAGAAGGGTGACAGTGGCTGCGGGCCGTGTGATGGAGGAGAATCTGGTTTCGGAGGAAAATGCTTACGAACAGCTGGATCTCTTTACGGACTATGAAGCGCTGGAGAGACAGCGGGAGAAGGAGGCGGCCGAACTGGCGAGGGAGAGAAGGATGCAGGAAGCTATGTTGACCCTCAGGAAGAAATTCGGCAAAAATGCCGTGCTGAAGGGGATGAATTTGGAGGAAGGGGCCATGACACAGGAACGCAACCGACAGATTGGAGGACACAGGGCGTAATATTTAGACAGCGGAGATTGCGGAATGCCATATGGGGTGAGGAGAAAATGAATCATAATTACGAAGATATTCTATATTTACCGCATCATGTGTCCAAGACGCATCCGCATATGCTCATAGCCGACCGGGCGGCACAGTTTTCGGCCTTCGCCGCACTGACCGGGTATGAAGAGGTCATCAGAGAGGCGGGTCGTCTGACGGAAAAAAAGATAGAACTGGACGAAGATGCAAAAGCGCTTCTGGATGAGAAGCTGCGGATGCTGCAGGAAAGGATAGAGGAATGTCCCCAGGCGGTGATTACTTATTTCTGCCCGGACGGGAAGAAGGCTGGAGGGTCCTATGTGACAGTCAGGGGCCGGGTCAGGAAAATCGACATATATGAGCGGGTGCTGGTGATGACAGACGGTACCAGGATAGCTGTGGGGGAGATTGTGCAGCTTATATGACTTCCTATACAGATTCTGTCACTTTCTATAATTCGGGCAGTCCGAATTTGACCAGGCAGGGATTCGATGATATATTTGTAGTGGAAAGAAAACAGGGTAGTATATAGAAATAGCAGTTTCAAGATCTGTATACAGAAAGGTATGGTCTGGAACCTGCAGGGAGTGGAGGATGTCTGCAAAGGATAAAATAACGATCGATAGCAGAACCAATATTTTTGTGAAGGTTATGGTCAGTTTTCTGCTGATCATTCTGGTTCCCACGGTGATCATGGGGATTGTATGGTATCAGGATATCAGGAAGAAGAACCATGGGGACATAATGGAGAAGGAAAGCCGCAGCCTTGCAGAAGTGCAGGAGGCATACAGGCGTATTGTCAGTTCCGTGGAACAGGACCTGGTAGGTGTGCTCTATGGCACAGCATACAAGAATTATATGACTACAAAAAAGCCGGAGCATATGATACGTGTGATGGCAGAAGTCTCCAGAATTACTAACTGGAACCCTTCTCTGTATTCTGTATATCTATATGAAACGGAAACCGGGAAAATCTGGGATTCTACCTCGAAACAGCAGAGTCTGGAATCCTTTTATGATACTGCCTGGTCGGAGCAAAGGGCTTTAGCAGTCAGTGTGCAGTACCTTCCTGTTCGAAAAAGCATGGATGAAGGCTTTCTTGAAAAGATACCGGCCGGCGGCATGGCCTCACATTATTCAGTGAAGAATGTAATGACGATGATCACGCCCCGGGAGATGCGGGGGGTTCTGGTGGGGAATATAGATATGGAAGCCCTGGGAAAGGAATTGTTCAAACAATTTGGACGCAAGGGCAAGCGCATCTGTCTGTTCGGGAGAGAGGAGGTGCTGTATGACTCTTTTCTCGACAGGGAGAACGGGGGGACAGAGGCCGGGAATCTGGACTGGCATGCACAGGAAGGGTTTTACATGGCCCGGGGCGAGGAACGGTATTATTTTGCATGTGCCCTGACAGAGGAAGTTTACTATATGGAGTCCATTCCGCTGGACATTATGTACAGCGACAGCATTGGATATGGCAGCTATATTGTGAGGGTGGCGGGAATCGTCCTGGCGGTGATGCTGGCCCTGGCTTTTCTGATAGCAGCCCGGATCTATAGTCCGCTGAGCGAGTTGTACAATGTGGTCAGTGTGTACCGGAGGAAAGCAGGTCTGGCAGGACTGGACGAGGAGGCGGAGGGACATGCCATCAAGAAGGCATTCTTCCATATGAAAAATGTGAAAAAAACGGAGGCGGATGCCCGTATTCAGGAGGCTTTTGTCAGTGCGGCCAAGCTGCGAATGCTCTTCGACGGCATCCTCGTCCAGGAGCATTTCTTCCAGGAAACTGCTGCGATCTTCGGTTCGGGGGAGAAGAAACAGTGTTCTCTGCTGCTGTGCAGACTGCGGGAGAACCTGGAGAGTGGGGAAAGAGAAACACGGAACAGACGGCTCCAGGAGACTCTGGACGTATACCTGATGGCCAGGCTGGAGGGAATCCTGTCTGAGACATCAGCCGGGGACTTTGCCGTGCTTTTCAGCGGAGACACGAAGGAGGAAATCCAGAGGTCGGAACAGTTTCTGGTGCGAATCTTCAATGAACTGACAGGGGATGACAATTATTTTGCCTCCAGCAAGGCTTTCTCTGTAAAGGAATCCATTCAGGAACAGTACAGGCTCTGCAGGATCAGTCTGGAGAACGAAGCATTTTTCAGGAGAAAGGACAGCAAAAGGGGAATGGTATATCCCCTGGCAGAAGAAAATTACAACTACAAAAGTATGCTGGCGTATGCACCTTTCCTGATCCGGGCCATTGTCACAGGAGAAGGAGAGTCCCTTTCAGAAAAACTGGCAGAACTGCAGCAGGAAATCTGTACTATGGGCAGAAAGGATTACGCCCAGAACCTTTGTGCCAGGATTCTGGGGGAGATCGACAAGGAACTGGGGCTGGAACCCCTGGAGGACAGCCATGGAGATCCTCTCAGGGAAGTGTATGAAATACAGTCCCTGGATCAGCTGATAGAATATATGCGTAGGATTCTGTCCAGGCGGCTGGAGTCCATGAACAATCAGAAGAATCGTCAGAAGGAGAATAAATACTATCTGGATGCCGTCACCTATATACAGGAAAATTACTGGAAAAATATTAACGTGACGGAGGTGGCGGATGCCATCGGTATCAGCTATGTGTATCTGAACAAAGTTTTCAAGGCCCATCATGAGAAGGAAGAGAAGCTTATAGATTACCTGAATCGGATTCGAATCCAGAAGGCAGCGGAGCTGCTACAGCAGACAGACGAGACCCTGGCAGTGATCGCACAGAAGGTGGGGTATAACAATGCACAGAGTTTTTCTCGCTTTTTTAAAAAGTATAAGGGACTGACCCCGGGAGAATGGAAGCGGCAGTACCGGGAATAGAGAAGCTGGAGGGATTACATTCCTATACAGCTTCTTTTATTTTCTATAGTCAGAAAGATTTTTTATAGAAAGTGAAGGGAAAAGCAAGAAACACACGATTGTCATGTGCGAATTTGTATGCCTATAATGAATCTGTGGACGGGCCGCATGTAAGGCGCCAATGGCGGCAGGGACATATTGCATTGCAGGGAAAAGAGAACATACAAAGGTATACCCTGCAAGAAAGAGAAAGCTGTATATGCAGCAGGAGGAGGTATGGATTGAAGAGGAAAAGAGGAGCGCTATACTATCTGAAACGTGATTTCTGGCTGTATCTGTGTGTGCTCCCGGTGATCTTGTACTATTTTATCTTTAAATATCTGCCGATGGCGGGAATCGTGATGGCCTTTCAGGATTACAATATTTTCAAAGGAATCCTGGGTTCTGAATTTGTGGGAATGGAGAATTTTCTCAAGATTTTTAAGAACCAGCAATTCTGGAATTCTATCAGAAACACCCTGGCGCTGAACCTGGCGACCCTGGCGGTCAGCTTTCCGCTGACGATTATGCTGGCTCTGATGCTAAATGAGCTGCGCGCCGTCAAATTTAAGAGAGTATCCCAATCCCTGCTCTACCTGCCCCATTTCATATCCTGGGTGGTAGTGGCGGGTATCGCCCAGAACCTGTTTAACATGTCTAACGGCACGGTGAACAAGATGCTGGAGGGCATAGGGGTGGGCCCGATTCCTTTCCTCAGCAACAATGCATGGTGGGTTTTTACTTACATCCTGTGTAATATCTGGAAGGAGATCGGCTGGGGAACAATTATCTATCTGGCAGCCCTGACGGGGGTAGACGAGAGCCTTTATGAGGCTGCATACCTGGATGGAGCAACCAGACTTCAGAGAATCCGTTATATCACATTGCCTATGATCAAGTCGGTGGCAGCTACCATGCTGATTCTGAATGTAAGTAAGATGATGAGCATTGGCCTGGATGCGCCATTGCTTCTGGGCAACACAAAGGTGATGGCCATCTCGGAGGTGATCAGTACCTATGTATACCGGCTGGGTATCGAGAAGGCCCAGTATGACCTGGCCACAGCCATCGGCCTGTTTCAGTCATTGGTAAATATTGTGATACTGGTGGTGGTGGACCGGGCTGCGAAGCTTATGGGAGAGGAGGGAATTCTATGAGAGGGGAAAAAAGGAAGTTGTCTTTTGGAGAAGCTCTGCTGTATGTTATTATTACCCTTATCGTAATTCTGTGTACGTATCCTTTCCTGAATGTCCTGGCCTGTTCTGTCAGTGGAAAGGCGGCCGTGCTGGGAGGGAAGGTAACATTTTATCCCATTGATTTTCAGCTGGATTCTTACCGGGAAATCTTTAAACAGCAGTCTATCTGGCTGTCCATGCGGGTGTCCTTTGTTGTGACATTGTCCGGGACTGCTCTGGGGCTTGCATTAACCATAGCGGCAGCTTATGCCCTGTCCAAGGAGAAGCTGAAGGGCAGGAAGATTATCAGCGGATTTCTGTTGTTTACCATGTATTTTGGAGGAGGTATCATTCCCACCTTTATCGTGGTGCACGGACTTGGCATGTACGATACTTATGCAGCTCTGGTGGTGCCCTCTGCCATGAGCGTGTTTAACTTCATTGTGATGAGGACTTTCTTCCGGGAATTGCCAAAAGAACTGGAGGAAGCTGCTCTGATCGATGGAGCCGGAGACATGAAAGTTCTGTTTCAGATTGCGCTGCCTCTGTCTGTACCGATTATCGCCACAATAGGGTTGTTTTATGCAGTGGGGTATTGGAACGATTACTTCAGTTCCCTCATCTATATTCAGTCAGGGGAAAAATTCTCTCTGCAGCTGCGCCTGCGGCAGATGCTTTTTGCCAATGAACTGAACCAGGCTTCAATGGCGGCAGAGGGCATGGGCACCCAGGCCATGCCAGAATCCCTGAAGATGGCTACCATTGTGTTTGCTACTCTGCCCATTATTGTGGTGTATCCCTGGCTGCAGAAGTATTTTGTGAAGGGTGTTATGTTGGGATCGGTGAAAGGGTGAGCATATAAAAGAAAATGTTTCAGAGAAATGCAGGCGGCGGGATGTATGCTGCCCGTGAGAAAGAACAGCTGCAGGTATCTGCGGCGGAATGGAGTGTATGATGTTAAAGAGGAGAAATGGATTTAGTGCGGCCGTACTGGCCACTGTATTGACGGGAAGTATACTTCTGGGAGGCTGTGGCCAGGGGGAAGGAGGCGGAGCATCATCCGCCGACACAGAAAACCGGGAGAGTACACCTGGGAGCAATTCTCAGACAGAGTCCGGAGAACAGGCAGATGGAAAGGATGGGGAGGAGGCCAGCGGCTATCAGACCACCTATGGAGATAAAACGTTTGACAATGTGACCATCACGGTAGAGATTTTTGACCGAAGCAATGCGCCGGAGGGTTCCACTGTCACAGATAATAAATGGACAGAATATATCAACCAGGAGATGAACAAGGTAGGTATCAACGTGGAATTTGTGGCTGTGCCCAGAAGTGAAGAAGTGACGAAGCTCCAGACTATGATGGCGACAGGTACTTCTCCTGATCTGACCTTCATTTACAATATTGAGGTGGCAAAGTCCTATTTTGAAGAGGGTGGTACCTATAACCTCAGCGAATATGTTGACGGAGCAGACCAGGCCAGGAATCTGAAAGCTTATGTGACGGAGGATGTGCTGGATTACGGGCGCAACGAGAACGGTGAATTGTTCGCTGTCACAGCCAGAAGAGCCAGTGGAGCCATGATGGAGACCTTTATCCGCAAGGACTGGCTGGATGAGCTGAATATGGAAATTCCCACTACTGTGGAGGAGTTGCATACGGTACTGAAAGCATTTAAGGATAAGTATCCTGACTGTGTACCCTATTATTCCGCACAGTTTGGTGCTTATGCTCTGGCACCGCTGGCACATTCCTTCCTGGAATCCGCGCCGGATGGAAAGACCTACAACAAGAATTTCTGGAATCTGCTGTATAAGGATGAGGGCGCGGTAGAATATCTTAGATTTCTCAACACATTATACAACGAGGGCCTGGTGGAAGCGGAGTACTATACGGCCGCGGACGGAGAACTTGGGAAGCTGGCGGTAAACGGCCAGGTGGGTGTATACGAGGCAAATGTGAACTATAATGTGGCAACGGACAGAGGCTCATTACTGCAGACCTTAAAAGAAACCGATCCGGATGCAGAGTATGTCTCCATTCCGCCTTTCAAAAATGTGAATGATGGACAGCTCTACAACCCCGGCTATGCTTTGAACGGTATGTCCATCTTCGTTCCAAAGACAGCAAAAAATGTGGAAGCCTGCATTACTTACCTGGACTGGCTGGCTACCCAGGAAGGAGGATTTACCCTGTATCATGGCTTTGAGGGAGAGCATTTCCAGTATGAAGACGGAGTACCTGTGGTCAAGGATATGGATTACAATGCAAAGGATAAAGACTGGATCTGCAATGATCTGTTCCTGGTAGGAAACAGCGGATACTTTAAGTCAGAAAAGGACTTTATGGAGTCCACAGCCCAGAGCTATGGCGAGTGGAAGCAGTATGTGCTGGACAATTATGTCAATGCCACGGCAGGGACGGTGAGAAGTCAGACAGTGTGGGTATCTCCTACTCACAGGGAGAATTCTACAGAACTTGGACTGGCCGGGGATGAATATTTGGTGAAATGTATCACCTGCGCACCGGGAGAATTTGACGCCAATATCGAAGCCTACCGGGCAGCCTTGAAGGAAGCGGGGGCGGACGATATTCAGAAGGAATATGAGGATTATTACGATTCTTTTAACTGAGACGGAGAATTCTGTTCGGTGAGAAGGAGCTCAGATATAAAGAAATCATTTTGAGTGTGAAAGGAGACTGTTGTGCAGGTGGCAATGAGATCTGTGCAGCAGTCTCTGATTTTTTCAATTGATTTATATATGGCTTATAGCGTACAGAGGAGTATAAAATGGAAAGAAAAAATTACTGTTTTCCTTTTTTCTGGCTGCGGCAGGGAAGAAGGCAGGAACTGCCAGGCCGGATACAGGAGGTATATGAAAGCGGATGCAGGGCTTTTTGCGTAGAATCCAGGACACATGAGGATTTCTGCGGGCCGGAGTGGTGGAAGGACCTGGAGGTGATTTTGGAGGAAGCCGGGAAGCGGGGGATGAAGGTCTGGATTCTGGATGACAGGCATTTTCCTACAGGATATGCCAACGGAGTGTTGGAGGAAGGCGGGGAAACAACTGACAGTGACAGACGCTGGTTCCTGCGGGAACACCATGTGGATGTAGCGGGTCCTGCCCGGGAGATTGCGGTGTTGTGGCCGGGGTTGGAACCGGGGGAGAATGTGCTGGCAGCAGTGGCTTACCGCAGAGCAGGAAGAGGGGAGGAGCTGTCCGGAAGGGGGATAGATCTGACTGCGAATGGGGAAGGAGGATTCCTCTACTGGGATGTTCCGGAAGGGTATTACAGGATATTTTTCCTGATCAGGACCTTTCGGGGGAGACTTCCGGAACAGGCAGCTTATATCAGCGGATTGACCGGGAGTTCCGTGAAAAGACTGATTCAGGCGGTATATGAGCCGCATTATATGCATCTTTCCCGATATTTCGGAACGGTTCTGGAAGGCTTCTTCTCGGACGAGCCAGGGTTGTACAGTCAGCAGACAGGGCACTGGGGAGAAGACGCGGGACAGTATTACCGGACCCTGGGACAGCCGGGACTGGCACTTCCCTGGACGGAAGAGCTGCTCTTTGTAATGCCAAAACGGCTGGAGGAGGAAGGGATACCTTCCGGTAAGGGAGAGATATATGGTCTGCTGCCACTGCTCTGGTATCCCCATCGGGAGCTGGCTCCACAGGTCAGGCTTGCCTACATGGACGGGGTTACGAGATTGTGGGAATGTCATTTTTCCGGACAAATCGGGAAATGGTGCCGGGAACATGGGGTGTTGTACACAGGACATCTGATTGAGGATATGGGAGCGCATATGCGCCTGGGCGCCGGTGCGGGACACTATTTCAGAGCTTTGTCAGGCCAGGATATCAGCGGGGTTGACATTGTGCTGCAACAGGTCCTGCCCGGGTTCGCAGGATATGATGCCGCCTCCATTGTGGCCGGCGGTGTGGCCGGCAGCGAATTTTTCCACTATGTGCTGCCAAAGCTGGCTGTTTCCCTGGCCAGGATGGAGTCGGAGATGCAAGGCAGGGCTATGTGCGAGGTATTCGGAGCTTATGGCTGGGCGGAAGGGGCCGATTGCATGAAATGGCTGATGGACTTCCTGCTGGTCAGGGGAATCAACCGCTTTGTGCCTCATGCTTTCTCAGACCGTTATCCGGATCCCGACTGTCCGCCCCATTTCGGTGCTATGGGAAATGACCCGCAGTTTCCGGGTTTTTCCAGCGTGATTCATTATGTAAACCAGGTCTGTCATATACTGGAGGGAACTGACCTGCAGGCGGCAGGGGCCATACTCTACCCGGCGGAAGGGGAGTGGATGAGTACTCCACGATATTGCACCCCGGACAGAATTGCCCGGGAGTTGTACGATGCCCATGTGGATTTTGATATCCTGTCTCTGGACTACCTGGAGCAGGGGCAGATCCGGGAAGGGAAACTGGAGGTGAATGGATATGAACATACCTTTCTGGCAGTTCCTTATGCAGAGCAGTATCCAAAGAGGCTGTATCAGATACTTCGCAGAATGGAAAGTCAGGGGCTGACGGTATTCTGGCAGGACAGGCCGGAGGCTTTCGATAAATTTTCAGAGGGGTTGATTCGGGAAATACGAGACAGAAAGCTGGCCTGGCAGTATGGAAACGTACCTGCGGGATTGCGGATTGGATGGTTTCAAAAAGGAAGCGCCAACTGGTTCATGCTGTTCTGGGAGGAGATCGGGGAGCCCTGTGACTGTGTGGTGGAGCTGCCCTGTGATGGAGCTTTTCTTCGAATCGACCTGATGGGAGAAAAAGTGACCAGAGGGGAGGCAGTGGAGGGAAAAGTGCATGTCAGCCTTACACCGTACCAGTCGTGCCTGATTGGATTTGATGATTTTTCGGAAAAATACTCAGCGGGAGCAGGCACAGAGGATCGCTGGGAAGAGGTTACGATTCCAGACCTTTTGTGGGAGATTGGACTGAAAGAACAGGGACTGGAGAAGGACTACCGAATAGTGAGGGAGGATTCCACGCTGTTTGCCATCACCGGCAGAAAGGGCTGGCCCCGGTTTTCCGGGAATATCCGCTATCGTACATGCCTGAAGCTGGAGGCTCCGGGAGAGTGGGGAATCGATCTGGGAGATGTGGGTGTCACAGCAAGGCTCAAGGTAAACGGCAGGGAGCTCGGCATACGGATCTGTTCGCCCTACCGGTGGGAGATCTCGGAAGCGGTCATTGCGGGAGAGAACTTTTTGGAAATCGAGGTGGCCAACACGTTAGTGCATCGTGTCAGAGATCGCTTTTCGGAGTACATGCAGATACGACCCGGTGGTTTGCTGGGGCCGGTGCGGGTGTTTAAAATTGTTCCTGGTTCACAGTGAAGACAAACCTTTCCGGCATCTTTACAAAAGGTGAAAATAATAGTATACTTTGAACAAATTTCGAGAACAAAACTGATTGAGGGGAAACAGCTGGCTTGCAGGCAGGGTACTGCTGCTCAGCGGGAGATGGCAGAGGAAATTCTGAAAATTGTAAGGGACAACTGGGAAAGCTTAGCTGTGAAGTACAGCATTCCCCGTGGCAGGATGGAAGACATGCGCCCTGTATTCAGTGCCTGTTACGAACATCTGTAGCCGCCATGGTCATACAGAACAGATTGACAGATTCCATGGAGAGGAGCATGTATATGCCGTGGAAAGGGAATAGCAGACGACTGGATTTCGGGAAGAGATGGCAGAACGGGCAGTCATCAGATAAAAATGTACTGCGCAATATTATATTTTCTTATCTGCTGATTATGGTAGTGATTGTCGGTATCTGGATTGTGTCCATGCGGCAGATGTCCCGGGTGATTGCATCTCAGAACGAAATCATCTATAAAAATGTACTGGAAGTACTGTCCATGAGTATGGACAAGGATCTGGCGATTATGGAGAGAACGGCATTGAGTATTGCGCTGTCTAAGGAATCCAAACAGCTGCTGTCCTCCTGGAAGGAAGAACGGGGCAATATCCTGCAGATCAGGAGCCTGAAGGAAAGCATGGCCAGCGCCATGGCCAACCAGAGTGTAATTACCAACTGCTTTGTCTATATGCGGAATAAGGATTATTGCATCGCGTACAACACATCCGGCCCTACACTTACGTATTACCGGACTTACATTGCCGGGCTGGGAGCGGAATATGAGGAATGGGTGCAGTGGATGGACGGGATGGAACGCAACGGCTATTACCTCCTGGAGACAGAAGGAGAACAACATATCTATTATGTGTATCTGATGCCCCTGAACAGCTTTCGAAGGGAGGCAATCATTTTCCTGGAAATGTCCAGGCAGGGGATACATGAGCGTCTGAAGCGCCTGAAAGAATCCCCGGACACACATTATGAACTGATTACTTCTAATGGCGTTTCCATTCTGGGTGAGAGTGACGGGGAGGAGGACTGTCAGGTCATAGAGCTGATCTCCGGGGAATCCGGGTGGACTTACCGCAGCTATGTCCAGAACCGTCAGTTCGACAGATATCTGTCAGACTCCACCAGGCTTATGCTTCTGGGGATTATCGGTATTACGGTCATCTGTGCGGCCGCACTGCTTATCTCTTTTAAGGCAAACTATCTGCCATTAAAGAAAATCATCAACAGTTTGGAGATGTCCATGGACAGACCTAAGGGTAAGACCGGTGAATATCGGTATGTGTGGGATTCTTTTGAACATTTGCTTCTGACCCAGAAGAAGAATCAGGGGGAACTGGAGGCAAACCGCAGGAAGCTGAAAACCGTGTATCTCCAATATTTGCTCAGCGGCAGATGCAGGCCGGAGAATATACATACCAATGACCTGAAGCTTTTTAATCTTGACTTTCTGGAGAACGGTTTCCGGGTGCTGGCATTTGTACTGACCTCCGAGGAGGATGCGGAGAAGAGCGGTTATATTTTCCGGGAAAGGGGGATTTACCCGGATGAATCGCTGTCTGTGGACGCTACCTTCGGCCGCAGTCAGGGGAATGTTCTGTATTATTTTCTGAGCAGACCCGAAGAGAGGGATTCTCAGCAGGAGACATTGGGCTGCTTACAGGACGAACTATCCCTCAGGGGATATTCATGCCATATCTGTGTCAGCAATGTGTATACCGGCAGCTTAAAGGCTTATGCCGCTTATGAGGAGACCACAGAACTTGTCAGGACGGTTCCCTGGAAGCCGGGAGTCCCCGGTCTGCTGTTCTATGAAGACTATCTCAGAGACAGGCGGCAGAACCGGCTGAAGGAAGATATTACAGCATATATTATGGCCAATTACAGCAATCCGGCCCTCAGCGTGGAGGATGTCTGTGCCGCATTGGGGAAATCGGCCTCCGGGATCAATAAGCAGCTGAAGGAATCGGGTTGTGAGAGTGTGCTGTACTATATCAACCAGGTGCGCGTGGAGGAGGCAAAACGCATTTTCAGGGAAGCAGCAGGTCAGCTTTCTGTGAAAGAGGTCATGCGGATGGCCGGCTATGAGAATCAGAATACTTTTACCCGGGTATTTCGAAAATATGAAGGCATGACACCATCAGAGTATGCTGCCAAGGTGCAGAAGGCATGAAAGCTATTTTAACTGTTCTGTTGTATAAATTGCATAATTAAATCAAGTAAACAGAAAAGGAATTGTCTACTATATTGAAATTAGTGACAGATTCCTTTTTTTGTGGACTGACAAGTCCGGGAAATCGTGATATCTTTTGGTAAACATGGCCATGTTAATACTGGAAATTATGATTCAAAAATGGAGGACCTGTAATGAAAACGAAACGATTGATTGCTCTATTGGCCGTTCTGACAATGCTTGCAGTTACTGCCTGTGGGAACGAAACCGACGGAAGCGCTGGCAATGAAAGCAGTAATATGTCTTCGCAGCCATCATCCGGCGGCTCTGCCGAAGCATCCGGCGCCTTGGAGGCGGGATCACAGGAAACAGATGCCTTTTCCTATCCAATGGCAGATATCACACTGACCGTAAACATGGACACCGATCCTTATGATATGACGGAATATCCTTATCTGGCAGAGGAAAATTTCTTCTGGAATGTATTGAAGGAGAAAACAGGCGTAACCCTGAAAAATTTCGGGCCAACGCCGGAGGCTTATGTCTTTGATGAGGACTTCCTTGTGATGCTGCTTTCCGGGGATCTGCCGGATTTGCTGTGGGCCAACTGGGTGGAATATCCGGGAGGGCCTGCCGCCGCCATAGAGGAGGGCTACATCATTCCATTAAATGACTATGCGGCGTATATGCCTAATCTGATGGCTTATCTGGAGGCAAATCCCGAGATTGCCAATCAGGTGACCCTGGATGACGGAACCATATTCTGCTTTCCCTTTGTCAGGGATATCGGCATGCAGATTGAGACCGGTGCGGCTATCCGCCAGGACTGGCTGGATGAGCAGAATCTGACTGTGCCTGTCACTGTGGAGGAGTGGCATGATACATTGGCCGCCCTGAAGCAGGCCTATAACCTGCCTGCTCCTCTGACCTTTGAGAGCAGATGGTTCTTCCTGGAGTACGCTATGACGCCCATCAGCTCCGCCTATGAAACCACATATCCTTTCTACATTGCGGGCGGTGAGGTACATTTCGGTCCGCTGGAGGAGAACTATAAGGAATTCATTGCGGAGATGGCCAGCTGGAACGCAGAGGGACTGATCGATCCGGATATGCCTACTGTGGACAAGAGTACTGTCACCTCCAAGATGGCAAGCGGCGAATGTGCCATCAGCATCAACCAGCTGGGTAAAATGACCAGCTGCCTGAATTCCAATGAAGGAACGGGTTATAAGCTGTCTTCTGTTCCTAGCGCGGTATCCGCAGTCGGCGAAGAGCCGAAGATGAGCCATTACAGGAACAGCTACAATGGTTCTTACTCCATATCCGTAAGTACTTCCTGCAAGGATATAGAAGCAGCCTGCAGATTTCTGGATTACGCTTACGGAGAAGAGGGCAGTATGCTGTACAATTACGGAACGGAAGGGGTTTCCTATGAACTGGATGGAGACAGCGTGAAATTCCTGGAGACTGTCACTGATAATGTGGATGTGACCGCCAACTCTGCAAGAAACGCATACGGACATTATTTCAACTGGGCTATGGTCTCCAGAGATTATTCCATTCTTCTGGATGAGGAGTCCCAGAAGATTCAGTCCGGCTGGTATGCCAATATGGAGGATTATGCGTATCCCACGGTAAATCATACGCCGCAGGAACAGCAGATTCTCAGTGATTACTGGACCAACATTGACGACTACTGCCGGGAGATGATTCTGAAATTTGTCATCGGGTCCGAGAGTATGGACAACTGGGATGACTTTGTCACCACATTGCAGAGCACCTATCATATCGACGAGGTCCTGAAGGTGAAGCAGGATGCTTATGACCGCTATATCAGCAAGTAGGAGCAGGCGCCGCTGCCCGGATAGATATCCGGGCAGGCCGGGTTCTGCGGAAACGGTTGTGTTCGGGAAAAGTACTTTGCAGGTGAGAGGTCTGTCGATAATTCCCGATAACCTCATGCATGGAAAGGAAGGTAATAATAAAGGTAATAAAGGTAATTACCGGGTAATTACCTGGGAATTTCCCATAACGGACGTATGGAAAGGAAACCTGGAATGAAGAATAAGAAAACCACAGACAGACTGACTTTTCAGAAGGACTTTCGAAGAAACTGGTCTCTGTATCTTCTGGCACTGCCGGTTATTCTGTTTTATATCATATTTCACTATGTGCCCATGTACGGCATTTCCATTGCTTTCAAGGATTTCAAGATGAACCTTGGAATATTCGGCAGCAATTTTGCAGGCCTGAAGCACTTTAAGGCATTTTTTGAGTATCCCAATTTCTGGAGACTGATTGGAAATACCGTGCGCATCAGCCTTTGCACTTTGATCTTCGGTATGCCGGCCCCTGTAATTTTTGCCCTGCTGCTCAATGAACTGCGGATGAAAAAACTTCGCTCCGTGATTCAGACAGTGTCTATTTTCCCTCATTTTGTGTCTCTGGTGGTGGTATGCTCCATCATCAAGGAGTTCTGTCTCTCAGACGGACTCTTCAACGTGATTGCCGGATGGTTCGGCATCGCGCCCAGATCCCTGCTGCAGGTTCCGGGGGCCTTTACGCCCATCTATGTAATCAGCCATATCTGGGAGAAAACAGGCTGGAGTTCTCTGATTTATCTGGCAGCCATTGCAGGGATTAACGCTCAGATCTATGAGGCCGCGGATATAGACGGAGCAGGACGCTTCCAGAAAATGTGGTATATAACCCTGCCATGCATCAGGCCTACTTTCATTATTTTGTTTATTATGGCGGTGGGCGGTGTCATGAGCGTTGGCTCGGAGAAGATATTGCTGCTTTACAATGAGACCATCTATTCTCATGCTGATGTAATTTCCACTTATCTCTACCGGAAAGGACTGCTGGAATTTAATTTCAGCTATTCTACGGCAGTGAATCTGTTTAACTCGGTCATTAATTTTACACTGGTCATGGCAGCGAACCGCATCAGCAAAAGGCTGTCGGACACCAGTCTGTTTTAGGAGGTTGTCATGATTGGAAGTAAAAGTCTGAAAAACAGGGCGACAGACCTGGTGCTGGCAGTATTCCTGACTTTGCTGGCAACAGTGATGCTCTATCCCATGCTTTACGAAGTGTTCGTCTCCTTCAGTGAGGCCGGGGAACTGGTCAAATCCAGAGGAATTCTGCTGCATCCCCTGGGCTTTACCCTGGATGCCTACAAGATTGTATTCGGTATCAGAGATATTCTCACAGGCTATGCCAATACCCTGTTTGTCATGGTATTCGGCCTGGCGGTCAATTTGCTGATGACATCTCTGGGGGCCTATTTTCTTTCCCGAAAGGCGGACCGTGTAAAGCTGCAGAAGCCGATTATGCTGCTGATTCTTTTCACCATGTACTTTTCTGGAGGGCTGGTGCCCTCCTGGCTTACAGTCAGGAACCTGGGACTTTATGACACCAGATGGGCTTTGATTCTCCCCACTGCAGTGAACACCTACAATATGATTCTGCTGACATCCTATTTCCGGTCCATTCCGGAATCCCTGGAGGAATCGGTGCGCATGGATGGCGGAGGGCATTTCACAATTCTGTTCCGGATTGTATTGCCCCTGTCCAAACCTGCAATGGCAGTTATGTTCCTCTACTATGGCGTAAGCCACTGGAACAGCTGGTTCAACGCCATGATTTACCTGCGGGATAACAGTCTGTATCCTCTGCAGCTGATTCTGCGCAACATCCTGGTGGAAGGTTCTGCCCTGAATACCAATTCTTTTTCCGTGTCCGCCATGAACTATGAGGAGATGGAGAAGAGCGTAAAGGCGGCAATGGTGGTGGTATCTACGATTCCTTTCCTGCTGATTTACCCTTTTCTGCAGAAGTATTTCCGGGGAGGGCTGATGGTGGGATCTCTGAAAGAATAGAAAGAAGAAGTGGAGAGAAATGCCATGAAAACTATAAATTTACTCACACAACAACAGAATAACAAAAGAATTGCCCTGGGCTTTCAGATTCTTTCCGAAGCCCTGGAAGGAGCAGGATTTTCTGTCCGCAGGCCAGAGCTTCCGGAATTATCCTCTTACCGGGAACTGGAAGGTGATATTCTGTATGCAGGTACATTGGAAAACGATACAGGCACAGAATGGCTGCGGCAGGAGGAGCTTTTGCTGTTCCATGCCGAAGAGCCGGGGGAGGAGGGATTTTACCTGCTCAGCTGTCCCGGACACCTCACTGTTGTCTGCGGCGGAGACGACACGGGAATTCTGTACGGCTGTCTGGAACTGGCCGGAAGAATCAGAGAGCAGGGAACTCTGCCCCGGGAACTTGCCTTCGGGGAGACGCCGGTGTACAGGCTGCGGGGACCTGCGGTGGGCCTGCAGAAGACGAAGATAGAGCCGCCCCGCCGTACATACGAATATCCCATTACGCGATCCCGGTTTCCCTGGTTCTATGACAGAGAGCTTTGGAGCGAATTTCTGGACCGCCTGCTGTGGATGCGCTGCAATGTACTTTATATCTGGAGCGGGCACCCTTTCTCTTCCCTGGTGAAGGTGGCGGATTATCCGGAGGCCCTGGAAGTGACAGAGGAGGAATTCCGGGAAAATCAGGATATCTTTTCCTGGCTTACCCGGGAGTGTGACCGCAGGGGTATCTGGGTGGTGCTGAAATTCTATAATATTCATATTCCGTATCCCTTTGCAATCGCCCATGGGCTGGAGCTGACCCAGAATAACATACATCCTCTGGTTGCAGACTACACCCGCAAGTCGATCCGGGAATTTGTCAGATCCTTTCCGAACATCGGGCTGATGGTGTGCCTGGGTGAGGCGCTGCGCGGAAACAAAAACAAGACAGACTGGTTTATCCACACCATTATCCCTGCCGTCAGGGAGGGGATGGAGGAAGCCGGGCTCACCCGGGAGCCGCCTCTGATTCTGAGAGGTCATGACTGTGACCCGCAGGATGCCATGACAAAGGCAATGCAGCAATATTCCAATCTGTATACCATGTGGAAATACAATGGGGAAGGTCTCACCACCTGCCTGCCCAGGGGAAACTGGCAGCAGCTGCACCGTTCTCTGTCAGAGATTGGGACAACTCACATTATCAATGTACATATTGTTGCGGATCTGGAGCCATTCCGCTTTCTGGCGCCGCTGTATATACAGAAATGTGTCCAGGCAGGGCGATATCGTCTGGGCGCAGACGGACTGCATCTGTATCCTATGTTTTACTGGGATTGGCCTTATTCGCCGGACAGGACGAATCCGCGTCTGCTTCAGGCAGACAGAGACAGGATCTGGTTCGAGGCATGGTTTCGCTATGCTGTACAGCCCGACCGGGAGGAAGCTGTGGAGAAAGCGTACTGGGCTGCGCGCTTTGCAGCTCTCTATGAGCTGTCCGGGGAGGACGGCGCACTGCTTCTGGAGGCTATGGAAGCTGCCGGGCGCTGCGCTCCCAGGCTTCTGGGGCGGGTGGGTATCACCGAGGGCAACCGCCAGACTTTCAGCCTGGGCATGACCATGAGCCAGCTTACCAATGTGAGCCGGTACCGGCCCAATCTGGAACTGTGGAACAGCGTGGCTGTGAGAGGAGAGCAGCCTGAGGAGTATGTCAGGAGAGAGCAGGAGGGACTGCCGCACATTGGGGAGACCCCTTATGACTGTGTGGAGGAAGTAGCTGCCCTGGCAGACGAGGCCCGGACAAAATTCCAGGCCATTAAGGAGCATGTACCGGATATGAGCGGGGAATTGTGCCGGATTGGTACAGATGTGGAGGCACTGTGGCTGCTGACCCATTCTTACTGCCACAAGATCAGAGCGGCTATGGAAGTATTGAAATACAAAGCAGGTATGGACGGAGACTGTTACGGGGATATTTCTCTGCTGGAGCAGGCTGTCCGGTACCTGGGACAGTCCCTGGAAGCTTACAGGGAACTTGCCGCGCTGACAAAGCAGACATATCTCTATGCCAACAGCATGCAGACTCCTCAGAGAAAGATTCCGTTTCCGGACGGGGAACGTTACGGTCACTGGACGGCCTGTCTGCCGGAGTATCAGAGAGAATATGAGAACCTGGTGAAGCATACGAAGGAGCTGAAGGAAGGACGTTATCGTCCCGGGAAGCAGTCCGAAGCCGGTATCCTGCCATTGCGGCCGGCCCCTTTTCGGCTGTTGTCGGATAATGCACATACTTTTGTCATGACATCCGGAAGCAGTATCTCCTGCGACAGGGTACGGAAGCTGCAGCAGCTTGTCCCGGAGCTGCAGGGGCTTACGGGAATTGCCGTGGACTTTGAGAAAGCCTTTGAGGGGAATCTGTCCGTCACTGTGGAGCTTTCGGAGGATTCCTTTATTCTGATAGGCTATATGCGGGATAAGAGTATTCAATGGCTGCAGCTGCCGGATCTGGAGACCAATACCCACGCGGATGACCGCGGCGGGCTGGCGGTGCTTTACCGGGGGGCGGTTGTGGCCGAAGGGTGTCCCGTGGCGGATATCCATGCATATCGCTATGAGGCGGGAGAGCATACTCTGTATTTCGGCACAGGCGCCTATCTGATTGCGGGTATCATTCCCGCGGATACCGTTTTGCAGCCCAGAGAGGCAGATTATGATGGAAAGGTGGCAGACACTCTGGACTGGCTATATGAGTGACAGCCAGAACGAAAAAAGGAGAGACAGATATGTATTATGGTGTATCCTATTATCCGGAACACAAGGAACCGGAAGCGCTGCGGCATGACCTGTTGCTTTTAAAGGAGTCCGGAATCAATACTGTGCGCATGGGGGAATTTGCCTGGTGCCGTATGGAACCGCAGCGGGGAGAGTACTGCTTTGACTGGCTGGAAGACGTGGTAAACGAACTGGGAAGGGCAGGCATCCGCACTGTACTGTGTACGCCTACCGCCTGCCCGCCGGCCTGGCTTGTAAGTGCACACCCTGAGATTCTGTATGTGGACAATCGGGGGGTTACCCGGCCTTTCGGCGGCAGGCGACATTATTGTTATAATAACGAAACATACAGGCGCTTTTCCGCCGGGATTGCGGAAGCGCTGGCGAGAGCACTGGGCGGGAATCCCTTTGTGCTGGGATTCCAGATTGATAATGAACCTGCCCAGGAGGGAACCGGCAGATGTCACTGTCCGGTCTGTGTGCGGAAGTTTCAGGGATGGCTGGAAGAGAAATATCAGACCATAGAAGCCCTGAACCGACATTGGGGGACCATTTTCTGGTCCATGGAATATGACAGCTTTTCCCAGATTCAGCCTCCTGTAAATACCATTGAGGTTCATGCGGAGCAGTCCATTCCGGCCTACTATGAGAATCCCGGTCTGCGCCTTTCCTATGAGCGCTTCTGCAGTGAGAGCCAGATTGAATACCAGAATATACAGGCGGAAATTCTGCGTCGATACAGTTCCCATACAGTCACGACAAATGCCACCGGACTGGCTGCCAATTCCATTCAGTATTATCAGGGATTCCGGACGCTGGATCGGTATGCATTTGACTTCTATCCGGATCTCAGGAGTGGGGAAATCAGTGCTTTTCCTTATGCGTTTGCCAGGGGAATCAAGCCGGACCGTGCTTTCTGGATTCTGGAATTCACGTCCGGCGGGGGACATAAACTTAATGGCGGCGGCCGTAAGCAATCCAGCCCTGGGGCATTGAAGCAGGCGGCCGTTCATGCGCTGGCCCACGGCGCGGAGATGTTGCTGCATTTTCAGTTCCGCTCCTTTCCCTTCGGCGCGGAACAGCTCAACTATGCTATTCTGGATGCAGATGGGCTTCCCCGGAGACGTTATTATGAAATGCAGGAGACTGCCGGGCTTCTGGAACAGTTGAAGCCGCTGGAAAAATCCGAAATCGTCAATTCCATCGCCTTCTGCTTTGACTATGATACCTGCTGGGCCCTGAAAATCAAGCCTGTAAATGAACAGAATTTCGACTATATCAAATACCAGAGCAGACTGTTTCGGCTTCTGGGCAGCAGGGGATACGGGGCGGATGTGATTTCGCCGGAGGCGGACTGGGAGAGGTATCCTGTGCTGATTCTGACCAGTGGTTTCCTTATGAGCCGCAGCCGGCAGAAAAAGGTGCGGGAATATGTGGAGCGGGGAGGGATTGTGGTCGCCACATTCCTTACTTCTGTGAAGGATGAACATAATACAGGATATACGGATTCTCTGCCGGCGGGACTGACGGATGTCTTCGGGGTGACAGTCAGCGAGGTGGAACCTGTATATGCGGACAACCATACCCGTCTGAAGCTGGAACCTGGAAAGATGTATGTAGTGGAAGATAATGTCTGGAGTGAGCTGCTGTCAGGCCCTGCCAGGCCACTGGGAACCTATGTGGAGGATTACAAGCAGGGCAGCATGGTAATCAGCAGTCATACATATGGAAAAGGAAAGGCATATTATGTCGGCACAGATCTGCCGGACCGGGCCTGGGGGGAACTGCTGGATTATATTCTGAGCACGTCAGGCATTCAGGCGTATCCATTTCTGATTCCGGAGGGAGTTTGGGTATGTTGTCGCATTCTTCAGGGCAGAGAGATTTATTTCCTTTTTCAGTTTGACAGGAAGGAGGTAATGGTTCCCGCCAAATGTCCTGTGGAAGATTATCTGACGGGAGAACGTTATGAAACGCATATTCCCCTGGCGGGAAATGGATTCTGCATTGTGAGGAAAAGCCACAGGTAACGTTTTGGTGTATTGACAGCTGTCCGTCCGTGTGCTACACTAAGTAGACAATTGAAAAACCTGATGGGGGAGTAGTAAGCGCAGGATGCGTGACAAGTCAACATACTCGACCGCTGGTCTGGCTTGTCTTAAATAACGAGACTCATACATAGCCTTTGCGTACGGATTGTGATCTGATATGCATAAGGCTGTGCGTGGGTTTTTTCTTTTGAAAAAATACGAAAGAAAGAGGACGACAAAATGGAACTGGCACTGACTGTTTTTTTATTTCTCGTGGGTATTGTATTTATTGTGAAAGGCGGCGATTACTTTGTTGACGCTGCGTCCTGGATTGCGGAAGTGAGCGGGATTCCGAAGCTGATTATCGGAGCCACCATTGTGAGTCTGGCCACCACGCTGCCTGAGATGCTGGTTTCCGTCATGGCGGCGGCAAAAGGAAGTGTGGACATGGCAATCGGGAACGCGGTGGGCAGCGTCACGGCGAACATAGGTCTGATTATGGCGATTTCCCTGATCTGTATGCCGGCAGTGATTAAGCGCAGGGATTATCTGCTGAAATCCATTCTGATGCTGGCGGCGGCCGGACTGATTGTGGCCTGCGGCTTTTCAGGACAGACCACAATGCCCATATCTATCGTATTGATTCTCATTTTCTGTGTCTTCCTGTGGGAGAATGTGACATCCGCGAAGAAGGCCATGACAGGCCAGGGAAGCGAAGGAACCAGGCGGAAACCTCAGGGGAAAGAGATTCCGGTCAATGTGACAAAGTTTATTGTGGGTGCCGTGGGAATTGTATGGGGAGCGGATTTGCTGGTGGACAACGGAAGTACACTGGCAACCCTGGCAGGCGTTCCGGAACGTGTCATCGGCGTTACGATTATTGCGGTGGGAACTTCTCTTCCGGAGCTGATTACGACGATTACCGCTATCATCAAGAAGCAGTCCTCTCTCTCTGTGGGGAATATTCTGGGCGCAAATATCATCGACCTGACACTGATTCTTCCCCTGAGCTCCTTCGTATCGGGAAAGGCACTTCCGATTGCGGAGGCTTCCGCAAGATATGATCTTCCCGCCTGCCTGGTTGTGGGATGCATTGCATTGATTCCCACTATGATCACCAGGAAATTCCAGAAATGGCAGGGGATTCTGCTGCTTCTCGCTTACGGGATTTACCTGTACCTGACGCTGGTGGTGGCCGGGTGAGCTGCCGGAGGCCACAATATGCAGCTGCAGAAGGATGATGAGCCTTTCTATAAGTGGCATCAGAAAGAAACTGGACAAAACAGACCCCTCCGCATTGCCGGGAGCAAAGTGCGGAGGGGTTTGTAATATGAACTTTAAACTATTTGAAAAGTGATATTCCGTATTTTACTTTTCGATATATTTTGTATCCCAGTGTTCCGAACAGAGATAAAACGATATACAAAGTAGAGAGGATGCCTACGGCGCCCCCGAAAATAAGAATGAGCCAATATCCGATATTCATTTATTTTTCTCCTTTACGCTGAAATGTATTTGCTGCCTGCCGAATGTCATGCCATTGCTTTGTCGGCGGAAAGGAGTCAGGATTTCTGCCCGTCCTTATGATGGATATATCTTATGATGACCGTATTGCTGTATATCTCGTGGAAGTCCACATGGGTGCGGACGACGAAAAAAAGCGGAAAGAGCAGAGAAATGAAACTGATGAGAACAAAAAGGAAACTGCCGCCTCTGCCGGGACGGGGACTGGCTCTCCGGATATGATGGCGCAGAACCAGAGTGTCTTCACACTGATTCAGTACTTTCTGCCCGTAAGCCTGGGCCGCAGGAGCGGGCTTTCCCACAGGCCGAAGAACGGAGGCGGGGGAGGCAGAGGCATCGCTGTCTTCCAGGCCGGAGCCGGCGGATTCTGTGCACGCAAAAGAGGAATCTGTCTGCATATTGCCAAAACACATTCCCCAAAACAAGATACACAATAAAATTAAGACCGTGACACGGGTTCGGCGGTCCATCAAATGCATAGCTGCCTCCGGCTGAACAGGGATACCGCATGAAGGAATCAGGATAAAAACGGATATGCGGCATCCCCTGTGTTATTAGTAATCTGTGGTATAGACGAAGATATTGCTGTCTGAAGAGAGATTCTCCAGAATGGTATTCTGACCACACCATACGGCCTGGAAATCACTGAGGGCTTCCAGCGGTTTTAAACTGGTAACACTGTTATTGGTGATATCCAGATACTGGAGACGGGGAAGCTTAGACACGAATTCGATGCTGTCCAGCCTCAGGGAAGCCGCGTACAGCTCCGTCAGATTGGGGAAGCAGTCGAACATGTCATAATGCTCCGAAAGGTTGATTTCATCTCCATTATTATAAGTAGGATCTTTTAAGATGGTCATCTCGCTCAGCGATAACACTTCCAGTGTCTCATTCACCGGCATCCTCTCGAAATCAATACCCACCTGACAATCGTCCAGATACAGATACTGCAGCGTGGGAATACCGAAAATTTCTTCTATATTGCCGAATACAGAGGTGTCCTCCAGGCTCAGGGCATTCAGATTCGGCAGGCGGGTCAGCGGTTCCAGAGACTCCACATAAGATCTGAAATCATTGATAATCAAAGTGTTCAGGTTCTGCATGGCGGTGATGGACTCCAGCTCCCAGCCGGCACAGTCTGCCAGAGACAGGTAAGTGACGTTGACAGCATCTTTCAAAGGTGTGAGATCACTGGCATTTTTTACAGTAAGCCATTCTATCTGAGTCAGATTCTCAAAGGAAGGAAGCACACTGTCATAACTCATTTCCAGTGTCAGATCCTTTAATTCGCTTAACTGCCCTATGATGGAGTAATCGGCGATATCGTAATTATCAATCAGGGAAAGGACTTCCAGTCCGGGACAGTTGCCCAGGGCATTTATATTGGAAATCTGGCTGTTTTCCACGGACAGACTGGTAAGTGACGGCATTTCATTGACAAAATCAATGCTCTTCAGCTGTGAAGAGGCAATGGTCAGGGATTCCAGACTGTTCAATGACATCAGGGGACTGTAATCATTCAGGGAATCACAGTCAATGAGAGTCAGACTCAGCAGATTGGGATACTGCAGCAGCGCCGAGATGTCCTCCAGAGAACCATAATCCACATAGAGATATTCCAGGCTCGGGAAGGATTCGATCCCTGACAGGTCATGTTCGAAGATGCTGTCTTCGGCGCCGATTTCCGTGATATATTCCGGGTTTGGAATGATATCGGCCAGATCGCTGATGGTATTCTCCGCATAGACGCCGTACAGATAATTCAGTCCGTCAAGATCGCCTTTGTTAAGGTCGGCATCCAGTGAGAGCCATTCAAGGCCGGTAAAGGATGCAAGATCGGCAAGATTCATACCTATGTCACTGTAATAAGTCAGCGTCTGGGTCTCTCCGTAATTAAGCTGATAATAAATAGATTTTTCATCTCTGTCAATCTGCAGAGCCGTGAGGCTGGCATATTCTTCCGCGGAGATACTTCTGTAGGGCTTGCCCCAGACCGCTTCCGCAACTTCGCAGAAGAAAGAGGACTGCGGAAGCCTTGCGGATGAAGCACTCTGCCCGGAGGAAGAAGAATCCTGAGAGGCCTGGGCGGATTGGGTCGGGGAATCGCTTTCACTGTATCGATAAGACGAACTGGCTTCGCTTCCGGAATTCCTTCCGGTTATCAGACCGTCGAAGATTCCGGCGCGGAAGAGCACAATGGCAACCAGGGCCGCCACAGAGATGGAGCCCACTATCACGGAGACCACAATGGCGACAACAGGATTACTTTCGCCGGGCTTTTTCTGTGTGGGAGACTGACCGGACTGCCATGTGGAACTGGCGCGGCCCGTGGTACCGGACTGATAAGGGGATCCGGTCTGGCCAGCGCCGGTCCGGTATGTGGAACCGGTCTGTCCCGGAGTACCGGCCTGGTAAGCAGAGCCGGATTGTCCTGCTGTGCCGGTCTGACGGTTGTCTGTATACTGGCCGCTTCCGCCATATTGCCGGGCGGATGTGTCGTTCATTTCACTCTGGCTTCGAATATAATAGCCACATTTTTTACAGGTCATTCTTCCATTCATCATTTTCAGCTTAGTGCCACACATGGGGCATTTTTGTGTTTCGCCTGCCATTCTCATCCCTCATTTCCGTAATTTATTCCCGCGGGCAACGAGCCGAGTGGCTGCGTGCAGACATTTGGCGACTGCCGCGAGGGGCAAATACCCCGTTGCTTGTAGCGGGGTATTTGATTCAGAACCAGATTTCAAGCTTATTATAACAGATTTCTGCTTTTTTGCAACTGATTCAGGATTTCGGTCCGGATAATAATGCCCTGGAGCTGCAGGAGATTCTTCCGGATGAAGTATAAACGGAAAACGGAAATGGGAATGAAAGTACCCGGGAAAGAAAAGGCGATTGTAAACAGGGAGAAAGAATGATATACTTTGCGTGAAAGAATATGGGCTGATATTGGAATGAGGATGGAAAGGGGCCGGGAAGGCAGAAAATTACGGGGCAGAGGAGCTGACAGAATGGCAGTACAGGGAGAGACGAGAGAGAAGACGAGAATAGATATAAGAGAACCGAAGAAGTATCGGGTGATTATGCATAATGACGACTTTACTTCCATGGAATTTGTGGTGGAAATCCTGGTAAATATTTTTCGTAAGGAGCAGGCGGAGGCAGAGCGGCTGATGCTGACAGTACATGAAAGCGGCCGGGCGGCAGTGGGAACCTACCCTTACGATATTGCAGTCACCAGGGTACAGACAGCGGCGGCAAGAGCCAAAGAAGAAGGATTTCCATTTCGGATGACCATCGAGGAGGCGTGAAAATGTACGTATCGGTTGAAACGGCGGAGATGATTAACAAAGCGATTTCCATGGCGAAGGATGCCCGTTTTGAGTATGTGACACCAGAGCTGGTTCTGTATGTACTCTGCGGGAATGAGGGATTCGCCCGGGCCTTTGAGAACTGCGGCGGAAGAATTGAGGAGCTGGAAGGACAGCTGAGAAATTATCTGGAGGAATATATGGAGCCTGTGGCGGAAGATGCCGAAATCGTGCCGGGGCTGTCCCAGGGGATGCATGACGTGCTGGCCATTGCCTGGATGTCGGTGCAGAACAGCGGAAAAATCATGGTGGAGCTGACACATGTGGTGCATGCGCTGTACGGGCTGGAAGAAAGCTATGCAGTTTACTATATGAGGGAGCAGGGCGTGGAACACGCGGAACTTCTGCAGGAAATGTGCATTGTCGCGGAAGAGCGGGCGCAGGAGCAGGAGGATAACGGAAGGGCTGCCGATAAAAATGCGGTGTGGGACAGTGAAGCGGGAGAATTCGGAGAAAGCTCCGGGGAGACAGAAAATCAGGAGGAAAGCGACAGGGCGGACGGAGACCTGACAGACAGCGAAGATGCGCTCTGGGAGGAGAACGGGGCCCTGGAGGAGAAAAACGGACAGGATACAGGTGCAACCGGGACAAAGAGAAGAGACAATTTCTGGAGACAGTACGCAGTGTGCCTGAATGAAAAGCTGGAGGGTATGAATCCTCTGATTGGACGTGAGGAAGAGCTGGAACGGACAATGCAGATTCTCTGTCGCAGGGAGAAGAACAATCCGCTGCATATCGGGGACCCCGGGGTGGGGAAAACCGCTGTCACTTACGGTCTTGCCGGGCTGCTGGAAGAAGGGAAGGTGCCCGTGCCTCTGAGAGGGGCTAAAATTTTCGCTCTGGATCTGGGAAGTCTGCTGGCGGGTACCCAGTACAGAGGAGACTTTGAGAAACGTTTTAAACGGGTTATGGACAGTCTGAGCCATCAGGAAAAGCCCATCGTTTATATTGATGAGATTCACAATATCGTGGGGGCGGGCGCCGTGAACGGCGGTACTTTTGATATTTCGAATATGCTGAAGCCATATCTGGCGGCGGGCCACATCCGTTTTATAGGGGCGACCACCCATGAGGAATATAAGAAGCATTTCGAGAAAAATAAAAGCCTGGTCAGACGTTTTCAGAATATAGAAATCGGAGAGCCGGGAATTCAGGATACGGTTCGGATTCTGGAGGGACTGAAAGAGAATTATGAATCATTTCACGGTGTGGTTTACCAGGAGGGCGTGCTGGAATACGCGGCGGAGATGAGTGCGAAATACATCAATGAGCGATGGCTGCCGGATAAGGCGATTGACCTGATAGATGAGGCGGGAGCGTGGCGGCGGATGCATCCTCTGGAAACGGAGGGACAGATTGTGGACAGAAGTCTGATTGACGAAATCCTGTCGAAAATCTGTCACATTCCGAAACAGGCTGTGGAGAGTGAGGAGACGGAAGCGCTTGCCACGCTGGAAAAACGGCTGCTGAATCGGATCTACGGACAGAACGAGGCGATTTCGCAGGCAGTCAATGCGGTGAAATTCTCAAGGGCCGGACTTCTGGAGGAAGGAAAACCGCTGGCCAGTCTGTTGTTCGTGGGTCCTACCGGCGTGGGCAAGACAGAAGTTGCCAGAAGCCTTGCGGAAGAGCTGGGCGTCCGACTGGTACGCTTCGACATGAGCGAGTACGAAGAAAAACATGCGGTGGCAAAACTGATTGGCGCGCCTGCAGGCTATGTGGGCTATGAGGAGGGCGGTCTGCTCACGGAGGCAATCCGGAAAAATCCTCACGCGGTATTGCTGCTGGACGAAATGGAAAAGGCGCACCCGGATATTTATAACCTGCTGCTCCAGGCCATGGATTATGCCACACTGACAGATAATCAGGGCAGGAAAGCGGACTTCCGTAATGTCATTATCATTATGACATCTAACGCGGGGGCAAGCCGAATCGGTAAACCCGGCATCGGTTTTCAGGGGCAGGACGTGAAATCGGAAGCAATTCTGGAGGAAGTAAAGAGAATATTCCAGCCGGAATTCCGGAATCGTCTGAACAGAATTGTGGTGTTTAACAGTATGAACGGGAAGATGGCAGAGCAGATTACGGAGAAAAAGCTGGGTGAGCTCCGGAAGATGCTTCTGCGGAAAAATGTGGAGCTGTCTGTGGACAGGACGGCGGGATGGCTGGTTCAAAAGAAAGGGATTTCAGCGGAATTCGGCGCCAGGGAGATCGAACGTGTGATTCAGAGCGAAATCAAGCCGCTGCTGGTGGACGAAATCCTGTTCGGAACACTGAAAAACGGAGGGAAATGTGAGCTCACCGTTCAGGGGGAGGCGTTTGCGCTGAGGATTCTCTGAAAAGGACCGCCTGTTCAGAAGACAGGATTTATGGAAGAGAACACCTGGCTTACTATACAGAATGACACAGGATGAGACAATCAGGGAGGGACAGGAAATGGTATTATCTGACAGAACAATATTCAGTATGCTGGAAAAAGGCACATTGAAAATAAGCCCTATGGAGTGGGATCAGGTTCAACCGGCAAGCGTGGACATTCGCCTGGGCAATACCTTCAGCATTGTGGAAGATTCCCCTACTGGAATTATCACATTGGATAAGGAAATCAGGTATAAAACGATAGAAAGTGATACTTATGTCCTGCTGCCGAATCAGTTTGTTCTGGCCACCACTATGGAGTACTTTGAGCTGCCGAACGATCTGACGGCTTTTGTGGAGGGCAGAAGCTCTCTGGGAAGAATGGGACTGTTCATCCAGAATGCGGGATGGGTGGACCCGGGTTTTAAAGGAGAGATAACGTTGGAGCTGTACAATGTCAATCGCTGTGCCATTGAGCTGAAGGCAGGGCGCAGAGTGGGGCAGCTGGTTTTCTCACGGATGGATGCCATGGCGCTGAAGCCTTATAACGGAAAATACCAGGGGCAGAAGGGCGCCACAGGATCGAAAGCTTTTCTGGACGAAGAGGTATAGGCCGGTAAGCCTGCTTTCCATTTAAAGCTTCCAGTCACAGACCTTTCCCAATAATGCCGCGCATGCCTCCAGACCTGTGCGGTCTTCTGCGTCAAAGCGGTCATAAACGGGACTGTCTATGTCCAGAACAGCCACCAGATGTCCGGCATAATGAATGGGGACAACGATTTCCGAATTGGATGCGCCGTCGCAGGCGATATGGCCCGGGAATTCGTGGACATTTGCCACCAGCTGGGTGACACCGGCATCGGCGGCAGTTCCGCAGACGCCTTTTCCGAATGCAATGCGGACACAGGCGGGCCTTCCCTGAAAGGGGCCGAGAATAAGCTGGTTTCCGCGGACCAGGTAAAAGCCTGCCCAGTTAATTTCCGCCAGATTCATATTCAGCACGGCGGAAGCATTGGACAGATTGGCGATGGTATCCCGTTCGGATTCTGTGACTGCTTTCAGCTGTGCAAGGATCAGGGAATAATCGGTTTTTATTCGCATGGGTTATCTTCCTTTCAGTGCAGCTATGGGAATTCTATTGCTGAGAGACTGCTATGCCTGGAACTGATTTTAGCACAGTGGGCATGGACATGCAAGTCCCGGAAGAGGCCCTGCCGCCAGAGCCCGGGATTTCCGCAGGGACCAATAAGGGCTTTCTCCTAAGGCAAAGGGACGGCGGAGAAGGGGTGGGAGGCTCTTTCCTCGGCAGGGGTAACGCGCCGATGAACTAACTGCCAACAGAAACTAAGGAGCGAAAGTACCGCTCCCAAGTTTCAGTAGGCAGTGGATTTCATCTCTGCTAAGGTCACCCCTTTGGTGCTCAAAGTGTCCGTTGGACACTTGGAAAGAGCCTCCCACCCCTTCTCCGCCTGTCTTTCCGCAGGGTTTAGTGGGCAATGGCAATATCGCAGACCGACTTATGGCTGCAGAGAACTGTAATTTCACAAAATACGCCAGACCAGAAAGTTTAGTCCATATCTATACCAGGCACTGGAACTTCACGAACCACGCTGGACCAAAGCGCTTAGTCCATACTTGCCCTGGGCTAGTGTAACCTGCAGAGAAACAGGCAGAGGAGGCCGGTGGCTCTTTCCAAGTGTCCGCAAGGACACTTTTAGCACCAAGGGGTGCTCTTAGCAGAGGTAAAATCCAGCCTCTACGCAGACTTAAGCGCGGTACTTTCGCGCTTTAGTCGAAGTTGAGGCTTAGTTTACCGGCGCGTTACCCCGCCGAGGAAAGAACCACCGGCCTCCTCTGCCGTCCCTTTGCTTTCCACCTGACCTGCCGCAGGAATCCCGGCCTCAGGAGGCAGTCCCCAGTAAGTCCCTGCAGGAATCCCGGTCTCAGGAGGCAGTCCCTGGTAAGTCCCTGCAGGAACCTGCACCTTGTGAAATAAGCAGGGATTTTTATGATAAATCCGGGCTTGCGCAAACGATGACACAGGCCGGCCATTTCTGCAAATCTTTCTTTACAAATGCTCACAGTTTCAGTATAGTATTAGGAGAAGTATTTTAACTCATACGATCCCGGATAAAAAGGAGTCTTCAGCCATGGCATTTGTACATCTTCATGTCCACACGGAATATTCTCTTCTGGATGGTTCCAACAAAATAAAAGAATATGTTTCCCGGGTGAAAGAACTGGGCATGAACAGTGCCGCCATTACGGATCACGGCGTGATGTATGGTGTGATTGATTTCTATCGGGCTGCGAAGGCGGAGGGGATCAAACCCATAATCGGCTGCGAGATTTATGTGGCGCCCAACTCCCGGTTTGATAAGGAGACCACCGGAGGGGAGGACAGATATTACCATCTGGTGCTGCTGGCGGAGAATAATACCGGATATGCCAACCTGATGAAAATCGTCAGCAGAGGCTTTACGGAAGGGTATTATTACAGGCCCCGGGTGGACATGGAGGTGCTGAATAAATATCACGAGGGCATTATTGCCCTGTCCGCCTGCCTTGCGGGGGAAGTACAGCGCTGGATATCAAAGGGATTGCCTGAAGAAGCCAGAAAGGCGGCGAAGAAATACGAGGACTGTTTTGGAAAGGGAAACTTTTACCTGGAGCTTCAGGACCATGGGTATCCGGAACAGAGACAGGTGAACACAGAGCTGCTGAAAATGAGCAGGGAACTGGATATTTCGCTGGTGGCAACGAATGATGTTCACTATACCTATGAGAAAGATGCGGATTCCCACGACATTCTGCTGTGCCTTCAGACCAATAAAAAGCTGGCTGACGAGGACAGAATGCGCTATGAGGGCGGACAGTATTTTGTCAAGAGCGAGGAGGAAATGAAAGGCCTGTTTCCCTATGCGTGGGAAGCGGTGGAAAATACCCAGCGGATTGCCGACCGCTGCGATGTGGAAATTGAGTTCGGCGTGACCAGGCTGCCCAGGTATGAGGTGCCGGAAGGATATGATTCCTGGGGATATCTCAATAAATTATGTGACGATGGACTGGCGGAGCGTTACGGGGATGGGAATCAGCCTGCGGGAGATACGGGACAGACCCTGCGGGAGCGGCTGGATTATGAGCTTTCTGTTATCCGTACCATGGGATATGTGGACTACTTCCTGATTGTGTGGGATTTTATTAATTATGCCAGAAGCAACGGGATTCCAGTGGGACCGGGCAGAGGGTCCGCTGCCGGAAGTATCGTGTCCTATTGCCTGAAGATAACCAATATTGAGCCCATCCAATACAATCTGCTGTTCGAGCGGTTTCTGAATCCGGAGCGTGTGTCCATGCCGGATATTGACATTGACTTCTGCTACAATCGCAGGCAGGAGGTCATCGACTATGTGGACAGGAAGTATGGCTCTGAGAAAGTGGTTCAGATTGTCACCTTCGGTACCCTGGCGGCGAAGGGTGTCATTCGGGATGTGGGGCGTGTCATGGACCTGCCCTATGCCTTTGTGGATTCCATTGCCAGGATGATTCCGGGAGAGCTGAATATCACCATTGACAAGGCCCTGAATAAGAATCCGGAATTTCATAAGCTGTACGAGGAAGATGAGCAGGTACGCCATCTGATTGACATGTGTAAACGGCTGGAAGGACTGCCCAGGCATACTTCCATGCATGCGGCGGGGGTGGTCATCTGTCCGGAGGCGGCGGATGAGTATGTGCCGCTTTCCCGGGGAAGCGATGGCTCTATCACCACACAGTTTACCATGACCACGCTGGAGGAACTGGGACTTTTAAAAATGGATTTTCTGGGGCTGCGGACTCTCACAGTAATACAGGACGCCGTGGGGTTCGTGAAGGAGACCACAGGAAAAGAAATTGACATAGACAGGATTGACTATAATGATCCGCAGGTTCTGACGGCCATCGGCACGGGGAAAACCGATGGTGTGTTCCAGCTGGAAAGTGCGGGTATGCGGAATTTCATGAAGGAGCTGCGGCCGCAGAATCTGGAAGATATTATTGCCGGCATTTCCCTGTATCGGCCGGGGCCTATGGATTTTATTCCCAAATATATCAGGGGGAAAAATAATCATGCGGATGTGGTTTACTCCTGTCCGCAGCTGGAACCCATACTGGCGCCCACCTATGGCTGTATCGTGTATCAGGAGCAGGTGATGCAGATTGTCCGGGAGCTGGGGGGATATACTCTGGGACGCAGCGACCTGGTGCGCCGTGCCATGAGCAAGAAGAAGCAGTCTGTCATGGAGAAGGAAAGGGCTAATTTTATCTATGGAAACGAGGAAGAAGGTGTGCCGGGCTGTGTGTCCAGAGGCATCGGAGAGAAAGTGGCCAGCGGAATCTTCGATGATATGACGGATTTTGCCAAATATGCCTTCAACAAATCTCATGCGGCCTGTTACGCTGTGGTGGCTTATCAGACAGCCTGGCTGAAATATTACTATCCTGTGGAGTTCATGGCGGCGCTGATGACTTCCGTCATTGACAATACGAAAAAGGTGTCGGAATATATTCTGACCTGCAGGAATATGGGAATTGAGCTTTTGCCGCCGGATATCAACCAGGGGCAGAGAGGCTTCTCTGTCAGCAACGGACATATTCGTTATGCACTGACCGCCATCAAGGGGGTGGGCCGGCCGGCCATCGACAGCATTGCAAAGGAACGCAGGGAGAGAGGGCTTTTTACAAACCTGAAGGACTTCATCGGCAGGACGGCAGATAAGGAAGTGAACAAGCGCGCCGTGGAGAACTTTATTAAAGCGGGGGCGCTGGACGGTCTGGGCGGTACCAGGAAACAGTTTATGAGCGTCTATGTGCAGATTATGGATCACATGGCGAAGGATAAGAAAAATAATCTGGCGGGGCAGATTTCACTCTTTGACATTGCAGATGATTCGCAGAAGGAAGAATTTGATATCCGCTTGCCGGATGTGGGCGAGTATCCGAAGGAAATGATACTGGCATTTGAGAAGGAAGTGCTGGGCATTTATCTCAGTGGCCACCCGCTGGAGTCGGACCGGGAGCTCTGGCAGCAGTACATTACCCATACCACAAATGATTTTGCGCTGGACGAGGAAATCGGAAGTGCAAAGGTGGCGGACCAGGCGAAGGTGGTAGTGGGAGGCATGATTGCGGATAAAACCATCAAGTACACCAGAAATGACAAGGTGATGGCCTTTTTAAACCTGGAAGATCTTGTGGGCAATGTGGAAGTTGTGGTATTCCCCAGGGATTATGAGCAGTACAGTGCAATGCTGATGGAGGATGCCAGAATCTTCATCAGGGGACGGGCCAATGCGGAGGAAGATAAGGATGGGAAAGTAGTCTGCGAGCAGATTGTCACTTTCGAGGAGGCCATGGAAGCGAAAGGAGGTCCCATTTTCCGGAATCTGTCGGGGAAATGGTATGGAAACGGCGGATATGGAGGCGGAACCCGGGGAAGCGGATATGGAAGTACCGGCAGTCGTGGGAGTGGAAGCACAGGCTCCGACAGGAACGGATACATAGGAAATGCAGGCGGCGGGAATGCTGTGAGTGAGCCGGACAACGGCAGGAAAGAGAAGAAAAAGGTTCCGGAGGGGGTGTGGATTCAGTTCCCCGATGCGGACAGTTATTTTTCCAGGGAGAAGGAGCTGTTTTCCGCCATTGCGGATTCCGACGGAGAGGATGATGTGGTCATCTATCTGAAGGACACGAAGGAGTACAAGCTTCTGCCGCCCAATCGCCGGGTGGAGGCTGACGGAGAACTGCAGCGGAAGCTGGGCGGCATATTTGGTTCGGAAAACGTAAAAATTCGAAAAAATCCGGCCGCCGGCTGATAAATATCGGCTCTCCTATTGAAAAGCGTTATAAAAAGGATTAAAATGGATAAGCGAAAGAGTTGCGAGGAGGATTGAAGCATGTCTGATAAATTAAATACAATCGCAGTTTTGACCAGCGGCGGAGATGCGCCGGGAATGAATGCCGCCATCCGTGCGGTGGTTCGTACGGCTATTTACAGAGGTCTGAAGGTCAAGGGTATCAAAAAGGGCTATAACGGACTGTTAAATGAAGATATTATAGATATGGAGCCCCGTCATGTGTCTGATATTATTCAGAAGGGCGGTACCGTTCTGGGCACGGCCAGATGTCTGGAATTTAAGAGACCGGAGTACCAGAAGAAAGCGGCTGATATCTGCAGAAAGCATGGCATAGACGGAATCGTGGTCATCGGCGGAGACGGTTCCTACCGCGGAGCCCAGGCGCTTTCCAGGCAGGGGATCAATGCAGTGGGGATTCCCGGGACTATTGATCTGGATATTGCATGTACGGATTACACCATAGGATTTGACACGGCGGTCAACACCGCCATGCAGGCTATTGATAAGGTGAAGGATACTTCTTCTTCTCACGAGCGCTGCAGTATCATTGAAGTAATGGGCCGTCATGCAGGTTATATTGCGCTCTGGTGCGGTATTGCCAACGGCGCGGAGGACATTCTGCTGCCGGAGAATTATGATTATAATGAGCAGGAAATTGTAAATCATATTATCGAGAGCCGGAAGAGGGGCAAGATTCACCATCTGATTATTAACGCGGAAGGGATTGGTCATTCCACATCCATGGCGAAAAGAATCGAAGCCGCCACAGGGGTGGAGACCAGAGCCACGATACTGGGTTACATGCAGAGGGGCGGCAGCCCGACGGCCACGGACCGTTACTATGCTTCTATCATGGGAGCCAGAGCGGTGGATATTATGCTGGAGGGTAAGACGAATCGTGTGGTGGGCTACCGGTACGGTGAATTTACCGATTTCGGCATTGAGGAAGCATTGATGATGCAGAAGGATATTGACAGATATCAGTATGAGGTAGCCAGGATGCTGACAATTTGAGTATGATGTTGAGAGGCGACGGACGGCTGTTCCCGGGGGAATGACCGTCCTTGTTTTCTGTCAGTCAAAAACATGGGAGGTTGCGCCTGTGAATATGTATTCTGTAAAGAATGGGAAATGGATTAAATACGGTCTGCTTTTGGGGATATTTGCGCTTTTTGCAGTCACCAGGCTCTGGCAGCTTACCACGCTGCCCTACGGGATACACATCGATGAGGCCGGCATGGCATACGATGCATGGTGCCTGTCGGAGTATGGTGTAGATCGTTATCTGAAATCATGGCCGGTATATTTAACGAATCTGGGGGGAGGCCAGAGTTCCCTTTATGCTTTTCTGTGCGCAGGATTATTTCGGGTATTCGGCTACAGTGTGTGGCTGGTCAGGCTTCCGGCAGCAGCGTTTTCTCTGCTGAATCTGGTGTTCGGAATGAAGCTGGTGAAGAAAGTATATCCGCAGAGTACTTTTCTGCCTCTGGCGGCAGGCGGATTACTGATAATCTGTCCCTACTTTATACTGTCCTCCCGATTTGGCCTGGACTGTAATCTGATGCTGGGAATGTCAACCCTTTTTCTCTACTGTCTGGTAACTGCCGTACAGAGCGGGAAAATATTCAGATATGTGATCGCAGGATTTGCGGGCGGGCTGTTGCTGTACACCTATGCGCTTGCCTATATGATTCTGCCGCTGTTTCTGATGCTGGCGTTCGGGTATCTGCTGCGGGGGAGGCGCTTTTCTCTGAAGGGATGGGCGGCCATGGCGGTTCCCATGGGAATTCTGGCGCTGCCGCTGATTCTGGTGCAGGCAGTCAATTATTTTGATCTGGAGGAATTTCGTCTGGGATGCTTTACCATCACCAAATTAAAGCGGTACCGGGTGTCTGAGCTGGAATGGTTTGGACCGGGTAAATTCTGCAAAGCTTTGTTCAGTATATTCGCGGGAGACTTTCTTGGGGAGAAATTGGAATATAATTCCGCACCGGGGTATCTGAATTTATATGGAATTACTGTGCTACTCTGCCTGACCGGTATAGTCAATACGTTGAGAAAACTGTGGAAATCCCTGAAAAAACGGGAGACAGACATGGCTGTCATGATTTTTCTGTGGTTTGCTGCGATCCTGTTTTTTGAATCTCATATTCCGACCAATGTAAACAGAATTAACGGCATTTTCTTTACGGCTGTTTTTCTGGCCGTGGAAGGGGCTTACACACTGATTTTCGGATTGATCTCTGGAAGAGGTAAGAGATGGATGCTGACAGGAATCATCGGCATCTATATAGTCTGTTTTGTAAGGTTTTCTGCCTATTATTACAGCGGAAGGTATACGGCCGAGACGTATCTGCTTCCCTATTTTGACATTCCGGTGACCGAAGCCCTGACGTTTATTGAACAGGACGAGACACTCCGGGACAAGGAGACACAGATGTCGGAGGTGGAAATCTACTATGCGCTGAGCACGCTGATATCCCCCTATGAGCTGAGGTTCGGAACGCGGGAGGAGAGCTGTTACAGGAAGTATCATTTCGGCGGTCTGGGCGGGATTGAAGATGGGTGTAACTATATTGTGAGGGACGGCTTTGATGAGTACTGCGAGCTGCTGCGTGCAGCGGGCTTCACAGAGCAGCGGTATGAGGGATATTCGCTCTTTTATAAAAAAAGCCTTTCTGATTCACATTCATCAGTCCGCGGATGTTCCAGTTGGGCAAAATAAATTTTCGGGAGAAGCAGTATGATTACCAGTAGTTCTAATCCAAGAATCAAACAGCTGGCGTTATGGCAGGCAAAAGCGAAAGAGAGGCGTGCGGCGGGCATTTTTCTCGTGGAGGGTTTTAAAATGTTCCTGGAAGCGCCGGAAGCGCAGATAAAGGAAGTCTATCTCTCCGGGGAGGCCGCGGAGAAGGCGGGGGAGTATCCCGAGGTGAGGGAAAAGCTGAAAAGGACCGGCTATGAGACTGTGGCGCCGGGAATATTCGGAAAGATATCGGATACGCTGACCCCTCAGGGGATTCTGTGTGTGATGATGAGACCGGAATACAGACTGGAGGAGCTGCTGGCGATTCCCAGGCCTGTATTTATGGTATTGGAAAATCTGCAGGACCCGGGAAACCTGGGCACAATTGTGAGAACCGGCGAGGGCGCGGGGATAACGGGAATTCTGATGAGTGAGGGGACCGTGGATATTTATAATGCCAAAACCATTCGGGCCACCATGGGTTCTGTATACCGGGTTCCCTTTGTCTATGTGGAAGACCTGTGCGGAACAATCCGTTTGCTGAGGGAACGGGGCATACGTACTTATGCCGCACATCTTGCCGGGGAGAAGTCTTATGCCGATTTTTCTTACAGAGAGGGGACGGCATTTCTCATCGGGAATGAGGGAAAGGGCTTGAGTGCGGAGCTGGCCGGGAGTGCGGACCAGTATCTGAAAATACCCATGGAAGGCCGGGTGGAGTCTCTGAATGCCGCCATATCTGCCGCGCTTTTGATGTATGAGGCATACCGCCAGAGACAGTGACTTGACAAATATCTTAGCATCTGCTATGATACCTTTGTAACAAATTTAATAACTTTGTAATAACTTTATTAAAAAGTGGCATACTTTTTGCAAAGTACAGAATTTGTTTATGGAGGTAGAGAAATGAAAAGATGCAGAAAGCTGTACACTGCGGTTTCAGGAGCTGTGTTGTCTCTGGCACTGATTCTGCAGACGGGTATGGATGCACGGGCTGTGGACAATGATTATCTGCAGCAGCTGCGCGGAGGTGTAACTGCCGTGCTCAACCCGGGTTCTTCCAATTCCGCTGACATCATCAGTGCTACTGCCAGGGAACTGAATCTCAGTCTCGACGAAGAGAAAGGGGAAGGACAGGATACAAAACTGGTTATGGCCAATGTGCAGAATGCGCTGAATGTAAGAAGTGATGCGAATGAGGCAGCTGAGAAAGTAGGTATGTTATACAAGGACTGCGGAGGTACCATTCTTGAACGGAGAGACGGATGGACGAAACTGCAGTCGGGCAATATCATCGGATGGGCTTCCGATGAATATCTGCTGTTCGGGGAGGAGGCGCAGGCCCTGGCGAACAGCGTGGGCAAGATGATTGCCACCATCAAGACGGAGACACTCCGGGTGCGTACTGAGCCCAACACGGAAGCCGGTGTGCATGGTCTGCTTCCCCAGGGAGAGATCGTGGAGGTTCTGAGCCAGGATGAGGACGGCTGGGTGTGTGTGGACTTTGAGGGCAGTGACGGCTATGTGTCCACAGAATATGTGGCATTGGACTTCATCATTGACGCCGGGGAGACTATGGATGAAATCAAGGCCCGGCAGGCCGCCGAGGAAGAGGCAAAGCGGCACAGGAATTATGGAGAGTATACAACGGATGCGGATACCACATTGCTTCTGGCAGCACTGATTCAGTGTGAGGCAGGTGCGGAGAGCTATGAGGGCAAAGTTGCGGTAGGTGCGGTAGTTATGAACCGAGTGAGGAGTGCGGCATACCCGAATTCCATCCATGGAGTCATTTATGCTTCCGGCCAGTTTACACCGGCCATGAATGGCAAGGTGAACGCAGTGTATGAGTCCGGTAAGATTTCCGCAAGCTGTATTCAGGCGGCAGAGGAGGCGCTGTCAGGTGTATCCAATGTGGGAGATCTGACCCATTTCCGCCGCAACAACGGCCGAGAAGGGCTGGTTATCGGCAATCATGTATTCTATTAAAGAGAGAGACTGACTTAAGAGCGGGGGGGGCAGAGCAATAAATCTGCCCCCCTGCTTTTTTGTACATTGAAACCCTTCGGTCAGGCGGTGAACAGTTACAGGTCTGCCTGTTCCTGTAAGGAAAAATTTCGAAAAACACTTGCAGGAATCGAACATATGTGCTATTCTGGATTCGAACAAATGTTTTGAACTGTCGGACGAATGGAACCGGGAGTGTACGGAGGTGCGGAAGATGGAATACATGGTGAGAGAAGGGGAAATGCCTCTGACCGATAAACTGCAGGTGCTCACGGATGCGGCAAAATACGACGTGGCCTGTACTTCCAGCGGTGTGGAGAGACAGGGAGACGGGCGGAGCATAGGCAACTGTGTGGCGGCAGGTATCTGTCACAGTTTTTCCGGTGATGGCAGGTGCATTTCTCTTCTGAAGATACTTTTGACCAATGAGTGTATTTTTGACTGTAAATACTGCCGTAATCGCCATTCCAACGATATTCCCCGGGCTACTTTTACACCTGAGGAAATCTGCACGCTGACTATGGAATTTTACCGCAGGAATTATATCGAGGGTCTGTTTCTGAGTTCCGGCATCATCAGAAGCCCTACCTTTACCATGGAACTGATCTGGCGTACCGTCTGGCTTCTCCGGAACCAATATCGTTTCAACGGATATGTCCATGTGAAAGCGATTCCGGGAGCGGATCCGGAAGTCATAGAGAGAACCGGCTATCTGGCTGACAGGATGAGTGTGAACCTGGAGCTTCCCACGGCGGAAGGACTGCGGACACTTGCGCCGAACAAGCATCGAAGAAATATTTTGACGCCTATGAGACAGATACAGAACGGAATTACCGCCAACAGAAACGACCTGATTTTGTATCGGAACGCGCCGAAGTTTGTGGCGGGAGGACAGTCCACCCAGATGATTGTGGGGGCTACGCCGGAGAGTGATTATCAGATTATCAATGTGGCGGAGGGACTGTATCAGAAGTTTGGACTGAAGAGGGTTTTTTACTCTGCGTTCGTGAATGTGACAGGGGACAAAAGCCTGCCGGCATTGCCGGGAGGGCCGCCGCTTCTGCGTGAACACAGGCTTTATCAGGCGGACTGGCTGCTGCGGTTTTACGGCTTTCGAGCGGAGGAGCTGCTGGATGAAAAGAGACCTTTTTTTAACGTGATGCTGGACCCGAAGGAGGACTGGGCTGTGCGTCATCTGGGAGATTTTCCGGTGGAAATCAACCGTGCATCCATGGATAAACTGCTCCGGGTTCCCGGGATCGGGGTGAAAAGTGCCCGGCGGATTGTGGCGGCGCGCAGGAGCGGCAGTCTCAATTTTCAGGACCTGAAAAGAATCGGTGTGGTGCTGAAGAGAGCACTTTATTTTATCACCTGCAGCGGGAAGATGATGTATCCGGTGAAGCTGGATGAGGACTATATCGTGCGGAATCTTACCAGTGAAAAGGACCGTGTAAAGTTCGGCAGCGACGGGATGAGCTACCGCCAGATGTCTCTGTTTGACGATGCTGCGTTTACCCGTCCGGTTACGGTTGTGGAGAGGCAGCAGGCGGCTGTAGGTCAGCTGTAGACAGGTGGCATGGCAGCTGCTTTGGCCACCGCGGCTGTACGGCACCGGGACATTGCGACAGCGTTCAGGCGGAAAGCACATGGCTGTGAGCAGGCGCAGCAGGGGGGATTTGCAGGAGTTTTCAGGGGAGATTTGCAGGGGCGTTCAGTGGCGCCCTGCGGGGGAGGGGACATGACGGTATATAGATGTGAGGACACGTTGGAAAGCGTGTTTACAGCAATTTATCTGGCATATGAGGAGAAAAGAGACCATGAGGATACAATGGTGAGCCTTACGGACGATCCGATTCTTTTCGCTGAAGATGTGACAGTACAGCCGGATGAAGAGAAGACACGAAAGGTCATGAATACTTTGAAAAGGCGTTTCGGCGGGGAGGACTGCGAATATCTGTGTATGGCACTGGCTGCCAATGACATGGATAAAGCGCAGGCAGTCTACCGCACGGTGGTGGAAGGGCTGCGCAGGGGATGCGGCCCCGGACATTTATTTGATAATCTTGCGGACAATTATATTCACAGAGCATTTGCACTGGCCAGAGGGGTGTCCACAGAGGCAGGCCACCAGAAACAGTTCCTGCGGTTTCAGGAGCTGGAAAACGGGGTGCTGTACTCCCGGATCGGGCCGAAGAACGATGTTATGGTGTTTTTGATGCCGCATTTTGCGGATCGCCTGTCCATAGAGAATTTTATGATATATGATGAAAAAAGGAACCTGTTTGGAATCCATCCGGCGGGAAAGGCCTGGTACCTGCTTCGCGGGGAGGAAGCGGACAGGCCGATGCAGCTGCGATATTCAGCGGAGGAGACAGTTTATCAGGAACTTTTTCGACAATTTTGCCATACTATAACCATTAAAGAAAGGAAAAATCCAAAGCTTCAGAAGGGGATGCTGCCCCTGAGATTCCGGGAATATATGGTGGAATTCATATGAAAAACATGTAAGAAAAAGCTTTACTTTTTCCTTTTTTCGGATATAATGTAAGCTGTAGGAAGAGATATACGTTGAAATGTAGCGTTGGGCTTTCGGCCGGACAGTTACGTTGAAATCTACATTTGAGAGGAAGGAATGGAAATGGTTAGAATGATTCACCTGACTCCGAATGAAGTCCAGCAGTTTGTAAATGCAGCTTCCAAATGTGATTTTGACATCGACATTTCCTATAACAGATATATTGTTGATGCCAAGTCATTTTTAGGAGTATACGGGCTGGATTTGCACAGGCCTTTGAAAGTATCCTATAACGGATATAACAGTGAATTTGAAGAGCTGTTGAAAAGGTATGCCGCTGCGGGCTGAAGACGGTGCGGGAAAAGGTTTGACAGGCTGAACAGAACTCCCTGTGTGAGATAGGATACTATCTTTACATGGGGAGTTTTCTGTTAAAAGAAATTATGTGGGATGAGGGACAGGAATGAAAATAGCGAAGATTGGCTCCGGGCATCCAGGAGAAGAAATCCACATTTCCGTTCGGGGGCTGGTGGAATTTATCCTGCGTCACGGAGATCTTGACAATCGTCATCAGGGGACTCCGGATACAGCCATGCAGGAAGGGGGACGGATTCACCGTATGATACAGCGAAGAATGGGAGCGGAGTATCAGGCGGAGGTTCCTCTGAAATATACACTTTTTACGGAAAATTATGCCCTGGTTGTGGAGGGGAGAGCCGACGGCATTATCCATCAGGACGGCCGGATTATCATTGATGAGATTAAGGGAACTTACCGTGAGCTGGCCGGAATGCGGGAACCGGGTCGTCTGCATATCGCGCAGGCAAAGTGCTATGCCTTTATGTATGGCCTGGGGCAGGAGGCGAAAGCGCTCAGCGTGCGTATCACTTATTGCAATATGACTTCGGAGGAACTGCGCTACTTCTATGAAGATTACTCCATGGAAGAACTGACGGAATGGTTCGAAAGCCTGATAGAGGGGTATCGAAAGTGGGCTGATTATGTGTGGGAATGGCGGAGAACCAGACAGAAATCCATTGTTGGACTGAAATTTCCCTATCCTTACCGGGAAGGCCAGAAGGAACTGGCAGCCAATGTTTATAAGACCATATATCATAAGAAGAAACTTTTTCTGGAGGCTCCAACCGGGGTGGGCAAAACGATCTCCACCCTATACCCTTCCATTCAGGCCATGGGAAAAGGGATGGGGGAGAAGCTGTTCTATCTGACGGCGAAGACGATCACCAGAACCGTGGCGGATGATACACTGGAAATTCTCCGGGAGAATGGGCTGCACTTGAAAAGCATTATTCTCACGGCAAAGGAAAAAATCTGCTTTATGGAAGAGACAGAATGCAATCCGGAATACTGTCCTTATGCAAGAGGACATTATGACCGGATTAATGACGCTGTTTTTGATCTGCTCATCACACAGGAGAACTTCAGTCGGGAGCATATGGAAGAATATGCCCGTCGCCATATGGTGTGTCCTTTTGAAATGGGGCTGGACATGAGCCTGTTTGCCGACGCTGTTATCTGCGATTACAATTATCTCTTTGATCCCCATGTGTATTTAAAACGTTTTTTTGGAGAGAATTCGGAGGGAAACTATGTCTTCCTGATTGACGAAGCGCACAATCTGCTGGAACGGGGCAGAGAGATGTACAGTGCCATACTATGGAAAGAGGCATTCATGGAGCTCCGCAGAGAGATTAAAGAGACAGTAGTGTCAGAAAAGGAAGAAAGGCAGAAAAAAACTGGTGTTTCCGGTCAAATGACACTGGAAATGACACGGGATATGACGTATGTGTCACAAATGGGCGAGAAATCACAGGAAGAGGTTGAAGTGGTTGAAGAGATCCGATCTGTTCTGCTGCCGGATGTTTGCGTGGATGGGTGTAACACGGAGGATGAGAGGAGGGAGGTATGGGAGGAGAGGCATGAAGAGGAGAGGTATGAAGAGGCAGGAGACAGGGCGATCGGGATAGCCGGGAGAAGGCATGGCGGAAGAAGTGTTCTGGTACGGCGGGGGTATGCGGATAAACTGATGGACAGGCTGCAGAAGTGTAATCGGGAGCTTCTTGCCCTGAAGCGTGAATGTGAGAAATACCGCCTGGTGGATGAGATTGAGACCTTTGCGGGAGAACTGATGCGGCTTCAGAACGTTTTGGAGGAGTACCTTGCCGAACCGGAGGAGGGAAAGCTGCCGGTGAGGGACATGCTCCTGGAATTCTATTTTGAGGTGAGACATTTTCTCACTATATATGATCTGCTGGATGAACATTATGTCATCTACACACAGCTGGAAGACAGGGGATTTTTCTTAAGGCTTTTCTGTGTGGATCCCAGTGAGAATCTGAAAAACTGTATGCTTCGCGGGCGGAGTACGATTCTTTTCTCAGCCACGCTTCTGCCCATCCAGTATTACAAAAAGCTGCTGGGGGGAGAGGCGGAAGACTATGAAGTGTATGCCCGGTCCGTATTCAGTCCGGCCAGGCGGGCCCTGCTGATTGCCAATGATGTAACCAGCAAATTTTCCAGGCGTTCTGAGGAAGAATATGACACGATTGCACGGTATCTCGAAGAAATCGTAAAAAACCGTCATGGAAATTACATGGTGTTCTGTCCGTCCTATGCGTTTCTGAGGGTCATCTATGGGAAATATGTGGAAAACTTTGGAGGGGAGGGCAGAGAATGCCTGATACAGAGTGAATCCATGAGTGAAGAGGACAGAGAGGAATTCCTGAACCGGTTCCGGCGGCCTGAGGATGGAGTGGAGCGCATATTAATCGGATTCTGTGTTCTGGGAGGAATCTTCAGCGAGGGCATTGACCTGAAGAATGACAGTCTGATAGGCGCGGTTATTGTGGGGACCGGTCTGCCGCAGGTAAACAGTGAGAAGGAAATTCTGAAGGGATATTTTGACGGAAGTGAGGAGAGCGGCTTTGACTATGCATATCGCTATCCGGGGATGAATAAAGTACTGCAGGCGGCAGGACGAGTCATCCGTACAGTGGAGGATGTGGGAGTTATTGCGCTTTTAGACCAGAGGTTCCTGCAATTTGCCTATCGCAGACTGTTTCCCAGGGAATGGGAGCAATTTGAAGTGGTGACGGTTGACACTGTTGCAAAGCGTGTGGAGCGCTTCTGGGATGAATGGCTGTGAGATGGGGGACGGCAGAAGATGGCATTTTCATAAAAATATGGAAATGACATGCGGATTGTGATAAAATGACAGATGTGTAAATGTGGATAACTCTGTGGATTTTGTGGATTTTTTGAAGAAAAACCCTGTAAAAAATGACAGACCAATCAAGTTATCCACAAAAGGTCTCGAAAGGAGATCAAAAAAATACTGATTCAGTCAATGAAGGGAGAAAGAAAATGTGGGCATATGAAAGTGTATTTTATCAGATTTACCCTTTGGGGTTCTGCGGCGCTCCGTTTGAGAACGATGGAGTGCAGGAGCATCGCATCTTAAAAGTGGAGGAATGGATTCCGCATATGAAGAAGCTGGGGACGGATGCTGTCTATTTTTCACCGGTTTTCGAATCGGATACCCATGGCTATAATACCAGGGATTATCGGAAGCTGGATGTGCGGCTGGGAACCAACGAAGATTTTAAGAAGGTATGTGACAGTCTCCACGAGAATGGAATCAGGGTAGTGCTGGACGGTGTGTTTAATCATGTGGGCAGGGGCTTCGGTCCTTTTCAGGATGTGCTCCGCAACCGGCAGAATTCCCCGTACGTGAACTGGTTCGGACGCATTGCATTCGACGGTAATTCTAATTATAACGATGGCCTGTGGTATGAGGGCTGGGAGGGCAATTATGACCTGGTAAAGCTGAATCTGCATAACGAGGAAGTGGTAAATTATCTTCTGGAGAGCGTGAAATACTGGGTGGATGAATTCGATATAGACGGCCTGCGCCTGGATGTGGCTTACTGCCTGGACGAAGGATTTGTGCGCAGACTCCGCAGCTTTACAGACGGGTTGAAAGAGGACTTCTTCCTGGTGGGAGAGATGCTGCATGGGGATTACAATCGTCTGATGAATGACCAGATGCTCCATTCTGCTACGAATTATGAGTGCTATAAGGGACTGCACAGCAGCTTCAACAGTATGAACCTGTTTGAAATTGTACATTCCCTGCTGCGCCAGTTTGGGCCGGAAAACTGGACTCTTTATAAAGGAAAGCATCTGCTGTCCTTTGTGGATAACCATGACGTTACCAGGGTGGCCAGTATACTGGGCAATGAGAAGCATCTGCCTTTGATTTATGCGTTAGCCTTCGGTATGCCGGGAATTCCCTGTGTCTATTATGGCAGTGAGTGGGGAGAAAAGGCAGACAAATCTCAGGGGGACCCGGCGCTGCGCCCTGACTTCGAGAAGCCCCAGTGGAATGCACTGACGGACTGGATCAGCGCGCTGAGCCTGGCAAAGAAGGGATCGGAAGCTCTGAATTATGGTTCCTTCCGCTCCGTCCTTCTGACAAACAGACAGTGTATTTTCGAGAGAAAGTCAGAACATGAGAGGGTGCTGGTTGCAGTCAATGCGGACGACAATCCATTTACGGCGCATTTTGATGCAGGCTGCGGGATGGCAGTGGACCTGATTACCGGAGAGAAGCATGATTTCGGCGGGGGCAGCGTCTTGCCTGCATACAGCGCATTTTACTGGAAGATGGAGAAGTAAATCCGCTCCGGGAAGTATCTTAAGAAAATCTTCAGGATGTTTCTGAAAAAAATTATTGACATATGATATTATATGCCGTATAGTATAGCCAACAGCTAATATTATACGGCATATAATATTGTACAGCAGTATTATTAGCCTTGAAAGTGAGGAGCGATTGGATGGTATTTAATACAGGTGCGGCACTTCTGGACGCCATCGTGCTGGCTGTGGTATCCAAGGAACCGGAAGGGACTTACGGGTACAAAATTACCCAGGAGGTCCGACAGGTTATCGAATTATCGGAGTCTACGCTTTATCCCGTGCTGCGGAGACTGCAGAAGGATGAATGCCTGGAGGTTTATGATATGGAGTGTGCAGGCAGGAACAGGCGGTACTACAAAGTAACCAGCAGAGGCTGGGCACAGTTACAGCTGTACGAAAGCGAGTGGCGGCTGTACGCAGACAAAATAACAGGATTATTTGAGGGAAGGGTAGGAGTATGAACAGAGCAGATTTTATGAGTCAACTGGAAAGCCTGCTTCAGAGTATTACATCCACGGAGCGGGAAGCGGCAATACAATATTATAATGATTATTTTGATGATGCCGGCAGTGAGAATGAGCAGGCCGTGATCGAGGCTCTGGGGAATCCCGCCAGAGTGGCGGAGAACATAAAGCGGGATTTGTTTGAGAGTGTCTGTGCGGAGAGAGCCGCGCGGAAAGTGAAGGCTTCCGACCGGGTCATTATGGAATATGACAGTCGTGGGCAGGAGGCGGAGGAGAGACCGCAGAGGGAAGATGAACCGCGGTTTGGCGCACAGAGAGCGGACCGGGAACAGAACATGGGACAGCAGATAGCAGCCGACAGTCCGGCACATGTGCAGGGGCAGGGCTTTTCAGGCCACTCTGGCACTGCGCCGGAAAAACCGTCGAAAGGCGGGGAGACACCTGTATGGCTGATTGCCCTGGTGGCAACGATTCTGATTTTTGCGGCGCCGGCCCTGTTTGGCGCAGTGATGGCGGTGGCGGGAACGCTGCTTGGAGCGGTTGTGACATGGTTTGCTCTGATATTTGGTTTCGGTGTGACAGCATTTGTTCTGCTTCTCCTGCTGGTGATATTAGTGATAACGGGAGTTATCTGCTTTTTTGCCAATCCATGGGTGGGAGCCGCTCTGATTGGAGGAGGATTGCTGTGCGGCAGTATCGGCATTTTGTTCCTGATGCTGACCGTGGCCATGGCAGGAATTGCCACACCCGCCCTCTTGAAAGGAATTGCGTCTATGTGCAGGTTCCTGGCCAGATGCCTGCAGAAGGGAAAAAGGAGGTTTGTGTAAAATGAAAAAGTTTATGAAGCATTGTGCGATTCTTGCATTTGTATTTGCGGTTGCCGGCTGTATTCTGGGGTTGATTGGGAGCACTGTGGCAGGGGGAACAGCCGTTGCACAGGCGCTTGAAAATGCTACCGGTGGGAGATTTCATCTGGGCTCGGGCAGATGGTGGAACTGGCATTGGATCGAAAAAGAGGAAGCGATTGACGATATTTCAGATATAATTGGCGGAGGAACAGTGGATTATGATATCAATGATGCCAGTATGTTTGACGGCGATTACAGCATCATGAACGGGAATGTGGACAGATATTGTCCTGGAACCGATATCAGGAATCTGGAAATCGAAGTGGGAGGCTGTCAGCTGGAGACAAGAAGCTCCGGGGATGATTCCATTTATCTGGAAGTCGAAAATGCACATAAATTCCAGGGCTATGTGAGCGAAGGCACTCTCTATATCAGAGCGACCGCAGGCTCGGCCCTCAACTGGACAGATATTGGAAAACGTAAGATTATGCTTTATCTGCCGGACGGGTTTTACTTTGACGAGGCAGATATCGAGGTTGGCGCCGGTGAACTGAGATTGGATGATTTATATACAGATAAGGCCAAACTGGAGGTTGGCGCCGGTCTGATTGTACTGGAGAGAGCGCAGGTGCAGGATCTGGAGGTTTCTGTGGGAGCAGGGGGCGTACAGTTGAATGATATGCTGATTACGGAATTAAATGCGGAGATTGGTATGGGAGAATTCCTGGCCGAAGGCATTTTAAATGGAGATGCGGATGTAAGCTGTTCCATGGGCAATATTGAGATGACACTGGAAGGCAGCGAAGAGGAATTTAACTATAAACTGGAGGGATCCATGGGCAATATTTCGGTGGGCCAGGACAGCTTCAGCGGCTTTTCCAGCGAGAGAAATATCGACAACCATGCGGATAAGGAGATGGAAATTGAATGCTCCATGGGGAATATTACTATTGATTTTCGGCATTAGTTCATTTTCGGAAAAGTTCCGGAACGGCGGGAAAGCGGTTCCGGAACTTTTCGTGTTTTCTGTATGAGATACCTGCCGCCGTGAAGATAAATATTTGTGATGAGATGCGGACAGCTCATATTTCCACAAATAATCCGGCCTTCCTGAGAGCAGGGCGCAGGGCCAGGTAGATGACGGAGGCGGCGATGACGGCAACTACCGCGTTGACGCTGGTAGTCAGGGCGCTGATTTTCACCAGAATCGACGTGATATCCTGAGGCACGCCGAACAGATAAGTTTTGTAGAAATATCCCACCAGGGGATCGGCTACCACATTAAAACCCATGCCGCAGACAGCGGCCAGCACTGTGACGCCGGTCACATATTTTGGAGAGTGGCTTCTGCAGAGCCTGAAGATTTTATGGGCAACCAGCCCCACAATCAGCCCGATGCAGAGCTTGAGCAGAAAAGTTTTGGGAGCGCTGGTCACGTAGGTGGTAGTCAGATCTCCGATGGTCATGCCCACCGCGCCGGCCAGACCGCCCCAATAACCGCCCAGCAGCAAGGCTGCCAGCACGCAGAATACATTGCCGAAATGGAAAGAAGCTTTCTCTGTGCCTGCCGGAATATCGATTTTAAAGAAGGCGAAACCGATATAGCACAGTGCGGTGAGAAGCCCGGCCTGAGCGAGACGTCTGACATCGGCTTTTTCGGAAGAACGCACTCCTATCAGTGCATTACAGATTCCTTTTACCGTCAGCAGAATGGCGAAGAAGACGGCAACCAGACCATAGGAGTAGGGCCGTTCCAGCCCCAGTTTTTCGGCGGACAGTGCACTGATCTGGGCGTTCAGAGCCTCTGCATCTCCTTCGGCAGTTCCCTCCTTCACCGCATTTGCCTGTGCCTTCAGCTCTGACAGCTGCGCGCCCAGAGCGACGGACTCCTGATAGCTGGTGTTGTATGCGTACACTGCGAAAAGGATTCCCGCAATCAATAATACGGCGCCGATTATCAGCATTCCGTAGCTTTTTTTCCGTTCCATCTCTTTCTTTTCCTTTTTCTGATCATTCATTGTTCTCATTATAATATTCTCCTGACTTTTTCACATGGGATTTCAATTGAAGTGTATGTGAATCAGTGACAGTTTATCGCAAGAGTGGCTTGATAAAAAGTACCAGAATAAGAAAAAATTACCAGACCAGACTGAATTGTGAAATTTCTGTGAATTTTGAACTTGACAAAATTTGCAGGATAGCATATAGTAGGCAATATAATAGAAAAGGCAGTGACGAAGAGGAGTACGTATTACCCCTTAAAAGAGAGAATGGCTGTTCCCATGCAGGAGCGCTGAAAGGCTGTTCAAAGGAAGGAATGCGGAAGGTAGCTTCCAAGCCGGGAATCTGAAATGTGCGGCGGAAATGCGGCGGAATAAGATTTCACGACTTATCCCCGTTACAGGATAGGACTTTAGTAGAAGTCACTGAGGCAGCGGAGGACGTCATATGTCCGGCTGTAAACAAAGGTGGTACCGCGTTGATGACGCCCTTTGCTGATGGAAATCGGCAGAGGGCTTTTTTATATCATAGGAAAGTCCTCCGAACTTCCCTATGATACAAAAATGCTCCGCAGGAATCAGAACACCCTGTCCGACTGGTGCGGGGAAAGGCGGTCCGCGGTATCGGAGAAGGAAGGAGAACAGATGAGCAGAGAACTGGCTAAAACCTATGACCCCAAAGGACTGGAGGACAGACTGTACGAGAAATGGCTGTCAAAGAAATATTTTCATGCGGAAGCAGATCATGACAAAACCCCGTTTACCATTGTTATACCCCCGCCAAATATCACGGGACAGCTGCACATGGGACATGCACTGGACAATACCATGCAGGATATTCTCATTCGCTTTAAACGGATGCAGGGATACAACGCACTGTGGCAGCCCGGCACGGACCATGCCTCCATTGCAACCGAGGTAAAAATTATCGAGACCCTGAAGACGGAAGGCATCGACAAACATGACCTGGGACGGGAGAAATTCCTGGAGCGCGCCTGGGAGTGGAAGAAAGAATACGGCGGGAGAATTATTTCCCAGCTGAAGAAGATGGGGTCTTCCTGCGACTGGGACAGAGAGCGTTTCACCATGGACGAGGGCTGTAACAGAGCGGTTACCGAAGTTTTTGTGAAGATGCATGAGAAAGGATATATTTACAAGGGGGCGCGTATGATTAACTGGTGCCCTGTGTGTAATACGTCTATCTCCGACGCGGAAGTGGAATATCAGGAGCAGGCAGGCCATCTGTGGCATATCAAATACCCTGTAATGAATGAGGACGGTACGCCCAGCACCACCGAATTTCTGACCTTTGCCACCACCAGGCCGGAGACTATGCTGGGGGATACGGCGGTGGCCATTCATCCCGAGGATGAGAGGTACGAACATCTGAAAGGCAGAAGCGTCATGCTGCCCATTGTGAATCGTGTGATTCCGGTGGTGGAAGATACCTATGTTGACAGGGAATTCGGTACAGGCGTGGTAAAAATTACGCCTGCCCATGACCCCAACGATTTTGAGGTGGGAAAACGTCATAATCTGCCGGTGATCAACATAATGAATGATAACGCCACCATAAATGAGAATGGCGGAAAGTACTGCGGAATGGACCGTTATGCGGCCAGAAAATCCATTGTGGAGGAGCTGGAGCGCCAGGGACTTCTGGTGAAAATCGAGGAGTACTCTCATAATGTGGGCACTCATGACCGCTGCAAGACCACCGTGGAGCCGCTGGTGAAAGAACAGTGGTTTGTGAAGATGGATGAGCTGATCAAGCCGGCCGTGAAGGCGGTGAAAAACGGCGAGATTGAGCTTGTGCCAAAGCGTCTGGAGAAAATCTATTTCAACTGGACGGACAATATCCGTGACTGGTGTATCAGCCGTCAGCTGTGGTGGGGCCACAGAATTCCCGCCTATTACTGCGATGACTGCGGGGAGCTGGTGGTTGCCGGGAAAGTGCCGGAAGTATGCCCGAAGTGTGGAGGCAGCCATTTCACACAGGATCCGGATACGCTGGACACATGGTTTTCTTCCGCGCTCTGGCCCTTTGAGACGCTGGGCTGGCCGGAGCAGACTGAAGATCTGAAGTACTTTTATCCTACAGATGTGCTTGTGACAGGCTATGACATCATTTTCTTCTGGGTTATCCGGATGATTTTCTCCGGTTATGAGCATATGGGAGAAAAGCCCTTTAAAACGGTGCTTTTTCATGGTCTGGTTCGCGACAGTCAGGGACGCAAAATGTCCAAGTCTCTGGGCAACGGAATCGATCCGCTGGAAATCATTGAAAAATACGGGGCGGATGCGCTCAGACTGACGCTGATTACCGGAAACGCACCCGGAAATGACATGCGTTTCTATTACGAGCGTGTGGAGAGCAGCCGCAATTTTGCCAATAAAGTATGGAATGCTTCCCGTTTTATCCTGATGAACATGGAAGGCAGGGAAGTGACAACGCCGCAGACAGAGGCACTGGAGCCTGTGGACAGATGGATTCTCTCCCGGCTGAACACGCTGGTAAAGGATGTCACTGACAACATGGAGAGCTTTGAGCTGGGAATTGCCGTGCAGAAGGTCTATGACTTTATCTGGGACGAATTCTGTGACTGGTATATCGAGATGGTGAAACCGAGGCTGTACGCCGCAAAATCCGGTGAAACCACCGACTCGCAGGCGGAAAGTCTGAATACGGCGCTCTGGACCCTGAAAACAGTGCTGATAGATGCACTGAAGCTGCTGCATCCTTATATGCCGTTTATCACAGAGGAAATTTTCTGCACACTGCAGAGCCGGGAGGAATCCATTGTAATCAGCAGATGGCCGGAGTACAGTGAGGGCAGAAGCTTCGGGAAGGAAGAGAAGGATATCGAGATCATCAAGGAAGCTGTGCGCGGCATCCGGAATATCCGCAGTGAAATGAATGTGGCGCCCGGCCGCAGGACCGCCATTTTCGTGGTCAGCGAGAACCAGGCCATTCTGGATACCTTTACGGAGGGAAAACTGTTCTTCGCCTCTCTTGCCGGAGCCAGCCAGGTTACCATGGTTAACAAACAGCAGGGAGGGCAGACAATGGAGACAGAGATTGCCCGGGATGCAGTATCTGTGGTGATTGCCGGCGCCACGCTGTACATTCCATTTGCGGAGCTGGTGGATGTGGCTCAGGAAATCGAACGCCTGCAGAAGGAACAAAAGAGACTGGAGGGTGAGCTGGACCGGGTCAACGGAATGCTTTCCAATGAAAGATTTCTCTCCAGGGCGCCGGAGGCGAAGATAGCACAGGAGCGGGAGAAGCTTGCAAAATATACACAGATGATGGAACAGGTGACAATGCGTTTAAATCAGCTGCGATGAAAGGAATCTGGGTCTATGGGGTGGGACAGAGAAAAAGCAGTGAGACGATTGTATTATGCGGGGAATCTGGTGGTACGGGTTGTGGGGAGTACCATATTTCTGGGACTTGTGTGGTATTCATTCCGGTATACCCAGTACATGCTGCCGGGTGGGGATGAAATTCCCATGAATGTCTATGATTCTGTCAAACAGAATATCTTATGTCTGTGTCTGGTCACGGGGGGAACAGCGGTGCTGCTGTTCATAGAGAGACGAATGGAAAGAAGGGTGCAGTTCCTGGTCAGACATGTATCTATGCTGGCAATGATTGGATGGATTCTCCTTGCCAGCTTGTGGTGGATTCATTCCTCCGCACATTTGCCGGTGGGAGATCAGGCCTTTGTATACGGTGGAGCTTCCTACTTTATCGAAGGGTGGTATGATTTCCTGTATTCCGGCGGCTACTGTGGTATGTACCCGCATCAGCTGGGACTGATTGCGCTGATGGAAGGCTTTTTCAAAATTGTGGGCGCACATAATTATTATGCCTTCGAATTGTTGTGTGCACTGCTTGCGGCAGGAAGTGCTTACTGTGGTTACCGTATTCTGCTGGAACTGACCGGGAGTACGACGGTGGTGGTGAGCTATAATATTCTGATGATGGGATGCCTGCCTCTGATTTTTTATACATCCTGGGTGTATGGGGATATTCCGAGTATCTTTTTTGCATTGACGGCAGTGTGGATGTTGCTGAGATACGACAGGAACTGTAAAATACGGTATCTGGTCCTTGTGGTGATTTCTCTGGTACTGGCCATGATGGTGCGCAGGCAGTCTGTAGTTATGTTAATTTCTGTCTGTATTGCCGTATTGCTGTATGGTATTTTACAGAAGGACAGGAATATCATTCTGGCCGTTTTACTGACGGCGGCATTGTCCTGGGGAGTCTTTACGGCAGTCTACAAAATGTATGAGATTCGGTCCGGGCACGAACACAGCAAGGGAATTCCACAGATTACTTGGGTTACAATGGGAATGCAGGAAACGGATGGAGTCTGTGGCTGGTATAATAATTATCCCAAAGAACTTTATTATAGCATGAACTTTGACAGTGAACTGACAGCTGCAGCGGCAAAAGCGGATCTGTATGACAGACTGAAGGTGTTCAGAAATGATCCTGCGTATGCAAGGAGATTCTTCCGGGAGAAAGTACTGTCCCAATGGAATCAGCCGTTGTATCAGGCATTGTACTTCAATGCTGAGAGACCGGGGGACTACATGGGACCGGAGGAGGGTTCTCTGGCAGACCGGATAGGGGGAGAAGATTATCTGAGCGTTCTGCGGATCTGCGACAGAGTACAATTTATCATTTATATGGGGATGCTGTTCTATTTTCTTCTGGCAGTGAAAAAGGGCAGCAATATCCTGCAGCATATACCGGCCATCACCGTGATAGGAGGATTCTTTCTGAGTGTGTTGGTGGAAGCGAAGGCAAGATATATATTTCCCTATTACATAATGATGTTTCCATTTGCGGCTTATGGATGGTATCTGACAATCCGACAGGTGATGTTCCTGACAGACAGGAGGTCAGAGGAGGACCAGATAGTGGACATAGAGGAAAAGAGAAAGGTCGCCTGATATGCGGAAGAAACAAAATATAATTACTTTCAGAGAAGCGGCGGGGTATATCAATGATATCCCCCGCTTTGCGACGAAAAACACAATGGAGGACACCCGGGCCTTTCTGCATCGCCTGGGCGACCCTGACAGGAAAATGCGGGTGATTCATGTGGCAGGTACCAATGGAAAAGGCTCTGTCTGTGCCTATCTGCGCAGTATTCTGGAAGCAGCAGGCTACAGAGTTGCCCTGTTCACATCTCCTCATCTGGTACAGATTCGGGAACGTTTTGTAGTGGATGGAGAAATGATTTCAGAAGAGGATTTTCTGCGGGCGTTTCTTCATATATATGATATGCTGGACTGGGATGGTCTGGAGAGCGGACGGGAAGGTGTATATCATCCCTCTTATTTTGAGTATCTCTTTTTTATTGCCATGGTCCTTTTTCCGGAAAAGTCGCCGGATTTCTGTCTTCTGGAGACAGGGGTGGGAGGCAGGCTGGATGCCACGAATTCGGTTTCGGGAAAAGAACTGTCCGTAATCACACACATCAGTCTGGACCATGTGAAATACCTGGGTGATACTGTGGAGAAAATTGCACGTGAAAAGGCAGGGATTATGCAGGCCGGTGCTCCGGCAGTCTATTGGGATACCTGCTGTGGAACCACAGACATTTTCCGGCAACATGCGGAGGAAATTGGAATTTCCGCTTATTCTGTGTCGGAAAATGACTATTATTTCTCAAATTTTAAGAGAAAAACCATTGATTTTTGTGTACACACCAAGTATTATAGAGATGTTAACCTGACCCTTGACACCATTGCGGCTTATCAGATGGAAAATTGTGCCCTGGCGGTCCGGGCCATAGAGGTGCTGGACCAGGGAAGGACCATTACCGGGGAACAGATCAGGAGAGGAGTGCGGGCCTGTCACTGGGCCGGACGCATGGAGGAGGTTCTGCCGGAAGTCTACGTGGACGGGGCCCACAATGAGGATGGGATCAGGGCATTTCTGGAGACGGTGAAGGCGGACGGTCGGGAGAACGGAAGAAGTCTGCTTTTTAGTGTTCTGGAGGGCAAGGATGCCCTGCATATGACAGAGAAACTGGTTGACAGTGCACTTTTTGACAGAATTGTGGCTGCGCATATCGGTGATGAACGGGCGCTGCCGGGAGAAAGACTTGCAGATTTGTTCGGGAGATTTTCCGAATGTGACGTTAAAGTATATGAAGATGTGGCTTCCGCCTTTTGTGCGCTTCTGAGGCAGCGGAAATCTCAGGAACGCATTTATGTGGCGGGCAGCCTGTATTTGGTCGGCGAAATAAAGGAGCTGCTGAACGATGATAAATTTCGAAGAAGAATTGAAGAAATTTCAGCCCAGCCTGGAAGTAGAGGATGCTGAAGATGCTATTTACCATCAGGATTTGACGGATATGGCAGATTTGCTTGTAAAGATGATAATGGAAACGGGACAGGAATATGAAGAGGAACAATAATGTTTTGTTATAATTGCGGATGTCATTTATCGGAGCATGATTTTTGTACCTCCTGCGGAGCGGATGTTTCTCTCTATAAGAAGGTGATTCGTGTTTCCAATATGTTTTATAATGAAGGGCTGGAGAAAGCCGGTGTCAGGGATTTATCCGGTGCCATTGTCAGCCTGCGTCAGAGCCTGAAATTTAATAAGGACAACATTAAAGCCCGCAATCTGCTGGGACTGGTCTATTACGAGATGGGCGAGGTGGTGACGGCTTTAAGTCAGTGGGTCATCAGCAAGAATATGCAGCCGGAAAAAAATATTGCGGATGAATATATAGACAGACTGCAGTCTAATTCCGGCAGACTGGATTCCATCAACCAGACTATCAAAAAATATAACAGAGCGCTGGCACAGTGCAATCAGGGCAATAAAGACCTGGCGGTCATTCAGCTGAAAAAAGTATTGTCCCTGAATCCCAGGTTTATCCATGCCAGACAGCTGCTTGCTCTGCTGTATATGGACCGGGGAGAATGGGACCGCGCGGAGCGGGAACTGCGCAGATGCATGGAGATTGACAGGAACAATCTCCAGACCATGCGCTATCTCAAAGAGGTGGAACAGACCCTGATACCGGAAGAAGGCGAGAAACCGGTTACAAAGCGTAAAAAAGAAGAGGCCGTCAGGTATCAGAGTGAGAACGAGCTTATCATCCAGCCGCTGAATGTGAAAGAACCCGGACGCAGCGGTGTGGCTACCGTATTAAATCTGGCCATCGGCCTGGTGATAGGACTGGCGGTGATGTATTTTCTGGTGATGCCGACGGCGCAGTCCAAAGCGAGAAACGAAGCCCAGGAGACCATTACAAAGATCAGCAACGAGTCGGATGGCAAAACGGTGCGTATCCAGGAGCTGGAAGGTCAGGTAGCCAGTCTGAAGGGAGATATCTCGTCTCTGAATCAGCAGATTGAAGGATTTGTGGGAGAGGACGGAACGCTGCAGAACATGGAAGGATTGCTGCATGCCGCCGCGTCCTACCTGAAAGAAGAGGATATTGTGACTGTGGCCGCAGATCTGGAAACCGTATCCGGAAAAGTGGACATGGAACAGATGACAGAAGGATTTCAGGACCTGTATGGTGCAATTCTGGCGAAAATCGGACCGGAGCTTGCAGTGCAATACTATAACACGGGAAATGACGCGTATCGTGCGGGCAATTATCCTGAGGCCATAGAGGCGCTTGTTAAGGCCGTGAATTATGATGCTGCCAATGTGGAGGCATTGTACCTTCTGGCACAGTCCTACAATCAGAACGGCAACGGAGCGGAGGCAATCGCTGCCTATGACAAGGTAATCGAGCTCTTCCCCGGCACCCAGAGAGCCAGGAGCTCTCAGCAGGCAAGAGACAGACTGGCTGCGGGGAATTGAGACAGGATGGTCGCCTGCACCCCGCTTTTTGTAGGATGCCCGGGGAGACTACACTCAGACAATATAGAATAAAGTACAAAAGAGGAGAATCTGCGTTGGCGGCGGGTTCTCCTTTTTTGGTGGGCAGAACTTGAAAGGAGGTACCAAATATATGCAACAGATTACAACAGGAGATTTTCAGGTCATTGATAACTGCCTTATGATTCGGCTGCCGGAAGAGATTGACCATCACGGTGCGGGAATTATCTGCGAAAATGCGGATAAATACCTGCTCAGAGAGGACGTGGGCAACGTTGTGTTTGACTTTGAGAACACAAGATTTATGGACTCTTCCGGCATCGGACTTATCATGGGACGCTATCGAAAGATATCCTGCTTCGGAGGCAGAGTTTATGCCATTCATGTGGACAGGCAGATACAGAAAATCTTCAGATTGTCAGGATTAAATAAAATTGTGGAGGTACTGGAATCATGAGAAACGAAATGGAGCTTATTTTTGATGCGGTTTCGGATAATGAAGGATTTGCCCGGATGGCGGTAGCGGCTTTTATCACAAATCTGAATCCTACCCTGGAAGAGATGGCGGACATCAAAACGGCTGTATCGGAAGCGGTCACCAATTCCATCATCCATGGCTATGAGAACCTGTATGGCTACGGAAAAAGCGGTTCGACACGCGCCGGACAGGAGATACATCAGGGAAAAGTGCGGGTGCACTGTATGCTGGAAAATGAAGTGTTACATATTGAAATTACTGATACGGGAAAAGGAATCGAAAATGTGGAGCAGGCCATGGAACCCCTGTTTACTACCAGACCGGATTTGGAACGGTCAGGGATGGGATTTGCCTTTATGGAAGCGTTTATGGATGAGCTGGAAGTGGACAGCGTACCGGGAAAGGGAACCACTGTCCGCATGGCGAAAAAAATAGGAGTCGGAAGCTGGATAGCGCAGGAAGAAATAATAAGTTAACTGGTCGAAAGGGTAATGTATGGAAGAGACATCAGTACTGATTGCGAGATCACAGGCAGGAGAAAGCAGTGCAAGAGAAGTACTGATAGAGAACAATCTGGGACTGGTACGCCATATTGTGAAACGCTTTGCAGGCAGAGGATATGATCTGGAGGATTTGTTCCAGATAGGCGTTATCGGACTGATGAAAGCGATTGACAAATTTGATCTGTCCCTGGGGCTGAAATTTTCTACTTATGCAGTCCCCATGATTACAGGGGAGATCAAAAGGTTTCTGCGGGACGACGGACCGGTGAAAGTATCCAGAACCATTAAGGAAAACGGCTTGAAGGTACGGCTTGCCAGACAACGGCTGCAGGGCGAAGAGGGCCGGGAGCCGACGCTTCAGGAGATCGCGGAGGCCACAGGGTTATCGGCGGAAGACGTGGTGCTGGCCATGGAGGCAGCCATTGAAGTGGAATCTATTTATGCCGCGGTATATCAGGATGACGGCAGCGAGGTCTATCTGGTGGACAAGGTTGTTCGGGAAAAAGCAGGCGCAGTGGGCAGAAGTGTGGCAGGAGGATGTGATGGAGGCGATGCGGAGAAAGAGGAACTCCTGAATCACATTCTGCTGAAACAACTCCTGGACAGCCTGACGCCGGCAGATCGGGAGCTGATCTGTATGAGATATTTTCAGAACAAAACCCAGATGGAGATTGCTGCCAGGCTGGGGGTAAGCCAGGTCCAGGTCAGCCGCATGGAAAAAAAGATTTTGCTGAACCTGCGGGAAAAAGCGATAAAATAGGGAAAAGTTGAGCTGTATGGCGGAATTATCCAGATAGCTTAACTTTTTATAAAATACAAAAATATTCTTTTCATCTAAAGTAAATTCGTTTACTATAGATATGTCGGTGGGTGAAATGAATTGCTGTTGAGGGAGAAAAGAATGGAAGATAACAGAATGGAAGATAAAAGGAATACGGCGGCTTTAAATGAGAGGAATGCGGTAAAGTCCCGGGGCAGAAAACGAAGGAGAAACAGGGCGGTGGCCATGTTCATATGCCTGACAGTTATGGTGGCTGTTATGTACGGTACAGTGACTTTATGTATGTGGATTGCTGATAAAATGAAGGAACCTTCCCCGGTTTCCGGAAATGCGGAGGGCAGCCGGGGAGGAAGCGGAAGTTCGAATGACGGCGTGGAGAAGATCGGCCTGGATGAGAATGGCAATGTGGTAGATGCTGATGGTAATGTGATCGGCGTGCTGTCCGATGCCATGGTGTACTCGCAGGCGGAAATGGAAGCGCAGGTGACGGGGGCCAGGGAGCAGGCGACTGCCGATGTGCTGGAAGGAATCCGGACAAAACTGAATGACGGAGATTCCATAATGGAGACGCTGCGCCCGCTGTATCCTGATGATCTGATTGTATACAGCGGCGGCCAGTACCATTTTGTACCCATTAACCGCAGCCTGAAACAAAGTCAGCTGGACGAGACATGTCTCAATGTGCTGGAATCCGGAGAATACCAGTACATACAGGATGGCCAGGTGATTTCCCATAAAGGTATCGACGTATCCAAACACCAGGGAACCATCGACTGGCAGATGGTGGCCCAGGATGGTGTGGAATTCGCATTTATCAGAGTTGGCTTCAGAGGATATGAAACGGGAAAGCTGGTTGAGGATGAGTTTTTCGAGGCCAATATTACCGGGGCCATTGCGGCGGGGATAAAGGTAGGCGTTTACTTCTACAGCCAGGCTGTGGACGAGACAGAGGTCCGGGAGGAAGCAGAGTTTGTGCTGGAGAAAATTGCACCTTATAAGATTGACTGTCCTGTGGTATTTGACGTGGAAAAGGCTGCCGGGAATGGACGGATGAACGGGATAACCGTGGAGCAGAGAACCGGGTTGACCCAACTGTTCTGCACAATCATTGAAAATGCGGGCTACAGGCCCATGATTTATTATAATACGGAGATGGGAGCACTGATGTTGGGACTGGAGGCTCTGGAAGATTATGATAAATGGTTTGCGGCATACTCCGACAGATTCTACTATCCCTATGAGTATAAAATCTGGCAGTATTCTCAGAACGGTACGGTTCAGGGAATTAATGGGAATGTAGATTTGAACATCAGCTTTGGCCCTCTGTGGGAAGAGTAAAGCTGTAGTACGGACTGTCACATTGTGTGAGACATAAGCAGATAACGTATGGAGAACCCTGCGGCAGGCTTGAACTGCGGCAGGGTTTTATGATAAAATAATCTGAAATCATTTCATTACGGCACACAGCGGCCGGATGAGAAAAAGCTGTCCCGGTGACGGCGGAACGGAGGAAGGATGAGCGGAGAAAGAATGAATGAGGAAAAGCGTCCCCTGTTTTATGCGAAGGCATCTGTGGAGACCATGATGCGCAGATTTAAAGCGGAGGATTTGCCTCCCAGAGGACGGTTTCACTATCATCAGGGCGTTTTCCTGTCAGGAGTTTACAAGACTTACCAGGCCTGCGGAGACGAACGCTATTTTCAATATGTAAAGGACTGGGTTGACTCCTGTATTGACGAAAACGGGGAGATTCTGGATTGTGACAGGACCCAGCTAGACGATCTGCAGCCGGGGATCCTGCTGTACCCTTTGCTGGACAGGACAGGGGATCTCAGATACAAAAAGGCATTGGATATGATTCTGCCGGTTATCCGGGAATTCCCCCGAAACGCAGTGGGCGGGTTCTGGCATAAACACCGTTATCCGGACCAGATGTGGCTGGACGGGCTATACATGGCAGGGCCTGTGACTGCAGAATACGGAAAACGCTTTCATGTGCCGGAAGACCTGGATTTGGTGGCACAGCAGGCGCTGTTGATGGAAGAGCGGACCAAGGATCCGGAGACTGGTCTGCTGTATCATGCATGGGACTGCTCCGGAAAGGTGGAGTGGGCGGATCCGGATACGGGACTTTCTCCGGAATTCTGGGGCAGGAGTATCGGCTGGGTACCTGTGGCCGTGCTGGATGATCTGGACTTTCTGCCGGAGACCCATCCTGCCCGGGGAGAACTGCGGCGCCTGGTAAAAGAGCTTCTGGAGGCCGTATGCAGATACCAGTCCCGGGAGGGCAGATGGTATCAGGTGGTGGATAAGGGGGAGGCGGAGGGAAACTGGCTGGAAACCTCCTGTTCCTGTCTCTTTGCGGCGGCCATCTGCAAGGCTGTGCGACGGGGAATTCTGCCGGAAGAATATCTGGCCTATGCCAGGAAGGGGTATGAGGGTGTCGTTCAATCCCTGGAGTGGGAAGGTGAGGACCTGCTGGTGGGAGGCGTCTGTATCGGTACGGGTGTGGGAAATTACGAGCATTACATAAACAGACCCACATCTGTCAATGACCTTCACGGAGTGGGCGCCTTCCTGATTATGTGTACCGAGTGTGAGAAGACTTTTTAAAAACAAGTATAAATTTTGAAATTCCGCATCATAATAATCAGTAAACTTGTAAAGGCGGCTGAGAGTTACGATGCGGATTTTTTTTATGGTATTGACGGGGGCAAGCTATGGGCTGCTGGCGGCGGCAGGAGTATTCACTGTCCTGGCGGCAGTGGGACTGGTTCCCCGCTTTGCAGGCAGGACGCACACATCTAAATATGTTATACTGTATGAGGAAATGGTAATATTCGGTACACTGACAGGCTGTGTGCTCAGTGTTTTTTCACGATACTGTCAGTTTGGAGCATGGTGGCAGCATCGTTTTCCGCAATATATGACAGCCATCCAGGGAATCGGGCTGTTCTGCCAGGCTGTTTTCGGCTTTTTTGCCGGGATGTTTATCGGATGTCTGGCGCTTGCCATTGCGGAAATGCTGGACAGCATCCCCATTCTGACCAGACGGATTTCCTTCCGACATGGGCTGGGACTTGTCATCCTCGGCATGGCAACGGGAAAGCTATGCGGTTCGCTGCTCTATTTTCTGACGGAACTGCACCGAACGGTGTAGAGAAGAGAAAGCTGCGGAATGCCGGAGACGACGATGGGAAAAGGAGAAGTGACGGCAACTGCGTGAAAGGAGAAACCGGTGACAAATGCAACAGTATATTTGAAATGTGACAGAAATGTGGAAGTACAGTCAGAGGATGTATTCATGTCGGATGTGGGCTCGCTGCGCTGTGCAGATTCTGTGATAGCAGCAAAACTGAAGTCGCTGAAAGTACATCATTTCGGCAGAGAAGACAGTAAACGCTGTGTCATCAGTACATTGAAGCTGGTAGAACTGATGGAAGATACCTGCCCTGATATCAGCGTGCAGATTGTGGGTGAACCGGATGTGCTGGTGGAATGGGTCAGTGTGGACAGGCATAAAGGCTGGCAGCAGTGGCTGAAATGTGCGCTGGTGTGTCTGGTCAGTTTTTTCGGCACAGCTTTTACCATCATGGCCTATCACAACGATGTGGGGATTAACGATGTGTTCACGGAAATCTACAAAATGGTGATGAATCGGGAACCACAGGGACTGAACACGCTGGAGATATCCTATTCCGTTGGACTGGCCGCGGGCATCATCATTTTCTTTAACCATGTGGGAGGCAGACGGCTGACGAAAGATCCGACGCCTATCGAGGTGGCAATGCGCAATTATGAGGAAGATGTGGATAAGGCTCTGATCGCCACGGCCGGGCGGGAAGGGAAAGAAGAGGATGCTTCCTCTGTCTCTCTGGTGTCGGGGGCACAGAGACAGACAGGGCCCAGGAAAAACGGAAGAAATTAAGCGTATAATATGGATTTTCTATGAATGAAATACAGTTTTTGTGTAAAAAATAATATACCGGATACATGTTGTATGGAAATTTTTCGGCAGGTACACGAAATGTACACGGAGGTATCAATGATGGAAGAGACAGACCAGGATAAAAGACAGAAACAGGAACAATATGAGCAGTATGTGAAGTCGGTGACACCCACCCACAATCTGGGGCTTCAAATGCTGAAGGCATTTATCACCGGAGGCATCATCTGCTGCATCGGACAGTTTATTCTGAATTATGCAGGAAGCCTGGGTCTGGACAAACAGACCGCAGGCAGCTGGTGTTCCCTGATTCTGGTATTGCTGTCGGTAATACTGACAGGATTCAATATATATCCCAAAATTGTGAAGTGGGGCGGCGCCGGGGCGCTGGTGCCCATCACAGGCTTCGCCAATTCTGTGGCAGCCCCGGCCATTGAGTACAAGGCGGAGGGGCAGGTCTTCGGCATTGGGTGTAAGATTTTCACCATCGCCGGGCCGGTGATTCTGTATGGGATATTTGCCAGCTGGTTGCTGGGGGTGATTTACTGGATTGGGAAGTGCTTTGGGGTATTTTGAGGGAAGTCACAGAAAAGATATAAAAGCAGAGATTGTATTATGGGCAGGGTAGCGAATGAAATCATTTGTTAGCCTGCTTTTTATTGTGCTTTTGATTTTTTTCGATTATAATATGGATATGCTGAAAAGTAGAGAGGATTTTTCCTGTAGCAAGAAAAAAGTATTTTTACAAAAAAATACAAATGCTAAAGTTGATGAAGGAATAACTGGCGAATTCAGAAGTAATTAATGTTTCATTAAGCAAATGGATGGAGGAGCTGGAAAATGTATCTTTTAAATGGATATAAAAGATATGATGAGCGTGAATGTAAAGGGGGGTTATCTTGTCGGAAATAAGCAATGAACTGGAACAGGCTAGGAAATATGGAAATAAGATTCGCATTACAGATATTGCGATTAAAAAAGTTCAATATATTGAGTATAAGGGGTTGACGGATGCACAAAATGCAATTATGCAGCGGTTGGCAAAAGAAGTATTGTTTCTTTCGCAGGCATACAATGATAGTAACGAGGTTGCAATTACCTGCGATTTGGCATTATCGGATCCCCTGGAGAATTATGGAGTCTGTCTGGGTGACGAGCATAGCGTGGACGTCTGTTCTGATACGCAGTCCAATCACCTGATTGTTTCGGCCAAGATGTGCACAGTTGTAATCCTTCATAATCATCCGTCTTTACAGACATTTTCGCTAGATGATATCAGATTTTTTGTGGCAAACAGAGGGATTTCTATTTTGGTGGTGGTGAGTAATCAGGGGAAAGTCCATTACTTATATAAAGATAAAAAGTATTCTGAGAGGGAAACAATACAATTGTTTAACGAGTGTGTAGATGGATTAGACCGCTCATCTATGGTCAGTGAACGATATCATAGAGCGTTGGCATTTTTAGCAAGGTGCAGTGAGACAGGGCTGTTTTATAGTTAGGAGGGATTGCTTTATGAGCAAAAACTATGTGCTGAATGACTTGGAGTTTGATAATGTTCCTTTGAAAATCATACTGCCTTCTGACAGTGAGGAATGTGATGAGAAAGAATTGCAGAAAAGCAGGGAGAAGAATCGGGAGCTCATTGAAAGAATGAGAAATGATAAAAAATACCGGGAGCTGGTTTCGACACCTTGAATAACGCAGGAGGAAGCAGTGAACAGCAATATTGTAGTGACATGTGTCAGGGCAGCAAAACGTAGGTGTAGTTGCCCTGCTTTGTTCATAATAATAAAAGACTCGCGAAGCGTGGCTTCTATTGTTGGAAAACATAGAAGTAAATTGCCTGGGTAGAGCAGGTAATCAGTTACTGATGAGGGAGAAAACATAAGATGGCGGTCAAAAAGACAGAACTATACAGTTCTCTGTGGGCGAGCTGTGATGCGTTGCGCGGAGGCATGGATGCCTCACAATATAAAGATTACGTGCTCACTTTGTTGTTTATGAAATATGTGACGGACAAGTATAAAGGACAGAAATATGCAGATATAAAAGTTTTTGACAAAGCCCACGATACGAACAGGGATCCAGACAAAAGAACAGGATGTTCTTTTGATGATTTTATTGCGCTGAAAAACAAAAAGAACATCGGGGACGGAATTGATAAGGTGATTGCCCGTCTGGCCGAGGAAAATGACAGCTTGAAAGGGGTTATAGACATTGCTCATTTTAATGATGAAGCTAAAATTGGCAAGGGTCAGGAAATGGTGGACAAGCTTACAAAGCTGATTGCGATTTTCCAGAGACCGGAACTGGATTTCTCAAAAAACAGAGCCGAAGGCGACGATATTATTGGCGATGCTTATGAATATCTAATGCGGAATTTTGCTACTGAAAGCGGTAAAAGCAAGGGACAGTTCTATACACCGGCAGAAGTGTCCCGTATCCTTGCCCAGGTGATTGGTATTGATAAGTGTACGGATAGAGATGCAACAATATGTGACCCGGCTTGCGGCAGTGGTTCGTTGCTCATCAGGGCACTTACGGAGGCTCCGTTTGAAATCGCAGGATACGGACAGGAAAAAGAAAGCTCGACTGCCGGTCTGGCAAAAATGAATGCAGTGCTGCACAATAAACCGACAATCAGGATTATGTCAGGCAATACATTTTCTGATCCGCAATTTTTGAAAGCAGAGGATGCTTCTGAACTGGAGCGATTTGATTACATAGTTGCAAATCCCCCCTTTTCTCTCAAAAACTGGTCCGATGGACTGAAAGAGTATGGACGCTTTACCGGCTTTGGGGACAGGCCGCCGGAAAAGAACGGGGATTACGCATGGTTGATGCATATCCTGAAAACCTTGAAATCTACTGGAAAGGCAGCAGTCATTTTGCCCCATGGCGTTCTCTTTCGGGGAAATGCGGAAGGAATCATTAGAAAGGCAATTGTTGATAAAGGATGGATTAAAGGGATTATAAGCCTGCCTGCGAATCTCTTTTATGGAACCGGGATTCCTGCCTGCATTGTGGTAATCGATAAGGAGGGCGCCAATAATCGAGCTGGCATTTTTATGATTGACGCAGGGAAGGGATATGTGAAGGATGGGAATAAAAACCGCCTGCGGGAACAGGATATCTATAGGATTGTGACGACTTTTAACCAGCAGATTGAAACAGATCCGAAATATGCCAGATTTGTGCCGAATAAAGAAATCAAAGAGAAGAATGACTATAATCTGAACATTTCCCGCTATATAGATTCTTCTGAACCGGAGGATGTGCAGAATATTTATGCACATATCCATGGAGGCATTCCGGAGGCGGATATCGATTCCCTTTGGTGTTTTTGGAATGCATTTCCGAAGCTGAAAGATTCTCTGCTGGGCACTTTCCGTGATGGATACTACAAATTAATTGTGAAAGAGGATCAGATTCGCCCGACTATATTTTCAGATTCGGAATTTACCGCATATGGGGTAAAGATGGATGAGGCTTTCCTGAGATGGAAAGCATGTGCGGATCAGGAATTGAAAACGCTTAAGCCGGGAGTGTCCGCAAAAAAGTTGATTGAACGACTGGCACAGGTAATATTGGAAGAATTTGAGAACCTTATGCTTATTGATAAATATTCTGTTTATCAAGTGCTCCTGGCCTACTGGAACGAAGTGCTGGGGGATGACGTTTCGCTGATTTTATCGGAAGACACCGGATATGGCGTTGCCAGAGAGACGGAAAATATTACGAAAGAGACCAAGAAAAAGGATGATGATGGTAATCCGGAGCGAAAGGTGGTGGGATGGGAAGGAAAACTGATTCCAAAGGCTATCGTCATATCGGAACTCTTTCCGGAAGAGAAGCGGGCAATCGATGAATTGATCGAACTGGCGGCGGAGACGGATTCCAGATTGGCGGAATTAATTGAGGAGTCGGAATCGGATTCTATTCTTTCGGATATTTCGGACGGGGGGAGAGTCAGGAGCAGAGATATCAGGGATAAGATGGTGGAAATCAAGAAAGGCGCGCACACGCCGCTCATAGATGCGCTTGTGGAATTTCAGAATGTTTTTCCCGGAATAAAGAAAAAAGCAGATTATATGGATTATATTGGAGAACATATTCTCTGTGAAGCGGCATATGGCGACAATGGAACGGTAACGAAAGCTTCCATTGCATATGCGCTTGAATTGGCTCGTCTGGAGGCACCTGTAGCAGAAGCCTTTGAGAATGACTATAAGGAACTGGAAGCGGCATTTAAGCTGGCTGAACGGTTGGAGGATATGACAAAAATGATAAAGGCGCTTGAGAAAGAACTGGACACAAAGGCTCGTGAGCGTTATGCAGCTTTGACAGATGATGAAATCATGGATTTGTTGGTGAACAGAAAATGGTATTACTCTATCGGCAATGGAATTAACGATTTGTATAGGACGGTATCCCATCAATTGGCTGACAGAATCATGGAATTGTCCAGACGATATGAGAACACGCTGCTAGATCTTTTGGGACAGGTAAGCGCTTGTGAAAGTAAGGTGAAACAACATCTGGAAAGGATGGGATTCACATGGTAAGGGAAATGAAACATACGGAAATTGGAGAGATTCCTGTAGAGTGGGAGATTCAGACTTTTGAAGAGACGTTTCGTATGCTATCCAATAATACGCTGCCCAGGGCAGAAATGAATAATTGCGGAGGGACTGTCCGCAATGTCCATTATGGAGATATTTTGACACGGTTCGGAGAGGTACTGGATTGTGAAAAGGATGAGGTTCCCTATCTGAATGATGGCTCTCTTCTGACGGCATCGGCACAGGTTTTGCAGGATGGAGATCTGATTCTGGCTGATACGGCAGAGGACGATACTGTTGGGAAAGCAACGGAGGTTTATTGCTTGGGAAAGGGAAGGATGGTTGCGGGACTGCACACAATCCCATGTCGTGTTAAGAAAGGGGATTTCGTGCCAAAGTGGCTGGGGTATTATATGAATTCTCCTATATACCATAAGCAAGTGCTGCCGTATGTTACCGGAATTAAGGTCTCATCCATATCTAAGACGGCGATTTCGGAAACTTTGATTGCGGTTCCGCCGCTGGAAGAACAGAGGGTAATTGTGTCGGTTCTTTCAGAGGTGGATCGATTGCTGGTGGAACTGAAGAAGGTGGTTTCTAAATTAAGGGATTTTAAAAGGGGATGTTTGTATCTGATGTTTCCGCAAGACGGAACGGATGTTCCTCAAATGAGGGAGCCGGGATATGGTGAACCTTGGGAACGGCGTAAGATGGGGGACGTTTGCGATTATGTTGATTATAGGGGTAAAACTCCTACTAAAACAGAAACAGGAATATTTTTGGTTACTGCCAAAAATGTCAAAAATGGGTATATAGATTATGATTCTTCAAAGGAATATATAGCAGAAGAAGACTATGAAGAGGTAATGCATAGAGGCAAACCGAAAATAGGAGATGTTTTGATTACGACAGAAGCTCCGTGTGGTAATGTGGCACAAGTAAATTCAGTTAATATTGCGCTTGCACAGCGAATTATTAAGTATAGAGGATATGAAAAAGTTGTTGACAATACATATATGAAACATTATTTATTGTCACCTGTTTTTCAAAAAATTTTGGCTGTAAAGAGTTCAGGTGGAACGGTTCAAGGAATTAAAGGAAGCATATTACATCAACAGGTAATCCAGTACCCCACATATGATGAACAAGTAAGTATTGGTCAATATTTGGATACCCTCGACCTCCTCATCACCCTCCACCAGCAAAAGTTTGATAAATACTCCCAAATTAAAAAAGCTATGATGAGTGAATTGATAACCGGAAAAATAAAATTAGTGTAAACGGAAAGAAGGTTGTACAAATGAGTATTGGGGATACGGAACGTGCGACACAGAATCGGGTAGTGGATTTCTTTAGAAACCGGGACATTCTTGATTACGATTACCTTGGTAATCTGAAAGGCGAGGTAAATAAAAACATTCGGGAAGATCGTCTCCGCGCGTATCTGCATCTTAGCGGTTACAGCGAAAAGTTGATTGATGGAGCTGTGACAGAGTTGGTCAAGACGGCTGACGATATGACGCATGGATTGTACATTGCCAATCAGCAGGTTTATTCCCTGCTGAAATATGGCGCAAAGGTCAGAGAGACTCCGGAGAGCGCGCCTCAGACGGTCTATTTCATAGATGAGGAGAATCCGACCAATAATCATTTTTCCATTGCAGAGGAAGTTACGGTGGTGGAGCGCCAGGAGAAGCGGCCGGATCTTGTGATTTACCTGAATGGCATTGCCGTTGCGGTAATTGAACTGAAAAAGAAAAGTGCCTCAGTATTAAATGGTATCCGCCAGAATCTGACCAATCAGAGAGACGGATTTATAGCCCCGTTTTTTACTACCGTGCAGTTCTGCATGGCAGGAAATGAGATAGAAGGGCTGCGCTATGGGACAACACTGACGAAAGAAAAGTATTATATGGAATGGAAACCGGACGGCTTCCATGAAAATGAAGAGGAACGGGATCAGGAAGATATCCGTATTATGGCTTATTGTAAGCATATTGAAAATCTGCTTCTTCGGCAATTGTATCAGATGTTTGATAAGAAGCGTTTTATTGATTTGATAGAAAATTTTGTGATTTTTGACAAGGGGACAAAGAAAGTGTGCCGTTATAATCAGTACTATGGCATAAAGCGCACACAGAGCCGTCTTGCCAAAGGGCGCGGCGGTATTATCTGGCATACACAGGGCAGCGGGAAAACCCTGACCATGGTCTGGCTGTCCAAGTGGATTTTGTCCCACAGTGATGATGCACGGGTCCTAATTGTGACAGACCGTGACGAACTGGATGAGCAGATGGAAAGGACTTATAAAGGTGTCGATGAGAAAATTGTCAGAACAAAAAGCTGTGATGATTTGCTTCGCAGGCTAAATTCTTATGATGACTCGCTGCTATGTTCTCTGGTGCATAAATTTGGCAGACGCGGCGGGGAGGCAACAGAGGCTGATTATGACAAATATGTTGATGAACTTAAGAAAGCTCTTCCGGCTGACTTTGAGGCAAAGGGGAAGATTTATGTGTTTGTGGATGAATGCCATAGAACACAGTCAGGAAAGCTGCACACAGCCATGCAGGCAATCATGCCGAAAGCCATTTTCATTGGTTTTACCGGGACGCCTCTGTTGAAGAAGGATAAGAAAACCAGTATTGAAGTATTTGGAACCTATATTCACAGCTACAAATATAACGAGGCTGTGCGGGACGGAGTCGTTTTAGATTTGCGCTATGAATACCGAGATATTCCGCAGGAACTTTCTTCCCACGACAGGATTGATCAGTGGTTTGAGGTAAAGACGCGGATTCTTTCCCCCAGAGCAAAGGCCAAATTAAAAGAGAAATGGGCTAATATGCAGAAGATCTACAGTTCCCGATCCAGACTGGAAAGGGTCGCCTGGGATATCATGCAGGATTTTGACTTGAAAGCCAGGCTCATGGACGGGAACGGCAATGCTATTCTTGTGGCAGACCGCATTTATACTGCCTGCAAGTATTATGAAATATTCCAGCAGCGCGGGTTCAGGCAATGCGCCATTATTTCCTCCTACACGCCGCAGGCCGGAGATTTGCGTACAGATACAGTAAGCCTGGAGGAGGACACGGAAAAGTTTGAAAAATATGATATCTATTTGCGTATGCTTGGATTGGATCCAGACCATCTTCCAGAAAAGCTTTCCATCCGGAAAAGAGTGGAAGATTTTGAGACCGAGGCAAAGGAGAAGTTTATCAATGAGCCGGCGAATATGAAGCTGTTGATTGTTGTCGACAAGCTTCTGACAGGTTTTGATGCTCCGCCATGCACCTATTTGTACATAGATAAGAAAATGCAGGATCACGGGCTGTTTCAGGCGATCTGTCGTGTCAACCGTCTGGATGGAGATACGAAGGAATTTGGTTTTATTGTTGACTATAAGCAATTGTTCGGAAACCTTAAAGCGGCCATGGACAAATATACATCAGGCGCTTTTGAGGGGTATGATCCGGAGGATGTGGAAGGCCTAATCAAGGACAGAAGCGAAGAAGCCATCAAGCATTTTAAAGAAGTCTATGAAGAACTGGAAGAACTGTGCGAGGGTGTGGAAGCACCAAGGGAGGATTTGCAGTACATTCACTATTTCTGCGGGGAAGCGGGGATGAGTGAAGACGTGGATGAAATCTATACTCGTCTTCGGGGAAAGCTGTACAGGCTGGTCAGCGTACTGGTTCGCGCTTTTGTGGAGGCGAAACCGTATATGGTGGATATGTGTACTGCTTCTGAATGGAAAACGTATGAGGAAAAAGTTCGCTTTTATATTGAGCTAAAGCAGACGATCGGCAATAAAAGCGGGGACTTTCTGGATTTGAAAGCTTATGAGCCGGATATGAGGAAGCTGATCGATAATTATATTATTGCCGGTGACAGCATCAAAATCGGAGAGTTTGACGACCTGACGCTTCTGGATTTTGTGAATGATCAGGGGAATACCATGACGGCTGGACATTCCACATTCGGACAAAGGCAAAGCGCGGCGGAGGCGATTGAGAACAATATTCGGCGTAAAATGGTGGAGAGGGTTACGGTCAATCCGAAGTATTACGAGAAGATGTCGGCCATCCTGGAAGAACTGATTGAAGAGAGGAAGCAGGGAGTTGCTTCTTATAAGGAATTGCTGGAAAAATACATTAAATTGGCAAAGGATGTGAATCAGCCGGAAGAAAATGAAGCTTACCCGGAAAGTATCCGGAAAAGCAGGGCGCTACAGGCCCTTTATGATAATGTGGGTGAGGACGAGGAACTGGCACTGAGATTACATGAAGCAGTGATGCGCAGTAAAATGAACGGTTTTCGAGGAGATACAATCAAGGAAAACCGGATAAAAAGGGCGATGCTGGCTATCCTCATGGAGGATTCGGAGATGGAGCGCCTTTTTAAAATCATCGAGAAGCAGGAGGAATATTGACAGATGCGGCTCGTGGTTTCGGGTATACCAATTGAGGTTCAAAAAAAGAATATTAAGAACATGCATCTGCAGGTGAAACCGCCGGATGGCCATGTGGTTATTTCTGCACCCTTAAGCATGAACGATAAAGCGATTGAAATGTATGCAAGGACAAATCTTGGTTGGGTAAAAAAACAGATTGAAAAATTTCAGGAACAGCCGCGCAGCGCAAAGCGGCAGTATGTCAGCGGGGAGACCATGTACATCTGGGGAAAGCAGTATTTTCTGACATTTATTGCAGATGCACAGAAGAACAGCTTTGAAATTGTTGGAAATAAAGTTTATCTGCACATGCGTGAGGATAGTTCTGTAAGACAGCGCGAAAGTTATGTTCGTGAGCAGCATCGCATTATGCTGAAAGGGGAAATAGAACGTCTGTTGCCCAAGTGGGAGCAGATTACAGGATTGTACTGTGAGTCCTGGCAGACAAAATACATGACAACTCGCTGGGGGACTTGCAATACGGACAAAAAGCGGTTGTGGTTTAATCTGCAGTTAATACAGAAACCTGTGGAATGCCTGGAATATGTAATCCTCCATGAACTGATCCATCTGCGCGAACGGACGCATAATGAGATATTTACAGCATATATGGATTTATATATGCAAAACTGGCGTGAAATTCGAAAACAATTGAACGACTCAATGCTAGATTATTATGATGCCCAGGATGAAAGTCCGCTTCAAAAACTGATTGACCAGAGACGTTATGGTGAAATAAAGAATGCGGTATCAACTCATCTGGGAGGAGAAGTGAAGCAAAAGAAAGCGACACTTTCCGATATAAAAATACAGGATGTAGTTCATATCGAGCAGCCGGAAGAAGGATATATTTGTTTTGATATTATTGTGTCCTGTGACATGGAATATTCCGTGCCGAAGTCTGACAAGACATCATTTCAGGAAAGATGGCTGAGGATACATTGTCAGGTATTGTTGGGAATTGACTTGTCTGAGTTTCAAATTGTCTGGGTTATGGAATGTGGGCAGATGGAAGAAGCAGAAAATGAAAAAAATTCCGGGGACCTGGTGCCTGTTATCTCCAGAAGTTCTTTCGAGGATGAAGCAACCGGATTTTTGGAGAAATATTATCCGAAAGCCTTAAAGGAAGCAGTACCGGTTCCCATCAGGCAGATTGCTGAAAACATGGGGTTGACTATTATCGAGAAAGAATTGTTTTCTGATGGATCGGATGCCTTTGGGATACTTTTTCTTGAGGATGGAAATATACAGGATAAGAACAGGAATATTGCAATTCGCAATGCTAAGCGCGGAATGATGTTTATCGATTCCCAGCATTATCATGCACAGACGCTTGGAAACGTCAATGTTATGATTGCCCATGAGTGCTTTCACTGGTATAGGCATCAGCCATATCATTTGTTGATGAAAATGCTGGGGGTTAGTGATGACATAAGCGTTATTCGCTGCAGGGTTAATCTCGACGATAGGGACACGGAGGAGTGGAGCCCTGTAGATTGGATGGAATGGCAGGCAAACGGTATTGCACCGTACCTATTAATGCCTGCAAGGACAGCGACACGAAAGATTGAAGAGATGCTAAGAGAATATCATGTTGATTCTGATGAGGCGGGGAGCGGGCGCCAGATGGAAGAATTGATTTCTGAACTGGCTGGTTTTTATGGGGTGTCCGAACAAGCCGCAAAAAGTCGAATGAGTGAATTAGGATTCCATCGTGTGGACGATGCTCCCGGCTATATGCCTAGCTGCATAAAAAATTGCTTAGAGATAGAGACATCGGAAACAAGTGGATATGAGCCTTTTGGCAATAGGATGGGGCAGAAAACATTTATATCAGGGCTGTGCCAAAGCAAAATGAATGGGTCCTAACTTTACACAAGGCGGAGGGGCAGGTCTTTGGCATTGGGTGTAAGATTTCCACCATCGCCGGGCCGGTGATTCTGTATGGGATATTTGCCAGCTGGTTGCTGGGGGTGATTTACTGGATTGGGAAGTGCTTTGGGGTATTTTGAGGGAAGTCACAGAAAAGATATAAAAGCAGAGATTGTATTATGGGCAGGGTAGCGAATGAAATCATTTGTTACCTGCTTTTTATTGTGCTTTTAATTTTTTTCGATTATAATACGGATATGCTGAAAAGCAGAGAGGATTTTTCCTGTAGCAGGAAAAAATTTCAATTTAAATAGTTTTTAAAGGAGAAAATATGGAAGAATTGTTTGAATTGACAAAATTTGATTCCTATAAAGAGGATAACCGCAGGGAAGTTAAAAAAGCCGAAGGCGGACTTCCAAATAGCTTGTGGGATACTTACTCTGCTTTTGCCAATTGCTATGGCGGAGTTATCATTCTTGGGGTAAAAGAGGATAAAGATGGTAATTGGCATACAACCGGGCTGAAGAATGCGGCAAAATTGAAGAAGGATTTCTGGGATACTCTTAATAATCGGAAAAAGGTGAGTATAAATCTTTTGAAAGATGGTGATGTGGAAACTTTTTCGGTGGCTGGCACAGATGACGTGATTATGGTAATCTGGGTGCCGAGTGCAAAACGGGAGCAAAAACCAGTATATATCAATGATGATCTGTTTGGAGGAACTTTCCGCAGAAATTGGGAGGGAGACTATCACTGTACCAGATTGCAGGTCAAAACAATGCTGAGGGATCAGGCAGAGGAAACTATGGATATGGAAGTGATTGAGGAGGCTGATATTGAGGATCTGAATCAGGATTCCATCCGCGGTTATCGCAACAGCCACAAATCCTTTAAGCCGGGACACCCTTTTGAGAGACTGGATGACAAGGAATATCTCAGAGTGATTGGAGCAGCGGGTTTTTCGAAAGACGATAAAAAACTTCATCCTACGGCGGCCGGAATGCTTATGTTTGGAAATGAGTATGACATTGTGAGATATTTTCCGGACTATTTTTTGGATTATAGGGAGAACCTGGATACAGTGCTCAGATGGACGGACAGGCTTCAATCATCGTCTGGCGAATGGTCGGGAAATGTATTCGACTTTTATTTCCGTGTATACAATAAGCTTACGAAGGATATTAAGGTGCCATTTCGGATGGAGGGCGGTTTTCGGGTGGATGATACGCCGGTTCACAGGGCGCTGAGGGAGGCATTGGCGAACTGTATTATCAATACGGACTTTTATGGGAAATATGGTGTTCTCATAATCAAAGAAGATGATAAAATCATATTGGAGAATCCCGGTTATATCAGACTCGGGAAGGAGCAGATGCGCAGAGGAGGAAAATCCGACCCAAGAAATAAGAGTCTGATGAAAATGTTTAATCTGATAGATATCGGCGAGCATGCGGGAAGCGGAGTACCTAATATTTTTAATGTATGGGAAGACGAAGGGTGGGAAGAGCCTGACATAAAGGAAGATTTTGATCCGGACAGGACATCGCTGACTTTAAAATTTATAAAAAAACAAGCGATAAAAACAAGCGATAAAAAACAAGCGATAAAAACAAGCGATAAAAAACAAGCGATAAAAACAAGGAACAACCAGGAAAAAATCAGGTTGTATTTACAGGAGAATGAAACGGCGAAAACCAGAGATATTGCGGAATTGTTGGATTTGAGTATGGCGAGGGCGAGAGAAATACTCTCTGTGATGGATGATGTGGAAGCGATAGGAAGAAATAAGACAAGGACATACCGCTTGCGAAAGGAATTTTTCAAAAATTAATGGGTCCTAACTTGACACAAGGCGGAGGGACAGGTCTTCGGCATCGGGTGTAAGATTTTCACCATCGCCGGGCCGGTGATTCTGTATGGGATATTTGCCAGCTGGCTGCTGGGGATGATTTACTGGATTGGGAAGTGTTTTGGGGTATTTTGAGGGAAGTCACAGAAAAGGTATAGAAGCAGAGATTGTATTATGGGCAGGGTAGCGAATGAAATCATTTGTTAGCCTGCTTTTTATTGTGCTTTTATTTTTTTCCATTATAATATGGATATAAAATATACGATTGCGAACATGGGAAAAGGAAAGCATATCGGCATGGAAACGCTGACAGAAATTTGTGACGCTCAACTAAGCGTTTAGTATTGAATCAACGCTTAATATGTTCTAAATAGAGTTTCTTTTTGATATACTGCGGTCACAAATATAGCAAAGGAGATTTATTGTATGGATCAGAAAAGAATAGGTGCCTTTATTGCACAGTGCAGAAAAGAAAAAAATCTGACACAAATGCAGCTTGCAGAAACTTTAGGGATTACCAGTCAGGCAGTTTCCAAATGGGAAACCGGGGATTCACTTAGATAAAGATACCACACCATTCCCACGCTGACTTTTGCTCAACCGATACAGCCGGAGGGCTGGATAACAAGAAAAGGCGGTATGCGCCCCGTAGAGGGGTAGCGTACCGCCTTTTCTTGTGGGGGGTTTCCAAAGGGGGCAACGCCCCCATTTGGCACACGACTTTGCGAAGCAAAGTGTAGTGTGTTATACGCTCTGTCGGCGTTGCCGTGAAAATGCCGTTGCCGCCGGGGAGGGGCGGCAGGAAAACAGGGCTGTGCTTGTGTGGCGTGGAGCCGCAAGCGCAGGTCTGTTTTCATCAGCAGACAGGGCGTATATGAAAGCCCCCGTCCCTCGTCCTACGCTCCGACTTGTGGACAAAGTGTCCCGAAGTTGTGGCTACACTCCCGGAAAAGTAACAGGACAGCGGGTAACCGTCAAGGCTGAAATGAACGGGTTTACACCCGGCCTTGACCGCCACCCGCCGTCCCACTGAATGGGTGGACAAGGCGGCCAATCCCTCAAAGTGCTTGTCCGCGCTCTTTCTGATTTTGAGGTATTCAGTTTTTCAAAATTGAATAATCAAAATAAATTTTTTCGATTGAAAAAATTTTATTTGTTATCATCTTCAATGCCATATTTTTTCTTTTGCCGAATCACATAATTACTGATTTTTTCATCATATAGTGGATACTGGTAATCCAACTGGCATGCCACTTCTGACGAAACCTCCCGGAACAATGCCATACATTGTTCAAAGGATTCCCACATATGGGGATAGGAATCCATATTATAAGTGGACATAAGTCGTTCCCACAATTCCTCTGGGACATATTGCTTCATAAATTTATAGTTTTTTCCCAAACTGAAATGAAATCCCTGTTTGATACCAATCAGCCAGGAAATCATGCGAAGCAATTCTTTTCGTACTATATCATTCATATGGTCAATAGCAAAAAGAATTTCTTTGCGGCATAAGCCCTTTACTACATATGTTGTAGTATTCCAAAATTCATTACAGCAATCGTCAAACATTCTTTGAGTAGGCTTCTGCAAGTGGTAGTCTATATCCGTTGGTATTGGCGGCTTTACGATACGGTTGTCTTTATCCAACAGTAACTTTACCAGTTTATCCCATGTAAAATACTCGTCTATCAGTTCCAGCGGCAGCAAAGTTAAATCTATCTTAACATCATCAGTAAACAGCATTAAATATGAAAATCCCTTTTCTACAGCTGGAAATAATTCCATATCTTCCGGCTTTTGCAGAATCAACCTTTCACCAAATATATCTAGCCATTTATCATCACTTGTGAAGCTGTCCATATCCGTAACAAAAAAAGTAATATCAAAATCCTGAAAATCATCAGGCGGAATATTTGTATTTGTTCTAGATCCTTCCAAAGTAACCATGCGAATGCGTTTGTCTGTTTTTGCAAAATTCAAAACAATATCATAAACTTCCTTTTCTGATCTCATTTTTATCTCCTCCAATTATTGAAATAGGTGTGAAACCATTTTAGGGCTTTCCCGCCTTGATTACCCTTTAGCAAAGACGGGCGGGACTGTCAACGGCGGCGCATGAAATGCGCCGTTCATCTTGACCATTGACTGGCTCGGCTGGCTTTGCTATTTATTTTCTAAACTTTTATGCTTGTAGTTTTCGAGTTTCTTTCAGAATTGTTTAAGAATTTTTCAAATAGTATTCATTCAATATATCTGCTAAGGCTTTTGGATTTTCTTCATTGACAACATGGCCTGTATTCTCAATAATTTTCAATTCTGCGCTTCTAATACTTTGTGATAAGTAATCCGCTGATTTCATATTTGCACTGTCTTTCTTTCCGCAAAGAATTAAAGTGGGGCACTTAATATTTTTCACCCTATCACTGAAATCTAAATTCTTCATAGTGTCCCCTAAAGCAAATGTGTTCTTTTTATCAAATGCCATAGTTTCAAAAATAGATTTTGGTAAAAATCTGAAAATTATATTTTGAAAACTAAATGCTACTTTCGGGACTTTATATGGCGTTCCGATTAAAACTAATGTTTTCACTTTTTGCGGGAAATCCAAAGCAAAATTCAGAGCCAAAATACCACCTAATGAAAGACCGCATAAATGAATTTGTCCGTCAAATTCGTTACAATATTTTACAAATGAAGAATATAGATTTTCGTAGCTTGCCTCTTTCCCTTCAAGGATGGAGGATAAATTTGGACATACAATATCTTCGTTGTTTGTCATGTATGAAATTGTTTTTTCCCAACTTGTTGCTTTGTGTCCTGAGCCGTGAACAAATATTTTTGTTGCCATAAGTATCTCCTTTGAATTTTATGTTTTATTTTCCTGCCTGCTCAATCATCTTCTTCGCCAACTGCTGGAACAGGTCGGCAGTTTCTTTGTCCATCGGCGCAAGCTGTCCGATCTGTCCGGCTATCATCGCTGTTACATCGTCAATGGAAAGCGGGTTTTGTTTCTGCTCCGCCATAGTGTCCCGCATGGCTTGGAACATAGCGGCGGTCACAGCTTCTCCCGGCTGTTCCCCGTTGTCAATGTCTTTCTTAATGTCCCGCAGGATAGCAAGGAACACATTTTTGATTTTCTCTATCTCCGCTTCATGTTCCCCCATCTTCTGAGCGTTCAAAAGCTGTAAATCCTGCTTTGCTTCCGCCCGGTGTTCCGGGTGTTCTTTCATCAGGTCGGACAGGGAAGCCGTTGCCATCTCGATAAGCTGGTTTCGTGCCATTATCCCCTTTGCCGCCGTGTCCTGAAAATAAATCCGTATCAAATCTATCAGCTTGGGAAAATTCCTGTGTTCCAGTAAGCGATTGAGTATTTGCACATCAACAGCACCCGTCACAAGCCCCCTCACGGCTCCCTCGGACAAGCCTAATTCAGAAATATCGTAGCTTTTGCGGACGCTCACGGTAGACAAGCCCAGTATGTAGTCTGTCGATACCTTAAATTCCTTTGCCACACCTATGAGAATATCACTGCTGACCGTTCTCGTTTCGCCGCTGACAATGCGGCTCAACTGGGAAGCGGAAACGCCTATCTTCTCCGCAAGTTCCTTTTGTGTGATATGGTTTCCGTTGCATAAATCGGAAATCCGCTGTCCGGGTGTTCCGGGTAAAGCCATAGACACGCACCTCCTCCGCATACTTCCATTATACAGGATGATTGCAAAAATGCAATTTCCAAAGTGTAAACTTCATCAAAATGCAATTCTCGCAAAATTCCGGGGATTGCATTTTTTTCGTGTAGACTTAGGATAGTTCATCGATGGACAGCACCTTGAAAACAGAATGACCGTCCGAAAAGGAATACCCCGGCTGGGGAAGCACCGCAAGGAACCGGACTTCGGGACAAAATGTCCCGAAGCTGCGGGGAGCGTGCCAAAGCTGGAAATCCTTTCGGGGAAAACGGCAACGGAAAGCAAAATGGAGGGAACGCATGAGAAATAACCCCTATAAAGACTTGCCGCCGCTGGAACGCAGGCCGGACGGTTCCCTTTACCGCATGACACCGGCACAGAGGAAACAGGCGGCCAGCCTGATACGCCGGGAGTGCTGTTGCTGTGAGGACGGCAACTGCATTGTCCTTGACGATGGGGACACCTGCACCTGCCCGCAGACGGTTTCTTTCTCGGTCTGCTGTAAGTGGTTCCGCTGGGCGGTCTTGCCGCTGGACGGGACGCTGGAAGCGGAGATTTTCCGGGATAAGGACTTGAAACGCTGTGTGGTCTGCGGCGGTGTGTTCGTCCCCAAATCCAACCGGGCAAAATACTGCCCCGGCTGTGCCGCCAGAGTTCACAGGCGGCAGAAAACAGAAAGTGAACGGAAAAGGAGGTCTGCTGTGGACAGTTAGGAGCGAAAAAAGCCTTGATTTATCAGGCTTTGCAAGCCCCAAACCGGGGCAGGTGGTATAAAGTATCGCCCGCCCCGGAAAACGGGCTTCTAACCGTCCACAAAACGCACTATGACAAATACCATCTATATCCATCAGCCGGAAAAGGCGTTCAGCTTCACCCGGCTCCCGAATTTCCTCTTTGAAGCCCCCACATTCAAGCCCCTGTCCAACGAGGCAAAGGTTCTGTACGCCTTTATCCTGCGCCGGACAGAGTTGTCCCGCAAGAATGGGTGGGCGGATGACTGCGGACGGATTTTCCTGTATTACCCCATCTGCGAGGTGGTTGACCTGCTCCACTGTGGGCGGCAGAAAGCGGTGAACACCCTGCGGGAACTGCAATACGCCGGACTGGTGGAAATCCAGAAGCAGGGCTGTGGAAAACCCAACCGCATTTTCCCAAAATCCTATGAAGCGGTTCCAAACACTGACTTCAAGAAATCCCGTTCTGGTACGCCGGAGGACTGAAAACCGTACCCATGAAGTACGGAAACCGCCCCTCTTGAAGTACGAAAACCGGACGGTATATAGAAATACAAAGATTAAAATGATTTATTTATATCCATTCCATTCCTATCGTATCAGAGATAATTCCGGCGGGATTTTCCCTGTGGAAAACCCCGGATAGGAAAGGAATGGGGAAAGGAGCAGAATGGCACAACACGCAATTTTGCGGTTTGAGAAGCACAAGGGCAACCCGGCAAGGCCGCTGGAAGCCCATCACGAAAGACAGAAAGAACAATACGCCAGCAACCCCGACATTGACACAAGCCGGAGTAAATACAACTTCCATATCGTCAAGCCGGAGGGACGCTATTACCACTTCATTCAGAGCCGTATCGAGCAGGCTGGATGCCGGACGAGGAAAGACAGCACACGGTTTGTCGATACGCTGATAACCGCCAGCCCGGAGTTCTTCAAGGGGAAATCCCCAAAAGAGATACAGGCGTTCTTCCAAAGGGCGGCAGATTTCCTCATTGGCCGGGTAGGACGGGAAAATATCGTGTCGGCGGTGGTACACATGGACGAGAAAACGCCCCACCTGCATTTGACCTTTGTTCCGCTGACAAAGGACAACCGCCTGTGCGCTAAGGAGATTATCGGCAACCGGGCAAACCTGACGAAGTGGCAGGACGATTTTCACGCCTATATGGTGGAGAAATATCCCGACTTGGAGCGTGGGGAAAGTGCCAGCAAGACAGGCCGGAAGCATATCCCCACCCGGATTTTCAAACAGGCGGTTTCCCTCTCCCGGCAGGCAAGAGCCATTGAAGCCGCCCTTGACGGCATTAACCCGCTGAACGCCGGAAAGAAAAAAGAGGAAGCCCTCTCCATGCTGAAAAAGTGGTTCCCGCAGATGGAGAACTTCTCCGGGCAACTGAAAAAGTACAAGGTCACAATCAATGACCTGTTGGCGGAGAATGAGAAGCTGGAAGCAAGGGCAAAGGCCAGCGAAAAAGGAAAGATGAAAGATACGATGGAACGGGCAAAGCTGAAAAGCGAACTGGACAATTTACAGCGGCTGGTTGACCGTATCCCGCCGGATATACTGGCGGAACTGAAACGTCAGCAGCGGCACACGGTAAAGGAAAGGTGATAGATATAAGCAGAAATTTTCGCCGCCTTTGTGCGGCATTGTACCTTGAAAACTGAATATGGAGGACACTGGATGGCAAAAAGCGAAAGCGATATTTTCACACCCCGGACAGGGCAGGTCATACAAGCAGAGAACGGCACGCAGTATTTTGTATGTGGGAACAACCGTATAAAAATCTCCGAACACTTCGCCGCAGGCGGGAAGCCCCTCGGTGATCTGATTGTAGATGTGGTGCGGCATACCGCAGAAAAAGCCGCTTCAACCTGATAGCCCATCATTGATAACACGCCCACGCTTATGATATAATTGCCATAGAGCAAAAGTATTGTAAGCGTGGGTTGTTTCTTTAGAAGGAGGATTTTTAACGGTGAAACAACCTTACAATACTACGATTTACAACACGGCGCTTTATATGAGATTGAGCCGGGACGATGAAAACTATGGTGACAGCGTAAGCATTGAAACACAGCGGACAATCCTGCAACAGTACGCAAAGGAACAGGGGCTTCATGTAGTCGGTGAGTATGTGGACGATGGCTGGTCGGGGACGAACTTTGTTGAGGTAAGATAACGATACCTTTTTTGCAGAGGGTGTTATCTTACCTCTTTTTGATGTATGTTAGATAGCATAACTCTTTACGTCGGCTCCTATCTGTCTGAAATAGGAGATACTTTCAGTAGGCTTGTCGCCTGTATCAACTCTGCCGACAAAGCTATAAAAGATTTCGATTTTGCGGGTGTTCGTTTCCTTATCCAGTTCGTGAATAAGAATACGGTCAATAAATTCATGGACGTTTTCGTAGGTCAGTTCTTCAATCGCTGTGTATCTGCGTACCAGTGCGACAAACCTTTTTACGTCCGCGCTGCGCTCGGTGGCGTTGTCGATTTCCTGTGACAGCTCCGCAATCCTCCGGGTCAGCGTCTTTTTTTCTTCATCATAGCCGGAAGTCAGAAAAGCAAATTGTTCATCTGAAAGTTTCCCTAAAGCGTTGTCCTCGTAGAGCTTGCGGAATAAGATGTTCAGCTCGTTAATACGGTTCTGCGCCTTGTCAAGTTCTTTCCGCTGCTGTGTCAGCGTCTTTTGTACTGCCTTTGCGCTGCACTCGTTGGCGGTTTCGATAAACTCCTGTTCATGCTCTTTCACATAAGACGTTACTCGCTGCAAGTCTGCAAGGACAAGTTCTTTCAATACGCTTTTGCGGATATAATGCGTAGTGCAGAGCATATCATTTCTTGCCCGGTTGCGGTAGTTGCCGCAAGTGTAGGCGTGTTTCCGTTCAAGCGTCCCGGCTCCGCGTACTGCATACATTTTGTAGCCGCAGTCCCCACAAAAGAGCAGCCCGGAAAACAGGTCAATTTCATCAACCTTTGTCGGGCGTTGCCGGGTGGCAATCCGCTTCTGTGCAAGTTCAAAGGTTTCTTCATCAATCAAAGGTTCGTGAGTGTTGGGGAAGAAATACCTTTTTTCCTCCGGGTTCTTTTTCGTCTTTTTCGACTTATAAGATACCTTGTAGGTTTTCCCGGTTATGGTATGCCCTAAATACTCTTTCCTTGTCAGAATGTCGTACAGTGTCTTATCCGGCCAGTTGTACCATGCGTTGAGCTGTGGGCGGGGGTGGCGTTTGCTCCCTGTCCTGCGGTAGCGCAGTTCCCCGACGGTCAATATCTCATTGTCCCGCAGCCAGTTCTGGATTTCACACATACGGTCGCCCCGTACATACATTGCAAAAATCTGTTTTACGACGTGTGCCGTTTCCGGGTCGGGTATCAGATGATTGCGGTTATCCGGGTCGATAAGGTAGCCGTAAGGAGCTTCGCCGTTGACGCGCTCGCCTTTCTGTGCCTTTGCCTGTTTGACAGCCCGGATTTTCTTTGAGGTGTCGCGGGCGTAAAACTCGTTGAACCAGTTCCGCAGAGGGGTAAACTCGTTATCTTCCCTCGCTGTGTCTACACCGTCGTTAATGGCAATGTAGCGCACTTCGTATTCGGGGAAAACAATCTCTATCAGTTCGCCGGTTTTCAGATAATTACGTCCCAGACGGGAAAGGTCTTTTGTTATGACGGTCGCCACGTTCCCGGCTTCAACCTCATGCAGCATGGCTTGAAGCCCCTCACGCTCAAAGCTCACGCCGGAAAATCCGTCGTCTACAAAAAAGCGTGTGTTGAAAAAGTGGTGTTCGTCAGCATACTTTTGTAAAATCAGTTTTTGGTTCTGTATGCTTTCGCTTTCCCCGGCTTGCATATCTTCCTGGCTCAATCTGCAATATAAAGCGGTAATCTTGTCTGTCTGTAACATTTTGTCCTCCTTTCCGACGACAGACAAGCATGGTATTTGTACTGTCTATATTATACCACATACCGCTGCCTGTGTCATGTATAAAATGTGAAGAAACGCCCTATTTCCGGGCGTTTGCGGGGTTCAGCTCCATGTCCTTGCGAATGAGCTTCTTTATCTTTTTATCCAGTGTGTCCGTTGCGCGTTCACTTGCGGACGAACATACAAGGTAAGTAACTTTTCCGATTTTATGCTCCGTTGTGGTAACGGGCGTCTGGTTTTGCGTCAAAGAAAATCCCCCTTTCTTTCGCAAACATATAATACAGTCTATGAATAGCAGCAAGTCCACTATTCAAGAAAACAAAGGCTTTAATCGGACGGTTATTAGCATAACCTCATGGGAATTTCACCCCGGCATGGTTCTCATGCAGCCCTACCCATTGCCTGCGACGCTCTTAACGCTCGGACTGTGGCTGTAAGGAAGTATCATTGTATATTTTGCGTGTCGTCGCCCGCAAGCCGCTACACTTGCTTTCCGGCGCGGTGTTGGTCGCTCGGCTGTCCGGGCGGGGATAACCTCACCCGGATAGCGTCATGGCGCACCCACCGTATGGCTCGGCGCAAAAGGAACGTATCCGATTTGCCCTATGCTGCGCCGCCGTTATCTTGCGCCGCTTTCTTTGTCAAGGTTCAGAATGGCTTTGCTGCCGCGTCAGCAGCGGAACGGAAAAGGGGGAGAGAGAAAGCGTCCCGCCGCTGCGGTTTATTCCTCTGCCTTAAAGGTGAGGACAGCCATCATCAGTTTTGCTTGCAGCCGTTCCCGAATGTCGTGGTCTACGCCAAAATAGACGTTCCCGCGCTCGTCGTACAGCTTCCGCATGGAGAGGCGGGCTATGTAGCCGCTGAAATGCTGCAAGACAATCTTCATAGCGTCCGGGTCGCCCTTTGTCGCTGCCAAAATGACAGGATAGGGAACAAGGGCTTTTTCCGGGTAGCCGGGTTCGTTACCATTCGTCCCATTCATCAGCATTTTCCTCCAGATATTTTTTTAGCAGCTCAAAAGAGCTTGTCCGCCTGTACTGTATCGTGCTTCTCGACGTATCGAACAGCTCCGCAATCTCGGTGTCGTTCATTCCCTCGAAATAGTACAGGAGTACGGCTTTGCGCTTTTCTTCCGGCAAAGTACGGATTGCTTCAAGAAGCAGCTTCGGCGTGATTTTCTTCCCGGCTCTTTCAAAGGCGATTTCCCCTTTGAAATATTCATCAAAGGTATGAAGCTGCCGCGCTTCTTCTAAGGTCAAGTCGGAAAAGGTAATCTCCCTTGCCTTATGCCTGTGCAGCTCTTTGTGAGCGTCACACGCTTCATTGTGCAGTACCGTATTACAAAACTTCTGGAAAGCGCACTGTTTTATAAACTCCCTGCGATTAGGTTCCACATTCTCACCCCCTTTCTCGTTGGAAAGTTGGTGGTGCTTCCCCCTTTTCGCGGGGCAATACTGCCTTTTGAAAAAAACGCCGAAGATTTTCGGATTTTTTTCAAAAAATTTTTTGAGCAGCAAAATACGCCTGTCCGAAAAGCCCGGACAGACGTATAGGTATTGTAAGCGGTATTCAGATGATTAGACAGTTCATATTGATAGACGTAGTTTTCCCCGGCGGTGGTCGGGCTTTTTTTGATGTGTCAATGACCGTCGGATTTTGTCGATATGGTATGTGCTTCATGGCGGCTACCTCCTTTTAGCCGCCGCTTTTAACAGTGATACCGCGTCATTTCATTAGAAGATAAAAAGAAACGGCGGCTTTGGTTTTTCAAAGCTGCTGCGGAAATCAAAGAACGACAAGCAACAGTTCTGATTTTGCTCCAATATGGTTATTGGGGGCACAAATTAAATCAAAAAAGAGCCGATAACAGCAGTATTTCAAACTGCATATTATCGGCTCTGCGTCTGTGCGTCTGGCTCTTTTAATTAAATTATTTTTGTTGTTTTTTGGCTTTATTATATGTATTAGCTAACTGTCCACAAGCTGCTTTAATCTCTCTACCATGAGAAACTCTCATGGTAACTTCAAGTCCTGTTTGCTCTAATTGATGTTTGAACGCAACCATTTCTTGTTTTTGTGGTGCTCTAATTTTTGAATTACTCGTCGGGTTGTATTGCAGCACGTTAATCATAACATTTTTGCCCTTAAACCATTTTGCAAGTTGCCTTATATCTGAGGAACGGTCATTTATACCTGGTAAAAGCAAATACGCAAATACCACTTTTCGATTATGCCTTTGTGAATAGGACAATGCTTGCTTAACAACATCTTCAATAGCGTACATGTGCATATGAGGAATGATGCAGTTTCTCGCAGCCTGTGTTGCTGCATGTAAAGATATTGTCAACTGAATTTTTAGATGTTCTTCGCGCAATTTTTTTAATTGATTAACTGGACCAACTGTTGATACGGTAATGCCGTCGGTTGGAAAGTTAAGTCCATTTCTATCTCGAAGAATATGGATTGCTGCAATCAAGTTGTCGTAATTGAATAAAGGTTCTCCCATTCCCATAAAAACGATACGATTTACTTTTTGACGTATCAATATGACCTGTTGCACAATTTCAGATGGTGTTAGATTACGAACGAAACCATTGCGTCCGGACTCACAAAAAATACAGCCAACAGAACAACCAACTTGCGTACTTACGCAAACAGTCCCACCATCTCGCCGTTTAATAAAAACCGTTTCGATATACCTGTTGTCTTTCAATTCATAAACATACTTTTCAGTATCGCTACTTTTATAGACTTTTTTTGTTGATATTGATAGATTTTTTTTGTGAAATGGCTGTTTATACAATTCCGCATATAAGGCTCTTGCTTTATCCTCTCCAATTACTTCCGACATTTCTTTGTAAGTAAATCCGTATGGGTCATTCAATATTTCCGTAAGTGTACTTTTAGGTAAGTGTTTCATTTAATATCCTTCCTTTTGTTTTTCAGAGTTTTTGATTATGATTTCTAATTTTTCAACATCAATGATATGTGTTAATTTACATTTAGGGCAGAAAAGAGGAAAATTTCTTAATACCGTATTATAAAATACTTGAACCCTCGTCTTTCCGTTACAAATTGGACATTTTATCCAATATTTTTCAAGCATAATATTTCTCCTTTTGTGCAAAAAAATACAGGTCAATTCTCAACATGAGCATTGACCTGCATTTATACATATAACACTACAACAAAATTAAGGCATAGTTTTTATACTATGTCTATACATCGTTAGTTTTGTTGTATAGCATACGCAAAATAAGCATGACAAAAAAGCCCATATTGAAAATGGGAAAAATCTTTTTTGATTTCAATGCTTATCGAATACGCATGCTATGTAACATAAACATTTCCCCCTTTTAATAATACTATACAAAAAAAGCGGCTAATTGTCAACATATACATATGAATTATTTTGGCTAACTGATTGAATTGTGTAGACATATCCAAGAAGAAAGGGGAACAGTAAAATGTAACAGGGTGAATAACTATGGCAAAAAGACCAGTACCGAAATACGATTTCAAGGCTTTTGGGGCAGCGATAAAGGCGGCGCGGACAGGGCGCAAGGAGAGCCGCAAGAAAGTGAGCGACGAAATGTTTATCTCGCCGCGCTACCTTGCGAACATTGAGAACAAGGGGCAGCACCCAAGTTTACAGATTTTCTTTGAGCTTATGCTCCGCTACAATATATCCGTAGACCAGTTTCTTTTGGAAACGCCGCCAGAGAAGAACACGCAGCGGCGGCAGCTTGACGCGCTTCTTGACGGTATGAGCGATACAGGCATACGGATTGTGAGCGCAACGGCAAAGGAGATAGCGGAAGTCGAAACAGAGGGCAGATAAGAAGTGTCCGTCAGAATTGAATAAGGTTTAGAGAGCGTTGTAATCTTTTTTTGAGGATTGCAGCGTTTTTCTTTTGCGGAAGTTTGGCAAAACCGGGCATAGCTCCGTAGTAAGGCATAAGGGATAAAAACATTCGTAGCAAGCATAGGAAGCGGGTACCCACTTCCGTATTTTCCCCTCCCGCGCTGCGGCGCGTCGGTTGAAAATTGCTTGTTGGGAAGTGTCCCAAACCCTCGGAACGGAAAGGAAAGGAGCGAATACATGAACGGACGCAAAAGAACGGTGCAAATCAAATTCAGAGTGACGGAAGCGGAACGGGATTTAATACTGGAAAAAATGAAGCTCGTACCCACCCGGAACATGGCGGCATATCTGCGGAAGATTGCCATTGACGGGTATATCATTCAGATAGACCATGCCGATATAAAGGCAATGACCGCAGAGATACAGAAAATCGGTGTCAACGTCAACCAGATAGCACGCCGCGTAAACGCGACGGGGAACGCATACCAAGAGGACATAGAGGAAATAAAGGGGGTGCTTGCGGAGATATGGCGGTTACAAAGATTAAGCCTATTAAAAGCACTCTAAGCAAAGCCCTTGACTATATCGAAAACCCGGACAAGACGGACGGAAAAATGCTTGTGTCCTCTTTCGGCTGCTCCTATGAAACGGCAGATATTGAATTTGAATATACCTTGTCCCAAGCACTCCAAAAGGGGAACAATTTAGCCTTTCATCTGATACAGTCCTTTGAGCCGGGGGAAGTCGATTATCAGAAAGCCCATGAAATCGGAAAGCAGCTTGCCGACGCGGTAACAAAGGGGCAGCATGAATATGTACTCACGACGCACATTGACAAAGGACACGTCCACAATCACATTATTTTCTGCGCCGTAAATTTCGTAGACCACCGCAAATATAATTCCAACAAAAGGAGCTATTACGGCATACGGAACATGAGCGACAAGCTGTGTCGGGAAAATGGCTTGTCCGTCGTCGTTCCCGGCAAGGGCAGCAAGGGAAAGAGCTATGCGGAGTACCAGGCAGAAAAGACGGGTACAAGTTGGAAAGGCAAGCTAAAGATTGCCGTTGACGCGCTTATCCCCCAAGTTTCCAGTTTTGAGGAATTGTTGCAGCGGTTACAGGCGGCGGGCTATGAGATAAAGCCGGGGAAATATGTGTCATGCCGCGCCCCCGGACAGGAACGCTTCACCCGTCTTAAAACCCTCGGCGCGGATTATACAGAGGAAGCCATAAGGGAACGGATAGCGGGCAGACGGGCAAAGGCGGCGAAAGCCCCCAGAGAGCAGCGCGGCGTTTCGCTGCTTATCGACATTGAGAACAGTATCAAGGCGGCGCAGAGTAAGGGCTATGAACAGTGGGCGAAAATCCACAATCTGAAACAGGCAGCAAAGACCATGAATTTCTTGACGGAACATAAGATTGAACAGTACGCGGATTTAGTCAGCCGGATTGAAGAAATGGCAGCGGAAAGCGGACAGGCGGCAGACGCATTGAAGGACGCGGAAAAGCGGCTTGCGGACATGGCGGTGCTTATCAAGAATGTTTCCACCTACCAAAAGACAAAGCCCGTCTATGACGCATACCGCAAGGCAAGGAACAGGGAGAAGTACCGCGCCGGACAGGAACAGGCGATTATCCTACATGAAGCCGCCGCAAGGTCGCTGAAAGCGGCGGGCATTGCAAAGCTCCCGAACCTTGCCGCGCTGCAATCGGAATATGAAGCCCTCCAAGCGCAGAAAGAAGCCCTTTATGCCGACTATGGGAAGCTGAAAAAGAAAGTCCGGGAATACGATATTATCAAGCAGAACATTGACAGCATTTTACAGGCAGACAGGCAGCCGGAACGGGAAAAGGGAACAGAGCGCGGATAAGGATAGCAAAATCCCCGCCGCTGTGCTATGATAGGGCTATCAAAAAGCAGAGGAGCGTTGAGCATGGAAAACCAGAAAATGCCGGAATATGAAACCATACGCGCCGCCGTTGCCGGGGAAAAATGGGCGGTGGAGAAAGTCGTGGAGTGCTACAAGGACGAAATCGACAGGCTATCGACGGTAGCGGTCAGACAGCCGGACGGAAGCACGAAACAGGAAATCAACGAAGATATGCGCCAGTCCATCACAAAGAAGCTGATAGAAGCCCTCCCGCAGTTCCCGCTTGAAGAAATGGAAAAGGGAAATGTCAGATAGGCAAAAAAAGAACAGGGCGCGGAAGCCAGTATATGACTTCCGCGCCCTGTCTTTTTATGGGTGCTGTTTTCGTGAATGTTACGCAGTAGAACGCCATTTTTGGGGGTAAAGGTATAAAGTATCGCCTATCCGATTTTCACGCCCGGAAAGCCCTGTAAATCAAGGGATTTTCCGCGCCTACTGCGTAACAGGGGCGCGTCTTTTCCTCATGCGCTCGGCGGCTTGTCTGCGGGTGATACGTTTCCGGCAGACGGGGCAGTATTTGACACTGTTAGAGGTTGACGCAAAGAACGCGCCGCACTCGGTACATTTCTTCTTATCCCCTGTCTGGTAAAGCTCCGCATAAAGCAGCCTGTCGGCGGGAAGCACCGCAACCCGGAACCACTTGCAGAGAAGCGAATAGGAAATGAGCTGCGGACATACGCACTCGTCCCCGTCGTCCAGTAAGATACAGTTCCCGTTATCATAATTGCAGCACGTCCGGCGCACAAGGGCGTTGACTTTCCGGCTCTGGGGCGGCGTCAGCCGCTTAACCCCGTTCATACTTCATCAGCGGCGTAAATGGGAAGCTCTGCAAATTCCGCTTCGGTCAAAGCGTCCACTTTGGAAAGGGTGCGCTTTGCAAGCTCCCGCATATCCGCGTCCATGTAGGGCAGCGCGGCGTTGACATTCTCAATCAAAGCCCGCTTGCCGCCCTCGTTGTAAATGCTCAAAAGGTTTGTTTCTTCAACAGTCAGTCTAATCATGCTCATACCTCCATATCGTGATTTTTTGTTTTTGCCGCCGCCTTTTTCGGGGCGGTCTTTGCCTTGTCTGCTTTAAGCTGCGCCCGGATAGAGGGGCGGGGCTTCCTTATCTCCCTGTCCCGGTTCTCCCCCTTGTCAATCAGCGCATACGTCCCATGTCTGCCCTCGATTTTGGAAAAGGAAAGGGTCTTGTAGGGCAGCATGGAGAAAAGGCGGTCAGTGTCCTTTGTGGCTGCAAGCCGCATGAACGCCGGGGAAAGCTCTGCCATGAAATGGGTCTTGTTCGGGCTGTTCGGCTCGTAATGCCGCTTCATTTCCCGCACAATGCGCCGCGCTTCCGTTTCAATCAGCCCGTCCCGCAAAGCGGCAATATGCGCCTTGAAATCCCCCGGCGAAAGCTGCTCCCGGCTGCGCCGTTCTTCCTGTAAGAGCGATTGCAGCGCGTCCGGGTCGTTGGGTACGGCTTCAAAGCGTTCAAATTTCCCAAGCTGCGGGTCTGGGGTTCCGTCAAAATATCTCCCGGCTTCCTGTACCCTTTCCCCATGCTCATAAATCAGCTTCACCGTATCGGCGGGCAGCTCCTTTTCCTTGACGCGCTCATAATGTTTAGAGTAGTCCAGTTCGTACAGATTGCCCTTGATTTTCCCGCGCTCCTTTCCCGTCAGCTCGATTGCATAGGCAAGAACGCGGTCGCTTGTCTGCTCCATGTAGAAACGCCATGTGTTGTGGGGCGCGGTGTCTTTGAGGAAAACGTCGCGCTCCCGGAAACAGTGCGTCCCGGACGGGCGGCAGAACCACAAAAGTGTTTTGTCCTCCCTGTGGGGGCTTGCCGCCGCCTTTGCGATAATCTCTTTGTCAATGTCTAAGTCGCTCTGGTAAAAGCCTGTGTTCTGCTTCATAATCGCTTCAAGGGAAGCAAACAAATCCATGTTTTCAAATTTGCTCTGTTCCGGCATGGGTCAGCTCCTTTCCAAGTCCTGTGACTTCTGCTTTGCGTTTTTCTTCTGTGCCTTTTCCTTGTCGGCTCTAAGCTGCGCCCGGATAGAGGGTTTCTTTTCCGGCTTCGCTCCCTTGCCGCGCTCCTTGTCGGCTTTGACAGCGTTAGCCAGGTCAACAAGGGAAATCTGCTCGCCCGCCTTTACCTTTGCTTCCAGTTCGTCAACGGTGGGGGTGTTGTTGATGATACCGTCAATCATGTTCCCGTTCTGCTCTGTGGTCTGCTCGGCGGTTTTCAAGGGATTGTCCCGCTGCGCCTGTTCTGCGGCAACGGCAAACGCCCGCGTCCCATTCCCCATAATCAGATACTTTCCGTCGTCCGACTGGTGGTGAAAGCCATATCCGGCGGCTTCTATCTGCTCCCGGCTCATGGCGGTCACATGGAAAGTCCCCCTCGGTGTCTTGACAGTTTCGCCCGTTTCCAAGTCGTCCGGGGTAAGCTGCTTTTGCTCCTGTAAAAACTCCGGCACTTCCCGAAAACCTACACTGTCAACGAAATGCGCCGCGTCCTGTCCGTCCTGATGAAGCACTACCACGTCGGAAACGGAAAGGCTGTGTCCCTTAAAATCTTTGGGGTGGTCGATATTGAAACAGGTGTAAATATCTTCAAGGGAAGTTTCCGGCGCAAGGGGCGCGGAATAGACAAGCTCATAGTTCGCCCTGTCAACCACATTTCCCGCCGCCTGCAGGCGGTCGTATGGCTCAAAGCGGAAATCCCTTGTTTCGTCCCCGCCCTTTATCTGGTAAATGGAAAAGGTGTCTTTGTCCTGTCCGGCGGTCTGCGCCGTTTCCTGTGCCTTTGCGTAAAGCTGCTTCACGTCGCCCTCGGTCAGCTCGCCGCTTTTGAGCTGCCCCATAAGCTCGCGGCATTTCTCCGGCGTTCCCGTATAAAGCACGTCGCCCATTTTCGCCCGCCCGTTCTCCTGTGTCACATAGGCTTGCAAGAGGTAGCTGTTTTCCCGGCTGTCGCTGTAAGGGTTCCGGCGCACTCTGTAAATCGTTTCCGGGGTAAAGGCTTCTTTCGGGGCTGCGCCCGCTTTTTCCTGTGCGCCGGATTTTCCCGGTGCGGCTGCTTCCGGATCCGGCTTCTCCGGCGCGGCTTCCTGTCCCTCTCTGGTGGGCTGCTCCTGTCCGGCGGTCTGCTCCTTGTCCTGTGCCTTTTGCAGCTCCGCTAAGTTCTCGTCTATGGAATTGATAATCTCGGCGGCTGCGCTGCGTATCGTTTCAAGGGAGCTTTTCAGCTCGGACAGCTCCCGCCCGCTGCTCCACCCGGCGACATAGCCGAAAGAGTAGTCCGACGTGTCAAGCCCGTAATGTTGGCAGACAGTATAGGCGACGCTTTCCGCTTCGACTTCGCGGGTGCGGCGGTCAACGTGGGGCTGCTGCTCGTCCTTTGGCGCGTTGAGGTCAATGTCGTGCAGCTTCGCATGGGCGATTTCGTGAATAGCGGTCTTTAAGGTCTGTAATTCGCTCATGCCCTCGTTGATAGCAATGCGCTTGTCCTCCAAGTGGTAGTAGCCATGAGAGCCGCCCTCGATATTCTCAAAGGCGATAGGAACGGGGGAAGTCTTTTCAAGGGCTGCGAAAAAATCCTTGTAGCGGTCAACGTCGCCTGTCAGCTCGTCAACCGCAATGTCCGGCAGCTCCTTTCCCTCGGTCTGGGAAACGTCAAAGACGGATACCACCTTGTAGGCGGGTATGGTGACTTCCTTTTCCTCGGTGACGGGCTTCCCGTCCTTGCCGATAACGGGCTTCTGCGTGTGCGGGTCGATTTTCTGCATTTCCTGTTTGATTTTATAGGGTGACGGAGCAATGATTTTAATTCCCTTTTGCCCTTTCATCACGTTTCGTTCAAAGTTGTTCTTCCAAGCGGAAAAGCCCGCCACAAGGGAAGCGTCCGGCTTCTGCATGGCGATAAGGACGGTGTTTCGGAAGCTGTAATTATGGAATTTTGACATGACTTTCAGATATTCCCGGTAACGCTCGCTGTCAAAGAGTTCCGCAATACCCTGTTCCAGACGGTCGGTAATCTCTTTGAGCTTTTCGGCGGGCTTCTCGCTCGTCAGCACGATAGGGATAACCGGGCGCGGCTCCTGTGGCTGCTCTGCGGTCTGCGCCGTTCTCTGCCCCGGCGCGGCTGCGTCCATTTCTACCTTTGACGGGTCGGGTCTTTCCGGCTGCGGGGGCTGCGGCGTTACCCGGTATTCCTCCGGCACGTCGCGCCCGTCGTACCATTCTGTAAAGGTGTTGCGGTTGTTGTAGATATAGCCCTTTTCGGTAAACATACCGTCGTCGTTAATGGAAGCGTCCCGCCCGTATTCCTCATACATGAAATACTTTTTCGCTTCTTCGGGAAGTTCCGGTTCTTCCAGTTCATCAACCAGATAACGCCCGTATTCTTCTTCATTGTGGACGGACGGATAAATCCAGTAGCAGTCAAGGTTCTGTGCAAGGTTGATAATGTCCTGTAAGCTGTCGGCATGGTCGCCGTATTCAATGGCTGCAATGAATTTCTCCCGGTCGTCGTCAAACTGCATTTCCAAGAGCTTCCCTAAATAGTTCAGCTCGTCGGGGTGGGAATACTCGCTTAAATGCTCCGTCAAGCCGGGGATAGTGGATTGAAATTCTGTGAAATGCCATTCCTCATAGTGCTTGAAGTCAATCCCGATACGGTCAAAGACTTCTTTCAGATGTTCGGCAGTCGTGGGGAATGTCACCCATTCGCCCGCGGGTCTGCCCTCGGTGTACTTCCCAAGATTGGAAAGATAGCCGCTTAAAATCGGTTCTGCCATTTGTTCGCTCCTTTCTTTTTCAATCATGCGGTGCATAAGCTCAAAATCCTCAATGCTCATGCTCCCGTCAAATACATAGGGGTTAAAATCCTCCCCGTCCCGGTAGGGCTTTTCGGAAAAGGGAAGCCCCGCTTCATGGGCGGCTGCCCTCGCTTCCTCGATAACCTCCGGGGGAAGCCTGTCGTCATGCGCCCCGATAAAACCGTCAATGTCGTTCATGCTGTTTTCGTAGTGGTAACGCACTCCGGCGGTCAGCTCGTCAAGGCTCATGTCCTCGCCTAAATGCCCGCAATAGTAGCCGTTTAAGATAACGGCGGCGGGGTCAATGCTTTTTATTTCCTCTAACCGGCTCCTGTCCTCCGGGTAGAGCGTATCGTCCATATCAAGATGAAAATATTCCGCGTTCCATGAACGCCCCTGTTTCCAGAACGCCACCCATGCGATACCGTCCCTAAGCTCGTCTTGATAGTCCTTTACGGTGTCCCGTAAACTTGCCATAGTGAAAAACCTCCTTTCTCTGCGGCAGCGTCATAAGCTGCATTTTTTGGCTGCATGGTCTACTACGGGTACGCCCGCATTTCTGCCAAATATTTTTGAAAATTTTTAGAGGGTGAAGCCCTCCGCAAAAGAGGGTTTGGGAAACTTCCCAACAAGCAAAATCCCCGTCCGGCGCGTCAGCGTCGCAACGGGGATTTACGGAAGTGGGTACCCGCTTCCTATGCTTGCTATTCAAGTTTTTAGTTCTTCTGCACTTCGATACGGTAGTTGACGTATTTCCCGCCAGTGTCAGCCAGAACGATAGTTCCGTCGTAGGTCTTGCCTGTTTTCGGGGAGTAGAGCTTCTTCACATTCGCCTTGCCGGATTTAAGGAGCGCGGCGGCAATCTTCGCGGAAAAAGCGGTCTTGCGTTCCTCGAAAAAGCGGTCATTCTTCCACATGACAAAGGCACATTCTTTGTTGCTGCAATAATAGTTTTTCTTCCCCTCATGGACGGGGGAACCGCAACGGGGGCATTTGCCGACAGAGGGCTTTTCCTCCCGGAACAAATCCTTTTTCCCGTCCAGTGCTGCGGCGTGTGTCTGCACAAGCTCCCGCGCCATAGCTTCAATGCCGGACAGAAATTCGCCGGGGTCTGCGGCTCCCTTTGCTATCTGCGTCAGATTGTTTTCCCATTCTGCGGTAAGCTGTGGGGAAGTGAGTATATCCGGCAGAATACAGATAAGGCTGTTCCCGTTTTTGGTAGGGATAAGCTGCTTCCCCTTGCGCTCCGCAAAGCCGCCCTTTACCAGTTTTTCAATGACGGCGGCGCGGGTGGCGGGAGTGCCAAGCCCCCGGCGTTCCGCGTCCGGGTCGGTGTCCCCGTTCCCGGCGCGTTCCATAGCCGACAAAAGGCTTGCTTCGCTGTGGGGCTTCGGCGGCGTTGTGGTATGCTCCGTTACTTTTGCGGCGGGGTTAGGAAAGCCCTGTCCCTCGGAAAGCTTCGGCAGCGTCACGTCTGCATTTTCCCCGTCCTCCGCTTCGGGCTTATCTTTCAGCGTCGCCCGGTATCTGCGTTGAAGCTCTTTCCAACCCTCCGCAAGTACGGTCTTTCCCCTTGCGGTGAAGTCTGTCCCGGCGCATGAGAAAACCGCCGTAACCGCTTCATAAATATGCGGCTCGGCGGTGGCAAAAAGCAGACGCGCCCCCGCAAGGGTAAGGATATTCTTCTCGCTTTCCGGCAGCGCGTCCGGGTCAGCCTTTGCAAGCTCCATAGTGGGAATGATTGCGTGGTGGTCTGATACTTTTTTACTGTCTAATACCTTTACAACCTCCGGCGTGAAGTCCGCGCCCGCCATAAAGGGGAGTTTTTCGCAAAGCAGCGCGATAATGCCCGCTGCGGTGCCGCCCATGTCGTCAGTAAGAAAGCTGCTGTCCGTCCTCGGATAAGTAAGGAGCCGCTTTTCATAAAGGGATTGTGCAAGGTCAAGGGTCTGCTTCGCGGTGTAGCCGAAAATGCGGTTCGCTTCCCGCTGCAAAGAGGTAAGGTCAAAGAGCTTCGGCGGGGCTGCGGTTTTCTTCTCTCTGGTGAGGGAAACGCATACCGCCGTTTCCGCTTCGCAAGCCCCTTTCAGCGCGTCGGCTTCTGCCTTGTCGGAAATCCTCCCGCTTGCCGCTTCCGCGCCGGATAAATCAAGGCGCACATGATAATATTTTTCTTTCTGGAAATGGGAGATAGCCGCGTCCCGGTCGGTGAGCATTTTTAAGGTCGGGGTCTGGACGCGCCCCACGTTCAAGGTCTTTCCATACAGGCAGGAGAAAAGCCGGGTGGCGTTAATGCCGATAAGCCAGTCAGCCTTTGCGCGGCAGAGGGCAGACGCAAAGAGCGCGTCGTATTCCTGCCCGTCTTTGAGGGAAGCAAAGCCCGCCTTGATTGCCCCGTCCTCCATTGAGGAAATCCACAAGCGGCGCATGGGCTTCTTGCAGCCCGCCGCTTCGTAGACAAAGCGGAAAATCAATTCTCCCTCGCGCCCCGCGTCACACGCATTTACCACTTCGGAAACGTCGGCGCGGTGCATAAGCTCTTTTAGGGTTTTGAATTGCTTCCCCTTGTCCGGGTCAACGGCGTACTGCCATTCCTCCGGCAGAATGGGTAAGCTCTCAAAACTCCATTTTTTATATTGCTCCCCGTAGGCGGCAGCTTCCGCAAGCTGTACCAAATGCCCGACGCACCATGAAATGAGGCAGCCGCCGCCCTCGATATATCCGTCTTTCTTTTCCTTAACGCCAAGCGCGGCGGCGATAGTCTGCGCCACGCTCGGCTTTTCTGCAATAATCAGTTTCATTTTCTGTTCTCCTTTCGGTTGTTTTAGGTTTGAAATTGGTTTATACTTTAAGCATTACTATAAGAAACAGGTGACAATATGAAATCAATACATACTTTCGATGTTTTTGCTCCTACTGATGAACAGGAAGAAGCAATGAATAAAAAACGTGGCGGGCATTACAGGCGCGGTAAAAACAAAGAAATGGATTACTTTATTGAGTGTGCTACTTCGCTATTTCCCAACAACCATTATTCAAGGTTCACACCTATATATGATACGACAAAAGAGTTTTATCAACTGATTACTTCTTCCGATACAACAGAAAGAGCTATACTAAATTGGATAGCTTCTAATCGTGCATGGAATTATTTGTTTGGCTTATTACGGCATTATTACAGAACAGGACACCATGACGATAATTATATCTTTCCAGAGTTCAAAATCGGGTCGGCTTATGTGGCTGATTATCTGCTCATAGGTAATAGTTCAGACGGTTATCAATTTGTCTTTGTGGAATTAGAAGCTCCCAACGGGCGGATAACAAAAGAAAAAGGTACTCGTTTCGGGGAAGTAATCAATAAAGGGATTGAACAGGTTAGGGATTGGCAAATGTATATTGCTGCAAATTGGAATGTAATTGTAGCAGAATTGGAAAAGCACTCATTCTCCAATACAAAGTTACCCAGACAATTATACAAATATTGCCCTTATCAAATCTACTATGCTGTGATAGCCGGACTCCGTAAAGATTTTGAGAATATTCGTGATAGAAAGCTCCAACTGCAAAATGAAAATAACATAACACTTTTGCATTACGAAAATCTCATAGATGTTGCAAACGAAAATTAAAAGTCCATTTTCAGCGTTCCGGCTCACTTGCCTTTTTCTCCTGTACCTGTTTCAGACAGTAGCCCACACAAGGGAGCTGCCCTTTGTACGGACAGGAAGCGCAAGCCGGGGAATGGGGAACGGGCGGCGCATTGTCACGCCGCCCGCCCGGTCTTTGTATCATCATCTTTTCAAAGGGATTGTCGGTAAACAGGGTCATGCTTCCTCGTCCTCCTGTTCTTCATCAGAAAGCCCGTCCCCCTCGTCCGGCTCGTCCTCGTCGTAGTCGTCAAAATCGAAATCTTCAAGGTCGGTGCCGCCCTTGACGTTTTGCTTCGGCTTCATAAACTTAAAATAATAGAACGCGCCCCCGCCGCCAAGAAGTGCCACGACAAGGAAAAGCACAAGCCCGCCCGCATTGCCTTTCTCTTTGGGCAGCTCCGGCGGTTCCTCGGTTTCCGGCTCTGCTTCCTTGCCGCTGCAAGCGGTCATGTTGTCCTTGCAGACGGGGCAGCTCACATTTACCTTTCCGGCTTCGCATTTTTCGGTGCAACTGCAAACGGCGGGCGGGGCTGCTTCGGTGCTTCCGTCCTCCATAAGTGCTAAGAGGTCGGCTTCGTCCACTTGATTAAGGAAATGTACGGTGTTCTCGCCCTCGTCGTCCCGGTCAATGAGGATATAAAAGTAATTGCCGTTTTTGGTCGTTACGGTGATAAGCTGCTTGTTGCCGCCGAAATCGTCTACAAGGGTCGCGTTCCCGTCCGGGGTAAGGGGTTCTTCCTTTTGGGGTTCCTCGTAGACAACGCCGCTGTCGTTGGTGTCGTCCTCTCCCTCCGGGGTCTGTGCAAAAGCGGTGACGGAAAAGCCGCCCGAAAGCATAAGGGCGGCGCAAAGTGCGGTCAGTGTTCTAAGGATTTTCTTATTCATTCTCGGTGTCCTCCATTTCTTCGGTGTCGTGGTCTGCGGGTTCTGCGGGGTAGCCCGGCGCGGCTTCCATGCCCGGAATACCGCCCCCGGAAAGCATAGCGGAAAGCTCATGCGGGGAAAGGCGCATGGAGCGCACAAGCTGTACGATTTGCAGGTTTTCCGCTTCGGTTTTCTGCGCTTCAAGCCCCCTTAATTTATTCTGGTACTCGGTGATTTTCTCGCGGGTCTTTGCAATCTCCTTGTCGATACGTTCAATTTTGTTCATAGCCATCAATAAATTTCTCCTTTCAGATTTTCATTTTTTTGTTGTCAGTTCCAATTCATTAAGCCGTAGCCCTTGATACAGGAGTAATTGACGGGGTAGCTCTTTATCTTGCAGGCGTCGCCGGAATTGCCCTCGACGGTATAGACGCGCTCCCCGTCCGTCCCGATAACAAGCCCTACATGGTCTGCGCTCCCGTCCCCGTCCCAGTCGAAAAAGATAGCGTCGCCGGGGGCGATATTCTCATAGCCCCTCGCGCCCCATTGCCCGCGTGACTGGAACCAGGGTACGCCCTGTGACTGGCACCCGGCAAAGCGCGGCTCGCTTTTCCCGGCTTGATTGTAGCACCATGAAACAAAACAGGCGCACCATTCCACGCGGCTGTTAAATCCGTACCAGCTCCAAAAGGGTCGCCCGCCTACGTTGCCGACTTGCCGCTTCGCAAGGTCTACAACGGCGGTGTTGCCGGGGCGTGTGCCGTTTACAAGCTGTACGCCGCTTAAATCCTCGGACGCGCCCATATCGGGGGAGCCGCCGCCGAAAATCAGCGGCTTGTTTCCGCTTGTTTCCAGATAGACGCGGTACATTTCAAGCTGCTGTGGCGTTAGAAGTTCCTCCGCAATCTCGGAAATGGGCTTGTTCGTCAGCTTCACGTTGAGGATATGGTACTCGTAGGGTACTTCCTCGCTGGTCGTTTCCCCTGTTTCCGGGTCTGTGCTTGTTTCTGTGCGGTAGCGGATTTCCGTTTCTTCCGTCAGCGTCAAAGTGTACTGCATGGCAAAGACGCGGTTTAGTTCTGCCTGTGCGCTCTGCGGGGTGTAGGTCTGTAAAAGGGCGGTGAGGTAGGACGCTAACTCATGGGGGTTATGCCCGATACTGTCAAGGTCATAGCGGTATTCGTCATAGCCGGGGTGGGTGCTTTCGATATTGTCAATCTGCTGCTGAAGCTCGTTTTCCTTTGCGGCGTAATTATTTTCCGTCGCCACAAGGTCGCTGTCCTCCGACGTGTAGGAAGTCCCAAGTATGCCGTTCATCAAGCCGGAGAACATGGAGCCGCAAGAGGAAAGCCCCGCCGATACCATGATGAATAAGAGCAGCGCGGCAACGGCGATACATACGCCCGCCGGGTGCCGCCCTACAAAAGCGATTGCCTTTTTTGTTTCCTCGGCGGTCTTTTTTGCCGCCTTGCGGGTGTTCTCTGCGGCTTTCTGCGCCGTTTTTGCGCCGCCTTTCCTTGCCGACTTTGCATACTGCCGCTTGATTTGCTGCTTCTGCATGAAGCGGGAAAGGGGATTGCCCGCAATCTGCGGATTGTCATGTAGGGATTTATGGTACTGGAAATCCACATTCGCCTTGAACGCCGCTTTCTCTGCCTTTGCCGCCGCCCGGTAGGGTTTGAGCTTGTGGCTGCGGTAGCCCTCCTTGACTTTCCGCGTCCCGTACTTTGCGCCGCGCTCTGCCAGTTCTTCGGATTTGTGCGCCCCCTCAACGCCGGAATTGTCCTTTTCAACGGAATGTATCTTGTTGTGGACGAAAATACCCGCTTCCTGTGCGGGGCGGGATAGCGGGTTATTGTGGGGCTTATTCCTTCCTATGGGCTTTTCCTGTTCCTCAAAATGTAGGCGGGTCTTGCCTTTCCCGGTGGCTTCATCAAAGGTGCGCTCCCGTACAAGTTTCTTTTCTTTGGGGATAGCCGCCTTTGCCGCGTCCAGACGGTCGGCTGCTTTGTCCGATTTTCGGATATACCTTTCAAGCTCCGGCGTTGCCCGTTCCTCGTCGGTAAACTGCAAGCGGGAAGATTTTTCTTTTGCTGTGGCTTCTGCCTGTGCTTTCCTCGCCGCCTTTTTGCTCGCCTTTCTGGTACGCGCCCCGTCGATACGCTCCAAGACGCGCTCGGCTGCGGCGGTGTCCTGTTCCCGTTCTGCCCCCGGCGCATGGGGAAGCGGCGGCGCGGCGGCTGTGGGCGCGGGAGCTGCGCCGCCCGGTATGGTCTGCGCTGCCTGTTCCGGCGGCTGCGGTGCTTCGGTCTTTGCAAAGTCCGCGTCCCTTATCCGCTTGCTGATACGTTTCTTTTTCCCGGTGGCGGCGTTTACCTCGACAGCCCCCTCGCGGGTCATTTTCTGCGTGACTTTCTCACGCGCTCGATACTGTTTTATTTTTCTGTCCCTCCAATCCGCGCCCTTGCAAGGGCGCAATACTCGGCGTTTATCTCAATGCCTATATAATGCCTGTCAAGCTGCCTTGCGGCTGCTCCCGTCGTGCCGCTGCCGAAAAAGGGGTCAAGCACAACGCCGCCTTTCGGACAGCCCGCCTTGATACAGGTTTCGGCAAGTTTTGGCGGGAACGCGGCGAAATGCCCGCCCTTGTAGGGTACGGTATTGATAAGCCACACGTCCCGCCTGTTCCGCATGGTCGGCATGAGGGCTTCGTCGTAGTAGCTGCCGCTTCTCGCCCGGTTAAGCCCCTGTACTTTCCCCTGTCCGGGTACTTCGTCCGCATATTTCTGTCCCGCGCTGCGCCCGGTGCGGTACCGCGCCGCCGTTGTGGGGGCTAACGGCTCGGCTATGGCGGCTGCGTCATAGAAATATTTCTTTGACTTCGTAAGCAGAAAGATATGTTCATAGCAGCGGGTAGGGCGGTCTTTCACGCTCTCCGGCATGGGGTTTTCTTTCTGCCAGATAATGTCGCTCCGTAAATACCACCCGTCAGCGCGTAGGGCAAAAGCTAAAAGCCAAGGGATACCGATTAAGTCCTTTTGTTTGCAGCCGGAAACGCGGTTGTTTTTTGCAATCTGCTGTCCGTTTCTGCCTTTCGGGTTCTTCGGGTCTGCATGGTAGCCCTTGTTCCCTGTGCCGCAGTAGGTGTCCGCGATATTCAGCCAGAGCGTACCGTCAGAACGCAGTACCCGGCGCAGCTCGCGGAAAACCTCGGTCAGCCTGTCAATGTACTGCTCCGGCGTGTCCTCCCGCCCAATCTGCATATCAAGCCCATAATCCCTAAGCGCATAGTAGGGCGGGCTTGTGACGCAACAGTGTACGCTTTCCTCTGGAAGCTCCCGCAAGGCATAGAGCGCGTCCCGGTTGATGATGGTGTCAGTTTTCAGCCCGTTCATGCTTCGCCCACTTCCTCCGGCTTCGTCGTCATTACCCGGTAAAGCTCGGTGTCTTTCGGGAAGCGGTCTACAAAGGGCAGCACCACGTTCCCGTAGAAGATAAGCCCCTCGCCCGCTTCGGTGTGGGTGACATATTTCATCTGCTGCGGGGAGATGTTGAGCTGCTTCGCAAGGATAGCCCGGTCGCCCGCCGCCTGATTGAGCATGAGGACAAAATCAGAGTTTTCAAAGATATTCTCCACTTCGCGGGAAGCAAGCAAATCCTTGACATTCTGCGTAATGGCTGTGGGTATGCCGCCCCATTTTCTGAAACGCTTCCAGATTTCAACGGAATAGGCGGCGGTCTGTTCCTCTTTCAAGAGAAGATGAAATTCGTCCATAAAATACCGGGTGGATTTCCTTTCTGCCCGGTTGACGGTGACGCGGTTCCATACCTGGTCCTGCACAATGAGCATACCTAACTTTTTGAGCTGCTTCCCAAGCTGCTTGATGTCAAAGCAGACAAGGCGGTTGTTCAGCTCCACGTTGGTACGGTGGTTGAATACGTTAAGGCTCCCGGAAACATACAGCTCCAACGCCGCCGCAATACGCGCCGCTTCCGGCTCCGGCTGCTTCAAAAGCTCGTTGTAGAGGTCGCCCAAGATAGGCATTTTCTCCGGGTCGGGGTCTGCAAGGAAAGGGCGGTACACGTTCCTAACGGCGCGGTCAATGACGGTCTTATCGACGGGCTGCAAGCCCTCCTTGCCGCCTATGACAAGCTCGCAGAGGGAGAGGATAAAGTCGGATTTCAGCGCAAGGGGGCTGTCGTCCTCGCTGTAATTGAGGTTAATATCCATAGGGTTCACATACTGGGGCTTCCCGTCAATGCCCTTGCCCGTAGGGGATAAGCGTATCACTTGCCCGTCAAGCCGCTGCACAAGGGAAAAATACTCTGCTTCCGGGTCGCAGATAATTATGTCGTCGTCGGTAATGAGGAAAGCGTTTGTCATTTCCCGTTTGGCGGCAAAGGATTTCCCGCTTCCCGGCGTACCCAAGATTAAGCCGTTGGGGTTCTTTAGCTGCTTGCGGTCGCAGAGTATCATGTTGTTACTAAGGGCGTTTAAGCCGTAGTACAAAGCCGCGCCCGTCTGGAAAAGCTCCTGTGTGATAAAGGGGATAAAGATAGCGGTGCTTGACGTGGTAAGCCCTCTTTGAATGGGGATAAGGTTCTCCCCAAGCGGTACAGAGGACATAAGCCCCGCTTCCTGTTGGTAGTCAAGGCGGGTTAAGGCGCAGTTGTTCTTCTGTGCAATGCCCGCCGCCGCGAATACGTCATTTTCCAGTTTCCGCTTCGTGTCCGCCATGTTCACCACAAGGAACGTCAAGAGGAACATTCTTTCATTCCGGCTCTGCAAGTCCTGTAAGAGATTCTTCGCTTCGCTGCCGAAAGTGGCAAGGTCGGACGGTATAATATCCATGTCATAGCCGCTGCGTACCGCTTTCTTCTGTTCCTCGATTTTCATTTTGTCAAGGTCGGTAATCTTGCGCTTGATTGTCTTTATGGCTTCGGTCTGGTCGATACTGTGGATATGCAGATTGACGATAACGCCCGTTTCCAAGTCCAGAATGTCAGATAAGATACGGTCGTTTAATTCCGGCGCAAGGATTTCAAGGAATGAAACCGCGCCGATTTTGCGCCCCATGCGGAAATAACGCCCCTCGCCAAAACGGAAAGAGGACGGGGCGATAAAGTCCTTTGTGGAAAGCCCGGACGGGGCAAGCCATGAAAAATCAAAGGCAAACTGCCCGCCCTCCGGGTGGAAAATGCCATGCAGCATTTTAAGGCGTTCATAGCCTGTCATGGGGCGGGCAGACACGCCCAAGAGCTTAAAGTTGTTGAGTACGTCCGTTTCGATACGGGCAAGGCGGGATTTCGCCGCGCCCAGACTGTCGGCTTCAATGGCAAAGGTGATATATTTTGCTTTGACAAGCCCGTTGTTGCCCTTTGCAAGCTGGTTTTTCAGCATATCCCGGTATTCTGTGCGGATAGAATTGAAAGCGTCCTCCTGTGCCGGGATATTGACCGCCTTTTCCGCTTCGCCGCGCTGCGTCCCTTGATTGATGAAAGAAAGCTGCACCGAAACGGAAGCGTCAAAGTAGTTGAGGAAGTCGCACCAGTTCTCAAAAATGGCGGTCTTGTCGTCTGCCTGTGCAAGCTGATAGTTAATATCTTCAAAGGCGACGGTCTTTGAGTATTTCCGTCCCGTAACCTTGCAGATACCGTCCGGGTACATCTGGATATAGGGGATTGTCTGCTGCGCGGTGTGGGCTTTCCCGTCGCCCTTTGCCTGTCTGATGATTTCCGCAATCTGCTTTTTCTCGGCGCGGGTGAGCTTGCGGGGCGGGTTAGGCTTTGTGCTTCCCGCCGCGCTGTTTCTTCGTGTTTCCTTTTGCAATCGCTGATACCTCCTTTTCAAGTTTTCTCTGCCGTTCTAAGACGGAATAAAAGTTGTCTGTCCTGTATGGTCGTTCTTTGGGGGCTATGAATTTTGTCCGTATGATGTTCTTCACCACCACTTCAAGGGGCTGTCCATGCTTCTCATACATGGCAAAGAGGAAACAGGGCAGCATGACGGCAATCATAGCCATAGACGCAAGGCTTGTGCCTGTGCTGTCTTTGAGCAGAAAGAAAAGCGGCAAGCCGAACAGGAGAGCCGCCGCAAAACATACAATCTGCCGTTTGGTAAGGTTGAAAGCTACTTTTGTCTTGACTTTGGATAAGTCTTTGGGTACGGGTACATACGCCAAGTGAAAACCTCCTTTCTCTGGGTTTGGTGTTGCTGTAATTTTCCATAAGGGTAATCAAGGCAAAGGTCAATCTATGCCCTTTGCCCGCCCGTATTATATGGGGGTTATCCGCGTCAAGGTCGGGTCGTATTTTCGCCGCTTCGCTCTGAAAATCTCCACCCTGCCCTTGACACGCCGCTAATGCGCGGAGAATATCGACTTCGCCAGTGCGCCGGATTTGAACAGGGAGAAACAGAGGATAACGGTATAGGCTGCAAGGGAGAATATCGCGCTGTGCAGATTGTCCGCTATTATCATGTTGTTTACCAGAACCGCGTAAATGCCGACGCATATCATAATGAGGAAGCCTTGAAAACCGATAGCGAACAGGGATTTTAGGTAGTTGTTTCCTATCTGCCCCCATTCCCGGTTCGTCATAGTTGCAAACGGGATAGGCGATACCGAACAGTAAAGGTAAATTTCTATCATGCGCCCGTAGAGGATAACGGTTATCAGTACGGACATGATTTTCATGCACAAGCTCACAAGGCTTGTTTCCATGACAAGTAAGAGCAGTTCGGGGATTTCCATAGCGTCAAGCCCGCTCTGCATGGAAGCAAGGGCGGCGGCAACATCAATCTCTGTGCTGCCGCCGATTACCCCCGCCGCGCCGGAAACAACGTGCTGCGCCATATCGAACACCGCCATAGTAATGTCAAAGGTGTGCGTCACAAGGTAGACTGCCACAAACGCCTTGAACACCCACTTGAAGAACATGGAAGTGTCAACGTCGTGCATATTGTTCTTTTCCGTTACCATGCTGATAAGCTCATAGCATAGGACGTAGGTAATGACAAGCCCCGCAATGGGTACGATTACATTTTCACTAAGGGTCTGTATCATGGAGAATATATTTGCGTTCCACCCTTGCGGGGTCTGCCCTACCTCTGCGGCGATAGTGCCGACTTTTTCGTTTACGTCCCCGAACATAGTTGACAGATTACCGTTTATGGCTCCTATGAGGATTTCCTTTATCCATTCGTTAATCGCGTCAAGTATGCTCTGCATAAGCCTTTACCCGCGCTTCTTAACCGAACAAGCCGGAAAGCAGCGGTACAAGGGTCATGCCGATAAGGGCAACGCCGCCGCCCGCCATAAGCTGTGTTATCCCCAATTAGTAGGAACAATACAGCTTTCTGGCGGGCGGCGGCACGTCAAGAAATATATATGGAGTTTTTAAAGAATCCCCCGGAGCAGGGGAGCGGTCAGCCTGTGACCTGCTCCACTTCCGGTATGGGTTTGAGATTAAAATGAATTTCGATAGAAATGTGTCTTGTCTTATCGCTGTCTATGGTTTCATGGACAACGATTTCTTTAATCAGGCGGTTTAAGGTGGAAGCGTCCAGTTCGGTGATGTCCTTATATTCCTGTATGGATTCCACCCACTGCCTTGCGTCCACGGCAAGCCGGATTTCATCGGCAAGATGTTTCCTGCCTTTCTCGACTTTTGCCTTTAATTCCGCCTGTTCCTTCTGTGTCTTTTCCAGAAGGAGATTGAAGTTTTCTTCTGTGATGCGTCCAGCAACCATGTCCTCATAGAGCCGAAGCACCATTTTTTCCAGCACTTCAATCCGTTCCTCGTCTTTGGCAAGGGTGCGCTCCATCGCTTCCCTCTGGCCTTTTTGTTCGGCTTCGCAGGTGTTTGTCAGCCGGTCAGCTACCGCTTCACTGTCTGTCAGGGCAGCGGCGGCGCACTCACGGATTTTATTCAGCACAAGGGAATAGAGCGTGTCAAATTCAATCCGGTGCTGGGTGCAGTGCTGTTTCCCATAGGCATTGTAGGTCTTGCAGGAGAAAATCCGTTTCGGGTACTTCTCATGTGTGGTGCGGATGGTGAGGGCTTTCCCGCACTCCCCGCATTTTATCAGCCCTGCAAAGAGGTTGATTTCCCCGGACTGTCCCGGTCGCTGGCGGGATTTCAGCTTTTCCTGCACGATGGCAAAACTCTTTTTGTCTACCAGCGGTTCGTGCGTCCCCTCCACTATAATCCAGTCCTCCGGCTTCTTATCCCGGATAGTGCCGATTTTAAAGCGGTACTCGGTCTTTTGGGAAGCGATTGCGCCGGTGTAGACGGGATTCATCAGGATTTCCTTAATCACGGTGAAGTCCCAGACGTATTTCCCGTTTTCCGGGTCTTTCTTTTCCCATTTGGTGCGGATGTTCCGGTGCCCCCGCTTCCGGTTCCACCATGTGGGGCAGGGGTGCTTTTCTTCCTCCAGCCTGCGCCGGATGTAATTGGGGCCGTGGCCGTCCAGCGCATACCCGAAAATCAGCCGGACAACCGGGGCGGTTTCTTCATCTACCAGCAGGCGGTTCTTATTCTCCGGGTCTTTCCGGTAGCCGAAAGGGGCAAGACAGCCGGTAAACTGGCCTTTCTGCGCTTTCAGGACATAGGAAGAATGGACTTTCTTGGAAATATCCTTGCTGTACATCTCATTCAGGATATTTTTGAAGGGCGCAATGTCGTTGTTGTCCCGCATGGTGTCGATACCGTCATTCATGGCGATGTAGCGCACGCCGTTCCGTGGGAAGAAGTCCTCAATAAGCTGCCCGGTCTGCAAGTAGTTCCTGCCCAGCCTTGATAAATCCTTTGTGATAACAAGGTTTATCTGCTTCCGCTCGATAGCTTTCAACATCCGTTTTAGGTCGGGGCGTTCCATGTTCAGGCCGGTGAAGCCGTCGTCCTGATAGACTGCCGCAACCTCCCATCCCTGCTTTTCGCAGAACTTTTCAAGCATATCCCGCTGGTTTGCGATGCTGGCACTCTCGCCCTGAAGGTCATCGTCTTTCGAGATCCTGCAATAAATAGCTGCCCGGAAACTCCCGGCGAGGAGTGCATCCATTCCTGTATATTCCATTGTGTTCATCATAACCGTTTACCCGCACAATCCAGACGGAACACGGTCACATGGAACCTCGTCTTTATTATATCTCATTTCTTGTGTTTTGGCAAGATATTCTTTATCTATTTTTCTGGTGTGTTTCTGTGCGATAAGGCTCACGAAAACGTCCGTAGCGTCCAGTTCGCCGTCAAATACTGTAGTAACATGAATCTCTGTTTTATTTTTCGCCATAGGCAGTTGTCCTCCATACATGAAAACAGCCAGACAGGGAAGGCCGGCAACGAAGTCCGGCAACGGGCTTCAAAAAACCTTGAAACTAATCCTTGTCTGGCGGTTGGGTTATTTTATACTTTTCTTCTATTTTTCTGTTGCTTTGGTTGTTAAAATGGAGAAAAGCCAATAGTTACGGGATTTTCCCCGGCAACCGGCTCGGCAACGGGGTAGCAACGAAGTGTGCAACGGGCTGTCATTCGCCGGATTTTTTCAGAATGGAAGCTCCATCTGCTCCAGCACTGGCGTAAATCCTTCCGGGGTTTTTCCGCTCCCGTTGCTGGTGTCCGTTGCCGATTGCTCCCGTTCCCATCCCTTCTGCCTGCCATACCCGGCGAACATACGGGGGTTGGAGAAATAATTCCAGCCGGTGATGCACTGGTTCATTATCTCGTTGATTTCCCGTATCTCCCATTGTTTCGGCTCGTCAAAATCGTGGTTCAGGGCTTCTTTGTAAAGCTGTTTGGAGCAGACGGTATCGCCGGGGTAGCTGTCAAGGAAAGCCTGTATCATCCCGGCTTTGGTGTCCTCCGGCATGAAGTCCCGCTGGTGTTCCTTTAAATGGCGCACCATTTCCGGGCTGAATGTCAGCTTCCATCTGCCGCTTCTGTATATTTCCATCGCTTCCGCCCATACCTGATTCAGATAGGCTCTGGAAGCGGCTTCGTCCTCTAGGATGTGTGTTTCCGCCTGTTCCGGACATACCTGTATGGGGATGAAGCGGCGGTTGCCGGAGCGGTCAAGGGGCAGGAAGTCAAGGGCGTTGGACGTGCCGCCGAACACGCACTGCCTTGGGCGGTCTGCCGGGTGGGTTTCGTAAGGTATCTTGTAGACTTCCTTCTGGCGGCTCAAAAATGACTTGATTTCCTCAATGCTCCTGGCGTTTGCGGTGGCAATCATCTCCGACATCTCGATTATCCAGTGGCCTTGCAGCTTGCGGTATACATTGTCATCGTCCAGCTTCCGCAGGTCGTCGGAGAACCACTCGTCTTTGACTGCCAGCAGGCGGAAGAAGGTGGACTTCCCGGCTCCCTGCCCGCCTACCAGACAGAGCATGACTTCAAACTTGCAGCCGGGGGAAAATGCCCGGTGGATGGCTCCTAACAGGAACAGCCGCAGGAACTGGCAGGTATATTCGTCCTCACCGGCTCCTAAAAAGTGCCGCAGGCAGAAGCGTATCCGCTCGGTTCCGTCCCATGTCAGGCTGTTTAAATACTCCCGGACAGGGTGGTAGCTGTTCTGGTGGGCGGCAAGGTCGGCGGCGTCCTGTATCTTCTTTTCGCTTGTCAGGCCGTAGGTTTCTTCCAGATACAGACGGATATATTTCATATCCGTGTCGGTCATGGGGCTGCCTTGATTCCTCTTGTAGCCGACAGGCTTTAAAATATCCGTGCGGTCAGTCAGCAGGTTGTAGGCAACCGCCCCGGAAAGGAGCGGGTCGCACTGGAATACGGTCAGGCAGTTGCGGATACTGTTGCGGAATCCGCCCTTCTCGGTGGTTTCCAGCATGGCTTTGACTTCCTCAACGTTCCGGATCGGCTCGGCGGTTTCTGCCATGTTCTTTACTTCCTGCCGCATTTCCGGCGGTAAGCTCTGCCATTCGTCTTTCAAGGTTCCTCACTTCCTTTCCGTGTCCTGTGATAAGTGCCGCCCGCTCCTGAATGTCCCCGGACAGAAGCACGTCCATCAGGTATTCCAGTCGGCTCATGTTCTGCAGGGCTTCCGTAAACCGGGGATTCCATGCTTCATCCGGCTGTCGTGGGGCATATTCTTCCTTCCAGCGGCGCAGGAGATGGTAATAGTCGGACAGCACCCGGAAACAGTGCCGCTCCATCCGCTTGAATTTCTGTTCCTCGGTTTCCCGCCGCAGACGTGGCCGGATGGGTTGCTTCCCGGCGCTCCTCCCATCCTCGTAGGGGATGGAGAAGTCCTGTGCCAGCATAAGGGCGGCTTCTTTACTGCCGATACCGTGGAGCCGGGAAACGAAGTCAATCACATCCCCGGTGGCTCCGCAGCCGAAACAGTAAAAGCGGCGGTCAACTTTCATGCTTGGGTTCTTGTCGTTGTGGAACGGGCAGACGCACATCCCGTTCCGGTTTACTTTAATTCCATAACGCTCCGCAGCCTGCCTTGTGGTGACGGACTGTTTTACGGCTTCAAATACGTTCAATAGGTGTTCCCTCCTGATAATCCCAACGTGGGCGACACAATGTCGCTCACGTTGTCGGTAAATCTGTTGCAAAGAAAAAAGCACTTGCCTGCGGTTTCCAATCACAAAACAAGTGCCTGTTTAAAGTTCCATATTCTGTTGTTTCTCTGTCCGGGGCGGCTGGCTTTTCGCTGCCTGCTCCTGCCGGATGCGTTCCTGCCGCCCTTTCAGGCTCTCCTGTACGGACGGTTTCCTCCCCGGATCGGCGGTCTGGCGGTACTGTTCGGATGGCAGCACTTGGTTGAGCCAGTGGCGCACGTCACGGAGTATCTTCACATCTGCCTGAACCGCTTCCAGTTCCTTCCTCTGTCCGGGCAGGGCGGCGGCAAGCTGTTCCCGTTCGGATTCCAAATCTTTGCGGGAGTAGGAATTGCCTTTCAGGTTGGCTTTCAAATACCGGACAGCGGCATTGTAAGCGTCCAGTTCCTCCCGGTGGCTCTCCGCAAACTTCTCTTTTTTCTTCCTCCAGCCGATGGCGGCATACTCCGCATGGACTGGCTTGGCGGCTTCGTATTTGTCAATATAGGAAAGCATGGTGTTGATAGCTTTTATCCGCTTCTCGCTTTTCTTTATGCTCCCCATGACAGAAACAGCAGTCTGGCTGATTCCGTCCAGCCGGGTGTCAAGACTCTCCACGGTGGAGATTTCCTTTTTCCGCAGGAAGTCCATAGCCGCCTGCACTTTATTATAGTCGGCAACGGTGCCTTTCAGCTTCCCTCTGGAAGTCCAGTCGGCACGTTCCCCGCTCCGCAGTTCCAGATACTTAAAAAGCAGCTCCGGGAGTGTTGGCTCTTTGGCCTGCTCCAATGCTTCCAGCAGTACGGCCTTTTTCTCTTTCAGGTCGGCAATCCAGCCTTTTAAGCGGCGCACCATCTGGCGGATGGACTGTATAAGGGAGTTGGCAGCTTTGATGTCCCGGTTCAGGCTGCCGATGTTGGTCTGGATTCCTTTCTTCTCCATCTGGCAGGCGGCAGGCCCCATGTGGACGGTGGGGATTTGGTCAATCCCCTGTCGGGCATAGGAGCGCAGGTCAAGCCGTTCCGGGCGGTCGTTGGCTTCCAGATAGCGATTTGCCGTGTCTGCCCATCCCTGCCGCCAGATTTCGGCGTACTTCCTGTCGTTCCAGTCTACCGTGTTCTCCTTGTGGCTTTTCCATCTGCCGGACGGGAGCCGGATGCGTTCCCCGTTTTCGTCAAGGTCATACACTTTGCGGCTCTTGGGGAGCCATTTCCCTTTTTCGTCCATCGCACGCATGGTAAGCAGGATATGGGCGTGGGGGTTGCCATCCCCTTTGTCATGGATGGCAAAATCAGCTATCATGCCTTTGGAAACAAAAAACTCCCGGCAGTAGTCACGGAGAAGGTCGGCGTACTGTTCCGATGGGATTTCCCTCGGAATGGCAAGCACGAACCTCCGGGCAAGCTGGGAGTTCCATTGTTTTTCCTGTGCTTCGGCAGAGTTCCATAAAGTGTTGCGGTCTGCATACTCTGGCGGCACATGGGGCGGGAGCAGGATTTCTTTATGGGTGACTTCGTTCTTGTAGGGATAGTATTTCTGTTCTTGGTCATATTCAGAGAACAGCTTCTCGCCGCTCTGGTAGGCAGCGGCGGAAACAGCGGATTCGTTATTGCTCCGTTTGATGATGGTGATTTTACAATGTGGGCATGGCAAGGGTGCGTCCTCCTTTCTCCCGGATTCCGGGCATGAAAAAAGCAGGATACCTTTTCAGATTTCCTGCCTAATACTATAAAGAGAATGAATTTTGCAGCCAATTGTCTGATATAACTACCTCTCCTTATTATTTTTTTCTGCATTTATTCGGCATATTCCATGAGCAATGCGAGCATATTTATCTTTTTTATCATGATGCCCATATTGACAAAACATCTGCCGTTCTTTCGGTAATAAAGGCGATAAAAGAAATACAAGGGCTTCCATATCTTCAAAAAAATTTTTTGCACAAAGTATATCACAAGCCCTTTTCAAGTTCTTCTCTGATATGCCTTCATGCGGATGTGCTAATCGATTTCTCAATGTTCTTATCTCCGCCCATTTTTCTTCATATCCCATTTTTTCTTTCACCTTTTGATGAATATAATTTCCAAAATAATCAATGTAGTCTGAATTAAACTCTAAAAAGCATTTTTCAAAAATAAAAATATTCTCACCACAATTCAACTCATTTTGAATCATACTTCTTAATATATCTATCCCAATATTCATGTCTACCCTTTTTCCCATAGACCTTCTTTCGCATGTAGAAGGATTAAATATATACAATTTACAATATCTATTATTTTTTTCATCGTGCTCATTGACTGACATATAAACAATATATTCTATAGGTGGTGTTTTGGGTTGGGCAAGGACAATTAATGGCAGCATTTCCCAATAAGGGGCAGATAATGAAATAATTAAATGTGCTATTCCATGTTTTTCCAAAAGCGTCAATTCACTATATCGGGAATATGCTTCATCTACATCATATAATCCATTCATCAAATATTGCAAATAGCAGATAGATGGTGCCCCCCATCTTTGATTATTTGTAAACAAGGGTTCTTGCTGCCTAATATAGTTAAAAAGCAATTGACGTTTTTCTATTCTTGATGATTGCTGGCAAAAAGATTTAGCTTCTTTAATTGTTTGAAATACTGGATATTCTTTAAAAAACATATATACCTCCATTAAATCTTTTGTTTAGATTATATCATGGACAATCTCCATTGGAAATAACGTTCTGGCAGAAGAATTCATTTTAATTTGCTGAATGAAAACAGTTGACAGAACAATATATTTGTTTCTGTCAAATCTGCAAAGGGGTAGCTGGCAGAGCCAGCGCAGGGGAAGGGTAGCTTCCCCTGTGATGATTGGAGCAGATTGAAAATCTACGGAAATCATCTGCTGTCCGCAGGACGCTCCCGGCAGGGCGCAATGCACCACTTCCCTAAGTGGTGTATAATTGCGCCCTCTTTCAGAGGGGAGTTTTCCAGCTTGACACTTTGGAAGCCAAAATTGCAAGCAAAATATCCGGCAGTCAGGAATCAGTCGTACCGATTGCGCCATAGGCTGCATAAATCAGAACGCGCCCGGCTCGTCCACGTTAAAACTTCCCTTCAAAAATCAAGACGCGCCCGGCGCACTTTGATTCTGGAACAGGCTTTTTTATCGCTCCTGCTGTCTGCGCTTTTTGTCAGGATAGAGCTTCCCGGCGACAACGGCGGCATGGCTCTTTATCTTGATTTCCCCTTCCTGTTCGCTGTGTTTTGCGTTCCGGTAGCCTTCATCGGAGAGGTAAAAGCGGAACCGCTCTCCCTTAAAACCGACAAAACAATCTTTCTGTACTTCCAGCGTAATCATGTGCCGGGTTTCCGGATGGAACCGTTCCTTTCCTGACAGGTCATGCCCCTGCATAATCGGCTCCTGTAGCTTTGCCGCCGCAAGCCGCTGGCGGATGGAGTTGTCACGTTCTGCAAGGAACCGGGCTTTTGTGGCGGCGACAAACTGGCTGCACTCTGGCTCCGGTATCTTTTCCAGTTTTCGGATGGCGTTCTCCACGATTGCCTTGGTCAGTAAGTCCTTTATCACCGGCACGATTTCCTTCATGCCCGCAAGTGTTTCCGCCTTGGTTGGTGCGGCATACTGGTAGATAATATCCAGCTCGCTTTTTGAAAATTTCATTCCGTGTCCTCCTTCCGGTTTTCGGTAAGAACCTGTGCCACAAGACGCTTCGTATCGCCCCGGTGGAACAATACTTTTAAGATGGTGCTGACCTGCTCGTCCGTCACGGCTTCCGGGTGGGGGAGATGGCTTTCCAGCATTGCCCCTCTGGTGCAGAGCCGGTGCGTCCGTTCCTTCCGGTTCAGGGTCTTTATCTGGTGTTCCAGCATTTTCTCCTTATGCTGCGCCCGCCGCAGCCTTGCTTCGGTCTTTTCAATCTCCTGATTCAGTTTTTCCAGCTTCTCATTCATGGGAGGTGTCCTCCCTGGGGAGCAGGATATAGATGTGGCTGACCTCCCCGATTCCCTGACGGACACGCATAATCATCCCGGCCTGTTCCAGCTCGTTCAGGGAACGCTTGCAGGTCTGGGGGCTTCGGGAGAGCGCCGCCGCTATCTCCATGACGGGGAAGCGGATAAACAGAATCCCGTTGCTGTCCTCGGTTCCCCTTGCCAGGATTTCATCCAGCAGGCGGGCGTACATGACCTTTGCCGTGTTGCTGATCGGAAGCCGGAGCATTGCCTTTGGGAGCGGCATACAGGGCGGCAGGGGCGTACTGGCTATCATAAATTCACAATTCATTGATTTGTGTCCTCCTTTTGGCTCGTTTGGATAGGTAGCGGGGGCAGTCGATAATGACAGCCCGGAAACTCTGCTTGCACCCATGCTGGCATTTCCGGCAGAGTCCGTTGTAGCTTCTGCGCCCCCGGTCGTTCAGGAAGAAAGCAAGCTCTTTCTTCAACTTCTTTGACATTCTCGGCATAGTGCCTCCTTCATAGAAATACCGCCCGATTCAGCAGGTACAGCCGGAATGGGCGGGCAGTGGTTTTTTGTGTATCGTTTCGGGGCGATTTTCAGGGGAAATACAGCCGTAGAGCCGCCCCAAAATCCCCCTTGGTATTACGGACAGGGCAGACTATGCCCCGTGAAATTGTTGTGTTTCGGTATCGTTTCGGTGTTCATTTTGCCGGTTCCCTCTGCTGTCGTTCCTGCCCCCGTCTTTGGCGGCGTTTCGCTCTCCCTGGTACGCTCGTTCCGGTCAGGGTTCCTCCGTTTCCCTGCCGGAAGTCGTTGCGTTACATCGCCGGGGAGCATATCCCATACAGGCCGGTCATTCGATTGGAATAATCCATCGATGAACTGCCTATATCATATGACATTTTTGTACCCTGTGCCGTATGTCCACAAATCAGGAATGAAGCCCAAAATCTAAAAAATTCCACGATTGCGGAAAAAGCTTTCTGCCGGATGGGTGCAAAAATCAGATGTGCATTTTGCACTTCTGAAAATCCGGGCAAATCAAAAGCTCATTTTGCGCATTTGAAAAGAACGTCAGGGGGAAATGCGTCCGGTATGAATATGTGGTATAATGGGGATGGCGGCAAAGCAGACCGCAGGAAGGAGCAGGAAGCCATGAAACAGGGGATAACGATTCAGGAGCGGTTAAAGGATTTAAGGACGGAGCGGCATTTAAAATTAGAGGAACTGGCGGCGGTTACGGGGATTTCCAAATCAGCCTTGGGAAGCTATGAGAATGACGAACTCAAGGAAATCAGCCACAAAAACCTTGTGGAGCTGGCAAAGTTTTACGGTGTGTCAACAGATTACCTGCTCTGCCTGACAGAGAACCGGAACCATCCGGGCATGGAACTTACGGAGCTGCATTTGAGTGACAGCATGGTGGAGTTGTTGAAAAGTGGGCGTATCAACAACCGGCTGCTATGTGAGATTGCCACACATGAGGATTTTGTTACCCTGATGACGGACACGGAGATTTATGTAGATGGTGTGGCAACCGCCCACTTCCAAAATTTCAACAGCCTTCTGGAAGTGCTGCGGGGGCAAGTCCTTTCCCAATATCAGCCGGTGGAGGAAGATGCTGCGTTAAAGGCGTTGGAAACCATGCAGGTACAGGAAGAAGATTATTTCTGTCAGGTCACGCACCGGACTTGGGACGCTATCCTCCATGCCATAAGGGAAGCGCACAAGGACGATACGGACAGTGCGCCGGACGGCTCCAATGCCATGAAACTAATCAAAGACGCAAAAAAGGCAATGGCTGTGCCGGGTTCCTATCTGGATGTGTTCACTGCCCTGATGTGTACGCAGCTGCAAATCCGGTATGAGAAGCTGTCGGAACAGGAGCGCACGGTTCTGAAAAATATCATGAAGAAAACTCCGGCATATAAGGATTCTCCTTTGAGCAGGATGAAGCGGAGATAAGGAAATGCCGTTGCTTGGGCTTTTATCCATGCAACGGCATTTTGGTAACTCTGATTCAGTTTTCAAGCACACAAATATGATTTTCTGATTCTCATTCATTGATTTAGTAACTTTTCAAGAATCGAAATGTCATGTTTATCCTTATCTCTTAATTCATAACCTGAATGAAAAATTTTTTGACCTTTTAGAGAGATACACGGGATTGACCTACCCTCAAAAATAGCATTACTAAAATAGTCTTTCTCAAATTCATACCAGCCGCCCTCTAAATCAGCCTGCTTGGAAGTACCATCTTCATTCAAAACAAACGGATGAATGTCTAAATACCCATTTTTATCACTGTACAATTCTATTCTGACAGGTGTCCAATCTGTATCTACTTCATAACCATATTCCAAAAGTATCTTTAATAGTTTTTCCGTATGTTTAGCATCAAAATTTACATCAATATCTCTATGCAATCTTGTTTGTTTTCCTGCTAAAATATCAACTCCCCAACCGCCATCAATCCAATATATTATTCCTGCATTTTCCAATATATTAATAACAGTCAACAAATCTTCTTTTGTTGTCGTTTCTTTTCTTTTCATGCAATTTCTCCTATATAACTGCCCGTTTGCTGTCTGAAATGATTCTATCACATACTTACGAATAAATCAACTCACTGTTTATGATTTCCTCCGCCCGGCTGCGGATATTGTTCATCCGGCCTACCCATTCAAGCTGGTTCCTGGCTTTCAGTTCCTTGGTCACTCCCTCTGCGGCCTTCATCTGCTCCATGATTAAGTCCAGCCGTTCCTCTGCCTGCTCGTTCAGGTCGGCAAGGTATGTCCATAATTTCCCGGTCAGGATAAGGGAGCTGTACCGTGCAGGGTGTTCCTGTTTGAGATATTCCCGGTGCAGCCGTCCATAGCGTCCGATGGGGCGGTTTTCTTCCGGCAGCTTCAAGTCCGGGATATAGTAATCGCCTACCAGAATATAATCAATGCCGTTCTCTGTGATTCTTTCTTTCAGTTTTTCCATTGTCGTTCCCTCCTGTGGTGGAAGGCTTGTCACTGACCAGCTCAATCACGTCCATAATGCCACAATCCAGTGTTTCACAAATGCGGGCAAGTGTGTCCATGCTGATATGTTTCCCTTCTTTTCCCATGTTGGCTATCATATTTGTGGTCAGGCCAGCGGCAAGCCTTAAATCTTCTTTCCTCATGTTGCGCTCTATCAATGTGTGCCAGAGCGGTTTGTAGCTGATGTGCATGTTTCTCCCTGCCTTTCTGCCCCGGATGGGCGCTTGCCCCCATTATATCAGGTTTCTTGCTAACTCACAAATATTTCTTGACGGTATCGCCGGTTCCGTCTGGATTGTGCTTTTCCTTTCCTCTTTTGATTACCTCTAATTAGCCATGACCTGCTTCATGCCCTGGCTCTTTGCTCATGTGAGATAAAGAAGTAAAAGAAGTGTAAAAAATTTTGCCGTTCCCTGTCCGGCTGACTGCCGGACGGGTCGGGCTTTAGTCGGGCAATTCTACCTTGCCGACAAAAGAGTAATAGATTTCGATTTCCTGTCTGCGGAGCTTCCCCCGGCGTTTCCCGTCAAGGGCTTCCGATTCGTGGATTACGATTTTCTCCACAAACTCCCGTAACAGGGTAGGGGTGAGTTCCTCAAAGCTGGTGTACTTGCGTACCACTTTCATAAACTTTTCAGCGTTTGCCGTGGCTTCCAGCGTTTTAGAAAGTTCGCTCTGCAAGGCGGCGGCTTTCTCTTTCAGTTCCTTTTGCTCGGCTTCGTAGTCTGCCGACAATTCCGTGAAACGCTCGTCCGATATGCGCCCGGTCACGCTGTCCTCATACAGCCGCTTGAAGATGGCGGAGAGTTCCGCAATCCGTTTTTCTGCCGCTTCCAGCTCTTTCTTCTTGGCGGCGTTCCGGCGTTTGCTCCCGTCCTCGGTCTGCTCGGTCAACAGCTTCATAAACCGGGCTTCATGCTTGGCGGCGTAGCTGGTGACTTTCCGTAGGTTCTCGGTCACTCCGGCGGTTAAAAGGTCGGTGCGGATAAAATGCGCCGTACAGTCTGCCGTGCGCTTCTTGTAGCTGCCGCAGATATAGCAGTCCTGCCGCCGCTTGTCCGTCTGATAGCGTTGCTGGTACATGACGCTGCCGCAATCCGCACAAAACAGTATGCCGGAGAACAAGCCCACTTCATCATAGCGGTTGGGGCGTTTGCGCTGCTTGCGTAGCTCCTGCACACGCTCCCATGTGTCACGGTCTATGATGATTTCGTGGTGGTTCTCGAAAACCGCCTGTTTGTCCTCGCTGTTGTAGATAATCTTGCTGCACTTGTAGGATTGTGTGGTGGTCTTGAAGTTCACAAGGCAGCCCGTGTATTCCCGGTTTTCAAGGATATGTACCACGGTATTCGCCGCCCATTTGCACTCATAGCCGGGGTGGTAGCGGCGTGTGCTTCCCGTCCGGCGGTATTCCAGCGTTCCCGGCGTGGGGATTTCCTGCTCCGTGAGCATACGGGCTATCTTGGTAGGACCGTTCCCGGCAAGGCATAGGCTGTAAATCTGCCTTACCACGGGGGCGGCTTCTTCGTCAATGATGAAATTTTCGTCCTCGTCCATGAGGTAGCCGTACACGGGCTTGCTTGTGACGGGCTTCCCACTCATGCCTTTTGAGCGTTTTACCGCCCGGATTTTCTTGCTCGTATCCCTCACCAGCCATTCGTTAAAAATGTTACGCAAGGGCGCAAAATCGTTGTCGCCCTGTGCGCTGTCTACGCCGTCATTGATGGCAATGAAGCGGACGCCGTTCTGTGGGAAAATCATTTCGGTGTACATTCCCACTTGAAGATAGTTTCGCCCTAACCTTGACATATCCTTTACGATAACCGTTCCCACAAGCCCCGCTTCAATGTCGGCAAGCATGGACTGGAAGCCGGGTCTTTGAAAATTTGCCCCGGAGAATCCGTCGTCCGTGTACCATTTGAGGTTGGAAAAGCCGTTCTGTTTTGCGTAGGCTTCAAGGATTCGCTTCTGGTTGCTTATGGAGTTGGATTCGCCTTGAAGCGTGTCCTCGTGCGACAATCTCGGATATAGGGCGGTAATCAGTTTTTGGGTGGTCTGTCTTGTCATGGTTTCCTCCATTTCCGACAGCCAGCCCCACTATTCCGTAGGTTTATTATACCATAGGGCGGGGCTTGCTGTACAGTCCTTTTTGCTACTTTATGTCGAAAAATATCACATTATTTTATTAAGGCTTATCGCATTACATAGCGTGTGCGGCTGTTCCCCCGGCTGCGCTTTCCGCTTCCAGCACTTTCATCATCTTGTCGGCGGCGGTGGCGGTAGTGCCTTGTTTGAAATAGCCGGAAACCACAAGGACGGTGTTCCCCCGGCGTACTTCTGTCACGCAATCCGGGCGGCGGGCGGTGGTGGCAGTGGTGGCGGTGCTTCTCTTGGGCGTGTCGGTCATAGGCAAATCTCCTTTCCGTTCAGCAGCTTTTTAAGGTGTTCCATTTTCTCCCGTGCTTTGGCTTTTCTGAAATTCTCCCCGGTAATGCGGACGGGGGTACACATTTCCGTAAGGCGGTCATATATCCGGGCGTGGGCGGTGTCCTCCGGGTTCTGCAATTCTTCCAGTGTCAAATTTGTTGTGACAATCAGCGGCTTGCCGCTGCGGTATCGGCTGTCAACCACGTTGTAAACCTGTTCAAGCCCGTATTCCGTGCCACGCTCCATGCCAAAATCGTCAAGGATAAGCAGAGGGAAGCTGCAAAGGCGGGCTATGTATTCGTTCCTGTCCTTGTAGCTGGCGGCAAGGTCATTGAGGATAAGGGCAAAGTTTGTCATGCACACGGAAACCTCTTTCTCCATGAGGGCGTTGGCGATACACCCGGCGAAATAGCTTTTGCCTGTGCCTACCATGCCCCATAACAGATAGCCGATATTCCCGGCTTTCATTTCCTCCCAACACTCTACATAAGCATGGGCTTTGTGCATTTGGGGGCATTTTCCGTTGTCGTTTTCAAACGTCCATTCCCGCATAGCCGGGTCGGTGAAGCCTGTCCGTTTCAGCCGTTCCACTTCCTCCCGGTGCTTGTATTCCCTATGGCTGGCTTCCAGCATTTCCCGGCGTTTCCGCTGGCAGTCACATTCTTTCGGGTGGCGGTCACGCCCGAAAAAGGTTTTGCCCTCCGGGAAGTAGGCTTCTTTGGGCTGGCGGCAGCTCCCGCAATATAAAAGCCCGTCCTCTCCGGTGTAGTCCTCCGGCTCTGCTTCCTGTGCCGTGGCAAGCCGGAAAATGGCGTTATCATAATCACTCATAAAATCTTCCTCCTTGTTCATGGTTTTTTACGCCCTGTTTACGGGGCGTCCTATCTCTGTTGTCAAAGGCTCTCGCCCTCTTTGTAGGAATAATCGGGGATTCCTTTCTTCCCCGTGCCTTTCCTGTCACGCCCCGCCCATATACGGATAGCGGCGGCATAGTTGATGTAGCTTTTCCCGTTGGCGGCTATATGCTGGCTTAATTCCTCAATGAACCGTTCCAGCCTGTCCGGGTATTCCTCTTTCAGCTCCGCATATTCGCTTTCAGAGAGGAAAATATTTTTATATCTTCCAAAGGGTGCGGGCGGCTTCTCACTCGCTCCTTTTAGTTGGTTCTCTTTTAGTTGGTTTATAGTAAGTTGGTTAGGGGTCGGTTTTCCGTCCAACGCAAAGGTCGGTTTTCCGTCCTTATGAGGGTCGCTTTTCCGGCTATCAGAGGGTCGGTTTTCCGACTGTATGGCGGTCATATGGTCGGAAAACTGTACCACTGGCACTTGCGGCACTTTCACATAAAGGCGGTTCGGTGCGGAGAAGCCCCGGCGTTCCCTCACCAGAAGCCCGGCAGCGTCCAGCTCGTTCAGTGCGGCTTTTATGGCGGTGCTGCCTTTATCCAGCATTTCCGCTATCTCCGCAACAGGGTAGACAATGTATGTCCTGCCCTCGCTGTCCTGCCAGCCGTTCTTCTGTGAGAGTTCGGAACGGTCAAGGAGCAGCGAATAAAGCAGCTTTGCGGTCTGTGACAAGTCCATTTTCAGCAGAAAACGGGGGTATCGGAAAAACGGCGGCATGATGGTGTCGGCTGTGATGTATTCGGTTATGGTTCTCACCTCCTGTCTGTGGCTTCTGTTACGCAGTTAAAACGGCATTTTCGGGGATAAAGGATAAATGTATCGCATACCCTTTGAGGGCGGTCAAAAAAGCCTTGATTTACGGGGGTCTGGAATATCCTAAAGCGTGACATTTATTCCTCTGTTTCCGCTTGCGCTGTGTGGCATGGATTCTTTTCATGCGTCCGGCGCAATCCGGGCAGTATTTCCCCCGGTTTGACTTGGGGAGAAAATACCCGCCGCACTCGGTACAGCGTTTCCTGTCTGCCCGGTGGAGTAGGGCGGCTTCCAGTTTCCCGTCCAGCGGCAGAACGGCGGTAATGAACCAGCGGCATATAAGCGAATAGCTGATGCTCTGGACGCATACGCAAGGCTCGCCGTTATCCAGCAAGATACAGTTGCCGTTATCGTAGTTGCAGCACTCATGCACAAGACGGCGGGCGGCTCTGTACTGCTGGTAGTCCATGTAGGGGCGTTTACCGTTCATTTTCCCGCCCCTTTCCCCGTTCCGGCTCCCGGCGCAATATCTTGTCAAGGTTGCCCTTTACGGTCTGCAATTCCCGGACGCTTGCTTTCTTCTCCCGGTACTCGTTGTAAAGGGCGTTTTTCTTTTTGGTAAGCTGCTCAATCTCCGCTTGTAAGGTCTTGGAAGCTGGCAGTTTGGCGATTCCCTGTGCCTTGAAATACCGGGCGGCAGATTCGGAAATGATAAACTCGCTTTCGTGTTGCTCCCGGTAGGCTCTCCGGGCTTTCTCGGTTTTCTGCGCCCGCAGTCCGTCACGGGCTGGCTTGGTCTTGATGTACGCCAATAGCTGTTTCTGCAAGTCCTTTTTCTCCCGCAAGGTGCTTTCCACGGCTTTCAGTTTCCCGGTGGTTTCATGCAATCCGGCACTGGCGGCGGCAAGGGCGGCTTCCAGTTCTTCCGGGGAAGTAAAGCCAGATTCCTCGTAAATGCTCACGGTAGCCGCCATTTGCTTTAGATTGTGAACAGCCGCCCAGCGGTCATATCCTATGCCCTTGCCCTCGGCTCGTTTCGCTTCCCGGTCTACCATGCGTTGTACTCCGTCATTTTTCGGTGCGTTTATAGCGGCTTTGTTGCGCTGTAAACGGTCTTTTATGCTCCGGGGGTATTCCTGTTTGGGTAGGTGCGTTTCGGCGGCTCTGGCGGCGTTCTGTGCATTTATGGTGAGTGCTTCCAGTACGGCGGCACGGTCAAAATCATCACCCAGTTTCCGGGCGGTGATGGGCTTCGTCCTGTCCGGCGTGAGATACGATAACCTCCCCCGGCTCTCCTTGACGGTCACGCCCTGTTGTAGCAGCTTCCCGGAAAAATCCTCAAAGGAAACGGCAGAGGACAGGGCGGCTCGGATTGTGCGCCGTAGCTTCTCCTTGTCGGTTTCAAACTTGGTCTGTCTGGGCGGCTCTCCCGTGGCGGCTTGGGAAGCGTTCTCCTTATCCAGTGCGGCTTGTCCTTTCCGTTTCGCCCAATACTCCCGCTCGGTAATGCGGTTCTTGCTCCCGTTCAGCAAGTCAATCTGATAGAGGTTTTCCCGGTGGCACATCTCCATGACTTCCGCTTTGAAATATTCCATAGCTGCGTCCGTACAGCGGTGCTTGCAGCCCTCCCTTGTGTCGGCTGGTCTTTCCATGTACGGCAGCAATGGCACTTCCGCAATCCGTAGGGAATTGATTACGATATGCACATGGATATTTCCGCTGTGGTTATGCCCGTCCGGGTGGGTGCATACAAGGGCTTGGTGTCCGGGGAATTGCTCTTTACAAAACTGCTCGCCCAACTGCTGCGCCCGGTCTATGGTCAAGCCGTTGTCTGGTGCGTCACGGGGGTCAAAGCTGATGATATAGTGGTGGCTCTTTACGTCCTCCCGTTTTTGGTTCTTGCCGTATTTCAGATTGGAGCGCATACAGGCGATTGCAAAATCTTCATCACCGCAATTCAGAGAGGAAATGAGATAGCCTGTCCTCGGAACAATCTGCCCGTTTTCATCAAGAGTGGGCTTCATGGTAAACTCGTCATGCTCAAAAGTTAGGTACTGCTCGGCAGCTCCGTAATCGGCATTTTTAGAGCTGATATGTTTGAATGTTGCCAACGGCTTCACCTACTTTCTGCAAGACTTCAAACTTCAAGGCGGCAAGCTCCGCTGTGGCGGCTCGTACCTCTTGGGAGAGGGCGTTATAGGGTGCGCCGTACTCGTTCAGACAGCGGGCAATCTGGTTCAAGTTGCCGCCGATTTTCCCGTATTCGGCTGTGAGTTTCCCAACGGCAGAAAGCAGTTCATCATTGACCGGGGAAACGGTGATAACCGGGCGTATGCTTGACTTAATAAGGGCTTGCCGGATAAACTCGGCTTGGCTCATTTTGCAGAGGGTGACACGCTCGGAAAACTCGGCGTATTCTTCCTCGGTCAAGCGTGTCTTGATTACCCGGTGGCGGTGGGGCGTGTTGTATCTTTTCATGGCTTTCAGCTCCTTTCTTTTTATGGTTTGCCCTCTCACCAATAGGAGAAAAACAGGGGGCAAAGCGGAAGTGTTTTTTGAAAAATCCGAAAATATTTTTTCGGGGATTTTTCAAGCGGCGCAAGCCGCAAAAAGGCGGGCTTGGGGTGGCAACCCCAACAAGATTCCCATAGGACAAAATGAGCGATTAGCGAAATTTGGTACTGTGGTAGAATCTTGCTCTTAAAAAGTGGCGGCTTCCTCTGTGTGGGCTTCCCTCAATACCTTTAGTGCCGCAAGCGGGGATTTTGCCAAAACAGCGGCGGTATTTCTCCCTCTGATACCTACAAACCAGCAAAAAGCAAAATGGACGTTGATTTGTGGAAATTTCCCCTCATTCCTTACAACACCACGCAAGCCGGAATAGGCGGGAATTTGTGAAAATTTCTTCTCGCCCGCCCTCCACGGACAGCCTGCATATTTGCCAAACGGGAGAGGGAATTTCTTTCTATCCCCCTTTGCATGGCATAATACTGACGATTTTTGAAAATGCCAAAAATGGGCGCAAAAAAACAGGAAACCTTTTCTTGATTTCCCGTTTTGGTGTGCCGTTCTATGTAACGGCGGTTATTTAGTTTTGGTATATGGCTGTTCATCAAAGCGGAACTTGAACAGGGCAGCGACAAGCTGCTGTTTTATGCTGTCCTCGGTATCCCTGTCGATATGCCCGTTTTCAATGGCGGCAATTCGGATACGTTTGCTGTAATGCCGTAAAACCTCGTCCACGGCTTCCGGCTCTCCGCTGGTCGCCCGGACAATCGTTTCATAGGGCAAAAGATTCGGATTCCCCATGCGAAAGTACCTCCATTTTCCTTTGCAGGAGTCTTAACGTCCTGCGGATTTGATACCCGGTCGTACTCCGGCAGCGTCCGTACATTTCCCCGATTTCCTGTTGTGTATAATCTCCGAAAAAGTAAAGGAAAATGATTTCCCGATTTCTCTCCGGCAGAGATAACAGGGCGGCGGCAAGCTCCCCATTGGTGAGGATAACTGTCTGACCGCATATCGTTATGGGGTATTCTTCATAAGGTGCTTCAAAATATTCGTCCGTTGTTCCTAAAGGGTAAAATTTTTCTTCTGTGAGGTATTCAAGGGATATTTCTTTTTGTCGCCGTCTGCTCCTGTCACGCCATGCGTTGAGTGCTGCAAAGCGTATGACGGTCTTGCAAAAGCCGTTGAACGTATACATGATGTGTTCTTTGTATGCTTCGGTGCAAACTGAAAGCCCTTGTTTTTTATTTGTTGTATTTATCCGCTCTTTATTCAAAATAGGTTCTCCTTTTTTATCAGATTTTTTCTCCATATAATGCACAAAAAGTTACATTGTCTTTTGAAACATATACCGAATCTTATCTAACCGACTGTTAGGGCGGCGTGGCTGCGATACAAGCTCACCAGAAGTTTCTTTATACCCTTTTAATTCTGTAAGACAAACACTTCTTCCGTTTGTATAAAAATTCAAATCATTTTTATACTCATTGATACAGCGAGCGGGGATTTCTCCCTTAAAAATAACTTCATCATTTTCAAGTACAACTGATTCAATCACTGCACAATACTTTGGCGCATCATTGTAAGCCCGTGAAAGATATTCCTGTGGGGCAAAAAGGGTAAAGGAAAGGTATGGCTCCAAAACCTGTGTTCCTGCCTTTTTCAATGCCTGTTCCAATACAACAGGCGCAAGAAAGCGAAAATCTGCGGGGGTACTGACCGGGCTGTAATAAACTCCATAGTCAAAACAAATGCTGCAATCTGTCACTTCCCAACCATATAAGCCTTGCTCCATTCCATAACGCACACCCTCCATAACGGCATTTTGAAAACTTTGGCTCAAATAGCCAAGAGATACCTTGCTTTTATACTGGGTTCCACTTCCGACAGGGAGTGGAGTTACAGTTAAACCAATAGACGCCCAAAATGGATTCGGCGGCACTTCAATATGAATCGTGTAAGCTGCCTTTTTTAACGGTCTTTCCAAATAAATAACCGTAGGCTCTTTCATAGCCACTCTTACATGATACTTTTCTTCCAGCAATGAACAAATAACCTCTAATTGCACCTTTCCCAAAAAAGACAGAATAATCTCACGGGTGGCGGTATCAATTTCAAAGTGCAAAAGCGGGTCTGTATCGGCAATTTCTATGAGAGCATTCAACAAGGCTTCTCTTTGTTCTGGCTCTTGTGGCTCAACGGTTGTCCGAAGTAAAGGTGTAGGATTGTCAATCCATGCTTTGCGAGGTAAAAGCTCTTCATTTCCCAAAATGTCATATATTTTTAATGTATCATCGGATAAGATAACAATTTCCCCCTGACAGGCATGGTCTGCCGAAACAATTTCGCCATTTGTTGGAATGTACATTTCTGTAATCTTTATCTTTTTCTTTTTTGACAGCAAGATTGTATCTCGTAAATGGAGCGTTCCATGATACAGGCGTAAGTAGGAAAGCCGTTTTTTCCCTTCTGTGTACTCAACCTTAAAAACATACCCACATAATTCAGATTGATTATTCTCTGTTCCCGTAACAAAAGTTTCAGTAATTACCTCAATCAATTTTTCCGTTCCTAAATTGTCTTTTGCGCTTCCATGATATACAGGAAACAAAGAACAACATCTGGTTCTCTGGCACTTTTCAAGCTGTAATTCCCGTATGTCCAATGAATCCTCTGAAATATATCTTTCTAATAGTTCATCATTCCCGGAAATAACGGAATCCCATTTATCCAAATCAACAATGTCAGTAATATCTACCTTGGGAGATAAGATAACCTCTTGCATGACGATTATATCACTGGTAAGTTTTTCCCTGATGTTTTGATAAATACGCTGTAAATCAATCCCGTTTTGGTCTATCTTATTCACATAGATAATTGTCGGAATGTTCATTTTCTGAAGTGCATGGAATAATATTCGGGTCTGTGCCTGTACACCGTCTTTTGCTGAAACAACTAAAACAGCTCCGTCAAGGACAGATAAAGAACGATATACTTCGGCTAAAAAATCCATATGACCGGGAGTGTCCACGATATTGATTTTATAACCATTCCAGCAAAAAGAAGTAACTGCCGTCTGAATGGTAATTCCCCGCCGCTGCTCTAAAACCATAGTGTCTGTTCTTGTGGTTCCTTTATCTACACTTCCTTGTTCTGCAATCGCTCCACTGGTGTACAACAGGCTTTCTGTTAAAGTTGTTTTTCCCGCGTCTACATGGGCAAGAATGCCAATATTGATTATTTTCATGTGATTGTCCTCCCTTTACAAGCCCAAAAGGGCATAAAAATCCCCAGCAGTAAAATACTTTTACCACTGGGGATTACAGTTTGCGGACATACACATATACAGCATACACCTACTAGTGATTGCTGTTCTTTTTCAGATATGTCAAAATTGATAAGGCAAAAGTATTCTTAAATTGGGTACAAAAAACCAAGCCCCCTTATTTAGGGACATTCAAAATTCTTTGAACCCACTATTTGATTGAAGTTTTATTTAAGAATACCTTGCCGCATATTTTTTACTCCTTTTTTGGAATGAAGCTATTATAGCACATCAATTTTAGAAAAGAAAGTAGAAAAAGGAAAAATACTTTGTACACCATAAGAAAGATGTAATGAGTGAGAGGTTTCGTAGTCATCGACATTGTGGGAATGTGTATAACTGGCTGCCTTATGGAGTTGTGGGTAACTCTGTTTACAGGACGTGGGAAAGCTGCATTTTAGCTTTTCCATGTGCTGTGAATAGAGTTATCCATGACGGAATAGCCTGTTATGCACATTTCCACAATGCTTGTTTTTTGGTCTTTGGTTTCTTTGCTTCGGAATAGTGTGGTGCTGGCGGTCTATCTCTTGTTTTCGGTTGCTTGCTTCTTTACTGTACATGAGCATTTGCGCCCGGATTGTCATTGCCGTAGCCCTCCATCAGATTGATTACGCCCCAGATACCAAGCCCGGCTCCAAGTGCTACAACAAGGGTCTGCAAAACGTCTACTGCGCTATTGAAAAATGCCATAAATATATCCTTTCTGCCGCGTCTGCGGCTGTCCGGCAAGCGGACAAAAGGCGGTCAGCGTATGGTCGCCGCCGCACAAAAAAACCGCCCTCTGGTAAAGGCGGCTGTCCCCGCGCTGCGTAAGTTCTGCGGCGCGGCGGTATTCAGTTGTAAGGGGTGCGGCTCCTGCCGCTGTGTACTGCGCCGGAAAGTGGGGGCGCGTATCATGTAGCCGGTATGGATAGATGTGATTGCTTCAATCGCTCCTTTCTGTGTTCCGCTGTGCTGCCGGACGTTTTTTTCAGACTTGCGGGAAGTGAATAGCTTGCGTAGCAAGGTGTTCGCTTCCCGCAAGTTCACAAAGGGGTAGCTGCCGCAAGGCAGCGTAGGGGAAGTGTAGCTTCCCCTGTCCCCCGGCGGTCTGCCATGCTGTCACTGTTGCGGGATAAGCCCCCGGCGCGTGACATACTCCGTTGCAAAACGGCGGTGTTCCGCTTCCTTTTCCCGCCAATACTCCCATAATGCAGCGTCGGCGGCTTCCGCAACATTCATTAAAAACCGTTCAAGCTGCTTTTGTTTTTCCTCTGCGCTACGTTTCCTCATGGTCTGCGTCCTCCTGTAAGTCTGCCGCGTCAAGCTCGTAATAGTCAAAAACCTCGTCGGGCTTGACAATGGCGGGGCGGCGTTTAAGGTGCTTTTCCATGTCAAAGGCGTTCTTCGGGTCTGCGTCGGACAGGTACTTGTATTTCGGGTGCTTCGTTATGTCGAATTTGTCCGAAAAGAACGGGCGCACCCCGCGTAGCTGCAAGATACATTTCCCTCCGTCCATGACTGCAATTTCATCTTCCGTCATAAGCTGCTTTCCCAATTTCTGATAGTTCAGCCCATGCGAAAGCTCCCGCCCCCTTGTTTCGGACGTGTTAAAGCTGTCTATCGTTTCTTTTCCTAAAATTTCCGATATTTCTTTAAGGGTGGTTTTCTCCTTGCCGCCCAAGAAAAGCGTGGTGTCGCAGTTGCCGACTATGGTATCGGCGTTGTCTTTGTAAATGGCTTTTAGCTGTGACTGGCTCTGCAAGATGATTGACGCGGATATTTCCCGGCTCCGTATCGTTGCAATGAGCTTTTCAAACTTTGGTATCTGCCCGATATTCGCAAATTCATCAAGTAAGCACCTAACATGGACGGGAAGCCGCCCGCCGTATTCATCATCTGCCTTGTCACAAAGCAAGTTGAATAGCTGTGTGTAAAGGATTGAAACGACAAAGTTAAAAGTGTCGTCGGTGTCGCTGATGATGACGAAAAGGGCGGTCTTTCTGTCGCCTATGGTGTCAAGCTCCATTTCGTCGGTTTCCATAAGCTCCCGCAGCTCCTTAATGTCGAATGGGGCTAACCTCGCGCCGCATGAGATAAGTATGCTTTTTGCGGTCTTGCCCGCCGCAAGTTTGTATTTTTTGTACTGCTTGACTGCAAAATGTTCCGGGTCTTTTTCTTCCAGACGTTCAAACATGAGGTCAACCGGGTTCTGGAAATCCTCGTCGTCCTCGCGGGCTTCCGACGCATTTATCATCTCAAGCAGCGTCGTGAAGTTCTTCTCGTCCTCCGGGGCTTCATACCAGATGTAGCCGATTAGCGCGGTGTAGTAGAGCTTTTCCGCTTTCACCCAGAAATCCTCGCCGGATTTTTCCCCGTCGCCTTTGGTGTTGGCGATAATGGTATTGACTAACTTCAAAATGTCCTTTTCGCTCCGCAGATAGGCAAAGGGATTGTATTTCATGGATTTTTTGAAGTTAATCGTATTTAGCACTTTGATACGGTATTTGTACCGCTGTAACATTTTCCCGGTTTCCAAAATCAGTGTTCCTTTTCGGACGGTGTGTCAAGGACATATTTACCGTTACACAAGCTGAATGTCCTGTTCAATCAACCGCTTGATTTTATCTGCCATTGTTTCCTTGCTGGTATCACTGAAATGTATAGATACCTCATAAGTGGTCGTGCCTATCCGCCGGATAAGCCGCGGCGCTTCCTGTCTTGTGGTGATAGCTGTTGTATCTGCTTTATTCATTTAGATTTCCTTTCTGCTAATTCAAGTTTTTGTCTTTCCCTTCCGTTCCGCCTATCCAGCCCGTCAAGGGTCGGGTCGTATTTTCGCCGCTCCGCTCTGAAAATCTCCACCCTTTCCCCCTTGACCGTCTGGATTTTTGCCGTGCCATTGCGCTGCCGACAACGGGGAACAGGAAAAAGAACTGTTTCCCGCTGTCGTCCGCTCCATTCTACGGCAAAACCGGCTCCACTGGTGTACCGGCGGCGTTAGTGCTATGCGGTGGCTCTGCCCCCACACCCCCGACCTCATCCAAAGAACAGGCAGGGTGTTACCGCTCCTGTTGCTGCTTCCTTTTGAGGGTAGGGGCGGGCGCGGAGGTTTCTTTTTCCAGCCGTTTCAGGCTTTCCAGTGCCTTCTTTGTCTGTTCCGGGTGCAGCCGTTCCAGTTCCATATAGTCTTTTGTCCTGCCCTTTAAGTCCTGCCAGCGGGTACGGTAGATTTCCAGCCCCTTCACCGCTTCGGTAAGCTGCCGTTGCAATTCAAGGAGTTTCCCTTGTGACGCAAGCCCGGACTTTGCAAGGGTCAGCAGCTTTTTAAATTCTTCCGGGAGTAGTTCCATGTATCCCCAAAGGTTCTTCTTTCCCATGCGTTCCAGTTCGCTATACATTGCGCTGGCTTTCTCCGTGACCGTAAGCTGTTTGTCCAGCCCGGCTAATTGCTTGCCTTTCTGCTTCAAGGTTTTATCCAGAGCCGCCGCCTGTTCCTCTTTGTCGGCAACGTCACCGGCAAGCCCGGCAAGTCGCTCCTTGTCCTGCTTTATCTTGTATTCCAGCACGCCCAGATGTGCCGCTGTACTGCCACGTTCCCCGCGCTCAAAGTCTTTAAACCCTGCCGCCTGCATATGCTCAAAAAAACGGTCTTGTAGGAGGGAATAGGCGTTGATTAGGAGGGCTTTCCCGTTTTCGTCCCGCTGAATGTTCCCTTCTTTATCCAGCGCCTTTTCAGACGCCCATTTCTTGCTATGACTGACCTGATGAATCACTTCCTTTGTCGTCCCCACAAGAGCCGGGTCTTTGCAGCGCTTTGTCCACTTGACTTCCTTTTCCACCACCGGCACATACACTACATGGAGATGATAGTGGTAGATGTCGCGCCCTAGCTGTTCAGAGAGCGCCCGGTTCCGTTCATCCGCGTGCATGACTGCCGAGAGGATATATTCCTCACCCCCGGCTTCCTTCACTGCCAGCCGGTAGGCTTCCTCAAAGAACCGCTTCGCATACGCATAGCCGCCGTTCCGCTCAAAATATGCGGAGTTCACGTCAAACACCATTTCGTCAACTACTTTAGCGTCCTGTTTCAGCCCCCTTGTGCTGATTGTGCCATTTTCTACCATACGCCCAAATACTTCCGCATAGCTTCCCTCACAGCGCTTGAAATGCACGTTCAGGGCGGCGCGTTCCCGGTCAATGTCCGTGTTTGCATAGCCGCTGTTCTTGCGTTCGTTGTGCCGTTCCCGGATTCCAAGCCCGGCTTTGCGGTAGGCTTTGTTCCGCACAACACAGCGGTCGGTCTTTCCCATAAATGCTCCTTTCCGGGGCTATGTTACGCTTTAGAAGCCCGTTTTGGGGGCAGTTGGTATAAAACCCCACCGGGCATGGAAAAGGGGCTGGAAACGCCTGTAAACAGGCACTTTTCAAGCCCCTATTGCGTAACAGCTGCCCCTGTTGCCGCCTGTCTGATGACGATGACGGTATTTATCTATGTACCCCTGTTTTGGGGGTATCGTCACCCGCCGTAGATGACGGTATCCCTTCCGCACCCCTATATATATTTTTATCGTCATCGTCACCCATAGAGAGGGAAACAAGGCGGGCGCTCTTTGTCCGGGTGAAGCCCATACGGATATGGTGCTGTTTTTCCAGTATCAGGGCGCGTTCCTTCAGCAGCCGGGTTAAACTGTTGGGAGAGCAGGAAACGCTGCTGTCTATCCCTTTCAGGCTGTCTAACAGTTCCGTAGCTGTCCCGCTGAATGTTTTCTTGCTGGAAAGGAACTTCACCAGAACCGGCGTGAGTGTATCGGCTGCCGGTTCCCCGGAAAGATAGGACACGAACCGCCAGACGGTCATATCCCGGTCAAATTCCAGTAAAAGCTGCATATCCTCTATATCGCGCCCGGTAACGTGAAGGGTCGCTTTGTTGGCTGTCCGTTTGTCCTTTTCCAGCACATACATGCTGTCAACCGCGCCGATTATCCCTACCGAGCCGGAAACCATGTTGAAGGGGTCGCTGTCCGGCATCTTGCGGACGTGGTGAATCAGCAGCACGGCAATCTTGAAGCGGTCAGCAAAGGACTTGATTCGCCCGATTTCGTCGTAGTCATTGGCATAGGCGTTCTTATCATTCACCGCCCCGCGTACCCGTTGGAGCGTGTCAACCACCACAAGCCCCGTGTCTGGATAAGCCGCCATGAAGGTTTCAAGTTGTGGTATCAGGGAGCCGGACAGGTTATCCGCTTCCGTGGCAAAATAGCTTTGTTCCGAGCCGTCGTCGGTGATGTGGGAGAGCCGGAAATGGAGCCGGTCAATGGTATCTTCCAATGCCAGGTAGAGCGTCCCGCATTTGCGCGTTTCAAACTCCCATACCTTCCCGCCAGTGGACACTTGCTGGCAGAGCCATAAGGAAAGCCATGACTTCCCGATTTTGGCGCTGCCGGATAAGATATGCAACCCCACCGGCATAAGCCCGGCAATGATAAATTTAGGCGGTTCCACGTCCAGCCCTAACAGGCTTTTCCCGTCAATGACGGACAAGGTTTTGATTTCTTTCATAAGTTGTTCACTCCTTTTCATTCTGCTTTCAGTTATCTATATAAAAAGCCCTATAACAGCGCTAGCAACCGTTACAGGGCTTGAATCGTCTTTTATTCTGTTCTTTGGAGGAGGTCGGGGGTGTGGGGGGCAGAGCCACCGCAGGAAAACTCCCGCCGCCAGTACACCAGCGGAGCCGGTTTTGCCGTACAATGGTTGGGACGAAAAACGGGAAACAGTTCTTTTTCCTGTTCCCCGTTTTCGGCGCAGCCATAGCACGGCAAAAATCCAGACGGTCAAGGGGGAAAGGGTGGAGATTTCCAGAGCAGGGCGGCGGAAATACGACCCGTACCTTGACCGGTTGGATAGGAGAAGCGGCACGGTCAGGCGCACCGTTTCTTCTGTCTGGCTGTCTATTCTTTTACTTCTTGATGATTGCTGAAAACTTCATTCATCAGCATTGCACCCAACTTGAAACCGTACTCAAAGTTGGCGTAGGCTTGTATAGTGGAAAGCTTTGTCCTTCCTTTATCCATTTCCTCAAACCGTTTAAGCTGTTCTGGTGATAATTCTTTTAGGAGGTATTCATAATCATTTCCCACTTGTCCAGAAATAGCACGGTACTCCGCATAGTTTTGTGGAAGGATTTCTTCACAGGGGTAGACTTTCCCATCGTAAAGGCGTTCTAAAATGCTCATACGCTTTCCCCCTCATGGAGAATTAAATCATCTTCATCAGAAATGACCTCAATCATCATAAGTACCCCTAACCGGAAGCCTTTAACAAAACGGTCAATCCCATAGAGAACGCTTTCTTCGTTTTGTGCCGCGCTGTAGTCATCCAGCATTTTTCGTTCTTCCTCATTGAGTTTCGCCATCAGCTTTTCTCCGAGGGTGCAGTACCGGTTTCTTGCCCGGTTAAATTTGGAATCCCCTTCATAAATCACTGGCTCAACGCAAAGGTGGTCTGTTGCGATTGCCTCTAAAATTTTTCCCATTCGTTTCCGTCCTTTCCTTATGGATTTAACAACTACTTGCAAGACGGTTCCGTGCAGTGTATAATATTTACGCGGTCTGCCCTTGTGGTAGTTGCAATGTGGGAAGTGGCGGCTGCTTGTGAGAGGGTAACGCCACTTCTTACTTATTCCGTTTCCTTATCCTCCAATTTTTCAATTCCCCGCCTTACAGATTCATTTTTTGTAATGCCATTTTCGTTTGAATATCGTTCAAGAATATCATTATGTTTTTTATCCAAGCGAACTGTAAGCCGTATTTCTTTTGGATTTTCAGAATAAGGTCGTCCAACTTTCTTAGTAATAACATCACCCCCTTGTAAGATTGTTGGCTGACAATAATAGTATAATTGATGTCAGCCATTAAGTCAATATGCAAGCTATATTTCTTTCATAGAAGGGTAACTGTTTCGATTGCCGAGGATATTTTCATATACTTTTATCAAGTATATGACCCACTCTGACACTTTCACCGCTTCGCGTTGCAAAGTGCCGGCGTGGGCTCTCCGAGGGTTTACGCCCGCCGTTGGCGTGGCGCATAAAAGAGGACGCTGCTTTCTGCCTTGCGTCCTCTTTCTGGTTCCCCTTATGCTAATTTGCCGCCGCTGCCAGTTCCTTCTGTCGCGCCCTGTACCGTTGCATACGCAGCCGGTTTTGTTCGCGTTCCCTGTTGCGGGCTTGCAGCTTCCTTTGTTCCCTTGCTTCCTGTTCGGCGGTCAGGGCAGCTTCCATTTTTGGTACAGTAAATGCCCCGATAAAGTTTAGATATATGTCTACCTTTTGCACCCTGTCCCCGGTTGATTTGTCCGCTTCATGGACAACTACTTTTTCTATAAATTCATTTAACATAGGAGTGGTAAGTTCTGAAAAATCCGTGTACCTTTTCACCAATTCAAGGAACCGGTCAGCCCTCACGCTGTCCGCGCCGTAACGGTCAAGCCCGGTCTGTAATTCCTGCATTTCTGCTTCAAGTGTGGTCTGTTCGTTGTCATACCCGGATAGCAGACGGTCAAAGTGCTTTTCTGGAATCTTCCCGGTAGCAAAAGATTCATATAGCTTTTTCACCAGGTCGTCCAGTTCTTCATGCCGCCGCTTTGCCTTTCCCAATCTTCGGCGGTATTCTTTCATAGTGGCTTCCTGCTGAACGTCTGACGCTTCCCGTACCTTCTTGACAAACTCCTTTTCGTTTGAGAGGGCATAGGCGCTGACTTCCCGGATAGTTTCCAGAATCAATTTTTCTACTACAGATACCCGGATATAGTGCATGGTACAATTCCGGGTATACTGCCGGTAGCTGGAGCAGCCATAAGAATTGTCAGCGTCATATTTGTTTCTGGAATTATACCGGTGTGACAGCTTCGAGCCACAGTCCGCGCAATAGAGCAATCCACTTAATCGGCAAGGGGGAGCGCCATTCTTTTTCGGTCGGCGTTTTGTTTCTATCAGGCGTTGTACATTATTCCATGTTTCTTCGTCAATGATTGCTTCGTGGGTGTTCTCAAATATCATCAATTCGTCCTCTGTAGCTTTCCGGCGCTTTTTGGTTTTATAGGATTCACTGATAGTTTTACCCAATACCGTATGCCCCATATATTCCCGCTTTTCCAAGATATGAATGATTGTTTGGTTTGTCCAGCGGATAGGGTCGTGGAAACTCTTGCTATGCTGGTTTTCAGGATAGTATTTTTCAGCATATGCCGAGGGAATCAATATCTTGTCAGCGTACAGAATATCGGCAATCCGATTGACTCCATTCCCTTCCAGAACCAGCTTGAAAATGCGCCGGACAACTGCCGCCGGTTCCGGGTCGATAATCAAATGCTGCTTGTCGTCCGGGTCGCGCCGGTAGCCGTAGGGGACACTGGGAGAAACCCGCTTCCCTTCCTGCATACGGGCTTTAAAGATAGCCTGTATCTTGCGGCTGGAATCGCGTGCATACCATTCATTCATAATGTTCAAAAACGGCGTGAAATCGCTGTCCTGCTGGTTGCTGCTGTCTATGCCGTTGTTGATTGCTATGAACCGGACGCCTTTTTCTTTAAACATGACTTCGGTGTAAAACCCTACTTTCAGATAGTCGCGCCCAAACCGGCTCATATCTTTTACGATAATGACAGCCACGTTTCCGGCTTCCACTTCGGCAATCATGGACTGGAAGCCCTCCCGGTCGAATGTCGTCCCACTCACTCCGTCGTCGGTGAAGTGGCGTATGTTGACAAAGCCGTTCTTCCTTGCGTAGTCCTCTAAGAAATGTTTCTGGTTCGTGATACTGTTGGATTCGCCCTGTAATTCGTCGTCGCGGGAGAGCCTTTCATACAGGGCGGTAATCTTGATACTGTTTAATTGTTTGCTCATTATATAACCCCCGTTCTGTTATGATGTAACGCTTTTTAGTTCCTTATAACACTATCACGTTCGGGTCAGTGACGATATACGACGTTGGAAAATCCTTTGACGTACATTGCATGAGCGACGGTTTCACAAAGAACCGGGTCTTGCCGCTGCCGGAACCGCCGATTACAAGGATATTTTTGTTTCTTGCGTATTTCGGCTGCTTCGGGCGGCTGTTCATGGTGAGCCGTTCCGTCTGCGTTAAGGGGATATTGTTCTCAAATACCGGGTCGGTGTACGGCTTTATGTCGTCAGCCCCGCCCCAACGCGCCGAACCGTATTCTGTCCCGCGGCGGTATTTCTTCGCGTTCTTGCCTTTGGTGTAGATAATCAGCCGGACAATGACCGCCCCCGCAATGCCTAAAGCTAAGTCTGCCGGGTGGAAGCTCGGCGCGATACTGGAAAAGGCGGCGGTAAAACCGTCCCCAAGATGTAGCAGCTTTGCGCTTGCGTCCGCGCCGGGGGAGAGCCGGACAGCCGCGCCCACTTTATCAAAGAGCCAGACAAAGAGCAGATACGGGAGATTTAGGATAAGCAGCTTCTTGATTTCCGGCTTCATAGCGATACCTCCCTGTCCTTGTTCTTGACCTTTGCCCGTTCCGCGTTTCTGCCCTGTGCAGCTTCTTTGAGGGTAGAGAGCAGCTTTCGGATTGAGGGCTTTTTCTCCTGTGTCAGCTTTTTTGCGGAAAATTCCTTAAAGGCTGCGGTCAGTACGTCCGCGTCCCGCCCCTTGAAGAAAACCAGATAGCGGGGCGGGCTTTCCGTCGCGTCCTTTTTCAGCGCAAAGTCGATACCGTACTTTTTCGCCGTACTCTCAAAGGCTTTGATATTGCCCTCGGTAATCTCAATGTTGGAAACGCCCGCGTTCTGCTTCATAAGCTGCTTTAAGCTCTGCTTGCCCTGTGGCGGTTTTGCAAGCTGCTTTTTGCCCTTTGACAGTATGGCTTTCATTGCCTTTTGGAGCGTCTGCGCGGTCAGCTTCCCGGTCTTGATGTAAAGGGCTATGGTCTTTTCGTTTACTTCGTCCTGCAATTTGTCGCGTCCTCCTTTCGCGTTTCTTTATGGGGCGGCGGTCAGATACGCACCCGCAGCCCGTTCAAGTCCTCGGCTCTGATACCCACAAGATACCAGTTGTCGCCGTACTCAATCCGGGTCGGCTTCCACTTGCCCCGCACGAATACGTCAAAGCACTCGCCGCAATGCAAGCCCCCGTAGTAGCTGTTTAAGTCAAAGCGGATGTCGTAACGGTCGGTGCGCTCGTCAAATACCAATGCTCCTGTCATTTTCTGTGCCATAATAAAATCCTCCTTTTGTGGTTGTGGGTGGTTACAGGCTTTCGCCCTCATTGCATGAATAATAGTCCGGGTCGCCGTACTGCGGCTTTTTCGGTGACAGTGCGCCGCTTGCCATGTCATGGGCGACAAGGGAAGTGTAGTAGTTGCCGATTGTGGACGGGGCGTTGAAAAGGGCGGCTTTCAGATATTGCTTGATGTTGCGGATTTTGGTTGTGTTCTCCCGCATACAGTCAAGCACAAAGCGGATATGCTCGCCGTCTAGTTTCATAAACTTTGACTTCACAAGCTCTGCCGGGTAGTCGTCCCCCGCAATCCGTACCCGCTTTCTGGCGGTGCATACGGTTTCAAGCATGAGGTCTACAATCTCGTCCAGCCTGTCACTGTCAAACTTCATGTCCTGTTTGAGAATGTGGTAGTCGATATTGTCCTTGATGATTTCCCGGTATATATCAACTGCGCTCTGTGCTGCCGCTTCCGTTCCTTTCCGTTCCGGCGGCGCAGCCGCTTCTCTGCAAGGAGAGGGGTTAGGGGAAAGGATAGGAATGGAATGGGTACTTGATAAATCTGTATTTGATTTTTCTTTTTTTGGTAAGTCAGTTCTTTGTATATCTTTATTTAATTGCGTTGGATTTTCCAACGTAGGTTTTTCCAATGTTGGTTTTTCCTGCATTGGATTATCCAATGTTGGATTTTCCAATGTAGGTAAATCCGGCGTAGGCGGCTGCGGCTGCTCGAATATCACATAGTCCGCGCCCCGCAAGCGTCCTTTCTCGTCGCGCTCCCTTGAACGGACGATATACCCGGCGCGTTCAAGTTCCTTAATGGCTTCGCGGATAGCGTCTATCTTCTCCCGGTTGATAAGGGATAAGCCTTTCAAGGTGTAGTCCCAATCTTCGGGGAGTGACAGCATTTGCGACAACAGCCCCTTTGCCTTTAGGGAAAGCTCCTTGTTGCGTAGGTGGTGGTTGCTCATTACGGTATAGCCCTTGTTTCGTTCCACTCTGAAAACTGCCATAGTTCATAGCTCCTTTGCTTTGGATTTGTTACGCAGTAGAAGCGCGGTTTCGGGGGATAAGGTATAAATCCCTTTCCGCGCCAGATACGCGCCCGGAAAACCGCTTGTAGCAAGGCTTTTTCTGCCCCTACTGCGTAACAAAGGGCATGAAAAAAGCGGCGTTCCTGTTCTCCCATGTAGAGAGTAAGAAACGCCGCTTCTGCGTCGTATTCAGTTTTTAGTACAATACCCTGCTTGTCCGTCGCTCGAAAAACCTTGATTTTCCAGTGTTTTCAAAAGTATCGTTATCTAACGTCAGCTTTTGAACGGCCGGATTTTCAGCGCATGATGGACGATATGGAAGCCGGAAAAGTAAACTGCATTGTCACGAAAGACCTGTCCCGTTTCGGGCGGGAACATGTGATGATGGACTACTATCTGGAATTTCTGTTCCCGGAGAAACGGGTTCGCTACATCGCCGTTGCGGAGAATGAGGACACAGAGAAAGGGCTTTCCGATTTTGTCCCGTTCAAAAACCTGTTCAATGAATGGTTTGCGAAAGATACAAGCCGCAAGGTAAAGGCCGCTTTCAAAGCAAAGTTTGCCACAGGACAGCGTATCGGCGCCTATGCTCCCATCGGGTACAGGAAACACCCGGAAATCAAAAACAAGCTGATAATCGACGAGGAAACCCGCTGGATAGTGGAGAAGATTTTTGACCTTGCTATTCATGGCAGAGGGGCGGCCAGTATCACAAGAATACTGATTGCGGAAAAGGTTCCCACACCGGGATTTATCAACTTCCAGCGTGACGGGACTTTTGCAAACATCTATGCGGGTGCGCCGGAGGAAAAAAGCTACGCATGGACGATAGCCCAGGTCAAGAGCATTATGAAAGACGAAACCTATATCGGCCATACCATTCATTACCGGGAAACGAACATTTCCTTTAAGAACAAGCGGAGGGTACGCAAGCCCCAAAGTGAATGGGTGCGGGTGGAGAACACGCAGGAGCCGATTATCAGCGAGCAGGTTTTCCGGCAGGTACAGGAGCAGATAGCAAACCGCCGCAGGAAGTGCAAGGATGGTACAACGCAGATTTTTTCCGGATTGGTAAAATGTGCGGATTGCGGCTGGTCGCTGTCCTATGGGGAGAACAGGCAGAACAGCAAGCCTTACGGCCATTATCATTGTAGCAAGTACGGGCAGGGCACACGCCAATGCTCCATGCACTATATCCGTTATGATGTGCTTTATGCCTATGTCCTCTCCCGTCTGCAATACTGGTCGGGGCTGGTACAGCATGATGAAGAACGGCTCTTGAAGCAGCTGTTAAATGCCACTGATAAGGGACAGGCTGCCGCAAGAAAGAAGCAGGCCGCAGAACTGAAAAAGGCAGAGAAGCGAAAAGCCGAAGTCGATACTTTGTTTGCCCGGATGTATGAGGACTGGGCGGCGGGGCGTATCACGGAATACAACTTCTCTATGCTGTCCGGGAAGTACCAAAGCGAACAGGCTGAACTGGACGAAAAGATTGAACAGCTTCAATCCGCTATCGCCACTGAAAGCCAGAACGCCGTAGACGCAGAAAAATGGATTGCCTTGATGAAAGAGTGCGTCAATCCAACAGAACTGACCGCCGAACTTTTGAATATGCTGATTGAAAAAATCGTTGTCCATGAAGCGGTCAAAGGTGAGGACGGAAGCCGGGAACAGGAGGTAGAAATCTTCTACCGCTTTATCGGCAAAATTGATTGAATGATACCAATATCTTTAACTATGTGATACCGGAAGAGGAATGCCGGATGTGTCGCTTTTACAGCCTTTGTGTGATGTTCTGGGTATTAGTTTGAATGAGCTTTTTTCAGGAGAGCATATATCAGCGGAGGAATATAAAGGAAAAGCGGAGGAAAATATTTCCAGGCTTTTTAAAGAAAAACAAATTGCCAATCTTAGGCCTGTAAAATACTTATTTTCCGTATGTGCTAATACCGCTTTGTTTGTAGCAGTGATTGAACTGGCGGTTGGTCTTGTTGGGAATTTTTTTAATTCAACTATATTGGAACCCATGTTAATCAATGTTTCTGTATGGCTGATGTTGTTTTTGGCTTCAATGAGTAAGCTGGTATATGACAGGAATAAATTAAAAAAACTGAAGCATTCAGGCGCTTGCATGGACTCTGAAATAGAGGACATGATTCCGGCAGCCTGGATTAGAGTAGGAAACTACGTCACTTGCAGAATTGCCTTTCGGTTTATTTACGAGGGTAAGGAATACAAAGCAGTAAGTAATTATTATGTTTTGACACAATTTACGCGAAAAGAAGATTTATATGCGAATGTTTACATCAACAAAGAGAATCCTGCCAAATACAGTGTAGAGCTTTTTCAAACAGGCCGATAATACTGACATTTTTAGAAATCATATATACCTATCCCAAAATGCCAATCTTTTACTTGTAAAACCTGCAGGAATACGGCATGATTTTAAATCATAGGAACTTGCCTGCAGATTACAGGAGGCACGAGGCGGTTCCTGTAAGTTACAGACAGATCTATAGGAAAAGTCGCGGATATTTGACGGGCCCCGAAAGGAGAAGAGAAAAATGGCATACAGGATTACAGAAGAGAAAATGACAAGTTACCGGGAACACATGGTGCGGGAGGAACTGGCACCGGATACCATTAAGAAATACCTGCGGGATATCCGGGCCTTTGCGGCATGGCTGGAGGAGTGCGCTGCCGGCAGGCAGGGGAAGACCGGGGAGATATCTCCCGGCGGAGGCCAGGCAGGAGCGGAGGAAGTGCTGTCTGGCAGAGAGCAGCCGGGAACGGAGCAGAGATTTTCCGCAGGAAAGCTGCTGCCAGACGATGGAATCCATAAATCGGAAGCGTCACTGGAAGAGGAAACTGCCATCCCGGTAGACAAGGAGGCATCCACAGGCTGGAAAACACATCTGACGAAGGCAGGCTATGCCCCGTCCACCATTAACGCCATGCTTTCTTCCCTGAATGGCTTTTTCGAATTTCTGGGATGGGAGGAATGCCGGGTAAAATTCCTGAAGATACAGCGCCGAGCCTTCCGGGAACAGGAGAAAGAGCTGAGTCGGACAGAATATGAACGGCTGCTGAAGACCGCAAGGGAGAAAGGAAATTCCCGTCTGGCACTGCTTCTGGAGACGATCTGTGCCACCGGTATCCGGGTGTCCGAAGTGAAGTATATCACGGTGGAGGCATTTTCCCGGAGACGGGCAGATATCTCCCTGAAAGGAAAAATCAGGACCATCCTCCTCCCCGGGAAGCTCTGTAAGAAACTCAGAGACTATGCCAGAAAGCAGAATATTACAACAGGGGAAATCTTCATTACCCGTAAGGGGACAGGAATGTCCAGGTGCCAGATCTGGCGGGAAATGAAAAAACTGTGCGGGAAAGCCGGTGTAAATCCATCCAAAGTGTTCCCTCATAACCTGCGCCATCTCTTTGCAAGAACCTTTTACAAGATATGCAGAGACATTGTAAAGCTTGCGGATGTACTGGGACACAGCAGGATTGAAACCACACGCATCTACCTGATGTCAACGGGAGAGAACCATGCCCAGCAGATGGAGAAGCTGGGGCTGGTCAGCTGAAACAATACCACAAAATTACCATTTCATATATCGTTTTGCCTTTGATAGATACCTCAAAAGCAAAAAAATGGGATACAGCAACAGCCGCATCCCGCAACAGTGTCAAAAAAGGCGTCAAAAAACAAAGACCCGAAAAATCTGCTTTCCTGATTTTCTCAGGCTTTCTTTCGTATACTTTCTTATTCTAAGATCTTCTTCCAACAGTCAACATTTGAAATGTAAAAGCATAAAATAACCTTGAAAATCACTTACCATCATGCTATACTGTACATAATAAAGATTATGCGGTTTAACTTTGGTTTTATATTATAAATGAAATGGTAATTTTGTTTCCTGTAGGGTGTGAGCATGCGGTCTGCCGACTGCCGGAACCATAGGGCATAGAACGTGGAGGGGACCGGCTGAACACACTTCCAGGAAAAGGGAAAGGACAGAAAGTATGGAGCAGAAGACAGAGGAAAAACTGACGCCGGAGGTGCTGGAGACATTCCTGACGCATCTGTCGGACAGGGGATGCAGCCATATATCCCTGCAGGAGTATCGCAGGACGTTGAACGGGCTCTATGAGTACCTTTCTGAAGAGAAAATAATTACAGCACAGAGCGGCTTACTGTGGCGGCAGTGGCTGGAGGAGCAGGAATTCAGCACCAGGACTATCAATACCAGAGTGTCTGTCTGGAACAGCCTGATGCGGTATCTGGGGCACAGAGACTGGCAGGTGAGTACCTTCAGCAACATAGAAGATGTACAGCCGGAACTGACAAGGAATGAATACCTGCGTCTGCTGTCCACAGCCAAACAGCTGGGCCAGGAGAAAACCTATCTGCTGATTAAAACGCTGGGAGGCGTGGGACTGCGTCTGCAGGAGCTGCCTCAGCTTACGGCTGCTGCTGTCCGGCAGGGCAGGGTCCGTCTGGAACGCCAGAATGGAGTGAGTGCCCGAATCCTGTGGATTCCTGCGATTCTGCAGAAAGAACTGATGAGCTATATGGAACAGAAAGGGATTACGGAGGGGCCGATATTTGTCACTGCGGGAGGACGGCCCATGGACCGTTCTAATGTGGGACGCTGCATCAGAAGTATTAGCCGGGACGCCCGGGTATCAGCGGAAAAGGTAAATCCCAGATGTCTGTGGAAAATGTACCAGTCTACTCAGGAGGGGATTCAGGCCAACATAACTGTCCTGATGGAACAGGCTTACGAGAGGCTGCTGGAACAGGAACAGCTGACCGTGGGGTGGGAGTAGGGTTGAAAATGAGGAATTTACCTGCCGGCTGCGAGATATGGCTGCGGAGAATAAGGAAGCGGAAGTGAAAATAACTTTTTAAAAGCCATTTTCAAACGGTTTCTAAGAAATTCTGGAAGAGGGGAATGGTAAGAGAGCAGCAGAAAGGAATATCAGGAAAGGAGTGGGGGATATGCGTGAGGAAATAATGGCGGAGAACAGTCCGCCTGTGAGGGATGCCCTGTTGCCATGCCATCGGGGCGGCAGGGCGTGAATGTGGAGACGATGGGCTTTTTGGCAAACCGTCGGAAACGGCGGGACGCAAAGCCACAGGGACTAAGGCAGTTGGAAACGTAGTTGAATTGAATCAGTTAGATTGAATTTGAAAGTGTTTGAAATTGTTATGTCAGCCTGGCTGCTAATTATAGTTTTATAATTAGCAAACCGTTAGAAATAGCGGGACGCAAAGCTATGGGGGCTAAGGTGTTGGAGAAATTATGTGACAATACTATGCCAGCCCGGCCGCCGGATAACTTTGCATCCGACTGATTTCAGCAAAGAGAGGTAAAAACATGAAAAGGATGAGATTTAAGAAGAGACGCTTTTTTGCGTTGCTTCTCGCTTTTGTGCTATGCGTCGGATCGGTGGACGTATCGGCATTTGCGGCGGGGCCCATTGAAAGCGTCGAAGTCGTCACGGATCTGGGCGGGGAAATAAGCCCGGCGGATGAGAATAATCAGACGGCCGGAGACAATGAATCCGTAGAAGCAATCCAGACGGAGGGCGAAGAGACTACGCCTGACAGGACGGAAGCGCCCGAGGTGAACGAAGAGCCCGAAGGGACGGAAGAGCCTGAGGCAAACGAAGAGCCCGAAGTGACGGAAGCGCCTGAGGCAAGCGAAGAGCCCGAAGTGACGGAAGCGCCTGAGGTGAGCGAAGAGCCTGTAGCGACGGAAGCGCCTGAGGTGAACGAAGAGCCTGTAGCGACGAAAGCGCCTGAGGTGAGCGAAGAGCCCGAAGTGACGGAAGCGCCTGAGGTGAGCGAAGAGCCCGAAGTGACGGAAGCGCCTGAGGTGAGCGAAGAGCCCGAAGCGACGGAAGCGCCTGAGGTGAACGAAGAGCCCGAAGTGACGGAAGAACCTACGGCGACGGAAGCACCAAAGAGCGAGGAAATACCCGCAGAGGTTCAGGCGTTCCTGGACGCGGTGGCGAAGCTGCCGGCACCCGAGGACGTGACGAAAGAGAACGCCGAGGAGCTTGGTGAGCAGGTCAACGCGGTGATCGACATGGCCGAGGCGCTGAGCGATGAGAACTACGCCCGGGAGGACGTGACTGAAGCGTTGGAAAAGGTCGGCGCAGTCTTTGAAGCGGTTGGAAAAGCGTTGGAACTGGAAGCGGCGACATTTGGTAAGATTCCCACAGGTGTAGGGACCACGGATCCTAACGTGCTCGAAAGCGCATTTCTCACTTTTGAGATGTGGAATGCGGATCATAACATCCCTGCTGTGACGGTGAGCGGAAACTATGCCGATGCAGACTATGTTGGCGAAGTCCTTGTTAATCCGGATGGAGAAACCGCGACAGTTGACAGCGGCAATTTGGTGTTCTATACCAACTATGGTATTGCGGTAACGACTAACTGGGAAGAGAACGGTGGCTTGCCTTGGGTTATGACATGCCCCAGTTGGCTGAATGTCAACTTGCGTGCAGATGGCGGCGTCCTGTACGTGACCTTTACAGCGAAACCGAGTGCGCAAGTGGGACAGAGCGGGACAGTGCGGCTGAACTACGGCGCAAGCTGGGCGGTTGTAACCAATAACGCGTTCTTCGGGGAAGACAACGGTAAGGCGATCGGCGATATCTATTATGATGTAACTGTCGGCGATGGCACTGTTGAACCGATTGAGAAGCCCGACGCGCCCAACAAGGACAACGTGACGCTTTCCTATGTATTCATTCAGTGTCAGGATAGAGGAGACCAAGCTAATCACAGTGCTCCTGCTAAGCTGTTCTACGATGGTAAGACAACCATTATTCCTGGCGAGGTCATCGAGAACACAGGCAGAAACAGTTCTTTCAGCAAGAATGTTTATCCTTACGAATGCACAGTTCAGCTGAATGGGAATTTCTATTTGGACCTTTGGAATAACGCATTGTCAGGTAAGCTTGGAACGCATATGCTCTATGAATCGCCTAAGGATATCACGTTCTATTATTCTGCGTCTGAGGGCAAATGGAAGTGCCCCACAAGTAGTCTGACCCAATTTAGCAGTCCAGATACTGGCACTACCTATGGCTGGCTGGTGAAGATCAAAAAGGGTACTCAAGTTCACACTTACACTGTCACCTACACTGACGGTGTAGAAGGAGAGACCGTGTTCACCGACCAGAGCTATACGGGCCTCAAAGCTGGCGATAACACTCCGGCGTTTATGGCGGCTGTCGAAGGCACCGAAACTGTGAATGGTAAAGTTCAGCCCAAGCGTACGGGTTACACTTTTATGGGCTGGGCACCCGCGGTCACGGAAAAGGTGGATGGCAATGTTACCTATGTGGCCACATGGAAGAAGGCCGAGAAAATCACCAATATCGATAAGACTCTGGTGAAGAGCGCAAGCGAAATTCCCAGTGGTGTAACGGTTGACAATATTACCTATCCTGTCAACGGTGAGATCGTTATTCCAAACGGTGGGAGCGTGAAGCTGCTCTACAAGATCACCGTCACCGGCGACGTGGGAGCGAAGTACAAGGTCACCGATACCGGGGCAAGCTGGGTCAGCGGGCCGCAGCTGGACGTGGAGAACACTATCCCCGAGGGAGGCAGCGCAGTTATCTATGTGACCCGCGAATTTACCGCCGCTGATATTAATAAGAACGGCAAGCTGGTGAATAACGCAATGGTCACTCCCGGTAAGGACGACGAAAGCAGCACTACTTCCACCGAGACGACTCCGGCGAAGGAAGAAGAGCCTGAAATTAAATCGCTCATGAAAGAAGTTACCATTGTTAAGACGTTTGTCGGCATGGGGGGCAACAAGATAGCGTTAGATAAGGTTCCGGGCAATTTTGTCCTGAACTACAGCTACACTTATCGCGATGATGCTTCTGTAACCGGCAGTCTGGCATCTGGCGCGGCGCAAAAGGGTATCAACGAGAATGGTCACCCCACCCTGACGTGGAAAATGAACGTGAAAGTGGATGAAGATACAAATTCCACCTACAAAACCCCGTTAACCATCACTGAGAGCAACTATAATGTGGGTGGGTATGTATGGGAGAAGCAGGAGGGTTTGAACAGCTCGAACGAGAAGGCTGTTACCGGCACGTACCAGATCGACGCTACAAAAAACCTGCCTACCAACTATATCTACAACTATTATCAAAAGGCACCTGATGCGCCCAATGCGCCCGTGATTTCCGGAACGAGCGGCAATCTTCGTGTTCAGGTGGTCTGCGACAGCAATGAAAGCGGTCACAAGGACGAGAAAGAAAACTTGCGGCTGCGGGAAGTGGTGAATGGGATCACCGAGTATACCGGCGGTGAAGTGGTTAAAACCAATAAGTACGGCTACGACTGGGAGTATACAGTTACTCTCTACAAGAGCGACTTTGCAGACCGGTTTCAGCACAATAGTAAGAAGGACCACGAGTATAAGGAAGGTACCAAAGACACTGTGAATGTGACATTCTACTACAAGGACGGTGCATGGGACTTTGAGAACCTTAAAATTCACAATCCCGGTGTGGAGATTGTTTACGAAAAGAACGGCGCTAATAACTATTTCTGCAACTATGTAGTATACCATGTGGAACCTGTAACCACGCCCGAGCTTGAGATCACCAAGACGGTTGATAAGGCCAGCGTGAAGAAGGGAAATACGCTGAATTACACGATCACAGTGAAGAACAACGGCAGTACTGATGCTGCCAACGTGAAAGTGAGCGACACTTTGCCTGAGGAGCTGGGAACCAATATTTCTAACAGTAATCCCGGTGAATATAATTCCAAAGTGGAAAATGGCAGAGCTACAATCACATGGAATCTGGGCACTATTGGGGCCGGTGAATCCAAGACGGTTACCTTTACGGCTACCGCTATAGAAACCGGCAAGATTGAGAACCACGCCAGCGTGACCAGCGACGAAATCACGACCCCTGTGGAAAGTGATCCTGTTAAGACCGTGATTTACAATCTGATCGTCACCAAGACTAACGGAGGTTTTCAGAATGGCGCGCCTGACGCAAGCTGCACTGAGGCCGATTGCAAGAGCGAGGATGACGGCAGCGGCAAGGCGCACGTCCACTACACTGTCACAGTGATGAACGACAGCGGGTTCGACCTTTACGGTCTGGACATCCTGGATGATCTGACAACTACGGTTAAGGCGGACAATGCGGAAGTTAACGATGGTTATATTCTGAGCATCGAAAATGTCAGGCTGGACGGCAGTGCTGCTGGCGGCATGGTCACTCCTGTGGCCAATGGTAATGCAACCCACAGTATCGTAACGAAATTCGAACGGTCTGAGGTATTTGCAGATAAGCAGAAAGTGGTTCTGACTTACGATTTTGTAATCGAGAATACCGGCGACGATGTGTTGAGCATAGGGCTGAAGAATAAAGCCACCGGCGGTACATGGACCACTGACGGCCAGACTGCTGGCACGCAGAAAGCCCGCGTTCGCAGTGCTGCTCGAAACGGCGGTTATGATATCGAGGAGTCAGCAGAGTCCGGCGCAAGCATGGGCGGCAGTGAAGCTGGCGGCACGGTTAAGCCCGCGGGCAAGACATACACTGTAATTTATAAAATGAACGATGGTACTGACGACACGCATGCGACTGTCACGAGGAAATCTGCCGAAAGCTCCGTGGAGTTCACAGTTGGCAAAGAGGCGGATGGTACTACTGATATCTCCAACCCTGTCCGTATAGGTTATGTGTTCCAGGGCTGGGCGGAGACAGAAGATGCCACCACAGGAATGACAGCTCTTTCAAAGGTTACCCTGACTAAGGAGAACCGCAGCAAGACACTGTACGCCGTGTGGACGCCGAAGATGGTTTCCAAAACAGTTAAAATCATCAAAGCGTTCTATGGCCCCAGCAAAGCTGAGGTAGAGGCGATCAAGGATAATTTCAGCCTCAACTACACCTACACGCTGGCCGGCAATACCACAACAGGAACCCTGTCCGGTAAGGATGCCAAATTTGAGGAAAGCCTTCTTTTCCCGGGTATCGATGCTGTGCTTGTCTGGAATGTGGACTTTAAAGTAATTGAAGGTTCCACTGAAAATCTTAATAATGGAATAATTTCCTTTACTGAGGAAGGCAGAGAGATCGATGGATGGACCTGGATCGGCAGTGCGTCGGAGGGAAGCAGCCTTAACGATCGGAATGACTTGCATGCAGGTACAATCAGTATGGGGCTGAGCAATGTCTATACCAAGTTGCCCACGCTGCCCACGCCGGAGGAAGTGCATGACAGCTCGCTGAGGGTTGAGGTCATCTGCACTACCAACAACGAAAGCTGGCAATATGCTGCTAATGACTGGACCAACGATAACGATAAGTGGTACACCCTCGGTCAGATTGAGGGCGACGCTGCAACCGGTTATACCTGTACACTGACCCTGAACAGGCTGAATGTCTGGGCCGGGCAATTGAATACCGAGGATGGTCCCAGACATGCCCTGAACGAGACTAGAACCAACAGCGACGGTATTCTCAGCACGACTCTCCGCTGGGACGCAGGCAATCAGAAGTGGATGGTGGCAGAAGAGCAGCCCAGTACACTGAAAGTCTTCGCGGAAGAGATGTTTACCGTCACCGTGAACTATCTGGCAGACAACGGTCATAAATTCTGGGGGAATAATAACCCGGAATATCCGCTGAAAGAAGGCGAAATCTACGATCACAGCATCGATGAGACCATGACTGCACTTGCATGGCCTAATAAGCCTGCGGTAAAGTCTCCGAAGAGCTTCTCCATTGGCAGCAACACTTATGTTCTTGATCCGATGGCGGCTAATACACCCGAGAACGAACTGACCGGCACTATGGGCAGAGAAAATGTGGTCATCAACCTGTACTACTCTCTGGACGTAAAGGGAGGCGATGATCCTTCCAAGCCCGACGGCGGACCTGACGGCATCCCTGATAAGTACCAGGTGAAAGTGACTTTTGAGGTCAAAAACGGTGCATGGAATGACGAGACAACCGCTGATGTGGTGAAATACCTGACGAAGTACAAGACCGTTGACGGAGAGCAGGTTATGGCCGCTGACGGCGAAGCCGTTCTGGGCAGCATTATACCTGTAGCCGGTGAGAAACCCGATGAGGGCTTTGTGACTGGCGACTGGGGAAATAACGAACCTGCTGAGACGACTGCAATTACCGGTGATACCACTTATACCTACACCTATAAGCCCGCTCCGGGCAGGGTGACTATCACCGTCGAGTTTGTAGACGAGAATGGTAATGTGGTTGGAACCGAGACCGTGGTTGTGGATGAGGGTGCTGCCTATGACGTGACCGAAGAAACTGAGAAGATTCCTGAGGGCTATGAGCCCAACGGCGATCCTGCCGGCGACCCTGTTACCGGCACTGCCGATACCGACAAGACTGTTACCGTGCCTGTAAGGCAGATTATTCGGTATACTGTGACCTATACGGACGGCGTAGACGGCGAGGAAGTGTTCGCAGACCAGGTGACATCTGATTTGGTAAGCGGAGCTGCAACCCCTGCATTTGTGGGGACACCTGTCCGCGAGGGTTATACCTTTGCAGGCTGGACACCGGAAGTAGCGGCTACAGTAACGGGCAACGTGACTTATACCGCACAGTGGACACCTGTAGACCCGGCGCCTGTAGACCCGGCGCCTGTAGATCCGGCGCCTGTAGATCCGGCGCCTGTAGACCCGACGCCTGTAGACCCGGCGCCTGTAGACCCGACGCCTGTAGACCCGGCGCCTGTGGACCCGGCGCCTGTGGACCCGGCGCCTGTGGACCCGACGCCGACACCGGACGATCCGGCACCAACGCCGGATGACGATGACCCGACGCCTGAAGAGACGACACAGGAGCCTGCGCCCGTACCCGTAGTCGTACCACCTGCAGCAGCCATACCTGCAGCAGCGCCCACACCTCAGGTTGTACCGGTTGCACCTACACAGCCGGCGACACCGGCAGCTCCCGAGGAAGAAGAGGAGCCTGTCACCGTCATTGATGACCCGACGCCGCCCCTTGCAGCGCCGGAAGAAACTGTGACTCCTGAGGAAGAAGAGCCCGCGATAGTGGAGCTTGAAGACGAAGAGCTGCCCCTTGCGGCAGGAAACGGCAGAGCCTGGGCCCTTGTGAACTTTGCGTTGATGAACCTGGCAGTGTTTGAGACCCTGATGTTGCTGATTGGTTACTTTGTGAACACCAGGAAGGACGAAGAGGAGAAAAAGGAGAAACTGAAGAAGAAAGGCCTTATGCGCCTGATCAGTCTCCCGATAGGAATTATTTCCATTATCGCATTCTGTCTGACAGAAGATATCTCCCTGCCCACCGGATTTGTAGACCGTTGGACCCTGCTGATGGCAATCATCGCAATCGTACAGACTGTCGTGGTAGTTCTTTCCCGCAAAAAGGAAGAGAACGAAGACGAGAGAATGGCTTAAGCGAAAACGCCCGGGTGAACCCATTGCAGGGACACCTGGCTGAAAGAAAGCGTTAGAGCTATGTAATTGAATTTCTGCAAAAGATAAAATGAAAAAGTCCCCCGTGATTCCGGAGTCAGGCATGTATGCCTGGACAATGGCAGCGGGGGACTTTTTTACAATTCATGATAATAAAATATTTGCGCAGATTTCTATATGTTGTGCTTTTAATCCCTTTCGATTATAATATTGATATGTGAAAAAGCCTGAGCTGGCAGAGATATTTTTAAATATTACAAGATTTTATTCATTGAAATTGGCGGATTTATACGAAACCAAAATAAGACATGCAAGGAGGGGATGAAAAATGGCGAGAACAGTGGGAATCAGATGATGATGTTGTATTCGGAAAACCGTTTTCTGCTGGATGCAGGTATTTTAGATGAGCGGGAAATCGAATTTTTCAAAGAAATATCCATAGGAATGGATGATGTCCATGCTTTTATGGCTCTTCATCAGATGGCTCTGTATCTGTCCCGTTATTATGGGAAAAAGGTGATTATCCTGCTGGACGAGTATGACACTCCCATGCAGGAGGCTTATGTAAATGGCTGTTGGGCGGAGCTTACGGCCTTTATCTGGAACTTATTCAATTCTACATTTAAGACAAATCCTTATCTGGAGCGGGCGCTTATGACAGGAATCACAAGTGGTCAGATTGCTTCTTGCGAAGCAAAGGAATCGATTTTTTCGGATTTGAATAATCTTGAGGTGGTAACAACAACAGCGGAAAAATATGAGGAAAGCTTTGGATTTACGGAGGAAGAAGTTTATGCGGCGTTGGATGAATTTGGGTTGTCCGATCAGAAAAAGGATGTAAAAAAATGGTATGACGGATTTCGATTCGGAAAACGGTCGGATATTTACAATCCATGGTCTATCATTAATTATCTGGACAAAAGAAAATTGGGAACTTATTGGGCCAATACAAGTTCCAACAGCTTGGTGGGGAAGCTGCTTAGAGAAGGGAATCGATATATTAAACAGAATCTTGAGAAACTTCTTTCAGGGGAGCATTTGAACGTATCCATTGATGAGCAGTTTGTATACGGCCAGATGAGTGAAAATGAAACTGCGGTCTGGAGCCTTCTGCTTGCCAGCGGATATCTGAGGGTGTTTGGCTGCCGGAAGCTTACGGATGAAGAGTGGGGGTTTTTGGCTCCTCAATATGAGCTGGGGATTACAAATCTGGAAGTGGAAATTATGTTTCACCGGATGGTAACTGGATGGTTCCAGAAGGATTTGTATGACTATGATGAATTTATCCGGGCTTTGTGGGACGGAAATGTAAAAGACATGAATCTCTATATGAATCGTATTACCATGGAGACATTCAGCTATTTTGATACAGGGCGTGATTCTTCCAAAGAAGAACCGGAACGATTTTATCACGGTTTTGTATTAGGCCTGTTAGTGACCCTTCGGAAAAAATATGTTCTTACCTCCAACAGAGAAAGCGGGTTTGGCCGTTATGATGTTATGCTGGAACCGAGAGATATAAAGGATGATGCAATCATTCTGGAATTTAAAGTGCAGGTGCCGGGGGAGGAGAAAGAACTTTCGGATACGGTGGATGCGGCGCTTAAACAGATAGAGGAAAAGAATTATGAAGCCGTCCTCATTGCAAAGGGAATTCCGGAAGAGAAGATTCGGAAATATGGATTTGCTTTTCGGGGAAAGAAAGTGCTGATTGGATAAAATACTTAACATTCGAGTTTACTTAAACAAGGAACTGACTTCCGAGATAAAACATTGCAGCCAACCTTTTATCATACAGGAGTAGTTTATGAACGGAAAAAGAAATAGAGAAAATCGCAGAAAAAATCATTATACCGCTATCTGGCTTCCCTGTGTTCTTACGGCAGCGGCAGTGACATTCCTGCTGTGGGACGGTACCTCTGCTGGAGGAGAGATGTCGGACAGCCAGACAGTGCAGGCCAATGATATGGCCGGGGAAGAAGGCAGGTCCGGCATAGACGAAGGAGGGGAGAATCCGGATGGCGGAGAAGCGCAGAGGGAGAATACCGACCAGGCAGGCGTCTCCGGACCGGAGGGTACCTCCCTGGGGGATTCCTCGGATACAGCACTACCAGGTGAGCTATCCGGGCAGCAGGACGCCTCTGCACGCCAGGAGCCGTCCCAGGCCGATCAGCCGGAAATCACGCTGGTGATGGTGGGGGATATTCTGCTGCACACCCCGGTGGCGGAGAGCGGCATGCTGGAAAACGGTGGGTATGATTTCAGCGCGGTTTTCGCAGAAATGAAAGGTGAAATCCAGGAGGCGGACCTGGCGCTGGTAAATCAGGAGGTAATCATCGGCGGAGAGGAACTGGGAGTCTCCGGGTACCCGACGTTCAATGCACCTTATGAGCTGGGCGACGCGCTGGCGGATACCGGTTTTGACGTGGTACTCCACGCCACCAATCACGCACTGGATAAGGGGAAAAAGGGAATTGTGAACTGCCTCTCCTTCTGGAGGGAGAATTATCCTGACATGGCGGTGCTGGGGATTCATGACAGGGAAGAAGGACAGCAGGAGATTTATGTCTATGAACAGGATGGAATTCAGATAGCCATTTTGAACTATACTTACGGCACCAACGGGATTCCGCTGCCTGCGGATATGCCTTTTGCGGTGGATATGCTGGACCGGGAGAGAGTGGCGGAAGATTTGCGCCAGGCCGGGGAACTGGCGGATTTCATAGTGGTATGTCCCCATTGGGGAACGGAATATGTGCTGAATGCCACGAAAGAACAGGAAGACTGGGCGGCATTTTTCGCGGCAAACGGGGCCGACCTGATTCTGGGCACCCATCCTCATGTGATTGAGCCAATAGAGTGGATATCCGGCAAAGAGCAGGAGCCGGGAGAAGGCTCGTTGGTTTATTATTCCCTGGGAAATTTTGTGAACTGGACCTCCGGCACGGGAGAAGGTGTGGCTAACCGCATGGTGGGCGGCATGGCCCGTGTGACCATAGGGCTGGACGAGACAGGAGAAGCGGTGATTCAGGAGTATGATGTGGTGCCTCTGGTGTGTCATGTGGAACAGGGGTTTGGCGGCGTCACAGTGTATCCCCTTGACAAATATACGGAAGAACTGGCGGCTCGGAATGAAATTGTAAAGCAGGACGGCAGCTTTTCCCTGGAATACTGCCGGAATCTGGCGGCGGAGGTCTTTGGAGAAACGGCCCATAAGCCGGCCCTGGCCCACAGCCTCACTTCTTTTCAAAAAAGGCCTTTAACTGAAGACCTTCCGGAGGAATATCCAAAGTTAAGGTCTTATCAGTGAGCTCTTCTGCAAGATTCGACTGCCAGCCCGCAAAAGTGTAGCCTTTGTCCGGCACGGCGGTGACAGTTATGGGATAATCCGTAACATAAGTTCCCTTCCATTCGCCTTCCGATAAATCGGGAACGATAGTATTCAGGAGAATGTGTCCGGCTTCGGCATCACTGACTGAAAGGGTGACAGAAGCCTGTGTTCCTGTCAGTCCGAACTCTTCTGAGAGATACCCTGTGATGGATTCTGTCCTGGCAGGAAAATAGTGCAGGGCCCATTCCGGAGTTCTCACATCCCAGGGAAGAGATACATCCCAGTTCTCATAAGCTTTCACTGCATTCTGAACGGTGAAATCCGTGTTGACCATATCCATAAAGCTGACGACAAACTGCCGGCGGAATGTGGGGTTCCGGAACAGGGCTGCCCACAGCGGGCGTGTGTTAAAGGCGCTGCCGGCATAGTGGGTATCCATGGTAAAAGTGTTGATGTCTTCCTCGAGTACGCCGTAATTCAGATTCTCCAGATCAAGGTCATAAAGAGCCCAGCGCCAGCGTCCGTCTTCGTATTCCCCGCTTCCCGGTTTTCTGGCTCTCCAGCACACGCTGTTCTTATTCTCGTTGTAGTCAAGATTTCCAAAATAAATATTGACGCAGGAAAAATCAATATAGCTTTGAATATCAATAAGTCTGTTCAGCTCCTGATAGGCTTCCGGCGTGGACATATCATGGGTGTCAAGAAAGTCATAAACGGCAAAATAGAGTGCGTGATCCTCCGCACTGCCGGAATCGACTCCGCCGCCTTTGACGATAATCACATTGTCGTCATCCACCCCATATTGCTCCTGAAAAAATTTACCGCTGTATTTCTCCTGAGCAAAAGTGGCATACCAGTAGGCGCCATTCAGATAGACAACCACTTCTCTGCTCTCTGCGGAAGCGATATTCCGATCCTGAACCAGATGCTGAATGTAGGCGTTCATAAAACCGGAGCGAAGCGCAAAGGAATGAGTTTTCCAGTCCCCGAAAAGGGGAATGTCAAACCAGTTGCTTCCGCTGTACTTTTTTCTGGAGTAGACGGAAAACCGTTTAAGACCGTATTCCCGGGCAGAAGCCCCCTGGATACGAATCCCCACAGGCTGTTGCAGTATACTGTCATTTTCGAATAATTCCAGTACGGCAGGGCGCTCCCAGTCCATTCCATGCTGAAGGAAGTTCGGCATGGGTATATTACCGGACTGTTCTCCCAGATACCAGTCGTCATAGGCTTTGCCGGTCACATAGATTCCGCTGTCGCCGAATAAGTCATCCGGGTCTGCCACCAGAGAAACCACCAGCTTCCCGCGATCTTCGTCTCGATCTACAAAATAGGTTGCAGTCACAATATCGCTGCATGTATTCCGGCTGTCTATGGCGACGGCGCGGACTACGGTTGCCAGGATGGTATGGTCTTCTCCATACGCTTCCTGCCACTCCTCCTGCATATTCTGAATATGAATATTGTCATTTTCTCCGTCTCCGCGGCGGGAAATGGCAATGGGTTCCGTATAGAGAATGGAATCCGATGTGGGAATGCTGCCGTCCAGTGTATAATATATACTGACATTGTCCGGCGAAGTGATACTCAGGGAAAAGGGATTGTCATAGAATCCGCTCTCCGCCGACAGAACCGGCGCTGACAGATCAGTATCGTTTATCAGAATATCCCATTCCTCCTGCCCTTTGATGCCCAGCGCGATGCCGGCGGTCAGAATCAGTACAAGAGCAGCCACAAAAAGCATATAGAATATATTTGCTCTTTTCATACGGGTTTTCGTCCTTCCGTGTACATATCCTTTCAGCAGGCGGCATCTCCCTTGTGGGTGACCATGGAGACAGAAATGACACCTTCAATGCTATTTAAGTCATTCAGCAGACTCTCACAGTTTTTTGATTTGATTTCCATGAGAAAATCAGCACTTTCCTTTGTGAGATTGCGGGATTTCACATTATAGTTTTTATCATGTGCTCTGACAGTATCATAAATTTTATCCGCACAGGCATTGCTCTCCGCATTGATTACCAGAATCATGGATTTACGGATTTCGGGCAGGCGGTAAAAAACCAGCACCAGAATTGTGGCCATCAGAGATAATACAAAAGCCAGTCCCACCATACCGGCCCCGCAGATGATGCCGATGCTGATACTCCAGAACATGAAAATCAGATCCAGGGGTTCTTTCACAGCCGTGCGGAATCTGACGATGGAGAGTGCACCCACCATGCCCAGGGAGACGATGACGCTGCTCTGAATGGCGATAATAATGGCGGCGGTGATGACGCTCATGAGAATCAGAGAGGTGTTGAAGCTTTTGGAGTAGAAAGTATTTGTCGTGACGATACGGTAGATAAAATAGATATAGATACCCAGAACTGCAGCCATCACCATTAAGATTGCCACATCCCGGATCAGTAAGTTTGTGTTTTGAAATCCTTTCAGGAAAGATTTTTTGATGACATCCTGTATACTCATTTTTGTTCCTCCGTTTCGATGTGTTCAAACAGTGCTGTAATTTCTGCACAGGCTGTATTTTGAAAAGCTGGTTCTTCGAAGATCCTGTCCGCCGGCCAGCAGTTCAACGATGGCGGCCGGAAGAAATTCATCGTATTTTACTTCCAGAATATGCATTCCATCCGGCAGAATGTTTCTAAAGGGCAGATTTCTCTCCAGAAAATGCCGGGTCTGTGCAGAGGAACGGACAGACCTGTCAAAGGTTATCCGGACATTTCCCGCCGGGTAGACATAAGGGGTTCGAGTATATTCTACAATTACCCGGGGAGTCAGAAGCAGGCTGCTTCGTTCCAGAAGAAAGTAATGCAGCAGCTCATTCGAATCTGATTCGGTGGGGAACAGAGAATTTCCCTGAAGCAGCGTCTTACATTGCCTGTCCGTAAGTATGCACAGTTCCTTTGCTTTCAGACCATGATGAGAATATTTACATTCCAGCCGGATAAATTCCGGATTGCTGTCATAGATTCGCAGTCGGTATTTTCTCCTGTCATCGATACCACTCAGGTTTGCCGCATAACAATGGTCCGCATAAGTATCAAAATAGAGGCTCCTGATTACATAGCTTCCGGAGATTCCGGCGTGTGAATCCGTCTTGCAGATATGTCGGACTTTTTCCTCCATGTGTCGGAGATTGTACTCGGCGCACAGAAATTTCAGCTCGTGACGATATTTGAGACTCACTTTTTCTCCTTTTCCAATCATTGCTTCTGAAACTGCATGATTCGCAGGACAGACTTTTTCATCCATAATTGTCTTAAGAATATATGAATGTTCGTATGTTGTCAAGCTTTGACTGAAATACGGTACCCTGTAAGTATATCCGTTGACAAAAAATAAGGTCAGTGCTAAGCTCTTAATATCAGAAAAGCCCGTATGTGTAAATAGCTGCAGACGGGAGACGGGGAAAGCATAGGTGAAAAGTGCAGATAAAAAGCACAGAAGGCAGAAGCTTCTTATCTTCCTTGTGTGCATTTCCCTGCTTATGGCAGGGGGGTTAATCTTCTATTTTCATATCTACAGGGTAGTACCGGTGTTCAGCGAGACGGTCTGCGAGTACGGAGAGCCTTTGAGCCAGAATATAACCGACTACCTTTCGGGGTCTGAATGGTCCGTACATCTGGGAGAGCTTGATCTGTCTCAGGTGGACGAAGGGAATACGGGAGTCTATCAGGCGGTTGTCTATCATGGAGGCACTGCCTATACCTATACCATAACCATTCAGGATACCATACCGCCGGAGATTCAGTGGAAAGAAGGACAGATTTATCTGGCGGCGAACGCAATGTGCACAGTGGAGGATGTCATAGACAGTGTGTCGGACGCGGATCCTCTGGCAGAAGCTTTTTTCCGCCGGGACGGGACAGAACAGAAAGAAATCAGTTTTGACCAGGTGGGAGAATATGAACTGGAAGTGTGTGCCAGAGACCGGGCCGGGAACGAAAGCGCCGGCCGGGTCCATGTCATTGTGGATACGCCTCCCAGACTGGAGGGAATTCACAACTTCTATTGTGTGCCGGGAAGCGAACCGGATTATCTGGACGCGGTGACCGCCTGGGATGATATGGACGGTGACCTGACAGAAAAAATACGGGTGGATGATTCCGAGATAGAATTAGACAGAGAAGGTGTGTATCCGCTGCGCTATCTGGCGGAAGACAGCTGCGGGCTTGAGACTGTGGCCGAAGCGAGAATTATGGTGGCCGAGGCGGAGGATATCCAGGAGCTGATAGGCTGGCGACAGATTGATTACAGGAAGGATACTATTCTGGGGGCGCCCAATATCTATGATGCGGGTGTTTCGGAGCAGGAGAACATGGAGGAGGCTCTGGAATATATGCGTCCCACGTTTGTACACCTGTACTTTGACAAGGGACGGGGCGGATACAGCTCCGGCTCCGGTTACCTTATGGAGATTACGGAAGAATATATATACATTTGTTCCAACCGCCATGTGGTGGAAAAAAGTGATGAGTGGGATGTTTACTTTTATGACGGCACGAAAGTAAAAGGCAGGGTTCTGGGGGTCAGCGAAGGGTATGATGTAGGTGTGGTGGTGGTGAACCGGGGAGATGTGCCGGAGAGACTGCTTGAGAAGCTGATGACCATACATATTGACCGGACTTACTGGGAAGGGCTGGACCAGCAGGGCCTTGAACTGGCATTGGAACGAATTGACAGAGAGGGAGGACTGATTCATGTCACCACCGGAAATCTGGTCAGGGTAAAGCAGTATTTTGAGTGGAATATGCAGCAGCACCACACAGAAGTGACCGTGGAGCTGGTGCACGGGGATTCCGGATCGGCGATTATAGACGGTTACGGCAACCTGATCTGTATGGCGTATGCTTTTTCTGTCAATCCTACCAGATACTGGTGCGTTCCTCTGGACGGAATCCTGGAAAGCTACGCGCAGATTACGGGGCGTATGCCTTATGTATACTGACGGACTGTATGCCGCAGCCGCATGGAAATCCAGGTAAGATATAAGCTTTAACTTGGATATGGGAATGCATCCAATCTTGTGTTGAAGACGAAGATGCCATACGCGTCTGACAGCCTCGGGGTTGGCGCAGGGAAGCACGAAACGCCTGGCGGCTTCCGCAGGCAGGAGACAGAATTTATATAATGGGAACAGGAGAGAAGAAAATGGCTCAGATAATCGACGGAAAAAAGATATCTCAGGAAATCAAAGAGGAATTAAAGGAAAAAGTGGCGCAGATGAAGGCACAGGGGATAGAGCGGTGCCTGGCAGTGATACAGGTGGGCAATGACCCCGCCTCCGCCGTATATGTGAAAAATAAGAAAAAAGCCTGCGAGTATATTGGAATTCGTTCTGCTTCTTATGAGCTGGCGGAGGAAACCACGGAGGAGGAGCTGCTGAAGCTCATTGAAGAACTGAACAGACAAAAAGATATAGACGGAATTCTGGTGCAGCTGCCTCTGCCGAAACATATCAATGAGGACAGAATCCTGCTGGCCATTGCACCGGAGAAAGATGTGGACGGTTTCCACCCTGTGAATGTGGGGAATCTGAGCATCGGCAGACCGGGCTATGTGTCCTGCACCCCTGCCGGGATTATCCAGCTGCTGAAGCGTTCAGGAATCGAAATCGAAGGGAAAGAGTGCGTGGTGCTGGGCAGAAGCAATATTGTGGGAAAGCCAATGGCCGCACTTCTCCTTCGGGAGAACGGCACTGTCACAATCTGCCATTCCAGAACAAAGAATCTGAAGGAAATTACCCGGAGAGCAGATATCCTCGTGGTGGCCATCGGGAAACCGAAGTACGTGAGCGCAGATTATGTGAAGGAAGGGGCTGTGGTTATTGATGTGGGCATTCACAGAATGGAAAATAAGAAACTGTGCGGCGATGTGGATTTTGAAAATGTAGCCCCCGGAACCTCTGCCATTACTCCGGTTCCGGGAGGGGTGGGCCCCATGACCATAGCCATGTTGATGCATAACTGTGTGGAAGGGATAAAAGGATAAGAAATCAGTTAATTCTGCTAATCCTGTTTTCTCCGGAAAAGGCAGGTCAGTCTGGCACTTAATCGATTTTTCAGGGGAGAGAACAGTGTATACAGAAGCAGGATGCACAGGAGGATGCCTCCGCAGCAGACAGCTACAAGCAGGGCAAAATCCGTAAATCTCGCACCGTTTTTCCGGTATGCTCTGTTGAGAAAAGGGAGCCCCAGGACGATTAAAAAGTACCAGAATACCGGAGGGACACATTTGCGCAGAAGCAATGTCCACGGAGAAGCTATGCCGAAACCTGTGCGGCTGCTTTCACTGTGTCTGCGGAAAGCATATTCCGTGAGGTGAAAAACGGTCAGCAGGGAGATAAAATACACAACAATTCCGATGACGGTGTGGAGCCTGTCAGGAGGCAGAAGCCTTTGCACAAAGTTTATATCTTCCACATAGAAAGGAAGATAGATTGCCGCGATGATTCTCAGCCCATTGACGAAAACCGTCAGAATCCAGGAAAGGGAAAGGCTGGCAATGAACCAGAGGCTTTTTTTCAGGATACAGGCATTTCCCACCCGATGCAGGAAGGAGAAAAGCAGGGTGGCAAAGGCTATAAGCATAAACTGCACACCGGAGCAGGATGGCGCAATGAGAAGGCGCAGGCTGTGATTTACATAGCCTGTGCCTTCTTCATATACAAAGGGAATGCCGCTTAACAGTTCCACCCACCCTGTGGTGGGAGCCAGGATCCACAGCAGTTCGTCACTGCCGGCGCCGCTGTAGAAATATTTGATTCCCAAAAGAAGCAGGAGGCCCAGAAGATAAAAGGAGAGGTCTGGCCTGAGCTTTTTAATATTGTTTTTACTGAGTAGATTTTTCATGGATTTACTACCTTCCCTGTCTGTTTCTCAGCAGGTGAAACAGGAGCGTTGCAGTTATAGACTAAGCGTTTTGGACCTTCCACCCCTTCTGCGCCGAAGGAAGACCAGAAGCGGTATGGCTGTCAGGATCAGAACAAACAGGATATCTCCGGGTTCCGAATATGCAGTGTAACCTCCGCCCACAGCCAGATTGGAGACACCCAGAGGCAGGGGAGATGCCTGATTTACATCCCTGCTGTCACCTTCGGGATTCCTGACCTCCTCGATTACTGCAATGAAGGAAGTGTAGGGGGTAGTCATATTGTAATCCAGTCCGATCTGTGTGATTTCATCCTTGACAGACTCATCATTCCGCACACTTCCGTATCCGGCCAGCTGATCCAGCTTCGTCCGGGCCCAGAGATAGCGGATAGCCTCATTTTCCGTATCCACGGTGACATCGTTTACCGGTATCTCCTGGACATAATCTTCTTCTCCTGACTTACCGGTTATTGTGATGGTGCCGGAAGGCTCTCCCTTCCATTTCCCGAACAGGACCACAGGCTTCTGTGCATAGAGAATGGAAGGAGCGGAGGTGGCCACATCGTAAACGTCAAATCCTTCATAATCAATGGTCATTCCGGTCAGAAGCGGAGACTCTATATAGGTACGGAAACGGGAGGCACTGGATTCGGCATCTTCGGAATTTGTCACCACAAAGGCTTCCCCCATGCCGCATTGCGCAATCCCCTTGATGAGATAGTCGTTGACAGAGCTTCCGATGCCAAAGGAGAAAAAGCTGCTGGTATCCATGTGATTGTTGATCAGGTTAAAAATCTCGTCTTCATTAGACACGTATCCATCTGTGATTATGACCACGCTCCGGGCAAAATCTTCTGATTCGGGAATGTCTACAGCTTCTTCCAGGGCAGGCATCATGGAGGTTCCGCCGCCGCCCATCTCTTCGTCGATCATTTCCGTGGCATATCTGATATTTTTAGCTGTGGCCGGAAGCGACTCCGGCGAAAGCCGGAAGGTTTCATTGGCGAACAGAATCAGATTGAACTTATCCGTTTCCTTTAAATTTGTGACCAGATCCCGAATCAGTAATTTGGCGGTATCCAGAGGATATCCCATCATGGAACCGGATACATCCAGCACGAAAATGTATTCCCGGGGAGGTATCTCCTCGGGCGTAAAACGCTCCGGAGGCTGTACCGTCAGCATGAAATAATTCTCTTCCCCGGAAGAGGTGAGCATGAGACCGCTTTCCACTTCTTCTCCGGTCAGTTTATAATTCAGAATGAAATCCCTGTTTCCGGCGTAATCTTCCGGGTTGGCCAGCGTAATTTCGGCTCTGGAGTCCTCCTTCTGTTCCACTTTGATTTCGTGAGATTTACTTTCTATACCGGCAATGGGGACACCTGTGGACAGATTGACATTGATCAGATATTCTCCGGGAGGCGTCTCACCGTCTGCAAGGTAGGGACTTGACACCCAGTCATCCTGCTGTGCATCGGCCTTTTCTTCCGATTCCGGAGGCGCCGCATATCGGGGACCGACAACGGTGGGAAAGCTGAATTCATAGATACCGTCGGTGGAAGAAATCAGTTCGGTGTAATGCAGTTCAATGCGGGCAGTATCTCCCGGCATGATATTTGCCACATCCATGGTGAATACATTGGGGCGTTTCTGCTCCAGCAGGGAGGCGCTTTTCCCCTCGCTTTTTGCCTCCTCGTACTCTGTCTTCGCCTCCTCTTTTTCCTTGATTTTGGCTACGACCACATTGTTTCCGATTTCCATTTTCATGCCGTGCATGGTGACGTCGGAGGAAGTGGGGAAGACATATCTCGCGTTTATGGGTGTATCTCCTTCGTTGGCATAAGTCTGCACCACATAAGTCTCGGCGATGACACCGTTAATGTTGGTGGTCACTTCCGTGGATTTTAACGGAAAGAGATCCACAGGACAGTCTTCTGTCTGAATAATGAAGTAAGGCGCCAGGAGTTCCTCCTCTTCCCCGGGCGATTCTTCTTCTGTTTTTTCTCCGGCCGCGTAAGCGGGAAGCGCATATGCGGCAAAGGTAAGCAGCGCAAATGACAGACACAGCAGTTTTTTAATTCGTTTCATCGTAAGTACCTCCGTTTTCTTCTGTTATTTTACAGCGGAATTGCATAGAAGGTACGTCAGAATTTCAACATTTTTGCATCATTTTTCATGTAACGGTTCAGACAGGCCCTGAACTGTTTCCCCGTTTTCAAAGAAATTTTAGAAATAGTGTTGAAGCAAAAGCCGGCGGATTACTTTTAAAGGCTTCCTGGTGCCGGCCTGTCTGAACTGTTACATGTTCTTGGGGGGCTGGGTCTATGTATCGAATAAAGTACTTGCATTTACCGTATTCTATGGTAAAATGAGGGAAACAATTGAATAGTGAGAGGTTTATTAATCGAAGAGGAGAAGAGCAAAATGAAAACATGTTTTCATGGCAAAAAGAAACTTTGCAGTTTACTTTTTACGGCACTTCTGGTGATGGCTGTACTGGGCGGATGCGCAGACGGCACAGGAGAGTCTTCGGGGGATAATTCCTCTAAGGAGTCTGTGACAGATTCGCAGGGAACTGCTTCCACACAGGAGAGTACCCAGGAGCAGGAAGCTTCAGGCGATATGTACGGCGGCTCCGTTGTTGTAGGAATACAACAGGATATCGACAGTCTTGACCCTCATAAAGCAACGGCGGCAGGAACTAAGGAGATTTTATTCAACATTTTTGAAGGCCTGGTAAAGCCTGATGAAAATGGTCACCTGATCGGTGCGGTGGCCAGTGATTACACAATATCCGAGGACGGGTTGGTGTATACCTTCACCCTTCGGGATGGTGTAAAGTTCCATAATGGTAATGCTGTGACTGCTGAGGATGTGAAATACTCTCTGGAGAGAGTATCGGGACTGTTGGATGGCACTCCCTTAATTTCCACCATGAGCGCAATCACAGCCGTAGATATTCTTGATGAGAAAACGGTTCAGGTAACGGTGGGAAGTGCCAACACAGAGCTGATTTACAGCTTTGTGGCCGCTATCATCCCCGCTGGCAGCGGCGAGGAGGAAGGGGCGGATCCCGTGGGTACCGGACCGTTTTCTTATGTTTCCTACAAGCCTCAGGAGGGAATCGTTCTGGCGAAGAATCCGGAGTACTGGCAGGAGGGGCTCCCCCATGTGGATCAGGTGGAATTCAAGATCGTGGGAGACGGAGACACGGCGCTGATGGAGCTGCAGGGCGGTACCATCGACATCTATCCTTATCTCACCGATTCCCAGGCCCAGGTGATTCAGAATAATTATCAGGTGATTTCTTCCGCCACCACCATGGTGCAGGCCCTGTATCTGAACAATGGAACGGCACCTTTTGATGATGTGCGGGTGCGTCAGGCCATCTGTTATGCGCTGGATAAGGAAGAAATCAATGAATTTGTAGGCGGTGGAACAGGAACGCTGATCAGTTCCTGTATGCCTCCCACGCTGAAAGATTATTACACAGATCTGAATGACACCTACGGGACCACCGCCAATGTGGAGAAGGCGAAAGAGCTGCTGGCAGATGCCGGTTATGCCGACGGGTTTGACATGGAGATCGCCATTGTTTCCGGCTATGAATTTCACATGCAGACCGGCGAGGTAATCGTGGAACAGTTGAAAAAGGTGGGAATCAATGCCACAATCCAGGGGATGGAGAACAGCGAATGGCTGGAAAAGGTGTACAATGGGCGTGAGTTTGATGCTACCATCACCTGCCTTACCAGCGACATGACGCCGGGATATCTGATGAATCGGTTCCAGACTACATCCGGCAAGAACTTTATCAACTTTGTCAGTTCAGAGTACGATGAAGTCTACCAGAAGGCCCAGGCTGCCATTGATCTGACCGAGAAGGCCGAGTATTATAAGCAGCTGCAGAAGATTCTCTGTGACCAGGCGGGAAGTGCATTTATTCAGACGCCGGCGGATAAGACGGCGCTCAGCAATCGGATTGCAGGGTACAAATTCTACCCTGTCTATGTACAGGACATCAGCACGGTGTATATTGTAGAATAAGAAACAAACTTTATTGGTCACTGGGGGACCGTGACAAAAGAAGACAGGAGGAAGGGCAGCGTGAAATATGTTGGAAAAAAATTAGGTACTCTCATTATGACATTGTTTCTTGTTTCCGCTGCCGCATTCCTGGCTTTTGAGATCATTCCCGGAGATGTGGTTGCATCCATACTGGGGACAGAAGCCACTCCCGAGAGAGAAGCGCAGCTGCGGGAGGAACTGGGATTTAACGATCCTCCCATTGTCCGTTACGGGAAGTGGGTGGCAGGCGTATTTCAGGGGGACTTCGGTGTCAGCTACCGCTATTCCAAGAATATGAATGAAATGATGCCGGTGGCAGAGCTCATAGGAGATAAACTGCCGGTGACATTGTGGCTGGCCGCCATATCTCTGGTGCTGATTGTGCTGGTATCTATTCCGCTGGGTGTGCTCTGGGCGAAGAGCGGCAATCATCTGCTGGACGCGGCGCTGGGAGTTATCACCCAGGCATCTATGGCGGTGCCTTCTTTTTTTCTGGGAATTCTGGTTACCTGGCTGTTCGGAATTATGTTCCGGTTCTTCAGGCCGGGAGGTTATGTGAGTTATCAGGATAATTTTCCGGGCTTTCTCGGATATCTGTTGTTCCCGGCCATATCCATCGCTCTGCCGAAGGTTGCGATGACGGCGAGATTCCTGCGCAATTCCATGCTGACGGAACTGGACTCGGATTATGTGCGCACCGCATACAGCAAGGGCTGTACCAAAGAACGTGTCATGTACGGGCATGTGCTGAGGAATGCCATGATGCCGGTGGTGACTTTTCTGGGGATGATCGTGGCGGAGATTGTGGCAGGGAGTATTGTGGTTGAGCAGGTATTTGGCCTTCCCGGGATTGGAAGGCTGCTGATCAGCTCCATTTCCACAAGAGATTTTCCAGTGGTGGAGATTCTGATTCTCTATATTACATTTGTGGTGATATTTGTGTATTTTCTGGTGGATATTCTGTATAAGGTGATAGATCCCAGGATTTCATAAATGGATTTTTGAGATGGTCCGGGAACTGCCCCGGAAGAGTTTGTTTATGTGATTCCGGGAAGGAAAAGTAATTGCGGAAATGTAGAGGGAACGACCGTGGAAAACACAAAATATACAGGGAAGACGGAAGTGAAAAAAGCGAAGAATAAAAGGTGGAACAAATACCTGACAGCCGGCATGGTGATGACGGGCATTGCCGTGACATTGGGAATTGTGGGCTTTTTCTGGACGCCGTACAGCACCACTGCCATGTCTGCGGCGGAAAAATTTGCGCCGCCTTCTCTGCGTCATTTTTTCGGCACAGATAACTTCGGCCGGGATATTTTTTCCAGGGTTATGCAGGGAATGGGGACTTCGATTCTCATCAGCAGTCTTGTTGTGTTTTTCTCCGGCGCGGCGGGCATTTTCCTCGGGGCATTGACGGGATATTTCGGCGGTCTGGTAGACGAGGTGGTCATGAGGATTACAGATGCGCTGAACGGTTTCCCCAGTATCCTGCTGACACTGGTGATTATCAGTCTGCTGGGAACCGGGATGCAGAATGTGATTATTTCTCTGGGCCTGGTGTTCGTGCCCGGCTTTGTGAGAATTGTGAGAAGTGAATTTATCCGGCTTCGGGATGCGGATTATATCAAACGGGCCAGAATGATGAGGGTGGGGAATTTCCGCATCCTTTTTGTTCATATTCTGCCCAACATTTTTTCCGTGTTCTGGGTGTCCGTGATGATAGGTTTTAACAATGCCATACTGGCGGAGTCGGGCATGAGCTATCTGGGAATCGGCGTGCAGCCTCCGGATGCCAGTCTGGGCAAGATGCTTTCAGATGCCCAGGGATACCTGCAGACCGCACCCTGGTATGCATTGGCGCCGGGACTGACCATTGTGTGGGTGGTGCTGGGCTTTTCTCTGTTCAGCGAGGGAATCAGACGGAAGGGAGGCACACAGAGATGATTAAAATAGAAGAATTGTCCGTGGCCTTCGGTGATACCGAGGTGGTGAAAAACGTCAGCCTTGAACTGAGGGACGGTGAGATTCTGGGTGTGGTGGGGGAGTCCGGCTCGGGCAAGTCCGTCACGGCACTTACGTTGATGGGACTTGTGTCAGATGCGGCGAAAGTAACGTCCGGCCGGATTCTTTTTGACGATGTCATTCTGAGAGAAGCGGGCAGGCCATGTGACAAGGCGCTTTATCGGAAATTCCAGGGCTCGGAGATGTCCATGGTGTTCCAGGAGCCCCAGACCAGTCTGAATCCCACCCAGAAGGTGGGCCGGCAGGTGGAGGAAGTGCTGCTGCTTCACACAAAGCTGGACAGAGGGGAGATACGGGATAAAGTGCTGGAAACTTTTCGGGCAGTGGGACTGCAGGATGCGGAAAGGGTGTATGTCAGTTATCCGCATCAGCTGTCCGGCGGCATGCGCCAGCGTGCCATGATTGCCATGGCTGTAATTCTTCACCCCAGGCTGATTGTGGCGGACGAACCTACCACTGCGCTGGATGTGACCATCCAGAATCAGATAGTGGAACTGCTGCGTAAGATTAATGCAGAACAGAACAACGCCATGCTGTTTATCACCCATGATCTGCATCTTGCCAGGCGAATCTGTCACCGGGTGGCAGTGATGAAGGATGGCTGTGTGGTGGAGACGGGTACCGCGGAGGAAGTCCTTGATCATCCCGGAGAAGCATATACGAAGCGGCTGGTAGAGGCTGTTCCCTCCAGAGTCCGGGGCAGAGAAGGCAGGACGGCGGGCAACAGGACATGTAATCCGGGATCACTGACCGGGGAAAACGGGAAAGCTCCTTCAGAGCCGGTACTGCAGGTGCGGGATCTGTCCGTGTACTATCAGGACGGCGGTCAGGCCCTGGCGGAGGAAGAAGGCAGAGAAGGAGGAAACCGATTTTCCCTGAAAGCCTTTTTCCGGCGAAACTATCGGCAGTATGTGGTCCATCATGCGGATTTTGAGATCTGGCCCGGAGAAAGTCTGGGGCTGGTGGGGGAGAGCGGCTGTGGCAAGACTTCTCTCTCTAAAGCAATTCTGGGCATAAACCATCATATAGAAGGAAATATCGTGCACCATTCCGTCCGGCCCCAGATGGTATTTCAGGATCCATACAGCAGCCTGAATCCCACGAAGACCATCGGGTGGCTGCTGGAGGAACCGCTGAGAGCCGCCGGCCGGCTGGATAAGTCTCTGGCCATGACGAAGGCGGACAGGGAGGCTGCGGCTTACGATATGCTGCGGCGAGTGGGGCTGGAGGAGGCTTATTTTCACAGGAAACCTTCCGAGCTCAGCGGCGGCCAGCGCCAGCGGGTCAGCATCGCTCAGGCCCTGATTACCAATCCGGGCTTTATTGTGGCGGACGAACCGGTATCTGCGCTGGATGTGACCATTCAGGCCCAGATTATGGAATTGATTTTAAAGCTTCAGGGGGAGATGAATCTTGCCTGTCTGTTCATTTCCCATGACATCAACGTGGTCTACCGGATGTGTGACCGGATCATGGTGATGAAGGACGGACAGATTCTGGAGATCGGAGAGACGGAGGAAGTATTCGCTCATCCGAAGGCAGACTATACAAAGTTATTATTATGTCATTCCTGAATTCTGCGGAAATCATTTCGGATGTACAGGGGAAACAGTTCAGAGACTTATCTGGGCTGTTTTTTTGCGTCAGCCTGTTACGGGGGACTATAAAAGAATTGACTGAAAATGGGAATGAGGGTAGAATGAAGAAGTCAGAAACAGGCCGGATAGCGGAAGGAAAAGGAGACAGTAAAATGGAAGGAAAAGAGAGAACGGAACAGATGCTGATGACGGACTGGGAATTTGCTCTGGTGAAGAAAGCGCCGACGAGGGCAGATGTGGGGATGACGGAAGCGGAGGAGAAGCCGGACATCCCGGAAGGTCTTGTATTTCAGAAGGTTGACCTGCCTCATGACTGGGCGGTGGACATGCCTTTCAACAGAGATATGGAGGGTGGCAGGTCTCAGGGATTTCAGGACAGATGGGGAATCGGCTGGTATCGCAAGAACATTTATCTGCAGGAGAAAAAGGTAGACAGTTGCTATATGCTGGTGTTCGGAGGTGTATATGAGAACTGTACCATATGGATAAACGGAAGGCTGACAGGGAGCCACAGATATGGTTACAGCACTTTTCGACTGGAGATATCGGAGTATCTGGAAACGGGAGAAAATGATCTGATTGTCAAAGTGGACAATACGATTTTCCCTGCGGACAGATGGTACAGCGGCTGCGGCATTTACCGCAGTGTAAGGCTTGTGGAGACAAAAAGAAATCATTTGGATCCGTGGGATGTGACAGTTCATACGGAATTTGACAACGGGAAAGCCATTGTGAAGGTAGATGCCGGATTGCGGGCCTGTGTGCGGGGAACGCTTCAATATCATGGAACAGGATCGGACTGCGGAACGGAAGCCGGGATGGACAGAGCGGCAAAGGACAGCGTTCTCAGGACAGAGAATGGGGAGGGCAGGCTGACCTTTGTAGTGGAGGAACCCTGCAGATGGTCGGCGGAGCATCCTGACTTATATGGTCTCACGCTGGAACTAGTGGAGGACGGCCGGGTATTGGATCGGATCTGCAGAAGAATCGGCTTGCGGGAAATCGAGATGATTCCGGGCAGAGGCATGTTTGTAAACGGGGCAGCGGTAAAGCTGAAGGGAGTCTGCATCCATCAGGAGTGCGGCGGTCTGGGTACTGCTGTCAGACCGGAAATATGGAGAGAGCGGCTGGCTCTGCTGAAAGAAATGGGCTGCAATGCCATCCGGCCGGCTCATCACACTTTTTCGGAAGAATTTATGGATTTATGTGACGAAATGGGTTTCTATGTGTATGAAGAGTGCTTTGACAAGTGGAAGGGAGGACTTTACGGACGGTATTTTGATCAGAACTGGAAGCAGGATGTGGAGGCCATGGTGAAACGTGACAGGAACAGGCCGTCTGTGATTATCTGGGGTGTGGGCAACGAGGTGGAAAACCAGGGGCAGGAGACCATGCTTTCCCTTCTGCGGATGCTCTGTGACCAGGTGCGGTGTCTGGACGGGACACGGCCTGTGACTTATGCCATGAACCCGCATTTTAAGAGAGAAAGTCAGGTTGATCTGTCTAAAATTACAGATATCCAGAAATTCGTGGATGAAGAGAGCGATACGGAGATTTACGACCCGCTGGAGAGAGTGGAGAGGATAAGCAGGATAGGAGAAATTGTGGATATTCTTTCCTGCAATTATCAGGAACAGTGGTATGATCTGATTCATGAAAAAATGCCGGACAAGCTGATTCTGGGAACGGAATGTTATCAGTATTTCCGCGGTCATTGTGAACAGATGCAGAATTTTACGGATCGCATTCCGGCGATGGATGTCATGGAGAGGGATTACTGTATCGGAGGAATGATCTGGACAGGATATGATTACCTGGGCGAATCCATGGGATATCCTGCAAAAGGCTGGAGCGGCGCCATGATACGCACCAATAATGAGGTGAGACCCATGTATTATTTTTATCAGAACTACTGGACGTCGAAACCGGTGGTACGTTTTGCGGTCATGGATTATTCGCTGGAGGATGAGGGCTGTAAAGAGCACTGGGATACGCCGATTTATGCAGAACACTGGCAGTTTCCGCAGTTTAACAGAACTTTGATTCCCTACAGGATTGTCACAAACTGTGAAGAAGTGGAGCTAAGACTGAATGGTAAGAGATTTTATGTGCCGTCTCCGACAGATTCCGGGAATGGAGTCATTACGGGATTTCTTCCCTGGCAGCCGGGGAAGGTGGAGGTTACAGGGTATATCGGAGGAACAGCAGTCTGTACACATGTTGTTGTGACACCGGGACCGGCCACAGACCTTAAGTTTGTACGGGAATCTGTCAAAATCGAAGATCAGTCTCTGCGGGGGTATCAGCAGCTGCTTACGGTACGTGCCATGGATGCGGCGGGGAATCTGTATTTCAGGGAAAGTGGCAGAGTCCGTTTCAGAGTGGAAGGGCCTGCGGAAATTCTGGCGGTGGATAATGGAGATGTGACGGGGGGAGAATCCCGGAAGGAAGACAGAATTCACCTGTACCATGGCTGTGCCAGCGTGATTATCAGGCTGACCGGAGAACCGGGCAGAATTTCCGTATGGGCAGACGGAGACGGACTGCACAGCGGGCGGTGTGTGGTGGAGGCCGGAGAAATTTCACCGTATTGACACAGCTTCCTTCCCTTGCTAGAATAGAGATAATGGAGATTGTGTGCAGGACAAAGGGAGGAAAAGGATATGTACCACTGTCATGTTCATTTTTATTTCACAGGTCAAAACTGCAGAGTGTTTGAGATCATAAAAGAAAGTTCTCGGCCGGAGAATTTTACATATACATTTGCGGCAGATGAAGTGCCTGAAAAGAATGCGGCATCTGAGGCGGATGTTATTGTGGCGAATCTGCAGGGAATGGACGCGGTGAAGACCGTTCGAACCCTGATTTCAGGCAAGTCGGAAGAGGCCCGGCTGATTCTGGTGGCGGAGAGGATGCAGATGGATCTCCTGACAGGGGAATTGCCGGAAATAGAAGATATATGGATATCTCCCATGACAGAGGAAGAGATAAAATTTCGGTTTAACCGGTGGCAGGACCGATATAAACAGGATAAGGATTACTGGCAGACCAGCCATTTTTTTGAAGCTACCATCAACAACATTCCCAATCTGATCTGGTATAAAGATAAAAACGGAATTCACGAGAAGGTAAATGACAGCTTCTGCAGGACGGTGAATAAGACCAAAGAGCAGGTGGAAGGCCGGGGACACGCGTATATCTGGGATGTGGAGCAGGATGATCCCGCATGTATAGAGTCAGAACGTGAGGTCATGACCAAGAAAAGGACCTTTGTGTCTGAAGAAATCATCAAAACCGGAGAGGGAATGCGGACGCTTACCACATATAAGTCTCCTTTATATGATATTGACGGAAGCGTGATGGGCACGGTAGGCGTTGCCATTGATGTGACGCAGGAGAGGGCCTATGAAGAGGAGATTGTACAGAAAAACCGTACGCTGGAGGCCCTTTTTACCACCATTGACTGCGGTGTGATCTGTCACACGATAGATGGAAGCAGAATTCTCAGTATCAACAGAGCCGCGCTTCAGATTCTGGGATACAGGACGCCGGAAGATCTGATGGAGGAAGGCTTTGACATGATTGCCTCTTCTGTTCTGGAAGAAGACAGAGAAGCGCTTCAGGAGAGCATCGAGGATCTGAAGAAAGAGGGAGACAGCGTCAGTGTGGAGTATCGGATCCGGCATAAAAGCGGTGATATTCTGCATATTATGGGGAATGTCAAGCTGATAAGAGAGAATGGGGAACTGTTTTATCAGCGTTTTCTTTTGGACTGTACGGCTCAGAAGCAGCAGGAAAAGCAGAATGAAAGACGCCAGATGGAGCTGGTGAAAGCGCTGAGCATTGACTACAGTCTGGTATGCTATTTTGATCTGGAGACGGGCAGCGGCAGGCTGCTTCAGGATGATGAAGGCAGACAGATATTTGGCAGTGTGTTTGACGGGAATATATCGCTGGAAGAAAGTATGGGGCGGTACATAGAGGAGTTCGTGTACGAAGAAGATCAGGATATGCTGCGGCAGGCTTCTTTGCCTGGAAAGATCAAACAGGAACTGGAAGAAAAAATGCAGTATTATGTGAACTATCGTGTACACGGAGCAGAGGGTGTCAGATATTTTCAGGTTAAGGCGGTGCGGGCCGGCGCCTGGGATGATGAGACACGGGGGATTGTTCTGGGATTCCGAAGCGTGGACGATGAGATTCGCAGCGAGATGGAGCAGAAGCGGCTTCTGGAAGATGCATTGCTGCAGGCGAATAAGGCAAGCAAGGCAAAGAGCGTATTTCTCTCCAATATGTCTCATGATATCCGCACACCTATGAATGCGATAGTAGGCTTTACGGCGCTGGCGATTACCCATGTGGATCACAGGGAGCAGGTGGAAGAATATCTGAAGAAAATCATGACTTCCGGGAATCATCTGCTGAGCCTGATCAATGACGTGCTGGATATGAGCCGTATCGAGAGCGGCAAGATACATCTGGAAGAGAAACCCTGCAGTCTGCCGGATATTCTGCATGGATTGCGGAATATACTGCAGGCTGACATCAATGCAAAGCAGCTGGAACTGTACATGGATACCGTGGATGTCTGGGACGAGGAAATTTACTGCGACAAGCTGCGGCTGAACCAGGTGCTGTTAAATCTGCTGAGCAATTCGGTCAAGTATACCGGCGCAGGCGGGATTGTCAGTATGCGCGTTACGGAAAAGGCCGGTGCACCTGCCGGGCATGCCATTTATGAGTTCTGCATCAGGGATACCGGAATCGGCATGAGCGAGGAATTTGTGGCGCATATTTTCGAGCCTTTTGAGCGTGAGGAGAATACTACCATCAGCGGCATTCAGGGAACCGGGCTGGGAATGGCCATCACGAAGAATATAGTGGACATGATGAACGGTACTATTGAAGTGAAGAGCGAGCAGGGAGTGGGGACAGAATTCAGAGCCTGCTTTACCTTCCGGCTGGATACCGGGGTGAAAGAGCCGTATGATATAGCTGAACTGAAGAACTGCAGGGCGCTGGTGGTGGATGACGATTTTAACACCTGTGACAGTGTATCCTATATGCTGCAGCAGATTGGAATGCGGGCTGAGTGGACATTGTCCGGAAAGGAAGCAGTGCTGCGTACACATCAGGCGCTGATGCGGGGAGACAGCTATTCCGTGTATATTATCGACTGGCTGCTGCCTGATATGAACGGCATTGAAGTGACAAGAAGAATCCGGAAGGAAATGGGAGAGGAAGTTCCTGTGATTGTGCTGACCGCATATGACTGGTCGGACATTGAGGATGAGGCAAAGGAAGCGGGAGTGACGGCTTTTTGCAGCAAGCCGCTGTTCCTGTCAGAACTGAGAAGCTGTCTGCGGTCCGTTATCAATGCGGAGGAAGAAGAGGAGGAAAAAGAGCAGGAGGAACTGGTAAGGCATCATACAGGACGCATTCTGCTGGCGGAGGATGTGGAGCTGAATCAGGAGATTGCAGTGGCAATTCTGGGAGATGCAGGCTTTACCACAGAGGTTGCGGAGAACGGCAGGATAGCAGTGGAGATGCTGAGGAAATCTCAGCCGGGCTATTATCAGCTGGTACTTATGGATGTACAGATGCCTGTGATGAACGGTTATGAGGCGGCAAAGGCCATTCGGAAACTGGAGAACCGGAAACTGGCATCGATACCGATTATTGCCATGACTGCCAATGCTTTTGAAGAGGACAGAAAGGAAGCGCTGGCAAGCGGAATGAACGGACATATAGCGAAACCCATCGATGTGGATAACCTGATCAGTACGCTGGATGAAATTCTGGGCTGAACCGTTACTCTTTATCAAAATTTAATGGGAAAGTGATTGCAAATAGACAGGGACTATGCTAAACTGGAAGCAGCCAAAATGACAAAAAAATAACAATCAATACAAATTATTTTTGGAGGAGAAAAAAATGGCAAAGAAAGTAGTTTTAGCCGGTGCATGCCGTACCGCAATCGGTACCATGGGCGGCACACTGAGCACGACCCCCGTAGTTGAGCTGGGTGCAATTGTTATCAAGGAAGCCCTGAGCAGGGCGGGAGTAAAGCCTGAAGATGTAGATCAGGTGTACATGGGATGTGTCATCCAGGCAGGACAGGGCCAGAACGTAGCGCGTCAGGCATCCATCAAAGCAGGACTGCCCATCGAAGTGCCTGCAGTGACCATGAATGTGGTGTGCGGTTCCGGTCTGAACTGTGTCAACCAGGCTGCACAGATGATTATGGCCGGAGATGCGGATATTGTAGTGGCCGGCGGTATGGAGAATATGTCCATGGCGCCTTATGCAATTCCACAGGCCCGCTACGGGTACAGAATGAATAACGGTACTCTGGTGGATACCATGATTAAGGATGCACTCTGGGACGCTTTCAATGATTATCATATGATTACCACCGCGGACAACATCTGCCGTGAGTGGGGCCTGACCAGGGAAGAGCTTGATCAGTTCGCATTAAAGAGCCAGCAGAAGGCTGAAGCGGCACAGAAATCCGGTGCATTTGATGCGGAAATCGTACCTGTTATGGTGAAGAAGAAAAAGGAAGTTGTTGAATTTAAGGTTGACGAAGGCCCCAGAGCAGGGTCCACCATCGAGGGACTTGCGAAGCTTCGTCCCATCAATCCCGACGGTTTTGTGACTGCAGGCAACGCATCCGGAATCAATGACGGTGCTGCAGCCATTGTGGTCATGAGCGAGGAGAAGGCGAAGGAACTGGGTGTGAAGCCTATGGCTACCTTTGTGGCAGGCGCCCTTGCAGGCGTTCGTCCTGAAGTGATGGGTATCGGCCCCGTGGCAGCCACGAAGAAGGTTCTGGCGAAGACCGGAATGAAGATTGAAGACTTTGATATCATCGAAGCGAACGAGGCGTTTGCTGCTCAGTCAGTGGCAGTGGGCAAAGATCTGGGCATTGATGTGGATAAGCAGCTGAACCCCAACGGCGGAGCCATTGCATTGGGTCATCCTGTAGGTGCTTCCGGATGCCGTATTCTGGTGACACTGCTTCATGAGATGCAGGCGAAGGGTGCGAAGACCGGACTTGCAACGCTGTGCATCGGCGGCGGCATGGGCTGCTCTACCATTGTGAAGATTGAAGACTAAAATAAACGCATGATTTTCAGCAGGAAGAATGACTCTGCCTTGAGACATTCTTCCTTTGCTGAGGAAAAATATTATAGGAGTGCGGAACTCAAAACAGCAGTTTTACGAACAGTACCCGAAAGGATTTACAGACGCGGATGCGGCTGGAAATCCTTTCATGGAAGGGGAATGGAGGAAAACTGCGGAACTCAAAACAGCAGTTTTACGAACAGTGCCCGAAAGGATTTACAGACGCAGATGCGGCTGGAAATCCTTTCATGGGAGGGGGAATGGAGGAAAACTGCGGAACTCAAATAGGAGAACAAACCATGGAATTTATATTATACGAACAAAAAGGTGAGTACGCCATTATCACCATCAATCGTGAAAAGGCTCTGAATGCGCTGAATTCTACCGTACTGGAAGAGCTTGACAAGACCATTGACGCGGTGGATATCAATACAGTGCGCTGTCTGATTCTCACCGGTGCAGGCCAGAAATCTTTTGTGGCAGGTGCGGATATCGGCGAGATGAGTACTCTGACAAAGGCGGAGGGAGAAGCCTTCGGGAAGAAGGGCAATGATGTATTCCGTAAGCTGGAGACACTGCCGATTCCTGTTATTGCAGCGGTTAACGGATTTGCATTGGGCGGAGGCTGTGAGCTTTCCATGAGCTGTGATATCAGAATCTGTTCCGACAATGCAGTATTCGGTCAGCCGGAGGTTGGACTGGGGATTACCCCTGGCTTCGGCGGAACCCAGAGACTGGCTCGTCTGGTGGGAGCCGGAATGGCAAAGCAGATGATTTATACCGCACGCAATATCAAGGCGGACGAGGCATACAGAATTGGCCTGGTCAATGCTGTTTATCCTCAGGAGGAGCTGCTTCCCGCCGCAGAGAAGATGGCTGCAGGAATCGCAAAAAATGCGCCCATAGCTGTCCGCAACTGCAAGAAAGCCATCAATGAGGGACTGGATGTGGATATGGACCAGGCGCTTGTAATCGAGGAGAAGCTGTTCGGTGACTGCTTTGAGACCGAAGATCAGAAGTATGGTATGGCCTTCTTCCTTGACAAGAACAAGGAGAAGGTGAAGGAGCCGTTCAGGAACTGCTGAGGAGGATGACTATGGATAAGAAAAGAATAATCTGTTTGACAGCAGGTATTCTGTTCATTGCGGCAGGCGCTGTTCTGCTTTATATGGGAATGGACAATGGAGATATTACGATAAAGATAGGCGGCGGTGCCATTATTGTAGGCGGATTGGCGTTTCTCATGGAGAGCACAAAGAAAAAGAATTCAAATAAGGAGGACTGATTAATGAAAGTAGGTATTATCGGGGCGGGCACCATGGGTGCAGGAATCGCTCAGGCATTTGCCATGACGGAAGGATATGAAGTATGCCTTTGCGACATCAAACAGGAGTTCGCTGATGGAGGCAAGGCCAGAATTCTGAAGAATCTGAACTTTCTGGTAGGGAAAGAGAAAATGACGCAGGAGGCAGCAGATGCCATTTCTGCGAAAATTGCTACAGGTCTGAAGGATATCTGCACAGACTGTGATCTGGTAATTGAAGTTGCACCTGAGAACATGCAGATTAAGAAGACTACTTTCAAGGAACTTCAGGAAATTGTAAAACCTGAGTGCATTTTTGCAACCAATACCTCATCCCTTTCCATCACGGAGATCGGAGCCGGACTGGACAGACCCATGATCGGTATGCACTTCTTCAACCCGGCAGACAGAATGAAGCTGGTGGAAGTGATTGCAGGGGCCAACACTCCCGACGAGCTGGTAGAGAAGATCAAGGCTATCTCGGTGGAAATCGGCAAGACTCCCGTAGAGGTAAAGGAAGCGCCCGGATTTGTGGTTAACAGAATTCTGATTCCCATGATCAATGAGGCCATCGGCATTTATGCGGAAGGCATTGCCAGCGTGGAAGATATTGATACAGCTATGAAGCTGGGTGCCTCTCACCCCATGGGACCTCTGGCGCTTGGCGACCTGGTAGGTCTTGACATTGTGCTTGCCATCATGGAAGTACTGCAGAATGAGACGGGAGATTCCAAATATCGTCCTCATCCGCTGCTCCGCAAGATGGTTCGCGCAGGCAAGCTGGGCAAGAAGACCGGTGTGGGCTTCTACGACTACAGCAAAAAGTAAGGTCCTGCTTCGGAAGGGAAGCAGGGTAACTTTGAACAGGCAATACAATCACTGCGCCGGTTCCGGTGCAGTGGTTTTGCGCGCAGAGGAGGTGACTTCTGTTCATTCTGTGAGCAGTAGCCGGACTTCCCTGCCGGTTGACACAGCTGACTGCAGTTCGATATTCTGTCTGAACGGCTGCGGCGGTTATGACAAAGGAAGTTAAAATAAATAATGGAGGAATGGTAATCATGGATTTTATGTTGCGAAAAGAGCATGAAATGGCACGCACTCTTTTCAGAGAGTTTGCCGAAAAAGAAGTAAAGCCTCTTGCTCAGGAGGTAGATGAAACCGAAGAATTCCCCAGAGGAACCGTTGATAAGATGGCAAAAAACGGTTTTCTGGGTATTCCTGTTCCCAAGGAGTACGGCGGACAGGGCTGTGACCCTCTGACCTATGTTATGTGTGTGGAGGAGCTTTCAAAAGTGTGCGGTACCACAGGCGTTATTGTTTCCGCACATACATCACTTTGCTGTGACCCCATCATGACCTTCGGTACGGAAGAGCAGAAGGCAAAGTACCTGGTGCCCCTTGCAAAAGGTGAGAAGCTGGGAGCATTCGGCCTGACCGAGCCCGGCGCCGGCACAGACGCACAGGGACAGCAGACCAAAGCGGTTGCGGATGGAGACGACTATATTATTAACGGCTCCAAGATTTTTATTACCAATGGTAAGGAAGCAGATGTATATGTAATCTTCGCAGTGACCGGCACTATCGAGAAGAGAGGCAGAAAGATTAAAGAGATTACCTCCTTCATCGTGGAGAAGGGAACTCCCGGATTCAGCTTCGGCACGAAGGAGAAGAAGATGGGTATCCGCGGTTCTTCTACATATGAACTGATCTTCACAGACTGCCGTGTTCCGAAGGAGAACATGCTTGGCAAGCTGGGACAGGGCTTCAAGATTGCCATGCATACTCTGGACGGCGGACGTATCGGGATTGCCGCGCAGGCTCTGGGAATTGCAGAGGGCGCTCTGGAGAGAACCATTGCCTACACCAAAGAGAGAAAGCAGTTCGGCAAGCCGATTGCGGCTCTGCAGAACACCCAGTTCCAGTTGGCTGACATGGCTACCAAGGTAGAGGCTGCTCAGCTTCTGGTGTACAAGGCGGCAATGGCAAAGGCCACACAGAAGGAATACGGTTTCGAGGCGGCACAGGCGAAACTTTATGCCGCGGAAGTAGCAATGGAAGTGACCACGAAGGCTGTTCAGCTTCACGGCGGATATGGCTATACAAGAGAGTATGATGTGGAGCGCATGATGCGTGATGCCAAGATTACCGAGATTTACGAGGGAACCAGTGAGGTTCAGCGCATGGTTATCAGTGCTGCCCTTTTGAAGTAGGAAGCTCGCGGATTCTGCGTCGCATATCTGTATTTTCCGGAAGCGGTGTAGATTGCGAGAGACAGTTTATCCACATGAAAATAGAATAAAGGAGTGAAAATACAATGAAAGTTGTTGTTTGTATTAAGCAGGTTCCCGATACCAAGGGCGGCGTAAAGTTCAATCCCGACGGTACTCTGGACAGAGCTGCCATGATGACGATTATGAACCCTGACGATAAGGCAGGTCTGGAGGCAGCGCTGAGATTAAAGGATCAATATGGTGCGGAAGTTACCGTTCTGACCATGGGACTTCCCAAAGCAGAAGATGTTCTGCGCGAGGCAATGGCCATGGGCGCTGACAAGGGCGTGCTGGTGACCGACAGAGTGCTGGGCGGAGCAGATACCTGGGCGACTTCCCAGACCCTGGCCGGCGCACTGCGCAATATGGAATATGATTTGATTATTACCGGACGTCAGGCCATCGACGGCGACACCGCACAGGTGGGACCGCAGATTTCCGAGCATCTGAATATTCCGGTTATCTCCTATGCTCAGAATCTGAAGATTGAAGGTGACAGCGTTATCGTGGAGCGTCAGTACGATGACAGATATCATGTGCTGAAAGCTAAAATGCCCTGCCTGATTACCGCTCTGGCTGAGCTGAATGAGCCCAGATATATGACACCCGGCGGAATCTTTGATGCCTGCAAGGCAGAGATTACCGTATGGGGCAGAGCTGATCTGAAGGATGTGGAAGATTCCAACCTGGGTCTGAAAGGCTCACCCACACAGATTGCAAAGGCTTCCGACAAAGTCCGCAAGGGCGCCGGTGAGAAAGTTACCCTTGACCCGGCTGAAGCCGTTGACTATATTGTTGACAAACTGAAAGTGAAGCATGTGATTTAAAAATAATTGGTTGCAGCGGAATAAAAACAGTCTCGAAGACAGTCATGCCGGGAGAATTTTCAGATGCTTTCTTTGCAGCTGAAAATTACTCCCCTTAGAGGCATGAATGTAGAGAGACGGAACTGGAATTAGGAGGAAAAACAATGAATTTAGAAGAATATAAAGGCGTATATGTCTTCGCACAGCAGGTAGACAATATCGTCAACAGTATTGCTTTTGAACTGATCGGCAAGGGCAAGGATCTGGCTGCAGATCTTGGAACCGAGGTAACTGCTGTATTGGTGGGAAGCGGCGTGAAGGATCTGGCAGATGAGCTGGCAGAATACGGCGCCGACAGAGTTATCGTTGTGGATGATCCCGAGCTGAAGGAGTACAGAACCGAGCCTTATGCACATGCGCTGGCATCTGTGATTAACAAGTATAAACCGGAAATCTTCCTGGTAGGCGCCACAGCTATCGGCCGTGATCTGGGCCCCCGTGTATCCGCCAGGATTCACACAGGTCTGACAGCGGACTGTACACAGCTTGACATCGGAGATTTCCCGTTAAATCCTATCCCCGGCAAGGAGCAGAAGCACAATCAGCTGCTGATGACCCGTCCTGCGTTCGGCGGCAACACCATCGCCACCATTGCATGTCCGGATTTCCGTCCTCAGATGGCCACAGTTCGCCCCGGCGTTATGCAGAAGAGAGAGAAACAGGCAGGCGTTAAGGCCAATGTGGAAGAATTCAATCCCGGATTCACGCCCAATAACAACTATGTGGAGATTCTGGAGGTTGTAAAGGCTGTATCCGAGACCGTGGATATCATGGATGCGAAGATTCTGGTATCCGGCGGACGTGGAATGGGCGGTCCTGAGAACTTCAAGATGCTGGAGGATCTGGCAGAAGTTCTGGGCGGTACCGTGAGCTGCTCCCGTGCCGTTGTGGACGCGGGCTGGAAGCCGAAGGATTTGCAGGTAGGACAGACAGGAAAGACTGTACGTCCCAATGTCTATTTTGCCATTGGTATTTCAGGTGCCATTCAGCATCTGGCAGGTATGGAGGAATCCGATATTATCATTGCCATCAATAAGGATGAAACCGCTCCTATTTTTGAAGTAGCTGATTTTGGACTGGTGGGTGATCTGAATAAGATTGTACCTGCTTTGACCGAGAAGCTTCGCGCGGAGATGGCTCACAAGAACTGACACTGAGCAGTTGTTACAAAAATTTTACAAATGTATTTCAGGAAGCTCCCATAGGTCGAAACAATGTATTTTGTGAGACTTGTGGGAGCTTTTTTCAAAAAATCGTATATTAGTGTTTGTTGCCATTTAAACGGGCATCATGTAGAATAAATATGTTGTCAATGTGAATGAAATGACTGTAGAAGTCAATCGGAGAGAGTTATGAAACGAAATGTCAGCCTCGAGGAAATATCCGATGGTCGTCTGTATAAGATAAACGATATGGTGAAGGCAGACAGCCGCGGCTGCAGGGGCTGTAGTAAATGCTGTACCGGAATGGGGAATTCTGTTACGCTGGACCCCTATGACGTGTATCGCCTGCAGAAAGGACTGGGCAAAGGAATCCCGCAGATGCTCGCAGAAGAGCTGGTGGAGCTGAATGTGACCGAAGGAGTCATTCTTCCCAGCCTGAAGATGGCTGGTCAGGAAGAGCGATGTGTATTCCTGAGCCAGGAAGGAAGATGCAGCATTCATGAGTTCCGACCGGGTGTCTGCAGACTGTTTCCTCTGGGGCGTGTCTATGATAAAAGCGGGGATTTTCAGTATTTCCTGCAGACAGGGGAATGTGAGGAAAAGTCGCGTTCTAAAGTAAAGGTGAGCAGATGGATTGACACGCCTGAACAGGGGAAAAATCATGCCTTTATCTGCAGATGGCACGGGCTTGTGAAAGGTCTGGAAGGAACGATTGGAAGAGCGGAGGATATGGAACAGGCAAAGGAGCTGAATATCCGGATGCTGCAGACTTTTTTTATGAAGCCATATGAGGCGGAGAGCGATTTTTATGGACAATTTGAAGAGCGGCTGGCAGGTTTCAGAGATATATAAATCAGAATACAGGAAGAAGAGAAGGGAACAGTTGGGATAGATGACGCCGGAAGAAGAACGTCAGATTCGCTGGAAAAAGCGAATCGAAGAAATGAAAAAAGCGAAGAGAAGAAGAGAGCTTCTGTATAAATGGGGCGGATTGGGAGCCGGCGCCGCCGTACTGCTTATAGCGGCTGCTGCGGCAGGAAGCTTATTCTTCCATAAAACGACAGATACAGCAGGGCCGGAAGCTGCACGGGGCAGAATCGAAAGGGCGGCTGTCCGGGAGGAAATTCCGAAGATACCGGAATCGACAAATCATTTTATGAGCAAAGAGGAAGCTGCTCTGGCGGCACAGCTGCCGGAGGGAAGTGATGTGCCCCTGGCGGGACCTTCATCGGTATCCGGAGGATTATGGGAAGTGAATGATGATTCCGGCAGCTTTGGATTTAACGAAAGCATTGTCAGTGAATACGGCATTCTGGTTGATGTGGACGGAGCTGCGGTTCTGGCCCAGAGAGCAGCGCGGACCAGGATGAATCCGGCCTCCATGACGAAGATTCTCACTGTGCTGGTGGCGGCGGAACGGCTCACGGAAGAGGATTTGGAACAGACGGTACCCATTACCATAGAGATAACGGATTATTGCTTTATCAATGAATGCAGTGTTACGGGTTTTGAGAGAGATGAAGTAGTTCCGGTGAGAGACTTATTCTATGGAACGGTTCTGCCGTCCGGTGCAGATGCTTCTCTGGCTCTGGCTAATTACGTGGCAGGGTCTCATGAAGCGTTTGTGGATTTGATGAATGCGAAACTGGCTGAGCTGGGACTGGCGGAGACTTCCCATTTTACCAATTGCGTGGGTCTGTATGATGAAAATCATTACAGTACGGCATATGATATGGCGGTGATGCTGAAGGCGGCAGCGGACAACGAATTCTGCCGACAGCTTCTGTCGGCCCGCACATATACTACCACACAGACAAAGGAGCACCCGGAGGGACTGGTAATTTCCAACTGGTTTCTGCGCAGAATTGAAGATAAAGATGTCCACGGAGAAGTGGTGTGCGGCAAGACCGGTTATGTTGACCAGTCCGGCAGCTGTGCGGCCAGTCTGGCTGTGGGCAGTGACGGGAAAGAATATATCTGCGTGACTGCCGCGTCCAACAGCAAGTGGCGCTGTATAGACGATCAGGTGGAACTGTATCAGCGATTCCTGCCGGAAATGACTCCGGAGCCGGGGACACCGGAAACCCCTCCTGGTTCGGAGGGGCCGTAAGGTTAAAAGCTTTTGAGATTTTCCCGGAAGGCGATGCCTGTGGGCGTTGCGGCCAGGCCGCCTTTTCCCGTTTCTTTCAGGTCTTCCGGAAGGATTCTGCCCACGCTTCTCATAGCATCGAATACCTCGTCAGGAGGAATCTTACTGCGGATACCTGCATTGGAAAGGTCGGCGGAGGTCAGTGCATTGACCGCGCCGATTACATTTCTCTTCACACAGGGGACTTCCACCAGACCGGCAACCGGGTCGCAGGCAAGCCCCAGCAGATTTTTCATGGCAAGGGCGGCGGCATGTGCGATGGCTTCCGTGTCACCGCCCAGAAGAAATGCCACACCGCCTGCCGCCATGGCCGATGCGGCGCCGATTTCTGCCTGACAGCCTCCGGCCGCGCCGGAGACAGAAGCACGCTGTGCGATGATTCCGCCGATACCCGCGCTGACATAGAGCGCTTTAACCATTTCTTCCCGGGAATAGCCTTTATCCTGCTCCAGCGACAGAAATACCGCGGGAAGCACGCCGCAGGAGCCCGCTGTGGGCGCTGCCACAATGCGCTTCATACAGGCGTTGGATTCTCCCATTTTGATAGCCTTCTCCATCACAAGACCCAGGAAGGAGCCGCAGAGCATAGTTCCGCGGCGCCTGGCATTTGCAGCTTTCTCTCCGTCCCCGCCCACCAGCCCGCTGGTGGAAGTGAGATTAGGCTCATAGGCTTCATCTGCGCTCTGCATTGCTTCATACATTCCGCGCATCCGCAGGAAGGCTTCTTCTTCTGTAATCTCCATTTCCCTGCAGTCATTGTCTCTGATAATTTCCCAGAAGGATTTTCCCGTATTTTTTTCGATTTCAATGATTTCCTGAAAGGACTGATACATATATTCTCTCCTGATTCACAAACTATTGCTCCTGTCAGAGCTTTGAGGTATACCTGTCTGCCAGCCCGAGATAAGTCACTTTCAGAATCCCTTCCAGATGCGCCAGCCATTTGATGGCGTTCTCCGGAACCTCCTGATCGCATTCCAGTATAATGACGGCGTTCCCTCCCTTGGAAGAGCGGTACAGCTGCATGGTGGCTATATTAATGGACTTGTGGCTTAACATGGAAGTAATTTCCGTCACATGGCCGGGCTGATCCAGATTATTCACTACCAGAGTGGGGTAATCGCCGGAGAAATTGGCGGGGAGCCCGTCGATCTCCGTGACGCGGATGGCGCCTCCGCCCGTGGAGGCTGCCACAATTTCTATTTTTCTCTGCCCCTCTCCCTGTAAAAGCAGTTTCACAGAATTCGGATGTACATCACCCAGATCTATGCCGGACAGTCGATAGTCCATATCCGCTTCATGGGCGTAACGGAAACTGTCCGGAATTCTGGAGTCATCCACGGCAAAGCCCAGGAGGCCTGCAATCAATGCTCTGTCTGTCCCGTGGCCTTTACCGGTGGCAAGGAAGGAACCGTGGAAGAAGATATCTGCCTTCTGTACCGGGACACCCAGCAGCTTACGGGAAATGTTACCGATCTTGACAGCGCCTGCGGTGTGAGAGCTGGAGGGGCCTACCATTACGGGGCCGATGATATCGAATGAATTCATGGTCTCTTGACTCCTTTTTCTGTTCCAGGTGGAAGGGATTGTGCATCCCAAAGGTTATATTTGCCTTCTCTTTTACTATATATTAGTTTGGGATAAATTGCAATAAGTTCTGTGTGCGGAGACGCTGGATTTACAGCGGTACAGCGGTTCCCGGAAGCATCAGAAGAAAGGCAATGATGCCGCCCAGGGCATAGATGCCGTTGAATACCAGACAGAGCTTCATAACAGTATGCTGTATTTTGAAGCAGGCATAGACAACCGCATTGAAAATACCACTGAAAATCATGAAAGCCGCGTAACAGGATATCATGATTTCAGCTGTGGGGGATTCCAGAGCCCAGGGAAAGGTGCGCAGGTACAGAATGGTCCACGGGAAGAAGAGCATCAGGACACAGACGGCAGTTAAAATGGTATTTCTGGTTTGATTTTGTTTCATATTGTTTTCCTCGACTTTCTGTTATTTGTTTTGTTATAATCTGAGTAGATTGCTTTGAAAAATGGCAGCTCAGCGTCGTTCTGATTTTCCATATCTGAGACAGGATATTGCCAGGCACAGCAGGGTAACGCCCACGGCAATGGGAAGCAGGGGGAACAGCTGTATTCCGGTATCGAAAACTTCGGGGGCAATTTTCCCATATTCAGTCATCAGGACATAGAAGGGGTAGTCCATGGGATAACAGTACCAGATTCCGGTATTCAGCATCAGTACTGACGGCACAACGGAGGCCAGTCCCAGTCCCACGGAGAATATGGGAGTGTGAATCAGAATGCTGATCATCCAATATGCGGCAGCCATGGGTAATGCGGCCAGGTAAATCAGGGAGGCCGCCCGGCACACATAGGGGAACGGCAAGATAAAGTCATAGTCATACAGTTTTGAGGCGATTGCCGCGGAACCGTAACAGGCAGCTATGGACAGAAACAGCTGTTCAAACAGCAGAGTCACCATTACCAGGAATTTTGCCAGGCATATTTTGGACGGATTCACGGGGAGAGAGAGGCATTTTAAAAGTCCCCGGTTTGTGCGTTCCGTCTGGTTCAGCAGTACGCCGCAGATAATCAACGTGGCGGGAATCATGAACCAGGCCATGCCCATATATCCCTGGATAAAATAGTTGTATTCCGGGGAAATTTCATAAGAATTCATGACAAAATTCACATTTGCATTCATGGCGGAGGGAAACCACATCATCACCGCAGGAATCAGCAGAATCCAGAATATTCTGGAACGACGTATTTTCAGCAGTTCCACGCTGATTAAGGAAAGCAGTTTCATTTCATTAAAAGCTTCGGATTTCATGTTAATTCTCCATTCTTGCCCGGTTTATAAATACAGGCAGACTCAAATTCTTATTTTTACGGCTTTCATATCATAAGCTCAATTGATATCTCATGATAAACGCCTGATTTTCAGATAAATGGTCTCCAGCAGACAGAACAGGACTATTTCGCCTGCGCAGCCTGCCAGCATGTGGAAGGTCTGTGTATGGGAGAGACGATGCAGTATCCTGTAGGGAGACACAAAAGGGAGCATGGCCATTACCGCATTGTCTGCCGGCAGCACGGAGGTCATAAATACCAGAATCACACCTGTTCCAAGGCAAATCCACATGTTACGGCATATGGATGAGATGAACAGCATGGCTGCCGCGGTGGGCAGCATCAGGGCAAATTCAAAGGCAATTCCCTTTATGAGGAGCATTCCGACAGCGGCGTCGTCCGGAAACCAGTGCATACAGCAAAGCAGCAGGGAAATGGCTTCCAGGCATAAGGGAAGCAGGCAGGACAATATCAATATCCCCAGCTTACCCAGAAAGAGGAAAAAGGGAGTCACAGGAAGTGTCTCCGTTTTCTGGATGGCATTTCCCTCGTATTCCGTGTGATAGAGGATACAGGCCCCGCAGACCAGCAGCAGAATGTTCAGCTGGGCCATGAGCTGCCAGTTGGCATCCATCAGAATGTGAAAAGGGCTGCCGGGCTGAGTGGTGAACATGGTGGGGCGGACTGTCATATTGATAAAGGGGACAAGTCCGGCCAGCAGGCCGCCGCCCAGAAAAGCGGGCACATAACCGGTACGTTTCAGCTTCCGGGGCTCCAGGGAGGACAATGGGAGGAGGGATTGGACTGCTTTCATCAGCATTTCCTCCTTTCCTGATTGTCAGCATCTATCATGGCCAGAAACGTTTCCTCCAGATTACAGGTGGGGAAGCCGGCGTTTTCCGCGTAGCCCTCCAACTCCTGAAGAGGGCCTTCAAACAGCAACTGGCCGTGATTTAAAATTCCGATATCGTCAGCCATCAGTTCCACTTCGGGAAGCAGATGGGAGGAGACCAGGACAGTGCAGTCATATTTCTCCGGAAGAGAACGGACCAGTGTCCGGATTTCATGGATTCCCACCGGATCCAGCCCGTTGGTGGGCTCATCCAGAATCAGAATGGGCGGGTGCCCGATTAAAGCGCCGGCCAGCCCCAGTCGCTGCTTCATGCCCAGAGAATATCGCCTGGCCAGTTTCCTTCTGTGCTCTGTCAATCCCACCAGCTCAAGAGCATCATCCACGGCCGATTTCGGAAGTCCCAGGATACGACGGATGATTTCCAGATTCTCCTCCCCGGTGAGATTCCCGTAAAAGGCAGGCGCCTCGATGAAGGAACCGATGTCCTTCAAAATGGAAATCCTGTCTTTCGGGTAAGTTTTATGTTCAATATGAAAAGTTCCTTCCGTGGGACTGGTGAGCCCCAGGAACATTTTCATGGTGGTGGACTTTCCGGCGCCGTTGGGGCCCAGAAAGCCATAGACACTGCCCCTGCGGATATGCAGATTCAGATGAGATACGGCGGTAAAGTCGCCGTAGGATTTGGTGAGATCCATGGTCTCGATAATATTGCGGTTATTCATTTGTGAACTCCTTTCTCAGATAGTCCGGCAGGTTTCCGGAATTTGTTGTATTTCTGATGAGAGCAGTATAAAGTCTGCAGCTTACAATAACATTTCCGTAACCTTACGGTTACCTTACATTTGAAAGCCGGAGATGCAAAGCTGTCCGGAAAGTGATATGATAGACTGGCAGAATAAAATCAGGAGAAAACCATGTTGAAAGAGAAAAAGATTCTAATTGTGGACGATGAAGCGCAGCTGCGGGAGATGGTGGTTTCCATTCTGCGGCAGGAAGGATATACAGGGATACGGACGGCGGGAAGTGTACGGGAGGCATTGGAGATTGCGGAGAGCTGGCGGCCGGAGTTCTGTATTCTGGATGTGATGCTGCCGGACGGGGACGGCTTTTCCCTTTTTGCGAAAATGCGCAGGACGAGCGATGTGCCGGTGCTTTTTCTGACGGCCCGGGGAGAAGAGGAAGATAAGTTCCGGGGGTTCGGGCTGGGTGCGGACGATTATGTGGTAAAGCCTTTTCTGCCGCGGGAGTTATTGTTTCGGATTGCGGCGGTTCTGCGGCGCTCTTATAAGGAGGAGTCGGGCAGAGTGAAGCTGACAGCCTGTGAGCTGGATTTTGAAAGGGCGGAGGTGCTGCGGGGAGAAGAACGCCTGCCGCTGACGGCCAAGGAGTATGAGATTCTGACTGCGCTGTATCGGAATGCAGGGCGCATTGTCACCATAGACGGTCTCTGTGAAGCAGCCTGGGGAGAGAATCCCTATGGCTATGAGAATTCTCTTATGGCCCACATCCGGCGTATCCGGGAGAAGATAGAAGAGAATCCGTCCAAACCGGTCTCACTGCTCACCGTGAAGGGACTGGGCTATAAACTGGTGACGGAGGAAAAGCGATGAAGGGAACTTTGAAACTGATCAGACGTTTTCTGATGATGGTTATCTGCATTGCGCCGATTCTGCTTCTTCTGAATCTGATTTTGCTGGCTGTTCTGACCTGGAAAGACAGAAGTCATAACGGTGGATGGACGGCGGCCAGAGAGATAGGGGAGGCTCTGACTCCGGTGGAAGGCGGGGGATATCTTCTGTCTGGGGAAGGGCGGGAGATACTGGAGCAGTATAATGCATGGGGAATTCTGGTGGAGGACGGAACCGGCAATGTGGTCTGGCACAGTGACAATCTGCCGGAGGAAATTCCAATGCATTATTCTGCGGCGGAGATTTCCTGGTACACCAGGGGCTATATTGAGGACTATCCCACCACTGTCGGTGCCAGAGGAGAGGATCTGGTGATTCTGGGGCATCCGAAGACGTCTTACTGGAAGCTGCTGTGGAATGCTTTTGATTATGATTTGATTGCCGGAATGCCGAGGATACTTCTGACCTTTCTGGCAGTGAACGGTTTGCTGGTATTCGTGATTTACATGGCGGTGGCAGGGCGTGTGATGCGTTCTGTGAAGCCGGTGATTCAGGGGATGGAGACGCTTCCCGAGGAAGACGTGCATGTGTGGGAAAAAGGATTTCTGGCTGAGGTGGCGGCCGCGGTAAACCGGGTGAACGAAAAGCTGCGGGCACAGGAGAGGGCCCTGCGGAAAAGGGAGAATGCCAGAGCCGGCTGGATATCCGGTGTGTCTCACGACATCCGCACGCCGCTTTCCATGGTGATGGGATATGCCGCGGAGCTGGAAGCGGATGACAGGCTTCCCGCGGAGGCAAGAAAAAAGGCCGGGGTAATTCGGCTGCAGAGCATCAAGATGAAAAATCTTGTGGGGGATCTGAATCTGGTTTCGAAACTGGAATATCAGATGCAGCCTGTAAGGCTGGAAGATCTGAATCTGACGGCAGTGCTGCGACAGGCGGTTGTGGACTTTATCAATCTGGATCCGGAGGGAAAATACCCCATTGATTTCCAATGCCCGGAAGATGCGGCTGTATTTATCCAGGGAGATAAAATTCTGCTGCAGAGGGCAATTTACAATGTGCTGAGTAATTCGCAGATGCATAATCCGGAGGGATGCCGTATTGAGGTAAGGATGGAAGTGGAAACCGGGGCAGTTCATATGCTTCTGACAGATGACGGAGTGGGAGTTACCCATGAGAGACTGCAGGAAATCAGGAATGCTCCTCATTATATGATGAGCAGCGGAAGCGGAACACAGCTGCGTCATGGGCTGGGACTGTTGCTTGTACACCAGATAGTGCAGGCCCACGGGGGGAGTGTCCGCATTGACCATGGGCCGTCGGGAGGATTTCTGGTGGAAGTTACGCTTCAGGTACCCGGGGGCCTGTCCAGAGTTTCTTTTTGATAAAAGCAGAGGGCATTGTCCAGCTTCAGGGTATCCATAAGCTCTCTGGCACCGGAGACTTTTCGATAAAGCTGTATGGTGCCCACACCTGCGGAACCCGCCAGAAGCGGAATCTTTGATTTTTTCCCTTCGGGAGATTCATATTGCAGCTGCAGCATTTCCGCTTTGGTAGAACTGCCGGATATCTTCACAACCGCCGATTTGCTTTTTGCAAGGATGTGCCAGATAAACCGTTTCCCGGTTTCCTTTGTCTCCCATTTACAGCGGCTGAAGGTGAAATCTTCTCCCATATAAGTCAGCTGCATCATAAGTCGGCCCCGCAGGGGGAACCACAGGAACCTGGGGCAGAAACCGCTTATGGCCAGAACGGAATGACGAAGGGCACCGCCGGTACGCTGACTGGAAAGTTTGCCGCAGGCGAACTGAAACCAGGGTCTGTTAAAGTTTCGCCCCCAATGCTTATCGGCATAACCATAACTGAGCTCGGGAATGATGTCATAGGACACGCCGTCCAGAGTCACACTGCCCCGGAAGAAGCTGCGGATGCCTTCTCCGTGCCAGTAGCTGTCCAGGGCGTTCAGCAGCTGGAAAAATCTTCCGGCCCGAAGTCCTGTATGACAGGAGACGGCTTTGCGTACTTCCAGATCCCATTCCATGGAGCCGCTGTCTGTCATCAGAGAGCGATGTCTGGCTTCCCGGCGGGTCACTTCCACGAATCCGGTGAGCTTGTCTTCACTGTACAGGCAGTGCCCGCTCTGGCCGTCAGAAACCTGCATTACCAGAGGATTCAGGGTAGTCTTCAAAGCGGAAATGGGGTAGAAGGCATGAAGCTGTCTGCCGCCTTCCCCCTCTGCGTCAGGGAAAACGCCGGCTTTGACCATGACATAGGAAGGCCTCATGCCACGTTTCTTATAATAGGGATGCTGACCGAGAATGGGCTGGTCTCCGCCCAGACCGGGATTTATTACGAAAAATTCTATAAAAAATGTCCGGGTATCCCCGGTGTCCGGCTGTACGCCGGAAAAGGAGTGCCACCACCGCATATAGCCTTTTTTGGCCAGAGACCCCCGCAACATACATGCATTTCTTGTCAAATCGGATAAATTCATTCGGTATCTCGCTTTTTGTTCTGAATCGCTTTTTCATTTTGTGAGACGTATCCACTATATGTGGGTTCATCACATTTTATTATAATACTATATATAGAATTTGACAAGGACATTCAGGCTGCCAATTTCCTGAAATCAGGATATACTTAAAAAAGTCTGTGACTTATGTAGAATTTCTGCGGAATGTAATGACTGGACAACATGAATAAAATGTGAAAACGATTTCAGCATATTAGACAATAAGCATGTAAAAAAATTATGAAAAATGACAATTTACAAAATAGGAAACCTGGTATATGATTTTGCCTCAGAAGAGACAAACACGAGCTACTATGATATCGCAATTCAGGAAACAAAGGGATTGAGAAAGGTGAAAAAAGGTGATATTTATGCAGCAGGTATTCGTTAAGTTTGATGATGTGGATCAGGTAAGAAATTTTGTAAATGTGGTAAATACGGTGGAGGCCAATTTTGAGCTGGGGTCTGGCAGACGTATTGTAGACCCAAAATCCATACTGGGAGTCTTTGCGCTTGATCTGGCCAGACCCCAGCGTCTGGTATGTGACTCCGACGACTCATCAATGCTTGAAAAAATCAGTCCTTTTCTTGTGAGAGAGAAAGTGGGCTGAGAGAAAATGAGAACTGCTACAGGCTTGTATGGCAAGAATAGAGGAAGTCAGAAAGATAAAAAAGAGTAAAAGGAAACAGGCAGCTTTTTTTGCGGAATACGGCAGAAACAGGCTGCCTTTTGACGGGGAAGAGAAATGTCGCGAAAAATCATTTTTCTGGATATAGACGGCACTTTGACGGAATCGGGGACCAACGAGCCGCCGCCTTCGGCGCTGTGGGCCATTGACCGGGCCAGAGCAGCGGGACATTATGTATTCCTCTGCAGCGGCAGATGTCATGGAATGCTCAAAGCTTTGCTGCAATATAATTTTGACGGGGTTGTGGCCAGTGCCGGCGGATATATCGTGTGCGGAGGGGAAGTGATTTTTGACTGTCCCATGGAGGAGAGGCAGAGGAAGGCGGCGATGGAGCTCCTGAAGGAAAACGGAGTCTTCCGGACGGTGGAATGCCTTCACGATTCCTACACGGATATGGAATTCAGAGAATTCCTGGGCAGGCGGGGAGGGACTTTGCTTCGGCACAGAGAGCAGACGGAGAGAAATCTGAATATCCGTCCCATGCAGGAGTACCGGGGACAGCCGGTATACAAGATTGTGTTCATGAGTCCTGCCTTTGAGCAGCTGACAGAGCCACGCAGGCTCCTGCTGCCGGACTTTGATTTTGTGGTACAGGAGGACAGAGGCAGGGGATATGTTCAGGGAGAGCTGATAAACAGGAAATTTGACAAGGGGAGAGCCATAAAACGGGTCTGTGAATATTATAAGATTCCGCAGGAGGATTCCGTGGCCTTCGGGGACAGCATGAATGACAGAGAAATGCTGGAAAGCGCGGGAATGGGCATCTGCATGGGAAATGGCAGCCAGGAACTGAAGCGGATTGCGGACGATGTCTGCCCTTCTCTGAGAGAAGACGGAATCCGGGATGCTTTTCTGAAACATGGTCTGATCTGACAGGGAAAAGAGACAAACAACAGTATTGAAGCAATCAGAAAAGTCAGAGGAAAAGGAGAGGAAAAATGAAAAGTGAAGAAAAACAGTATCAGGAGCGGTTAAAGGAGCACCATGACGAGCTTCGATGGCTTTATATGGAGCTGTATGAAAATGATTCCATGTTCGCGGAGCTGCTGGAGAACATGCAGCGGTATTATCAGGAGAGAAATGCTGTGCTGAAACAACTGGATACGGAGCGGGAAGCGGACCGGGGGTGGTACCGCCAGAACGACATGCTGGGAATGATGCTCTATATCGACAATTTTGCCGGAAATATGAAGGGTGTGGAGTCCAGACTGGATTATATTGAGCGCTGTAATGTGAATTATGTTCATCTGATGCCCTTTCTGGAGACAACAGAAGGCCGTTCTGACGGTGGATATGCGGTGTCGGATTTCCGCAAGGTCCAGGAAAAACTGGGAACCATGGAGGATTTGGAGAGTCTGACTGCAGCCTGCCATAAAAAGGGAATCAATGTCTGCATGGATTTTGTCATGAACCATACCTCCGAGGACCATGAATGGGCGAAGAAGGCCCGGGGAGGGGACGGCGAATATATGAGCCGTTATTTCTTCTTCGACAATTCTGAGATTCCCTCTCTGTATGAGAAAACGGTTCCCCAGGTGTTCCCCACCACTGCGCCGGGCAATTTCACCTGGCTGGAGGATGCGGGACATTTTGTCATGACCACCTTTTATCCCTATCAGTGGGATTTAAATTATAAGAATCCCCGTGTTTTTAACGAAATGATGTACAATTTCCTGTACCTTGCCAACAGGGGGATTGACATTATCCGCATAGACGCTGTTCCCTATATCTGGAAGGAGCTGAACACCAACTGCAGGAATCTGCCTCAGGTACATACCATTGTCCGCATGATGCGTATGATTACGGAGATTGTCTGTCCGGGGATTCTGCTGCTGGGAGAAGTCGTCATGGAGCCGGAAAAGGTGGTGCCTTATTTCGGAACCGTCGAAAAACCGGAGTGCCATATGCTTTACAACGTTACAACCATGGCGACTACCTGGCACACAGTGGCCACAAGGAATGTAAGACTGCTGAAAAAACAGCTTGATATCGTGAATTCTCTGCCGAAAGACTATGTATTTCTGAATTATCTGCGCTGCCACGATGATATCGGCTGGGGACTTGACTACGGAACCCTGATGACAGAGGGAATCGGGGAGCGCTCTCACAAACAATATCTCAACGACTATTTTCAGGGATATACCGGGGCAAGCAACAGCAGGGGCGAGCTGTACAATGCGGATCCGGTGACGGGAGACGCCCGTTTCTGCGGAACAACAGCCTCCATGTGCGGCATTGAGAAAGCGGGATTCCGGCAGGAAGACGCAGCCATGGAACGTGCGATTCGTCTGGATGTAATGCTGCATGCGTATATGTTCATGCAGTCCGGGATTCCGGTGCTTTACAGCGGAGATGAAATCGGGCAGGTGAATGATTACAGTTATAAGGAGGATCCCCTGAAGGCGGCAGATTCCCGCTATATTCACAGAGGTGCCATGAACTGGAAGCTGGCTGAAAATGCCTCTGATCCGGATACCGTGGAGGGAAAGCTGTTCGGGCAGCTGGGACAGCTGGAACAGATTCGTAAGCGAGAGAAGGTATTTGTGTCCAATGCGGATACCTGGACCATTGATACCTGGGATAATTCTGTGCTCTGCATCGGAAGATATTATCAGGGAGAGAAGATGATAGGTTTGTTTAATTTCAGCGAATATGACAAAACCGCCTGGATCAACGAGACGGATGGAGACTATACAGAACTGATCTCAGGGAGAGTGATGAAAGCAAGAGGGGTTGACATACCGGCTTATGGGTTTTATTATCTGAAAAGGAAGTAATGATGGATTGTCTGAACCGATAGAAAGTAACGGTTCAGCCGGAGGCCGAATTGCTGCCGGGAAGAGATAAGCGCAATTCGGGAGGAAAAGGATGAATATAGCGGAAATTGCAGAGCGGGCGGGCGTATCCAGGGCGGCTGTCTCCCGTTATTTTAACAATGGATATCTCTCTGAGGAGAAAAGGCAGGCTATCCGGGAAGTGGTGGAGGAGACCGGCTACCGGCCGTCGGTGCAGGCACAGATGCTCAGGACGAAGAAGACCAGAATGGTAGGTGTAATCGTGCCGAAAGTGGCCTCCGCATCCATAGCCAGAATGGTGGAAGGAATGCTGTCCGTATTGAACGGGAACGGCTATCAGATGCTCCTGGCAGTGAGCCAGAACAATCCGAAAAAAGAGCTGGAATACCTGGAGACTTTTAACGATAAAACAGTGGACGGCGTGATTCTGGTGGGCACGGTATTTACCAGAGAGCACAGGCTGCTTTTAAAGCGCCTGTCTGTGCCGGTGGTGATTGCCGGGCAGCGGCTGCCGGGCTATTCCTGTGTCTTTCATGACGACTATCATGCCACCTATGACCTGACCAGGCTCATTCTGGAAAGGGGAAGGAACCGTCTGGGTTACATCGGGGCCATTTCACAGGATAAGGCAGTGGGAGCGGAAAGGTATGATGGTTTCCGGGATGCAGTGCGGGATATGGGACATGCGGAGCTGGTAAAGAACCATGTGGTGGCAGCATTTACAGTCGTGTCAGGATATGAGAAGACAGGGGAGCTTCTTCGGAAATGCGGGGAACTGGACGGCCTGATCTGTGCCACAGACACCATGGCCGTGGGGTCCGTACAATATCTGCGGGAACACGGAATTCAGGTTCCGGTGCGGATTCTGGTGGCCGGACACGGAGATTCCGAGATGGCCCGGCTGACGGCGCCGCCCCTGCTCACTGTGCATTATTCCTATGAAAAGTGCGGAAAGATTGCGGTGGAGATGCTGGTGGAACTGCTGGGACAAGGGGAGGCGGCCAGACGGGAAGTGAAGCTGGGGTATTCTATTGTGGAGAGGTGACGCAACAGTTCAGAACCAGGGATATTCTTCCGGAAGATTTACAGAAAGGTAATAGAAACAGAAACAGAAACAGAACTGAAATGAAAAGGCAAGGTACAGATATATGAAATCACAAAATGAACTGAGAACATTACTGCGATCCATAGACCACAAAGGATATCCGGCCTATAAATCTCTGGCAGGAGCGTGGAAATTCGACCGCTATACATTGGTCATCGACCATGTACAGGGGGATCCTTTTGCATCCCCTTCCAGTTTGCACGTGGAGATTCCGCATACTCTGGCGAAATTTCCCGCCGCTTATTATGCGGAGGACTGCGGCCGCATTGCGCTTCAGGATTTTCTGGTCAGGCAGGTGGGAAAGCAGTTTGAACAGTATAATTTCAGGGCAAAAGGTTCGGGGAAGAGCGGTCTGCTGTCCATCAGCCGCTGCGGTCAGGCGGTTCTGGAGCGAAGCGCCTGTGAGATTACGGACAGTGGTCTGATTGTGCGCTTTTATGTGGGATTCCCGGCTTTCGGGCGGACCATCAACGCAGGAGAGCTGGACAAGATTCTCTTTGACTTTCTGCCCCGCTGTGTGGAAAGCAGTCTGTTTTATGCCAGGCTGGACGGGAAAAGGGTGGAGAGTGTGGTGCACCTGGCGGAAGACCAGAGGGAAGTCCGGCGGATTCTGAAGGCGGAAGGGCTGGTGGCTTTTGTGGCCAATGGCTCTGTGCTGCCCAGGAAAAGCGGTGTGTCAGATCTGCCTATGGCAGACAGCGTTCCCTTTACCTCCCCGGCTTCCATGGAGAGGACTTTTCGGCTGCCCCACAGAGGAGAGATTACGGGAATGGCCATACCGGAGGGCATCACACTGATCGTGGGAGGCGGCTATCACGGAAAGTCCACTCTGCTGGAAGCCATTCAGATGGGAGTGTACGACCACATCGCCGGAGACGGCCGGGAATTCGTCATCACTGACGATACGGCGCTGAAGCTGCGGGCGGAAGACGGCAGATCCATCCGGAATGTGGACATTTCACTGTTCATTAATGACCTGCCCAATAAAAAAGACACCACGAAATTTACAACTGAGGATGCCAGCGGCTCCACCTCTCAGGCGGCGGCCGTGGTGGAGGGGATCGAGGCGGGCACCCGGCTTTTCCTGATTGACGAGGACACTTCCGCCACCAATTTCATGGTGCGGGACGAATTCATGCAGCAGGTCATCAGCCGGGACAAGGAACCCATCACGCCCTTCCTGGAGAGAGCGGGAGAACTATATGAAAAGGCCGGAATTTCCACAATTCTTGTGGCCGGAAGCTCAGGGGCCTTTTTCTATATCGCAGATCATATTCTGATGATGGACTGCTATCGCCCTGTGGATATCACAGAGAGGGTAAAGGGTATGTGCGGCGGTCATACGGCGCCCAGAGTAAAAGCTCCCGGCTTTATGGTTCCGACATTTGACCGTGTGCTGCCGGCCTTCCGGAAGGCACAGAAGGGTCGGGGCCGCGGATGGGACGGCCGGGAACTGGAGACCAGAAATATCGGATATGGCGGAGATGCCGCGGAGAGCGGGAGCTTTAGCATGGCAGAGTCTAGCGGTGCGGGAGGCCAGGGATATAGAGGCGCCGAGGGCCGGGGGAACGGCGGAGACGGAAGAGGATATGGTTCCGGAGAGGACAGGGGACATGGCGGAAGAGGACGCGGCGGCAACCGCGGCGGAGACGGACGCCATGAGCACATGAAGACGAAATCCTTCGGCCTGGAATCCTTCTCCATGGACAGGGAGGAAGTCAATGTGCGCTATCTGGAGCAGCTCTTGGATACGGAGCAGGTGAACGCCCTGGCCCATCTGCTGCGGTACGGTCTGGAGGAAGTTATGGATGGCAGAAAGACAGTGCGCCAGACGGTGGAGAGCATCTGGAACGCATGGGAAAAGCAGGGCTGGAAGCCGTTCAGTAGCTCCTATGTGCCCTGCGGGCTGGCAAAGCCCAGGATTCAGGAGCTGTATGCCTGCCTGAACCGATTCCGGGGATGAAGGAAGGAGATCCGGATACCGGTTATCCTGCCATAAAGTAAGTTTCTCCCTGCAGGAGCCTTGCAAAAAAGCAGACTCCGCAGAAAATCTGATAAGCCAGCACACAGCCGGCAATCACAAAGCATGTTCTGTAATACAGGACATGCTTTTCTTTTTTCAGGAGAAGCAGCCATTTCTCGAAACTGAACACGAAGATCAGGAAGATGGCGATGCAATATCCCCAGAGGAAATTACCGTCCCGGGAGCGGCTGCCCGTCTCCACCAGACAGAGCGCCTCCAGAAATCCGATTCCCGTCACACCCCAAAAAAACAGATAACGTCTGTCACGAAAAAGTTCCTTCAGAGAAAAAAGCAGCACCACCAGAGGAAAGGCAATAGAGCACAGTACGGCCAGTTTGGTCCGGTTGGCATGAAGGGAAAAGGTGTACCAGGGGGAAAACGTGATTCCATGTCCGGTTTCCGTGCCGAACAACACGGCATTCTGCCACAGAATTACCCCCAGTGAAGGCAGCACGGTGCTTCCCAGCAGAAATACCTGCCGGAAAGAGACTTTCCTGCACAGGTCCGCCAGCAGCTTTATGGCCAGCATGGGGGCAAATACTGTCAGAAAGCTTGGCTTGATACCGGTGGTAAGAACCAGCAGACCGGACAGGAGCAGCCATTGCCGGAGGGTGATTTTCTGACGGTAATTTTTCTCCAGGTTCAGATAACAGAGAACCGCGGCGATGGCTGCCGGTTTCATGCACTGATAAGTGGAGTTGTGCCAGATATTGCCGGCCTGATAGCTCACATAAGGGTAGCTGCCGGCATAGGGCCAGAAAAAGGCCATGACCAGGTTCAGAACCAGCGCGGAGGCAAATGTCAGAACGCTTATCTTCTTGCGGTCAAAGAGCAGGCGCAGCAGCCTTTCCGTCAAAAGGACGGACAATACCTGCACAATGGCCAGGAAGCCTGCAATCAGCGCGGTGCCGTTCCCGGCCAGCCGGTAGAGAGCCTGGTAAATATATGCAGTGAAGCTGTAATACCAGCCATCGTCAATGGTCATGCTGATGTGGTAGGGCAGATCAGATTGAAAATATCGATTATTGTAATCCAGCGGCTGAACGGACTGCATATAGAACAGATATGTGCACAGTATGCCGTAAATTCCGATGACAAGCCATAAAAGCGGCACAATACAGCTTTGCAGTTTTTTGCTTTTGCTTTTCATAGTAATCTCCTGTGGATGCCTTGTATTCTATGGTGACATTCTAGCGAAAGAGACACCGCTTTGTCAAGAGGCGAGGAGGCCTGTTTGGGGTACTTCAAAGTTATCCTTCGCAATTTTGCCTTTAGTCTACAAAGTGCAGATTCCGGCAAGGACCAACAGGTTCTGCGGCAAGGTCCGGGCTTCCTTATTAAACGAACTTTAAATTCTGCCGTCAACGGGCTGTGCAAGAAAGGGTATTTAATTCTGGAGCAGGTGCCAAGGACGAAAAACGGGAAGAATAAATGGCTGGAAACTTATGAAATTTTACACAGACTTTACATAAATCATCTTTTGGATTTTACATAGATCGGATACCATTTGATGATAAGAAGATTCTTAAGAGAGGATTATGGTCAGATGGATTTCTTTGGATTACTGACAATGGCTGGTGGGTTGGCGTTATTTTTATATGGAATGAAAACGATGGGGGATGCTCTGTCCAAGATGGCAGGCGGCAGGCTGGAGCAGGTACTGGAGCGTATGACGAATAATCCTGTGAAGGCCGTCCTGCTTGGGGCAGGCGTAACAGCGGTGATCCAGTCTTCTTCCGCTACGACGGTTATGGTAGTGGGGTTTGTTAATTCCGGCATTATGAAACTGTCACAGGCGGTGGGGGTGATTATGGGTGCAAACATCGGCACTACAGTTACCTCGTGGATTCTAAGCCTTTCCGGTATCGAAAGCGGGAATTTTTTTGTAAAACTGCTGAAACCCTCGTCTTTTTCCCCGGTATTGGCACTGATCGGCGTGGTACTGGTAATGTTTATCAAAAATACCAAAAAGAATGATGTAGGGACGATTCTGATTGGGTTTGCGGTGCTTATGTTTGGAATGGACACCATGAGCAGCGCTGTAAAGCCGCTTGCAGACGTTCCGGAATTTACATCGCTTTTTACGGCATTTGAAAACCCTCTTTTAGGTATGATAGTTGGAGCCATTTTAACTGCAGTAATCCAGAGCTCTTCCGCTTCTGTCGGTATCTTGCAGGCGATGTGCGCCACCGGAAGCGTATCGGTGGGAGCGGCGCTTCCGGTGATCATGGGGCAGAATATCGGAACCTGTGTCACAGCCCTGCTGTCCGGTGTCGGGGCAAATAAGAATGCAAGAAGGGCGTCTTTGGTACACCTTTATTTTAACCTGGTGGGTACATTTGTGTTTATGGCAGTATTCTATGCCATGGATCATTTTGTACAGTTTGCTTTTTTGTCGGATGCGTCAAACGGTGCGGTCATTGCAGTGATACACAGCGTGTTTAATATTGCTTCGACAATCGTGTTGCTCCCTGCTTCCAGGCTGCTGGTAAAACTCGCATACTTTACCATCCCGCAGTCAGAGGACGAAACACTGGAAACGTCAGGAAAAGTGCTGGACGATAGATTTCTGGAAAGGCCTGCGTTTGCGGTTGCACAATGTAAAAATGCAGTGTGCGATATGGCGCAGCTTATCTTAAAGGCAATGAATTTATGTGTATACATACAGAAAAAATATGATGAAAATGCTGTGCAGGAGGTTATGGAAATTGAGCAGGAGGTAGATACAAAAGAAGATGAGTTATCGTCCTATCTGGCAAAGCTTTCCACAAAGCCGCTCTCTGAACGGGACAGTAAAACCATCAATAAATACAGCAGGTGCATTACGGATTTTGAAAGGATATCCGATTATACTAAGGGCATAGCATTCGCACAAAAGAAGCTGTATAAGGGCAGAGAAAAATTTTCAAGGAAAGCGGCAGCCGAAGCAAGGCTGATTTATGAGGCAACCCTCGAAATCGTTGAATGTACGGTTTCCGGTTTTATACATGAGGACAAAGAGATGGCGTTTCGCATTGATCCTCTTGCCGATGTGATCAGCCGGGTAAAAAAGGAAATTCGAAAGAACCATAGCAGGAGGCTGGAAAAGGGGAAGTGTTCCGTGGAACTTGGCATGGCGCTTACAGATATGGTCACTTCCCTGGAGCGCATTGCAAAGCATTGTTCCAATATAGCGGAATGGCAGACGGCATCCGAAACAGACCAGCACGCATTGCATCAATATGCACGGAGTGTCAAAGAGAGGAATGAACTGTACAAGGAACTGCTTGAAGGGTATACAGCAAAGTATTCGTTGGAAAAACTTGAGGAAACATAGGTTATCCGTATAATGTAACTGTACAGAGGATTTGATGCCCTATATACTAAAGAAGGCGCAGATACAAAAATAGATGGTAACTCTGATTATACACCCAATATTAGCCGCAATAATTGCCTGGATTATGAGTTAATACTTTTTGCGAGAAGTTTTCTGCATTTCAATTTTGCATTATGATTGTGCCGGGCGCAATTTTGTAAAAAATGAGTTTGATTTAAAAATTTCAGAAAGAGGAAGTTAGCATTTATGTCGTTAATCTATATTTTGGAAGATGATAAAAATATTCAGGAGATAGAAAGCTTCGCTATAAAGGGGAACGGATATGATGTATGTGCGTTTGATGACGCACAGGCTTTTGACAGGGGAATGCAGGAAAGGAAGCCGGATTTACTGCTTCTTGATGTCATGCTGCCAGGGGAGGACGGACTCTCTGTACTGAAAAGGCTCCGCTCAGATAATGATACGAAAGAACTGCCCGTCATACTTGTGACAGCGAAAGATTCAGAAATAGATACCGTCAGGGGGCTTGATCTTGGGGCGGATGACTACATCACAAAACCATTTGGCGTGATGGAACTTATGTCACGCATCAAGGCAATTATGCGACGTGTCAAACCAACGAGCGATGACGTGGTCTTAAAATACAAAAATATATATCTGGATCAGGACAGGCGGATATGCCTTGTGGATGAGGAAAACGTGGAACTGACATTTAAGGAATATGAGCTGCTCCGGCTCTTTCTTTCCAATCTGGGTATTGTGCTGACAAGGGAAGTGATCATGGATACGGTATGGGGGATGGATTTTGCGGGGGAGAGCAGGACTGTTGACATGCATATCAAAACACTTCGCAGAAAGCTGAAAGAAGCGGGCAGCCTGATTATCACTGTGAGGAATGTGGGGTATAAGCTGGAATGAGGCAGAAAATAAACAGACGGTTTACCGGCATTGCGCTTTTTTCCGTTGTGATCACCACGATTGTCATGACTGCGGTGTTCTATTCACAGTTAAAAAAACAGGTTTTTTCTGATCTGGCGGTTGTGGCAGATTTACTGATTGACGAAGGCTCCTATGCCAGGAAAACAGACAATTTAAGAATTACATGGATAGATGCAGACGGCAAGGTTTTGTTTGACTCCACGGTAGACGGGCAGTCCCTTGCCAACCATCTGGACAGGCCGGAAATTGCGGAGGCAGTTTCATCTGGAAGCGGTATGGGGATAAGAAAGTCGGATACCCTGTCGGAGAGCGTATTTTATTATGCCAAAAAACTGGATAACGGGCAGATACTCAGAGTAGGCAGGGAGACGCACAGCGTCGTGGCAGTTCTTTTGTCCGCCCTTCCAATGGTGCTGACAACTGCTCTGGTTCTTGCAGCCATCTGTCTGATGGTGTCGCACTACCTTACTTCCGCCATTGTGGAACCGATTAATAAAATGGCGGGGGATATGGAACATATTGACGAGGGAAAAAGTTATCCGGAGCTGATCCCGTTTACAAGAAAAATCCGCTTACAGCATGAGGAAATCCTGTCTGCCGCAAATATAAGGCAGGAATTTACCGCCAATGTAAGTCATGAACTAAAAACTCCCCTTGCGGCAATATCAGGGTACGCAGAACTTATGGAGGCAGGACTTGTAAATGATAAAGAGATGAAGCGCTTTTCGGGAGAAATCCGAAAAAGCGCGGCAAGGCTGCTTACTCTGATCAATGACATTATTAAGCTATCACAATTGGATGCAGGAAATGCAAAAGATATCCTTGATGTGGTAAATTTGGCGGAAATTACAAAAGAAAGTGTGGAAATGCTTGTCTTTGGAGCGGCGAAAAATGGCATTGATGTAGTGTATGAAGGAGATGACAGGGCGGATGTCCATATCGGAAAGGAACTGGCACAGGAGCTTGTCTATAATCTGATTGAAAACGCCGTCCGATATAACAAACCAAACGGCAGGGTAATCGTAAAAGTGCAGAAAGAAGGAACGCAGATTATCTTTTCGGTAGAGGATACCGGTATCGGCATTCCACTGGAGCATCAGGAGAGAATTTTTGAACGCTTTTACCGGGTGGATAAGAGCAGGTCGAAGGAACTTGGAGGTACGGGCCTTGGGCTTGCGATTGTAAAGCATATCTGTAACCTGACAGACGCGGATGTGAACCTGATGAGTAAGCCGGGAGTTGGGACGAAGATATTTATTGTCTGGGGCAGGGGCAGCACTTAAAAATGGGAGATAAAATCATGTGGGAAAATTTATATGAAAATTTGAGAAATGACTCAGAGATAAGAGAACTGATCCGTAGGGGCGATGCAAACTTAGGCGTTTTGGGTTATACAGACCATTCAGAAGCCCACACGGTCCTTGTGGCGGAAAAGACGGCATGGATATTAGAGGAATTTGGGTATGATGAACATATGCAGATGTTAGGGAAAGCTGCAGGGTTTATGCATGATATCGGAAATGCCATCAATCGTTCCCGCCACGCAGAATATGGCGGGATTCTGGCAAATGAAATCCTCAGAAGATATGAGCTGTCAGTGGAGGATAGAATTGAAATAGTAACCTGCATCAGTAACCATGATGAATCCACGGGCGGAACTGTCAGTGCAGTCTCAGCGGCGCTTATCATTGCAGACAAAACAGATGTTCGGCGCAACAGGGTCAGGCCGCAGGATAAAGCCGCTTTTGATATCCATGACAGGGTAAACTATGCTGTTACGGAAGCCCGTCTGGAGATTGATAAAGAGAAAAAGGTGATTATACTGCATTTACAGATAGATGAGGAAAACTGCTCCATGTACGAGTATTTTGATATTTTCCTGGGAAGGATGCAGATGTGCCGTCATGCCGGGGAATTTTTAGGCGTGCGGTTTAAGCTGATGGCAAACGGCAGCAAGGTCTTGTAAAGATTGTGCCAAAATGGCCGGGAAAAGAACAGAGGTTGAGGGCATGGAGATTGTCTTACAGGTATTCTTATTGGTCGTAGGGTTTACGATGCTTATCAAGGGTGCAAGACATGATCCGAAGATCAAGGACGATCTTCTTATCATAAAGAATGATAACCAGCATGAATTGGAGGTTTCCATGAAAGAAGTGCTGGACATTCAGGAAGACAATGTATGATGGAGGGAGGTGAGCAAAATGGTAATTGGCAGAGTTTCAGGCAGCATGGAGGCTTTGGCTGCGGCGGTTAATCCTCATAAAGAAGCAGTAGAACTGGTGGAACAGCAGATGGATGAGTTGGCAGATGATCTTGTTCGAGATACCTATGAAACAACAATAAAGCCGGATGATTATGTATATCCGAGTGAGAACTATAATGATATTATGAAAGTCAGTGCTGGAGAACATTCTTCATCATCGAACAATAACCGCCGGCCACAATAAAAATCTGATTGCAGTTTCTTGCTACTGACAGTACCGGTGCTAAAATAAATGTTGAAATCCAACGAGCCGATAAAGGAGCCGGGAGAAAAAGAGCAAGGTATAATTCCAGCTGTAAAAAAATTGAAAGCAGAGCGGACAGCATAAAACAAAACGGTAGGCCGGGAATCTAAAAACAGGTTCCCGGCCTTATTTTTTGTCCTGAAATGTAAATTTTCTGTGAACTTGATTAAAAAGTCCTTTACAAAACGTCACTGGTGTTGCCTGCTCTTGCAGGTTACGCTGGCTTGGGGCAGATATGGACCAAGTGTTCTGGTCCGCCGTTCCACTGCTTTAGGAAAAAGGCCTTTATTGGTCCTTGCGGGAATCCCGGCCTCAGGCGTAAGGCCCCTTGCAGGTCCCTGCAGGCCCCGAGTCCCTACCGGTCCCCGCAGCCGGGGTTTACAAAGCAGACAGGATATGATATGATGTGTCTACAATGTAGACAGACGGGGACAGATACATAGGGGAGAAGAATTGAATGAAAATATTAAGTGAAGCGGAATGGAATATCATGGAAAGCCTGTGGGAGGAGTCTCCGAAAGTGGGAAGCCGCATTGTTGCGGACATGGGGGGGCGAATTGGATGGAGCCGCAGTACCACCCTGACCATGCTGAAAAGGATGACAGAGAAGGGCCTGATCTTCTGTGAGGACAATGGACAGATGAAAGCCTATACCCCACTGATTGAACGGGAAGATGCAGTCAAAAGGGAGACGGAAAGCTTTCTGCAGAGAGTTTACCATGGAAGCATCAGTATGCTGGTAAGCGGCTTTGTAGAGAGAAAAAGGCTGAGCCCCGAGGAACTTTCGGAGCTTCGCCAGATTTTGGATAAAGCAGAGGAAGAATGTCATGAGTGAATGGATTATATCTTCGACTGTACTGATTATTTTTGTACTGATCATCCGCTATCTGTTTCGCAACAGATTTGCCATGAGGGTGCGATATGCCCTGTGGCTGGTGGTGGCATTGCGGCTGCTGGTACCGGTGTCATTTCTGGAAAGCTCTTTCAGTGTGATGAATCTGGTGGATATGGAGAAGGCAGAAGGAAGCTTTGCTGCGCTGCTGTCTCCGGAAGAGACAGATACGTCGGTGGAAGTGAAAAGTGCCGGCGGAGAAGTACAGCAGAAGGAAAGCAATGAGCCGGGAACGGGGACATCTGTTATGGCACAGAAAGGGGAGGAGCAGACTCGGGGAATGGAATCGAATGGGTCCGGGGCAATGTTCCGGGAGAAGGAAGAAGCCGGAATGGGAATGGGAAGGGGAAAGGGAATACTGACCGGTATCTGGCTGGCAGGAGTGATACTGAGTGCGGTGACTGTTCTGACTGTCAACACCGCGTACCGAAGAAGAGTGTATCGTTCCCGGAGAAAATGTCGGACAGAGCTGGTAAGCGCACTTCCTGTCTATACCTCTTCTGTGGTGTCCACACCCTGTATGTTCGGCCTGATACATGCGGCGATTTATCTTCCTCCCAGGGCCATGGAGGAGAAAAAGAAATTAAAATATATTCTGTGCCACGAAAATACACATTACAGGCATCTGGATCAACTGTGGGTTCTGGTGCGGGCGGTCTGTGTCTGCATCCACTGGTATAATCCCCTGGTGTGGCTTGCGGCGGGACTGGCCAGGCAGGACTGTGAGCTGGCCTGCGATGAAAAAACGCTGGAGGTTCTGGGGGAAGAAGAAAGAATTAATTATGGCAGGACACTGCTGGATTTCAGCGCACAGGGAGATGTGTTTTTTGGAGAATTTCAGCTGTCCACAGCCATGTCCGGCAGGAAAAAGCAGGTGAAGGAACGCCTGATGCTGGTGATTGAGCAGCCCCGGCGATATGCCGGCACACTGGCGATAACAGCCATTCTGGCAATTATGATTTCGACAATTACCTTTACGGGAAAGGTAAGCGGTCAGGAGCAGGACACGGACAGCTCTGCGGACAGCGGCATGGAAGACAGAGACGGAGAAACGTCATTTGAGCAGGAGGACGGACAGAAGGAAACGGAGCATACAGATAAAAATGTGGAGACAGCTGCTCTTGTTCCCATTGACTTAAATGACGGGAAAGAATACCTGCTGAAAGTCGGAGGAGAAGTGATTCCTGAAGAAGGATATCGGATTAACCGGATTACCCTGAACCAGGTGCATGACAGAGAGGAAGACACGCTGCAGACCATTCTGCTGGAAGAGGTCAGATGTCTGTATACCAGAATGGCAGATGAGGCAGAAAGCGGGAACGGGTTCATGTGGTCCTATGCTTTCGGGGAAGAGCCTCTCTATGCGAAAAAGCTGTATACAGTGGAGGATTTGCCCTCCTATACCGTAGGTCAGACAGAGACAAAAGGGCAGGTGCTGTCCCATGTATCTGACGGTGGGATACTGGTGGCAGATTTGAATTTTGACGGTTATCAGGATTTCTGTCTGCAGGGGGCACAGGAAGGAAATCAGAGCAGAAATGTACCTTACTACTGTTATCTGTGGAATCAGGAGGAGAGCCGGTTCGAACCTGCTTACATGATTCCCAATGTAGGGGTAGACGGGAAAGAAAAGCTGCTTGTGAGTACTACCGACGATGGAAACGGAATCATTTCCACAAAGTATTACAGGTTTGATGATACAAACTGCCTGCACATGGTGCGCTATGTGGAGGAAAATCAGGCGTCGGATGCTGTATTTCCCACACTGGATCTGACTTATGTGGAGACTGCCTATACGCTGCCTGCCGTAGATGAGTGGGACAATGGTACTGTTTACGGGGGTGCGCTGACAGAGAGATTTGTCCAGGGGGCGAAGCAGGCACTGACGGAGCTTTATGAATGGAGCGGCACGAAGATTGACACTGTCTGCTTCAGCACATCAGCTTACGGAGATTTTATGTTTGGACAGAAGCCGGAGGATATTCGTGCGTCACGGACTTTTTACAGCCGCGTTTACGGAAGCAGCGCCGGCTTTGAGGAATGTATTGAGAGCATGAATCTGGCTACGGACAGGACAGTATGGTATTCCCCTGTGACCCAGCGGAAGGTTCCGGAACAAATGGATGAAATGTCGGATGAGCAGCTGGCAGAGTGGTACTTCGGGCGTTCGGCTCTGGCGGAAGGGGAGGCGGCAGCGTCTGTCCGGCAAATGACCCAGGGCGAGTATATAGTTGAGACAGAGTCGGGACATTATTATGCGATATATCTGCAGCCCGCCACCCGGGAAATGGACTATATAGCGGGCCCTTATGACGGGTATCCCAATCATTGAGAACCTTGAGGAAAGAATCTGCAAAGGAGGTGCCGGTAGATGATGCAGCTTTCGGGAAAAGCAGTCTCCGGGGGAATTGTGCTGGGACCGATTTTCGTGCCGGACAGGAAGAAGGAACAGATACATTGTGTCAGAATCACGGATACGGAGGCTGAAATTGACAGAGTCAGGGCGGCGGTAAAGCAGGTAAAAGTACAGCTTCAGGCGCTGGCTGACAGAGCGCTGGAAGAGGCAGGGGAATCAGGTGCCGCCATTTTTGAAGCATATGAGCTGATGCTGGAGGATGCGGACTATCTGGAAGCCATTTACGATGACATTCGGATGGAAAAGGTGAGCGGGGCAAGAGCAGCGGCTGCAACAGGGGAGCGTTTTGCTGAATTATTCGCAGGTATGGAAGATGAATACATGCGGGCAAGAGCAGCGGATGTCAGGGATATTTCCGAACGCCTGGCCGACCTGCTGGACGGCGGCAGAGAGACAGATTTTTTCCCTGAGGAGCCTTCTGTAATCGTGGCAGATGACCTGAGTCCCTCGGAAATGGTTTCCCTGGACAGAAGTAAAATTCTGGCTTTCGCCACAATACAGGGTTCGGTCGGGTCGCATACTGCCATACTGGCCAGAATGATGAATATTCCGGCTCTGGTGGAGGTGCCGGTGAATCTGGAGGAAATCCATACGGGAATGATTGCGGTGGTGGACGGGTTCGAGGGAACGGTTACTTTTGAACCGGATGAGGATTTCCGTCTTCAAACGGAGAAGAGGATGAAAAAGGAGCAGGAACAGCTTCAGCGGCTGGAAAGCCTGAAAGGCAGGAAAACGGCAACGAAAAGTGGGAAGAAGATTGATGTATATGCGAATATCGGAAGTGAGGATGACGTGGCATATGCGCTGGAAAATGATGCGGAAGGCATAGGACTTTTCCGCAGTGAATTTCTGTATCTGGGCAGAAGGGACTTTCCCACAGAGGAAGAGCAGTTTCAGGTATATAAGCGGGTTGTTCAAAGGATGGCAGGCAGAAAGGTGATCATCCGCACGCTGGATATTGGCGGGGATAAACAGGCAGATTACTTTAATATTGGAATAGAAGAAAATCCGGCAATGGGCTACCGTGCTGTTCGGATCTGTCTGAAACAGCCGGAAATATTCCGGATACAGCTGCGGGCGTTGTTCCGCGCGTCAGTATTCGGGAATCTGTCAGTGATGTATCCCATGATTATATCGGAGGAAGAAGTGCGTCAGATTCTCAGAATTGCGGAGGAAGTACAGGCGGAACTGGAGGCGGAGGGGTATCCCTGCCAATGTCCGGAGCAGGGAATCATGATTGAGACGCCGGCGGCCGTTATGGTAAGTGATGAGCTGGCGGAGCTGGTGGACTTTTTCAGCATCGGGACCAATGACCTGACCCAGTACACACTGGCCATAGACAGACAGAATGAAAGGCTGGCGGATTACTATGACCCCCATCACAAAGCGATTCTGAGAATGATTCGTATGGTGGTGGAAAATGCCCATAAACATGGTATTCGGGTGGGTATCTGCGGCGAACTGGGAGCAGATACAGAGCTGACGGAAGAATTTGTGCGCATGGGTGTGGACGAGCTTTCTGTGGCGCCATCCATGATTCTGAAGGTGAGAAAGACAGTCCGGGAAATCAGTTAATGTAGTCTATTTTGCTTTTTGCTTTTTCAAAACGATTCCGCATACAATGACCGCCGTAATGAATACAACGATGAGATACCATAGATTTTCAAGGCAGAATCCATGATCCAACAGCAACCGGTATCCCCGGGAAGCAGGGAAAATACGCCCTGCGGTTTCCAGAAAATCGGGCAGCAGGCCGGCAGGGAACATAATCCCTGAAAGCATGATGGAGGGCAGGAACACCAATTGTGCGATCATGGTCAGTTTCGCCTGATTTTTTACCGTCAGCCCTAAAACGCTTCCAATGCCTAACGACGAGGTAATGTATATGGCAAGCGCAGGAAAGAAAAGCGGAAGCTGTGTGGGCAGAGCCGCTTCAAACAGAACAGGGGCAAGCAGCATGATCACGACACAGGTAATCATCAGATGAACAAAGGCCGAAAGGAACATGGTAACAAGTCCTGAACAGACAGGGACGCCGTTTGCTTTATAAACCTTTTTGATGTCGCTTCCGTAAGTTTCAATCAACGACGGCGGCAATCCGATAAAGGCCCCCATTGAGACACTCATTACAATCATGGACTGTATCAGCGTACTTCCCATTTCGGGCATAACGGAAGTGAAAATACCGCCCATAAGAAGAAAGAAAATCAGCGGAACGATATAGCAGGTGACTAAGAGGGACTTGCTTCGTATATCCAGTTTCCACTGTAACGCCACACCATATAAAAAACTGTTCATTCCGTCTCCCTCCCTGCCATTTCCATAAAATGCTGTTCCAGTGTACCGCGGTCAACTTTCATATCCAGTATACGAATTTCTTTTTGCCTGAAGTCCTGAAGCAGGGAAATCAAAGTATCTTCAATCGTATCTGTCTCAAAAGTGTGCATTCCCTGCCTCGTTTTGATATGGATAAAATACTTTTCCCCAATTGTATCAGTCAGTTCCGTTGCTGTGCCGCAGAAGGCAATATTCCCATGATTCAAAATGGCAATGCGGTCACATAGGGTTTCCACTTCTGCCATATCGTGACTTGCCAGAACGATCGTTTTTCCCTGTGACTTGAGTTTCCGAATCTGTTCGTGCAGGGAAACCCTGCCAGAGACGTCAAGCCCCGCAGTGGGTTCATCCAGAAAAATAATATCCGGATTACCGATAAGGGCAAGGGCGAGATGCAATCGCCTTTTTTGGCCTGTGGACAGTTGATGGTACTGTTTCTTCGTGATTTCCTGAATGCCAAGAGCGTGAAGCAGAGTGTCATCAATCTCTGTCCTGTTCCATTTTGCAAATAATCTGATAGCCTCCATGGGCTTGATATGGGCAGGTAAAGAGGATGACTGCAGCTGAATCCCCATTTTCCCGTTTACCGTGATTGTGCCGCTGTCATATTTTCGCAAGCCTTCCATACATTCAAGGGCTGTGGTTTTTCCCGCGCCGTTTACGCCCAGGAGAGCGAAAGTTTCTCCCTTTTCAATTTCCAAATCAAGTCCATTGAGGACAATATTGCTGCCATAGCTTTTCTTTAATCGGCGAACCTGTATGGCACGATTCATCCTTCCACCTCCTGATTTTAGGTCCGCATCTGCCTCGCTCAGAACCCGGACGTGGGCAGAGAATTTTCGGCCGCGAAAGCAATGCGTCCGTAAATCCTCTGGGGTACTGGACGGGGCAGATGCTGTTTTAAATGAGCTGTCGACATTCCTTAGCCGGCCGCAAAGGGATTTTCTCCCAGTCTTGAAAAGTAGACCTGCAAAGCCGGCTCTAAATAGGCGTTTACCATTTTTTGTCTTTCTTCCCAGGCATTTGCAGCGGTATCAATATGGCCCACCTCCATCAATTTCGGAAGCATGCTCATATCACCGCCAGTAAATTCCGTAATCAATTCCCAATACTCTTTTACGACTCGTTGGCATTCCTCGCTTTCAGGGGACACGCCTGCCTTTTGGAGTTCTATCAGTTTATCACTCAGACGGTTGAATCTATCCATAAAATCCAAACCGCTCTCCTTATCGAACCGATTGCGGATATGATCCAGCGTATCGTCATCAAAACGCTTGATGAGATAGTAAGAGTCGTTTTTCATATGCAGATTCACAATAATATCTGCATACTTCCTGAAATTAACTGTCTGCATTTGCAACACCTCTTCCTTTAACTGTTCAATCGCTGTCAAAGAAGCGGTCAGCTGTTCTATTTTCTCCCGTATGCCGTCTGCCTGTTCGGTAAGGGCGGCTGCCACATCAGTGGGTGTTTCTAAAGATGTTAAGCGATGCTTTATATCATCCAGAGAAAACCCTAAGGATTTCAGAGATATAATCTGATGAAGCATCACCAGGTCTTTATCTGTATAAAGCCTGCGTCCCCCTTCACTTTCTGCCGAGGGGGATAACAAACCTTCCCTGTCATAGTATTGCAATGTGCGGACAGTAACGCCTGTTTTCTTTGCAGCCTCCCCAACGGTCATAAACCCGGGCGGGATACTTCTGTGTTTTGCCATAATTGCCTGCCTCCTGGAATATAGTATACATCATTACGCTGCGTCATAAACAAGACCCTTTTCAAAAAATCTGCGGCAGAGATTTCTCCCTGCCGCCTTTTGGGTTTCTGCAATTTTTGCTTATGCAAAGATCATCGGTTCTAATCGAAAGAATTTGTATTGCTAATCTAAAATAATTTTTGTTATATCCAACAACTCTTCACAACAAAAATCTGAGAAAATACTGTTTGACTTATTATGAACCAATATTGTTTTTATTCCTGCTTTTTGTGCCCCATTAATATCAGCAATCGGATTATCCCCAACCATATAACATACATCTGGATGGTTTGCCGCTCTAAGCGCATAATTGAATATTTCAATCCTGGGTTTTTCATAGCCTATATTAGTTGAAACAAAGTAATCACAGAAATATTTGTCCAATCCATATCTTTCAACAACTTGAACTATTTCTGGAAAATTGTTAGTAAGAAGGTAGTTATTATAACCCTTCAACTTACAAGAAGACAGTGCCTTTTCAGCATCATCATACAGCTTATACTCATAATGAATGACATTTTCTTTAAATCCTTTGCATATCAATACACTGTCTTCTTTTTCAATGCCATATTTATTACAGAACAAGGTGATTTTATCAAGAAGTTCGTTCCACCAATCTTCTCTAATCATATCTGCATAATCTCTTTGAGGCATATTCCATGTACATACACTTGTTAAAAAATCCCTGATTACATGTCGTTCGACTATATAGTTATATTTAAGTAAAGAATTACTTAACGAACACAGAAATGATTCATTAGAATGTACCAGGGTTCCGTCAAAATCCCAGAAAACAGCTTTATTCACTGTTATCTCCTCCCATCAACTTCCAGGTTGTCAGATTGAAATCCACCAGCAAACACCATATTTATCAATAATGGTTGCACAGCATTTACTCCAGGGGAGTTCATGGATTGGCTCAAGGATTACCCCGCCGTCACTTAAAACGTAAAATGCATTGTAAACGGATTCTTCACTACCCATCTCAAATACATTAAATGTCATAGTTTCCCATTTGTTCTTGTGGACTACATCAATATCACAGGGATTTGAAGCTTCTGCTAACGCCAAAAACCCCTCTCCATTTACAGACAGTTCACAATGCTCATAAGCCGTGTCCGTTTCATTCTTAAACTCTCTCGTTATTTCAGCACCAAAAGCTTTACAATAAAATTCTGCTGCTTCGATACTGTTTTTTACATAAACCTGTGTATAGTTTTTCATGATTATAGTCCACCTTTCTGCAAAAAGTACCGATGAGGTTATGAAACCCTTTGGGGCTTTCGCTCTTCATATTTTCCTGATATATTATCTGTGTAAGGCTGACACACTACACAATCAAATCCACTCGGATTTCCCGTGCTGATTCTTATTTTAAACCAGTTCTGGTGCAGATTGCAAGTACTTTGATAAAAGTTGAACTACGTCCTGTGGAAAAGGAATAAGGGAAACAAAATCACATAACACTTCACTATTTACCTGATACCATTCTTTTGGGATTTAGGCAATGGATTTCTTTACCCTTTTTGTATACGGGGCAGCTGGTTTATGTTATACTATACTTTGAATTTATCCCAAAGGGATATTTAGCCTCTGTTGGAATCTGATAAGAGATGATCAATTTAAAAACCACGAACCATTAAAGCCTGCTATTGCACTTTTGGATAGACATCAAAAACCTTATGATGCGGTTTATACAAATAAATATAAATTTAAATAACGGAGGAACAGCAATGCGATATGGTTCAATTTATTTGATTGTTAAAGAATTTGATAAATCTGTCTCATTTTATGAGAAAGTATTTGATATGAAAGTAAGTGCTACAAACGGCAAACGTTTCGCCCAATTTAATAATGAAGGACTTAACCTCTGCCTCATGAATGGCTATTATGACAGTGAAAACCCTGGTCAAGTAGTAACCAAAGGCGAGTATTGGGAGATATACGATAACCAAAGCGAAATTGCGAATAGTATAAATACTCGTAAGGTATTTATTAACTTAGGAGTCGAAGATTTAAAGGCAGAATACAATAGGATTAAAGGATTACAGGCAACTATGCAAAAGAACTGTGACAGGAGCATCAAATGAATAAAATTGTCAAGGAAGCGATTAGAAAAATCAAAGAGCTGGAAGAAAACACTCCCTGCGAAAAACATAATATTACCGGGGATGTGCGAAAATTATCATCCAGATTATTCAGTCAAATATAGGATAAAAGCATTGAAAATGTTTTTATCCTGTGGGAAGAACTGTTAAATGAGCACTCTTGGGGATTGGGAGTCATTGCATTTGATTTTGCATATCGAATGAAAAATCATTATGACGAATCAACATACTCTCTAATCTTGCGAGAAAAGTAAAGGACTTTTTAAAATTTTGCACATGGATAAAAAATACTGTTTTTGGCAGAATAGAAATGAGAAAAAACTTGATTCATAGATGGGACTATGGTATCTTAAATTAAGAAGTATCAATGGCAAGAAGAAAGCAGGTGAGTTTATGGCATATGCATTACAAGATGAAAAAGTGAACGAAACAATCAATTACGAAAAAATGCTTAAAATGCTTGACCGAGGCATTGACGATGTGGAAGCCGGAAGAGAATTGCCTTTAACAGAAGCTTTTGTTAAAATTACTGAATTAAGGAACAGGCGGAGAAATGCAGAAGTATAAAGTTATCGTAACTTGGGAAGCTGTTTATGATATAACCGAAATAGCAGATTATATAGAAGCGCAGTTTGGGATAGCGAGGGCTGACCGCTTTCAGGAAGAGATAAAGGAGCGTTTGGATAAAATTGAAATATTAGGCGGTATTTTCGGAAAGACATATCTATGTTATCGTGGATATTCTATTTACAAGAACCCATTTCCGCCGTCTATTATTTTTTACATTATCATAGAATCCGAAAAAGGAATCCATGTCTTAAGGGTGTTGAGAGAGGAACGTGATTGGGAAAGCATTCTTACAAGGCAACGTGATTATACATACTAAAACGGTAAGATAATAGATTTTCTGAATGGCATATTTTAAAACTTTAAAGGTTTAAAATTCACACCGCCCACCATTCGGTGCGGACGATTTCCCGAATTTAAAATGAAATGCAGAATTAAGACAGATTTTTAATCCGGCAACTTCCTTTGAAGTCCGCAAACGCTTCATCCACGGTTAAGTTGTCTGAGTTTTTAAGGGATAATTTTTTCATGGAAATGCTCCTTATCTTTGCTCGTCAAACGTCCAGAAAACTGTAAATCGGTCTTGCGAGTAAAAAAGGAACAAATAGAAATTTTTAGAAAGAAAAAACCTTGGTAAACTCTGAATTTACCAAGGTTGGATGCGGAAGATGGGACTTGAACCCACACGGCATTGCTGCCACAAGATCCTTAGTCTTGCTCGTCTGCCAGTTCCGACACTTCCGCTTACAGTTGCTCACTGCAAAAAATATAATAGCACTTTCTGTTTCCCATGTCAACAGAAAAATAATTGACTTATTTATGAGAGGAAGGGCTGCCGCACAGAATTCAATGCGACAGTCCCTTTCCTCATTATGACAGGTCTCTGAACGGTATCAGTGATACCTGGGGAGGTAATCGCCGTGTGCGGCAATCAGCTCGTCTACCATTTTCCGGATGCTGTCAATGTCCAGCTCGCCTGCAGTATGCGGATCCAGCATGGCCGCCTGATAAATGTGTTCAAGCTTATGTGTATGAGCCGCCTCGATGGTCAGCAGCTGCACATTGATATTGGTCATGTTCATGGCGGCACACTGCACGGGCAGAGGACCTACATGGCAGGGATGGACTCCGTGACCATTGACCAGACAGGGAACTTCCACACAGGCTTCTTCCGGCAGGTTGGAGATCAGGTGATCGGTGTTCAGGACATTTCCGCCGATCTGGTAAGGGGTGCCGGTAACGATGGACTCCATGATATGAGAAGCGTATTCTCTGGAGCGTTCATGGTCTTTGACTCCATTTTCCAGAAGCCCGGCGTATTCCTTTTTCCAGGATTCAATCTGGTCGACACAGCGGCGGGGATATTCGTCCAGAGGAATATTGTAACGTTCAATCAGTTCCGGATACTTGCTTTTAATATAGAAGGTATTGTATTCTGCGTTGTGCTCGCTGGATTCCGTACAATAATAGCCGAAATGATTAATGTAGTCGAGACGGACTTTATCTTTGAAGTCCGGGTCAGCCATTTTGGCGGCAGCACGTTTTTTGATTTCCGGATACAGGTCATTATTGTCCCTGTCTTTGAGCTCCAGGAGCCAGGCCATATGATTGATTCCGGCAATGAGTTCCCGGCGGCCTTCCAGCTTATCTGCCATGTCCAGTTCTTTCAGCAGGCCCTCGGAACAGACCTGTACGCTGTGGCAGAGCCCTACGGTTTTGACAGGGGTGTAACGCAGCATGTATCCGGTGAGCATGGCCATGGGATTCGTGTAGTTCAGAAAGAGCGCATCAGGGCAGACGTCAGCCATATCCCGGGCAAATTCTTCCATTACGGGAATGGTGCGGAGTGCCCGCATGATGCCGCCGATACCGAGGGTGTCGCCGATAGTCTGTCTGAGACCGAATTTTTTGGGAATCTCAAAGTCTGTGATTGTGCAGGGGTCATAGAGCCCTACCTGGATGGCGTTGACGACGAAAGAGGCGCCCCGGAGCGCTTCTCTGCGCTGCTCCACACCCAGATAGCATTCGATTTTTCCGTGTCCGCCTTTGGTTTTGCGCATGGCCTCCAGAATGGTCTGACTTTCTTTGAGGCGTTCTCCGTTGATATCGTACAGAGCAAAGGTACTGTCCTTCAGCGCGTCCGAACACATACAGTCTCCGATGACATTGCGGGCGAAAACCGTACTGCCGGCGCCCATAAATGTGATTTTCATATAAACCTCCTTGTCGTCCTGTTGTTTTTGACTTATGTAAGGAATGGAAACATTACATATAATGATTGTAGCAGAAAGAATGTAAAAAAGAATTGATTTTTGTTATGAGAATTTGTTATTATGTCAGAAAGGAAAGGCCGGACTTAAAAGCCGGATGAACGGAAAGCTGTTGCGGGAGAGAACACAGTATGATCAGGATGGAGATTGTGATAGATCAGCACTATAAGGGATATAACCCGGTTCAGTTCGGCAGTGAGAGCTGTAACCCGGGTCACTTTTTCGGACCCAGTGTGCGCACCCACTGGCTGCTGCACTATGTGGTGTATGGATTTGGCACATTTGTGCGGGATGGGGTCAGCCGGGCAGTAAAGCCGGGAGATATTTTTGTGATACCTCCTTATGAGGAGACCTACTATGAGGCGGATGTGAAAAATCCCTGGAGATATATATGGATAGGTTTTACCACAGAGGAAGATGTTCCGCCGCCGCTGAAGAACGCGATTATACATTGCCCGGAAGCGGGAAGCCTCTTTGAGGACATGCTCCGATGCGGAAAGCTGGAGAATGGCAGAAGCGCGTTTCTCTGCGCCAAAATCTGGGAGCTGTTCAGCATTCTGCTGGAGGAAGGGGGAACTTCCGCAGACTATGTGGAGAAGGCGCTCAGCTATATGAATGCGGAATATATCAATGACATCACAGTACGGCAGATTGCGGAAAGCCTTGGACTGAACCGCAGCTATTTTTCAGAGCTTTTCAGCAGACAGATGGGGGTGTCACCGCAGAAATATCTGATTAATCTGCGGCTGGAGCGTGCGGCGGAACTGCTCACGGTCTATGGTGAGTCACCTGCTACAGCCGGACTGTCCGTGGGCTATCCGGATATCTATCATTTTTCAAAAATATTTAAAAAGCATTTTGGACTTTCTCCCAGGAATTATCAGCAGATGTACAGGCGGAGCAGGGGATGATGAACTTGTGAATGATGCTGTATGGCAGCCGTTTCATGAGGACTGAGGGGGTACGTTGAACGAGACAAAAGAGTGGCTTGCCGTTTCGGGAAAAGGCTGTTATAATGCAATTAGGTTTTTGGATTGGTCTGGACATCAGGAGGAACTTGGAGAATGAAAAAAAGCAAAAGGCAGATAAATCAATTCGTTTTTTAGTAATCAGTCTGGCCGGCGTCTGTATTCTTATCATTGGATTATTTACATTATTGTCTGCATATATGAATAAAAGAAGTACGAAGACCATCGAGGAAGTCGGCAGGATGTATATGAACAGTATGAACGAGCAGATCGTTCTGCATTATGAAACGGTCATCAGCCTGAGACTTTCCCAGATAAATGCAATAGCAGATACAATAATGCCAAAAGACGATGACAGGGAGGCATTTCTGGACACTCTGGAATACAGTGCGCAGGCCAGAGGATTTACATATCTGGCGTTTTATTCCGGGGACGGTGAATTTGAAATGATTTATGGCGAGAAGGTAGAGGTACTGGATCCGCAGCCTTTTCTGAACAGTCTGAAAAAAGGCCAGGAGAAAATTGCCGTGGCAAGGGACACGGCAGGAAACGGCGTTGTTCTCATGGGGATTCCTTATTCTGTGCCCATGGAAGACGGGAGTGAAAGCATTTCGCTGGTGGGCGGGTTTTCCACGGAGTATATGAGCGAAAGTCTTTTCCTGGACGAGAAGGACACACTGGTGGATTCTTATGTTATCCGCAACGACGGAAGCTATGTTCTCCGGGGAGGAAGCTTTGCGACTCAGATTTTTTATGACAGGATGTATGAGACATTCGGAGAGCAGAACATAGAAACCGCGGAGTATCATATACAGGAGATGAAGACGGCAATAGAGGCCGGGGAGAATTATTCGGTTGTATTGAGGGGGCCTTATTCAAAGTATCATCTGTATTGCATCAGGCTTCCTTACAGCGAATGGTATCTGGTCACCAGGCTGCCTTTTGATTATCTGGATGCGGTAATTACGGATATGGGGCGCGACTGGACGCATATGGTTTATATTGCGTGCGGCATTATGGTGGTGGCATTGCTGTTGATATTCGGACAGAGCTTTAAAATGGCCAAAGCGCAGATGCAGGAGCTGAAAGAAGCCAGCGAGACCGCGAATCAGGAGCGGAGAGCGGCAGAGGAAGCCCGGCGTGTGGCAGAAAAAGCCCAGGGAGAGGCCGAGCATGCCAACAGGGCGAAAAGCGAGTTCCTTTCCAATATGAGCCATGACATTCGCACACCCATGAATGCCATTGTGGGTATGACCACCATTGCCATTGCCAATATGAATAATATGGAGCAGGTGCAGAACTGCCTGAAGAAGATTGCGCTTTCCAGTAAACATTTACTGGGATTGATTAATGATGTTCTGGACATGTCCAAAATTGAGAGCGGCAAGATGACACTGAATATTGATCAGGTTTCCCTGCGCGAAGTGATGGACAATATTGTGAATATTGTGCAGCCGCAGGTAAAGGCGAAACGTCAGCATTTTAATATCTTTATACATGATATTTCAGTGGAAAATGTATGCTGTGACAATGTCCGGCTGAATCAGGTCATGATTAACCTGCTGGGGAATGCGGTAAAGTTTACGCCGGAAGAAGGGGCTATCAATGTGTCTCTGTTTGAAGAGGAGTCTCCCCGGGGAGAGGATTATATCCGTACGCATCTGTATGTCAAGGACACAGGTATCGGAATGTCAAAGGAATACATGACGAAAATATTTGATTCTTTCAGCAGAGAAGATACCGCGCGGGTTCAGAAGACGGAAGGCACGGGGCTGGGAATGGCCATCACAAAGTATATTGTGGATGCCATGGACGGCTCCATTGAAGTGGAGAGTGAACTGGGCAGGGGCAGTGAATTTCATGTGATTTTGGATCTGCTGAAAGCCAGGGTACAGGAAGCAGACATGGTTCTGCCCAACTGGAATATGCTGGTGGTGGATGACGACGAGCAGCTGTGCGCAAGTGCGGTGGCCGCTCTGAAAGCCATCGGGGTGATACCGGACTGGTGTCTGAATGCGGAAGAGGCAATCAGAAAGGTAGACGAGAAGCACCGGAATCATGACGATTATCGTGTGATTATGTTAGACTGGAAGCTGCCGGGGATGGATGGCATTACGGCTGCCAGAGAGATCCGGAGGCTGTACGGAGATGATATACCGATTCTGCTGATATCTGCCTATGACTGGAGCGATATCGAGGATGAAGCCAGGGCGGCAGGCGTGACGGGATTTATCGGGAAGCCGCTTTTTAAGTCCACCCTGTATTATGGTCTGCAGCCTTATGTTGCGCAGGATCTCGGCGAACTCAATGCCGCTTCCGGCAGAATGGAAGGCGTGAAGCTGGGCGGAAAACGGATTCTGCTGGCAGAGGACAATGATATTAACTGGGAGATTGCCAATGAGCTTCTCTCAGCCGTCGGACTGGAGCTGGACTGGGCGGAAAACGGACAGATTTGTCTGGACAAATTCCGGGAATCTCCTCTGTATTATTATGAGGCAGTTCTGATGGATGTGAGAATGCCGGTGATGAACGGTTATGAGGCCACCAGAGCCATCCGGGCTCTGGAGAGGGAAGACAGTAATCTTCCCATTATCGCCATGACGGCGGACGCCTTTTCGGAGGATGTGAAGAAATGTCTGGATTCCGGTATGAATGCCCATGTGGCGAAGCCCATTGATGTAAAGGAAGTATGCAGGCAGCTGGAAAAATTTATATTTGGATGAGAATCCGGAAGGCATGCTTTGACATTTTTTAAATTTTTTTGCAATATCCTCTTGCATTTTTCGCTGACCGTGTTACAATAGAGGACATGGAAGCATAGCTCAGCCGGGATGAGCGTTCGCCTCACACGCGAAAGGCCAGGGGTTCGAGCCCCCTTGCTTCCATTCCGTATGTAGCACATATGCTGTTATCCGGCAGTTGAAAAAATTTTAAATTTGTTCTTGACTTTTGTCGGAGAATGGTATATGATATGTTTTGTTCGCAGGAATGGCGGAATTGGCAGACGCGCACGGTTCAGGTCCGTGTGGTAGCAATACCATGAGAGTTCAAGTCTCTTTTCCTGCATATAACAGGAGAGTGTTAAGTAATTTACTTAGCACTCTTTTTTTCTCTATAGCGATGGTACTGACAGCCGGGGGAGAGGAGAAACGCATGGCGAATGAAAGAACGGATAAAAGCCGGAGCGCAGGAAAGGGCAGTTCTGCGGAAAAGAAAAAGAAAGCGCAGCGCAGGGACTGGTATCAGCTGGACCTGTCCGCCATTGTGTATCCCACTCTCCAGAGAAGGGATTTTTCTTCCGTATACAGATTGTCGGTGGTGTTGAAGGAAGAAATCAGACCGGAGATCCTTCAGCTGGCTCTTGACAGAACATTGCCCAGGTTTCCCACGTATAAGGCGGCCATCCGCAAGGGATTGTTCTGGCGCTATCTGGAGCCGAATGACCGTCCGGGGCCCTTTGTGCAGGAGGACGTGAAAAATCCCTGTCAGCCTATGTACTTTAAGGCCAACAATCGATACCTGGTGCGGGTATACTATTTCCGGAACAGAATTGCACTGGAAGCCCATCACAGTCTGGGGGACGGTACCGGAGGCATGTGTGTGCTGCTGACTCTGACAGCCACATATCTGAGGATGCTGGGCCATGAAGAGATTCAAAATGGAGGATTTGTGCTGAACATTGCGGATACGCCGGAGGAAGAAGAGCTGGAAGACGCCTATATGCGCTATGCCAACGCGAAGGTATGCCCGCCCAGACTGGAAGAAAAAGCCTACCGTGTGCGGGGAACGGCGGAAGAATTCTATACACTGAATATTATAGACGGCATTATGTCTGTCTCGGAGGTGATGGCGGCTGCGAAGCGTTACAATGCCACCATCACAGAATATCTGAATGCGGTGCTTCTGCATGCGCTGCTGACCAAGCAGCAGGAAGACAGACGGGTGCATCTGCGGCCGGTGAAAATTGCCATGCCCGTAAATCTGCGGCGTTTTTTCCCGTCTGTCACGCTGCGGAACTTTATTACCATGATTTATCCGGGAGTTGACCCCAGACTTGGGGAATACAGTTTTGAAGAGATTGTGCTGCAGGTTCATAATTACATGCGCTATCATCTCAACGAAAAGCTGCTGCGGGGAGATATTACCACCAATGCGGCCACACAGCGCAATCCTTTTATCCGGGTTGTGCCGCTGTTCATCAAGGATTTTGTGGTGAGACTTTTTTACACAAAGGTACAGGACCGGAACTCTTCGGCAGGTCTGACCAATATGGGGGCCATGAAAGTGCCCAGGGGGATGGAACCCTACATCGAGAGATTTGATATTTATATGGGACAGCCTTTTTCCCGCAGGACAAACTGTGCCATAATCAGTTTCGGGGATATACTGACAGTGAATTTTACCAGCAGCATCATAGAGGCGGATGTGGAGCGGCATTTCTTCCGAAAACTGGTGCGTGACGGGATTCATGTCAAGATTGAGAGCAACCGCAGCCAGGCAGATGCGGAACTGTATTAGTCCAGCTGAAAAATGTCAAGTGTTTTTGAAAAGCGACTTTACCCTTTAGTGCTATCGGGCAGCGATTTCAATTAGGAGGAAAAATATGTCATATTGTGTTAATTGCGGTGTGGAGCTGGACGCGTCTTCGAGAGAGTGTCCTCTGTGCAACACGCCGGTGTTGAACCCAAAAGAGCTGAACAGCCAGGTGTGGCAGAAAATGGCCGGACACAATACCGGGGAAGCGCGGACACCTTTTCCGGAAGAAAAGGGACAGGTAGAGACCGTGAAGAGAAAGGATTTCGGAGTCCTGCTTTCCACAGTCATATTGGCTTCAGCCATTACCTGTGGGATTCTCAACTTTCTTGTATTTGCGGATTCGGCCTGGTCCCTGGCAGTGATAGGTGCCTGTGTGCTTCTGTGGGTGCTCATGATTCCCGTTGTAATCTATACGAAGCTTTCCGCGTATCTTGCATTGCTGCTCGACGGTGCTGCAGCTGTCATCTATCTGTATATGCTGACATTTCTCACCGGCAGCAGCAGATGGTTTTGGGGGCTGGGGCTTCCCATTGCCGTTCTGGTGACGGCGGTGACGGAAGCGTTGACGCTGTGTATACGTATGCTGCCCAGATCCTTTCTGACTGTGGCACTGTATCTGTTCACCGCCGTGGGACTGCTGTGTGTGGGACTGGAGCTTATGATAGGCTATTATCTGGCGGAGAAAATTGCGCTGCGCTGGTCTGCCGTGGTGCTGACAGTCTGTGTGATTCTGGACATGGCATTGATTACGATGCTTTCACGGAGAAGGCTGAGAAATGAGGTGCGCAGAAGGCTGCATTTCTGATTTGATATGAGGCTGAATAAAAAGGTGTATTCAGCGATTGATTTGAGTGCGCGCCGCAGCGCGCAGATGGGCAGGAGAATGAGACGGTTACCGATGAGAGAACTGAAGGAACGGGATGCGGAAAAGGCGCAGACCGGCAAAAATGAAACAGAAAAAGTGGAAATGGAAAAAGCCGAGACAGGTGTGCCGGATAAGAAAAACCAGAATCTGATGAACCTGGTGAAACGTGTCCACGGATTGGTGGAAAGCACGGACATAGAGAAGCACAGACAGTCCCAGGACCATATCGGAGCTATTTTGAGCAATACCAGGGATATTAAATACCGGGAAGTGGACATTAACGGCATGTACGGGGAATGGGTCAGCGTCAACCGCGCTCACATGAAAAAATATGTTTTGCTGCATTGTCACGGGGGAGGATATTCCACGGGCAGCAGTCTGTACGCCAGGACCCTGACCTCCAAACTTGCAGAGTCCACTTCCATGGATGTGCTGTGCTTTGACTATCGACTGGCGCCGGAGAATCCTTATCCGGCTGCGGTGGAGGACGCCATGAAAGCCTGGGACTATCTGATGCTTCTGGGGTATGGCGCAAGGGATGTGATTCTGACAGGGGATTCTGCCGGCGGCAATCTGGCTCTGGCTCTGACTCTGAAGCTGAAGCAGGAGGAAAGACTGCTTCCCAGGGGAATTGTGCTGATGTCCCCCTGGGCGGATCTGACTTCTTCCGGCAAATCGTTCCAGACAAAAGCCGATGTGGACCCGGTGCTGAACCGGGAATATATTGACAGAATGGTGAAGGCCTACGCAGAGGGACAGGACCTGCGCAATCCCATGATTTCTCCGCTTTTCGGGGAGTTTGCAGGTTTTCCTCCTGTCTATATTCAGGTGGGGGAAAATGAAATTCTGCTCAGTGATTCTGTGCGGCTGCACCAGGCTTTTGTAGATGCCAACGTGGCTGTAAAAGCTGACATATACTCAGGAATGTGGCATGTATTTCAAATGTCGCCGGTGAAAGCCGCCAGAGCCGCCATGGATAAGAATGCAGAATTTATTTATGACATTTGCCGGTAGAACCGGAAAAGAGAGTATCAATTTTACGGAAGCCTGAATAATAATAAAAAAGAGGAGCAAAAATTTTCAGAAAAAAAGGAATATGACGACAGACGCAGAATATTAAAAACAGGAGGATTTTTTTCGTAAGCAAAGTTTATATGCGCAGCCAGCGCAGACGGGAGCAGATATGACAATCAGAGAAAACCTGGAACAATGGGAAAGAAATTATCTGAGTATCTATGCGTCCCACAGCGCCGAGTCCAAAGGCAGGCAGAGATTTGAGAAGCAATGCGATATCCGGCCTGTATTTCAGCGTGACAGGGACAGAATCATTCACTGCAAGGCTTTCAGGAGGCTGAAGGACAAGACACAGGTGTTCCTGACGCCGGAAGGGGACCACTATCGGACCAGGCTGACCCATACCCTGGAGGTTTCCCAGAACGCACGTACCATTGCAAAGGCGCTGAGACTCAACGAGGAACTGGTGGAGGCGATTGCCCTGGGCCATGATCTGGGACATACGCCTTTCGGGCATGCAGGTGAGCGGGCGCTGAATAAGATATGTCCTCTGGGATTTGAGCACAATCTGCAGAGTGTGCGGACTGTGGAGAGACTGGAGAAGGACGGAAGGGGACTGAATCTGACCTGTGAGGTGCGGGATGGCATTCTGAATCACCAGACCATCGGAAAGCCGCATACACTGGAGGGAAAGGTAGTACGACTGTCAGACAAAATCGCCTATATTCATCATGATATGGATGATGCGGTCCGGGCCGGGATTCTGAAAGAAAGCGATGTGCCGGCGGAAATCCGCGAAGTCATCGGCAGTTCTCCCGGAGACCGCCTCGATCACTTTATCCATGATATTGTGACAACCAGTATGGGTAAAAACGATGTTATCATGTCGGAACCGGTGGAAAAGGCCATGATGCAGATGCGGAATTTCATGTCTGTGAATGTATACCATAACCCCCTGGCAAAAAGCGAGGAGGGCAAGGCAGAGAAGCTGATGGAGACTTTGTATGAGCATTTTATGAAGCATATTGACAGTCTGCCGGAAGAATTCCTGAACCTGCTGTCCGAGGGAGAGGCCAGAGAACAGGTGGTCTGCGATTATGTGGGGGCTATGACAGACCGGTTTGCGATAGCGACTTATAATGAAATATACATACCGAAATCCTGGTCACTGTAAGAGGGGTAGACCGGAATCTGTGTGGAGGAGTGAATGTACTATCCGGAAGAGCTTGTAGAAGAAATAAGACTGAGAAACGATATTGTAGAGGTGATTTCTGGGTATGTGAAGCTGCAGAAAAAGGGGGGCCGTCACTGGGGGCTGTGCCCTTTTCACAATGAGAAGTCCCCTTCGTTTTCTGTCAACGGAGACAGACAGGTATATCATTGCTTCGGCTGCGGCGCCGGGGGAAATGTCTATACCTTTATGATGAATTACGAGAATTATACCTTTCCGGAGGCCATCCGGGCACTGGCAGACCGGGCGGGCATTCAGCTTCCGGAGCCGGAGGAGTCGGAGGATGCCCGGAGGCAGGAGAACCGGAGAGCCAGACTTCTGGCAGTGAATAAAGAGGCGGCGAAATTTTTCTATTATCAGCTTCGCACCCCTGCCGGGGAAATCGGACGCAGATATCTGAGGAAGAGGGAGCTGTCGGAGGAGACCATGCATAAATTTGGTCTCGGATTTGCCGGGAAAAACGGCGCCGGGCTGGTTCAGTATCTGCGGGGAAAGGGATTTGCGGACGAAGAAATTCAGGGGGCCGGGCTGGCCGGCAATTCGGAGAAATACGGGCTGATGAGTCAGTTCTGGAACAGAGTAATGTATCCCATTCAGGATATTCACAGCCGTGTCATCGGGTTCGGCGGAAGAGTGATGGGGGACGGGGAACCGAAATATCTGAATTCTCCGGAGACGCCGGTCTTTGACAAGAGGAGGAATCTGTATGGTCTGAATTACGCGAGAAGGGCCAGAAGCTCCAACATTATTCTCTGCGAAGGCTATATGGATGTGATTGCCATGCATCAGGCCGGCTTTACGCAGGCGGTGGCCTCGCTGGGAACGGCTTTCACCGAGGAACAGGCAGCGCTGCTTCGCCGCTATACGGAGACTGTGCTGCTGGCTTATGACAGTGACGGAGCCGGTGTGAAAGCGGCCCTTCGTGCAATTGGAATTCTGCGGAATGCCGGGCTTACCGGCAGAGTGATTAATATGCAGCCTTACAAGGACCCGGATGAATTTATGAAGGCTCTGGGACGGGAGGCTTTTGAGGAGCGCATCCGTCAGGCGGAGAACAGCTTCTTTTTCGAGATCAGGATCCTGGAAGGACAGTTCAATATGGAGGATCCGGAGGAGAAGACGAAATTTCACCGGGAGATTGCCGGGAAACTCTGTGAATTCTCGGAGGAAGTGGAGCGGGAGAACTACCTGCAGGCGGCGGCGGACAAATATTTCATCGGCGTCGATAATCTGCGGAAGCTGGTGACTTCTCAGGCGGTGCGGACAGGGCTTGCGAAGCCGGCGGAGCGGCCGAAATCCGGAGTGAAATCAAAAGCCGATCCGGAGAAAAAAGCAAAGCGCGCCCAGGGGATGCTGCTGGGATGGCTGTCCGAGGAACCGGAGCTGTACCGGCATGTGAAAAAATATGTCTCTTCCCGGGATTTTACGGTGGATCTTTACCGGAGAACAGCGGAGAGAATGTTTCAGGATCTGGAACAGGGAACCGTGAATCCCGCAGGAATTATCAGCATGTTTGAAAGCGAGGAGGAACAGCGGGAGATTGCGGCGCTTTTTTCCGCAGGGCTGCCCTCTGTGGAGACCGGGGCGGAGAAGGAAAAGGCCTTTCGGGATATTCTGCTGTGGGTGAAGCAGAACAGTTATGAGTATGATGTGGCCCATATGGGAGCGGATATGAATGCCCTGACCATGGCGCTGGAGGGCAGAAAAGCGTTGGAAGAACTGGCAAAAGCGCATATTTCCCTGGATTAGGGTTAAGATATTGATAGCTGTTACGGATAAATGGAATGAGTCAACCATATGGTACCTGAGAGTGAAATCTGCAATGCTTCCACAGGGATGCATTTGTACGCAATTTTGCCGGAAATAGATCATAAAGGGGATATGGCTGCCCAAGGAAGGATGGAACTACTACAATGGATGAAAATATGCAGACAAGGTTTGACGAGAAGGTAAAAGAGCTCCTAAGTACTGCCAAGAAGAAGAAAAATGTACTGGAGTATCAGGAAATCAGTGATATGTTCTCGGACATGCCTCTGGAAGAAGAACAGTTCGAGAAGATACTGGAAGTATTGGAGCAGAACAATGTGGATGTGCTCCGGATCACCGAGGACGATGTGGATGAAGAAATCATTCTCTCAGAAGAGGATGAGGTGGATGTGGAGAATCTCGATCTGACAATCCCTGACGGCATCAGTCTGGAAGATCCGGTTCGGATGTATCTGAAAGAGATCGGCAAGGTGCCTCTTCTCTCAGCTGAGGAGGAGATTGAGCTGGCGAAGAAGATGGAGCTGGGGGATCAGGAGGCGAAAAAGCGTCTGGCAGAGGCGAATCTGCGTCTGGTGGTCAGCATTGCCAAGAGATATGTAGGCCGCGGCATGCTCTTCCTGGATTTGATTCAGGAAGGAAATCTGGGGCTGATTAAGGCTGTGGAGAAATTTGATTACCGCAAAGGATATAAATTTTCCACTTATGCCACCTGGTGGATTCGTCAGGCCATTACCAGGGCCATTGCAGACCAGGCCAGGACCATCCGGATTCCCGTTCATATGGTGGAGACCATTAACAAGCTGATTCGGGTGAGCAGACAGCTGCTGCAGGAGCTTGGCCGGGAACCGACTCCTGAGGAGATTGCGGAGGAGATGAAAATGCCTGCTGACCGCGTGCGGGAAATTCTGAAGATCAGCCAGGAACCTGTATCCATGGAGACGCCTATCGGCGAGGAAGAAGACAGTCATCTGGGAGACTTTATCGAAGATGACAATGTGCCTGCTCCTGCAGATGCAGCGGCGTTTACCCTGCTGAAGGAACAACTGGTGGAGGTGCTGGGCACGCTGACGGAGAGAGAGCAGAAAGTCCTGCGCCTGCGTTTCGGACTGGACGACGGTCGGGCGCGCACACTGGAAGAGGTGGGGAAGGAATTCAATGTGACTCGTGAGCGCATCCGCCAGATTGAGGCGAAGGCGTTGCGCAAGCTGCGCCATCCCAGCCGGAGCAGAAAGCTGAAGGACTATCTGGACTGAGCATATGGGGAGAAGAAAGGGAAACGGGCCCGGGGACAGAGTATGCCTGTCCGGGCGGCTTCAGATGCTTGCGGATATGGTAACCGGCGGGAACAGACTTGTGGATGTGGGATGTGATCATGGATTCCTGTCCATCTGGCTTGTGAGCGAGGGGGTGTGTCCGAAAGCGCTTGCCATGGATGTCCGGCAGGGACCGCTGGCATCGGCCAGGGGGCATATTGAATCGTTCGGGCTGGAAGATTACATAGAGACCAGGCTCTCAGACGGGCTGGAAAAGTATTGCGCGGGCGAGGCCGACACCCTGGTATGTGCGGGTATGGGCGGCAGACTGACGGAGCGGATTCTCAGTGCCGACATGGAGAAAGTGGCGGCGATGAAGGAGATTATTCTGCAGCCCCAGTCCGAGCTGCCGGATGTCCGAAGATTCCTGAGAGAAAACGGATTTGCCGTAATTCAGGAAAATGCGGTCCTGGATGCGGGAAAGTATTATTTTGCCATGAAGGCGGTTCCTGTCCGGAAGGGGGAGCCGAATGGGGAAGCGGCGGGAAGACAGCAGCTGTATGACCTGTACGGGGAAAAGCTCCTTATGGGGAGACATCCTGTGCTGAGGCAGTATCTGTGTCAGAGACGACGCTGTGTCGGGAAGCTGGAAGAGTCGCTGCGGTCGGCCGGTTCACAGAAAGCAGAGACCCGCCTGCAGGAAGTGCAGGACGAGCTGAGACAGATTGAGGCGGCGCTGGACTTCTTCGGCCGGGCAGTTACGGAAGTGACTTAACACTTTAGAGCTGTCGCGCAGCGACTGAATTCAGAAAGGAGAGCAGATATGGTAACAGTTACAATACACGGAGAGCAGAGACAGGTACAGCAGGGAACCACATATGAAGAGATTGCGGCTGATTACCAGAGGGAATACGGCGGCATGATCGCTCTGGTGTCGGTGGATGGCAGGATACGGGAACTGTTCAAGCGGGTGTCCAGGGACTGCAGGGTGGAATTTTTTACCCTGAAGGATGACGTGGGCCATAAAACTTACGAGCGGACGGCTACCATGCTGCTGTTAAAGGCAATCTATGATGTGTGCGGTGCCGAAATTGCCCGGGAAAGCTGTGTGGAATTTACCATAGGACGGGGGATTTATGTGAACACCTTTGGGAAAGTTCCCGCAACGCCGGACAGCGCTGAAAAGCTGAAAGACAGAATGGGGGAACTGTCGGAGAAGAAAGTTCCTTTCATGAAGAGGTCCTGTCCTCTGGACGAGGCTATGGCGCTTTTTCAGGAAAAAGGAATGAAGGATAAAACAAATCTCTTCCATTACCGTATGGGATCCACCGTAAATGTGTATGAAATAGATGGCTATTACGATTATTATTACGGCTTTATGCTTCCCAATGCGGGATATGTGAAATGGTATGATGTGATTCCCTATGAAAACGGCTTTATGCTTGTGCTGCCGGATAAGGCCAATCCCACGGTGGTGGAGCCGTTTTCGGAGAGAAGAAAGCTGTTTGAGACCATGGAAAGTGCCAAAAAATGGGGGAGAACGGCGGGAATCCGCACGGTGGGAGACCTGAATGATCAGATCTGCAACGGCTCCATGAGCGATCTCATCCTGGTACAGGAAGCGGAGCAGGAGAGGAAGATCGGCGAGATTGCAAAGGAGATTGCCGGCCGCAGCCATGTGAAGTTTGTCATGATTGCCGGGCCTTCTTCCTCCGGAAAGACCAGCTTCTCCCACAGGCTGTCCATTCAGCTGAGGACGCTGGGGAAGGTTCCCCGTCCCATCGCGCTGGACAATTACTTTGTGGACAGGGAGCTGACACCCAGGGATGAGAACGGGGATTATAATTTCGAATGCCTGGAGGCCATAGACGTAAAGCGCTTTAATGAAGATATGGTGAGTCTGCTGGCCGGGGAACGGGTGGAAATGCCCGAGTTCAATTTCAAGATCGGTAAGCGGGAATATAAGGGCAATTACATGCAGCTGAGTGAGAATGATATTCTGGTCATTGAGGGAATTCACGGACTCGATGAAAAAATGTCCTATGCCCTGCCGGAGGAAAGCAAATATAAGATCTATATCAGTGCCCTGACCACCTTAAATGTGGACGGCCATAACAGAATCCCCACCACGGACGGACGGCTGCTGAGAAGGATGGTCAGGGATGCCCGCACAAGGGGCGCCAGCGCCCGGAGAACCATTCAAATGTGGGCTTCCGTGCGCAGAGGGGAAGAGGAGAATATCTTTCCCTTTCAGGAGGGAGCGGACGCCATGTTCAATTCCGCGCTGATCTATGAGCTGTCCGTGCTGAAAACCTTTGCGGAGCCGCTTTTGTTCCAGATTCCGAAGGAGGCGCCCGAGTATTACGAGGCCAAGAGGCTGTTAAAGTTTCTGAGCTATTTCCTGGGTGTGCCCAGCGAGAGCGTGCCGAACAATTCCCTGTGCCGGGAATTTGTGGGGGGAAGCTGCTTTAATGTGTAGAGCATGGACTTGCAATTTCTCCGCGCACCCTTTATAATAAGAGCGGTGAGTAAGATAAATAATCGCGGCCGCCTTCGCTGCATTCCGCGGCGGGGCGGGTGAGGAAAGTCCGGGCTTCACAGGGCAGGATGCCGGATAACGTCCGGTGGAGGCGACTCCAAGGCCAGTGCAACAGAGATATACAGCAGGATTGGGTGGCAGTGTCATGCAGTCCTGTAATGGTGGAAAGGCAGTGTAAGAGACTACCGTCCGTCCGGTAACGGGCGGAGCCATGTAAACCCCATCCGAAGCAAGACCAGAACGAAAGCCACAGGCCGGCCCGGTCTGCTTTCAGGTAGGTCGCTGGACGCGGCTGGCAACAGCCGTGCTAGACAGATGATTATTCAAGACATAACCCGGCTTATCGTCTTGCTCACTTTTTTGACAGGGAAGCGCTTTTATTTGTGTGGAGAGAAGCGTGGATATTTTACAAAAAACCGAAGGAGAGACAACGGATGGATAGCTACAAGCAGGAATTTATCGGATTTATGGTGGACAGTCAGGCGCTTAAGTTCGGCGAGTTTACCCTGAAGAGCGGGAGGAAGTCTCCCTTTTTCATGAATGCAGGTTCCTATGTGACCGGTGCGCAGCTGAAAAAGCTGGGAGAATATTATGCCAGAGCCATCCATGAGAATTACGGGGATGCGTTTGATGTGCTGTTCGGCCCGGCATACAAGGGGATTCCCCTGAGCGTGACCACGGCCATTGCCTACAGCGAGCTGTACGGTCGGGAGGTGCGCTATTGCTCTAACCGCAAGGAAGTGAAGGATCACGGGGATACGGGAATTCTGCTGGGCAGTCCTCTGAAGGACGGTGACAGAGTAATCATGATAGAAGATGTGACCACTTCCGGGAAATCCATCGAGGAAACCTTTCCTGTTATTATGGCCCAGGCAAATGTGGAGATCAGGGGACTGATGGTATCTCTGAACCGCATGGAGAAAGGCCAGGGCGGGAAAACCAGCGCGCTGGACGAGATTCGGGAGAAATACGGATTTGAGGCCCGGGCTATTGTGACCATGGGAGAAGTGACAGAATATCTGTACAACAGACCTTACAAAGGACAGATTTACATCGACGATACGATAAAAGCGGCGCTTGATGAATATTACAGAATTTATGGTGTATGATAGCATCGTACGGCCTGATGTCCGGAGCGAAAACAGGAAGGGAGTAAAGATATGGATCAGAAGATATATAAGGTAATGAAGGGAGCGGGGGCAACCAATATCGCGCTTGGGGTGATTACGCTTATCACGGGCATGGTAACGGGAATTCTGCTGATTATCGCAGGGGCGAAGCTGACTGCGGGAAAGTCAAGAATCTTATTTTGAGCGAGGAGCAGTTGGAGGGCATTTCCTGTGGGAAGTGCCCCTTTTAGAATATATATGAAAAAAAGAAAAGGATATGTCTTTACAGACAAAAAGAATTCAAACCGGGCCGTGATGGCCACGATCCTGGGCGTTATCAGCCTGGTCTCTCTGGGAGTGGTAGTGTTTTTCTCCTATCGAAGCGGAGGGGAGGCGAAGGCGGGATATGGGGTGACGGCTCTGCTGGCCGCCGTCTATTCTCTGACAGGACTTGTGCTGGGGTTCATAACCGTACAGGATAAAAATTATTTCAGGCTGTTCCCGGTGCTGGGACTGGTGCTGAACGGAGCAGCGCTGGCCGGGATCGGACTGATCTTATATTTGGGAGGAAATCTGGGATGAATGACAGAGAAGTGCTGAAGGAACGATATGAGCTGGTGATGAACAGAGTCAGGATGATTTTCCAGGAAAAGTTCAGTGACAATACTCTGAAAGCGTATTTTGATTTTTGCGCAGAATTTCTGCTGATGATTGACGACACGGCTGCTTTTCTGGCGGAGGACGGTCTGCGGAAGGCGGACCTGGAGGAACTGGAGCGCAGGAATCATGCGCTGTATGCCGATATTTTGCCGGAGCATTATGAGGAGAGCTACGGCAATCCGGCAGCTGCTGTCCGGAAACTGGGGGCGGACAGAGGAAGCCTGCTGTCTGCTCTGTATGCGGAGCTGCGCAGTCTCATAGGTTTTGTCTATGAGGGAAGGACAGAGGAGCTTGTCATCCGTATGGAGCTGTTTGTGGAGGTGTATGCAGCCTTTGCCTGTGCGGAGGAATGCGGGGACGCGCTGCCTTCCGGGAATGATATCCGGGATATTTTTTACTGGTTCGCCTGTGATTATGCGGAGATGGCTGCCAGGCGCAGAACCCGGGAGCAATTGTGCCCGGAAGCGTGCTTTGCACTGCCGCTGATTATGGAAAGTGATCTGAGGGATATCCGCTATCTGTATGGATATGGCGAATATGTGGGTGAAAATGAGAGAGAGACGGCGGCTTTCCTGGCCGGGCTCCCCGAGGAAACCATTGCGGCCATGGCCGATACTTACACCGAAGGATACCGAATTGGATTTGAGATCACAGGCAGAGATCTGAGTAAAAAGAAGGCAGTGGCATTGTATTATCGGCTGGGATTTGAAAGGATGATGCGCCGGGCTGTGGAAAATTTTGCCGGGATGGGTTTAGAGCCGGTGGCTTTCCGTTCTGCTTACAGTGTACTGGACTTCAGGGGAGCCAGCAGGGGCAGAAGCGGCTTCTGCGGCGGGATACCCAATATGCAGTATGACTATGACCACAAGGATGACAGGGCAGTCTTTTTTGACAGAAACTATGTGAATCGCAGGCTGGAAGCCGGCAGAGCGGCTTATGAGGAGAACAGAAAAGCGGCGGCGGAGTATGCGGGGCCGGCAGTGGTGGAGACCTTTGGAGAAAAGGATTTTCATCCGATAACCAAAAAGGAGGCATTTCAGCTTTCCGGGGAACAGAACCGCCTGTGGGTGGAATATCGCGCCAAAGCAGGTCAGCTGCAGCGGGAGTATATTCCGGAGGAGGAGACAAGCTTTACCATAATTGCATTTCCGGTACCGGAAATCGGACCTGTATTCAAGGAGCTGTTTCATGAAATTATCCGGATTAACACACTGGATTATATGCTGTACCGAAATGTGCAGCAGACTTTGATCGATGCGCTGGATACGGCGGACTATTGTGAAGTCAGAGGGATGAACGGCAATCGGACGGACTTGAAGATTAATCTGTACAAACTGTCCGATCCGGCCAGAGAGACGATTTTCGAGAACTGTGTGGCGGATGTGAATATACCGGTGGGAGAAGTATTTACCTCTCCTGTGCTGAAAGGCACCAACGGAGTCCTGCACGTGAGCCGGGTTTACCTGAGAGGGCTGGAGTACAGGAATCTGGCGATTACTTTTGAGGATGGCATGATCAGAGACTATTCCTGTGACAATTTTTCATCGAAGGAAGAGAACCGCCGGTTTATTCAGGAGAATATTCTGGCCCGCCATGACACTCTTCCCATGGGGGAATTCGCCATCGGTACCAACACGGCGGCGTATGTGGCGGCCAGACGTCTGGGCGTGGAGGGGAAGCTTCCCATACTGATCGCAGAGAAAATGGGCCCTCATTTCGCGGTGGGGGATACCTGCTATTCACATGCCGAGGAGGTAAGGGTATACAATCCGGACGGAAAGGAAATTGTGGCAAAGGCCAATGAAGTGTCGGCGCTCCGGGACAGCAGGCCCATGGAGGCATATTATAACTGCCACATGGACATCACCATTCCCTACGATGAACTGGGAGAACTGACTGCGGTGAGAAAAGACGGCACCCGTATCCCATTGATCAGAGAGGGAAGATTTGTCCTGCCGGGCTGTGAAGAACTGAATAATGCTTTCAAGAGTTGAAAAAGTGGTTGCATAGAAGCGCGTATTCTAGTAAACTGGAAAGAGAATACTGCGCGGGGAGACGGAACAGGAACCGTTTTGAAACGGCGTTTCAGGACGGAACGAAGATCAGGAGGAACACATGGCAGATATGAATAAGAGTGAGAAGAATATGCCGCAGGTGGGCATTGTGATGGGAAGTGATTCTGATATGCCCGTTATGGCCAGGGCGGCGGATGTTCTGGAAGAACTGGGAATTCCCTGTGAGATGGCAATCATCAGTGCGCACAGGGAACCGGATGTATTTTTTTCCTATGCGAAGAGTGCGGAGGAAAAGGGATTTAAGGTCATCATTGCAGGGGCGGGAATGGCAGCCCATCTGCCGGGTATGTGTGCGGCAATTTTTCCCATGCCGGTAATTGGGATTCCCATGCATACTTCATCTCTGGGGGGCCGGGATTCCCTGTATTCCATCGTGCAGATGCCCTCGGGAATTCCGGTGGCGACAGTGGCCATTAACGGCGGAGCCAACGCAGGTCTTCTGGCAGCCAGAATTCTGGCGACTTCGGATCCTGAATTGCTGAAGAGGCTGAAGGAATACAGTGTGAAAATGAAAGAGCAGGTGGAGGCGAAGGATGCCCGGCTGCAGACGGAAGGATACAGGGCTTATCTGGAAGGAATGAAGTGACAGCCTGAACGCAGATGGCAGTGTTGTGGAATGAAAATGAGAAAGGCATGGGAGAAAGGCATGGATTACAGGAAAGCTGGAGTGGATATTGAGGCCGGTTATCAGTCGGTGGAATTGATGAAAGAATATGTAAAGGGGACTGCAAGGCCTGAAGTGCTGGGCGGAATCGGCGGCTTTTCGGGAGCGTTCTCCGCGGCGGCGCTAAAGGGGATGGAGAATCCGGTTCTGCTGTCGGGAACGGACGGTGTGGGTACGAAGCTGAAGCTGGCGTTTTTGATGGACAGGCATGACACCATCGGAATTGACTGCGTGGCCATGTGTGTGAACGATGTGGCCTGCGCCGGCGGAGAACCGCTGTTTTTCCTGGATTATATTGCATGCGGCAAGAATTATCCGGAGAAAATTGCGGAGATTGTAAAAGGTGTGGCAGAGGGCTGCAGGCAGGCCGGTGCGGCTCTGGTAGGCGGCGAGACTGCGGAGCATCCGGGTCTGATGCCGGAGGAGGAATACGATCTGGCAGGATTTGCAGTAGGCATTGCGGATGAGAAGGATCTGATTACGGGTGCGGATATCCGGGAAGGGGATGTCCTGGTGGGCATTGCTTCTTCCGGGGTACATTCCAACGGATTTTCCCTGGTGCGCAGTGTGTTTGAGATGACCAGGGAAAGCCTGGATACTTACTATGACGAACTGAAGGGGACATTGGGCGAGACGCTGCTGACGCCCACCAGGATCTATGTGAAGGCATTGAAGGCAGTGAAGGAAGCAGGGATTACTGTCAAGGGTGCAAGCCATATCACCGGAGGCGGTTTTTATGAGAATATTCCCCGGATGCTTCCGGAAGGTGTCCGTGCCGTGGTGGAGAAGGGAAGCTTTCCTGTGCCTGCCATTTTCCGCCTGCTGCAGGAGAAGGGGAACATTGAAGAAAAAGTGATGTATAACACATATAACTGCGGACTTGGCATGGTGCTGGCTGTGGATGCCGCAGATGCGGAGAGGACCATGGAGGCTGTCAGAGCCGCAGGGGAAGTTCCCTACCTGGTGGGACATTGTACAGCCGGGGAAAAAGGAGTGGACATATGCTGAAAATCGTAGTGTGTGTGTCCGGCGGCGGCACCAATCTGCAGGCAATTCTGGATGCGGTGGACGAAGGAAAAGTCACCAATACGCAGGTAATTGCCGTCATCAGCAACAATGCCGGGGCGGGAGCACTGGACAGAGCCAGAGCACGGAAGATTCCCGGAATTGTCATGTCGCCGAAAAAATATGCCGACAGAGAGGCCTACAATCAGGCCTTTACCGGGAGAATGCAGGAACTGGCGCCGGATCTGGTGGTGCTGGCAGGCTTCCTGGTGAGGATTCCGCCCCAGATGGTATCTGCATTCAGCGGCAGAATTGTGAATATTCACCCGTCCCTGATTCCCTCTTTCTGCGGAGTGGGCTATTACGGACTGAAAGTACATGAGAAGGTGCTGGAACGGGGGGTAAAAATCACAGGAGCCACGGTGCATTTTGTGAATGAAGGGATGGACGAGGGGCCGATTATATCCCAGAAGGCGGTACCCGTGGAGGAGAATGACACGCCCGAGATTCTGCAGCGCAGGGTGATGGAACAGGCGGAGTGGATTCTGCTCCCGAAAGCCATTGACGATATAGCGAATGGAAGACTTCGACTGGAGGACGGCAGGGTATATTCCGCGTCATATTTTGAGGAGATGAGGTGAGGGCATGAAAGTGTTAATCATTGGCGGAGGCGGGCGGGAGCACGCCATCGCGGTCAGTATGCGCAGGAGCGGGAGAGTAGACGAGCTTTACTGTGTGCCGGGGAATGCGGGAATTGCGCAGATTGCTCAGTGTGAGCCTTCCATCGGCGTGATGGAATTTGACAGAATAGTAGCCTATGCGAAGGAAAAAAAGGTGGATCTGGTGTTTGTAGCGCCGGATGACCCTCTGGCAGGGGGATTGACGGATGTGCTGGAGGCGGAAGGCTTCCGGGTGTTCGGCCCCAGCAGGAGGGCGGCTGTGCTGGAGGGCAGTAAGGCATTTTCCAAAGACCTGATGAAAAAGTATCACATTCCCACGGCTGCCTACGAAGTGTTCCATGATGCGGATGCGGCGCTTGCCTGGCTGGAGAACGCTCCCATGCCAATCGTGCTGAAGGCGGACGGTCTGGCGCTGGGAAAAGGAGTGCTGATTTGTAATACACTGGAAGAAGCCAGAGCCGGTGTCCGGGAAATCATGCAGGAGAAGCATTTCGGAGATGCGGGCAATGTGCTGGTGGCGGAAGAATTCCTGACCGGACGCGAGGTATCAGTGCTTGCGTTTGTAGATGGGAAGACGGTGAAGCCCATGACTTCCGCGCAGGATCATAAACGGGCCGGCGACGGAGATACGGGACCCAACACAGGCGGTATGGGCTGCTTTTCTCCCAGTCCTTTTTATACAGAGGAAATTGACGCATATTGCAGAGAGCACATTTACCAGCCCACAGTGGATGCCATGGCGGCAGAAGGAAGAATGTTCAAAGGGGTGATTTTCTTTGGGCTGATGCTGACGGCGGAAGGGCCGAAGGTACTGGAGTATAATGCCAGATTCGGCGATCCGGAGACGCAGGTGGTGCTCTGCAGAATGAAGAATGATATTATGGATGTGGTGGATGCCTGTATCGACGGTACTCTGGATAAAATTGAGCTGCAGTTTGAGGATATGGCGGCGGTCTGTGTGGTGCTTGCCTCCGAGGGATATCCTGTTTCTTACGAGAAGGGTTTTGAAATTACAGGACTGCAGGAATTTGAGGGAAAAGACAATTACTATTGCTTCCATGCGGGAAGCCGGTTCGACGACCAGGGACATATTGTGACCAGCGGAGGTCGTGTGCTGGGGGTGACTGCCAGGGGAAGTACCCTGAAGGAAGCCCGTGGGAAGGCATATGAGGCCACGGGATGGGTAACTTTTGCCAATAAATATATGCGGCATGACATTGGAAAAGCAATAGACGAAGTATAGAAAAGCATATAAAACAGACCCGATGGATGGAGGTGCGGAGTGTGGGTAATTTAGGCGCGTTGGATATGTACAATATTCCCCGTGTATGTAAGGAATGCGGCGGTGTAATGGTGTTTAAAGGAGTGGGTGAGTACCGGTGCGAGGACTGCGGCGCGGTGGACTATGATGATTATGGGAAGGTGAGAGGCTATATTGAGGAACATAAGGGCGCCACTGCGGCACAGATTGAAAATGCGGTGGGGGTGTCTCAGCGTACAGTCCGGCGTCTGCTGAAGGACGGCAGGCTGGAGATAGCGGAAGGCTCCAATGTATATCTGCGCTGTGAATTGTGCGGGAAAGAAATTCGTTCGGGACAGTACTGCCCGGAGTGTGAGATTAAGGTGCATCGTAATCTGGAAGCAAAGCAGAGAGAACTGATGAATAAGAATGCACGTGGATTTGGATTTGAACAGAAGGGCGAAGAAGGGCAGAAGCGATTCAGGCGTGAAGAGTAACAGGGGAAGAAATCCTGTAATTAAGGAAAGGTACGGTATTTTATGAGAGAGACAAAAGAGTGGAGAGGGCGGCTCCTGAGAGGAATGTTTGCGCTGATGGTGACAATGTGTATATTCAGTGCGGGCTTTCTGATGATGGGGATGACCAGCCAGGCTGAGACTCAGATAAAGGTAACCTCGCCCAAGGGGGCTAAGATACGACAGGAGGCCAGCACTTCCAGCACGCAGGTGGGAGGTGTGGAGAACGGAAAAGTACTGACTGTTCTGAACCAGGTACAGGGTTCAGACGGATTTACCTGGTATCAGGTACAGGTAAATGACACAAATGGGTATATTCGCTCCGATCTGGTGGAAGTCTCAGAAGGAGGGGGAGGAGACACGCCTCCTGCCGGCGAAGGAGAAGGCGGAGCCGCTGCACCTGCGGAGGTGATGGCGGTAAATCCCGTGAGCGCCACGGTTTCCGGTGATGGAAGTATGATCCGTGATCAGGCTTCTTCAGAAGGGCAGATTCTGGCCCAGGATATTCCAAAGGAGACGGCCCTGACAGTCACAGGGCAGGCAACGGCAGCCGACGGAAAAGTGTGGTATCAGGTGAGCGTTATTTTCGGAGAGACGCAGGTGGACGGGTTTATCCGTTCCGATTTTGTAGCACTGTCCGGAGATCTGACACCTCTGACAGAGGAACCGCCGGTACCGGAAGAGCCTGTGGACCCTGAACCGGAAGCGCCGGACGAATCGGCGCCCTATGAGGTCAGGCTGCAGGACGGTGAGTGGCTGCTGGTTGTAAAAGAAGCAGGTGAAGATGAATATCCTCAAGTTGGAGGATACCCTATTAATGAGCTTTTTTCCAGCTCCAAAAACAATGCGGAACTGGTTGAAAAGAGTGAAAAGACCGTAAAAAATCAGAAGATTATCATTATCGTACTGGTGTTTTTGCTGGTGGCCGCTGCGGCCGGCATTGCATTTCTGGTATTTAAGATCAGAGACATGATGGATTCCGCATATTATAATGAGGTGGAAAACGAGACGCTGAGGAAGAGAAATGCTGCCAATGGCAGAGGCGATCAGAAGCTCATGCACTCGGTGGGAACGGACAGACAGCCGGCGAGACCTGCGGGAGCGAGACCGGCAGGAGCCGGACAGAGCCCCAGAGGGGCGGGCGCTTCTCAGGGCCAGAGAACCGGCACCACATCCCAGGGCCAGAGGCCGGCAGGTGCTTCTCAGAGCCAGAGAGGAGTGGGAGCCGGACAGAGCCCCAGAGGGACGGCGGCAGCTCAGGGTCAGAGACCTGCGGGAAGCGGCCAGGGCCAGAGAGCAGCAGGAACCGGTCAGAATCAGAGACCTGTTGCGGGAAGCGGTCAGAGGAGCGCGGGCACGGGTCAGAGTCAGAGACCTGTGGGGACAGCTGCGCCGAGACCTGTGGGCACTTCTCAGGGTCGCACAGCGGCGGGACAGAGCCCCAGAGGGGGAGGCGCTCCTCAGAGACCCGCGGGGAACGGGAGACCTCAGCAATCTGCTCAGAGGGTTCAGCCGAAGAATTTCCTGGAAGAGGATGATGAATTCGAATTTGAATTTCTGAACTACGATGGGGATGAAGAATAAGAGGGAACAGGACGACAGGGAATATTCCGGGGGAATACTCCCTGTTGTAGTTCGTCGGTCTGTCTGAGAAAGGAAGATTTTCATGATTATCGAGATTGATTTTAACAGTGATGAAGCATTGTATCTTCAGCTGTGTAACCAGATTATCATGGGCATAGCGGCCTCGCGGTTCCACGAGGGGGATTCCCTTCCCAGTGTACGTCAGCTGGCGGATTCCATCGGCATTAATATGCATACAGTGAATAAAGCCTATACCGTGCTGCGTCAGGAAGGATATGTGAAGGTTGACAGAAGAAAAGGTGCGGTGATTGCCCTGGATATCGACCGGATGCGGACACTGGAGGAATTGAAAAAGGAACTGCAGGTCATTCTGGCGAAGGGCAGCTGTAAAAACATTTCCAAAGAAGAAATTTATGAGTTGATTGAAGAGATTTACGAAGAGTATGAATAAAGCAGGAATGACAGGTTATTTTCACATGTGAGTGAATGCTGCTCATGTGAAGCGGCAGATTGAGAGGAAAAGATATGCAGTCACGATTTACAGATAAGGCACAGGATGCACTGAACTATGCGTCCAGATATGCCGGTCGTCTGAAGCAGGGATATGTGGGAACGGAGCATATTCTCGCGGGTTTGCTGAAAGAGCAGGAAGGTGTGGCACACAGAGTCCTGACGGAAAACCATGTCGAACTGTCTCAGGTGCTGGATATGATTCAGGAGCTGATTGCGTTTGACGGCGGCGTGGGAATGAAAGAAAGAAACGGATATTCGCCCAGGGCGAAGAAGATTCTGGAGGAGGCCCACAGACAGGCCTACCGGTTCGGCCAGAAGGAGACGGGAACGGAGCATATTCTGCTGGCCATGATTAAGGAAGGCGAAAATGTGGCGGTTCGTCTGCTGAATACCATAGGCATTAATCTGCAGAAGGTGTATGTGGATACGCTTGTGGCCATCGGACAGGACGGCAACCTGTACAAGGAAGATCTGGGAAAGAGAGGTTCCGGAAAAGGAAAAAACTCCGCGCTGAATCAGTACAGCAGAGATTTGACTGCCATGGCCAGAGAGGGGATGCTGGATCCGGTTATCGGCCGGGAGGACGAGATCAGGCGGGTAATTCAGATTCTGAGCCGACGGACGAAGAACAATCCCTGCCTGATAGGAGAACCGGGGGTGGGCAAGACTGCGGTAGTGGAAGGGCTGGCACAGCGCATCGTGGCGGGAGAAGTGCCTTTTACCGTGAAGGACAAGAGAGTGCTGACGCTGGATTTGTCCGGAATGGTGGCCGGGAGCAAGTACAGAGGTGAATTTGAAGAGCGGATTAAAAGAGTAATCCGGGAAGTAATTGAGGACGGAAATGTCATCCTGTTCCTGGATGAACTGCATACACTGATCGGCGCGGGCGGCGCCGAGGGAGCCATCGATGCATCCAACATTCTGAAGCCTTCTCTGGCCAGGGGAGAGCTCCAGCTGATCGGCGCTACGACCATAGCGGAATACCGTAAGTATATCGAGAAGGATGCGGCCCTGGAGAGACGTTTTCAGCCGGTGAATGTGGAAGAGCCTGCCGAGGAGGAGGCCATTCGTATCCTGGAGGGAATTAAGGGGAAATACGAAGAGCACCACAAGGTAAAGATTACCCGGGAGGCTGTAGATGCGGCAGTGCGGTTGTCCAGCCGTTATATTAATGACAGGAATCTGCCTGACAAGGCCATCGACCTGATCGATGAAGCTGCTGCAAGCGCCAGACTCCGCATTGTGGATATGCCGGATAAACAGAAAGAGCTGCTGGAACAGATTAAACAGATGGATTTGCAGATAGAACGTTCCATCCGCATGGAGGCATTTTCTCAGGCTGTGGAAATCAAGCACAATCAGGATGAACTGGTGAAAAAATACCAGCGTATGAAGAAGCGCACGGAGAGCAGAGAGGCAGACAGGAAGTTTACCATCGGAGAGGATGAGATTGCGGAAGTGGTGGCCATGTGGACCAAAATCCCCGTGGCAAAACTGGCGCAGAAGGAAAGTGAGAAACTGCTGAAGCTGGAGGGAATCCTGCATAAAAGGGTAATCGGTCAGGAGGAGGCGGTGGAAGCGGTGGCCAGGGCCATGAGACGGGGACGTGTAGGGCTGAAGGATCCGAAAAGGCCCATTGGCTCCTTTCTGTTCCTGGGACCTACCGGCGTAGGCAAAACGGAGCTGTCCAAAGCCCTGGCGGAGGCCATGTTCGGCTCGGAAGACGCGATTATCCGTGTGGATATGTCAGAATATATGGAAGGACATTCTGTGTCCAAAATGATCGGCTCTCCGCCCGGATATGTGGGCTTTGATGAAGGCGGACAGCTCAGTGAGAAGGTCAGGAGGAATCCCTATTCGGTGGTGCTTTTTGACGAGATAGAGAAAGCCCACCCGGATGTGTTCAACATTCTGCTTCAGATACTGGATGACGGCCATATTACTGACTCAAAGGGCAGAAAAGTGAGCTTTAAGAACACTGTTCTGATTATGACTTCCAACGCGGGGGCGCAGCGGATTGTAGATCCGAAGAACCTGGGATTTGCGGCTGTCAGCGATGCGAAGCGGGACTATGAGAAGATGAAATCCGGGGTTATGGAAGAGGTAAAGCGCAGCTTTAAACCAGAGTTTATCAACCGAATCGACGATATTATAGTATTCCATCAGCTGAACCGGGAAAATATGAAAGCCATTGTCAGCCTTTTGGCTTCCAATCTGCGCGTAAGATGCGAGGAACAGATGGACATTAAGCTGACTCTGACAGCGGCACTGAAAGATCATCTGGCAGAAAAATATGCAGATGCCAGAATGGGGGCCAGACCGCTGAAGAGAGCAATTCAGTCCCAGGTGGAGGACTCGCTTGCGGAGGAAATTCTCCTGAAGAAAGTACAGCCCGGAGATGTGGTTTCCGCCGGAATCAAGAATGGAAAGGTCTGCTTTACTGTAAAACAGTGAATAGACAAACGGAAAACAACAGAGAAAAAAAGATAGAAAAAAATCATAATTTATATTATACTGTTAATGACGTACGGCGGCTGCGGAGCTCTGCGGAACGGGAAGCAGCGGAGTCTCTGGACAGTACCAGGAAGAGACTCGCAGAACGGGAATAGGAGGATATCAAGAGATGGCAGTGGTGGAAGAACTGCTTCGGAGCGAAGAAAACGGAGCAATCAGTTTCGGCAATCATAAGCTGGCAAAGAAAGCAAAAGTAGAGGATTACAAACATGCGGGAGATTTGCTGAAGGTAAAGACCTGCAGTGAAATTACCAAGCTGGAGAAGAACGGCATGTTCCTCTATGAATCTGTGCCGGGCACCAGCGTTCTGGATTTTACAGAGAAGGAAGACGGCGTGGAATTTGTGGTGGAAGGCGATGAAGACGCTCAGATTACCATAGGGCTCAGAGATGATAAAGTCTATGAGGTATTCGTGGACGGCAGGAGTATCGGAGCTATAGAGACCGGATTTGGAGGAAAGCTTTCTCTGAGTGTGGAACTGGGGGCGGCCGACGAGGTACCCGTAAAAGTAGTGCAGATTTAAGGGGAAGGAAAATGGCCAAAGGAAAGAATTCCACCATTTTTTTCTGTCAGAACTGCGGATATGAATCCTCCAAGTGGATGGGACAGTGTCCGGGCTGCAGAGAATGGAATACTTTTGTGGAGGAGACGGTCAGCAGACAGTCACGCGGAGGCGTCTCCTCTTCGCCGGGAGAGAGGCGGGGCAGAGTGCTCCCTACCATACTGGCGGAAGTGGATGTCCGGGAGGAAGACAAGCTTGTAACCGGTATCGGAGAGCTGGATCAGGTACTGGGCGGCGGTATTGTGCGGGGGTCGCTCACTCTGGTGGGCGGTGATCCGGGAATCGGGAAATCCACGCTGCTTTTGCAGGTGTGTCATAACCTGGCAGACAGCGGACATAATGTGCTGTACATATCCGGGGAAGAGTCACTGGCTCAGATTAAGATGCGGGCTGACAGAATCGGGGAATTTTCTTCCCGGATGCTTTTGCTGTGTGAGACAAATCTGGAGACAATTTCGGAAGTGATCCGCAGCGGAAAGCCAGAGGCAGTGATCATTGATTCCATTCAGACCATGTACAATGAGACTGTATCCGCGGCGCCCGGCAGTGTGTCTCAGGTGCGGGAATCCACAGGGGTTCTGCTGCAGCTGGCAAAGGGGCTGGGAGTTTCTGTCTTCATTGTGGGACATGTGACAAAGGACGGAACGGTGGCAGGCCCCAGAGTGTTGGAACACATGGTGGATGCGGTATTGTATTTTGAAGGGGACAGACATGCTTCCTATCGGATTCTGAGAGGAGTGAAGAACCGTTTCGGCTCTACCAATGAGATAGGCGTCTTTGAAATGCAGGAGAAGGGGCTGGCAGAGGTGAAGAATGCCTCGGAGTATATGCTGAACGGCAGGCCCGAAAATGCCAGCGGCTCTGTGGTGGTATGCACCATGGAGGGGACCAGACCGCTGCTGGTGGAAATTCAGGCTCTGGTGTGCCACAGCAGTTTCGGCATTCCCCGCAGGCAGACCACGGGTACAGATTTCAACAGAGTGAACCTGCTGATGGCCGTGCTGGAGAAACGCTCCGGCGTTCAGCTTGCATCCTGTGATGCTTATGTGAATATCACAGGGGGCATTAAAATTGCGGAACCGGCTATTGACCTGGGGATTGTGATAGCGGTATTGTCCAGCTTTAAGAACTGTATCCTGAGTACCAGACTGGCGGCTTTCGGGGAAGTCGGCTTAAGCGGAGAAGTCAGAGGTGTGAGCATGGCAAAAAACAGGGTAACAGAAGCGGAGAAAATGGGATTTGATACCTGTATTGTGCCCTGGGTATGCGCGGAGGAGTGCCGTAAGGGCAGCAGGATTAAGGTGATCGGGGTGAAGACGGTTCAGGATGTGATTGACGTCCTTTTTTAGAAGACAGAAAATGGACAGAAAATATAGTCAAAAAATATGTAAAAATTACTTGATTATTGATAGCACTCTGTGTTATAATATTTTTCGTCGGTGACAGATCGACGTTCAGGGGAATAGTACAATGGTAGTGCGGCGGTCTCCAAAACCGTTGATGGGAGTTCGATCCTCTCTTCCCCTGTTCAGCCAATAAAAGTGCTGTAAAAGCTTATATGTTGGGAGAAAGCGTAAAGTCTGAAAAGGCGTTACGCTTTTTCCTTATCTTAGTTCCGTAACAGTCAGGGCGCTGGACCTGACTGTTACTGAGCTCCGGGAGCAGCCGGTACAGAAAAGGAGACAGATATGGATAAAAAGGAACAGTTGGAAAAGGCGCTTGTACTTTTGCATGATTTTGTGTGTACCCTGTCAGAACAGGCAGGAGAAAGCAGAGAATACGGGGAACAGCTCTGGGAGAGAATTCGCAGGTCGGAAGGTGTACTGCAGGAGCTGGCTTATTACTATGACAATAACCGCTTTTTATGTCAGTATCAGGTGGAAGGTTATACGCTGGCCGATATTCTGATATGGCAGGTGGATCATTTTAAACTGTATATGGACAGGCCGGATGATATGAATCGTTACAGACAGCAGAGGCTGTTGCTTGCCGCGCTGGATACCATGCTGCGGATGGAGGAGGACCCGGAGCCTTACATAGAGAAAATGCGGGCCGAAACAGGACAGGATATCCTGAAATGACAAAAGCACCCGTAAGTGAATTACGAGCGCCTTTGCCTATAAAAGGGGAATTCATATATAATATACACAATACCCCCAGGATTGTCAATATCTTTTTAAAAAATCTTTTATTTTATTTTTTTCGACTTTTTTCATGCTTTTTTGCGGTTTTATAACAATTGGGGTCACGGGATAAAATAAAGTAAAAAGAAGCTTTGGAGACTGCATTTGAAGCATTGGGGAATCAGAAAGGAGACAGAAGAATGGTTAAAACAGAATATGGTTTACAGATGTACAGTCTGCGGGATGTGACAGACAAAGACCTGAAAGGGTCACTTGAGAAAGTGGCGCAGATGGGGTACAGGTATGTGGAATTCGCCGGTTTCTTCGGACATACGGCGACGGAGGTGAAATCCTGGCTGGATGAGTATGGGCTTGTATGTTCGGGAACACATACGCCGGGAAGCGCGCTGGCGGCAGAGGTGATCGACGAGACAATTGCCTATCATAAAGGAATTGGCTGCGGCAGCCTGATTATCCCGGGAATGGACTGGTCTTCGGAAGAGAAGATGGAGCAGAACATTGCGCTGCTGAATACGGCACAGAAGAAGCTTTGGGAGAATGGGATTGCATTAGGATATCATAACCATTCTGCCGAGTTTTTCCCCACTGCTTACGGGAAAATCATTGAAGAGGAAATTATCAGCCGGACGAATGTGGAACTGGAGGTGGATACTTTCTGGGCCTTCAATGCCGGAATAGACCCGGTTGCATTCTGTGAAAAAATGAAGCAGAGGATTCGGGTCATTCACTTAAAGGATGGAATTCCCTGCAGACGGTCATGCCGGAATGCCTCCTCCTGTCATGAAGGCGTCCGCGGAACTTCCGTCGGTGAGGGAGAGGCTCCTGTGGAAGCTGTCCGGGACTGGGCGATCCGGAATCATGTTCTGATGGTTATTGAGTCGGAGGGGTGTGAGCCTACCGGCATGGAAGAAGTGAAGCGGTGCATCAGTTTCCTTTCGGGCCTGGAATGAAAATATGGACCAGGAGTTACCGGATTGGCTCTGAAAAAAGCAGCGGTGTATTTGATTGTAAAAGTTCAGACGGGTCACTGAATTGTCAGGGATTCCGCAGGATTCCGCAGATTAATAAATTTTTGCTGTACATTTAAGAAAAATATGATAAAATAAAACATATGTGTCATTTTTTGCTGTATTAAAAAGCAGAGCAGAAGGCGGGATGTTTATGGAAGAGCGTGTGGGATACCGACAACAGATCATACAGGAATATAGACGGCTGCTGGAACCGCTGCTGCGCTATCTGCCATGGCTGGAAAGTAATTCCGGTAAAGCTGTGAGCCGCAATTACCAGGGGCAGGGGCTGAGCAGCCGTTCTATGAGTTTTCCTGTCTATGATGCCACATTGATGAACTTTGTCAGAGAAGCGGCCGCCTCAGAGCTGATGGACCGCAATTACTGCTATGTATATACGCGGAATCGCATCAGAAATCATGAGGATGAGAGAAAAGTGATTGCGGCTGCGGAGCTGAAGGACTGGGAGATTCTGCGGGGAATTCTGTCAAAATATGTGCTGGAGGGCATGACAAAGGCTACATTGTGGGGTGAGGCAGTGCGGGAGAATATATTTGTTCTGACACTGAAGCAGATGCGTAATATTGTTGAATATTGGGACAGGACGAAGAGATAAGGGTACCGGGTGGAGGATAAAATGGGAGAGAAATCCGCACAGAAGAAGAAGTTCATATTGGAGACGGCCAGGAAGGTCTTCGTGGAAAAAGGATTTAAGAAAGTGACCATGAAGGACATCGTGGAGGCATGTGAAATCAGCCGGGGCGGTCTCTATCTCTATTTTGACAATACCGGCCAGATTTTTCTTGAAGTGATGAAGCTGGAGAGTCAGGAAGCCGACGATGTCTTTTCAGACAGCATCGCCGACGATGCCACCGCCGCGGATATTCTGGTTCTGTTCCTGAAGGAACAGAAGAAAGAGCTTCTCAGAAAAAGCGATACGCTGACGCAGGCTATCTATGAATACTATTTTCAGAATCAGCCCGGCAGAAAGGATAATGTCCTGAAAAAGCAGTTCGATTCCGCGGTAAAAATTATTGAGAAGCTGATAGAGACAGGTGTGGACAACGGAGAATTTTACTGTGAGGATTGCAGGGGCATGGCGAGAAATATCATGTTTGTTCTGGAGGGCCTGAAGATTTCCGCCCAGACAATCGGGGTCACTGCGGAGGCTGTGGACAGGGAGATTCTCTTTATTCTGAGGGCGCTGGGGCTGGATGATGCGGAGGAACTTCTGGGCTGATGGGACCTGTGCGGGGAGACAGGAGACAGGGATAACGATTAATACAGGAACTGAGATCAAAACTGAATGGAGGAATATGGGAATGGTCAGACGGATCTATGTGGAGAAAAAGAAGCCTTTTGCCGTAAAGGCAAAGGAGCTGCGGGAGGATATCGAAAGCTTTCTGGGAATCAGGGTGGAAGGCGTCAGAGTATTTATCCGCTATGATGTGGAGAACATTTCGGAGGAAGTATTCGGTCAGGCCTGCAGAACCGTTTTTTCGGAGCCGCCTGTGGATGATCTGTATGAGGAAACGCTGGAGATTCCGGCCGGTGCCAGAGTGTTTTCCGTGGAATATCTGCCGGGACAGTTTGACCAGAGGGCGGATTCGGCGGTACAGTGTGTACAGTTTTTGAAGGAGGAAGAGGAACCGGTCATTCGCACGGCGGTTACCTATATGATTCTGGGAGAGATCACGGAGGAGGCGTTCTCACGAATTAAAGCATACTGTATCAATCCTGTGGATTCCAGGGAGACCGACGAGATCAGGCCGGATACTCTGATCACGAAATATGAGGAGCCTGCGGATGTGGTGGTGCTGGAAGGCTTTGCCCGGATGAGCGGGGAGGCCCTGAAGGAGCTTTACACCTCTCTTTCCCTGGCTATGACGTTTAAGGATTTCCAGCATATTCAGAAGTATTTCAGAGAAGACGAGAAGCGGGATCCCAGTATGACGGAAATCCGTGTGCTGGATACCTACTGGTCCGATCACTGCCGTCATACAACTTTCTCCACAGAGCTGAAGGATGTGGAGTTCGGAGAGGGGTATTACCGCTTTCCCATTGAGACTACTTATCACAGTTATCTGGATACCCGTGAGGAGATTTACGGGGACAGAGCGAAAGAGGGGCATTCCGGGGGCAAGTTCATCTGCCTGATGGATCTGGCGCTGATGGCCATGAAGAAGCTGAAAAAAGAGGGAAAGCTGGCGGACATGGAGGAGTCGGATGAGATTAATGCCTGTTCTGTGGTGGTTCCTGTGGAGATGGATTACGGTGACCATAAGGAGACGGAGGAATGGCTGGTATTTTTCAAAAATGAGACACACAACCATCCCACAGAGATAGAACCTTTCGGCGGGGCGGCTACCTGTCTGGGCGGTGCGATCAGAGATCCCCTTTCCGGAAGAGGTTATGTATATCAGGCCATGCGTGTGACGGGAGCGGCGGACCCCACGGTTCCCGTTGCGGAGACGCTGAAGGGCAAGCTGCCGCAGAAAAAGCTGGTGCGGGGCGCTGCTGACGGCTATTCCTCCTACGGGAATCAGATTGGACTGGCCACGGGCTTTGTGAAAGAGATTTATCATCCCGCCTATGTGGCAAAAAGAATGGAAATCGGGGCGGTAATGGGCGCTGCGCCCAGAAAAAATGTGATCCGGGAGACTTCCGACCCGGGAGACATTATTATTCTGCTGGGGGGACGTACCGGAAGAGACGGATGCGGCGGTGCAACCGGTTCCTCCAAAGTACATACAGAAAGCTCCATTGAGACTTGCGGCGCGGAGGTACAGAAGGGAAATGCGCCCACAGAACGCAAGATTCAGAGACTGTTCCGCCGGGAGGAAGTCAGCCGCATCATTAAGAAATGTAATGATTTCGGCGCGGGAGGCGTGTCTGTGGCCATCGGTGAACTGGCGGACGGCCTGACGGTAGATTTGGATAAGGTGCCGAAGAAGTATGCGGGTCTGGACGGAACTGAGCTTGCCATCTCAGAGTCTCAGGAGCGGATGGCCGTGGTGGTTGACCCGGCGGACGTGGACAAGTTCCTGGCTTATGCCGGGGAGGAGAATCTGGAGGCTGTGGCTGTGGCTGTGGTCACAGAGGAGCCCCGGCTGGTGCTGAACTGGAGAGGCAGGAAAATCGTGGATTTGAAGCGTGCTTTCCTGGATACCAACGGCGCGCATCAGGAGACAAAGGTAAAGGTGGATATTCCGGACGAGAAAGAGAACTATCTCAGGAAGACGGCGGTCCCCGCGGTGAAGGAGAGCCTGGAAAAGGGCGATGTAAAGCAGGCCTGGCTGGCGCTGCTGAACGATTTGAATGTGTGCTCCCAGAAAGGCCTGGTGGAAATATTTGACGCTTCCATCGGTGCGGGCAGTGTACTGATGCCTTACGGCGGGAAATATCAGCTGACAGAGACACAGACCATGGTGGCGAAGCTGCCGGTGCTGGAGGGCAGCACAGATGTTGTCACTATGATGAGCTATGGCTTTGACCCCTGTCTGTCATCCTGGAGCCCTTATCACGGCGCTGTCTATGCGGTGGTGGAATCCATGGCGAAGATTGTGGCTTCCGGAGGAGACTGCTCGGGAATTCGCTTCACTTTCCAGGAATATTTCCGGAGGATGACGGAGGATCCTGCCCGCTGGAGCCAGCCTTTTGCGGCTCTTCTGGGAGCTTACGACGCGCAGATAGGATTCGGACTGCCTTCCATCGGCGGAAAGGACAGTATGTCCGGTACCTTTAATGACATCGATGTGCCGCCCACACTTGTCTCTTTTGCCGTGGACGTTGCAAAATACGGAGAAATTGTGACACCGGAGCTGAAGAGAGCGGGAAGCAGACTGGTGCGCTTTGTGATAGAAAAGGATGAATTCGACATTCCCGTGTACGATGCCGTGATGGGACTGTATGATTATATTTACAGGCTTATGAAGGAGAAGAAGGTACTTTCCGCTTACGCACTGGATGCAAAAGGTGTGGCTGCCGCTGTCTCCAAGATGGCCTTCGGCAATAAGCTGGGTGTATGTGTAGACAGCGATGTGAAAGCGGAGACCCTGTTCGAGAATGGGCTGGGAGATATTCTGGTGGAGGTTTCACCGGATGTCCTGGCAGAAATCAGGGAATCTGATTATGACTATATGGTAACAGGCACAGTCAGCGCAGAGTCTGTATTTACTTTCGGTGAAGTGCGGATAGAGATGGAGGAAGCCTTGAATGCATGGACCTCCAGGCTGGAGAAGGTATTTGCCACCAGAGCTTCGACAGATATGACTTCCGTGGAAAGTAAAGTGTATAAAACGGACAGTATCTATGTATGCCGGAACAGGACGGCCAGGCCCACCGTATTTATTCCTGTGTTCCCGGGGACCAACTGTGAGTATGACAGTGCAAAGGCATTCTCACAGGCCGGAGCCCATGTGGTGACCAGGATATTCCGCAATCGGACTGCTCAGGATATCCGGGAGTCTGTGGATGAATTTGAGAAGGCCATTGCACAGGCGCAGATTATCATGTTCCCCGGCGGCTTTTCCGCGGGCGATGAGCCGGACGGAAGTGCGAAATTTTTTGCCACTGCTTTCCAGAATGCGAAAATAAAGGAAGCGGTGAGGAAGCTGCTGGATGAGCGGGACGGACTGGCTCTGGGCATCTGCAATGGTTTCCAGGCGTTAATCAAGCTGGGGCTGGTGCCGCACGGCGAGATTGTGGGACAGAAGGAAGATTCCCCGACGCTGACCTTCAATACCATCAACAGACATATTTCCAAAATGGTGTATACGAAAGTTGTTTCCAATAAATCTCCCTGGCTTCAGGGGGCCGTTCCCGGCGGTGTCTACTGTACCCCTGCCTCTCATGGAGAAGGTCGGTTTGTGGCGCCGAAGGAGTGGCTTGACAGGCTCTTCGCAGGCGGCCAGGTGGCTACCCAGTATTCTGATCAGGACGGCAATGTGTCCATGGATGAGGAATACAATATCAATGGTTCCTACTGTGCCATAGAGGGGATTACCTCGCCGGACGGCAGATGCTTCGGCAAGATGGCCCATGTGGAGAGACGGGGCGACGGTGTGGCCCTGAACATTTACGGCCAGCAGGATCTGAAGGTTTTTGAATCCGGGGTGGCATATTTCAGATGAGATTACAATAAATTTACATGACCTTGTAGAGAGGAAATCTCCTTTCTATGAGGTCATTTTTTTCCCCGATTCCCATGAAACATTCCGGGAGAGATTCCCGTAAATTTTTTGAATACACGGCTGAAATAGAGAGGATCCTGATATCCCACCAGCCTGGCCACTTCGGACACGGACAGGCTTTCGGTGAGAAGCAGCTCTTTGGCACGCTCCACGCGCAGGCCGGTGAGAAAACGAACGGGGGAGACGCCGACGGCGTCCTTAAAACGGTGAGAAAAATGGTCAACGCCCAGATGGCAGAAATCTGCCATGGCGCGGATGTCCCAGTTGTCCATATAATGTCTGTGCAACTGTGTAATGAGACGGTCTATGGGGGGATTATCGGTCTGCGCGCTGTCCTGGACATGCATAAAACGGTTGAACAGTGCCAGAAGCCTGTGAAAATCCGCTCCGACGACATCCTGAAATCGGAACTTGTGAAGCTGCAGTTCCAGGATGATTTCTTCAAATACCTGTTTCAGGGCAGGATGGATTCCAATATGAGAATCCCGAATCTGAAAGGAAGAAAGAAGGGAGGGAATGTCACTTCCCGAAAAATGAATCCAGTAGATTTCCGGATTCTCTTCCGCCAGATAGGTGTAGACCTGAGGCTCATGAGGGGGATAGAGAATGAGGCTGCCGGCAGGCACTTTTTCCCACACGCCGCCTCTCAGAAAATGCCCGCAGCCCTCACAGAGATAGAGCAGCTGGTAATCGGAGCGGCCCTCGGGACGGCGGACAGAGAAGTCTTTGCTGAAATGATACTGATGGCCGCAGCTGACTACAAAGAGGGGAAGCAGGGCATCTTCCGGGAGAAGGTAATCTCCTGTACTGTGGGAACGGGCGGTGATACGGATCATAGATTGCCTCCTTAAAGCAGAATTATCCATATAGGCAACATAATATGGTATGGAATATACGCGGCGGTATAGTGTACTATAGTAACATAATATGAGCATTTTACCATGAAGACAGGAAGAAAGTAAACACAGAAATATGAATATTTGGCGGGGGAGCTGCCTGCAGATGTCTCCCGCCGACAGATTGCAGTGACTGACTTCATGGAAGGCGCTGTCTGAACGGTCAGAGAGATACAGAAAATTTCAGGAGGAACGCGGATGAAGGACTGGGAAAGAACGAGGAAGTGGCTGGCTGATATGGATGACAGGGAGATTAAGCTTGCCTCCCACCGGGGGAAATTCTCCTCCAGCGTGATAGAGAATACCTCACTGGCCTTTCTCACGGCAATCGGAGAAGGGGCGGATATTGTGGAGATGGACTTGGACCTGACCAGAGACGGGATTCTGACAGGACATCATGACAGAACTATGAAGCGGTTATTTTCCCATGAGGGAAAGATTGCGGATTACACATGGGAAGAAATCAGGCAGATGCCCCTTTATAATTATCTGGGAGAGGTGAATGTGACAGGGCTGGAGACCTTTGAGGAGATTCTGCGTAACCTGAAGGGTAAGACGGTAATGGCGCTGGACAAGTGCTGGGACCACTGGGATGCGGTATATGAAGAGCTGGTGAAGGCAGATATGGTGGGGCAGGCAATTTTCAAATTTCCTGTATGGAATCAGCAGGCGGCGAAATGGGCGTCTGATCATGGAGACTGTATGTTCATTCCCATGGTGAAGGATGCGGAATATCTGAAGGACGTGGAGATGCTCCGGAGAAAAATGCCGATTGTGGCGGTGGAGACAGTGCCTCAGAGCCCGGAGGACAGCCTTTTTGCGGAGGATACTTTCGCCTGGATAAAGGACCGCCATATGAAGGTGTGGTGCAATTCCCTGAGCCTGGCCAGGCGTCTGGTATACGGCGCAGGTTATGATGATTTGAAGTCCCTGGCCTGCGGAGGTGCGGCAGGCTGGGGTGTCCTGGCGCAAAAAGGAGTGGACATCATTCAGACGGACTGGCCGGCGGAGGCAGATACTTTTTTGAAGACAATTCACAGAAGAGGCCATGTTTCAGCGGTCTGAACCGGCCTGGACCAGAGCAGCGGGATATCATGTGAGAAAGAAGAAAGCAGTCCCTGAAGAATCAGGCTGAGAAAAGAGGTTCATAAAAAGTGTGTTATGGGGAAGGGAAAAGGATGGAGAAGAGAAAGAAGCAGCTGATATTTTTGATGACAGACACCACCAGAAAGGACATGCTGGGATGTTATGGAGATGCGCGGATGCGGACGCCAAATCTGGATGAACTGGCGGAAGAAGGGATCCGTTATGAGAATGCCTATTCCTGTCAGCCAGTGTGTGGTCCTGCAAGAAGCGCTGTCTTTACCGGCACATTTCCACACACCAACGGCATGGTGACGAATTCCGTTGCCATGGGGGCTAATGTGAAAACCATCGGCCAGAGACTGACAGATGCGGGGATTCACTGTGGCTACATCGGGAAATGGCATCTGGATGGAGGGGATTATTTCGGACTGGGCAGATGTCCGGAGGGGTGGGATTCTGCCTACTGGTATGATATGCGCTGTTATCTGGAGGAGATGACAGAGGAGGAGAGAGTAAAATCCAGGATACGGGAGACCTCCTACGGGGATGATATGACGGAAGAATTTACGTATGCTCACAGATGTACAGACAGGGCTTTGAGATTCCTGGAGGAATATGGGGAGGAGGATTTCTTTTTAACGGTATCCTATGACGAACCTCATGGGCCGTCTCTCTGTCCGAAGCCCTTTTCTGCCATGTACAGAGGGTTTCAATATGAGGACAGTCCTGCATTTCACGACGACCTTATGGGAAAGCCTCTGATGCAGAGACTTTGGGCGGGGGAGAACCGGAAGGCGACCTCGGAAGAACTGAGAAAGCCGGGCGGAAGGCTGGAGCTGCTTTTGGGATGTAATTCTTTCGCAGATTATGAGATGGGAAGAATTCTGAAGGTTCTGAAGGAGAAGCTGCCGGATGCCATGATTATCTATACCTCGGACCACGGTGCCATGCTCGGCGCTCACCGGCTGTCGGCGAAAAATGCTTCCATGTATCGGGAAGTGGCCAATGTTCCGCTGATTATCAAGGGCGGGGAGCGTGCCAGGGTGGTGGAGGCGCCCGCATCCCATATTGATCTGGCGCCGACCATTCTGGAATATTTCGGACAGCCCATACCAAAGCTTCTGGAAGGGAAAAGCATGCTTGCCCAGATTTATGATACGTCTGTGACTGTCAATGACACAGTGTACACGGAATTTACCCGATATGAGGCAGACCATGACGGATTCGGCGGCCTTCAGATGATGCGGGCCGCCACGGACGGCCGCTATAAACTGGTGATTCACCTGCTGGATACGGATGAATTTTATGATACCCGGACAGACCCTTATGAGGTGGAGAATCGGATTGAGGATCCGGAATGTGCCGGTATACGCAACAGGCTTCATGACAGAATTCTGGAACATATGAACGATACCAGAGATCTGTACCGGGGATACCAGTGGGCCTGCAGACCCTGGAGACCGGAGAAGAAGCCGTCCTGGGAAAATGACGGGTATACCCGTCAGAGAGAGAATGAAGAATATGAGCCCAGGCAGTTGGATTATGATACAGGTCTTGAGATGAAAGAGGCTGTCCGGAGGAAGAAAGTGAAGAAGTGATGCGGAATACAATTCATGTGATGATTAAACCGGCCGGCGGCCTCTGCAATCTGCGGTGTAAATATTGCTTTTATGCGGATGAAATGCATAAGCGGAAGACAGAAAGCTATGGGATGATGACAGAGCAGACGCTGGAACAGATCATTTCAAAAACCCTTGCCGGGGCGAAGGAGCAATGTTTCTTCGTCTTTCAGGGCGGGGAGCCTACATTGGCGGGAATTTCCTTTTTCCAGAGAGCAATTGCACTTGCAGAACGGTATAATGTCAACAGATGTGCGGTGGAATACGCCCTGCAGACCAATGCCACGCTTCTGGATGATGTCTGGTGCAGATTTTTCGCGGAAAAGCATTTTCTGATCGGGGTGTCTCTGGACGGGACGAAAGAGATTCATGATGCCAACAGGATAGACGCGGACGGAAACGGTACTTATGACAGGGTTGTGGAAGGCATTCGGCTTCTGGAAAAGCATAAGGCAGAATTCAATATTCTCACGGTTCTGACAGGAAGCTGCGCCGGGAATTTCCGGAAGATATACCAACAGTATGAGAATAACGGATGGCACTATCAGCAGTACATTCCCTGCCTGGAACCTGTTGGGGAAAAAAGAGGAGGGCACTCCTGGTCTCTGACGCCGAAACGATACGCACAATATCTGCGGACGGCATTTGACTGCTGGTATTGGGATGCCATATCAGGGAAGAAGAAATATAATCGGTATTTTGACAATCTGCTCTTGAGAATGGACGGGCAGCATCCGGAAGCCTGCGGCATGAGCGGCCACTGTTCCATACAGTATGCGGTGGAGGCGGACGGCAGCGTATATCCCTGCGATTTCTATATGCTGGATGAATACCGGCTGGGAAATCTGAATACAGACAGCTATGACGAACTGGACAGGCGGAGAAGGGAACTGAAGTTTATGGAGGAGAGTCTCGCAGTACATCCGGACTGTGAGTCGTGTAAATGGAAAGCATTGTGCCGTGGCGGATGCCGCAGAGACAGGGATTATTTTGAACAGGGCATGGGGAAAAACTGTTATTGCGATGCATACAGAGAATTTTTCCCTTATGCATGGCCCAGGCTGCAGCTGCTTTACCGGAGTCTTCTGGCCGCAATTGAATAAGTTTAAAAAGCGCAGATATGTTATTGGCAGAATCGGGTATACTGAGAGAAGGAATGACAGCAGTTCGTACAGGAGCGGAACGATTGCAGGAAAAAGTCAGATGCTCCCAATAGGAATCTGGTTGTGACAGGAGGAAAATATAATATGCGCAAAACAATCAACTTAAATCAAAACTGGAGGTTTATCCGGGAAGATGCGGGTCTGCCGGAGATGCTGCCCCTGGAGTGGCAGGCAGTGGATTTACCGCACACCTGGAACGCGGTGGACGGACATGACGGAAACGGCAGTTATTATCGGGGGAAATGTTGGTATGCCAGAAGCTTTCAGACGCCCGAACAGCCTCTTCCGGGCGGCAGGGTATATGTGGAGATCCCGGCGGCCGGGCAGCAGGCGTGGGTCTATGTAAATGGCCGGCAGGCCGTATATCATGAGGGCGGCTATTCCGCTTTCCGGGCGGACATTACCAGGCTGTGTACAAAAGAGGGAGAGAATCTCCTGGTGATTGCCTGCAGCAATGAGAATAAGAGCAGTGTATATCCGCAGGCGGCGGACTTTACCTTTTACGGCGGTCTGTACAGAGGGGTTAATCTGATCAGTGTGCCGGAAACCCATTTCGACCTGGACTATTACGGAGGGCCGGGACTGCAGGTGACGCCGAAGCCCTGTGATGACGGGGGAGCAACTTTTGAGCTGGTCTCCTGGGTGACAAAGCCGGACGAGAATTTTACAGTGCTGTATTCCATTCTGAATGAGAGGGGAATGGAAGTGGCTTCCGCGGTGCGGCCGGCGGATCAGACGAAAGTGACAGTCTATGTGCCGGACGCGAAAGCGTGGAATATCAGTGCTCCCTGTCTGTATACAGTGACGGCCACATTACAGAGAAGAAACGAGGCTTATGATGAAGTGTCAGTGCGGGCCGGCGTGAGAAGCTTTTCCTGTGACGCGGACATGGGATTCTGTATCAACGGTGTCTGGACGCCGCTGCGGGGGGTGAGTCGTCATCAGGACCGGCTTTACCAGGGCAATGCCCTGACCAGGGAAGACCATTTTGAGGATGCGCGGATGATCAGGGAACTGGGAGCCAACACAATCCGACTGGCACATTATCAGCATTCCCAGGACTTCTATGACGCCTGTGATGAGCTGGGATTTATCGTCTGGGCCGAGATTCCCTTTATCAGTGTCATGAATCAGGATCCCGCAGCCCATCAGAACTGCATCAGCCAGATGAAAGAGCTGATTATCCAGAATTATAATCATCCATCCATTTGCTTCTGGGGGGTGTCCAATGAAATCCTCATCGGGGGGATCTCCGACCAGCTGGTGGAAAATCACAGAGAACTGAATGCATTGTGTAAAGAACTTGACCCCACCCGCCTGACTGCAATCGCCCATGTGTCCATGACGCCGGAGCAGAGTCCCATGCACGGAATCACGGATGTGGAGAGCTACAATCACTATTTTGGCTGGTATGGGGGAAAAATGGAGGACAACGGGCCCTGGCTTGACAATTTTCACAGAGTGCACCCGGAAATCTGTCTGGGTCTGTCTGAATACGGTTGTGAAGGGATTGTCACCTATCATGGTCCGAACCCGGCCTGCAAGGATTACAGCGAGGAATATCAGGCGCTTTACCATGAGCATATGGCGAAGGTGCTGGAGGAACGGCCCTGGATCTGGTCCAGCCATGTGTGGAACATGTTCGATTTCGGCTGTGCGGCGCGAAACGAAGGCGGTGTGGCAGGCAGGAACAATAAAGGCCTGGTGACCATGGACAGGAAGACGAAGAAAGACAGCTATTATATTTACCAGGCGTACTGGAGTGAAATGCCGATGATTCATCTCTGCGGCAGGCGCTATGCCAGGCGGGCGGGGGAGACCACACAGATTAAAGTATACTCCAATCAGCCGAAGGTTACGCTGTACCTCAACGGGAAGCCGGCGGCGGTACAGACGAACAGTAAAGTGTTCACATTTCAGGTGGCCCTGGAGGAAGGATTCAATATTGTGACCGCGGAGGCGGGAGGAATCAGGGACAGTATGACACTGGAAAAGGTAGAGAAGGAACCGTCCATCTATGTGCTGCCTGAAGTAAACGAAAGAGCGGAGGGTGTTGCAAACTGGTTTAAGCTGGCGGGCAATCTGGACCTGAAGGCGCCTATGGAATTCCCGGAAGGAAAATACAGTGTCAGGGATACCATGGAGGAACTTGCCGAATGCCCGGAAGCTCTGGAGATTGTCACAAATGCTGTGAAGCTGGCCACAAATATGAAGCTTGCTCCCGGAGAGGGCATGTGGGATATGATGAAGGCCATGACGCCGGAGGATATGTGCCGGATGGCGGGAGCCATGATGCCGGAAGGCTTTGTGGAAAGTCTCAATGCGAAATTAATCCGGATAGACAAAAGGCAGTCATGATAAGTCATAGATTGGATAATTGCAGAAAATCAGATAAAAATCAAAGGAGTGCCCCATAAGGCATTGCCCGATATGGAAAAAATTGGTATAATATCTGAGACAGAAGCAGGACTGCTGTACGACAATGTGAAGGAGGTTTTTTATGGGAATGCAGATGGGTTTTCGCTGGTACGGCGAAGGCAATGACAGTATCAAGCTGTCGGATATTAAGCAGATTCCGGGTGTGACAAGCATCGTCTGGGCGCTGCACAATAAGATGCCCGGCGAGGTCTGGCAGGAGGAGGAGATTGCGGAGGTACAGAAGGCGCTGGCTCCCTATGGATTTAACATGGATGTAGTGGAATCTGTCAATGTACACGATGATATCAAGATTGGCCTGCCCAGCCGGGACGGTTATATTGCCAATTACATTCAGACGATCCGTAATCTGGCAAAATTCGGTGTGAAGGTAATCTGCTATAATTTTATGCCCGTTTTTGACTGGACAAGAACTGACCTGTTCCACCCTGTGGGAGACGGGTCCACCGCTCTTTATTACGAGGCGGACAAAATTCATGATGACCCCAAAGAGATGGCCTCCTATATCCTGAACAACATGCATGGGCTGACCTTCCCCGGGTGGGAGCCGGAGCGCATGGCGAAACTGGACGAACTTTTTGAGGCATACAGACCTGTGACCAAAGAGAAGCTCTGGGAGAACCTGAAATACTTCCTGGAGCAGCTGATGCCTGTCTGCCATGAATGCGATATCAAAATGGCCATCCATATGGATGATCCGCCATGGGATATCTTCGGACTGCCCCGCCTGCTGGTGGACGCGGAATCTGTGGACAGATTCCTGGCCATGGTGGATGATCCCTACAACTGTCTGACTCTTTGCTCCGGCAGCCTGAACGCAAATCCGGAGAACAATGTGGCAGATATTGTCCGCAGACATTGCGACAGAATTGCGTTTGCTCATATCCGCAATGTAAAGCATTTCCCCAACGGAGATTTCTCGGAGGCAAGTCATCGGGACTGCGATGGAGATACCGGCATTGTGGAGATTATCAAGGCATATCACGACGGCGGATTTGACGGATATATCCGTCCGGACCACGGACGTCATTTATGGGGAGAAGGCCCCGGCAATGTCCGGCCCGGATATGGCCTCTATGACCGGGCGCTGGGAATCATGTATATGTGGGGAATCTGGGACATGCTGGACAGACTGGATGCCGCGAAATAAAAGCAGCTGCGGAAGAAGGGAGTTACTGGAATGAAGCTTATTGACATAAAGAAAGAAACGGGCCCGGAATGGGCCGAAAAAGGATATCAGATGCCGCAGTTTGACATTGAGGCAGTGCGGGCAAAAACCCATGAGCAGCCAACCTGGGTGCATTTTGGGGCGGGTAATCTCTTCAGGGCATTTCCCGCGGCCATTCTGCAGCAGGCGCTTGATTCCGGAGAATATGACAGAGGTGTGATTGTGGTGGAGGGATTTGACTTTGAAATCATTGACAAGGCTTACCGCCCCTATGACAATCTGAGTCTGCTGGTGTGCCTGCAGTCCGACGGCAACATTGAGAAAAAGGTGATTGCCTCCGTCACGGAGAGCCTGAAGGCAGATTCACAGTTTCCGAAGGACTGGGCGAGACTTGCGGAGATTTTCTGCAATCCCAGCCTGCAGATGATTTCCTTTACCATCACGGAAAAGGGATATGCGGTGGCTCCTGCCGATTTGGAGCGCGGCCTGGCGCCTGTGCTGATTATGGGTAAGGTCACACTGCTTTTGTATGAACGCTATCTGGCCGGGGAACTGCCGCTGACATTGCAGAGTATGGACAACTGCTCTCACAATGGAGACAAAGTGAAGGATGCCGTCCTTGCCTATGCGGAAAAATGGGCCGAAGAAGGTCTCGTGCCGGCGGAATTTCTGGAGTATGTGCAGAATCCGGCAAAGGTGACCTACCCTTGGAGCATGATAGACAAGATTACGCCGCGGCCGGATGCAAAAGTGCAGAAGATGCTGGCAGAGGATGGGTTCGAGGACAACTACACCATTTTCACGGACAGGAGAACTTATACGGCTCCTTTTGTCAACGCCGAAGAGACAGAATATCTGGTGATTGAAGATAAATACACCAATGGCCGACCTCCTCTGGAGCTGGGTGGTGTGCTGTATGTGGACCGGGAAACTGTGGACAAGGTGGAGCGAATGAAGGTTTGCACCTGCCTGAATCCGCTGCATACGGCAATGTCGATTTACGGCTGTATCCTGGGCTATGACCTGATTTCCGCGGAGATGGAGGACGAGGATATCAGAGGACTGATTACAAAGCTGGGACATATTGAGGCCATGCCTGTGGTGGTGGATCCGGGTGTGTTAAAGCCTGCGGACTTTATCGATGCCGTGCTGAACCGCCGTCTGCCAAATCCGTTTATGCCGGATGCACCTCAGCGGATTGCCACGGACACCAGCCAGAAGATTCCCATCCGTTTCGGGGAGACCATCAAGGCTTATCAGGCCAGGGGACTGGATATGGATGCCCTGATCCTGCTGTCGCTGGTGCTGGCGGGATATGCCCGTTATCTGAAAGGAATTGATGATACCGGCAAAGCCTTCGAGCCCTCGCCGGATCCCCTGCTGGAGGAGCTGAGAGCCATTGTGGCACCGCTGGAAGTGAAAAAAGGAGAACAGGATTTCTCCTGTCTGAAGACACTGTACAGCCGTCAGGATGTATTTGGCGTGGATCTGTATGCGGCCGGTCTGGGTGAGCGCATCGAGGGAATGGCAAGAGAGCTTTTTGACGGCCCCGGTGCGGTGCGAAAAACGTTGCACAAATATGTGACGGCAAGGTGATTCCCCGGAGAAAATGGACTCGTGGCAAATTGCTGCAATTTGATAGTAAAAATTCCGCCTGGATGTAAGTCCGGGCGGTTTTTTGCGGTAGTTTGAGAGCAGAAATGAGGTCACCTTTGACACTGCGGATATCGTGCTTCATTGCTTTCAATAGTGAAACAAATCCGGGAGCTGCCGGGCGGGAAATTCGGGAGAGGTTCGCAGAAGGAGAAAACAGGAAGATGAAAATATCGTGGAAGAGCAGTCTGATGCTGTTTACGGCGGCATTTATATGGGGAACGGCCTTTGTGGCACAGCGTGTCGGTATGGATTATCTGGGCCCGTTAAGCTTTAACGGGGCCAGGTTTCTGATGGGCAGCCTGGTACTCTTACCGGTAATCTGCTTCAACAGGGGAAAAGCGAAAAAAGAAGATAAGAAGACGGGAAATCTGAGAACTACGGCCCTGGGAGGTATCTGCTGCGGGATGGCACTGTGTGCGGCGGCTCTGTTACAACAGTATGGGATTTTGTACACAACGGTGGGTAAGGCAGGTTTTATTACCACTCTGTATATTATTCTGGTTCCCTTCTTCGGGATCTTTTTGAGAAAAAGGATACCGGGCAGAGTCTGGGCCGGCGCGGCCATTGCAGCCTTTGGGATGTACCTGCTGTGCATGAGTGAGAGCTTTTCGCTGAGCAGAGGAGATATACTTGTGCTGCTCTGCGCGATTCTGTTTTCCGTACATATTCTGATAATTGATCATTTTTCACCCAGAGTGGACGGGGTGGAGCTTTCCTGTATCCAGTTCCTGACAGCAGGCATCATCGGGAGCTGCCTTGCCCTTGTCTTCGAGAAACCGGACATGCGGGATTTTGTCAGGGGCATTGTGCCTCTGGCATATGCGGGAATCCTTTCAAGTGGTGTGGCTTATACACTGCAGGTGCTGGGGCAGAAGAACACAGATCCCACGATTGCCTCCCTGATTCTGAGCCTGGAATCAACAGTGTCAGTGCTGGCAGGCTGGGCAATCTTAGGACAGAAGATGACAGGAAGGGAACTTCTGGGCTGTGCGGTGGTTTTCTGTGCTGTGATCCTGGTGCAGCTTCCAGGGAGAAAGGGAAGCTCAGATGTGTGATGGAGTCTGCGCCGCTTTGGGCTGTTACTAAGGTGAAAGTCTTGTGCAAGTGCCGCTGTCTCAGTAAGGGTTATGTGCAGCACCGCTCGCAGGCAATTGGCACCGAAAAACAAGGTAGTGTAAAAAAGTTTGTGTCTATGGTAGAAAATGGCTCCTTTTTGGTAAGAATCAAGATATGAAAATTCTTATCGAAGAGGAGTATTTATATGCTGGTAGCAAAGGAACAGATTCGACAGATTATTACAGACAATAACGTCAATAGTGTGTGAAACCATTCTGCCAATTATACATGAATTTGGACCATATTGTGAAAAATTTACATAGAAAATGATTGCCATTCTTATAAAGCATATAAAAGATTTGTTGAATGGTTTTATATGTTTTTAGGGCCGGCAATCCTGAATGTTTTTTACTGTAAACGAGAGGAGGTGCGTCATGGATTTTGTACACCGCAGAATGGAAATCATTAGTATTTTATCAGCGAAAAGACACATAACAACAGGGAGCTTGCATGGGAATTTGGCGTTACAGGACGCACGATACTTCATGATATTGTTGCATTGTCTTTTGATTACCCGATTTATACAAAACCGGGTGAGGGCGGTGGGATTTTTATTGCAGAAAATCAGAGTGAAAAGAGAAAGAAATTCTTTTTCGGATTATTCACAAGTACGGTGCGGACAAGCTGAAAATTTAAAACATATTTTATTTGTGATGCGGAATGAAAAAGCATCACTTACTGACAACTGAATATGGACAGTCCTGCAAGGCGTATGAAACAGCCGAGCTGTGCCGAAACACGCCATGACTGCCTGTGATGAACAGGCAAGAGCGGGAAATGTTTTAGAGTAAACAAGGTGTGGGGACCTTGCGCCATGACACTGTTTCCTGATAATGATACTTCCGTAAAACGGTCACAAAGATGATGGTGCTAGTGTAGTGACATGTTGATATATAGACAAATTATGCTGGTAAATACAGCCGTTTTGGTATATACTAAGAAAAAAACGGCGGTGATTCCTATGGCAAGACCCAGAAAATATGTAATCAAGCTTACG
>NZ_JANJZD010000020.1 GCF_024623325.1 Acetatifactor muris
TTTTTCAAGGCATAGTACCCGCTATGTCCAATGTTTATGTCCATTTTTCTCAAATTTCTTTTCCTGCACCATATTCAGTTGTCAATTTTCAGTTAGAATCACATTCATTGAGATTCCGAGAAGTTATTTTTTCAAAGCTGATGGTGGAAAACCCTACCTGTCCTCCGCAGAAGCGGTGGAGAACTTCCTTCTGGAAGTCAAAGCAGATCAGGGTTCCCGTCCGTTCCTGCAGCTGGAGCGCCGTATGGAAACGGTTGATGCGGGGGATGTCCAGGAAATAGCCGAACAGCACCGGGTTCCCGTTCTGATCCAGGGCGTCATGTTCTATGGGAAGCCCCGTATCCTTTGGATAAAATCCCTGCATCAGCATGTGGTCGAGTTCCGCTGTACCCTCCGGGCTGCACAGGAGCTTCAGCAGCGTATCCCCGTAATGGTCATTGGTAAGATAATAAAAATGTTCATAATTGCCGTCCAGAAGAAAGAAACAGCGTGACTCTGTATCCGAATCCGCAAAGATCCGGTAGAAGGGTTCCAGGTCATTGCCAAACAGCAGGCCGGAAACACAGGTACTTGCATGCTGTGCGGAAAGGCGCTGATGGCAGACCACCATCTGCAGGAGCGCCTGTGCCCTCTGCTCAGCCCGGTAATCCCATTTCAGCATATGACTGCCGCCGTTATAGGAAATAAAAACACCGGATGGAGCAAGGAGCACCCCTGTCATCCGCGAGCCACGGATCTTCACAGTCTCGATTCCCATTTCTTTGACTTCACGGGAACTGTAAAAGGCAGGGGAGTCAAGCCGGGCTACCGGAGAACCTCCGGGGGAAAATACCAGGGGTTTTCCGTCACGGAACACGGCAATGCCGGCATTCTGCATGGCAACATAGGTTTCCGCAACCCGGTGGAGCCGTATCCGGCGTGGGACTTCGCTTTTAATCCGGTTAGTCTCCACGTTTCCGGTAAGATAGAAGGAAAAGCGTTCCGGCTGCCTTTCCAACAGGATTCGTTTTGCCCTCTGCCCCAGGCGGTAGCCGCGCAGCTTATCCTTATAATAGGTTTTCAGGAGGCCGTCTTTTTTCAGGGAAGTTATGACGGTCTCGGTATAGGAAGAACTGCCGGAAAGCCGGGTAAGCAGGTCTGTTGGCAGTTCGCCACAGACAGCAGCCATTTCCAGCAGGTGTAAGCCTAATGTGTCCTGTTTTGGGAATCTTCTTTTATCATCCAAAATGTCACCTCCTCTGACCAGGACAGCCCCGGTCTGGCCCCGGCTTTTTACCGAGGCGGCTAAAGACCTCGGTTAAGGCGGGAAAGAAAAATCTGTTATAAGGTATCAGGATCATGGGATTGACGGTTCCCAGTGGGTATCGGGAAAAAACAGGCTCAAATCGTTCAAAAATCCGATATGGATTTCAGTTCTTTTTCCCGTGCGGAGAGCCATCCGGCAAAGCGGTCTTTTTCCATGATATAGATATGGGTACAATCCTTATCTCCAAGCTCCGTAGTATTGTAGGCGTCACATAAAAGCCCGCTGTCATCGGCCATCACATACAGGGCGATGGCATCCAGGATCTGTTTCTGCTGCAGGTTGTCATAGTCCAGAAGGCACCAGTCCGGGAACGCCATCAGAAAGGCCGCAGTAAGTACCTTTTTATATTTTTTCATGGTTATCGCCATTCCTTTCTTGATTTTTCATAGTGAGAGCGGGTTTGCGATGAACGCCCCGACCATGCTTGTGAACAGCCGCAGGCACCAGGCGTTCATGAGCAGGAGGAACACCTGCCCGCCGAACATCCGGCACCAGGACTTAAAAATGTTAGAGGTGGACTGGGATGCCCCCATGGAAAAGGCCACGGGAGCCGTGTAGACCAGAACCCCTAAGAGGACATACCGCTCTGCCGCTTCAAAAAGGAGTTTCAGGTAGTTCCATGCCAGGATCAGAACGATGATCAGCGTGATCAGTGCCACCGCACCGTTGGCGCAGACGCCGATGATGGCTAACATCACCGAATTAAAGTCCGCGAAACTTAAAGCAGGCAGGTCGGAATCCATGATCCAGTGGTACGGGGTTCCGCCAATCTTTAAGATAGTATCCACGATCCCGTCCGAGAAATAGGCCAGCAGGATGAAGAGGACGGAGCGGATGCTTAAGTCTACCGGGTCCTCTGCCTCAATGCCGATGCCTAAACCGAAGTTCTTGAACAGCTGCCATACCCAGTTTAAGAGGATGATGCCGATAGCCAGCGCCACAAAGACCTTATACATGGTCTCGGCGGCGGGGAAGTAGCGGAGGAATACGGTCATGTCACAGCCAAGCGCCCCCAGGACCGAGGTGGTCACAAGGTCAAGGCCGTTCATCACCTGTTCGGCGATCCATTCCACAATGCCGTCTAAAATACCCATAAACGATCACTCCTTTCCGGCGGTCAGCCATTCCACTTGCCATCCGCAAAGAACGGGGTGATGTAGGCCATGATGAACCCCAGGCCGTTTAAGATCGCCCAGGTGATGCAGATGCGCTTCAGCCATGCGCGGCTCTCGTCCACCGTGCGGCCGGAGCGGGAGAAGTTCATCATCAAAAGGGCCACCGAAGCGGTGACGATGGCGGCCACGGTGGAGATGAGCACGATCTGGTTGTAGACGTCCTTCATGATCTCCGTGGCCTTCGTCCATACATCCGAGGCATAGACCGGCTGCGTGGCCATCAGGAACATCATAAAACTCAGGAATACATAGTAGGCGGCCTTCGCAGGGGAGAACCTGGCTTTGGGCTTTTTGCCTGCCGGGGCAGGTGTCTGCAGTTTGTTTTTCAGTCTCAATTTGTGGACCTCCTTTAAATAAGATTTGGTTGTGGAAAGAAAAGACCATGCCGCAGAGACGGGCACGGTCTTCTTTCTTTTGGTCTGGCAGGCAGGGAAAAAACGGATCATACGGTCAGAGGCGCAAAAAAAGCACCTCTTTGGAAAGGTGCCATGCCAGCCCGGATTGCTTCTGGATACAGTTTTAAGCATATTTAGTGTAGCATATCCCTATTTACGGGGAAAGAGCAGAACCGTGCCAATTTTGTGCGGAATTGTGCCAATTTCGTGCCAGGATTTTATGGTGTAAAAATGAAAAAATTATTTTTGAATATTTGCAGAAAAACGGGATAGTGTCCTTTATTTATATAGCATATGGGTTACATCCAAAATGTGGAAGGCCCTTTGCACCTTGACAATCTTACAGCACCATTCAGGAGTTATACAGGTATAGACGGATAGTGTGCGATGACCATGCGTGAGCACGCCCTCTGATTAAAGATTGCATAGCAATACCTGAAATACGCGGCAAAAGAATTGGCGCAGGAAATGACCTGATTGAGTGTGCATAAATTACACCTCTTAAATTATAAGTAGAAAAAGATATGCTAATTGCAGTTGAAAAACAGGATGTTCAATTCGTATAAGATATATGAAGATACTTTATATCAAATGCCAGACTGATGCCACTTCGGCTGCAAAAATCGTTTTATGATAGCGAAAGATACTAAAAACAGGGAAAGAGAGGATATAGAGAATGGCAGCAGATATAGATAATGAAGCGGCAGTTGATCAGCAGGTATACCTGGCAGGCGATATTCAGCGCATGCTTGGAATAGGAAAGAGTAAAGCCTATACCTTCCTTGAAGATGTGTATAAGCAGAAAAACCCGCCGTTCAGAGTTCTTAAAATTGGTAAGCTTTTTAGAGTGCCAAAGAAAGGATTTGATGAATGGCTGAATGGTAGTCTATGAGCGAGGTGATTTAGTGAAACAGTCAGCAAAGAAAAAAGTGGTTGCCTTTTATGAAGGAAACGCGTGGGTTCACAGAGTTAAACTGTTGCAGCCAGATGGTTCTGTAAAGTATAGCAAGCGTGGAGGCTTTCAGAGTGAGGCAGAAGCGGAAGCCAGTTATTACAAATATGAGAAAGAATTCAAGAAAGCGACAAGAACCTATCAGATGTCGGTAAAGCCAAATCCAGATGTGGATTTAAGAGATTATCTGCTCTATTGGTTTGAGGATGTTTTTTCCCAGAGGATTGAGAATACAACCCGCATGGTATGTGCCTATGTACTGTACGATCTGATTCTTCCGAATATGCAGCAGAATATAAAATTGCGATATGCAAATGAGGAATATTTTGATTCTTTGCTGGCTGTTGTGTCAAAGGCATGCGAGTCTGCTGGAAACAAGTCCAGAGAGTTCTTGAACATGGCAATGAAAGAGGCCGTAATACAGGAATATATCAGGGTTAATCCGATTCCTGCAACGAAGCCGTATCCAAGAAGAAAGCCAACAATCGTTATTTTAAACAAAGCAAATGTGAAAAAACTCCTGAAAGCTGCCTGCGATAGTGGATGGTATCTGGAAATTCTTCTTGGGCTGTTCTGTGGATTGAGAAAAGGTGAGATTTCAGGCTTGAAATTTGGAGATTTTGATGCTGAAAACAGAACAATCTACATTCAACGGCAGATTACATCAAACCCTGTTATCCCAAAGGGTGGAAGTAAAATTCAGACATATAAGGTCATAGAGAAACCGCCAAAGACGGATAATAGCTATCGCCTGCTGCGGATACCAGAGGCTGTTGCGAAGGAAATTGAAAAAAGAAGAACTGTGATTGATGCAAATAAGCTGCAGTACGGTGAACAATATTTTGACCACGATTATATTTCGTGTCAGGAAAATGGCCTGCCCCACATTACGGTTCATGGTCTGAGGCATATGTATGCCACTATATTGGTAGAGCAGAAAGTTCCTTTGATTAAAATATCTGCCCTTTTGGGACATGCAAGTGTCAATACAACCTTTGAATATTATTGTGAGGTCATGGATGAGAATGAGCAGATTATCACATTTATGAATCATATGTTTGTTCCGGAAGGGAGTGTTGCGACATGTTAGATTTGAGCTTAAAAAATTATGTCGATTGGAGAGTGTCACAGGTAATACCTGTGCGCTCCGGCTTCGGCTACAGAGTATTCCTGAAATATCCGGATGGGAGCGAAAAACCACAGCAGAAGTCCGGATTCAAAACAGAGAAGGAAGCAAATAAGGCAAGAGAGAAGACCATCGCAGAATTATATAATGGTACGTTTGTTGTATACGCAAAAGTTAACGTGGCTGATTATATGATGTTCTGGCTTGAAACGGATCTTAAAAAGCGCACAGACAGTCACGAAACGTACTATAATTATTGCGGAATAGTAAAGAATCATATCATTCCCATCCTGGGTAAGAAAAAAATGACGGATGTTACTCGCGGAGACGTTCAAAAATTGTTTAATATCAAGGCAGACTATTCGAGACCGATAGCAGAGCAGGTAAAAACAATCATGAATGTCTCTTTTCGTTATGCGGTAACGGCCAAAGTGATCCCGACCAGTCCGGTGGATGGAATAGGGCTTCCCAAAGCAGAAAAACCGCAGCCCAAATCAGGCTTCAGGACCCGAAATATAGATGAACAGAAAACACTGACTATGGAGCAGATTTTGGTTTTGCTGGAAAAAAGCAAAGATACCCCGATCCATATGCAGGTGCTGTTTAATGTACTTATGGGGCTCCGCAGGTCCGAGATCAATGGTGTAAAATATTCGGACGTAGATTATATCAACCGCACCTTAAAAGTGGAACGTCAGTTGGGGAGAATACATAATGCAGTAAAAGAAGACTTTGCCCCGAAAACTTTTACGAAACAGGAGGTGGGATTAAAGACAAAATCCAGTTACAGAGAGATTCCGATTCCTGATTATGTTTCCCGGGCAATCTTAAAGGAACGACAGGTTTATGAGAGAAACGTAAAACCGCAGAAAGGGAGAGTTTCAGGATATGGATTATATCTGTTGTTCCAACTATGGCAGAGCAAGGAGCAAAGGGTTTCATTGCAGGTATTATAAACAGCTTCTTGCTGAAAATGGCCTGCCGGACATCCGCTGGCATGATTTGCGCAGTACATACTGCACGCTCCTTCTAAAAGAGGCATTCAACCCCAAAGCGGTATCGAAGCTTATGGGACATGCCAAAGAACTCATAACTATGGACGTTTACGCCGATAATAAAGGTATCATAGCGGATGGGGTGCCGGAAATTGAGGAATATATGAAGGAGGTTTTACCGAACCTGAGAGAGATAGAAAGTTTTAAAAAGGAACTGTTGGAGATTGTTGTAGATGTAAAAGAATTTCTTCCGGATGCAGGGTGACAGAAAGGATAAAAAGAACAAAAGTTCGATTTTGCATCTATACAAATTTAACGATTTGTGGTAAGATAAAAAGGCTCTTTGGTGCTACCACGTCCGTATGGAATTACAGAGGTGCGCCAAGTTGCAAAAACAGCAAATTGTGAACGGGATTCGTCGTGGGCCTGTTTTTCTCCAATTTGAGTAAATGCCACGACGAAAATAAAATGTTCCACGACGAATTTTTGCCTAATAGGCGTCTTTTTTTACTATGAAATCAGAGGTGAGCATTTGTGCAAAATGAACAAAAAATCTTCGAACTTCACAGCGAATACAAGCCCACAGGCGACCAGCCCCAGGCCATAGAAGCCTTGGTCAATGGGTTCCGGGAAGGCAATCAATTCCAGACTTTACTGGGTGTTACGGGCTCCGGCAAGACCTTTACCATGGCCAACGTGATCGCACAGCTTAACAAGCCGACTTTGGTAATAGCACACAATAAGACATTAGCGGCACAGCTCTATGGTGAGTTCAAAGAGTATTTTCCGAGTAACGCGGTGGAATATTTTGTGTCCTACTATATTGAGTGAATGAGCAACACTATATATTGGTGCAAAGATAAACAAGATATCAATATATTGTATGTAGATGGATTTAAAAGAACGAAATGGACGGCATAGATTGGACATAACAGTGAACAGGATTCGTCGAGAAAACAGTGGTAAAAGTAACGTGGTGTTCAGGGAAATATATTTTGCAGTAGAAAACGGTGGTGAAAATTATTCCGATTTCTGCTATAATGAAAAATAGAAGGAGAGATAGAATGTCAGTTATTGTTACATTTTGCTTGTATGATGGTATAGTTATGGCTGCCGACAGTCGAACTACTTTAACCAAAACATACCCAGATGGCAGACAAGAGGTATTGCATAAAGATGGGATTAAGAAAATTTTTCAGTTTGGGTATAGAGATATAGGTATATTATGGTGCGGGAATGCACAAGTAGGAGATGAAGATGTACCAGACTATCTAAATGGGCTGTTTAATAGACTTAACAAGACGGCAACTATTAAAGAAATTGCTGAAACTATTAAAGACGAGTGTAATGAAAGGGTACAAGGTGAGACAATACGTTGTCATATAGCTGGGTATGAGAATGGATTCCAATGCTTATATCAGGTTGTAGATGGTGTTGTTACCCATAAAAACATGAATCCGGAATTGGGTGTTCCTACAATATGTGTTGTATGGGATGGGCAAAGAGACATATCTAAAAATATCATTCGTTATAAAGAAAGGCTGGATATAGGCGGAAAAATGGTTGATGAATCAGAGGTTCCCCATTTTACACTGGACGAGGGTGTAAGATTTGCTGAAGCTATGTTAAAACGCTCATGTGAGGAACGGGAAGAATGTGGAGAGCCAATATATTCTCTTCTTATAACAGGGGAGGGACTTCAATGGATACACAAATAAGGGAAAATAAATGTCAAGGTGGTGTTAAAGATGATAAAGGAAGAAATACTACAAGACAACAAAACGGTAGAGCAGATTGTTGATGATATGAATTTATTTGATGATGATTTGATGTCTATGGTTTTTGATGGTAATATAGAAGCGACTGGACTATTGCTAAGGATTATTCTGAAACGGAACGATATTACTATAATAAGCGTCGTTGGGCAAAGAGAATTGCAAAGCCCTATTGCGGATGGGCGGAATGTTCGTTTAGATATTTTGGCAAAAGATAACATAGGAAAGCATTACAATATCGAAGTGCAGAAGAAACCAGAGGGCGCGCATACACGGAGAGCTAGATTTAACAGCAGTATGATGGACTCCCGGATGCTGAAAGAAGGACAGGAATTTTCGGAGCTTAGAGATTCCTATATGGTGTTCATTACGCAGACAGATATATTTTGTCATGGACTGCCGATTTATACGATAAACCGTCACTTTGAGGAAATTGATGATGTGTTTGATGATGGTTCTCATATTGTATATGTAAATGGTAGTTATAAAGGTGATGATGCTGTCGGTAAGTTGATGCATGATTTTGGATGCAAGAACTCAAAGGATATTTACTATCCGGAATTGGCAAAAGGTCTAAAGCATTTTAAAGAGGAAGAAGGAGGTCGAAAAGCTATGTGTGAGGCTGTTGAAAAATATGCCGAAAAGAAAGTTGCTATGAAGGTAAAAGAAGAAAGAAATTTAATGACTCAAATAGTTGCGGCTTTAGTTGCTGATAAGGATGACGATACTATAATAAAAGAATTGAGTTGTACGTTGGAGCAAATCATTCCGCTTCGTACAGTAATGGGTAAGTAGGAAAGTTATGTTCTGAATGATGTGAAATATGATTTCAGGTCGTTGGATATCTTTGTGCCAGTCGAAATAAAAGGCGGAGAAGGGCTGGTGAATATTATGGGTGGAACTGTTATAGAGACGGAATCTGACAAGATTAAGATAAAGTTGATTATTGAACTGGGGCAGGAAGATGGTCTTGACGATGAGGCAATTATCAGAAGATTACAGCAAAAAATTATAGGATTGCCTTTAAATAAGGCAGAGACTTATTTGGCAGAATATGGAAGACAGCTTGTGTAGTGCGGAAGAAACAGCAGAGAGCCGGATATAATCTGGTAATAAATAATGCATTGAGAAAACCGATGGCATTATATTTAGATGAAAAATAATAAAGGACACTAAAAAGAGAAGTATTTCTGCAAAATAGAGATGCTTCCCTTTTTGTGTAGAAGTTTTAAATCAGAGATTTAGGGTTTCTTATTATGAGAAAATTTTCCTATTTGATTGGACAATAATACATATACTTTAGCTGCGCCTTCTTCTGACAGGAGTTATGATACCAGAGGATGGCGGGGACACCAATGCTGCCAGAACCTTCTTCTTAGATACTGAGTATATTTCACTTGGCTTTTTGTCATTCCTATGAGGTAGCCCGCTCAGCTTCTTCAGGTCGGGTATCCTGTCAGGATGTCGCGTTAGCTCCTCTAGTAGCCATATGATATCCTGATTCCGCATATTAGAGATTGTGTAGGCGGCCTCAAATGTGATTCTTTTTTCATCAAGCAGCTGCGCAATGGACTGTAGCAGATTGTTCGGCAGCTTTATGATGCGCCGGTACTTGCTTAGAGTCGCTGTACTAATGCCGAGACGCTTGGACATCTTGTCCCTGACGGTGCTTCTTCTGGAATTCTCTGGAGACTTGTGTCTAGTTTGGACGCAAGTTCCATCCTCGGTGCCAATACATTTCTCCTTTTCCAAATCATTCCTCTTTCCTTGGCATGAAGTCTTCTTGATCAGATCTTCGATATATTTTACCGCCTCAAACTTCTGTGCATAGTTCCAGTCCGAGAATGAGTGCCGGTTCAGGTTGCTGTCATAAAACATTTCCAGTGCCTCTTTATCAGATATCCCATATCTTATCTCTGCCCTGATGGTGCCATGCCCTAAAGCCTTTACTGCTTTGGCGCGATTGTGGCCGCATATGATCTCATACTTCCCGCTATCAGCAGACCGGACGATGATTGGGTCGATCAGCCCTACGTGTTCGATGCTGTCCATCAGCTGCTGCAGGCGTGCCCCATCATATGTCCGCCCGGAATGGTGTTTAAAAGGAACGATATCCTCGAATTCCAATTCCCTAATCTCTCTGTCCATAGTATTCTTCCATGCATCATATATTACCAGATTTACAGTCCTGAGTCAAAGAGGCAGGGGGCAGTCATCGAATAGATCATATGGACAGATATATATTCTTATTACGACACAATAATAACCTCTATGCCAGCTGTGGCATGGGGATTCTGCTTTTTTAAGGAGGAGGACACTATGGAAAGACCAATGACGACGCAAGAGCTGTTCGACAAGCTCCAGGACATCATGAAAGAAAAAGGCTTGCTCCCGGACATCCTGGACTATGGGATCGCTACAGACAGGCCTGTCCCGATCAGGGACTATGACTTCGACCTGAAGAACAACCTGGACTTTGGGGGCAGCGAAGGGATCTATCTGGACTTTTGGATGGAATATCCTGAGGATGGGGAACGGCACAGAAGCGGGCTCGGCACGTTCAAGACGTTGGACGATAGCAGGGAAGCCATGCGCACGATGGCAGTGCTGCTTGCTGACTTCATCATCGAGGTATACGCCTACATCAGCACCAATATCGACGACTTCACATGGACAGGCGTGGACGTCCGTGCATCCGATGGCAACGGGAAACCTCTTGAGTGGTGCTGTCCCTGCAGGAGCATGGAAGAGGCGCTGAAGAGGAAGGACGAGCTGCTGGAGAAGTACCTGGAAGTCTCTGTAAGGGACAATGCCACAGAAAGTGACGGTGTCCTGGCAGAACGGCAGAGGAGAGGGGGAAGAGGCGGTACAGAGGGGAAGCAGGGAGGTGCCGAAGGAAAGCGCCGCCGTGGCAGTGCGGCCGGAAAGGATGCCACAGGCGGGGACATGCTCAGGGAAGGAACCGGAAGGGTATGGGGAGCTGTTCCTATTCGTCCCTGAGATGGGGCAAGTCATCCGCATCAGCGAGGGCACTGGGGACAACCTGTTCAAGGAGGACGAGGAAGCAGGATATGTGGATTATATCATCTATGAGCAGCATGGGCTCAGCACCGGGATGCCGGTAGTGGACGGTGGGCAGGTGCTCCTGGAGGGCATGTTCAGGGATTTGTTCCGATGTACGGCTGACTGCATCCCGAGGGTGCTGGACATGGCATATGGAAATGATGCGTTCAACTGCGTCATATTGGAATAGGCGGGACACCGGAATGCAGGAGGACAGGGCTGTATATCATGAGGGCATAAATCCCGACAGATCAAAGAGAGGAAATGGAATGGTCAGGTTAGAGGAAGGGAAATATATCATAGGGTTTGATGACGGCTATCAGCTCGGTAAGACAGCGAACTTTGTATTCAATAACGGCATACATAGGCTGGGGGCTACGGAGACGACATTGAAAGAACACTCCCTGTTCTATGACGGGGAGTACTTCAAGGTTGGAGAAGGCCGGGCAGCCATTACGGAGGATAAGGTATCAGATGACGATGCAAGGCTGCGCACCATGGCGGCGGCAGCCATGGAACTTGGGGGTGCAGGGATCCATAAGGCGGAGGTCGTGCTTGCGGTGGGCCTGCCCTTTTCAAATTATGGACGGGACAAGCCGAAACTGATTGACTATTACAAACAGCAGAACAGGCTGGGATTTTCATATGAAGGGGAAGACTATTTCCTAGAGATAGGGAAGGTGATTGTCTGCCCCCAGTGCTATTCAGCCATCGCCACAAGGCTGGGGAATATGAAGGGAGACTACCTGGTGGTGGATATCGGCAGCAAGACCACAGATGTGGTGTATGTGCAGGATGGCCTGCCCATAGAGAGCAGGTCGATTACCATCGAAAAGGCCGTGGTGAAATGGATCAAGGAAATCCAGCGTGAGATGAAAGTGCAGACAGGAAAGGACATACCAGAACATGAGGTCATGAAGATTGCTCTGAAAGAGGGCAGCAACCTGCCAGGCGCCTATGCGGAGCTTATCCGCGGGATGCTGAGGGAGAAGATGCAGTCCCTGGAACTGGAACTTGCAGAGAGGGGATACAGTATGGACTATATAAACATCATCTATGTAGGCGGAGGCGCATTGCTGGCCCGTGACTATGCTGGCAAATACCGGGCACATACGGCTTACGACTGTGACCTGTGTGCAAACGCAAAGGGGTATGAGTTCCTTGCCAGGCAGATAGAGGGAAAGCAGGTGGTATGATGGCAGAGAACCAGAAAGCAGTATCTATCCGTTTCAACATGGACGACAGGGCTGACAGGGAGCTGTACCTGAAACTGGCGGAGAAATCGGGAAGCGCAGCCTCCCTGACGGCTTATGTGAAGAGGGTGCTGGAGGAGTATTTCAGCTTGGACATCAAGATAGCTGACAGACAGGAGTTCCATAGCCAGATGCTTGCAGCCATCCGGGAGGAGATGCAGTCGCAGGGAATGAAACTGGTGGGAGCGTTACTGGCGGGAATCGGTGCGACGGGTACGCCATCCATACAGCCGGTAACAGTGTCAAATATGGCAGAACTGCCTGAGGTATGTGACGGACTTCCGGAGAACCTGCAAGGAATCCTTGCGTATATCGGATAGGGACATCCATGGATTACGGCTCAATCTAATGACAGTCGAGATGCGGCAGACACTCCCGGGTGGGGTGCCTGTTGCATTTGTGGTGTAAAGTGTAGGCAATGTGCTGCAAAAAGGGCATTACGGAGGACTGTTTTAGAAAAATGATTGCATATCTGCAGCAGGATATAGCAGATGTGCAGCCATGAAATGGAAGACATTAGGTGAATCAGGGGGATGTTCATCAGGATGTTGCGTTTGAGGGTTGCTATTCCTCAGGGACTCCCAGGACTGCATATCCATATTCATACAGCAGGTCGTTGGTTTCAAAAATCGACATGTTCCTCTGAAGGGCGAACAGGATGATGGCATCGCGCCTGTCCCTGACATAGAGTTCCCTGTTCTCCGACAGCTTCAGCATCGTCTGTGCCTCTTCGGCAGAAAGCCGCAGGCCAAAGGCCATGGCAATCAGTTTATCCCGGGAGGGAATCTTGGTTCCGTCGAAAATCTGATAGATATATTTGCGGTCAAGGAGGGAACCGCGGGCGACATCGGCCCGGCGCATCCCCTTTTGGTTCAACAGCAGCCGCAGATGCTCGGGAAGGCTGCGGGGAATCATGTTCGCTTCATTCCTTTCCAGATAGGAACTGATACTTTTGGTATTTTTTAGGTCATCATTCAAAGCGGCGCTGATTGCCGTTCCCCGAAAATCCATGGCAGATATACTGGTGGAAGTGCTTGTAGTAGATTTATGATTGGCCATATTGTACCCCCATTTAGTTGGAATGCTGTATATGATGATTATAGAGGTTTTTAGATTGGATGGCAAGAAATAAAAATGCATATGTCTGCTGAAAGGTGAACTATATGGGGAGCCGTTTCTGTATGATAGAAGCAGAGACCGGCATTGAGCTTAGTTGGAAATGTGCATGCTGGGAGACAGGCTTGTGCGCCTGTGTTTGGAGATGGGTAGAGAGGCTCCCGTTTTAGGATATTGAATCAATGGAGGAGGTTTTAAAATTGGTAATGGAAGACAGAGAGACAAAGGATGATAATGGCAGATTTAAGGAGGATTTTTCTATCCGTATTACAGAAGCCATGCTCTATGACAGGCTGCATACTCTGTCAAATGAGTATTCTGTATCTGTGGAGCTGCTTGTCAATATAGCAGTGAAGAGGCTGCTCAGTGATATCGACTTTGTGCGGAACCTGCGGATGGGCAAGATAGATGGCGAATGACCCGTAGTCAACTGCTTTGGTCAGGATAGGAGAAGATGGTACGTAATACATTGATTGCCATCTGCTTGCGCTCCAGGGGCTGATTGTAGATTATCTGCTTGAACTGTTCCATGATGTTGGCATCGCTGTCAGGCACGGAGTCAGACAGCATATAGTCAACAGTCACGCCGAGACAGCCTACGAGCCTCACCAAAGTATCAAGCGTGAGGCTCCGTTCCCCTCGTTCGATGGCGCCCATGTAGGTGTCTGATATATCAATGGCTTCTGCAAGCTGAGCTTGTGTAAGGTTTAAACGCTTGCGTTCTTCACGGATTCTTTTTCCTAATTTTTTATAGTCCATGTCATTACCTCTTTTTGTTCTTTATTTTACTGGGAGATGATAAAATAAAGAATGTACTAATAGAGGTATTAATATTGACTAATAGAGGTATATGTGATAAGATTGTAATAAGATGCTATGACTCAGGAAATTTCAGTTATGATGTCTAAGGAATGATGTAGAAAGGAGAAAAAAGATGGCAACTCAAATTAGATGGAGATCAGTTTGCCAGTGGTGCGGAAGGCAGGGGGGTACTGCGTATGCGCCGGAAGGTAGGCTTCCTAGCGGTAATCCTAGTGTCCCTGGAAAGTGTAAGTCACATCCAAGTGGAAACCCTAATGCGGAACATGGGCCAAAGTGGCAACAGGGTTGATTGAGCGTAAAGGATAACCTATTTAGGCAGATTCCAGACGGGTTATCCTTTATTTCAGGGAGATATAATGACTAAGAAACATTCGACATTGCATAGAAAAAAGAGAAATATTTCTTAGTATGTAGTTTTTTCATATTATGAAAGATAGGAAAGGATAAATATGGCGCTTGTTGGGACTTTGTTGTTATTAGCGGAGGTTGCGACAGCTGTTAAAACTGTCAATGAAGGATTGCAAGAGGAGATTGCGCTTCCGAACACTCCATGGAAAGTTACGGATTGGTTTGTTTGGGAAACGATTAAGGAATGTAATGGATGGCGTATACAGCAAAATACGTTTACCAGACATTGCCGACTTGTCGATCCGGACGATTGGCGTCGGGCGTGGGGAACAAAGAACGGAATGATGGCAGTATGGAAAGAATTAGAGGATAAAATGTGAAATAAAGAACTTATAAGAGGATGTATGGACGATGGCAAAAAAACTGAAAAGAATACCTGTTGATTTAGTATCCTATATCCAGATTGAGACAGAAGCAATTGAAACATCCAATGACAAGATGATGATATCCTCCTACTGTCTCAGCAAATTGGAGATGGTGAACTGGTATCTAGAATTGTTGGAGGTAGGTTCTAAGAAGTATGTCGTTCCCCAGAGCAAGGAATATCTGAAGTCGGTCAGGGATCAACTTGTAGAATGCCATAAAGAAATTATGAGAACAAAAACGAAAAAGCCAGGCGACAGACCGATTATTGACATTAAATATCCAAAAGGATATGAAGGGTAATTTGTTAGCCAATACTTTATGTGGCGAAGGAATATTTGTGACAGTGATTAAAACTGCATAGTCACAAATCGGCATAGGGATTATGTTATGGAGATGAGAAAACATTGTGGCGATAATCTGTCAACAGGAACAAAAGAAGTTCAGCTTCTTCTGCAAGATCAGCATGGTTTTCCTGATCCTTGAAATAGCATTACATATCGTTGACTGGAAGTTCTGGGGAGAATTGAGTTATTTTTCCTGCTGTGCGGTAATATTGACTGGAATAGTATATATTATATTGCATCAGATCACATATTTTACTGGTAAGAAAATTGAACGTGTGATTAGCGTATTTTTCTATATAGGTGCTGCGTGTGTGATTTTGAAACTGATTTCACCGCTGATTTTGAAAGAAAATTTTTATGCAGGTATAAGTCCATTCATGGAAGTACATGGCATAATTATTTTTTGCCTGGACATTGGTATTATTTTGCTGCCTTTATCGATTGTAATCATGCTGGTGAAATTCAGGAAGTTAATTAAGTTTTTGAAATCTATTTTTTAGATAATTTCAGAATAGGCATTATGGGGCAAGGCATCCGAAAGGATATAGAAATAAACATAGGTTTGGAGGAATATATTGTTCCCCGGAGCAAGGCATATCTGGAGTCGGTCAGGGATCAGCTTGTAGAGTGCCACAAGGAGATCATGTGTGTAAAGCGTCAAAAGCCTGGTAAGCGCTCTCTCCTGGACATTGAATATCCCAAAGGATATGAGGGCTAATGTTGTTTGCAGCATATATTATGGAGCAGGTATTCTTATGGTAATAAGGTTAAGGAGAAAGGGCTATGAAGAATTTGATGACAGAACAGAATGTACTGAAAAAATTAGGCATCAACGATTTTGGACAGCTAAAGCGGGAGAACTGCATGCACTTTGCATCAATCCTTGATAAGATGGATCCGGAAGTAGCCCAAAAGGCATTGGAGCAATTTCCTGAATTTGCGAAAATATCTAAAGAAATACTATGTGAATATAGGGATATTATAGACAGAGGTATTTTGTCTAATGATGCGAGCATGAAAGCGGTATATGATGCTTATAATTCTATCATGGTCTCGCTGCAGAAAGAGCTGGATAAGGACTGCTTGACCTTTGAAGAGAAAAAATACATTTTGGAAAAGATGGAGGAGATTGCTGATAAAATTGAAAAAAAGGATACAGAAAATAAAAAATGGATTGCGGGAATAGGAATAGTGGCTGGGGTGATATGTTGTGGAGTGGTAGCGGTATTAGCCGGTTTATTGGGTGGTGATACGTCTGTTAAAACCAAAGATTTGTCAGACTACGACCCTGATCCGGATCCTGCCCCGGAGTATCTTCCTTACGTTGACCTGGATTCTGTCTGACCTGGATTCTGTCCCTGGCTTTGACTTGCCCGGAACCGGATGGGATTGACTTAAATTCTGCAACAGATATATCAAAAACAGGAAATGTCTGCTAGGAGGGGAACCTCATGGCGGGCATTTGTTTTATCTTATATATAGAAGAAGCAGAACCGATGAAAGTGCATGCCAGAATCGTGTAAAGGCCTCCTGTAGATATATATTCTCTTATAATGATAAAGCTTATAGAAAGGAGACGCTTATGAAAAAAGAACCAGTGGAATCTGCAGCCGCGGCTGCCTCCAGGGAACCTGGCAGCAGTATGGCAGAACATCCGTATGGCAGCCTTGAGTGGAGGCTCATCCTGGTCAGAGAGGATAGACTATATCTGCACCGTAAAAAAGGACGATACGGTTCCTGACGGATAGGCAGTGCTGTTTGTGCTCAGCTGTTACATGGGAGATTCGCATACTAGTGAGGATTGGTACAAGTTCACCCCTGATGGCAGGGTGGGAAAATATCACATAGGTGGATATAGACAAAACGATACGGATGTCTGGGAGCTGTGAAGGGACTGTGCGTCTGAAAAGAATGAGGAGGAAACCATGAGGAAGATAAAGGAGCTAATCTATCGGATAAAGCCGCCATGTCCGGAATGCCCGTACAAACTGGGACTGGTGCATACGCTGGCCAATCCCTGCCCTGCATGCAGGGACAACGGCTACCGGACATTCGAGCGGTTCCAGCGGTTCGGGAGAGGGCTGCCGGAAAGGCCTGATGATGCAGGGGCTTAAGGATGCCGGCATCCCAAACTGCAGCGGCTGCCCTTATGTCAGCGCAAAGACTGGCGGAACGGCATTCAATGGCCAGGGGCTTACAGGAAGCCATCACAGGACAGGAGATTGGATGCCGGAAATCCATTTCTGTGAAAAGATCGGCGGCATGCCCTGTCTGGACGGAGGGTGCGGCGATGCTTATCAGGAGGAGTCGGAGGGCAGCCGACATCCTGGAAGGCAAAGGATGACCGCGAGGGAGCGGAACAGGAAGTACCAGAGGCATCTCCGGAAGCTGGCATCAATCAGTGAGAGGATGCAGGGAAAGAGCGCCATGTACGGCGGGGCAGTCCTTGTTGACAGGGAAACAGGCGGAGCGAGAAAGAAGCCTTTTTACAGGAGATATTGGAGGGGCAGCCACAACAACCGGTTCAGGTACTGGCGCAGGGTATCGAACCGGAAGGTCAGGAGATATAAAGGGGATGTCCATAGCGGAGGATTCTACAGGAAGATATCCGCTTACTGGTGGACTGTAGATTGATGGGAGGCAGAATGGAGGATAAAAGAGGGGTATAAAAGAGATATGTGGAGCAAAACGAAAAAAGCATTAATGGATAGGATGGCGGACAGCCTTAAAAAGCGTGTCAGGTACAATTTTGAAGTCTATACAACAAATAAATGCCGCTGGTGGAGTGAAGCACCAGTTTTCTACATCCATGTAGATGATGAACTTTGGTTTGCAACGAATCCCCAATACTATTGGAAGCAAACGGAATATCTTAATAAAAATGTGGATACAGGCCTCCCATACCATGAATATTGGGAGACTCATGCCAGGACTTTGCCGGATGCTGATAGCTATGCGTCTGAATACGGTCTTATGGAGGTAGATAATATGATGCTGTATATCCACCGGTACCTGAATGTCTATAATGTCAAAGAATGTCTGGACAGCGGAAATTATATTTTAAAATTGCTGGCCGTGCTCGACAGGAGGATTGGGAAACGGACGATAAAGCAATTGGTTGATGATATTACTGATAATCCAGAGTGGATCAGGAAATTCATCGTTCTGCGTGCTGAAAGCGAAGGAATATTGATTGAGGCTTGACTGTATAATGCTATTCCTAAGATAGAAAAGGTTGTCGATGATGGAGCCAACCGTTATATGTTGGAGGAGCTGGACCTCAGCGAAACCAGATTCAAGAGGGTTGCGGAGGCTTTTTTAAAGAAACTTAAAACTGCTGACAATGGCGTTGGGTTCACAGAAACAGAAGAACGGATAGATGAATATCTCCGTGAACACGGACACTATAATGATTACGGTTACTACTATGACAAATATTGCGGAAATGCTTTTGGCTATGAAGTTAGCTATGAGAGGAGGATGGCAGATGGGAGCTGGATTGAAAAACGGAGAGAGCGACAGGGAAGAACTGGAGCTGCTGATTCCATCCGAAACGATAAGGGCATATGTCAGGGAAACGGGGTGGACATTCACAGACTTCCAGAAAGCGGCTTTGCTGCATCACAGAGGGCTGCTGCTGAAGGACGAGCATGCACACCTGAAGGCATTGGGAGACCGGACGGCTGACCATGTCCTGAAGGGGCAGACCGCGGAGTACCTGGAAGGAATGGAGAAGGGATTCCAGGACTTTAGGGAAAACAGTGGCAGGAACTGTATCTATGTGCTGAAAGTAAGGGAAGACGGCGGTTTCTGGAATAGGGATTATCTTGTCCGTGGATATTTCTTCGATTGGGAGATGGCTCTTGGATATGGGAAGAAGGAAAAGGAGCCATTTGAGATTGAAAAATATCTGGTGGATGGCATACATGAGCTTGAAGATGGCACATGCAGCCATGAATCGGTTGCAGAAATCCGGTTCGACAGGGATGGGGAAGCAGTCTGCTTCTGGAACAGTGGAGAGATGGCCGGTTTTGACAATAAACGTTTCGAGGAGGCTATTATCGAGATCCCGAATCCGTTTGAACGGGGCGACATCGTCAAATGCAAAGGAATGGACGGCCAGGAACTGTTCGGCATCGTGGAAGGGAGACGTGAGGAATGGCTGGAACGCCTAAAGTGGCATTTGGACCGTGTAAAGGACGGAGATAGCGGTGTGGATTTCCAGGACCTTCTCATCAGCGTGGCATTTCTGTGCGAGGATGGCACTTTTGCCTTCTCGGACAGTACCATCCCGCTTGACCTGGAGCGGTACCAGCCCAGGGAAGTGGACTGGGCAAACGGTTCCGCGGATACGCTCCTGTTGTGCGCAAGGGACATATACCGCGGCAGGGGCTGCCCGTCCACGTTCTTTGACATGCTCGAGAGGTACCGGCAGTCCGGCAGGAAGGGGATAGGCTGATGCAGGAAAATGTTCCATTGCGTTTTGATAAGGGAGGAATATGGCCATGACTGAACTACCGATTTCTGATTTCATGCAGGATTACTATAAGAAAGAGGGGATTACATTCACAGATTCTGAACGCGCGACCATCCTGTGGAACTCGCCCGTCCCTTTGCCAAAGGCAGAGATACTGGAGGCGCTCAGGGAGATTGCCGACACGACTGCAGATGAGGCGCTGAGGGCGCAGATCCATGAACGGCTCGACACAGAGCGGGAGAGGCTACAGCTCTTCGAAGAAAGCGACGGCAGATGCTTCTTCATCTGCGCCCCAGATGACAGCGGCAGGGAAACCGGATGGCATTGCCGCTACTTCACCACGCTGGAGGCCGCGGTAGCGTATGGCAGGGATGAAGCCCAGGGGACCTTCAAAGTCGAGAAGGAATTCTTTTGGGACATGATCGATGGCTGCAGTCCTGACGACGGGGCGGACATGATGGGCGGCCTCGCATGGTATACTGAGGACGGCATGCTCCTTGGCTGTGAGTGCTATCCATATATGTCAGAAGAGATTGCCGTCCGCTTCAGCCATGGGGATCCGTCCCGTTTTGAAGATGTATATATCCCTCTGCAGAGCCCTTTTGAGGCTGGCGACATCGTCCGCATGGTGGGGGATACGCGTCCGGCAGTCGTACAGGTGAGCCAGGAGGAATGGCGGCAAAGCCTGGAACGGGACACCAATGGGCCGCGGACCATCCCTCCTGCCTATGACAATACCCGTCTCACGGTGGAGTTCCTTTACGATGACGGTGAAATGCACCATGGCCATCCTGCCCTCCTGTCCCTGGAAAGGATCGACCAATGGGAAGACGGGCATGAATGGGAACTGCTGCAGTCGGCAAGCCGGCTCATAAGGGAGGAAAAGGGTATCGGATGATTCCATCAGGCCCTGCCGGAAAGAACGGCGATGCAAAGAGACACCAAAACGACCACATGGATGGCACCTAGCCATGTGCGCCCTACTGGAAAGGAGGCTGCTTGAAGGTGCTGGAGTATGATGAATGGGTGGTTCCGGGCGAGGTGGAATATGCTGAAAAGAAAGACGCGGAGATAGAATCACAGATAGAAAATTATCACAAGGCCTCTTTAAGGGGAGATTGGATGTGTAATGACTGGGATATCCATATCCAGATCACGGAACATATTGTAGGCAGGTATGGCGTCACTATACCAAAATACGTATGGGATTATGCAATAAACGATATTGACATATATAACAGCATGAAGCTTGACTGGTACCGTGACATGGTCGCTCCGATAGATGGGCCTGAGATGTTTGACCTGCCGGCTGATGATATCAGGAGCAGCCTTCCTGAATGGGATGATTCATTCCTTCCAGAGAGTGTCCGCAGGGATATCGTTGCTATGCACTCTAGGAGATACAGGGTTGCTTTGGAGATAGAATCTATGGACGGCCATTATGGACATATCCAGGAAAGGTTCCATCTGAGCGGTCCAAAATGCGGCAGAGTCATGAGGTCATTCCTTTACAAGCTGAAAAACGAAGACAAGGCGGCTGCCTATACTGAACTGGAGGAAGAATTAGGAGATTTTATCGAACCATATGATTCGTATGTCGCGTTCTGCTATTATAAGCCATGGTATTTTCCGTTGGACATGACAGGAGACGGGATCGCTGATGCAGTCCGTGAAGCATATTTAAATGCCAGCAAAAGGAGCAGGAGGATATCTCCGAAAGAGATGAACTAAATTGATTTTGAGAATCTGGGAAGGATATTCGAGATCGACCGCCATCCTTTAGGAAACTATGAATGCCTCTATCAAGGAAGAGGCGGAGGCCTTATGATACGGTTCCTGTTTGATTACAAGGACAGGAAGATAGTCATGGCATATCCTGTATACAAGGGCATCCAACTATTCCGTGAATCCAAAGAGTATCAGTTCTACAGCAAAGAGGGACATTATTTTACTTATAGATATTTTAGCGGCAGGCATCCTCTTGGCTGGAACGGACGTAAATGACCAGGAGACAGGAACCTGGCAGCAATGGTGCGCTTGATATAGAAGGAAGTCCGGGGGAGCCGTGCGGCTCTCCCTTTTTCTATCGTATCCATGTAAGATACAGCGGCTGGCCTCCATACAGCACGTATGCGGCTGCCAGAGGAACCAGCTGTTCACCGCTATGAAACCCCTGGACCTAATCGACAAGACATATCGCATCTATCCCTATTCCGATTATATATTCTCTATATAGCATAAAAAGAAAGGAGGCATGATGCCGGATGTCAAAAAGACAGATTTTTGAAGCCGTGTTTCTGGCGCTGACCGCAGTGCTGATCGTAGCCAAGGCCATAGAAGAGGCGGAGGGGATATGCGGTCTGTATGGCACGATTGAAGAAGACGACGTTTAGACGGAGAGCCCCTTACGACGGAAGGGGCTTTCCTGATGTCCGGAGGACAAGGCTCCGGAGAAAGGAGATGGAAAAATGGCAGCAAATGTAGAGACAATGTTTTCGGTAAGGGAAAAACCATGGCATGGGCTCGGTATCATCGTAAAGGAGGCACCCACATCAGCGGATGCAATCAGGCTTGCTGGCCTTGACTGGGCCGTGGTACAGGAGCCGATCTACACGAATTTCAATAGGATCGTGGAGGGTTACAGGGCCAACGTGAGGAGCTCCGACAGGAAGGTATTGGGCGTGGTGTCAGACCGCTACAAGGTGGTCCAGAACGTGGATGCGTTCAGCTTTACGGATGAACTGCTGGGAAGAGGGGTGCGGTATGAGACTGCCGGTTCCCTGCAGGAGGGGAGAAAGGTATGGCTCCTTGCAAGGCTCCCAAGGGAGTACATCATCGCAGGGGAGAGGATCAGCCCCTATCTGGTGTTCAGCAACACCCATGACGGCTCCGGTTCCGTAAAGGTAGCCATCACGCCGGTAAGGGTCGTGTGCAACAATACCCTGAACCTGGCACTGGGCACGGCAAAGAGGAGCTTCAGCATGATCCACACGGGCAACATCCAAGACAAGATACAGGAGGCGAAGGACACCCTCTTCATGGCGGAGGAGTACATGGACTGCCTCGGGGTCGAATTTGAACAGCTCAGGAGGCAGAAGATCACGGATGCGCAGGTGAAGGAATACATCGAGCTGCTCCTGCCCATGGAGAAGGAACCTACCCCGATACAGAGCAAGAACATCATCCGTCTGCGCGAGGATATGATGAAGAGGTATTACGATGCCCCTGACCTGCAGAAAGTGGGCAACAATGCGTACCGTTTCATCAATGCGGTGTCTGATTTCGCCACCCACAGCAGCCCGCTCCGCAGGACTGCGAATTACAGTGAGAACTTGTTCGCCCGTACCGTTGATGGCAACCCGCTCATTGACAAGGCATATCAGATGTTGAAAGCGGCGTGAATCATCTGCAGGGCGCATCTTCTGTGTATGGTGGTTGTATCTATTGCAGTATGGGATGTCAGGTCCCAAATACTGAATGAGGTTCATGGAGAGGATGGAATGGCCGGGGTGTTCCTGCTTCGGCCATTCCTGTTTCCCATGATGCCTGAAAAAATGGAAGACGGTAAATCAATGAAAGCGAGGAGAGATTTTATGTTTGAGAAGATATCATTATCAGGAGTCAGCAACAAGGAATGGCTCCGTCTAAGGAAGTCAGGGATCGGAGGTTCCGATGCAGGGGCAATCTGCGGAGTCAACCCCTACAGCAGTGCAATGAAAGTGTTCCGTGACAAGACCAGTGACGTAGTAGAGGAACTGGACAATGAAGCTGTCCGTATCGGCCATGACCTGGAGGATTATGTGGCGCAGAGGTTCATGGAGGCCACCGGGCTGAAGGTGAGGAAGTCCAACTTCATGTACCGGAGCAAGGAGCATCCGTTCATGATCGCAGATGTGGACCGTCTGGTCGTTGGCGAGGACGCGGGCCTGGAATGTAAGACGGCAAGTGTATACAGTGCTGACAAGTGGGAAGATGGGAACATCCCGCTCCATTATGTGATGCAGTGCTATCATTACATGGCGGTCACCGGGAGGCGCACATGGTACATCGCAGCAGTAATCTTAGGGAAAGAGTTCATCTACCGTAAGCTGGAGTGGGATGACGGGCTGATAGGAAAGCTGACACAGATGGAGGAAGATTTCTGGAACAACCATGTGGCGAAGGGGACCATCCCGCCCCCGGATGGGAGCAGGGCGTGTGATGAAGTGCTGCAGCAGTATTTCCATACGGCGCGGAAAGAGAGCCGGATTGAGCTTGTAGGATTTGATGAAAAGCTGAGCCGGAGGGAGGAGATCCTCGGATTCATCTCAGCACTGCAGGAGGAGCAGAAACAGATCGAGCAGGAGGTGAAGCTTTTCATGGGGGACAATGAATCCGCAAGCAGCGGGCGTTACCATGTGTCATGGGGGAACGTGGACTCCACGAGGCTCGACACGAAGAGGATAAAGGCAGAGAGACCGGAGATCTATTCGGATTATGCCAAGGTCTCCCATTCCAGGCGGTTTGAAGTGAAGGCAGCGTAGAGGAAGAAGTATGGACGAAAATGAATTGAGGGATTTGCTGTCAAAGAGGCTGTACATCGAACTGCAGCTCTTCAAGGATTCCATGCTCCGGAAAGAGAAAGGGGATATCTTCCAGTCTTCCTATGAGATAGAGATTTATGTGAACCTGTATGAAATCTTCATGATGCATATCGGCAGCCTGGATATTGATACCATGCGCAGGCTCCTGAACCTTAAGCTTGGAATCATGGAACACCTTTATCAGGAATGGCTGTCCCGGGATGACAGCTTCTTTGATGAGCTAAGGGAGTTTGCGTGTGATGAACTGGGAGTCCTTTCAGGACTGTGGAACCTGGATTGCGGAGAGGAGGAGGCAGATGGAAAAAGATCTGATAAGGCTGCTTAGGGCAGAGGAGATTGAATGCCGGATAGCCATGGTGAATGAAAAAGGATTGAGCCTGCTGCTCTATAAAGATGCCAGAGTGGACCAACGTATCCTTGATGAGACATTTGGGCCTTTCGGATGGAAACGGAGCCATCAATGTATAGACGGGAACCTGTACTGTACAGTGGAGATTCTTGACAGGGAGTCCGGAGAATGGGTGTCAAAACAGGATGTGGGCACCACCGGATATACGGAGAAGGAGAAGTCCCAGGCATCGGACAGCTTCAAGAGGGCCTGCTTCAACTGGGGGATTGGAAGGGAGCTCTATTCTGCGCCATTCATCTGGATTCCGGCGGCAAAGACAAGCATCCAGAAGAAAGGCGATAAATATATCTCTAATGAGCGTTTCTCAGTGAGCGCAATCTCTTTCAATGATACCAGGGAAATCGTCTCCCTGGAGATTACGGATTCCCATGGACAGGTAGTATATATCCTGCAACAGAGTGGAAGTGCCAATCAGGATGGCGGCAGGCAAAAGACGGAACAGAGGAACGAAGGAGTAGGTCAAGGTAAACATAAGGACAAGCTTTCCGTCCGAGAACAAGAAAAGGCACAGGCAGGGAGACAGGAGATGGGACCCAGGGACGGACAAAAGGGAAGCTACCCTCCTGATTCCCAGAATGGAGGGAACAGGAAATACGGCATCAGTGGGCCACAGGAGATCGTACTGATGGCGGAACTGAACAGGACAGGCGTGACACTGGAGGAGGTACTGGAACGTTACGGGATTGAGGACATCAGCCGGATGACGCCTGGGATTTACAACAAGGCCATAGCTGCCTTGAAGCAGACGAAGCCGAAGGGCAGGACATCAGGAACAGCGGCATGACATGAACGGCAATGCCGTTGGAATAATACAGGTACAGGGGGGACAATGGAGGGCATCACCACCATAAATTCCCCCCTGTTTTGATGTACATAAAGGAAGGAGAGATACGGAATGGATATGGAAGTTTTCGCAGGTAAGATATGTGCTGCGGTGGAGAAGGAGCTGGGCAGGGAGTTCCAGGCAGAGATCAGGGAGGTGAGGAAGAACAACGGCATCCTCTTGCATGGACTGCTGATCTCATCGGAGGGACAGGCGGTAGTCCCTACGATCTATCTGGAACGTTTCCTGGAGGCCCATGAATCCGGCATGACATTCGAAGAGGTCGTGCGCAGGGTGCTGTCGGTCTATGAAAGGTCAAACCCCAAGGGATGCGCCGACATGGACTTCTTCAAATCTTTCGGGAACGTGCGGGACAGAATATGCTACCGCCTGATCGGAAGGAGAGGGAATGAAGGGCTGCTGGAAGAGATACCATATGTTGAGTTCCTGGACCTGGCCATTTGCTTCTACTATGCCTATCACGGGGAGGAGCTGGGGGACGGGACGATCCTGATATACAACTCCCATATGGAGATGTGGGGGACCTGTACCGAAGAGCTGCTCGAACTGGCGAAGCGTAACACCCAGAAGCTCTTCCCCTGGGTGTGCTGCTCTATGGAGGAGGTCATCAATGAAGTGATGGGGACTGATGGCACTGAGGATGGCCTGGATGAAGGCCTTTTCCAGCAGGAGGTCCCGATGAAGGTGCTGAGCAACAGGCAGCGTGTACATGGAGCTGTCTGCATGGTCTACCCGGATGTCCTGGAGGACATTGCAAGGAAAGAGGGGCGGGACCTGTATATCCTGCCCAGTTCCATCCATGAGGTGATCATCCTGCCGTATACCGGTAACGAGCCTGCCTCAGCACTGAAGACGATGATCGAGGAGGTGAACACCACACAGGTGGATCCACAGGAAGTGCTGTCGTATAGCCTTTATTATTATAGCCGCGATACGCACAGCGTCATGCAGGTCTGAGCCCATGGTGGCCAGTGGGGATTTGGAGATGGAAGTATCGGTATATGTGCTTTATGGGACATGGCATTCAGATGATGGGGAAGGGGCTGGGTGCTTGGGATATCAGTGGACGTGGGAACGCTGATGGAAAGGCTGGCAGGGATAGCTGGCAGCAGGGCAGCGAGCTATGCAGAGCTGCAAGGACATATCCAGGAGGAACATGGGGACAGGTACTATGAGGCCGTGGATGGAGGATGGAGATATGCGAGGTTCCATATCTCGGAGCATCGGCTCGCCATTCCGGAGATGGCGGCAGAGGAGAATGGAAAGGGGGAGCAGAAAGAGGATGGATAGCCAATATGATTACAGGAGAGAGGGAAAGAATGATGAAGGATGATGGTTTGGAGAACAATGGAGCATGTGTGGTAGGAAGGATCATGCCGGGAGCCCGCTACAGCCATGAGGCATACGGGGAGAGGTTCTACAGGGCGGATATCCTGGCCTGCCGTGCCAGCGGCATTACGGACATAATCCCCCTGATGGTATTCGAAAAGGTTGCCGATTTGGAAAGGGGCTGTCCGGACAGCATCATAGAAGTCATAGGGCAGTTCCGTTCTTATAACAGGAAAGAGGAGGGGAAGAGCCGTCTGGAGCTTTTCGTGTTCGTGCAAGGCATCCGGTACCTGGATGATGGGTATGTCGGTTGCGGAAACAACAACCTCGTCTGCCTGAAAGGGTTTCTCTGCAAGGCCCCGACCTACCGGAGGACACCGTTGGGAAGAGAGATCGCGGATATCCTGCTGGCGGTGAACAGGCCATATGGCAAGTCTGACTATATACCCTGCATCTGCTGGGGAAGGGACGCGGTGCTGGCATCCAGGCTGGATGTCGGTTCCGCAGTGGAGGTGACGGGGCGGATCCAGAGCCGGGAGTATACGAAGAAGCTGTCAGAGGCGGAAGAGGAGATGCGGGTCGCATATGAGGTGTCCGTCTGCAGGATGGAGACGGTAGATGTGCAGAGAGGATAATGGGGCGGGACGGGAATGTCCTGCCCTTTTCAGGCAATGGAAGGAGGAAACGGCATGGAAAGGAAAATGGCACTGAGGGAATTCTGTGGGAGATACAGGAAAGGCGATTTCAAAGGGACGGAAAGGGCGGTACAGATTGAGGCAGGATGGTATGACTGGTTCTGTGAGGATGGGGAACTGGAGGCAAGGCTTGAAAAGATATGGGAGATCCTGCGGGGCATCCGCAATGACTATGTGCTGGATAATTACAGGGTGTGGTTCAAGAACAACTGTCCGGTAGAAGAGCCCCTGTACGATGACGTGAGGTTCGAGCCTCTGGACGAAGGCAGAAGGGACGAGCTCTATTTTGGGGTCTCCATCCATCACGGAAAGCTGGCATCAGGGTACCAGGTATTCACAGCGAGGAGCGGGTACGGGATAGAGGCGGAGTTCGGCAGCGTGGAAGATGTGTGGGACTTCATCAACAACTGGGAGGGAAACTGGGATGATGCGATGTTACATGAGCGGAAAGAGGCGGAGGACGGCAGGCCCCGGGAGATGCTGGAGGGGATCTTGCAGGTCCTGAACGAGGCGGCAGACATGCTGGCAGGACATCTCGACTGAAATCGGAAGGGATGCATGGCAGTAGCAGAAGTGACCTATAGGAAAAAGGTGGCAGAAGTGACCTGAAATGGGGCAGACAGGGGAAAAACAAGAGGTGGCAGTTCTGGCGAACGTCAGGATTGCCACTTCCCATCATGCTTCATGACGGAGGCATGATGCATTATCATATCCGTTTTGCTGCAGTGAAGTGATGGAGAGGTTGGATTGAATACAAAAATTGAAAACGGAGGCTGTGCAATATGATTATAGTGAGGATGATACAGTATTGGAACGATTACCATAAAAAGGAACTGAGGGAGCAGTTCAGGAGCCTGAAGGAACTGGAGGACTGGATATTCGGGCAGATGCGCGTGGACTACAGTTCTGAACATGGCAGGAACCTTCTTTCTTTTCCAAAATGTGACGTGAAAGACAGGATATATGAGATTTCAGTCCGGCCGGAATGTGGTGGCTGTGTGTACTGGATAAAGCAGATCGAGGATGATGGCTCAGGCATCATATTTTCTGACGGTACGTTTACAGCAGGGCAGAAACACTGTACAAGGGCAGTCCGGGAGTGGCTTGTGGGATGTGAGGGACGGAAGAGGAATCCTGTTTTCCGCTTTGCGGATGATGAGGCAGGGGCATGTTATACAGGCCATTGTTCGGATATGGCCGGAGGAGGCTGCAGGGATGGCTGTGGTGTATCTGGTGCTGTTAAAAGAGCAGCAGGAAAAATCCATGAAAAGAACATGGGATGTGATTCCGGGGACGAGTATTCCAGGGGATACAATGATGGTGTTTCTGCGGCATTGGGAATTCTATTGGGGGAAACCGGATGCAGCATGGAGGATATTCCGGAGATGAAAGCGGCTTCCGGCTTGACTTGAAAGAGGAAAAGGATGCGGAAAGGATGGAGAAGCTAGAATGAGACAGTATGGGTACTGCAGAATCAGTACGGGCAAACAGAATATCGAGCGGCAGGTACGGAACATACAGGCGGCATATCCGCAGGCCGTCATTGTTAGGGAGACTTATACTGGCACAAAGTTCCAGGGAAGAAAGGAACTGGAAAAGCTTTTGGAGAAGGTGCAGCCGGGGGATACCATCATCTTTGATTCCGTGAGCCGTATGAGCAGGGATTCGGAGGAGGGGTTCCGGCTCTATGAAGAATTGTTCCATAAGGATGTATCGCTTGTGTTCCTGAAGGAGCCGCACATCAATACGGAGACATATAAGAGGGCGATGATGAACCAGGTGGCGCTTACAGGTGACAAGGTGGACCTGATCCTGGCAGGTGTGAATAGCTATCTGATGGAACTTGCCAGAGAGCAGATACGCATTGCTTTTGAACAGGCAGAGAAAGAGGTATCTGACCTGCACCAGAGGACTAGGGAGGGAATCGAGACGGCGAGGCTCAATGGAAAACAGATCGGGCAGCCGAAAGGGGCGACTTATGAGACCAGAAAGGGGAAAGCGGCAAAGGAAATCATCCGCAGGCACAATAAGACTTTTGGCGGATCCCTGACGGATGCGGAGACCATGAAGCAGGCTGGAATCTCGCGGAAGAGTTTTTATAAGTACAAGAGGGAGCTGCGGGAAAGTATGGCATAGCTTCATCCTGCATGACGGAGATAACGGAAGGGAGAGGGCGTGGTCCATATCAGAAATGGGAATGACTTAAGAACAGCATATGGAGTCAGCCCAATGCCCAAATGATTTTGGATGCCAGGATGGGTATGGTATGTATCTACCGATACGGGATAGTCTGCAGGTAGGGAAGGATGTGGGTTTACCACAGTGTCTGTTATGACATGTGACAGATACCATTGTCAGCTTTATTTGCGGAGCTATGACTGTAGCCAAAGTACAAGTGATGTGGAAGGGGGAGTAAACATCCCCCTATTCGATTTTATAAATAGTTGTACAAATTTGGTAGAAAACCTATATTTGCTCTTTTGCTTATGGTTACAGGTGATGTATTCAGGCTGGCAAACCAAACCAGAACTGTATTGGTATCCCTTACAGCTAACTCTTTCATGGCGAGGTAAAGGGACTTCTTTTCGGGAATAAGCCTAAGCAATCGTAGCATCTTATCTTTTTGATGTCTTTTTAGGCTAGATGTGTTGACACGTTCTTCTGCATCCTTTAATCTATAGAAGTCGCCATATGGGACTATGGAAACAAATGTGCCAATAAAAATGTCCTTGCTTTTCTTGGCTATGAGTTTAAGCTCTTGTTCTGTGGACATATTGGCTTTATAGTCAAAAGATTCTAAAACTTTCTCTAAGGCCTTTCGCTTCTTGAGACGTACTTCAACCCGTAATATTCCTATGGCTTTTTTGGCTTTACCCTCCTTACCTTTCTTTTTTAAGTCGGCTTCTTTATCATAAACTGTAAATCCGATACCATTAGTCTTTCCTTCCAGATCGAAGCTGTGCTCCTTTTCGATTCTATCAGTTGCGTAGTCCAGGTTACTGTATTTTTTAGAGAACTTTTTCACTTTCCCGATTTTATGCATAAGCTTTATGTAAGATGATACATTGTCTTTTCCGACATCTAGATTTGTTGTAAATTCTACACGAGTGAGCATAAGGTCGTTTAGCTCATAATCTGAATCGAAATAGTTTTCAATATGTGCAGATAATAAAGCGATTAACCTATTGATATTATAATCATTTGGTTTCCATAATTTCAGGTCATTCCCGCCAAGGACTTCGCTGGGATTTACCCGGAATTTTATCATTTTTTTGAAATCACAATTATGGTATTCAACTGTGATGCCATGAGATATAAGAGAATCATCTACACGGACATCGGTCGAGGTATGTTTTGTTGAATAACCGACTCTGTGTTTTTCCTTTTTTGCCATTTTGTAGGCATGTGATAAAAACTCATTAAATTCCTTTGAACTTGTTTCCAGTGTAAGTTCCAGAGTATGGATAGAAATCATAATAGCGCCTCCTGTATGATAAATTGTAGGGATTTATATTAGAGTAGTTTTTTGCAATATTTTTATTTAAGAACTCTTATGCATAGACAATTCTTCGTTAGAAAGACATGATTTTTATTCCCGGTAACATTTACATAGTTGCTTGAAATGGTAATTTTATTGATATATAATTTTTGAATATGAAGTTATAGTGAATAGAAAGGAAAGTGAAATAGGAATAGATTGTATAGCATTGCGAAGGGACGATTTGTAAATCTGATTGTTGTTGATTTAGTTATGGATGATGAATATGAAATTATATATGGTAGTAATTGAATCAAAGTTTGTAGGTAGTGAAGAATAGTGCCAATCAGACTAATGGGAGAGGCGGCGGTATATGACGATACAATACAACAATAATTATTTGGAATTTCAGTCTTTTGCGAATGGAACTATGTCCAGAAAATAAGAGCAATAAAATATTCTGATTAAACCATACGGCTAACAGAATAAGACATTGATTTGGAGGCAAAAGTGTTTTTGATGTATCGCCTATGCTTTTACATTGAATATATGTTGGAGTATTACCAACATTCGATGAGTAGATTAAAACCTTGGCAACAAAAAGCGTTAAGTACTTAATCGCTAATGAGACGAGAAAATAGATGGTGCAGCAAAGGATTGCCGGACAGGGAGATTGGCTAGAGTAGGAAATAATTACGGTTATCGAAATATTGAGAACTGTACCTGATATGACACTTGAAGACTTGCACAGACACTAGACAGTAGATGGTAGAAAAACTTTGTAAACGTTGATTCGAGGGCGAATTTTAAAGGTAGTTTTTCTAGTGTCTACTGTCTCAGCAAAATACTAGGAGGTAATGAAAGGGATGGAAGACTGGGTTGTTAAATTATATGGTGATAGGATATTTGATATTTGGGATAGAGGTAATTGGCGGTTTATTACAGATTATAGTCATTTAGATAAGGAACTGATTCCCTGTGATGAATGGTTGAAAATCCGCGGAGAAAAAGAGCGGATAGTAATAAACTCTATTAATTCGCTACGTGATTATTTTAAGGAGATTATATTTGCAGTTATACAAACACTTCAAACAGGTAACTGTTTTAATTTCGATATAAATGAGTCTGAGAAAGAAATGCTGATAAATCAGCTGGTATTCGATATACTATTTGACAAGTATTGTAGTGAATCAGAATGGATGACGCGAGCTAGTTACTCGAAGCGCATGGCTGAAAAATTATTTCCAGGCAATGTCGAAGGTTACAGAGCTATTAATGAAGCCATTAGCCGAGGCATGAAGAATTGTTACGAAATGATGAAAAATCCATCGATGCGGGAACAAATAAGGATGCTTGGCTGTGACCCTGAAATGTATGATAAATACAACACACCCCATATGAGAGAAAATATAAGTAAGAAGAAGCCTAAATATAGTTGGGATTGTTACTATTATAATTATGGAGACATCTCGATTACATCCAGAATATTCCGGCGACAATTCACAAGAGAAAATCGGAATTATCCATATAAAGATACCTGGGAGGACTTGAAGGAATATGATTGCTTTGTGAATAAGTTGCTACCAGCAGAAAATGAATCATGCCAGAAATATTACTATATGTCGATGGATTATTTCTACCTTGAATCATACAAAAGAATAGATTTTATTCTTAAATTAGTAAGTCTGATGCCGAAAGATGAGATGCAAAAAATTGATAAACAATATTTTTTAGTAAAACGATTCCACCCGCAAGTTTTAGTACCTTTTGTGCAAAATGATAAGGTGTGTTTTGACATAAAGTATAATTACTACAGACCACTTTTTATGATAGAACAATCAATTCAAGAGCAGATGCATGAGGATAAAGATTCTGATTTTAGTAAGTATGGCAATAAACTGATAAACTGTCAAATTATTCGTGCTAAAGCATATGAATTATTTGAATATCATGCCCAATATATTTCTTCAGATTATAGGGAAATCAAGAGTTTCATTTCCCAATCTTATAATATGAAGATGTACCATGAATCGAATGATATATGGAAAGCTGTAAGGAATGAAAAATGGAAGAATATAGATTCTGATAGAAAAAAAGAATTCAAAAAAAATATAAATGATATACAAACAACCATCAAATCTCTTTTCTGGGATTCGCCTGATCGAAAAATTATTAGGACAAAGGATGAGGAATAGAATGATTTAGCTTTTAGGGCTCGGATTATCCGAGCCTAATTTTTTGTTCGTAGTGCATTAGGATTTTTATCATTAGTGTGCCGTATAGCTTTAATGCATAAAGGAATCCAATTTACTTGAGAACTTGTGAAAACTGTTGCTTTGCGTCAAAGCGTGTATTTTTTACCCTGTCATTCATACTATGATAATTTCATCAATACAAAGGAGGTGCATGATTTTGGGAAAAAAGGATAAGAAAGAAAAGATGGAAAGTAAAATGGAGTTACGCTTATGGGATGAACAGCAGAAGGGAATATCTATTGCGAAGAAAGAACTCTATCCGGACGGGGAGCTGGAGAATATTTTGCTTTCATCGGATGGTGATGTACTTGAAAAGGTGATGGAAAAGGCATCGGCAGAAACATCAACTCAGAGATTTATGACACAAGATGAAATGGAGGAACACTGTCATCAAGTCAGGGATAATGTAAAGCAGGAAAAAAAAGATAACATAGAAATCCGGCTTGACAATGGAACACTGCTGTTCTTGGGAAAAAAGTATGAACTGGGCGATGTGATAATCAAGACTCGCACATTTGATGGTGATATATCGCCAACTTGTATTTTTATCGAGGCTGGTGGTACACTCGATGCCCGGCTGTTTATCGGAGGGGAAAGTGTTTCAGCTGTTTTGGCTACCCGAACTGAAAAAGGTGATGAGCATTTTACCAGATTATCAGAGTTTCATATGTTTTCTCTTCAAAAAAATCCCGAGCCAAAGAAAGAGGTTGGTCTGGTGACTAGCTATGTGTGGCTGACGGCAAGGATTTATTTAGGTATTTATTTAGGGTACAATTTTGAACCAATCAGGAGCTTGCTTTTGTCAGAGTGGCTCCACTTGGAATGGCAGCGAGCGAAGGAAGCCAGAGAGCATTCCGCTGGTGCAAAGATTGGGGGTGATGCGAATGGGTGATAGAAAGTCAGGACAAAAGAAGATTCTTTCTATTAAGTCTGATATTTGGGGCTGTAAGCATCGAGCCCCTCCTAAAAGGAATAGAGACAAAACATCGTTATTCGAAGATGATGACTGTGATTTTGAATGTTCAGTGGAGCTGAGTAAGTGGGATAAAGCATATCAGGGAGAACTATCAGCACTTGGTGATGTTGAATTTGAAAATGAGCATGTGGAGGCTAGTGGAGCCAACAAGCAAAAGCATCGAGCGTCTCCCAAAAGGAATAGAGACAAAACATCGTTATTCGAAGATGATGACTGTGATTTTGAATGTTCTGTGGAACTGAGTAAGTGGGATAAAGCATATCAGGGAGAACTATCAGCACTTGGTGATGTTGAATTTGAAAATGAGTATGTGGAGGCTAGTGGAGCCAACAAGCAAAAGCATCGAGCGTCTCCCAAAAGGGAATCCGTTTTTGGCAATGATGATGATTTTGGAGCGGAGGAACATACAGGGGATATCCGACCAGTAATACATGCAGAATCACGAGTAATCCGCAAGGAGGACACGGAAAACAATGCTAGCGAAGACGATGCAGAATGTCTTGCTTTGCAAATTGCGGAGGATTTGACCAAAAAGGAAAACATAAGGATTATCGGTGGAGCCCTTTATATCTTCAACGGGAAATTTTATGTCCTGTTGGACGATGAGACTGTGCAAAGGATGATATTCGCAAACTATAGGAAAGAGGTGGGACAAAAAAATACTGTATCAATCCTTAGAAATGCGGCCACTCTATTGCGATATTGCGTCAAAAAGGTATACGAAGAGTTTCCGGTGAATTCAAACCTCATCGTCTTTGAAAATGGGACTCTTGAAGTGGATACGGGGAACTTTCGTAAAAACTCACCAAAGGATCTGGCATGCTCTGCCTTGGGGATACATTATATTTCTGGGCATTGTAAGATGCCACACATAAAATATTTTTTGGAGACGATAGCAAATGGAGACGACAGCTTATTGGAACGTATGCTACAAATGATTGGCTATATCCTGAGCAACGATATTAAAGCTAAATCCTTTTTCTATTTGGAAGGCGTGGGCGATGCAGGAAAGAGCAGGTTTTGTGATTTGATAGCCTCTTTCTTTCCGTTAACTGGTGCAAACAAGGTGGCCAGGATAGCACTCCAGGATTTAGGTGGTAAATTTGCTTTAGGAAATCTGGTAAACGCAAAACTGAATATTTCGGAGGATTTGCCAGATAGTCCGCTTTCACCGACAACGGTTTCAAGGATTAAAATGCTTTCTGATTCTAATCGTCTTGAAGCAGAAGCAAAGTATGTCCAGCCTTTCAGCTTCAGGCCAACCTGCAAGTTATTGTTCGCATCAAACCATCCGTTACGACTGAAAGAATATGATGAAGCTTTTATGAACCGGGTGGTCTATATTCCTTTCATGCATGCTATCCCCAAGCATAAACAGGATAAGAACATACTGGAGAAGATGCAGAGGGAATTACCAATGTTATTTAATCATGCATTTGATGCATACAAAAGGCTCGTTGCGAACGGATATGTCTGGGCAGGTGCGGATAAGTTCAAGCCTTCAATAGCTATTGTTGGGTCTGGTATTACTATAAATAAAGAGCAAAGTCTCAAGCACTTTGTAGATGCCTGTTGCATATTTCAAAATAGTTCTATCACTTCAACGGCTGATTTGCAAGCGGAATATGGGAAATTTTGCCGTGAAAAAGGATATACGCCTGTGATGGGAGACCGATTTTCACGTGAACTGTTAACAGTACTGCCAGAGACGGTTACCAGGACTAAAATTGGGAACCAGCGCCGGGGGTTCAAGGGGATAAGATTGAAAAAGATGTACGAAGATGACGTATTCTAAAAGTACTATAGGGAGCCGTATTTTTAGATTTGACGATTGTATATTATAGGATAGAGGAGGTAAATAATAATGGAAAATTCACGAGTTTATCTAGCGTCTGACATCCAAAAAGCTTTGTCTTTGGGAAGAAGTAAGACGTATCAGTTTTTGGAAGAAGTTTACCAGAAACAAGAGCCTTTTCGGGTAATCAGAGTTGGGAAATTACTCAGGGTTCCACAAAAATCTTTTGATGATTGGCTCAACGCTGAAAAATAAAGAGGAGGTGATTTAGGTGTCATCCAATCATAAAAGTGTTGCCTTTTACGAGGCAGGAAGTTGGTATCACAGGCTGAAGGTGCTTAAAGAAGATGGCACCACCGGGTATTCCAAAAAAGGTGGCTTTGCATCCGCAGAAGAAGCAGAGAAGAGTTATCGGCATTGCGAAGAGGAGTTTGCTCAGGCATACCGAAATTACCACGCCAATAATTCTACAGACTTTGAATTGCGAGAATACCTGATTTACTGGTTGGAAGAAATCTACACACCGCGCATTGAGAACACTACAAGAATGTTGACTGCGTACACATTATATGATTTGATTCTTCCTTATATGAATCAGGGAGTCAAATTAAGGTATCTGAGCGTGGAATATCTGGACGCATTGCTGGAAAAGGTGTCCAAAGTATGTGAATCTGCGGGAAACAAAAGTCGGGAGCTGTTAAATATTGCGTTGAAGGATGCTGTGGTACAGGGTTATATCTCACATAACCCTGTGCCATCTACAAAGCCCTATAAAAGGAAGAAAGCGAATGTTATTGTCCTTAATAAGGAAGAACTACGGATTTTTCTGGAGAGGGCATCGGAAAATAACTGGTATTTGGAAATCTTGCTGGGACTGTTTATGGGACTGCGGAAAGGAGAGATTGCAGGATTGAAATATGCAGATTTTAATTTATCCCAAAAGACAGTCACGATTTCCAGACAGATTACTTCCAACCCTATTGTTCCGAAAGGACAAGGAAAAGTAGCAGAATATCAGGTTATAGAGAAGCCGCCTAAAACTCCGAACAGCTATCGGACGCTAAAGGTTCCTGATGCGATTATGAAGGAAGTGATTGTAAGAAAAACACGGAATGATTTTAGAAAAGAGCAAATGGGAGAGGCTTACATAGATCAGGATTATGTGTCCTGTAGTGAAAATGGCTTGCCCCATGCCACGGCATCTTTCAATACTGCATTGACAAAACTGTGTAGAAGAGCAGGTCTGCCCCATCTGACTGTACATAGCCTGCGGCATATGTATGCCAGTATTTTGACAGAGCAAGGAGTCCCTTTGATAAAAGTATCTGCCCTTTTGGGACATTCCAGCCTGAATACTACATTTGAGTATTATTGTGAGGTCATGGATGAGACAGAAAAAATACGTAGCTTCCTGAATAATCAGTTTATACCGTAGGAGGATTAAGAGAATGCTGGAACTAAAACGGCAAAATTATGTGGATTGGGAAGTAAGGCCTGTATTTAAGTTACTTGACAGAAATAATTATGCTTACCGTGTCGTCCTGAAATTTCAGGACGGCACACAACAGATACAGCAGAAATCGGGATTCCGTACTAAAAAAGAAGCAGAAGATGCCAGAAAACGTGCTATGGGAGAATTAAGCAACGGCACATATGTGATGAATAACAATGTAAAATTGAAGGAATTTCTTGAATACTGGCTGGAAAACGAGGTTAGGCAAAGTGCAGGGAGTGCCAATACATATTCTTCTTATATGCAGATTGTCAAAAATCATATTATCCCATATTTAGGAAGAAAAAGACTGACTGAGTTGAACAGGGGAGATGTTCAAAAACTGTACAAAGACCGTGCTGGATATTCCATTCATATTGTACGACAGGTAAAAACAGTGTTGAATGTCTCCCTTCGTTTTGCCGTGGAGCATAAATTGATTTCATTGAATCCCGCAGAAGGCATTAATTTGCCAAAGAACATAGAAGCCAGACCTTATCATATCAGAAAAGTGGATATTCAGAAAACGCTTACAATGGAGCAGATACATACATTACTGGAAGCCAGCAAGGGGACATCTATTCATATGCAGGTATTGTTCAATGTTCTCATGGGATTGCGGAGACAAGAGATAAACGGGTTAAAGTATTCGGATGTTGATTACATAAACCGTACATTGTCAGTGGAACGCCAATTGGGGAAAGAACTGAACAGAAATTCGGATGAAGGTGAAAATAAGCCACTGACGAAGAAGGAACTTCCGTTGAAATCATCCTCCAGTAAAAGAGTGTTGCCTATTCCGGATTATGTATTTGAAGCAATTCTGGAAGAGAGAAAGAGATATGAGAGGAACAGGAGCCGCAGAAAATCACAATTTCTGGATGCGGACTATATTTGCTGTTCTAATTACGGAAAGCCACGTAGTAAAGATTTTCATTGGAAATACTACAAGAAGCTTTTGAGAGATGCGGAACTGCCCGACATTAGATGGCATGACTTGAGAAGTACTTATTGTACTCTTTTGCTGAAGAGTGATTTTAGTCCCAAAGCGGTGTCAAAACTGATGGGCCATGCAAAAGAACTGATTACCGTGGATGTATATGGGGATAATCAGAATATCATCCCAGAAGAAATTCCAGAGCTACTGTCATATATGGATGATGTTATGCCGAAGAAAAAAGACGGAGATAAGAAGGGAGGTGAGGTGCTGGATGCAGGAATAAAGGTTGAGGAGTACCTCTTGGGAATGGATGGATGTGACGATAATTATAAGAATAGATGTTCGGAACAAATGTTCTAGAAATTACAGTTTTTATCTATACAAATAAAATGTCCTATGGTATAATCAGAGTTGCTTTCGTGCTACTGAGTCCATTATGGTTTTACTACTATTATGGAATGCAGAAAAATGGGATTGGTGAACAAAATTCGTCGAAAGGCCATTTTTCTGAATACGGAAGATGCGGCTCGACGAATTTCTGGCTAATAGGCGAACTTTTCTGATATGTTTTCAGCAGCATTATGGAGGTGATATTTGTGCAAGTTGAACAAAAACCTTTCAAGCTTCATTCCGAATACAAACCCACCGGCGACCAGCCCCAGGCAATCGCAGAACTGGTGGAGGGCTTCCAAAAAGGTAACCAGTTCCAGACTTTACTAGGCGTGACCGGCTCCGGCAAGACCTTCACCATGGCCAACATTATTCAGGCTTTAAACAAGCCTACTTTGGTAATAGCGCACAATAAGACCCTGGCCGGACAATTGTACGGCGAGTTCAAGGAGTTCTTCCCTGAGAATGCAGTGGAATATTTTGTGTCCTATTACGATTACTACCAGCCGGAGGCTTATGTACCCTCTTCGGACACTTATATTGCGAAGGACTCCTCCATCAATGACGAAATAGACAAGCTGCGTTTATCAGCTACAGCATCCCTGACGGAGCGCAGAGACGTGGTGGTGGTAGCCAGCGTATCCTGTATCTATGGATTGGGAAGTCCTGATGAATACAAGGATATGATAGTATCTCTGCGTCCGGGTATGGTGAAGGACAGGGATCAGGTGCTTCGGGAGCTGGTGGACATTCAGTACACCCGCAATGAGATGGACATGCACAGGGGATGCTTTCGGGTGCACGGTGATGTGATAGAGGTGTATCCTGCCCAGGGCGGCGACTATTTTATCCGTATAGAGTTCTTCGGGGACGAGATTGACAGAATCGTAGAGGTGGAGCCTCTGTCCGGCAGAGTTCATGCGGTGCTGAATCATATTGCAATCTTTCCCGCTTCCCATTATGTGGTATCCATGGACAAGATCAAGGTCGCCTGCGACAATATCGAGAAAGAACTGGAGACTCAGGTACGCCGTTTCAAAGGGGAGGACAAGCTTATCGAGGCGCAGCGGATTGCAGAGCGCACCAATTTTGACATAGAGATGATGCGGGAGACAGGTTTCTGTTCCGGTATAGAGAATTATTCCAGACATCTGAACGGCATGCCGGAGGGGGCGCCGCCGCTGACATTGATGGATTTCTTCAGGGATGATTTTCTGATTATCATTGATGAGTCTCATATGACGATTCCACAGATTCGCGGAATGTATGCAGGCGACCGCTCCCGGAAGACGACGCTGGTGGAGTACGGATTCCGCCTGCCTTCGGCGCTGGACAACAGGCCGCTGAACTTTGAGGAATTTGAAGCTCATATTGATCAGATGCTTTTTGTGTCAGCGACGCCTTCTGTCTACGAGGAAGAGCACGAGCTGCTGCGCACGGAGCAGATTATCCGGCCCACCGGCCTGCTGGACCCTCAGGTGGATGTGCGTCCGGTGGAGGGGCAGATCGACGATCTGATCGGGGAGATTAACAAAGAGATAGAAAGGCATAATAAAGTACTGGTAACTACCCTGACAAAGCGAATGGCGGAAGATCTTACTGATTATATGAGGGAAGTGGGGATCCGGGTAAAATATCTGCATTCGGATATAGATACTCTGGAACGGGCGGAAATCATCCGGGATATGAGGCTGGACGTGTTTGACGTGCTGGTGGGAATCAATCTGCTGCGGGAAGGCCTGGATATTCCGGAGATCTCGCTGGTGGCAATTCTGGATGCGGATAAGGAAGGATTTCTGAGAAGCGGTACGTCTCTGATACAGACCATCGGGCGGGCGGCCCGTAATGCAGAGGGGCATGTGGTTATGTATGCGGACACTGTTACAGACTCCATGCGCATGGCTTTGGACGAGACCAGCCGCCGTCGTGAGATCCAGATGAAGTATAACGAAGAGAATGGAATCACACCGCAGACCATCAAAAAGGCTGTAAGGGATCTGATTGCTATTTCCAAAGTTATTGCCAAAGAAGAGATGCGCTTTGAGAAGGATCCTGAATCCATGAGTCGTAAGGAGCTGGAGAAGCTGATTGCGGATGTGCAGAAGAAGATGCAGAAGGCAGCGGCGGATTTAAACTTCGAGGCAGCTGCCGAGCTGCGGGACAAGATGATAGAGCTGAAGGAGAAGCTGCGGGATTTTAGTGAGGAAGATTCCTGACGAATATTGTTTCTTCATACAATTGTAACAATGAAGAGGTGCAAAAGCATCAAAGCAGTTCAAGTGATAAAATGGGCAGGTATCAATTCTGCCCTGTATTATATATTCAGGAAGGAAAGATGAAACCAAATGGAAGAAATCAAAAAGATGCGACCCCGCGAGTATATCAGAATACGCGGCGCCGCCGAGCATAATCTGAAGAACATTGACGTTGATATTCCGAGAAACGAGCTGGTAGTTCTGACAGGAATGTCAGGTTCTGGGAAGTCTTCTCTGGCCTTTGATACTATTTATGCGGAAGGGCAGAGGCGGTATATGGAGTCGCTGTCTTCCTATGCAAGGCAGTTTCTGGGGCAGATGGAAAAGCCCAATGTGGAGAAGATTGAAGGACTGTCGCCGGCTATTTCCATTGACCAGAAATCTACCAACAGAAATCCGCGTTCTACTGTAGGTACAGTGACGGAAATCTATGATTATTTTCGCCTGCTCTATGCCAGAATCGGGATTCCGCACTGCCCCAGCTGCGGCAGGGAGATTGCCAGGCAGACGGTGGATCAGATGGTGGATCAGATTATGGAGCTGCCTGAAGGCACGAGACTTCAGCTGCTGGCGCCTGTGGTCCGGGGACGCAAGGGTCAGCATGAAAAAGTGCTGGATCGGGCCCGGAAGAGCGGTTATGTGCGTGTGCGGGTAGACGGGAATCTCTATGAACTGACAGAGGAAATCCCGCTGGAGAAAAATATAAAGCATAATATTGAGATTGTGGTGGATCGCCTGGCGGTAAAGGCGGGAATGGAGCGTCGTCTGGCGGACTCCATTGAGAATGTGCTGAATCTGGCGGAAGGGCTGCTGCTGGTGGATGTCATCGGCGGAGAACCCATGACTTTCAGCCAGAGCTTTTCCTGCCCGGACTGCGGGATTGGCATCAGCGAGATTGAACCCAGGAGCTTTTCCTTTAACAATCCTTTCGGAGCCTGTCCTGTATGCTCCGGACTGGGCTATAAAATGGAATTTGATCTGGATCTGATGATTCCGGATAAGCGTCTCAGTATCAATCAGGGAGCGATTGCTGTGATGGGATGGCAGTCCTGCTCTGATAAGTCCAGCTTTACCAACGCACTGCTGCAGGCCCTGTGTAAGGCTTACCACTTTGACCTTGACACCCCCTTTGAGGAATATCCGGAAACAGTGAAGGATGTTTTTGTGAACGGGACCAATGGGAAGGAGGTTGAGGTTCATTATCAGGGACAGCGGGGACAAGGTGTATATCCTGTGGCTTTCGAGGGACTTGTGCGCAATGTGGAACGGAAATACAGAGAAACCTTTTCCGAGACCATGAAACAGGAGTATGAGACATTTATGAGAATCACGCCCTGCAGGGAATGTAAGGGAATGCGCCTGAAGAAAGAAGCTCTGGCCGTAACCGTTTGTGATAAGAACATTTATGAAATCACATCTGCGTCTATCTTGGAATTACAGGCTTTTCTGAAAGATATGCGGCTCAACAGTCAGCAGCTGCTGATTGGAAAGCAGATAATCAAGGAGATTCGGGCCAGAGTGGGATTTCTGGTGGATGTGGGTCTGGAATATCTGTCTCTGGCCAGGGCTACTGCCACCCTGTCCGGTGGCGAGGCCCAGCGCATCCGTCTGGCCACACAGATTGGCTCCGGACTGGTTGGAGTATGCTATATTCTGGATGAACCCAGCATCGGGCTTCATCAGCGGGACAATGACAAGCTGCTGAATACTTTGAAGAATCTTCGGGATCTGGGTAACACGCTGATTGTGGTGGAACATGATGAGGATACCATGCTGGCGGCGGACTATGTGGTGGACATCGGCCCGGGAGCAGGCTCTCACGGCGGCGAAGTGGTGGCCTGCGGTACGGCGGAAGAGCTGATGCAGATACCGGAATCCATTACCGGAAAGTATCTCAGCGGCGAGCTGCGGATTCCTGTGCCGGAGGCCAGAAGGAAACCTGTCGGTCAGCTGAAGATTCTGGGGGCACGGGAGAATAATCTGAAGAATATTGATGTGGAAATTCCTCTGGGCGTGATGACCTGCATTACCGGAGTATCCGGCTCAGGGAAGAGCTCTCTGATCAACGAAATCTTATATAAACGCCTGGCAAGAGATTTGAACCGTGCCAGGTGCATACCGGGAAAGCATAAAAATATTCTGGGACTGGAGCAGCTGGATAAAGTAATTGCCATCGACCAGTCTCCTATCGGACGTACACCCCGGTCAAATCCGGCCACTTATACCGGCGTGTTTGACCAGATACGAGATTTGTTCGCTTCTACTGCAGACGCCAAGACAAAAGGATACGGAAAGGGTCGCTTCAGCTTTAATGTAAAGGGAGGACGCTGCGAGGCCTGCGGAGGAGACGGAATCATCAAGATTGAGATGCATTTCCTTCCGGATGTCTATGTTCCCTGCGAAGTCTGTGGGGGGAAGAGATATAACCGGGAGACTCTGGATGTAAAATACAAGGGTAAGAATATTTTTGATGTGCTGGATATGACGGTAGAAGAGGCTTACAGTTTTTTTGAAAATCTTCCTTCCATTCGCCGCAAGATTCAGACACTCTATGATGTGGGACTGACTTATGTAAAGCTGGGGCAGCCTTCCACTACCCTGTCCGGCGGCGAGGCCCAGCGAATTAAGCTTGCGACGGAACTGAGCAGAAGGAGTACAGGAAAGACCATTTATATCCTGGACGAGCCTACCACGGGACTCCATTTTGCGGATGTGCATAAGCTGGTGGACATTCTGCACCGACTGGCAGACGGGGGGAACACCGTGGTGGTTATCGAGCATAATCTGGACGTTATTAAAACAGCGGATTGTATTATCGACATGGGCCCCGAGGGCGGGGATCGGGGCGGAACGGTAATCGCCCTCGGTACGCCGGAAGAAATCGCAGAGAGTGAGAAATCATATACCGGTATCTATATAAAGAAAATGTTGGAAAAGGATAAGAAAAGGAAATAACTGGACGGAAGAAAAATTGCGGAAAGGGTAAAGAAGACAGGGCGTCATGCCGAAATGATAATTACAGGTTTGCCGCTGCACTTCTGGGAATGTGCAGGCAGACAGACTGGCTGATGTCATTTTTTATTAAAATTTTCATAAACCCCTATGAAAAACGAATTTTTTCGGTTATAATAAAAAACGTATGACTTTGTTGCAGAATTTGAGAATCCGTTTTTCAGAAAGGGGCTAATATATGCAGTGCACAGATATCGGGATAGATTTGGGTACAGCCAGCATTTTAGTATACATCAGAGGAAAGGGCGTCGTACTGAAGGAGCCGTCCGTTGTAGCATTTGACAGAGATACGAATAAAATTAAGGCCATCGGTGAGGATGCGCGCCTCATGCTGGGAAGGACACCGGGGAATATTGTGGCGGTGAGACCTTTGCGGCAGGGGGTTATATCAGATTATTCCGTGACCGAGAAAATGATGAAATATTTTATTCAGAAAGCTCTGGGCAGGAGGACCTTCCGGAAGCCGCGCATTGCTGTCTGTGTGCCCAGCGGTGTCACGGAAGTGGAGAAGAAAGCGGTGGAAGATGCCACCTATCAGGCAGGGGCAAGAGATGTTGACATCATAGAGGAGCCCATTGCAGCGGCTATCGGAGCAGGGATTGATATCGCAAAGCCCTGTGGGAACATGATTGTGGATATCGGTGGCGGCACATCTGACATTGCGGTTATTTCCCTGGGAGGAACCGTGGTGAGCGCATCTATTAAAGTGGCCGGAGATGACTTTGACGAGGCCATTGTGCGCTATATGCGCAAGAAACATAATCTGCTGATCGGTGAGAGGACCGCGGAAGATTTGAAAATAAAGATCGGTTCTGCTTACAGGCGGCCTGAGGTCGACTATATGGATGTGAGAGGCCGGAATCTTGTGACCGGACTTCCGAAGACTGTGAAGGTATCCTCGGAGGAGACGGAAGAGGCACTTCGGGAGACCACTTCCCAGGTAGTGGAGACAATCCACAGTGTGCTGGAGAAGACACCGCCTGAGCTGGCCGCAGATATAGCGGACAGAGGAATCGTTCTGACCGGCGGAGGAAGTCTGCTGAGAGGACTGGAGGAGCTGATTTCTTCCAAAACGGGAATCAATACGATAACCGCAGAGGATCCCATGACGGCGGTAGCTGTGGGAACCGGTAAATATGTGGAATTCCTGTCAGGTTACAATGGCAGATAATCAATTGTATCAGGAGGCTTTGGATGTTAAAGGGTTTATATACTGCATATACAGGAATGATTAATGAGCAGCACAGAATGGATACGATGACGAATAATCTGGCCAACGCATCCACGGTGGGCTTTAAGAAGGAAGGGGCCACCAGCCAGGCCTTTAATGATGTGCTTACAGTGAAAATCAGAGATGCTTCCTGGGGAGAACATCTCCCGCAGCGCATGGGGAATAACAATCCCGGGGTGAAGATCGGCGAGAATTACACGGATTTTACACAGGGTTCTTATCGTGTCACAGGGAATACCTATGATCTGGCTCTGGACGGGGACGGTTTCTTTGCCATTGAATTTACCAATAAGGCAGGAGAGACATCTACCATGTACACCAGAGGCGGCCAGTTTACTCTGAACAGAGAGGGATATCTGGTCACCGAGGATGGCGACTATGTACTGGACACGCAGAACAGGAGAATCCAGGTGAATACATTGCTGGAATCGAAGATTGACACCGATGGCACAATCAGTCAGAACGGCAGGACTCTGGCTAAAATCCAGGTGGCAGACTTTGAAGATTATAATTATCTGGAAAAGTACGGAGAGACCTACTACAGGCCCATAGAGGGAGCCAGAATGACTCCGGCTGACGCGCAGATCAATTCGGGATATCTGGAAATGGCCAATGTACAGATTGTATCCGAGATGGTGAATATGATCTCAATTACCAGGGCATACGAGAGCAATCAGAAGATTATTCAGACATATGACAGTTCCCTGGAGATTGCTGTGAACCAGCTGGGCAGGGTATAACAGGGAATGCTAACGCATAACTGACCAGAGGGGTGGTACAGATGTGCATGGGTAAGATTCGGAAACGACAGCCGGCGGGAAACCCAGGGACGAGGAGAAGCGGAAACAGTACGGCATAAGAGGGAATACATAGAACAGACAGTATAAATAAGGCGGAGAAAGGAATCAGGATTATGGTACGCAGCTTATGGACAGCGGCAACCGGTATGATTGCACAGCAGACAAATCTGGACACAATTGCAAATAATCTGGCCAACGTAAATACGCAGGGATTTAAAACCCAGGTGAATGAGTTTAAGACTCTGCTGTACCAGACGTTACAGACGAAGACCACCACAGCCAACGGAGAGCAGAAACCCACCAGCGCACAGGTTGGTCTGGGTACACGCAACTCGGCAATTACCACTATATTTAAGACAGGCAATATGCTTGCCTCCGAGAGTGATACTGCATTTGCGATAGACGGAAAAGGGTTTTTTGCAGTGCGCGGTGCGGACGGGAATACATACTATACCCGGGATGGTAACTTTGTGTTTTCCCTGGCCAGCAACGGAAATATGCTGGCAAATGCCGACGGTCTGCCTGTACTGGACACCAACGGGCGTCCCATTATACTGGATCAGCGCTATGTGGTCAGTGAGGTAACTGTGACAGGAGACGGCCTGCTCTGTTATCCGGATGAGAAGAATAATCCTCAGCCTATGGGAATCAGAATCGGTGTCTTCCAGTTCAATAATCCCAATGGTCTGGAGAGACTGGCGAGCAGCCTGTATAATCAGACAGCTGCCAGCGGACAGCCCATTAACGAGGCCACCAACAACGATGTGGAGAAGAGTAAGATACTGCAGAATTATCTGGAGGGCTCCAATGTGCAGGTGGTTGATGAAATGGTGAACATGATTGTGGCTCAGAGAGCTTACGAGCTGAACTCAAAGGCCATTACCACTTCGGACGAAATGCTTCAGCAGGCGAACAATCTGAAGCGGTAAAGCAGGATAACAGTGTGACACCTGCATAAAGATGCAGGGCAGGAACTGCAGAGCTCCGGTTAAGAAAGGAATATAATATGGATTTCAGTAATATCGCGTCCATGTACAGTGACAAATACACAACTGCCGCGAATCAGACGGCGAATCAATTGCAGGACAAACTGACAGGTGCCGATTACTCGAAAGCATCTGAAGCTGAGCTGATGGATGCCTGCAAACAGTTTGAAGCATACTTTGTAGAGCAGATGTATAAAGGGATGATGAAGACAATTCCCGAAAATGAAGAGGGAACATCACATTATACTTCTACTGTGATGGATTTGTATAAGGATCGAATGGTTCAGAGTATGGCGGAAGAGACCACCAATCAGAATGGCGGCCTGGGACTGGCCCAGATGCTTTTTGAGCAGATGAAGCGGAATTATGGTTTTGACGCAGTATCAGAGGGTACGGCAGCCGGGGGAAGTGAGTCGGAAGCTGTGCCGGAAGGAAAGATTTAAACGATTGTAATAAATATCAGGAAATTGATATGTCCGGGACAAGGCTGCTTAGACACAAGGCAGCCTTGTTCTGGTATATGTAATTTGGGACGTATCGGGAGGACGGGATGGAAACGCTCAGCGGCTACGTGGAACACATTATCTATCAGAACAGTGAGAATGGTTATACGGTATTGAACCTTGCGGCGGAAGGGGAAGAAATCGTCTGTGTGGGAATGTGCAGGGGGCTGTCTCAGGGAGAAAGCATTTCTGCCCGGGGAGAGTACATCGATCATCCTGTCTATGGAAGCCAGTTTAAAATAAGCGGATTTCAGGTGGTAGTGCCGCAGGACAGCATTGGAATGGAGCGTTATCTCGGGTCCGGGGCTATAAAAGGGGTAGGTCCTGCACTGGCCGCCAGAATCGTGAAGAGATTCGGAGAAGATACTTTTCGACTCATCGAGGAAGAACCGGAGCGCCTGACCGAGGTGCGGGGAATCAGCGAGAGAAAGGCGAGGGAAATCGCCATTCAGATGGAAGAAAAGAGAGATTTGAGAAATGCTCTGGTTTATCTGCAGCAATACGGAATTTCCAATACACTGGCTATAAAAATCTATAATGCCTACGGAGCAAATCTGTATGGGGTTATGAAGGAAAACCCGTATCGGCTTGCAGAGGAAATCCGTGGCGTCGGATTTAAAATGGCGGACGAGCTTGCCGGGAAAATCGGGATTCATGCGGATTCCGAGTATCGTATCAAAAGCGGAATCATATATGTTCTGCTTCAGGCTGTGGGAGAAGGAAACTGCTATCTGCCTTTGGACATATTGCTTGCGCGTGGGGAGAAACTGCTGGGTATTGACAGAAATGATATTCGTCCGCAGCTGGATAATCTGATGATGGATAAAAAGGTGGTAATCAAGGGAGAGAATGTATTTTCATCTTCTTATTATTATGCTGAACTGAATTGTGCAGGAATGCTTTATGATCTGAATGTCTCCATGCCTGTGGAGGAAAAGGAGGCGGAACAGAAGCTGGAAAAACTGGCCGGGGAGCTGAAAATCGAATTGGATGAGCTTCAGATGAAAGCAGTTATGGGAAGCATCCGAAATGGCCTGTTCCTTCTGTCAGGGGGGCCCGGCACAGGGAAAACCACCACCATCAATATGATGATTCACTATTTTGAGGCTGAAGGACTGGACATTTTTCTGGCCGCGCCCACAGGGCGGGCGGCGAAGCGGATGACAGAAGCCACAGGGTTTGAAGCCCGAACCATACACCGCATGCTGGAGCTGAACAGCGCGCTTTCTGACGAAGATACCCGCAGGGTCAGCTTTGAGAGAAATGAAGAAAATCCGCTGGAAGCGGATGTGGTGATTATAGATGAGATGTCCATGGTGGATATTCAGCTGTTCCAGGCGCTTCTGAAGGCAGTGGCCCCGGGAACCAGGCTGGTGCTGGTGGGGGATGTAAATCAGCTGCCCAGTGTGGGACCGGGACAGGTATTGCGGGATTTGCTGGGCAGCGGCCGGTTTCCCATGACGGAACTGAAGAAGATATTTCGCCAGGCGGAGAAAAGTGATATTGTCGTCAATGCGCACAGAATCAACAGCGGGGAGCAGATTGCCCTGGACAATAAATCCAGAGATTTCTTCCTTCTGGAGAGAAATGACGTCAATGTCATATATAAGCATATGATACAACTGATCAGTGAGAAGCTGCCCCGTTATGTACAGGTGTCACCTTATGAGATACAGGTGCTGACGCCTATGCGGAAAGGAAGTCTGGGCTGCGAGACACTGAACGGTATCCTGCAGAGATATCTGAATCCTGCAGATGAAAGCAAAAAGGAGCATATAAGCGGCAGCACCATTTATCGGGAAGGCGATAAAGTGATGCAGATTAAGAATAATTATCAGCTGGAGTGGGAAATTGTCAGTAAATACGGAATTGCGATTGACAGGGGAACCGGAATTTTTAATGGAGATATGGGAAGAATTCTGGAGATCAGCGAGGTGTCGTCCAGCCTGGTGGTGGAATACGATGAACAGCGGCGGGTTACGTATCCTTTTTCTCTGCTGGAGGAACTGGAGCTGTCCTATGCTGTCACCATTCACAAGGCGCAGGGGAGCGAATATCCCGCAGTCATTCTTCCGCTGTTGAGCGGTCCCAAAATGTTGTTTAACCGCAACCTGCTGTACACTGCCATAACAAGAGCACGGAGCTGTGTGACGATTCTGGGCAGCAGCAATACTGTGCGCAGTATGATAGAAAATGTCAGTGAGAACCGCAGATATACTGCTCTGGCAGCGAGAATCCGGGAGCATGGAAAAGCGGCTTTATAAAACGGCAGGCGCTGGAATCAGCAGAGAGAAAATCTGTGGCGGGCAGCACAGATACAATGACAGACTGCTCTGCAGATTCTGAAGGCACATAAATGATAAGGTCGGAGAGGGTTCAAATCGGAGGAATGAGAACCCATGAAAATCAGAACAAAGAACCGGATCACAGTCACAGCAGGAAGAGAAATCCGATGGAGGAAAAACGCCGGATGGGGAGAGAAGATATATGCGGGAGTACTGCAGTTGCTTTTTCCGCTGCGCTGTCCTGTCTGTGACAAAATTGTGCGTCAGCCCGGAGAGAAGATCTGCCTGGAATGCCTGGGCAGACTGAAGCTGCTGACGCCGCCCTGGTGCATGAAGTGCGGGAAAAAACTTGCAGAAGAAGGGGAATACTGTGCTGACTGCAAACGGAAAAAGCATGAATTTGTCCGCGGCAGGGCACTCTATGAATATGGAAGCGTCGCCCTTTCCATTTATCGCTTTAAATATGGTGGAAGGCGGGAATATGCTGCGTTTTTCGGGGAGCAGGCGGCAGAATATCTGGGCGATTTTATCAGAAGTGTACATCCGGATGCGCTGGTGCCTGTGCCGCTGCACAAAAAGCGAAAAGCGGTTAGAGGATTTAACCAGGCAGAACTGCTTGCCAGAGCCATTGGAAGCTGTCTGGATATCCCTGTGTGTACAGGATTTCTGGTCAGAGAGAAAAATACTGCGCCGCTGAAGTACGAAAATCCTGAAGAAAGGCAAAATAATTTGAAAAAGGCTTTTAATATAGAAAAAAATGATGTAAAATTAAAAAGGATTATTGTTATAGATGACATTTATACTACCGGCAGTACGATGGATGAAGTGTCCAGGGTACTGAAAAGCGCCGGCGCGGAATCGGTGTGGTATATTGCGCTGGCCTGCGGAACCGGTATATAAAAATGGTTCAGGAGGTTATAATGAACGTAAGAAATTGTAGAAAATGTGGTGCGCTGTTCAATTATCTCTCCGGTCCTCCGATTTGTCCCGCATGCCGCGACAGGCTGGAGGAAAAGTTTCAGGAAGTGAAGAGCTATATTCGGGATAATAAAGGGGCGGGAATACAGGAAGTGGCAGAGGCCTGCTCTGTGGAAGTCAATCAGATCCGGCAGTGGCTGCGGGAGGAGCGTCTGGAGCTGGCGACAGATTCTGCGATGTATCTGAATTGTGAATCCTGCGGCGCACCTATCCGCAGCGGCAAGTACTGTGAGAAATGTACTGCGAATATGACAAGGAATCTGCAGGATGTGTTAAAGGCGAACAAGCCGGCGCCCAAGCCTGAGAAGAATGAAGGTGAGGGGCCTAAGATGAGATTCCTGAAATAGGAGATTATCATGCTGAATGAAGAACGTATTATCTTAATGACTCGAATGGCAGCTTATGAAGAGGGTGAGGGAAAAAAGAATGTTAAAATCGGCAATTATTTTCGAAGCGATTATATTGCCGTTCAGGTTTTAAAATCCATAATTTGTGCAGTACTGGCATTTGCCATCGTTTTCGGCATATATATGCTTTGTAATTACGAAACGTTTCTTCGGGAGCTGTATACTATGGATTTGTTTGCATTTGCCAAAAATGTACTGATCTATCTCTGCAGTACGGTAGCGGGATATGCGGTGCTTACCTATGTGATATGTACCTGGCGGTATGCAAAGGTCAAGAAAAGCCTGAAATGCTATTATCATAATTTAAAAAAGCTGAATTCTCTTTATAATGAAATGCAATAAGGAACATTTCAGCCTGGAGGTCAGAATGACAGTTTTACTGGAATTTAGAGAACGATTAAAGCTGATTTACAGCAAATATGAGGTTTTTATACTGCCGCTTGCCAAATTATTCCTGGCGTTCGTGACTTTTACGACCCTGAACGGCAGAATGGGATATATGACAAGGATTGACGACCTGAGAATTGTGCTGATTGCGGCATTGGCCTGTTCGTTTCTCCCGGTGGGTATGCTGGTATTATTTGCGACTGTATTCAGCCTGATGCATATGTATGCGCTTTCCATGGAGGTGGCGCTGGTGGGACTGTGTATGTATCTGGTGATGTATCTGCTGTATTTTCGATTCAGTCCCAAGGACTCTCTTGTGGTGGTATTGACGCCTCTGCTGTGCGCTTTCAAGATACCTTATGTCATACCGCTGGCGGTGGGCCTGCTGTGTGGGCCATCCTCCGTAGTGTCTGTGGGCTGCGGCGTGGCTGTTTTTTATTTGTTTCAGATTGTGACAGACAGTGCACAGAATATCAGAACCATGGGGGATGAAGACGCGCTGGCAAAGGTTCGGATGATGGTGGAAAGTATTCTGGCGAATAAGGCCATGCTGGTTGTCATTGCCGCTTTCGCGATTACTGTGCTGGTGGTGTATCTGATCCGCAGAATGTCTGTCAATTATGCCTGGACCATTGCCATGATTGCAGGAGCCATGACGGAAGTGGTGGTCCTGCTTATCGGAGATTTGCTTTATGATGTGAATATCTCCCTGGGCGGCGTTCTGCTGGGATCACTGCTCGCACTGGCAGTTGCAAAGGTAATCGAATTTTTCCGCTTTTGTGTGGATTACAGTCGGACGGAGAAAGTACAGTTCGAGGATGACGAATATTATTATTATGTGAAGGCAATTCCGAAAATGACGGTAACCGTACCTTCGAAAACCGTTAAGAAAATCAACACACAAAATGTGCAGAGAGCGGGCAGCGGCAGGAGCAGCACATCCCGATCTGAGGGAGAAACGGTCGGCAGGCGGGTGACCATGGAGAAAACGACCGGAGGAAAGCGGGGAAATCCTGCCCGGCAGGCACAACGGCCGCAGAATTATCGGGGAGAACGAAGAAACGGTCGGAGTGTGACAATAGGAAGCACTTATGAAAACGGAGCGGGGAATCGTGTCGGAAGTCAGGCGGAAAATGTACAGAACGAAGATGAAGAATGGTTGTAGAATAGAACAGGAAAAGTAGGGACGGTCAAAATGCAGTGGCAGTGGCTCAAACAGGCTGACGATTATCTGAACAGTATTAAAACATATGCAAATACGGTAGACCTTCTCGATGTTGCCGAGATGTTGATTATTGCTTTTCTGGTCTACTATATTCTGGCATGGATGAAGACGACCAGATCGTGGAGAATGCTGAAAGGACTGATAGTCATTTTCCTGTTTCTGGCCATCGTATATATAATGGAGATGACAACCATCATACGGCTGGCCCAGAATGTGCTGGGTTTTGCTGTCACGGCATTGATTGTGGTGCTGCAGCCGGAGCTGCGTCAGGCGCTGGAGCAGCTGGGACAGAAAAATTTTCTTCCTTCTATCGGCTTCTCAGATTCTTCTGCCAAGAAGGAAGACGCCTTCTCCGAGAGAACAGTCAATGAGATAACGAAGGCCTGCGCAGAGATGGGCAAGGTGAAGACCGGTGCGCTTATTGTAATTGAGAGAGTGGAATCCCTGAAGGATTATGAGCGCACGGGGATAGAAGTGGACGCTATTGTCAGCAGTCAGCTTCTGATTAATATTTTTGAACATAATACACCCCTGCATGACGGGGCTGTTATTGTGCGTGGCAATCGGATTACTTATGCAACCTGCTATCTTCCGCTGTCCGACAATCTGGGCCTGAGCAAGGACCTGGGAACCAGGCACCGGGCGGGAGTGGGAATCTCTGAGGCCACGGATTCTCTGACACTGATTGTATCCGAGGAGACAGGCGGCATCAGTGTAGCCCATGAGGGAAAACTGGAGAGACACCTGAATGCCGAGGAATTAAAGAGTAAAATCAGGCAGATTATGAAAATGGATGGAGAAGAGGATGCAAAGGGCAGACACAGGCGCAAAGGAAAAGGCAAAGCAAAAGGTGAGGAACAGGCTGCTGAATAATCTGGGCCTGAAACTGACCTCTGTCATAATTGCCATCATACTCTGGTTTATTGTGGCTATGGTATATAATCCCAAGGATTCTGTTTCCTTCTCCAATATTCAGGTCAATCTGATTAACACGGATTTGCTGGAAAAAGGAAATAAGGTCTATGAAATCCTGGACAACAGTGATGTGGTCCGGGTTACGGTGCAGGCGCCCCGGAATGTAATCAATCAGCTGCGGGCTTCCGATATTGTGGCAACGGCAGATGTGAGTAAGCTCACGGAGGTGAACACCATTGCCATCAATTATGAAGTGTTGAACGAGGATGTGGAGATACTGGACATTACCGGCAATCATGACGTGGTGCAGCTGAATGTGGAGGAAAGGGCCAGGAAATGGATTAACGTGCAGTGCAATATTGTAGGAGAGGTTGCCGAAGGCTATATGGTTGCCAATACCTCAAGTGACCAGACGCGGATAGAGGTGGTGGGGCCGAAGTCTGTGGTGGAGCGTATCAGCTATGCGGGACTGGACATTGACGTGACCGGGGCCACATCGAATCTGTCCGCTAATGTAGATATCCAGTTGTATGATGCGGAGAAGAATCTGGTGGATCCTTCTCATATTGAGAAAAATGCTGAAAACATGCGGGTGGAAGTGCAGGTTCTGGCTACCAAGGAAGTTCCTTTTGAGCTGAAGGCCAGCGGGATACCGGCCGAAGGGTATCTGGCAACCGGAGAGGTGAAGCTGGATCCTGAAAAAGTATTGCTGGCAGGGACGGTATCCACACTGTCAAATGTGAGCAAAATCGTAATTCCGGAGACAGAACTGGACATCACGGATGCGGAGAGTGACGTGGTAAATGAAATTAATATCAAAAAATATCTGCCGGATTATGTTGTGCTGGCAGACGGCAGCTTTAATGGCCGTGTGACGGCTACAGCCTATGTTGAACCCAGAGTGGAGAAGACACTTCTGGTTCCGGCAGCGAATATAACAGTGCTGAATACGCCGGAGGGATATGAGTATGAATTTGCGGACAACGAGACCTGCAGAATGCGGATATCCGGTCTGGATGCAGATGTTTCGGAGGTTGATCCCAATACCGTGCGGGGAACGGTGAATATAGGGGAATGGATGGAGAGAAACAGCATAAGGGAGCTTACGGCGGGAACACATGAAGTTCCGGTAAGTTTTCAGCTTTCCGACCAGGTCAGCATAGATAATGTGACGACGGTTCGGATATATATTGTTGAAGTGGAGGATGAATAGAAATGGGCAGACTGTTTGGAACCGACGGTGTGAGAGGAATTGCAAATGAGGAGCTTACGCCCCTGCTTGCCATGCAGCTTGGGCAGGCGGGCGCATATGTGCTGACAAAAGAAAAGGAGCATAAACCGACGATTATGGTGGGATGCGATACCAGGATTTCCGGGGATATGCTGGCAAATGCCCTGATGGCAGGCGCATGTTCCGTAGGTGCAAACTGTGTATATGTAGGGATTTTGCCTACTCCTGCGGTGGCGTATCTGACTCAGAAGTATAAAGTGGATGCAGGGGTGGTGATTTCCGCTTCTCACAATCCGGTGGAATTCAACGGAATCAAATTCTTCGATGGGAATGGTTATAAGCTGCCTGACGAGATGGAGGACGAAATCGAGAGGCTTATCAGAAGTAACATGCCGGGTATCAAATTCCCCACCGGTTCTGCAGTGGGAAAGATAAAATACCGCACTGATGCCAGAGAAGAATACATTAATCATGCGATTCAGTCAGTTCCTGTGAACCTGGACGGCATGAAGATTGTGGTGGACTGTGCTGAAGGCGCCGCTTTCTATACTTCTGTGGAAGCGCTGAAAGAACTGGGAGCTTCCGTGGTGGCAATTCACAATAATCCGGATGGAATTAACATTAATTCCAACTGTGGATCCACTCACATGGCAGAACTTCAGGCCAGAGTGGTGTATGAAAAAGCCAGCGTAGGGCTTGCCTTTGACGGAGATGCTGACAGACTGCTGGCGGTGGATGAAAATGGTGAGATTGTAAACGGCGATCAGATTATGGCCATTGTAGGCAATCATATGAAGACAGGCGGAAAGCTGAAGAAGGATACCATTGTAGCAACTGTGATGAGTAATCTGGGATTCTTTCTGATGGGGAAGGAAAACGGACTGACCATAGAACAGACGAAGGTGGGTGACCGCTATGTGCTGGAGCGGATGAAGGAAATCGGTGCAAGTCTTGGAGGAGAACAGTCAGGGCACATTATTTTCCTGGATGAGAATACCACAGGAGACGGACTTCTCAGCGCACTTCACCTGCTGCAGGTGATGACGGAGACAGGTAAGAAGCTCTCCGAGCTGGCCGGTATCATGGAAGTATTGCCTCAGGCGCTGATCAATGCAAAAGTGGCCAATCATAAGAAGGAAAAATATATGGAATACCCTGTGATTGCGGAAGCCATCAGAAAGCTGGAGGAGAAATTCGCGGGAGAAGGCAGAGTACTGATCAGACCTTCAGGAACGGAACCCCTTGTCCGCGTGATGATTGAGGGGAAGGACCAGCAGGTGATTCATCAGGAGGCTGAAAAGCTGGCATGTCTGATCCAGGATGTCATGTTCTAGGCAAAGGATTATCTGTAAGTGCTTTAAAAGCGTTGACAACAGGGGGGAGCATACTTATGGGGAAGGAATGAGATTGGAGGAAAAGGAATATGGTAAGCCAGAAAGTAGTGATTAAGAATCTCACCGGTCTGCATCTGCGGCCGGCAGGGATACTCTGCAAGGAAGCCATGCAGTTTAAGGCGCTGATCACTTTTACGTTCAAAGGAGGCACCGCAAATGCCAAAAGCGTCCTGAGTGTACTGGGGGCATGTGTGAAATGTGGAGATGAGATTGAATTTGTCTGTGAGGGAGAGGACGAACAGGAAGCACTGAATGCTCTGGTCACAGCAGTAGAAAATGGTTTGGGGGAATAAAAAAACGGAATGCCGCGGGCATTCCGTTTTTAACTTTGCAGAATAGATCCATACCAATTCAGTGCCTGCCAGGCCGTGAATAAATTCACCATTCAGCGGAATGTATAATTATCATCTTCCTTTACAATGCAAATCATGGTTTTTCCGGTATTCAACAGGACTTCATTGCCATAGTCATCGTAAAACCTGGTGGCACCGTAATCGCCGCTTTTCTCCCATTTGACATGAATTCCCTTGCCGTTGGTGAAGAACCAGCCGTCTCTGGTAGTGTCATGACACTGAAAAGCCAGATACCCGGAACCCAGATCATCGTATTTGACATGCTGAACCAGAATGTTCTTAAAGGTCAGCTGTTCTCCGGTGAGGGCATCCGCATGGGGACTGTCTGAACCGCCGGAGAGATGCTGGGAACGATAATAAAGCCCGTCCTCTTCATTGTACTCAAAATAGCAGCGGGTCAGGGGATAACAGCCGGACATATCAATATAAGAGGCATTTTTGGCTTCGCTGTTGTACTGCAGCAGGGTATTGGGAGAGGCCTTTGTGGCAAAGGAAAAATGGGAGTCATCGGTCAGCCCCCGGTAATTCAGGGAGTATCCTTTTTCACTGATAACCTGGGCCAATCCCTCGCCGGACGCATAAGTATTGTGCGGGGCTGAACGGTCTCCGGAACGGAAAAAAGCGGCAGCATCCGAACCCAGAGTACCGTCGATATTCTGAGTGGTATCTTCGGCTATCAGCTCGTTAATGAAGAAAGGACCGCCCATATGCACGATAAAGGCATCCCATTCAAAAGCCCAGTAAGCATAATAAGCACGCAGACTGCGAATATTACCGATTTTGTCCAGGTTCCTCCAATCCTCATAGACTGCCATCATTCGACTCATGTAACCTTCCACGTTTGCTTCATACAGGATGGATGCCTTTGAAAGGTTATAGTGGGGAACTGCACCTGTTTCATTGGGAACCATCACAGCGATGGGACGGGTTGCGGCCACACCGGCATCTACCCACTCATTGGTCAGACGACTGCGCACCATACCTTCTCTGGGCGGCTGAGAATCGTCTTCCACCACAATGTTGGAAGGAATGCTCTCCGGTGTAGCCGGCTGTGAAGGTACTGCAGGGACGGAAGAAGTCGGAGGTTCATCCGTGAGAATGGGATTATCTGTATCATTTTCCTGTCCGCAGGCAGTCAGAAGGAAGAAGACAGCCGCAAACAGAAAGAAAAGCTTTATCCTGCTCATAGTACATAATTCTCCTGTCGTATAAGTTCTGCCTTCCATTTTAGCACAAAAAGGAACAGGAGTCATTGCTTTTTCCGGAAAATTAAGAAATAATAAAAACCGGGAGTCCCCTGACGGGCACCTCCCGGTTTTATCAGCAGGCCTCAGCCCTGATTATCAGGAACAGGCTGCTCTGCAACAGGATCCGTTGCAACATGTTCGCAGGTATTGTAACGCAGCTGCAGGAACTGAGTACGGTCCTTATTGTATAGTTTTTTCAGTTCATCGGTGTAACCTACCACTACCCAGGGAAGAGTTGCATTGATATGCGTGAGCATGTCTTTTGCAATGGATTCGTTGGCCACCGGGAAAGTGTGTCCCTTCGGTGTAAGCTCGTCAAAAATCATGATATTGTAGGTAGTGCCGGTCTTGACACCGTTGGTACGGTGGGTGACAGTAGTCTGATAAGCCCACATCATCTTCGTGTTGGGAATTGCTCTTGCGTTGGAACCCACAATATGGTAAGTCATCAGACGGCCAACCTTGAGAATGCCTTTCTTATCGTAGGACTGTGCGTCCCGGTAATCGGCTTCCACAGCGGCTTCGGTATAACCGGCTGCCGCAATATCCTGGCGCAGCTTTTTCAGAGAGCTGCCTCCGGCTGCCTTCGCAAGTCTGAAGATACCGTAAATCAGCAGTACCATACCGCCGCCGAAGAGCAGAAGATACAGAACGGTCATGGCTGTCTGACTGCCGTAATCAATGTAATAGGGAAGTGTCATTGCCTCGATATCCGCATCTGTCAGTCCCAGTTCCTTCATAGTACTCTTAAAGTAAGAATATTCTTCCTTATCCAGCTTTTTGATTTTACCGGTAAAAGGAATTGCCTCGGAGCGGATCTCATTATAAGTATTATCTGTCATGGCGTCCATCTGCTTTGCATAGCGGGCGGGAACCTTAATGGTCATATAACGCCAGTCTTCCGCATTGTCATCTCCTGTCCAGATTATGTAATAGAGATGTGTGGTCTTGACGGAGCCGGTTTTGGTGTTCTTGCTCTGCTCCTCCAGATAGCTGCCGAAATTCTCGGTGAGGTCGACTTTTACCAGCTGATTCTTGATCTCTTCCGGTTTCAGCTGTGTAAAATCCTTGTAGCCAGCCACCGAATAAAAGGCATCCATGGCATTCCAGCCTGCCAGTCCCAGGCCGATGAGGATGCATAGAATGGAAATAAAGATAGAGCCTTTCAGAATTTTTGATTTAAATTCCGCAAACATGGTTTCTCCTCCAACTCATATGAAATTTTGTGAAATTCTCACCTTTTTCATTTTATCATTCTGCTATGTAAAATGCAAGATTTCATTATCTGATTATTTACACAAAAGACGGAATCATGTAAAATAAAGGAAACGATTCGGCGGGGCACAGAATCGCTGAAAGGAAAGCCCGTATGCAGGGATATACAGGCATAATATAGAGAAAAGAGGAAAAGAGTATGAAGTTTAAGGACATGCCGTACCAAAGAGTGGATTTCGAACAGGTTGAAAAAGAAATGCAGGGGCTGATGGAAGCGTTTGACAGAGCGCAGAGCGGTGAGGAGCAGTTTGCGGTGCATCAGAAGTATTATGAGCTGACGGATCAGGTGGGGACCCAGATGACCATAGCGCATATTCGTTTTGATGTGGATACCACCGATGAGTTTTACAGTAAGGAACAGGATTACTACAATGAAAAAAGGCCGATTCTGCATAATCTGATGCTGGCGTATGAGAATAAGCTGTACGAATCCCCCTACCGTGCTTATCTTGAGGAGAAGATCGGGGCCGTGGCCTTTAAGAATATGGAGCTGGCCCGGAAATCCATGGATGAGAAGCTGATTCCTCTGATGCAGGAGGAAAATGTCCTGAAGACAGAGTATAATAAACTGATTGCAGGGGCTAAGATTGCGTTTGAAGGCAAGGAGCTGAATCTGTCTCTGCTTCGTCCTTACCTGGTACATTCGGACAGAAATGTCAGAGCGGCGGCATACAGGAAGCAGAGTGAGTTTTTTGCGGAAAATGCGGAAAAACTGGATGAAATTTTTGACAGGCTGGTGAAAAACCGCACCGCTCAGGCCCGCGAAATGGGCTATGAGAATTATCTGGAGCTGGGTTATTACCGGATGAGACGCAATTGTTATGGACGGGAGGAAGTGGAAGCCTTCCGCAGCCAGATTAAGGAATCCTTTGTGCCCTTTGCGGAAAAGCTTCATGACCGCAGGCGGAAGCGGCTGGGTCTGGACAAACTGAGCTATATTGATGCCGCGGTATATTTCAGGGAGGGAAATCCTGCGCCCTTCGGCACACCGGAAGAAATCCTGGCAGCAGGGCAGAAAATGTATCATGAACTGTCTCCCGAGACAGGTGAATTTTATGATTTTATGATGGAGAACGAACTCTTTGATGTATTGGGGCGCAAGACAAAACGGGCCGGCGGTTACATGACCTATATGCCTGTATATAATTCACCTTTCGTATTTGCCAATTTTAACGGCACCAGCGGGGATGTGGATGTCATCACCCATGAATGCGGACATGCTTTCCAGGGATACCTTTCCGGCAGGGACCCTATCCGTGAGCATTCGGACATCACCATGGAGACGGCGGAAATCCACTCCATGTCCATGGAATTCTTCACCCAGGACTGGATGGAGCTATTCTTCGGAGAACGGGCGAAGGATTATATTGAAATGCATCTGGAGGATTCGGCAGCCTTTATTCCATATGGATGTATGGTGGATGAATTCCAGCATATCGTATATGAGAATCCGGAGATGACGCCGGAGGAGAGGCACAGAGCATGGCTTGAGCTGGAAAAGGTATACAGACCTCACCAGGATTACGGCGATGATATTTTCTTTGCAAAGGGCGCATTCTGGCAGAAGCAGCAGCATATTTACAATTCACCTTTCTATTATATCGACTATAGCCTGGCACAGATCTGCGCGCTGCAGTATAAGGTGAAGATGGACGCGGACTTTGACGGGGCCTGGGAAAGTTATCTGAAACTGTGCAGGCTTTCCGCAAGTGATTTTTACACCAATATGGTCAGAGAGGCAGGCCTGACAAGTCCTTTTGAACCGGGCTGTGTGAAAAATATTGTGGAAAAACTTGAAAAATATGTGAAATAGCTTCACATTTTACAGGAAATACGGTAGAATAGAGGACATGGTCCCGGGGTGAAACTGTCCTCCGGGAATCGGAGAAAATTATGGTCTGATGGGAGGAGACATTTATCATGTCCAAAAAGGAAACACAGAATACCGGGGACAAGCCGGAAAAGATAGTTACAAAATATGACCTGAAAGTGCAGCGGAGAAAAGAAGAAAAGGAAAAGGCGCGCAGGGATGAGAGAGTCGGCAGAATCATTGGTATTGCGCTGCTGGCAGTGCTGGTATGCTTTGTGGCGTCCTTTCCCATTCGAAATTATCTCACCATAAACGGCAGCTATATCAAGGTAAGCGGAGAGAACGTATCAAAGGTTGAATTTGACTATCATTATCAGGTGGCCAGCAGCGATTATATCAACCAGTACGGAGCGTATCTGTCTTATTTTGGACTGGACTTAAGCCGCGATGTCAGGACACAGATGTATTCTGACACCCTTACATGGGGGGACTTTTTTGATGAGCTGGCTGTGGACAACATCGCTCGTGAGAAGGCATTGCTGAATGCGGCGAAAGAAGAAGGATTCGCCCATGATGTTACCGCAGAGTACGACGAGTACAGAGAGCAGCTGAAGGAAGCAGCTTCCGAGGCGGACACCACAGTGAAGGAATATGTGAAGCAGCTTTACGGCCCCTATGCCACGGAAGGCAGAGTGAAATCTTACATTCAGACGGGCATGTATCTCAATGCATATACAGAACTGCTTGGAGAGCGCATGACGCCTGCCATGGAGGAAATCCAGGAGCACTATGATAACAATAAGGCAGACTATGATTCAGTGGATTACTATCTGGCGTCGGTAGATGCGGAGCTGCCCACAGAGCCTACAGAGCTGGCCGATCCGGTGGAAGAGACGGAAGGAACAGAGGGCGAAAGTGAAGGGGAAGAGGGCACAGAAGAGGCTTATCAGCCTTCTGAAGCGGAAATTGAAGCTGCCATGAAGCTGGCAAAGGCGGAAGCCGACAAACTGGAGAAGACAATTCAGGCCGACGGAGAGCTGAACACCAACAGAAAACGTTCTGCTGTTACCAGTGTCCTGAAAGACTGGCTGTTCGATGAGGAAAGGAAAGCCGGAGATACCACAGTGGTGGAAGACAGCACACTCCGCCGGTATTATGTGGTGCAGTTCGAAAAACGCTATCTGGATGAGACACCTTCTTCGGATATCCGTGTGGTGGTGACCGCCGGAGACAATGCGCAGGCGATTCTGGATGAATGGAAGAACGGCGATGCCACGGAAGAGAGCTTTACAGCACTCTGTGAAAAGTATAATGACCCTTCCGTATTCAGTGCAGAAGGTGGTCTGCTGGAAGGTGTGATGCCTTCCGGTGTACCGGAAGAGCTGGGAGACTGGATCAGTGAAGGCGGACGTACCGCAGGTGACACTGCTGTCATATCCCCTGCGACGGAAGACAATACTTATGTGGTATATTATGCAGGGAACAATGATCCGGAGTGGGTTCTGAGTATCCGGAATACCCTGTTAAGCCAGAAATTATCGGAATATATGGAGACCACAGTGGGTGAAATCAATGTGGAGGACCCGAAGGAAAATCTGCGTTATCTGAAGGTGCGGGCTGAAGCGGAAGCTGCTGCGGAAAGCGAAGCACAAAATGACGGGTCGGAGGAAGGAGAATCCGGTGCGTCATCGGCAGAGAGCAGTGAGGATGGTTCTGAAGAATCCGGAGAAGGCTCGGAAGCCGGAACGGAGAGCTCCGGGGAATCGTGAGAGTGCGGTCGGTATTCTGACAGGCATCAGAGCGGAGGGAGTAAGAGGCGGTGTTTTCACACCGCCTTTTCAAATCACTATACAACAGAATCTTCACGGGGCATGAATTCTGATGCTGAGACGGACAGGACAGAAAGGTCTGACGGACATGGAGAGAAAAGCGCTGGTGCTGGATATTGACGGCACCCTGACAAATTCAAATAAAGAAATCAGTCCTGCCACAGGAGCCGGCATCCGGAAGGTTCTGGAGAGCGGACATCTGGTGGTGCTGGCTTCCGGACGGCCGGCGTACGGAATGCGCCGTTATGCCGGGGAACTGGAGCTGAAAAAGTATGGGGGCTATCTGCTGTCTCATAACGGAGCACGCATTGTAGCCTGCGGCACCGGGGAAGTGGTTTATCAGAAGGCAGTGCCCGGGGATTTGCTGCCGGTGCTGTATGAATTTGCACAGAAGCACGACTGCGGCCTGGCCACCCATTCGGAAGATACGGTGATTTCAGCCTTTGCACCGGACCGGTATGTAACGCTGGAAGCACATATCAACGATATGCCCATAATGCAGCCGGAAGATTTCGTAGGGTATGTGAATTTTCCTGTCTATAAATGCTTTATGACTGCGGAGGCAGAAAGGGCTGCAATGCTGGAGAAGAAGCTGCAGGAGCGGTGCGGGACACGGGCGGCGGCAGGTCGATCCGAGCCGTTTTTTATTGAGATTGTGCCTGCCAGTGTGGATAAGGGAGATTCCCTGGGAAAACTGATGGAAATGCTGGGGATAAAGCGGGAAAATGTCATCTGCTGCGGAGATGGATTTAACGATTTGTCCATGATACGGTATGCCGGTCTGGGAGTTGCCATGGGAAATGCCCAGCCTGTCCTGAAGGAAGCAGCAGACTATGTGACCGCAGGGAATGACGAAGACGGTGTGGCAGAGGTAATCAGGAAATTTATATTGAAAGAGTGACGGGAAGCAGATGATGTGTGATATCAGGATAACAATACCGGAAAAAGGGCAGGCTATCATAAACACAATCAGAAACGCGGGCTTTGAAGCGTATATAGTGGGCGGATGCGTGCGGGATTCCCTTCTGGGCAGGAAGCCGGAGGACTGGGATATTACCACTTCTGCCAGACCGGAACAGGTGAAGGCGCTCTTCCCGCGCACTGTTGACACCGGGCTGCAGCATGGTACGGTGACGGTGATGATGAACGGGGAAGGGTTTGAGGTGACCACATATCGGATTGACGGAGAGTATGAGGACAGCCGGCATCCCAGCGAAGTGATTTTTACCCCGGACCTGGAAGAGGACTTAAGGCGCAGAGACCTGACTATCAATGCCATGGCCTATAACGAGGAAGAAGGACTGGTGGACAAATTCGGCGGCATGGAGGACCTGGAAGCCGGGATCGTCCGATGTGTGGGCAGAGCGGAGGAACGTTTTCGGGAGGATGCCCTGCGGATTCTGCGGGCAGTTCGCTTTTCGGCGCAGCTGGGATTTTCCATAGAGGAAGAGACGCTGGCGGCAGCGGCTGAGCTGGCATATACCTTAAATCGCATCAGCGCCGAGAGAATCCAGACAGAGCTGGTGAAGCTGATGGTTTCTCCCCATCCGGAGTATCTGCGGACTGCTTATGACATTGGCGTCACAAAAGTGTTTTTCCCTGAGTTTGACAGGGCCATGGAGACGGAACAAAGGCATGTTCACCATTGCTATAATGTGGGAGAGCATATTCTGCACTCGCTGTGTCATGTGAGGGCGGATAAGGTGCTTCGCCTGGCCATGCTGTTTCACGACATCGGAAAACCGGAGGTTCTGACGGTGGACGGCGAGGGGGTCACTCATTTCCATAATCATGCCCCGGTCAGCGCAGAGCTGGCGGAAAAGGTTCTGAAGAGACTTAAATTCGACAATGATACCATTAGCCGGGTGTGCAGACTGGTATTATACCATGATTACGGCAGCGGGGCATCTCCCGATATGCGGATGGTGCGGAGAGCAATACACAAAATCGGCGAGGAGGCATTTCCGGATTTATTCGAGGTAAAGCAGGCGGATTTCCTGGCTCAGAGTGAATACCAGAGGGAGGAAAAGCTGGAGAGAGTGGAGCAGTGGCGGAAGCTCTATGAAGAAATTCTGGAAAAGCAGCAGTGTGTGTCCCTGAAAACCCTTGCTGTGAAGGGGGCCGATCTGATTGCTGTTGGCTGGAAGCCCGGAAAGCAGCTGGGGGCGGTTCTGCAGAAGCTGCTGGAAATGGTTCTGGAGGAACCGGCATGCAATACCAGAGCGTGTCTGCTGGAGGAGGCTCAACGACTTTTGAGGCTGGAAAGCAGAGAATGATTTCATACTTTCAGGTATTTTCTCATATGATAGGTTATGAACCGGACTGGACGCGGTGCGGTGACGTGAGAAACCAATCAGGAGGGGCCGGAAGTGAATGACAGGGCAGTTGAGTTACTGGAACAATATGAAATCGAGGTGCTTCGTACCAGGAAAGGACGGGGGGCCATTGTGTGTGACACCAATCGGGGGTGTCTGATTTTCAGGGAATATTCGGGAAGCCAGGAGAGGATAGAACTGCAGAACAGGCTGTTAAAGCAGATAATGGATGCCGGAACGGTAAAGGTGGAAGTCATAATTCCCAGCAGGGAAGGCACATTGTTTGTGAGAGACAATGAGGGAACCAAATATGTGCTGAAGACCTGGCGGGAAGGCAGAGAGTGCAGTATTCAGGATAAAGAGGAATGTATGGAAGCTGTCAGGCTTTTGGCCAGGCTGCACGGCTGCATGGAGCTGCCGGCGGACTGTCTGAATCTTCCGGTGGCTTTTTCTCCGGAAAAGGAGTATGATAAGCACAACAGAGAGCTGAAACGGGTGCGGAAGTATCTGCAGCAGAAAGGGCAGAAGACCTGGTTTGAAATCAGTCTGAGAGGAGCCTTCGATCCGTTTCTGGAACAGGCGCTTTCTGTGACGGAAGAATGGGGACAATACCAGCGGGAAGCGACGCAGGGGGGAAAGAGCGGGGATACCGCGAAAATTGCTTTCTGTCATGGAGATTATCAATATCACAATATTATTCAGGACGGCAGAGGATGGTTCCTGGTGAATTTTGAAAAGTGTATGTGTGACAATCCGGTTCGCGATTTGTGTCTGCTGATGCGAAAGCTTCTGGAGAAAAACAACTGGTCCATATCTCTGGGGGAAGAGCTTCTGGAAACCTATGAGAAGGAGCGGCCGTTGTCCGCCGGAAGCCGGATTGATTTGTATTATCGGCTGGCATATCCGGAGAAATTCTGGAAGATTGCAAATTTCTACTATAATTCCGGAAAAGCGTGGATTCCCAGGAAGAACCAGGAGAAGCTGGAAAAAGTCATTGCCCAGGAGAAGGAAAAACAACATTTTCTGGATCAGGTATTTCGAGAAGTGGGCAGGCTTCGATAAGAACAGGAAAGGCCGTCAAAAGAGGAATATATGAGAAGAACAGAAAATAAGAAAAAACGCAGGATGTATATTGCAGCGGCAATTGTTATGACGATGGTGTCATTTTCCTCCTGTACCATTCCTTTTATGGAAAATAACAGGGGAGAAGGAGACGGCACATCCGCTGAATCGAACAGAGCCGACACAGGATTTATTGTGACCGGGCCGGCCAGCTTTGACTCGGCGGACACCGCTGTGTTCGTGGACAGGGATGAAAAGGAGAACACGGTGACTTTCCTGAATCTGGATTTGGGAAAACGGTATACACTCTCCATGGATGGCACCACCAGGCTGTATGACAAGTACGGGGATGCTGTTTCTCTGGAACAGATAGAGAAAGGAGATATTGTGGATATCACTTTCCTGAAGTCCAAAAAGCATCTGACTACCATGCAGCTGTCTGTAAACAGCTGGACCTTTACCGATGTGGAATGGTATGAACTGGACGCTGTGCGCGGAGAAGTGAGTATCGGCCCTGAAACCTATAAGCTTACCTCCAACACACAATATCTGTCCGAAGGGAGAAATGTGGAGATCATGGACCTGAATCCTGCGGATGTGCTCAGCTTTCAGGGAATCGGGAATCAGATCCTTTCAGTCCGCGTGGAAAAGGGGCACGGCTATCTGAGGCTGGCCAATGATGAACATTTTGTAGGCGGCTGGATTGAAATCGGGCAGTCGCTGATACAGCGTATCACGGAGGACATGCTGCTTCTGGTGCCGGAGGGAAGCTATGAAGTGACAATTTCCAACAAGGGGGGCGGAGGTGTCAAAAATGTCGTAGTGATGCGTAATCAGGAGACCACTCTTGATATCGGTGACCTGGAGGTGCCGGAGCCCCAGACAGGCATGGTGCTTTTCTCAGTCAGTCCTGCTTCCACAGAAGTGTATATTGACGGAAGCGAGATAGATGCATCTGTGCCGGTGACACTGGAGTATGGTCTGCATCAGCTGATTGCCAGAGCGGAGGGGTATCAGTCTGTGACGAAGTATATTCGTGTGGCCCAGGAGTCCGCGGCCTGTGATGTGGTGCTGGAGGCGGTGGGCGACACGGAGGAGGAAGAAGAACCGGCGGTGACTCCCACACCGGGACCGGATGATACCGTTACAGATTATTACAGAGTGCATGTGGACGCGCCTGAGGGCGTGGAGGTATATCTGGACGGGAATTATGTGGGGATTTCCCCCTGCAGTTTCAGAAAATACAGTGGTTCCCACATTATCACTCTGAGGAAGTCGGGCTATGAGACAAGGAGTTACACAATACAGGTTGATAAGGAGGAGAAGGATGTGTCTTATTCCTTTGCGGATCTGGAAAGGTTTGTCTCAGGAAGTTCCAACAGTTCAGGCAGCTCCAACACCACGGGCAGCTCTAATACCACAGGCAGCTCAAACAGCGGAAAATGAAAGAATTTTGTCCCTAAAAACCTTGACAAACCCGGGAAAACCATATATATATATATTTAGACGTTTCACAGGGAAAATAACGAAATGTACAAAAATGAAAACTCGTATAGGAGGAGTTCGATATGAACAAAACAGAATTGACGGTAGCTATAGCTGAGCAGGCTGGAATTTCCAGAAAAGATGCCGAGAAGGCACTGAAGGCTTTCACAGACGTGGTTGCCGATGAATTGAAGAATGGTGGAAAGGTTCAGCTGGTAGGTTTCGGCACCTTCGAAGTATCCGAGAGGAAGGCCAGAGACGGAAGAAACCCTCAGACGAAGGAGACCATTCAGATTCCTGCTTCCAAGGCTCCCAAGTTCAAGGCTGGCAAAGCTTTAAAGGATATGGTAAACGCATAATAAGCTGCAGCTGACATTGTTCAGAAGAAAGCGTGAGGCCCGGCTGTTCTCATCATACCTGTTATGAAGGAGAGGCCGGGTTTTGTATATGGCGGAAAAAGGTTCAGGAAAGAGAGAGGTATTGCAATGAGATTGGACAAATATCTGAAAGTGTCCAGACTGATAAAGCGCCGGACCGTGGCAAATGAGGCCTGCGATGCCGGACGTGTAATGATAAACGGCAGACCCGCGAAAGCGTCTGCGGATATAAAGCCCGGAGATTCCATTACGATTTCCTTCGGCAACAGGGAGGTGAAGGTGGAAGTTCTGAGTGTACAGGAAACTGTGAGAAAGGAAGAGGCCAAAGAAATGTTCCGTTATCTGTAGACGGTTCTTTTTTCCTTCCATCCTTCATATACTTATTCAGGATGGAAGGAGGGGCTTATGGAGGATTTAAGCGGAAGCGCACGGATACATAAGGTGGCAATGACAAATCGAAGGAGCTGCATGATCAATGGTGTGAACGATGTGCTTTCCTTTGATATACATGAGATTCTTCTGGAGACCGAGCAGGGCATGCTGATGATAAAGGGAGATGAACTTCATGTCAGCAGGCTTACGCTGGAAAAGGGAGAAGTGGATATAGACGGCCGGATTGACAGCTTTACCTATTCCGATGCAGGGAGTTCCGGACATAAAAACGAATCGCTGCTGAGCAGATTATTCCGGTGACAATATGGCAAACGAAAACCAATTTCTCCTGCATTCCTTTATCATGGGCGTCTTTATCACATATGTATATGATCTTCTGCGGATATTCCGCAGGGTAGCGCCCCATGGAACTTTCCTGATATCGGTGGAAGATCTGGCATTCTGGATATACAGCGGAACGAAGGTGTTCCTGCTGATGTATTACGAAAGCGACGGCACACTGCGGTGGTTTGCCGTGATCGGAGCGCTGACGGGAATGTTTCTCTACAGGAAACTGATAAGCCCGCTTTTTGTAAAATATGTGTCCGCACTGCTGAACAGGCTGCTGGAATGCTTCTGGAAGATACTGAGATGGCTGTTCAAACCATTTGGCTTTGTCTGCGGGAAAGCCGGACGGGGACTGCACAGAACCGGCGGACGTATGCGCAGACTGGCGGGACGTATGAAAAGACGGATAAAAAATAAGTTGACGATTTCTCTGAAAGTGCTTAAAATAAATTTGAAAGCGTAACCGGGGCAGTCAGGTATAAGCCGCAGGAAAACGGATACCGGACATACGGACAGGAGGGCAGAAACATGGCAAGACGAAGAAGAATTGCATATCGCAGAAAAAGTCAGAACCGTTTCAGTATGTTTCTGGTCTCATTGGTGGTGGTGATGATTCTGATACTGGTGCAGGTGGGAAGCATGGAACTGCAGAGTAAGATCAATGCCAAAGCCGGGGAGGCAGCGCTGCTGGACAGTCAGATAGAGGCTGAGAAGCGCAGAGCCCTTGAAATCCAGGAATTTGCAAAGGAAGTTCAGACGAAGGGTTATATTGAAAATGTTGCCAGAGAGAAGCTGGGACTTGTCTATGAAGATGAGATTCTCTTTAAACAGGAAAATTAGGCGGGAGCGTGAAGCTTCCGCTTTTTTTGTCGTAAAACTTTAAGGGGAAAGGTACGTACTTTTGACAAAAAATCAGTTTGTGCATTCCTATAATAGGTACTGCTGTGACAGACGAGGCAGATTTCGATTCCGGCGGAAGGAACGGAGTCTGACGAAAACCGGCGGCGGAAAGGTGTGAGTTGGAGTGATTTGGCACAAAGGGGAGGTCAGGGAACTGCAGACGGCACAGATATCCGATCTGTGCAGACGTAAACTTTTAAATTATGCGGACAGCTTTCAGGAGCTGGCCAGAAGCTATGACAGGGAATTCGAACCGGAACAGGGTTCCCGCGAAACACTTCTGATGGAGAGGCGTCTGTGGGAAAACGGACAGATTATCAGCGGACACTTAACGGAAATGGCGAAGATTATGACCGAGGCGGCCTGTGAAGTGCTGGAGTTCTCTCCTATGGAAGGGAGGAAGAAACGCATGCTGGTTCAGGCGCTGGCGGAGGAAGGGATTCATGTGGAGGGGCCATGTTATCTGCCCCGGGAAGACGGACGGAAAGCCCTTGTGCTCACCATGAGCACACAGAGAAATGCAAAGGTATCCGCAGAAGATGCCGCGGATATGATCTCCGTGTTGATGGACAGGCGTTTTGCGCCATCTGCGTCCAGCCCTTATATGGTGGAAACGGTTCCTCAGAGCTTTATCCTGGAGGAAGAGGCAGGCTTTCTGGTACTCACAGGATTCTCCAGGGCGGTGAAGGAGACGGAAACGGTTTCCGGGGACAATTATACTGTTCTGGAGGCGGAAAAGGGCAGGGTGACAGTGATGCTGTCCGACGGCACAGGTTCCGGGGAGAAGGCAGACAGAGAGAGCGGGAAAGTACTTGACCTGATGGAAAAAATGCTGGAGGCCGGCTACGGCACCGATACTGCCATCAATATGGTGAATACGGCATTATTTGCGGCGGGAGAGGATGACAATCATCCGACACTGGATATCTGTGATATCGACCTGTATACGGGAAACTGTGAGCTGAGAAAGGTGGGCGGCGCGGTTACCTTTTTGAAGAGACCGGAGGAAGTGGAACGGCTGATTACCGGAAATCTGCCACTGGGGGTTTTCCAGCAGGTGGAAATTCAGCCGGTATGTAAGATGCTTCAGGATGGAGATTATCTGATTATGGTCTCCGACGGTGTGGTGGATGCCTTCGGGGGAGAAAATGATGCGGAATTGATGCTGGATGCCGTTGCCGGGGTACAGGACAGCAATCCCGGAGAAATAGCGGACCGATTGCTCCGCATTGCGATTCGTGCCGGCGGAGGCAGAATCCGTGATGACATGACCGTCGGCGTAATCGGTATCTGGGAGACCTGATATTTGACTTTTCCTGATTTATAGGTTAAGATTTGTCATATGAAGATCAGGGAAAAGACGGAAAAAAAGGTGTTTGCATATCTGGAAGAGCACCATATGATTGTACCCGGGGAGAAAATTGTGGCAGGTGTTTCCGGAGGGGCGGACTCAGTCTGCCTCTTATTTCTGTTACTTTCCTACAGGGAAAAAATGCCGCTTTCGCTGACCGTGGTACATGTGAATCACGGGCTCCGCAGAGAAGCGGGAGAAGATGCGCGGTATGTGGAAGCGCTGTGCAGAGAGAATGAGATTCCCTTTTTGCTGACGGTTGCGGATGTGCACAGGCGGGCTCTGGAGGAGAAGTGTTCGGAGGAGGACGCCGGGAGGCGAATTCGATATGAGGCATTTCGGCAGGCGGCGGAAAAGCTGGGCGGCGCTAAGATTGCAGTGGCCCATAACAGTCACGACAATGCGGAGACCATGCTTTTCCATTTGTTTCGTGGCACCGGAATAAAGGGGCTGAGCGGAATTGCACCGGTGAGAACGGACGGGGAAGGAAGGGAGATTATACGGCCCATATTGTGCCTTAAGCGGGAAGAGATAGAGGCATACCTGGAGGAGAGGGGAATTGCGTGGCGCACAGACTGTACCAACAGCGGGGATGAATACAGAAGGAATCGGATCCGCCATCATATTCTGCCTTATGCGGAGCATGAAATTGCGGAAGGCACAGTAGCGCATATGGCACAGACGGCAGAGTTGCTGCGGGAGACGGAAGGCTTTCTGGAGCTGCAGACCCGGGAGGCACTGTGTGCGTGCGTGGAGCCGGAGGAAGGAATCCCTGAAAGGCAGGCGGAAAAAGCAAAGCTGTCAGAGGAGGAGAGAGAAGACAGAAAATCGTCTGAGGAGGCAGGAAACGGAAAGGCGCCTGAAGGGAGAGACGGGAGCAGGAAATATTGCGGGTACACAGTGGATGTGGAGTCATTTCTGCAGTTTCATCCAGCGCTGCAGAAACGAATGCTGTATGAATTGCTCTGTCGTCTGTCTCCCCGGGGAAAAGACATTTCTTTCAGACATATCAGTGACACACGGGACTTATTCCTCAGAAGTGAGCACCGGAGAATCAGATTGCCTTTTGGAATCACGGTCCGGAGACAGTATGGGGAGGTGACGCTGGAGAGGGGAGAAGAGGCGGACAGGGGAATTCCGGAAAAAGGTGCTTTGGAAAAGGACATGACGCCGGTGAAAAAGGTGTCGCTGACAGAAGAAATTTTTGTCCGGCCTGCCGTTTATAATTTGGGAGAATGGGGGAAAATGGAATTTCAGGGGATATCTGCAAAAAAAGAACAGGAAGTTCCCGGAAACCGGTATACGAAATGGTTTGATTATGATAAAATAAAAGAATCTCTTGTTATTCGTTCCCGTATGCAGGGAGATTTTCTGACGATTGCCGACGGAAAAGGCAATATGATTCATAAATCTCTGAAAAAATATATGGTCACGGAGAAAATTCCGCAGCAGCTGAGAGACAGAATCCCGGTTCTGGCGGCAGGAAACCATATCCTGTGGCTGGTGGGCCGGCGAATCAGCGAATATTTTAAGGTAGACGGGAATACAAAACGTATTTTACAGGTAAAATTATGCAGAGGCTGTGAAGAACGCGGAACGGAGGATGAAAATGTCGGAACACATTAAGGTACTTTTGACAGAGGAAGAAGTAGATGCGAAGATTCAGCTGATCGGGGAGCAGATCAGCAGGGACTATGCGGGCAGGCAGGTACATTTGATCTGTGTGCTGAAGGGCGGAAGTTTTTTCATGTGTGAGCTGGCCAAGAGAATCACTGTGCCGGTGTCACTGGATTTCATGGCTGTGTCCAGCTATGGCAGCGGCACGAAGTCCGGAGGTGTGGTCAAGATTGTGAAGGATCTGGATGAGCCGATCAGGGGCAAGGACGTGCTGGTGGTGGAGGATATCGTGGACAGCGGCAGAACATTGAGCTATCTGCTGGAAATGCTGTGGGCCCGGGGACCGGAGACACTGCGGCTGTGCACTCTGCTTGACAAGCCGGAGAGGCGTGTGGTGGATGTGGATGTGGATTATACCGGTTTTCAGATTCCGGATAAATTTGTGGTGGGCTATGGGCTGGATTATGACCAGAGATATCGCAACCTGCCCTATATCGGTGTGGTGGAATTTGATTCCGAAGAGGAATAGACAAAACGGATTTATCCGGGTGGGAAGGATACCCACGGCAGAAGTGATGTAAATAGGAGGCTTGCAAGTTGAGGCAAAACAGTAGAGGATTCAATTCATATTTTCTTTTTATTCTGCTTCTCCTGATGGGAGTGGCCATTCTGACCACCTTAAACAGCGCGGATGATGAATATACCAGAGAGCGATTCATCAACGATATGGAAGCGGAAAAGGTTACCGAGGTGGTAATCAATCCGAACAGCGAGGTGCCCACAGGGTATCTGCGGGTAGAACTGACAAACGGATCCGATATGAAGCTTTATGTGACGGATATCGTGGAGGCGGAGAAGCTGGTGAGATCCTATGGTTTCGACCCGCAGGTGAAGGATGTGCCCAGAGAGGGATGGGTGCTGACCACGCTGGTTCCCATGCTGATTGTGCTGGCGGTGGGGGTCTTCCTCTTTATGATGGTGAATGCCCAGAATGCCAACAACGGAAGCGGCAGGATGATGAACTTCGGCAAGAGCCGGGCCAGACTGTCCATGGGTGACAAGAGTATCACATTTGTCCAGGTGGCAGGACTGACGGAAGAGAAGGAAGAACTGGAAGAGATTGTGGATTTCCTCAGGGAGCCGGGCAAATACACGAAGGTGGGTGCCAGAATTCCCAAGGGCGTGCTGCTGGAAGGACCACCCGGAACCGGTAAGACATTGCTTGCCAAAGCCGTGGCAGGGGAAGCGGGAGTTCCCTTTTTCAGCATCTCCGGTTCGGATTTTGTGGAAATGTTTGTGGGTGTGGGCGCTTCCCGTGTGAGAGATTTATTTGAGGAAGCCAAGAAGAATTCTCCCTGTATTGTATTTATAGATGAGATAGACGCAGTGGCCAGACGGCGGGGTACCGGTATGGGCGGCGGCCACGATGAGAGAGAACAGACTTTAAACCAGCTGCTGGTGGAGATGGATGGCTTCGGCGTCAATGAGGGTATCATCGTCATGGCGGCGACTAACAGAGTGGACATTCTGGATCCGGCTATTCTGCGCCCCGGGCGGTTTGACCGAAAAGTAACGGTGGGGACGCCGGATGTCAGAGGCAGGGAAGACATTCTGAAGGTACATTCCCGGAACAAGCCGTTGGCGGAGGATGTGGATTTAAAGCAGGTGGCGCAGACCACGGCGGGCTTTACAGGTGCGGATCTGGAGAATCTGCTGAATGAAGCGGCCATCAACGCGGCAAAAGGGGGGAAGGGTTTCCTGGCCCAGGACGATATCAAAAAGGCTTTTGTGAAGGTGGGCATCGGCACCGAGAAAAAGAGCCGGGTTATCTCCGACAAGGAAAAGCGGATTACGGCTTACCATGAGGCCGGTCATGCCATTCTGTTTCATGTGCTGCCGGATGTGGGACCGGTGTATACGGTTTCCATCATTCCCACGGGAGTAGGTGCCGCAGGGTATACCATGCCCCTTCCGGAGAAGGATGAAATGTTCATGACAAAGGGGCAGATGCTTCAGCAGATTATGGTGTCTCTGGGGGGACGGATTGCGGAGGAAATCATTTTCGGAGATATTACCACAGGGGCTTCCAGTGATATCAAGAAGGCCACAAAGGTTGCGCGCAGAATGGTGACACGATTCGGTATGTCGGAGAATATCGGCGTAATCTGTTATGACGATGATGACGAGGAAGTATTCATCGGCCGGGACCTTGCACATGCGAAAGCTCACAGCGAGGCTGTCTCAGGTGAGATTGACAGAGAGGTGAAGGCCATTATTGACGATTGCTATGCCAAGGCAAGGGAAATAATTCTGGCACAGGAAAAAGTGCTTCATACCTGTGCGGAGCTGCTTCTGCAGAAGGAACGGATTGGCCGGGAGGAGTTCGAGGCACTTTTTACAGCCCTGGAGTAATGGGCAAAGCAGGGCCACAGCGCAATTCTGTGGGCAGGTATCTGGCAGTCAAAGAAATGCCCATATACAAGATGCACAAAACAACACTTCGTTTTTTGTTAATTTTGTTACTTTTGAGAATTGGCAGAATGGGGATTCAATGGTATTATAATACTCGTAACCCCCAATACATTATATAGTTTTTTGCTATACCCCATAAGAAATACCTTCTCTAAAAAGGGCAGTCACCCCATGGCTGTCCTTTTTACGTTGTGGGAAGGTCCGGTCCATAAATGATACTATTCTGTTGTGGGGCCTGTAAAAGTGTGGCCCTTTTCCAGTCGTCGCAGATACAGAATTCCTGTCACATCCGCAAGAATCCACCCGATGGGAATGGCGCTCCAGATGCCCACCACACCGATCTGGGGGATGGGAGCCAGTATGTAGGCCAGCAGGACTCTGGTGCCCAGAGAGATAATGGTAAGAACCAGTGACATTTCAGGCCGGTTGACTCCCCGGTAATACCCATATAACAGGAACAGAATACCGATTCCACAGTAGAATGCTCCCTCCACACGCAGGTATCCGGCTCCTGTGGCGATAATATTCACATCTTCCGGACTGACGAAGAGCAGCATCAGATACGGGGCGAATACAAATACCAGCAGAGATATGACCGCGCAGAAAAGCAGAGAGATTCGGACAGCACTGCGCATTCCCTGCCGTACTCTGCCTTTTTCGCCCGCTCCGTGATTCTGGGAGATAAAGAGAGAAAAGGCGTTGCCGAATTCCTGGGCGGGCATGTAGGCAAAAGAATCAATCTTCACGGCCGCCGCGAAGGCAGCCATTACCTCCGGACCGAAGCTGTTCACAAGGCCCTGAATCATCAGGATGCCGAAGTTCATCACGGACTGCTGGACGGAAGATGAGAAAGAGAAGCGCAGGATTTCTCCGGCGGCGCCCTTTTCAGGAGAGGAGAGCCGCAGGGGAAAGCGCAGGTTCGGTTCCCGGATCCAGGTATAAGCCGCAAGCCCCAGCCCGGACACTGCCTGCGCAATTATGGTGGCGGCCGCCGCTCCGGCAATCCCCCATCTGCACACAACCACGAAAATCAGATCCAGCGCTACATTCAGCACAGCTGTGCTGCCCAGGAAGTACAGCGGCACCACGGAATTACCCACGGCCCGGAGAAGATAGGCGAAATAATTATATAGGAATACGAAGAAGATTCCCATAAAAATAATCCATACATAAGTATGCATCATCTCCATCAACTGATCCGGAACCTGCAAAAGCCGCAGAATGGGACGACAAAACAACATGACCAGAAAATTCAGGAGAAGCGTCACACCGCCGATGAGCAGAAACGAAAGCTGCATGCAGTCCTTCATTTTTTTGTTCTCTTTTTTCCCGAAATAGTAGGAAAAAAGGGCGCCGCTGCCCATACACATACCGATGAGGATGGAGGTCAGGAAGGTCATTAAGGTATAGGCAGAGCCCACTGCCGCCAATGCGTCCGGACCCAGAAAGCGGCCCACGATTAAGGTGTCTGCTATATTATAAAATTGCTGCAGCAGGTTTCCCAGTATCATGGGACCTGCGAACAGAAGCATGTTTTTGGTTACATTTCCCTGAGTCAGATCTTTCTTCATTTCAGATAATACTCTCCATTTTTTTTCGTATTCCAGTATAACATTGTGAGACCGGTAATTCAATGATAACAGGATAAAAGAAAACGGAACAGCTGTTAAATATTAAATAAGATTGTAACAGGAGTGGCGAATGGGATATAATGAAATATGATTCTTTTTAAAAGCTGAAAAGCTGCGTAGAAGGCTGTCCGTTGAAACGGACAAAGGAGAAATTATGAAGATAATAGATTTTCACACCCACCCTTATCTTACGGAGGAGCAAAACCTTTGTATGTATAAAGATTTTGCCCCAATGTCCATGCAGGAGGCGAAGGCGGATCTGGAACAGGCAGGAATTACGGGTATCTGCGGTTCTGTGATTTCCGCGAGGCCTTATGAAACGGACAGGGGATTTGCCCAGCTGAGAGAGCTGAATCGAAAGGCACTGGAAATTCGTGATATTTATGGAGATTTTTACATTCCCGGCTTTCACATTCACCCTGCATTTCCGGAGGAGTCGCTGGAGGAGATGGCTTTTATGTATGAAGCCGGCATCCGGCTGATTGGGGAACTTGTTCCGTACAGTCACGGCTGGGCGCAGTATGGATGCGATTATGACTGTGACGGATTTCACAGACTTCTGGAGGCCGCGGGCAGGTATCATATGGCGGTGAGCTATCATACAATGACGGAGCAGCAGGAGCAGATGACCAGGATGATAAAAGCACATCCCGATGTGATTTTCGTGGCAGCACATCCGGGAGGGCGGGATGTGTACCTGCAGCATCTGGAACGGCTGGCGCAATATGGGAATGCCTTTCTGGATCTGTCGGGGACAGGGCTGTTTCGGTACGGGATGCTTCGGGCAGGCGTTGAAATGGCAGGGGCCGATAAACTGATTTTCGGAACAGACTATCCCATCTGCAACCCGCGGATGTATGTGCAGGCAGTGCTGGGAGAAAACTTGTCGGAGGAGGATACGGGAAAAATATTGTATAAAAATGCGGAAGATATTTTTACGAAATGTTTTGCGGGATAATTTGTAGCAAAAATGATGCAATGATAGCTTATACTGACACTGTATGTATGCAAAACAGATTACAGGCGGGAACTTTTGGGGACTATGGAGGCTTTCGGCAATAGTCCGGCTGATGACGGAACAGCTGCAATTTCGGAGGCAGGCCCTCCGGGTGACGGAAGCTGCGTCGTGAGGAGAAAGGAGAAACCGGTGAGCAGGAAGTGGATGTGCATTTTATATTTGGTCTGTATATGCGGATGGCTGCTGCCATTTGTGCAGGTTTCTGCGCAGAGTGAAACAGTCTCGGCACTGGTTCAGAAGTATGAGATTTACCAGGAGCAGTTCGCTGCCATAGAGACTGCGGAGGATATAGAGGCCAATGGGTATGAGCGTATTGAAGGCCAGAGTTTTCCGGTATTGCTGGAATCCTTTGGGGAGGAGGAAGTAACCTTTCTGCCCATTATGCATAAGGAGTATCACAGGCTGGCGGTGCTGATTACTGACAGCAGCGGAAAGGTGCTTTATAAGACAGATCAGCTTGAGACGAATTATAAGTATCTGGAAAAGCTGGAACAGCCTACAAAGGCCCTTGCGGCGGTGTCCTTTCAGGATTTGAATCATGACGGGCTCACGGATATTGTGCTGATTACCAACTGTGAAAATGCTGCGGGAGAATATGCGGGGGAACCCTATAAGGTGGGAGATGTGCTCTTCCAGAGGGACGGCGGATTTTACCGTGACTGGCGGATCTCCGATAAGATAAACCGATTCAGCATGAATAAGAGTGCGGATTTCATTGCGGCCTATGTACGGGACGGGAATTCCACAGAGATATTGTATACGGCTGCCACACTGAAGGAATTGCTGAACAACGGTTTTAAGATTATTGAGGAGCAGAATTATACCCGCAATTTTGAGAAGCAGGGGAAGCTGCGGGTAGTGCCGGGGGTCCTCAGAATGGCGGAATATGACATATTCATGATTTATCTGGTCAATGAGCAGGGATACATTGTGTGGAGCTTTCAGCCCATGGCTGACTATGACAATCTGTATGCGCTGAAGGGTATGACCTGCAGGGATATGGACGGAGATGGAATGAAGGACATTGTGGTGCTTGCCAGATACAGTTATTCCGGACCGGATGGGGAATTCCTCATTGACACAAGATGCTCTATTTATTACCAGCGTACGGACGGTTTCGCGGAAGATACGGACTTTGCAGAGACCTATCAGTGTACGGAAGAGGATACGGTAGGAGAGCTGGTGGAAATCATCAGAGATTATTGGGGGTGGCCGAAAGAAGAATGATTAAGATACTGATTGTAGACGATGAAAAGCCGATTTGTGACCTGATTGACATTAATCTGTCCGCGGCGGGGTATTACTGTAAAACGGTGCAGGACGGACTGAAGGCAATTGATATGATTGAGACGGAGAATTTTGATCTGATTTTGCTGGATATCATGCTGCCCGGAGCGGACGGCTATGACATTATGGAGTATATTCGTCCGCTGAAAATCCCTGTGATTTTTATTACCGCGAAGCACGAGGTCAAGGACCGGGTGAAGGGGCTGAAGCTGGGAGCGGAAGACTATCTGGTGAAGCCCTTTGACGTGGTGGAGCTGGTGGCCAGGGTGGAAGTGGTGCTGCGGCGTTATAACAAGACAGAAAGTGTTCTCACGGCAGGAGATGTGGTGGTGGACATGGATGCCCGGAAGGTGACGAAGGCGGGGAAGCAGATTGTGCTCACCAATAAGGAATACGGCCTTCTGGTATTGTTTATCAGCAATAAAAATATTGCGCTTTTCCGGGAGAATCTGTATGAAAAGGTCTGGGGAGATGAGTATCTGGCAGACAGCCGGACATTGGATTTGCATGTGCAGAGACTGCGCCGGAAGATGGGCTGGGAAGAGAATCTGGTGGCGGTATATAAGATCGGCTACCGTCTGGAGATCTGATTATGAAGTTTGTATACAAGATACTTCTGTGGACGATTATCATTATGGCGGCTGCTTTCGGGCTCAGCGGCTATCTGTTCGTCAATTCCGTCTTCGAGACTTCTCTGGAGAGGGAGGTTTCTCAGGCGATGGATGACAGCAGCATTCTGCGGTTTGCCTTTGAGACAGCGGCGCTGAATATTCCTACAAAGTACAATGTGCTTCAGGACACTGCTGTGGAACAGATTGGCTCCAGGCTGGAAAGCAGCGGGCAGGGGTCAGGGCGTTTCCTGCGTCTGTCCAATGAGGAGAAGAAGGTTCTCTTCGTAAGCAACGGCTTTCCGGAGGACACCGCGCTTCTGCAGCAGATAACGGAGGATACCAGAATCTGGCAGGTGATTCCTCTGGGGGAGCATTATTACATACATACGGGCATCATGGTAAATGCGCTGGACCGGAATATGTATCTGGAGACACTGGAGGATGTGACGGAGGTATTCGAAGAGCGGACGCTGGGATTCTCCGTTTACAGGCAGGTGACTCTGGCTATGCTGCTCTGCAGTTCCGTGATTATGTTTCTGATCTGTACCTGGCTGACCAAACCCATTCGGTTTCTGACGCATGCTACCAGGAAAATGGCCGGGGGAGATTACAGTTACCGGGCCAGGCAGATCAGCAGTGACGAGCTGGGCCAGCTGACCATGGATTTCAACAGCATGGCCAACGAACTGGAGGCCACCATCGGTGAGCTGAGGGAAGAAGTGAGAGCCAGAGAGGATTTTATCGCCGCTTTTGCCCATGAGCTGAAGACACCTCTCACCGCTATCATAGGATATGCGGATTTGCTCAGATCCAGGAAACTGGATGAGGAGAAGCATTTTCTGTCTGCCAATTATATTTACACCGAGGGCAAGAGGCTGGAAAATATGTCCTTTCGCCTGCTGGATATCATTGTGACGAAAAGGGATACCATAGAGCGTCAGCCGATAGCGGCAAAATCCCTTTTTGACTATCTGAAAAGCATGTTTTCCGGAAATACGGAACAGAAGCTCAGGATATCCTTTGGAAAAGGGACGGTGTATGCAGAGGGGAATCTGCTGAAATCCGTATTGTTGAATCTGGTGGATAATGCCTGCAAGGCCTCCAGTGAAGGAGGACTGGTGGAAGTGTACGGCAAGAGACGGGAGAATGCCTATGCCTTTTGTGTGAAAGATTATGGCGTGGGGATTCCCGAGGAGGAGCTGAAGAAAGTCACGGAGGCTTTCTATATGGTAGACAAGTCCAGATCCCGCAGTAAGAATGGTGCCGGTCTGGGTCTGGCGCTCTGTGTGGAGATTCTGCGTCTGCATGAAAGTGAGCTGCTCATAGAAAGCAAGGTGGGAGAGGGAACCATCATCAGCTTTGAGATACCGGACAGGCAGGAAGAAGAGCCCGGCCGGGCGGAGGAAAACAGGCAGAACACAGAGAGCGGTCGGAAAGCTGAGAGTGCCCGGGAAGAGGAAGGCAGTCGAAAGGAAGAGTGCAGACGGGAAATGGAAGTTGCGGGGAAAGAAGAGTGTGATCGGAAAACGGAAAACGGCAGGACAGCACAGGAAGGGGAACGCAAAGGCGGAATAGATGAAGCTGAGAAGGACAATGGCAGAACAGAACAGGGAGGCAAAGGGGCAGAGCCGGATGAATTTAAAGAAATGGGGCAGACTTAGTCTGTTTCTGCTTCCTCTGGCGGGAATTATTGTAGGCCTTGCAGTGTGGGGGCCCGAGGAGCTGGCCCGCTACCGCGACAGGGGAATATTGAACCAGATTCAGACCCAGGAGACGGCAATGGGGGCGGAAGGGTATCGCTATTCCCTGAGCAATAACGATAAGGTGTATATATTATCTAAATGCCTGAACAGTCAGGTACTGCCGGAGAGCGAGCAAAATGCACTTACCAGGACAGAACCGGATTACCAGGAGTTCACGGGGAACTATGCCTTTGTGGCAAACCGAAAGGATTCTTCCGGACAGGAACCGTCGGAGAGCAGGGGGATCACGCTCTGTAATCAGGCAGTTCAGGAATTGAAAGAGCTGGGCATTCTGCCGGAGGGGGTGAGGGAGCTGTCGGAGTCCTCCTACAATGCAGTGCTGTATTCCGCATTTGATGTGCCGGAGCCCTGGAATAATGTGCTGGTGTGGAAAATTGATCTCGGTACCGCTCTGCAGAATGCCGATAAGGCGAACCGGCTGCTGGATGCCTATGTGGATGCAGATACAGGGAAACTGTATGAATTTTATGTCAGAACGGATATCACTTCCTGGTCTATGGTGGATGCGGACAGCATTGTCTCAGCCTGGGCGGAGTATATGGGACTGGGAGAACCGCAGGAATATGAGAATACCAACCCATTGTCGGAAAACACTCCTTATTTTAAGAAATACAGTTTTGTCGGGATGGAGGAAGATAATACTGTTGTGACCATCGGGTTCTATGAAGGGATTAATGAACTGTATCTGAAGATTTCCAGGTGAGGAGAAGGGGATAAAAGATATATGACAATACTGTCACAATACATTTCTGTTGTCCAGGGGGATAAGCGTAAGATGCAACTTTGATGGAAAAAAGATGAAATTTATATACAAAAAGGATGTCAATATGATGAGGCTCCCTCGTATGCTGTATATAACAGCAATGAGGGGGCTTTTTACGTGGCGGTAGTGGAAAGCGGATCGGGCTTAAGGATTCGGAGGAAGAGAGGGCATCATATGTGCAGACAGGCTAACAGAAGACATGCATCAGGAGAAGTGAGGCTGGTGAGAGTGGCACCTCACGACAGAAGGGCTGTGGCCCGCAGAAAACGTGGTATAAAGAGGGCCACTGTTCTGCTTCTGACATTTCTGTCACTTTCTGCTGCCTGTTTGGGTATATTTTACTGCGTGATTGACTTTATCTTTTTTGATCTGCTGGCGTCGGAAAGCATGTCAGAGCTTGCGGAGGAAAAACTGCCTGAGGAGATTCTGGGGGAACCTGCTGCCGTCAATCCCGGTGACCTTGTCAGGCTTGCAGAGGAGGCGGAACCTGCTGTCCCTCTTATTGCCATTGACGCGGGACATGGCGGAGAGGATGAGGGCTGCAGCAGGGATGGCGTCATGGAAAGTGAAGTGAATCTGGCGCTGGCGCAGAGGCTTTCCGGAAAGCTGCAGGGACTGGGCTTTGAGACACTGCTGATTCGGGAAGACCATGGGACGCAGATGTCTCTGGAGGAGAGGGTGGAGAAAGCGGGGAATTCTGGAGCTGACATATATGTCAGTATTCATCAGAATGCCTGTGAAGAGTCGGAGGAGACTGTCAGCGGCATTGAGACATGGTATTATGAGGACAGGGAGGAAAGCCGTCGCCTGGCACAGCTGATACATAACGGGGCAGTGGAGAAGACAGGCGCTTTCGACAGAGAGGCGAAAGCCACAGATGAGTTGTATGTGGTCAGAGAGACTTCTGTGCCCGCCTGCCTGATAGAGACGGGATTTCTGTCCAACAGTGCGGAGAGACAGGCGCTCAGCTCGGATGCATATCAGGAGAAACTGGCGGAGGGAATGGCACAGGGAATTGATTTGTATTTCCATCCGAAGACGATGTATCTGACCTTCGATGACGGGCCTTCCGAGGACAATACTACGGCGATTCTTGACATATTAAAGGAGCGGAATATCCGGGCCACCTTTTTCGTGGTGGGTGAAAATGTGAGAAAGCACCCCGACGTAGCCCGGAGAATTGTGGAAGAAGGTCATACGATCGGGGTTCATTGCAATAATCATGATTATAAGAAGCTTTATAAAAGTGTGGACAGCTATCTGGAAGATTTTCAGGAGGCCTGTGATGCGGTGTATGAGGTGACGGGCGTGGAGGTGAAGCTGTTCCGCTTTCCCGGCGGCAGCGTAAATGCCTATAACAAGACTGTCTATAAGGAAATTATTGAAAAAATGACCGAGAAGGGATACATCTACTATGACTGGAATGCCAGTCTGGAGGACGCGGTGAAAAATTCCACTCCGGAAGGGCTGGTACAGAATGCGGTGAACAGTGCACTGGGACGCAAAAAGGTGGTGATGCTTGCCCATGACATTCACTATGATACCGCGCAGTGCCTGGAAGAGATTATTGACAGTTTCCCGGAATATGAGATGAAAGCACTTACACCGGAAGTGGACCCGATACAGTTTTGACAGTATTATGTGTTGACTGCAGTCTGCTCAGAAGCGGATATGGACAGCCAGACGGCCGCTTTTGGATTCGGCCCATATTTTTCCATTCATTTGTTCTACCAGCGTACGGGCAATAGACAGCCCCAGACCGGTGGACTTTCTGGCGGAGTCCACTGTGTAAAACCGGTCGAAGAGCCTGCCGATTTCGATTTCATCCAGGTCGGGAGCGGAATTGGAAAAGGTAATTTCACCGGATTCGCTCAGCGTGATCTCCAAATCTCCCCGGCTGTATTTGACTGCGTTGCCCAGGAGGTTGGAGAAAATCCGGGAGAGCGCGGCCCGGTCAAGACTGCGGAGGACTGTTTCGCCGGTGATATGTATGTCCGGCGTTATGGAATGCTCCTTCAGGGGGGCATAAAAGGAGGCGATGCTTTCGGTCAGCACTTCGCCCAGGCTCAGGGGCTCTATATGGAGCTCCTCTTTGGGAGAAAGGAGCACGGAATACTGGAATAGCTCTTCCGTCAATGTCTTCAGCAGATCGGCACGCCCGCGGATGATTTCCAGGTAGCGGCCGGCGGCTTCAGATTTTTCCTCCTGTTCCAGAAGCGCAAGGTAGGCGTAAATGGCGGTGAGCGGTGTGCGCAGATCGTGAGAAATATTGGTGATGGCGCTTTTCAGCTCTGTATCTGCATGCTGATACAGGCGGCGCTGGGTGCGCAGCCGGGCCAGCTCCCGATTGACGGCAGCCGCCAGGCTCCGCATGACTTTATCGCCGGTGGAGACGTCGATCAAAGTATTGGTATCGGCAGTAAGCCTGTCCCTGAAGCCCTCCTGAATTTCTTTCGCCGCTTTTCGCAGCAGGAAAAGCTTTATCAGCAGAACCAAAATGACAACAGAAAATATTCCGACGACACCCCAGAGCCAATGCAGATTCATGATATCACTATATCCTTCCATAACTTTTCAGCAATTGTTTGAACAGCTTTTTCTCAATTCAAATCTTTTTTCTGGAAAATCCGGATGCCAACTGCAGTCACACCTGCGGTAATCCCCAGAGAGGACAGAATCATGCGCAGAGGGTGCCGGATATTCAGATCGAACAACTGAATTCCCTGGCCTGTGGGGAGGAGATCCACCAGGAATTCATACACGGATCGCAATGGCCCGGTGACATAGGAAGGATTGGGCACAGGATCGGCTATCTGCATTCCATCCATTGTCATCAGGATGGGGCTGGTCATCTCGGGCTGCTGCAGGGCTTCATAGAGCATACTTCCACCCAACAGCAAGGCGAAAAAGAACAGGAGGGAAAATATCTGAGCTATGGTTTTATAAGAGGTCAGCATGCCGATAAACGTAAAAATGGCACTGAAAGCCGCCATAAATAAAACACTGATCAGCAGATAGAGCAGAAGCAACGGCCCCATTTTCCATGTGCCCAGAAAGGGAATTCCCACCAGGGCGCCGATGAGCCAGGCAAGCAGCATGAAAATGGATGCGGTAAAGCTGACCAGCAGATTCGACAGATAAATTGCCGTACGTGTATGTCCGACGATCAGTTTGTTCCGGATTGCGCCATTCTGGTATTCGACGCCCAGGAAGATACTGGTAAACACGGAACAGAACAACCCGATGGACAGCCCGTAATGAAAATAATAGACATCCAGAGAGTAGTTGAATTCGGCCATTTCACGGGACAGGGACTGCCTGCAGCCGTTCAGCATATATATGATGGAATAGGCCAGCAGAGCGACGATAGAAACCCAGAATATTTTATCACGTTTCAGCCGGGAGAATCCGGAAGATAATAATTTGTTCATTTATGAGTAACCACCTTTCTGAATATATGATTTATGCACCTCGCAGACAAGCAGGCTTTATTTTGCTGTGAAAGCAGTATGCGGGCCGCCAACCAGACTTACGTAGAAGCTTTCCAGACTTTCATCGTTTTCCTTCAGAGAAAACACTTCGCAGTTTACCTCCTGCAGAGCGAGGGTAAGCTGAGATACATTTATTTTCGCATACACATTGGCATCTCTGTCGGAGAGGATTTCATAATCCAGCTTCTGCCGGTCAAGCACAAGGGCCAGCGCTTTCGTGTCGCTGACCTCCATCCGGACACATTTTCTACATGCGGCTTCCAGCTCCTCCGCGCTCATTTCCCTCACGATTCTTCCACTGTCGATAAAGCCGTAATGAGTGGCAAGCTTTGACAGTTCATCCAGCAGATGGCTGGAAATCAAAACCGTTATCTGTCGTTCCCGGTTCAGCTTCAGAATCAGCTCCCGGATCTCAATGATACCCTGGGGATCAAGTCCGTTCACCGGTTCGTCCAGCACCAGGAAATCCGGGGCACCGGCCAACGCAACAGCGATTCCCAGCCGTTGGCGCATTCCCAGGGAGAAGTGCCCGGCTTTTTTCTTTCCGGTTTTCCCGAGTCCTACTAACGTCAGTGTATCGTCGATGCCGTCGTAGGACGGAAGACCCAGAATGCGATATTGCTGCTTCATATTTTCTTCTGCAGTCATATCCAGATATATAGACGGGGTTTCCACAATCGCTCCCATTCTCCGGCGGGATTTCAAGATTTCTTTATCGGTATTTTTCCTCCCATAGAGCGTGTAACTGCCGGAAGAGGGGGCCTGAAGACCGCAGATTAAGCGGATCAGGGTCGTTTTGCCGGCGCCGTTTTTGCCTACAAATCCATAGATTGCACCCTTTGGTACATTCATGGACAGGCCATTTAAGGCCTTGAAATGTCCGTACTGTCTCTGCAGGGCGGATGTCTGTAAACAATATTCCATAGATGATACCTCCTGATAAACGTTCTGCAGCCACCCGGGGAATTCGTGACGGGGAACTTTCATATGCGGTTCCCGGCAGGCCTGCCGGGGGGCTGACTATGAAGCTTATAATAAACGGATATGGTAAAGAAACCGATAAAGAAACCGGTAAAGATAAGGTAAAGATATTTTACGTTCTCAGGAAGTTCTGAGCTTGAAGCCGATTCCCCAGACCGCTTCGATGTAATCCTTCCCGGTGAGTTCTCTGAGCTTTCGGCGCAGATTGCTGACATGCATTTTCAGGGAATTGTCTGTACAGTCCGGCGTATCTTCACTGATGCGTTCCAGCAGTACCGATTTGGTGATAACCTGGGATGGATTCCGGAGGAGCAGCTTCAAAATGGCATATTCGGTTCTGGTCAGCCTGACCTCCTCGCCGCCCGCCGTGACAAGATGGGTGTCCGTATGCAATGTAAGCTCATGGAAAGAGAGACAGGAAATGCAGGCAGAGACAGGCTGACTGCGCAGCTGTACCACAATCCGGGCCAGGAGCTCCTTCATGTCAAAAGGCTTTGTGACATAATCGGCAGCGCCGTCCAGAAGCAGCTTCACCTTATCGGGAACATCGTTTTTGGCGCTGACCACAATGACGGGAATTTCCTGAGAATTTTCTTCCCTTTTGAGACAGGGAAGCAGTTCTTCCCCGCTCAGTCCGGGCAGCATCAGGTCAAGGAGAATAAGGTCCGGCCTGGTATGAGACAGGAGAAGCAGCGCCTCTGTCCCGGAGTAGGCCCGGATGACTCCGTAACCTTCTCTGGTCAGCGCTTCTTCCAGCGCGTTACCTATATAAATATCGTCGTCGATGATTAATATATTTTTCAAGGTTGTCCTGCTCCAGATAAATGAGGGTAGCTGCCTTTCAACTGTCATGCGCTGTGGAGCGGCATGATATAGGGAAGGCTGCTTTGGAAATGGTTGTTGAAATTATAACATGAATATCTATTATGTCAAGGGCGGGCAGCTGCAGTCTCCAAAAAAGAAGATTCCGCTGACGCACAAATATATTTTTGGGTTCAGCCGATAAAAATCCTTGCAATACACAGGAATCTATGCTACAATTTTTCATGGTCAGAAGATATCTGACTGCATGGATGGATTCCCGAGTGGCCAAAGGGGACAGACTGTAAATCTGCTGCAAATTGCTTCGGTGGTTCGAATCCACCTCCATCCATTTGCACATGACGGTGAGCATGTGCAGGGTTATGCGTAATGTAACAGCGTCGCGCTGGTGTGGCGGAATAGGCAGACGCAAGGGACTTAAAATCCCTCGGGGGCAACCCCGTGCCGGTTCAAGTCCGGCCACCAGCATATTGAAAGAATCCGGGTTCTCAGTAAGCTGAGGCGGATTCTTTTTCTTTTTTCCGAAGCCCAGTAATCGCATTGGCAGAGATACTGCGGTAAATTAACACACATATTTGCATTGCTGTTTTGGGGCGTTTTGTATATAATAAAGTTCACAAGGAGATTATTGGTATGCAAAAATGGTGTACTGAAGATTGGCAATTTGAATTAACAGCGATAGAGGGAAAAGCAGGACACTGTCGGCTTGGATTGGAAAAAGGAGATAAATTTGTCTTTTCATATGAATGTCCTGCTGGAATGTGTCCTAAAACAATGATAAAAGTATACACATGGTGTGAAGTTATCCGATGTGGTGGTGATTTTACATATAGAGGTGAAAAGGAAAAATATGAAATGAATATACCATGTGCTGATGGCTGTATACAATTTCATCTGAAAGCCATTCCTATTAACCGAGATAAAAATGGAAAACCTCTGCCAAATGGTCCAAGACCAAAGGACGAGTAACTTCCAATTACAATTTTGTAAATCCCGAAATGAAAGGAGCGGATTATGAATCAGAAATGCCTTCAGGAAAAGCAGCTTGTTTGGGGAAGTGAAGAGTATAATACCCAGCTGCTGTATTTTACCAGTTCTTCTCTGTCAGCAGACGACAAAAGAATATATATGATTTGTGACAGTCAGGGAAGCCCTAACGTAATCGTAAAGGATCTTGAGACCGGGGAAATCCGACAATTATCACAGAACACGGAGGGCTGTCTGAAGTCCTATGTATACTTTAACGGGAATCCGGAAAAAGGACTTGGGAAAGCCAGCGTATGTCTGGATGCGGAAAGGGACATTGTGTATTATATTCAGGGGAATGACATCTGTAAGGTTGGAATGGATGGGCAGATTCAGATTCTGAATCAGATCCCCTCCGGTCAGATGACCGCATTCTCCCATGTAAGTCGGGATGGAAATCTGCTCTGTATTCCCACCACAGACGGCAGATGCCTGGATTATGATCCGGAGACGGAAGGATATGGCCTGGATCAGCGTCCAATCTATGATATTGACGGCAGAGTACAGGAGGAGCATTTGAATTCTTATCTCCATGTTTATGACACGCACACCGGGGAGGAACTGAAACGGGTGACGGTTCCTGACTGCTGGATTACGCATGTACAGTTTCATCCAAAGGATCCGGATAAGATTATGTATAACCACGAATGGGCGAGCTTTGACTGCGGAATCAGACGAATGTGGCTTTATGACGGCAAAAATCACATACGTCTGCGCACGCCCTCAGGGGAGAGACGTGCAGATGACTGGGTCTGTCATGAAATGTGGAGCGATGACGGCAATTATGTCATTTATCACGGCGCGCTGGCCGGCGGGCCTGCCTTTGTGGGAAGACTTGATATCCGCAGTATGGAGTACAGTGAAATCCCTCTTCCTTCGGAATACAATGCATATGGACATTTTACGATGGACCATGAGGGCAACCTGGTATGTGACGGATATTTCAAATTTCCGGATGAAATCAAAAAAGTCCGGGAAAATTCCACAGATAACGGACCGGATCCGCATAAAAAGGATGGGGAGTACATATCCGTGCAGAAAGTGGACTGGGAGAAAAAGGAGATCACCTGGATTCCGCTCTGCAGACATGAGTCCGACTGGCTTGGGCAGGATGCGCATCCCCATGCCATTTATAATCATAAGGGAGACAGAGTGTATTTCTCTTCCAGGAATACAGCAAAGGTAAAGGTATACTGTGCTGATGTGAAGAATTCGTAACCGTTCGGTGGTCCTTCTGAACAGTTGCAGGAACCCATTCGCTTAAATCAGAGAGAAAGCAGGAGGTCAGGATGAAAAGTATAAAGAATCAGATATGGAATTATAACGGTGAAATCGACCTGGAAGAGTGTGCGCCGGGGGTAAAACGCCGGATTATGGCATATACGGACGAACTGATGTGCGTGGAGAATTCTTTTGAAAAGGGGGCTGTGGGAGCCCTGCATCAGCATCCGCATACCCAGATTACCTATGTGGTTTCCGGCAGATTTGAGTTTGAAATCGGGGGTGTTAAAAAGATTGTGGGGCCTGGGGACAGCATGTTGAAAAAGGACTCGGTACCTCATGGCTGTGTCTGCCTGGAGAAAGGGATTCTGCTGGACATTTTTTCCCCCATGCGTGAAGATTTTGTGGAAGCGTGAACGGTATGCGCATTTTGATTGCGGAGGATCAGGAGGAACTGGCCAGAGGATTGAAGTATCTGCTGGAGAAGAACAAATTTACCGTTGATGTGGTTCATGACGGCTTATCGGCGCTGGAATGCTTTCACAGCACGGAATATGATGTGCTTGTCCTGGATATTATGATGCCGGAAGTCAGCGGACTGGAAGTGCTGAAGCAGATCAGGAAAGAGCGATCAGCTGTCCCCATATTGATGCTGACGGCCAGAGCGGAGATTGAGGATCGGGTGGCAGGGCTGGAAGCCGGCGCGGATGATTATCTTCCGAAGCCGTTTGCCACAAGAGAATTTATCGCCAGAGTGAAGGCGCTCTCCCGAAGAAATGCGGGATATGCGGATCTGCTTCTGTCCTTTGGAGATCTGCAGCTGGACTGCAACCGCTATGAACTGTCCTGCGCAGGGAAAGCGGTTCGGCTGAACAACAAAGAATTCCAGGTGACGGAATTGTTTATGAGACATCCGAATTATGTCTTTTCCACGGAGCATTTGATGGATAAGATATGGGGGCAGGATTCGGAGGCGGATATCAGTGTGGTCTGGACATATATAGGGTTTGTGCGGAAAAAGATGAAGCAGCTGGAATGTTGTGTTGAGCTCAGAACGGTCCGCGGCGCAGGCTATTCTCTGGAGGAAGTTAAATGCTGAAAAAGATGCGCAGGAGATTTATTCTGGCAGCTATGGCCGCCTTTGGTGCGGTTATGCTGGCTGTGGCGGCAGGTATCAATGTGACCAGCTATTTCCAGACTGCGGCCATGCAGGACAGGCAGATTGAGAATCTTCTGAGATACGAGCGAATGGACCATGGGCGGCCTGAGAGAAAGTTTCCGCCTGCGGAAGAGATGCCCGGGAGGGGACCGGAGGCGGAATTCACCACCCGTTTCTTCGTCGTACATTGTGACTTTTCCGGGAAAGTGCAGAAAATATCCAGAGACCACATTTCATCGGTGGATGACGGGACAGCCAGGGTCTATGCGGAAGAAATTCTGGCAATGGGCAGGGAAAAGGGATATCATGGAGAGTATCGCTATCTGGTCAGCATGGAGGACACCGGGATTACCATTTTATTTTTGAATGTGTCAAATGATCTGCACTTTATGCGTTCTCTGCTGTTCATTTCACTGTGTACAGGCTTCATCAGCCTGGCGGCGGTTTTTGCGCTGATTCTGATTTTGTCAGGATACGCTATCCGTCCTTATACAAGGAATATTGAGCGGCAGAAGCGTTTTATTACAGATGCCGGACATGAGCTGAAAACGCCCCTTGCCTCCATTGCCACCAGCGCGGATATTGCGGCGATGGAGCACGAGGGAGATGAGTGGATCGCCCATATTCAGAAGCAGACGGTACGACTCACCCGACTGGTGGGAGATCTGGTGGCCCTGTCCAGGCTGGACGAAGAAGTACCTTTTCCGGAAAAGGCGGCATTTTCCCTCAGCGATGCCGCATGGGAGACGGCGGAACCTTTTGCAGCACTTGCGAAAGCGAAAGAGAAGCGATATCGGCAGAACATAGAGGAAGGGCTTTCCTTCCACGGAGACCGAAGCGCGGTGCAGCAGATGCTTTCCATTCTGCTGGACAATGCAGTAAGGTATTCTGATGAAAAAGGGGAAATCCGCCTGGACATTTACCGCAGAATGGGAAGGAATTGTATTGAAGTATACAACACCTGTACGCTGCCGGAAACCGTTGACCCGGACAGGCTGTTTGACCGGTTTTATCGTGTGGATGAATCCCGGTCATACAATACCGGCGGCACAGGAATCGGGCTGTCCATGGCGCAGGCTATCGCGGAAGCCCATGGCGGCAGAATAGAAGCAAAGCGCTCCGGCGGAAATGCAATCCGTTTCAAAGTGATATTGTAAAAAGCATCGGTACAAAAACCGGTGCTTTTTTCATGAAATTGTTCAGAGAACGGACACAGATTATTTTAAGTACACTTCAGGAAGGGATGTTATTCTGTAATCAGGAAATGTGAGGGGGCCTTCGAACTTTCCAAATCAAAAGGACAGCAGGTTCCGGGGAAGACAGGAACCTGCGGAAGTGGAATGAGTGATGAAGCAGAGAGAATGTTTCCGGCATGAGCTGAAGTATGAGATTGAATACGCCCGATACCTGGAACTCAGGAGTCGGCTGAGAACAGTTATGAAGTCGGATCCCCATGCGGGGGAAGGTGGCAGTTATCTGATAAGGAGCATTTATTTTGACAACTACCAGGATAAGGCACTGCGGGAAAAAAGAGACGGGGTGTCCATACGGGAGAAATTCAGAATCAGGTATTATAACGATGATCTCTCTTTGATTCTGCTGGAGAAAAAGGTGAAGGACAATTCTCTGTGCAGAAAACTGGATGCAGAGATTTCGGAGCCGGAGTGTCGCCAGCTCCTGGAGGGCAGACTGAACTGGATGAGGGGACATCCTTCCGCACTGGTGCAGGAACTGTATGCCAAAATGCGGTATCAGCTGCTCCGCCCCCGGGTGCTGGTCTCCTATGTGCGGGAGCCTTATGTCTATGGGGCGGGAAACGTACGCATTACTTTTGACTCCCGGATACGGACAACGCTGTACCACAGAACTTTTCTCGAGGAGCAGACAGTGGATATAAGCGCTGCCGAGATACCGCAGAACAGGATCCTGGAAGTAAAATATGACGGATTTCTCCCGGAAATCATCAGAAGCCTGCTTCAGGCTGACGGAATCCGGCAGCAGGCATTTTCCAAATATGAGGCCTGCCGTAAATTCGGGTGAAATGTGGAGTGCAGACTGTGGATCTGCAGGAACAGCATGAAACTTATCCGCGGAAAACCGCGCAAAGAATTTAAGAAGAACAGGAAGGTATAGTATGACATTTAATGATATTTTTAAATCAGGTTTTTTGGAAAGTGTGACAGAATTTTCGACAATTGATACATTGCTCGGGATGCTTTTTGGGCTGATCATCGGACTGTTTATTTTTATGATTTATAAGAAAACATTTAACGGAGTCATGTATTCTACAGGATTTGCCATGGCTCTTGTAGGGCTTGCCCTTGTGACCACGCTGGTCATCATGGCGGTGACTTCCAATGTGGTATTGTCTCTGGGTATGGTGGGTGCGCTTTCTATTGTGCGTTTTCGAGCTGCCATCAAGGAACCTGTGGAGATTGTGTTTCTGTTCTGGTCGATTGCGGCAGGCATTGTCATCGGAGCGGGCATGATTCCTCTTGCAGTCACAGGCTCTGCAATAATCGGTGTGATTCTCCTTCTTTTTGCCAACCGGAAGTTACATGAGAATCCTTATATTCTGATTTTGAACTGCGGTGATGAGAGTGCGGAGGAAATGGCAATGAGACTGGCGAAAAAAGAGACAGCGCATTTTCTGGTGAAATCCAAAACGGTAAACGCAGCCGGAATTGAGCTGACAGCGGAAATCCGCATGAAGGATACGGGGACTTCTTTTGTCAACAGTCTGAGCGCCATCGAAGGTGTAAGCAATGCCACTCTTGTAAGCTACAATGGAGAGTATATGTCATGATCGGACACAAATACATAACTAAAATTGCAGGTGTGTCCATGACAGTCACAGTCCTGATCTGCTTTCTGGCAATGGTATTCTCCCGGGAGCTGGTGGAGGCTGCGGGCGGCGTCGGGGTGACGCTGCAGTATCAGTCGGATTTGTTTGCTGTTGACGAGATTATCACAGTGGATATCCAGATGGAGGAAGCGGAATGGGAAGATATGCTGGCACATGCTTCCGAGAAGGAATATTATTCCTGTGATGTGGTGATAAACGGTCGGAAACTGTCTCATGTAGGCATCCGGCCCAAAGGAAATACCAGTCTGTCCGCCATTGCAATGGATCCTGAGACGGACCGGTTCAGCCTGAAGCTGGAATTTGATCATTATGTGGAGGGGCAGTCCTGTCTGGGCCTTGATAAGCTGATTCTGAACAATAATTATGCGGATGCCACGAATATGAAGGAAGCCATTGTCTACGATATGTATCAATACCTGGGGGCGGATGCCTCTCTGTATAATTATGCCAGAGTATCGGTAAACGGTGAATACTGGGGTGTCTATCTGGCGCTGGAGGCTGTGGAGGACAGCTTTCTGCTGAGGAATTACGGTGCGGAGAGCGGCGCACTGTACAAGCCGGAAAGTGTTGAGGGCGGCCCCGGAGGAGGTGCACCTGCCGGAGGATTTGAAGGCGGAAAACCGCCCGGAATCGAATTTGAAGGCGGGGAGCCCTCTGCATTTGGAGACGGGGAACCGTTCCCGGGTGCCGGCGGTATGGGAGAAGTGTTCGATGTGGGTGAAAGCAGTGCCGGGCCGGGAAGGATGCCCGGAGACCGGGGGGATTTCTCCGGGAACGGAGGCGCGGATCTGAATTATACGGACAATACACTGGAGAGTTATTCGGCCATATGGGAAGGGGAGGTGACTGATACCGGCAAAGAAGATCACCGCCTTGTGGTGACAGCTCTGGAAAATATCAGTCAGGGAGAGAATCTGGAGACGTACCTGGATGTGGATAATGTACTGAAATACATGGCGGTGCATACCTTTTCGGTGAATCTGGACAGCCTTTCCGGCAACATGGCACATAACTATTATCTGTATGAGCATAACGGAAAACTGAATGTTATCCCCTGGGATTACAACCTTGCCTTCGGTGGTATGGTCATGGGCGGCAGCGCCTCCGAGATGATTAATGACGCAGTTGACACACCTTTTCAGGGTACTGATTTTTTCAATGCCCTGTTGGAAGACGAAAAATATCTGTCCCGGTATCACGCATATCTGCGGCAGCTGACAGAAGCATATGTCTGTGGAGGAAAATTTGAAGAGACTTATAATCGAATCCGGGAACAGATTGACACGCTGGTAGACATGGATCCCACAGCATTTTATTCCTGGGAGGAATATGATGCGGCAGCGGAGATGCTTTATCAGACTGTCATGCTGCGGGCGGAGAGTATTCAGGGACAGTTGGACGGGAGCATACCGTCCACCGATATGGGGCAGAGAGCCGACTCTTCCGGCTTGGTTGATGCATCCGGCATTTCGGTTGAAATCATGGGAATATTTGACATGGGCGGAAATCGTGGACCTGGCAGAGAAGAGAACAGCAATTTCAACCGCGGTTCGGGCAGTTCTGGGGATTTTGGGGATTTGCAGCCGGATTTTGTACCTGCCGGCATGGGAAATGTGACTGCAGACTTCGGAAGAAGGAATGGCGAAGGCATTTTCCGGAATCTTGCAGTGTATGGGATTTGCCTGATGATTGCAGTGACGGGACTTATTCTGGCAAAGCTGTATCGCAGGAAACGATGAGTATAAGAAGGCCGGTCAGGACAGATATATAGAGAAGGCCCGGAACAGGAGGAGAAAAGCGGAAATCAGACGTGATAATAGAATTGAGCAAACCCGCAGGACATGTTAAAATAGAAGGCAGATTCGGACTATGGGAAGACAGAGAGTCAGTTACACTGGACAAAGCCGATTTCAAGTCGGCAGAATGTGAGGAGAAATGTACATAGGAGATCTGCATATTCACTCCAGGTATTCCAGGGCTACCAGCAGGGACTGTACGCCGGAATACCTGGATTTGTGGGCGAGGAAAAAAGGCATTGACATTGTGGGCACGGGGGATTTCACCCATCCGGCCTGGCGGGAGGAGCTGGCGGAAAAGCTGGAACCGGCGGAGGATGGTCTGTATGTGCTGAAAAAAGAATATCGTCTCGGCGGGACAGGGGAAAGCGGCAGGCAGCCACGGTTTGTGGTTACAGGGGAGATCAGCTCCATCTACAAGAAAGGAGACCGGGTGCGGAAAGTCCACAGTCTCCTGATTCTGCCGGGACTGGAGCAGGCAGAGGCGCTGGCGAGGCGGCTGGAGCTGATTGGGAATATTCATTCTGACGGAAGGCCGATTCTGGGGATTCCCTGCAGGGATTTGCTGGAGATTATGCTGGAGACCAGTCCGGAGAGCATCTATGTCCCCGCTCATATCTGGACGCCGCATTTTTCTCTGTTCGGCGCTTTTTCAGGATTTGACACCATTGAGGAATGCTTTGAAGATCTGACACCCCATATTCATGCGCTGGAGACAGGGCTGTCCTCCGATCCGCCCATGAACTGGCGCGTGGGTGCGCTGGACCGCTTCTGTCTGATTTCCAATTCGGACGCTCATTCTCCGGCAAAGCTGGGAAGGGAAGCCAATTTATTTGACATTGAGCTGTCCTATCAGGGGCTGGCGGGGGCCGTTCAGCAGGGGAGAGGGTTGGCAGGCACCATTGAATTTTTCCCGGAGGAGGGAAAATATCACTTTGACGGGCACAGGAAGTGCGGATTGTGTATCAGCCCCCAGGAGACTTCCCGGTATGGGAACAGATGCCCGGTATGCGGGAAGAAGATAACCATCGGTGTGCTCAACCGGGTGGAACAGCTTGCGGACCGGGGGGAGGGGTTCCGGCTGCCCACAGGCCGGCCCTTCGAAAGTCTTGTACCGCTTCCGGAGGTCATCGGCGCCTCCATGGGAATCTCTGCCATGGGGAAAAAGGCGTCTGAAAAATATGAGCAGATGATAGGAGCTCTGGGACCGGAATTTACCATTCTGCGTGAGATTCCGGTGGAAGATATCCGAAAAGCCGCAGGAAGTCTGGTGGCGGAGGGGATTCGGCGGCTTCGCAGGGGAGAGGTGGAACGGACGCCGGGATTCGATGGGGAGTACGGGAAAATCGGTCTGCTGACACCGGAGGATATCAGCAGTCTGGAAGGACAGCTGAGCTTTTTTACGGCGGAGGAGCTGCGCGGGACAGAAAATGGAAAGCAGGCGGAGGAGAGGCCGGAAGAGACCAGGGCCCGGGACAGCAGCGTGGGGCAGACGATAATAAGCCGGGAACTTTTTCCCGGTGAACCATGGGCGGCGGAACAGAATTCTTCTGCCCCCGCAGCTCCGGAGAGGCTCAACGAACGTCAGAGGGAGGCTGTGGAGCGAATCAGCCGGGGCGTGGCAGTCATTGCCGGACCCGGTGCGGGCAAGACCAGAACGCTGGTTGCCAGACTTCAATACCTTCTGGAGGAAAGGCAGATTCCGCCGGAAGAGATTACGGCAGTGACATTCACCCATAAAGCGGCAGAGGAAATGCGGGCCAGGATGACGGCCGGGAGCGCGGAAGGTGTATGGATGGGAACCTTTCATGCCATTTGCAGCCGCTTCCTGCAGGAAGCGGGGATTTCCTTTGTGATAGCGGATGAGGGACTCCGAATGGAGCTGGCGGAAAAAGCACTTCTGGAATTCAGGAGCAAAGGGACGCCCGGAAAATTTCTGCAGGAGCTGTCCCGGATGAAGAACGGTCTGACGGAAGGTGTGGGTTTTGCAGCGGCAGATGCAGAGGATGCTGAAGAATCCGCTGATTCCGAAGGCAGTGACATACATGAGAACGCCGTCGGGGAAAACAGGCGTGTATATGAGTATTATCAGAAGCTGCTGCGTCAGGCAGGGGCCTTTGACTATGACGATCTGCTGTTGGAGACTTTGAAATTGCTGGAAGAGACGCAGGCGGACGCAGCCGGGCGGAGACACTTTTCCTATCTGCTGATTGATGAATTCCAGGACATCAACCCGCTTCAGTACCGGCTGGTAGAGGAATGGGGGCGGGGCGGCAGAGAATTGTTTGTCATCGGAGACCCGGATCAGTCTGTCTATGGATTCCGGGGCTGTGACCCGAAGGTTTTTTCCCATTTGAAAGAGGCGTATCCGGAGCTTGCCGTTATACATCTGGAGGAAAATTATCGTTCCCAGCCGACAATCCTGAATGCCGCTCTCGACGTGATATCCCATAATGAAGGGGATGTGCGCAGGATGAAGACTATGGCGGCAGAGGCCGGAGGAGTTCCTCTGCGTATGGTATCTGTGGAAGATGAACGCAGAGAGGCAATCTTCGTGGCAAAGGAGATAACCCGACAGATCGGGGGCATCGACATGCTGGATACAGACAGAAATCGTGTGGGCGAGGGCCGTCCGGTGCGGGGATTTTCGGATATCGCGGTACTCTACCGGACTCACAGACAGGCTGCGCTTCTGGAAAAGTGCCTCAGGCAGGAGGGAATTCCCTACCTGGTGGCAGGCCGGGAAGACTTCCTGCGGGAGAGGGAAGTGCGGGCCACACTGTATTTCTTCCGGCATATTCTGTATCCCGGGGAGGAGGCCACAGCAGTGTTGTGCAGGCGGCTGCTGAGTCCCATACTGGGAGCGGGGCTGACGGGACCTGCTTCAGATTCGGTTCCGGGAGAAGGTGTACAGGGAACGGTTCCGGATTCGGTGCTGCATTCTGCTCTGGAAGAGGCCAGAGAGACACGCCTGCATTATCTGACTGAAAAATACAGGAAAAGAATCAGGAAGACCCGGCCGGTAAAGCTTCTGGAAGACTGGTGCGGAGAGATTACCTTTGAGAACGAAGAGGCCATGAAGAAACTGACAAATATGTCGGTTCTCTATCACCACATGGAAAGCTTTCTTGACACGCTTTCCTTTGGCGAGGATGGGGATGTGCGGAGGAACGGCGGCAGGAAGTTTACGGCGGACGCAGTGACGCTGATGACGCTTCATGGCTCCAAAGGCCTGGAGTTTCCTGTGGTTTTTCTCTATGGCATGGACAAGGGGCGTTTCCCGCTGGAATTGGGCGCCGGGGAGACTGATATGGAAGAAGAACGCCGTCTGTGTTATGTGGGCATGACCAGGGCAAAGGAAGAACTGATACTGGTCTGCGGAGAGGAGCTCTCACCATTCCTGCAGGAGATTCCCGCGGAATACGGGAAATGGGAACGGGCCGGTAAAGCGGAAGAGGAGACCCTGCAGGCAGTTCAGATGAGTCTGTTTGACATGATTTGAGGGCAGACCTTTTCCGGCTATAAAGAACAGAATTCATTTTCAGCAATAAATCTGTCTATCAGCAGCTGAAATGGCTTTGTAATGTACTTATCCCTGTGGAACAGTGCCAACATCTGGTTCTCCATTTTCATGTTGGCTAAAGGAATGAAACGCAGCTTTTTTAAAAGAAAAGAGTCCCACAATAATTTCTCCGGCAAAACGGTAATGCCCAGCCCCGCTTCGGCGGCTTTGACAAGGGCAAGGGAATTAACGCTTTCCCAGGCAGGTTCGGCAGTCAGGTTGGCAAGGGCAAGCGTGCTGTCCAGAGTATCGCGGATAGCGCTTCCCTTTTCCCGGAGCAATAAGGGATAGTCGCACAATTGATTTGCTGTAACCGGTTGCTCAGACAGAGGAAAATCCGGTGCGCAGGCGGCACATAATTGATAGGAACCCAGACGGATTGCCTGAAAGCTGCCTTTTGGGGCGGTGCCCTCCCAAAAGGCAATATCGGCATTTCCGCGCCGGAGAATATCAATGGCGGCATTTGCACTTGCAACCTGGACAGAAATCTGAATATCCGGGAAGGAAGATTTCAATTCGCGCAGTATTTCAGGGAGCAGAAAGGATGCAATTGTAATACTCGACACGATATGGACAGGTGTATTTTCTTCCAGATGGCTTATTCTCCTGTCTAAATTGCGGCAGGCTGTGAGGATGCCGCGGGATTCCTCTAAAAGAGAGACACCGCAGCGGGTCAGGACAACGCCTTTTGGATGACGTTCAAAAAGGGCAGTGCCTGTCTGCTTCTCCAGTTCTGCAACGGCGTGAGACACGGCAGACTGCGTAATATACAGTTTCCTGGCGGCGCCTGTGAAGGTCCCGGTTTCTGCAATCGCTTCTAAAATCTCCAGATATCGTATAATCATTTTACCCATTTTCCTGCCCGTTCGGGCAGGCCTTTCTCACAAAATTGAAACGATATTCTCATGTTATCTTACTTTGCGGCATGAATAAAAGTAATGGATTCCATAAAATTATATCATTTTACAGATTGCATGACAAGAGATATAATGGGTCGGACGGGAGGGAGAGTATTGTGAAACGGCGTATAATGACATATATATGGCTTCTGGAAGTTAATCTGTTTATAAGCGCTTTTACATTTGGCGGCGGTTATACTGTTGTGCCTATGGTTCGGCGTTTTTTCGTTGAGAGAAAGCAGTATTTTACGGAGGAGGATTTGATAGATATGGCTGCGGTGGCACAGTCTACGCCAGGAGCCATTGCCATTAATCTCTCTGCTCTGGCCGGATATAAGGCGGCCGGAATGGCCGGAGCTCTGATAAGCTGTTTTGCCGCTGTCACTCCGCCCCTTGTGGTTCTCACCTTTGTGTCCGCATTTTATAAATTATTTGTCTCCAATACAATTATTGCGGCAATTTTAAAAGGAATGGAAGCAGGCGCTGCGGCTCTGATGGTTGACCTGATTGCTGATATGTGCTTTCTGATTGTAAAGAAAAGGTCCTTCTTTTTTTCCGCTATGATACCGCTGGCGTTTATGGCAAATTTCGTATTTGATATTAATGTGGCGGCGATACTCTTTGCCTGCTGCTGTCTGTGCATCCTGGAAGTATTCTGTAAAAAGAGGAGAGAAAAATGAATGCTGTGTGGAAATTGTTTCTGATCTTTTTGAAAATCGGCTTTCTGAGCATTGGCGGGGGATATGCGATCATCCCTTTAATACAGGAACAGGTGGTGGAGAATAACGGCTGGATCAGCAGGAAAATGTTTACGGATATTATCACTGTTTCGCAGATGACACCGGGACCGCTGGCCGTGAATACATCAACATTTGTCGGGCTTCAAATCGGCGGAATTACCGGAGCGCTGGCTGCGACAATGGGCTGCATATTGTGCGGTGTTATCCTGTCACTGATTTTATACCGTTTTTTCCAGACACATCAAAACTCTGTATATGTGTCGGAAGTGCTGAACGGACTGAAATCCGCTTCACTGGGCATGATTATTTCAGCAGCATGTACAGTTATACTGCTGGCTCTGTATGGTGAGAGCAGGCCCGAAGCGGATTATCTGACACTTAACCTGACTGCACTGATGATATTCCTGACTGTGCTGTTTGCACTGCGGAAATGGAAGCTCAATCCAGTAGCAGTTATGCTGGCAAGCGGTATGGCAGGACTTGTATTCTACACATAGAAGGTGGAAGTATTCTGCCGCCTGTAAGTGTCATTGTCCTTAAAACATCATTCTTTCCATATATTCTTCAGAAAAAACCGGATCTGAGGATAATTCCAATACTTTCGCCAGTTTTGCATACTGTTCACAGGAAGCCCTGTAGTCCTGATTCAGCAGAAGCATGGCAGCGCCGCTCAGTGCGGCGTTCCCCACTACATGAACCCGGGAAATCATTTCCGCCGGCAGCAGCCCCGTCTTTCCGGCATTCTCAGCATCCAGATAACTGCCGAAGCCGCCGGCAATCACCAGGCGGGAGACTTCCCCGCAATCCAGGCCGGCGGAGGACAGGAGGGCTCGGATTCCAGCGTGAATCGCCCCCTTGGCCAACTGCACCATACGGATATCCTTTCTGCTGAGACTGACCGGAGGCAGAATCATGACGGCATCCTCTTCCATATATCCTGTCTCCTCTATCCGGCCGGTTTCCAGCAGACAGGCCACCGCGTCCACAATTCCGCTGCCGCAGATGCCCCGGGGCAGACCGCCGCCGATGACATGGGCTGTGAGCCTGCCATTCTGTACGGATACCCTGTCAATGGCGCCTGCGCTGCCCCCCATTCCCATGGAGATTCCCGCTCCTTCAAAGGCGGGGCCGGCCGCAGTGGAACAGCATGTGAGTTCTCCCCTGTGCCAGAGCGCCATTTCGCCATTGGTGCCGATATCTGCAAGCAGCTGAGTCGAGTCGGTCTCACAGATGCCTGAAGCCAGCAGGGCCGTAATCAGATCCGCCCCTACAAAAGCGGAAGCGCATGGGGCAAGATATACCTTCGTCTCCGGGGACAGTTCTGTGATACCCAGAGTTCCAGCGGCCACCGTCTCACCAAAAAGCCTTTCGGCTGCGAACGGAGCATGGGAAAGCGGTTCGGTGGAGGTGCCGGTAAACAGATGCAGCATCACAGTATTTCCTGTAACCACCATTCCGTCTATCTCAGCCGCCGGGATTCCGGCAGCTTCCGAAAGCCCGGCCAACAGACTATCTGTGGCCCTGCAGATTGCTTCGGCAATGGCTTTGTCAGCGCCGTCCATGGCAGCTTCGATTCGGGAAATCACATCAGCGCCCCAGCTGCTCTGAGGGTTCAGGCAGCTTCCTTCCGCAAGGACCGCTCCATGGACATCATACAGGCGGGCGGCCAGAGTGGTGGTCCCGATATCCAGAACAAAACCACAGGTTTGAACCCCGGGCTTCAGCTGAAACTCCGGTATGTCACCCCACACGCGGATCTGTCCGTCTCCTGCTTTGGTCAGAGAGACAGAGCAGTCTCCCTCCACCACAGCACAGCAGGCCAGACGAATTCCCTGTCGGATCTCCGCTTCCGTCAGAAGCAGTTTCTCCGTATCTGACAGTTCGCTGAAAGCACCCCGGGCTGTCACCTTACATTTCCCACAGCGTCCATGTCCCCCGCAGGGCATACTCATCACTGCCTTGTCCGCAAGCAGCTTTCCGAGCCGTGTCCCCCGGGGGACTGTATATGCAGTTCCGTTCACTGTAACAATTGCCATTTTCGCACTCCTTTATTTATTGCCTTTTTCGACAGAAAAATACATTGCCATTCTCAGCTGTTTGAAATATACCAGTTTCAGTGTACTACAAAGGAGAGACAAATGTAATATGGTAATATTGCTATTTAGGTGCATTTCCGGAAACAATACCATATAAAATGAAAGATTCCGGTTCTGTTCTGAAAAAAGCTTTCTATTTAGAAATTACTGGAAATTGCGGAACAGGTGATGTAGAATAGAAGAAAAACAGTCCGCATGGCTTGAATGACATGCGATCTGAAAAAGAAAGCGAGGGATATTCTTATGGGAATTATTGGGATGCGGTTTCCGGGAGGGAAAAAGAGAGCGCTGACATTGAGTTACGACGACGGTGTGGAACAGGATGCGCGATTGATTGACATTATGAAAAAGCACGGTCTGAAGGGAACCTTCAACATCAGCAGCGGACTGTACGCGCCGGAGGGAAAGACATGGCCGGAGGGTACCATCCACAGACGGATGTCTAAAAAGACTTGTCAGGAGCTGTATGGGAACAGCGGCATGGAGGTGGCGGTTCACGGTCTGACGCATCCGTGGCTGGAGCAGCTGCCGGAGAATCTGTGTACCTTTGAAGTCCTGCAGGACCGCATGAATCTGGAAGCAGAGTATGGCACTATGGTCAGGGGGATGGCGTATCCTTTCGGTACTTATAATGATTCCGTGGTGGATACTCTGAAAAGGTGCGGCATTGTGTATTCCAGGACCGTTGAAGCTACGGAGAAATTTGACATTCCCACAGACTGGCTGAGAATGCCGGCTACCTGCCATCACAATAGTCCCAGATTGATGGAGCTGGCTCATAAATTTGTGGACAATCCGTTCCCGTTCGCTCCGGGGCTCTTCTATCTGTGGGGTCACAGCTATGAATTCGAGGCGAATGATAACTGGCAGGTAATAGAAGAATTTGCCGATTTCATGGGAAATCGCGAAGATATCTGGTATGCCACCAACATTGAGATTTATGATTATATTGCTGCCTGCAAACAGCTGATTTTCAGTATGGATCAGAAAAAAGTTTATAATCCTACCTTCACTACATTGTATTTCAGGATGAATATGAATGATTACAGTGTGAAGCCGGGAGAGACGCTTATCTGTGAATAAAATGTAGTTTACTGCAAAAATCCGCCTCTGGGCTGCTGCCCGGGGCGGATTTTTTGTAGAATCAGTACGGAACTGATGGGAAATTCCAAGATCTATATCAGAACAGAAAGCTTATGCGGGGAGAGGACAGGAATGAAAATAGTAATAGCAATCGATTCGTTTAAGGGATGCATGACTTCTCTGGAAGCCGGGCGCGCGGCAGAGGAAGGAGCGAGGCGCGTATTTCCGGATGCGGAGATCCTTGTCCGGCCCATGGCTGATGGCGGAGAGGGGACGGTGGAGGCTCTTACGCCGGGACTGGGAGGCGTGATTCATACGGCAAAGGTCCGGGGGCCACTGGGCGGAAGTGTGGACTGCAGATATGGGATTGTGGAGCGGGAAAAGCTGGGAATCATCGAGATGGCCGGAGCCGCCGGGATCACGCTGATAAGGTCAGAGGAGCGCAATCCCATGGCAGCGTCCACGTACGGCGTGGGCCAGGTGATTCTGGAGGCTGTGAAAGCAGGCTGCAGACGTTTTCTGATGGGAATAGGAGGAAGCGCCACTAACGACGGAGGACTGGGAATGCTTCGGGCGTTTGGATATGAATTTGTCTGTGGGGATGGCAGTCTGGCACAGGAGGCGTCGGACCTGGACAGGATCGTGGAAGTCAGGAGAGAGAAGGTATTTCCGGAACTGGAGGATTGTACGTTCCGGGTGGCCTGTGATGTCACAAATCCGCTGTGCGGACCTGTGGGAGCCAGTGCCGTTTTCGGCCCCCAGAAGGGGGCTACACCTGAGATGGTCCGGCGGCTGGACCTGGGACTGGCACATTTCGCGGAAGTGACACGGCAGCTGTATCCGGGTGCGGATGCGGCTGTGCCCGGGACAGGGGCGGCCGGAGGGCTGGGATTTGCTTTTCTGGCTTATACCAATGGGGTGCTGGAGCCTGGAATCCAGATTGTCCTGGAGGAGATTGGACTGGAAAATGATATAGCCCGGGCGGATGTGGTGATTACCGGGGAGGGAAGGCTGGACGGACAGTCAGTGATGGGGAAGGCCCCTGTGGGCGTGGCCAGGCTGGCAAAAAAGTACGGCAAAAAGGTGCTGGCATTTTCCGGCAGCGTGACAGAAGAGGCCAGGGCATGCAACGAGGCGGGAATTGACGCCTATTTCCCTATTCTCAGGGAAGTGGTCACACTGGAGGAGGCAATGGAAAAGGAAAGGGCCCGGAAGAACATGGGTGATGCGGTAGAACAGGCCATGCGTCTGCTGTTATGTAATGCTTGACAAACATACCGACAGTATGATAAAGTTTATACATACCGATGGTATGGAAGGGAGGTGCAGAAGCAGTGTCCAGAAATAAACATCCCGAAGAAACCGTTAATTTAATCCTGGATGTGGCTTTTCAGCTGTTTATGGAGAAAGGGTACGAACACACCTCCATTCAGGATATCATTGAACATTTGGGAGGGCTCACCAAAGGTGCAATTTATCATCACTTTAAATCCAAAGAAGATATTCTGACGGCTGTTATCGAGAGGATGACTGCGGAATCCAATCACATGCTTGCGGTTGTCCGGGATCGGACAGACCTCAGCGGCAGGGAAAAAATGAAGGCTATTTTCAGGGAGTCTGTCAATCGGCCCGTACAGAATGATATCTTTACGGTAGCGCCGGATTTTCACAATAATCCGAAGCTTTTATTCAGCCTGTTACATGATACCATTGAGAATGCTGTGCCCAATTATATACTGCCGATTATAGAGCAGGGGATTGCCGACGGCTCTATTGAGACGGAGTATCCGCAGCAGCTGGCGGAGTTGGTTCTGTTTGTGGCGAATATCTGGATGAATCCTATGGTATTCGGTGATTCTGTGGAAGAATCTTACGGTAAATTCATGGTGTTTGCCCGAATGCTGGGGGGGCTGGGGCTGGATATTGTGGATGAGGAAATACTGGGAAGGCTGCAGGAACTGACCGCAATTTATCAGAAGAACAAGTAAACGAAATCCGGTGTCGGGAGAGGCTGATGCCGGGAGATACAGGGGCTGCCATGCCGTGAAATCTTTCTGTAGAATGTGGAAAAGTCTGATTCATACAGATTCCATATTTGGCAGAAAGTATTCTGAATGTGACAGCCTTATATTATAAAGCGATACATACCGTCGGAAGGTATGTATAAGGAGGAGTATATATTTTACTGACCAGTTACTGGTATATTTCAGGAAGCAGACGAAAACAAAGCATAGGAGGTTTCACAAATGAGTTCCGGATTATTTTCAAAAGATTTCACATTAGTTGTCATTGGCCAGATTATCTCGTTATTTGGCAATGCTGCGCTGAGATTTGCGCTGCCGCTGTACCTGCTGAATCTGACGGGTTCGTCAGCCCTCTATGGGACTGTCACGGCCTGTGCATTTATTCCGTCCATACTGCTGTCACCTGTGGGCGGCATTGTGGCGGACCGGGTAAATAAGAGAAATATCATGGTGATTCTGGATTTCTTTACAGCGGCAGTGATACTGGTATTCTCCCTGCTTATGAATACAGGAAATCTCATTGTCCTGCTGACAGTTACGCTGATGATTCTCTATGGGATTGCAGGTGCGTATCAGCCGTCCGTGCAGGCAAGCATACCGGCGCTGGTAAAGCAGGAACACGTTATGGCGGCAAATTCTGTCATCAACACCATCAGCTCTTTCTCTTCTCTGACAGGGCCTGTACTTGGAGGAATTCTGTACAGCGCATATGGGCTCAGGCCTGTATTATGGGTTTGCATGACTTGCTTTGTGCTGTCGGCGGTCATGGAAATTTTCATCAGAATTCCGTTCCAGAGGCAGGCTTCCGGTGACAGCATCTGGAAAACGGCAGGAGCTGATTTTGCGGACAGCATTCTGTTTATTCGCAGGAAGAAACCGGTTATCGGAAAAGTACTTTTGGTTATCTGCGGGATAAATCTGTTCCTTTCTGCAATGCTCATGGTGGCGCTGCCGTATCTGATCACTGAGATACTGGGCTTTGAAGCAGAGCAGGCAAACAGACTGTGCGGTTATGCGGAAGGTGCATTGGCAGCGGGAGGATTGACTGGAGGAATCTGTGCAGGCATTTTTGCGGGCAGATTATCTATTCGGAATTCGGGGAATCTGGTAATTGCCTGTGCTGCCAGTGTGTTTCCTGTGGGCGCCTCCCTGCTCCTTTTTTCATCCGGAATGATAAACTATATTGTAATTACTGTATGTTGTTTTTGCATTATGGTGTTTTCTACTGTGTTCAGTGTACAGATGATGTCTTTTGTTCAAAAGGAGACGCCGCAGAATCTCATCGGAAAGGTGATTGCTGTCATTTTTACCGTTTCCATGTGTGCACAGCCGCTGGGCAACGCATTATATGGTGTTCTGTTTGAAATTTGTGAGGGGGTTGAAGCGGCAGTTGTTCTGTTTTCCGGTGTCGTGTCGGTTGCAATTGCCGTCAGCACCAGGAAAATTTTTAATAATGATTCTTTTCAATAAATAATTTGACAAAAAACTACAACAGCGGTAAGCTTAAGGCATAAGGGGGTGCGAAAAGATGCCAGAATTACCGGATTTACAGGTTTTCTCAAAGAATCTGATGAAAAGAACTGCTCACAGGAAAATTGTCTCCGCAGATGTTTTTAATGTAAGTCGCTTAAACGTCGATGGGGAAACTGTGAGAACAAAGCTTCTGGAGACAAGAATTACAGACATTGTGCGGAAAGGCAAGGAACTGCATTTTCAGCTGGAAAACAACGAAGTTTTCAGTGTGCACCTTATGCTGAGCGGAAGGTTTCACATCTGTGCGCCGGAAGAAGTATCCGGGATTCCCTATAAATTATTGTCCGTTGGCTTTGAAGAGGATGAGGCGCTGGTTATCTCGGATTTCCAGGGAATGTGTAAGGTCACCTTCAACCCTGTCCCGACGAATACGCCGGATGCACTGGGAGAGGCATTTACACTGGCCTATCTGCAGAATGCGGTCAGGAGAAATCAACGCAAGAATATAAAGGCTTTCTTAATTGATCAGAGCATCGTAAAGGGAATTGGCAATGCATATGCGGACGAAATTCTCTGGAAGGCGAATATTTCTCCGAAGTCAACGGCAGGGAAGATTCCGGAGGACAGATTGACAGCGCTGTACACAGCCATATCCGATGTGCTGAAAGATGCCATCGCAAATATTGAAAGGATATCGCCGGACATTATCAGCGGCGAGGAGAGAAGCTTTTTAAGGGTACATAATTCCAGAAAAACGTATACTGACGAAGGCGACAGAATCCTCATCCAGAAGATTGCCGCCAAGACTACTTACTATACGGAGAGACAGCAGCTGTTCTTATAAGGGTAGTTGCTGTCTTATTCTGCGCAGGCCCGCATATGGAAGATTGCTGCTGACGTCCAATAAGAGAGGAAATTTTGATGAATCAATATGTAAAAAACCTGAATCGGATAGAATTTGTGATAACTTATGGGTGCACCGGCCGCTGTAAACATTGCTCGGAGGGAGATCACAACAGTGCCGGACAGTTTATAGAGGCTGAGGCGGCAGGCCGGGTGGTACGGGATATCGCCGGGAAATATGCTGTAAATTCAGTCATGACTTTTGGCGGAGAACCCCTGCTTTGTCCGGAGGCTGTGTATGCGGTACACCAGGCGGCAATGGAGATGAAGATACCCAACCGGCAGATTATCACCAACGGATTCTTCAGCAGAGACAGCGAGAAAATAAAAAGGGTTGCCGGAGAACTGGCGCGCTGTGGGGTGAACGATATCCTTGTCTCTGCGGACGCGTTCCATCAGGAGACCATTCCCCTGGAACCAGTGAAAGAATTTACAATGGAAGTAAAAAGGGCGGGGATCCGGGTGCAGATCCAGCCGGCGTGGCTTGTGAGCAAGGAGCATGAGAATCCTTACAATCACTGCACAAAGGAAATTCTGGAGGAATTCGAAGTCATGGGAATTTCGCAGTCTGAGGGGAATGTGATTATTCCCACCGGAAATGCGCGCAGGTATTTAAGCGAATATTATGATATGAGCAGAGAATATATCAGCCCTTATGAGGAAGACCCCAGAGATATTCGGGCAATCTGTGTGGATCCCAACGGGGATGTGCTGGGCGGGAATATCTATGAGACAGGGATTCTGGAGATATTGGAGAGATACGATGCAGGTTCTTTTTCCTGAAGCATGCAGATAGATATGGTAAGACGGGCCATATCATGGAGAAGCGATATGGCCCACCTTACCGAAATCTGTTGTGGGTGCGCTGAAAGCAGAAAATCGAGAAGTATCATGCCTGTGACGCTCGATAATGTGTTAATACTTTCTTCACCACAGCCCGGTTCTCCGTACCTTTTCCCTGTGTCCATGTGAGATCCGTTCTCCAGGGCACCGAGTAAGGGCCGTCGGGATTTGCCTTTAACTGCATAAAAATGGCTCTGCGCTGTTCTGTCCGCAGAGCAGCGTCCGGATCTCCGCTCTGCCTGCGCCAGGCTTCGTAACCGTCCAGGTAACTTTCCGCCATCTCATCCCAGGAGTGAAACTGCTGTTGGATGACCCTGCCGACCCGGCTGAATTCCTGGTCCAGTTCCTCCCTGTCGATCATTTTCACCAGATACATCATACCCAGCAGCTGGGTGGCACGGCACAGATCCCAGCCCGCGTACATGGTAGTCAGTTGCCCGGCATGCCGTTCCGTCAGCTCATGCACTGTCTGAAGCCCATCCTGTCTGTTTCGAATATCCCACTGTTCTCCCAGGGCTACTTTTCGGAAGTTGGAAACAGCTTTCCGTTTCCCGTGTACACCTGTAATCAGAGGCCAGCCCTCCAGCATGGAGAAAGAATGCGCCCAGATGGCGAAGGTGGAAGCACACCAGCACTCCAGGTCATTGCGGGGAAGGAGGGGATCCCTTTTCCAGAAAAGCGCCGGTGCAAAACGCCGGCTGCGCACACCGATCACACGGTAAAGCAGCACAAAGACCACGTAAATCCATGCGGAAGCACTGCGGCCCAGCAATCTACCGTAATCTGACTCTTCCAGTACCGGCACATAATCCCCGTACATGTCTATGTAATGGTCTGTCAGTGTCATATTATCTTCAAATACCATAACTTCATCCGGCGGCGTCCATTCTTTCCATACGCCTGTGGGCATGCGGTATTCGCCGGGCGTATCTGTCTCCTGGATTGCCTTTTTATTGATATGGGCGATCACTTTTTCACCGCTGGGCAGCTGTATGTAGTGGTAGAGCCGGTCGCCGCTGCGTATGGTGTCATGATTGATTACGACACCTTTTACGATCAGCGTAAAGGTATCCAGATTCTCCATATCAGCTATGGACTGTGCAAGGGAAACTTCCGCTCCGGCTTCGGTACCGGCTGCGCCTTCTTCCAGAGTAACATTCTTCTGATAGATTTTGTAAAAAAGGGGTCCCAGAAGGAACTCCACAGACAGTGACAGCGCTATCAGGGCAGGAAGCCACAGAAGCATCTGGTACATATTTGTGTTGAAACCGTATATATTTTTGTTAGAGAGTTTGTATGGGGCTGCGCTCATAGGATAATTACCTCATCTAAAAAATGTTTTATCTGCTCATTACCAGCACTTCAATTATACAGAAGAACACTCGCTTTTACAATAAAATTCTGCTTGTGTATTGCGGAGTTGAAATATTATGTTTTTCAGATAGCGTTTGAGTCGCTTTCCCCATACACCGATAGGCTTTGTCGCTTTTTCGACTGGTTTCGTCATAAATGTACTTGTCCACTAAAAAATCCTCCGTTATAATATATTCGCACATACATCACAGTTCTCCGATTTACCGGGGATTTCCGTGAACATGGCATTGTCGGAAGAAATGACAGGTTTGGACGTATGGTACGGAAATTCTACATACCAGCGGACACGCATATGTGGAAACAATGGTGAAGCTGAGATAGTCCTTTGGCCTTTTTTAAATATAATAACTTTTTGATGATGAATATTCCCCAATATGATATGATAGATTTGCAACTGATTATTTACAAAATAGGAAATGAAGCTGTTATGAAAACTTTGATATTAAATGGTTCTCCAAGAATAAATGGTGATACGAGCAGTCTGATTAAGAAATTTACCGAAAAAAAGATAGATAAATATAAAATTGTTGATGCATATAGATGTAATATTTCGGCTTGCATTGATTGTCGGAACTGTTGGAAAAATAGCGGCTGCTCAATAAATGATGAAATGCAGGATATATATAAATACATACAGGAATGCGATAACATTTTAATTGCTTCACCGCTCTATTTTTCGGAGTTGACCGGAAAATTATTAGATGTTGGAAGCAGACTTCAAACATATTTTTGCGCTAGATTTTTTAGGAATGAAAAGCCTATTGCAAAATCTAAGAAAGGAGCAGTTATATTAGTTGGAGGTGGTGACGGTCATATAGACAAAGCATACAGTACAGCATGTACGCTTTTACATCATATGAACTGCAGCGACATTCATGAAGTTGTATATAGCCATAACACTAATACAAGACCTGCAATAAATGACAAAAACACACTTATGGGATTAAATAGTATATATGATTTTTTTATGAATAACGAATAAGCCAAGTTGTTTTTACAGAGTGGATTCAATGTGGAGGTAAATTACATGAAAATACCAAAAATGATATTGTTTGATTATGGTCAGACACTGATTGCAGAACAGAAATTTGATGGCGTAAAGGGAACAGAGGCTGTCTTACAGTATGCTACGAGAAATAAGTATCATTTGTCGGCAGAGCAGGTGCAAGCTAAAGCAAATGAAATCAAGCGGGAATATATGGAAGAAATGCATTCCATAGGGAGATTTGATCCTGAAAAAAGACACTTATTTCAGATAGAGATACCCAATACAATGTTTACGCCTTACCTTTATGAATCGCAGGGAATAGAGATTGCATTAAGCAACTCTGAAATTGATACCGTATTCTGGAATGCCGCTGCTCCGGGAGTGCCGACAGAGGGTATCCAAGATTTTTTGGGATATTTGAAAAATAAAGGGATCCGCACAGGCGTAATCAGCAATATTTCTTATGCCCCTTCTGTGGTTGCAGAACGTATCAACAGACTGCTTCCGGAAAATGCTTTTGAATTTATAATTACCTCAAGCAATTATATCTTCCGTAAGCCGAACAAAAGAATATTCGATTTGGCTTTGGAAAAAGCTGGATTAGAGCCGGATGAAGTCTGGTATATCGGAGACCAGTATGAATGCGATGTAAAAGGCGCTTTAAATGCCGGTCTTCTGCCAATATGGTACATAGGGGCGATTGATCTGCCTTACACAGAAGATATAAATATCTTGACGGTAAAGACTTGGAATGAAATAGAGCGGTACATGGAGGGATAGCGTGTGCAGAGAACAGAAAATGCCGAATTAACGGTTTTATGCCTGATTCATCGAAATGATAATTACCTTCTACAAAACAGATTAAAAGATGATTGGAAAGGTTGGACTTTGCCCGGAGGACATATTGAAAAAAATGAATCTATCATAGATGCTGTCATTCGGGAAATGAAAGAGGAAACCGGACTTGATATTCAGAATCCAAAATTATGTGGAATTAAGCAATTTCCCATTGAGAATGGGCGGTACATTGTATTTTTATTTCATACAGACGAATTTCTCGGAGAAGTAACATCATCAGAGGAGGGAGAAATGGTTTGGGTAAAAAAGTCAGACCTGTCAAAGATGAATACTGTAAATGACTTACCGCCACTTCTTCAAGTCATGGAAGATGATAATTTAACGGAATTTCAATATGTAATTGAAAACGGTAAATGGAATGTGATTATTAAATGAAAGGATCTTCTTATGGGAAAACTAAATGCTGACGGAACAGAGATACAAGTCTTACAGATTGAAGAAGACGATTATATTTCTTTAACGGATATGGTAAGGAAAATTGACAACGGACCTGCCCTGATAGAAAAATGGCTGCGCAACAAGAATACAATAGAATTTCTTGGCATATGGGAAGAAATGTATAATGTAGATTTTAATGTTGCTGCCTATGAAGAAATCATGCTGGAAGCGGGATTAAACCGCTTTATTATGTCGGTTAAGCAGTGGGTTTCCCGCACAAATTCAAAGGGTATTGTGGCAAAGGCAGGACGGTATGGAGGGACATACGCATATAAAGATATTGCATTTGAGTTTGCAAGCTGGGTATCTCCACAATTCAAATTATATCTTATCAAGGAATTTGAACGGCTAAAGAAAGAAGAACAGGCTCTGCTTGGATGGAGTGCCAAAAGGGAATTGGCAAAAATTAATTATCGGATACATACTGATGCGATTAAGGTCAATCTTATTCCACCGGAACTTACGCCGCAGCAGACTTCTATCATCTACGCTTCGGAGGCTGACGTGCTGAATATGGCTTTATTTGGTATGACAGCAAAGCAATGGCGGGATAAAAATCCTGATAAAAAGGGCAATATCAGGGATTATGCGAGCATAAATGAATTGATATGCCTGTCAAATATGGAAAACATTAATGCGGTGTTGATTGAAGATGGGCTGAACCAGAAAGAACGCTTAATAAAGCTTAACAAGATTGCCATACATCAGATGTCTATTTTGGAAGAACAGACTACAAAGATTTTGAAGTGATTTAATTCCCCCGAATTCGGGGGAATTAAAATTACCACAGTTCAAGGCTGTCTTCCGCATCCACCCACATCTGCATATTTCCTTCAAGATACAATCTTGCATATTCAAGTGGTTCATCTATTGTCAGAGCATTTAAGGCACATTCAGAGCAGGGAGTAGTTTTCAATCCTTCTTCTGCTTTATTGCAGTCTATCCGTAAAAAGTAGCCTGCATAAGTATATATGTCAATGCTGTTATGGTGGATATTGTATGTTGCGTAAATCATATTCATTTTATCTGTCCTCTTTTCATTGAGTTTTTGAAAGCATTTCAATCAGTTTACCAATTTCCATATATTTCGTGTTATAATGTTTTATGTGATTTTGTTTTCCTCATTAGGGTTCGTAATACCCTGTGAGAAGATATAATACAAGGGAAACTATAAGGGAAAGCTCACCTGCGATAAACTTAGTGTTTTCAAGGGTTAGCGGAAAATTTAATATCAAAATATAACAGCTAATATTTTCCTTAAAATCATCAAATCACAATCGGAATTTGTGTATACATTTTTAATTGTCACACGAAATCCAAATGAAGGGGAACTACAGCTGGCGCCCTGTGACTATAATGGAGGAGAAGCAAAATGAGTACATATGTTATCAGCGACATCCACGGATGCTGCAATGAGTTCCTCTCCATGCTCGAAAAAATCCGCTTTTCAGAATCGGACAACTTGATTCTGGCGGGGGATTATATCGACAGGGGAAAGCAAAGCTATGAGATGTTAAAGTGGCTGGAACAGTGTCCGCCAAATGTCCTGCTTCTGCGTGGAAACCATGAGGAAGAAATATAATATGGAAGTGATAGAATTAAGCCAAACTGACCGTCAGCTTTTGCTGTATACTATAACCTATAATAATTACCAGCGACGCTACAAAATGTGGGAGGGAAGTTATTTAAGAGAAGATTTTGGTGTATTTCTAAAAGACGGGAAATTAATGCGCCATATGGGGTTTGATTTATATTGAGCGACACCAATAGAAATATGTGATAGTTACACCGGGTGGAACCGTGCGATACGATGTACCGATTATGAAAGTACAGACGTATTCGATTGACGATATTTTTGAAAAACGCCTGCTGATGCTGATTCCGTTTTATATTTTTGCACATGAGAAAAGTTTTCCAGAGTATAATAGTAATGAGCAGAAGCTGGAAGAATTAAAAGCAGAGTATCAGGTCATCATAGAAAGACTTAATAGACTGGAACAGCAGGAAGTTATCGGAGCATTTGACAAGCGGACGATTATAGAACTTTCCAATGATGTGATTAAAGAAATTGCACAGAAGTATGAGAATGTGCGGAAAGGCGTAGGTGATATGATGAGCGGAGCGTTGATTGAAACAGAAGCAAGAACTATTTTAATGCAGGGAATAAAGGAAGGAAAGAGTCAGGGGATTAGCGAAACCAAAAAGCTGACGGCGCTGAAGCTATTGAAGAGAGGAAAACTTACAGTTGAGGAGATTGCAGAAGATACAGAGCTTAGTGTTGCAGAAGTAGAGCAGCTTGCAGGATTTCAGACAGTGTAAAACGATAATGAGGAAAATTTTATATTGTGGTTATAAAGCAGAGAAATGCGAGGAGATTCAGGCTTGCTTCTCTGCTTTTTCTGTATTCAGGAGAATACAGAACTATTATATGTGGATGGGAAAGAGGCGGAAATAAAGTTAATTTTCGATGCATTCATCGGGGTGGAGCTGACAGAAGGGGAACACGAGATAGAAATGTTATATTCGCCCTGGCATGTATACCTGGCAGGGATTCTCTCATTGCTGGGAATGAGTATATTTGGGGTGATTTGTATATCGGAGGGCAAAAATATAACAAGGTGGAATCTTTGAGAGAAAATCGGGGAGAAAAAGCGTCATTATTTCAAGGAGAAAAGTAAATAGATGAAAGTACTGGAAATTGCAGAAGGAGTAGTGTAGTATAAAAGTAAATTGAGCAAACAGTACTATTATGAAAAGGAGCGTGCCGCATGTCTTATGTAAATCTGCCATATGGGATGGATGACTTCGAAAAGGTTCGTATAAGTAACTGCTATTATATTGATAAGACTGCGTTCATAAGAGAACTGTTAAATGAAACTTTTGAAGTTAATCTGATAACGCGGCCAAGACGTTTCGGCAAGACATTAATCATGAGTATGCTTGCCGCTTTTTTTGATATTCGCAGGGACAGCCGGGAGATTTTTGAGGGGCTGGAAATTACTGCAGACAGGGAATTCTGTGATAAATGGATGAATCAGTGGCCGGTGCTTTTTCTGACGCTGAAGGATGTGGATGGAGACAATTTTGAGAATGCACATGATATGTTAAAGTACGCGATTTCTTCTCTGTGCATCGAACATGCCTATCTGGGGGACAGCGAGAATGTGGATAGTGCGGACAGGATCTCTTTTGCGAAGTTGAAGAATCGCAGTGGGTCGGATACAGATACACAGAGCGCACTGCATATTTTAACCTGCATGATGAAAGCACACTATGGGAGAAATGTGATTCTTCTGATCGATGAATATGATGTTCCTCTGGCAAAAGCCAGCGACAATGGGTACTACAGGGATATGCTGAATGTGGTGAAAAGGCTTTTGGGTATGGCCTGGAAGACAAACCTGGCGCTTCAGTTTGCGGTGGTTACCGGTTGCATGAGACTTGCGAAAGAAAGTATTTTTACCGGTTCCAATAATTTCATTTCCAATTCTATATCAGACAGACGGTATAACAGATATTTTGGTTTTACAGAAAAGGAAGTGTGTAGGTTGCTGGCCGACGCAGGTTATATGCCGGAACTGCCGGAAATGAAGAGGTGGTATGACGGATATCGTTTCGGCGGAAGAGAGGTTTATTGCCCGTGGGATGTGATTAACCACGTGCGTGCACTGATGGAGGACAAACAGGCAAGGCCGGGAAACCATTGGCTGGATACCAGCCACAATAATATCATTAGAAAGTTTATTGAATTGCCTGGCATGAATGTGGGCAGAAAATTTGAGATTCTTTTGGGGGGCGGTGTGATTCGGGAGGCAGTCAGAGAGGATTTGACATACGATATCGCCCATTCTTCGGAAGATAATATCTGGAGCATTTTATACCTGACAGGGTATCTGACACAGGCACAGCCTCAGGAAAACGCAAATGATTCGAATGTTGCTGAGGACAGTATGGCATTATGCATTCCAAATGAAGAGGTAAAGTCCGTTTTTGGACTGACGGTGAAGCAATGGTTTGAGGAAAAGGTGCGGACAGAAGACAGACGTGAGTTCTTCCAAAACTGGTGGGAGGGGAAAGATGAAAATCTGACACAGGATATTTCGGATATTCTGTTTGGCACTATCAGTTATTTTGACTATAAAGAAGATTACTACCATGCGTTTGTAACGGGGCTGTTCTCTGGAGTCGGGTATGATGTAAAGTCCAATTCAGAGCAGGGAACAGGGCGTGCGGATATCATCGTGCGGGATCAGCGCTGCAGAAGAGCACTTGTCATAGAAGTTAAGTGGTCAGGAAAGAAAAGCTCGAATCTGAAAAAGGAATGCGAAGAAGCATTGAAACAGATTATTGAAAATCAGTATACAAAACAGCTTCAGCTGGAAGGATATAAAACGATTCTCTGTTATGGAGCAGCGTTTCAGGGAAAGGAATGTCTGATACAGGTCGAAGGATTTTCAGAAGGCACGCGGTAAAAATGCGTGCCTTATAATTGTCCGCACAGTTCATCATAGACAGCCCGCATCAGTTCCTCGCCTTTCCGGCATTCTGCCACCAGGGAAATAACAGCGGCCTGATCGGGCAGAACGATGGATAACTGACAATATTTTCCGTCTGCACGGAAAGAATTGTATTCTCCCCGCCAGAACAGATACCCATATCGAGGATCTGACTGCGGTTTTGTGCTTTCCGCGATCCATTCGGGGGAGAGCAGCTGCTTTCCGTTCCAACGGCCCCTGTTCAGGTAGAAGAGACCGAATTTATGCAGTTCCGATAAGGTCAGGAACAGTCCGCCGGCTCCGAAGGTATTGCCCAGAGGATCCGTTTCCCACATGGGGCGTTTGATGTTCAGATGAGTAAACAGCCGGGGAGTCAGGTAGGATACCAGGTCACAGCCTGCCCGTCTCTGGACCAGAATTCCGGCCAGATAGGGGCCTACGTTGTTATAGACAAAACGGCTGCCCGGCGCATGGGTAAAAGGAATGGACAGAGAAAGCCTCACCCAGTCATCTTCTTCATAAAGAGGACGTTGTGTTCCCATGAGACCGCCTGCTTCCTGCCCCAGACACATGGTCAGCAGATCGCGGACAGTGGCTTTGGCCAGATGTTCACTGACGATTTCGGGAAGTTCCCGGGAGAAAACGTCGATAAGCTTCTCATCCAGGGACAGGAGACCTTCCTGAACGGCGAATCCTACCGCGCAGGAGGTGAAGCTTTTCGAGGCAGAATAGACATTGCGGCGGCATTCTTCCTCTCTGTGCCATTGGGCTTTCAGTTCGTCGTTTTGAGAAATCCTGACTCCGAGAACACCGAGAGGTGCGGCTTTGCTCACAAATTTTTTCAAATCCATGTCTTATCCTTTCTACGGCTGCACTTTTGTAGCGGCCTGACTTTCGCTTTCTTTTTATCTGCATCCCCATTGACAGGTAAAGTATATCTGCAATTTTATCTGATGTCAAGGGAGTGGAACTGCGAAACAGCTTACAGAAGTGCAGAATTTTGATGTCTTTGCCTGGTCCCGGCAGGAAAATGCTGTTGAAAAGAGAAAAGGGTAGCGATATAGTAAGAACAGGAGAACAGTGATATACGGATATAAGATACAATGATTTTATATATCTTACAGACTTCGATGCGCCGGAGGAGATTCTTTCTCAGGAGAAGGTACTTCTTCATTTTGACGGGACTGACACAGTGGCGGACATTTATCTGAATAATATGACCCAAACACCTTTTACTGGCCTGCCAGTCCTTCGTCAGGTGATGCTTTCGATGCTCCCAATGACGAAAACAGGGGAGACGTGCATTACTGGGATGTATGGCATGGGAATGGTGGTATGGCAGCTAAACGACTGCTGGCCGGTGGCGAGCTGGTCTTCCATTGATTACTGCGGCCGCTGGAAGGCGCTTTATTATTATGAGAAACGGTGTTTTGCACCGATTCTGTTGTCCTGTGCGGAGGAGGGCGTGCTGACCCAGGATGCCAATCCCAATGCGGAACCTTACGAAGTGAAGAAATCTATTCATCTGAATGTGGCGAACGATTTACTGCTTGCGGATAATTATTTCGATATGAATGCAGGGGAGAAGCAGGTGAAGATTCTGGGTGGAGAGCCTGTGGGCCTGAGAGTGCGCAGCGTGTATGATATCAGATAAGCGGACAGTTGTCTGAAATACTGTGGTGAGAAACTAAATGTGGGAAAGGCTCTCGGTACGGTATTTTCCGCTGTTGTCTGTAAGTTCGGGGAGTGGGTGTGGAAAGTAACTGTCAGGCAGCAGAAGAGGGGTATAAAGACAGGTAGTTCTTGAATTTGCAGCAGAAAAATGATATGATGAAGTCACAACCTGAGAAAGGAAAACAGATGGCAAATATATATGACGGGGCATTCCGGACAATTTTAAATGATTGCCGGAAATTGATTATTCCTGTAATCAATGAGATTTTCGGGGAGACATATACTGGGGAAGAAGAAATACAGTTTTTTCCCAATGAACATTTTATAGACCGACAGGATGAAGCAGATAAAGAACGGATAACAGATACTAATTTTACAATTTTGGGAAGGATACAGAAAAAATACCATATTGAATGCGAGAGCAGCTATCCGGATGGGAAAATTACGATAAGACTTTTTGAGTATGATGCGCAGATCGCGCTTGATGCGGGAGAGGTTACAGAGGAAACACTGACAGTGACATTCCCCAATACAGCAGTGCTGTATCTTCGGACCTATAAAAAGACACCGGACAAAATGAAATATGTGATAGTTACACCGGGTGGAACCGTGCGATACGATGTGCCGATTATGAAAGTACAGACGTATTCGATTGACGATATTTTTGAAAAACGCCTGCTGATGCTGATTCCGTTTTATATTTTTGCACATGAGAAAAGTTTTCCAGAGTATAATAGTAATGAGCAGAAGCTGGAAGAATTAAAAGCAGAGTATCAGGTCATCATAGAAAGACTTAATAGACTGGAACAGCAGGAAGTTATCGGAGCATTTGACAA
>NZ_JANJZD010000021.1 GCF_024623325.1 Acetatifactor muris
TTCACTGCCTGTACTTTGTATTCATGGTCGTATTGCCTGTTTTCTGCCATTTTTGTTCACTCCTTATTCTCTTGATTATATCTCAAATCCTTGAGAATGGGCTGTCAACTTTTTTTATACCACATCAAACCGTACAGAAGCGCAAGGTTCACGGCGTCCCTCTGGCTCCCGCTTAAGGCGTTCCATGTTTCGGACGCATTTGCCTGCAATGTGTTCCCGGTATGCAGCGACACGCCCGGCTGGATACAGAAGGCAGGCTCCCCGTCCGCATAGATACGGGTTCTTGCCTCCCCCGCCTCTCCGCATACCCTCCCGTCGTGGGTGACGGTCTGCTGGTAACGGATGGCGTTGCCTGCCCCGTCATGGCAGTACGCAAAGGTAATCTTCGCTGTTTGGGACGCCGCCGACACATTCATGGACGGAAGCACGGAAACAATGGATGCCGCCGCAATCATCAGGGCAAGCCCTCTTTTCAATCTTTCTTTTAACTTCTTCAATCTACTTACCTCCATTTTATTTTTTGGCATAAAAAAATCCCTGCAATGTGCAGGGTTAGTAAACTGTTGGTTCTGTTGTGCCAGCCAGAAAAAGGATAGCCACCGGCTCCTTATTGTTTTTTCGGCTGGTATTCGGCTGGTAACAAAAAAGGGGTAGGGTGTGGGAAGGGGGAAACGGTGAAAAAGGCTATCCGCAAAAGGGCATAGTTGCCCCACGGTGGAAAGCCTCAATGTTACCGTTCCCTGTCCTTGCCCCGCTCCCGTTTCCGGTACAGCTCCAATGCCTTTACAATCGTATCTTCCATCTGTTTCGCAGGCGTCCCCGGTGAAAAATATTTACTGATACGCTCTTTTGGCATACGAAACTGTTCCTTCTGGTTCCCCTTTTCCTCTGATAAAATAGAGAGGATGACGTCCTCATTCAGCCTCCCCTCGTCTGCAAATTTACGCATTTTAATTGCCTGCGCATGGCTCGGTGTACAGTCCTCTAACTGCATGGTGTCAAGCAGGACTGTCTGTTGCTCTTTCGGCAGGTAAGACAACTCTACCGCTGGACGTATGGCGATTTTACCACTGTCAACCATATCCAATATCGGTGTGATTAGCTCGGTTAAACGGATATATCGCTGAATTTGGGTATTGCTGTCTGGTGATTTTTCTGCCAAAAGCTCTCTTGACGTTTTTCCCAACTTCTGTCCCAGTGGGACAGAAGTTAAATCAGTACGCTGTCCCTGCCTATTCATAGCCGCTAATTTCATCTTGTAGGCAAACGCTTTTTCTGACGGTAGTATCTGCTCCCTTTGCAGGTTGGAATCTACCATAATTATAATGGCTTCATCATCTGTGAGGTTACGGACAATGCACGGTATCTCCTTTTTTTCTGCAAGCTCGCTTGCCATTTTACGCCTGTGTCCAGCTATCATTTCATAACCGCCCTCCGGCTTTTCCCGGACAAGGGCAGGCACCAGAACGCCATACTGCTTTACGCTCTCCGCCATATCCGCCATGCTTTCGTCCATCTTCACCTTAAACGGGTGGTTGGGAAAATCGCTGATTTCCTCTAATGGGATTTCCCTGACGGATTCCCGGCTTTCGTTGTCCCGTTCCTCCTGCGTGCTGAACAGGTCAGCGGCTGAGGGAAGCGGCATTTTTATCTCTTTCGCCACTGCGTATCACCTCCCTCGTAAATGCTCCATAAGCCTTTGCCGCCGCACCGTTCCTGTCATAGCTGTAAATACTCTGCCCTGCGGCGCTGGTTTCCGCCGCTTTCACCGCAACGGGGATGACCGTCTGGTACACTTTGATTACCCTCCCATAATTCTGCCTTAGATTGTCGGCTGTGGCACGGGCAAGGTTCGTCCGCATATCTGCCAGCGTCAATAACACGCCATCTACCTTTAGTCCGGGGTTAATCTGCCTCTGTACCTTTCCTATGGTTTTCATAAGCTGTGTCATTCCCTTTAAAGGCAGATAATGCGCCTGCACCGGGACAATCACGCTGTCCGCCGCCGCAAGCGCATTGATGGTGAGCATACCCAGACTCGGCATACAGTCAATCAGGATATAGTCATAATCCTTTTTCAACCCGCTAAGATAGGATTTCATGGTGAACTCCCTGCTCATGGCGTTTACAAGCATGATTTCCATGCCTGACAGCTCGATATTCGCCGGAATCAGGTCTACACCCTCGTCATGGTGTAAAATCCCTTCGCCCACTTCCATCGGTTCGTCACGGATAATCTTTTCCATCTGCGTTGCCAGCGTGACAGAAAGATTGTCCTGGTCTGCCCAACCCAAAGAGGTTGTCAAATCCCCCTGCGGATCAGCGTCCACAAGCAGCACCCTCTTTCCCTCGTTTGCAAGCCCTATCCCTAAGTTTACGGCAGTCGTGGTCTTGCCCGTTCCGCCTTTCTGGTTTGCAAGGGCGATTACCTTACATTTAGACATCACGGTTTACCTCCTTTCCTGAAAAATTTAATAGCCACTCTGCATAATACAGAATGGCTATGTATGGGTTTTGGGCAATAAAAAAACCGACTGATTCTCGTTTTGAAAATCAATCGGCTATGTAACAGAAAAAATATTTTCTATAATCAACTGACAAATATCAGTCTTATAATATGTTATGTGGGGAAAACAAAAACCCCATACAGATATGTATGAGGTCTTGACGGATAGCACGAACAATTTCTGTGCATCCCGTAGATATGTATTGATAAGTATTTGTTTTCGGTTCACAATCGCATTGCGCATGGAACCTTGCTTTTTTATTTTTAAAATGAAATGATTGATAACAAAAAATCCTGCAAACGCTGATGTTTACAGGACTTTTCAAACTCCCCGAGTTGGGCTCGAACCAACAACCCCACGGTTAACAGCCGTGTGCTCTACCAACGGGTGCGCTCGCACACCGATAAGAGTGGGAGAAATATTCTTTCTCAATGTCGTTCTCACGACTTGTTTATGTTATCATGATTTCGTAACTTTTGCAAGCAGTTTTTTGATTTTTGGGAAATTTTGTGTATTGTGCTTTCCATATCAACTTGCATTTTGTATATATGCAACAAGGATACACTCATAATGCCTCTGCTCAATGAAAAGCACACTTTTATATCATCATCAAGCTGTAACCTGACTGCTGTTTTTCGATTTCCACTCTGAACAAAACTGCTGGTAGGTAACATTCATGTGCATGATAATGTTATAATCTTTCCCCAGCTCAATCCGGTCGAACAACTGGCAGGCAATCATTTTTTTCTGCTCTAAGTCCGCCGTGTCAAATTCCTCTGCCCAGCTCTTAAAGCGGCGGTAGGCTGGCAGGATGGCTTCTACCATCTCTTTCTTCTGGTTCATATCGCTGTCCAGCTTTTCCAGACGTTCTTCACTGTCTGCAATTCTTATCTTTACCACATTGATTGCCTCTTTCAAATCTTCCGGTGAATATAGGCTTTCTCCCAACAGTGTTTTTCCAATCTCACGCTGCAAGACTTCCAACTGCTTTTTATCTTTGTCCAGTTCAAACACGGTTTTCCGTCTGCTGGCGGTATGTGCCGCCTGCTGTTTTTTCAGGATTTCCTTGTACTTTTCTTCTTCCGGCGCACCGTCCATGCCCTCAAATACCTGACGCATAATCTGGCTGACTGTTTCATCAACCTTTGCGGCAATGTAGTTTGTCTGCCCATCGCACTCACAAAGTTTGTTCGCCTTGTGGTAACAGCGGTACTTCAATACATCTTTCAGATATTCGCTCCCGTCCTTACGGAAATAATGGTCTTTATGGTGGGTGGTGGTTATCCTCCCGCCACAATGCTGGCAGAAGATATTGCCGGACAACATCGCCTCACCCTTTGTCCGTATGGCAAGCTGGCGTTTTTCTTCATCGACTTGCGCCCGCTGTTTCAGAATCTCGTCAATCCTTACTGCTTCTTCGTCACTGATAATCCTTAATCGCTGCAATGCTTCCGAAGTTTCGCCCTCACTGGTACAACCCCTCGGAAGTGACGCTGACAGTATCCGCAGAATCGACTTGCTGGTAAATTTTTTCCCGTTGGCTGTCTTATATCCCTGGTCGTTCAGGAAATGCGCCATGACATAACTGCCTGTGCCGTTGTTGATTGTCTTTTCAACAATTTTCCGGTACACTACATACTGCTCAAGGTCGATTTCATATTTCTTCAGCTCCTGCCCTTTCCGGTTTTTCATCCCACTCGGCACGATCCGGTATCCATAGGGCAATGCCCCGCCCGTATATAGTCCGTCTAATTTCAACTGCTGGATTCTGGTCTTGATTCGGATGGAAGTCTTTTCGCTCTCGCCGGACGCCTGCCAGAACCGGATATAATTTGTCAGCTTGTCAACGTGCGTTTCAAATCTCTGCTCGCCTTCTTTCACGCTCCACACTTCAACGCCCGCTGTCTTGACAAACCATTCTACAATAAATGGTGTTTCGTCATCAATTCGTCCGATACGGTCAAACATGAACACCAGCAGCACGTCAAATTCCTTGTTCAGTGCCGCTTCCTGCAAATCAATGATTGCGTCACGGTTCTTGGCGGACACCTTAAAGCCGGAGACGCCTTTTTCCTCATATTCTTTTACGATTTCCCAATCCTGCCTGTATTTTACAAATTCCTTGCAGGCTCCCCGCTGCATGGGGATGTCGTTGTCATGGTTCTCGCTGATGTTTACCTGCTTCTTTGTGGAAACTCTGTATAAAGTGTAAACTCTTTTCATTGGCTATATCCTCCCGTAATAAAAATTTCATACGGGATGCACTATATGGAATTTTCAAGGTTCGCTGGCGGCTATCCGCCTGTGCCATTATTATAGGAAGGAACTCTTTCAACCGCAAATGTGCGATTTTGAAATTTATAGTGTCACCCGCAAGGCTTGTCACCTGCAAGGAAGCTCTAAGCCAATCATATCCATCAGTTCATTCTGCACCCGCTCATCATATGCTTTTGATAAAATAGACTGTATCTTATCCATTACCCCGTCCACTGGCTTTGCCGAAAAAGACAAAGTAATCTGGCAGCCGTTTATCTCCTTTTCCATCCTCTGCTGTTCTGCTGACCTCATAATATGCCTCCTTTCCCTCCCTATGTAGCGCAGGGGCAGACAATTCCTGCCCGCCCTGCCGCTTTTTCAAGGTCGCTGTCCGGCTTCACTGCCAACACACAGCTCAAGGCTTACAGCAAGGCAGCGGTCTACCTGTTCCATATCTGCCCGGTTCAGCCGCCCGATATATTCCTGCAAACGCTTTTTATCAATCGTCCGTAACTGCTCCAGAAGCACAAGGGATTCTTCTTTCAGCCCTGCGTATGATTTCACCTTATGGTGTGTGGGCAAATCAGGCTTTTCGCTGATCTTTCCTGACATTGCCGCCACAATCACGGTAGGGCTGTGGTAATTCCCGGTATTGTTCTGGATAATGAGAACAGGGCGGTATCCGCCCTGCTCTGAACCTACCACGGGGTTTAAGTCTGCATAATACATCTCTCCCCGGTATATTCTGCCTAACATATTTTTTATCCTCCACAAATCTATAAGTAATGCCTATTTGTCCCCGACACCCCGGCATATTGCGTTATGAAACACAAGGGAAGTCACCAAACGACTGGCTGCTGGCCAGTTCCACGGGATTCGCACCCCTCCGGGGATCGCCCGGAGCCGCCCTCATTTGTTGCGACGCTTCTAACGCTCGACTTGTGACTGGACGGGAGTATCATTGTCCCTGCTGCCTGTTATCGCCCTATCAGTAGCAAACTGGTAGTTATAGCCCGGTATTTCCCGCTCCTTAGATGGGGATAGGACAGCCGCAAACCATTTTCTTTCTGTCTGTGCGATTCCGCTGCTTTTATCCCCATCCAGCTCATGGCGTACCTGCTAACGTGGCTTACGCTCATCACGATAACAACAGGAATGTGCTTGGTGAATGGGTATGAAATTTTCATGGTACAAACCCATTCACCGCAAAACGGAAAACAGGCAAGGGATTTTTTATCTCCCTCACCTGTTTCCTCACTTAAACGCAAAAAGTAGCTACCTGATTTTAAATTTTTTTCAATTCTTTTTTCAGACGTTCAACAGCAGCCTCAATGGAACGCTTGACTGGCATTTTCGTACAGCCTTCCTTTTTTGCTATCTGCTCATAGGTCATGCCCTCAAAATAATATAACTGCATCCTGCGACGCTGCATTTCCGGCAATGTTTTCATTGCTGTATGTAATGCCTCAATCTGAATCTTTTTCAGCACGACTTCTTCTATGCTCTCCGGCTTTTCTACTGCCCTCACATTCAAAGTCGCTTCCCATACCTCGGACTGCTCAATATGCCTGTCCACTACGTTGAGATACACCAGATCATCTAATTCAAATGAATCAAACGTGTCATACAATGCCCTGCTGATTTCCAGTTTATGTAAAGCTCCTTGTCCGTCTTTAAATGAAATGTAATAATGCTTGTCCTTTTCGTATATATTATAAGGATTATACTTATCCTTTCTTCTTTTTGGGCGGTTACCCTCCATATTCCTTTCCTCCAATCTGAATTTTTTGTTAAAAATCCAGATTGGCAGGCGGTGAGCGGCAGCCGATACCCAAAACAGCCTTACAGCGTGTTCTTACAAAAAACGACAAAAGAAAAACCGCAGAGGCTGTCACACCTCTACGGTTTGTGGAGAATTTAATTTTATTATGTTGATTTTTGGCTTCTATTTTTAAATCATAAAGCTCCCATGTGCTGACGGGGATTTTTATTATCAGATAATCCACCCAGCCCCAGTAAAGCATATGAAAATAAAAGCTACTACTTACAAACAAAAAATGCCTCCAAACTCAAAACGGGTTTGAAGGGAAATCTATGCTTCTGCTATTTAGGCGTGCCAAATCACACCCACCAAAGACGCCGTTTTTTTTATTTGGTGGGCTTAAAGAGATTCTATTTTTTCATTTCCGACTGTAACTGCCTTCTATATAAATGGAATATTTCATCTTCCAGCTTTGCAAAGCCGCTTAAAAGGGTTACAATGGCTGCATTCACCTCCAGTATGGTTGTCATATCTTTTTATCATGAATGGCGCATTTTCAGGTTTCCAAATTCTATATCCACCTATGCCCTCGCATCAAATCCGCCCTGCATTTCCATTCCGGCAACACCAGCATTTATCTCCTGCCTTGCCGCCCGGAACGCATCATAGTAGGCGGCCTTCAAAGTCCCGTGTACCTGCGTCTCCGCTTTCGATTCCTTCTCATGCCAGCCCACGCCCGTCGTGTAGGTCAGTATCTCGTCACCGTTTCCGTCATATACATGGATGGCAGAACCCGTATCTTCCGGCTGGAACTTGACTTCATACGGCTCCCCGAACAGGAGGCGCAGCCACCCCTCGTCCGCCTCACTAATCTTCAATACCTTCCTCAACCTTGTCAAGAATATATGATGTAAATTTACCCTCCACACTATCACTCGGGAAATCCTCTTCCAGTTCTTTACGTTCCTCCTCAAAATTTTGCCGTACTTCTTCTTGTTCTTCGGGTGTCATGTCGTCCCAATTCTTGTTATTAGCATAAACACAGCCACTCATTGTTATAGCAATCATGCTAAACATAAGAATAATAAGAAACAACTTTGAAATCCTGCCTGTTCGCTCCATAATTTTTCCTCCTAAATTCCTAATCGTGAAAGCAAGCCTAATGCAGTAATAAATAGCACTGTAACTATTGCTGTTGCCGCTATTATGGCAATTATGCCTATTGCTTTTTTGTATTCTTGGCTCAATTCCTTCTTTTCCGGCACTGGAACAGATACTTTTTCAGTACCTAACAGAATATAATCTGCACTTACATGGTAAATTTCTGTTAGTTTAATGATATTGTCAATTTCCGGCTTTCCCTGTCCACTTTCCCATTTGGAAATTGCCTGCCTGGAAAGTCCTAACATCTCGGCAACTTGCTCCTGTGAATAGCCTTCTTTCTTACGCAGCTCTTGGAGCCTTTCCGATATGTCCATGTTCATCACCTCCATTTGCATATTTTCCATTATGTCCATGTTAATTACCTCCTTGTGAACATAATAGAATAATTTGTTAGTTGCATACCACCAACAGCTATTTAATTGGTGTCAACTAATCGTTGCAGTTACGAAAATTTGCGTTGCATTAGGATTTATGGAACGAATTTTCTTGATGAATCCAGCCAGGTCTTCCTGGGACAGCTTCCATTCCTTTTGGGATGATGTCTTTCCCGTCTTGTGGCTGTATGTCTGATAGCTTTTTGCTATTCCTGCTATATCCATTTCGAATCTTGTTTGAGAAATTTACCATTATCACTTAGCCAAAAAACAGAAAAGAAACAATGCATTCTATATATTTTACCTATTCTAAATATGATAAGATATATTTTGCTATCTCCTCTGACACTTGATAATGTGTTATAGAATCTCCCCGATCACTATATTCACCCGGAATTATTTCCTCAATATAGTAATTACCATCGCTTTTATAAAGTATCTGGGTATCCATTTCTTTTAACTCTTTTTCATTACTATGCCTTGATAACATAAATCTGACAATTTGGCATTCAACTTCTTCTGGATTTGGTGCATCATCTGCATATTCCCACTGATCCAAAGCCAACCCGTTAAGATATTGCGCTATTTCAGAAATATCGTCTATTTCATTCAGCAACGTGTTTTTGTCTGCTCCGTAAAACTGTATCTTCTGCTCTTTAGAAGTCTTGCGTAGTTCCTCTTCTGTAAAGGATGTTTCACCTATATAATATCGGGCATTCTCTATATCATCTGTTTTTTCAATATCACTTTCAATATCACTATTTGGCACATAAAAATCAAGTCCCCACCCATCCAGTATATCCTTCGCTGTTATATTCTTATTTAGGTCTAAGTCTTCCGGCGCATTAAGAAACTGTCCCGCCTTTTCTGATATTCTGGCTATTGCTTCTATTTCCTGATTATAATCTCGTATAATATATTCACCTTTCTGTGAAATATAAAATTCTAAGGTACTCTTATTAACTAACTGTTTTCCATCCTGTAAAAATATAGGTTCATCAATTACCTCATATGATATATAGCTATATACCAGGTCTATATCTTCAGGCAGCTGTTCCATATCATTCCAGGATTCAATATCCAGTTGTTTTACGAACCTTTCTATTTCTTTATTATTGTCAATGATACCAATCGTCTCACCAGAAGCTGTAATAATTTCAGTAAATTGTTTTTTTTCTTCATTGTTACTGAAATACGCTCCATCTGCATCTGAAACATTGCTTTTAGCTGTCTTATCCCCACAACCAACGAGACTAAACATACCTACTGTCAATATAAAGACTAACATGATACATTTTTTCATACTTCCTCTCCACCCTTTCATTTTATCAAAGCCACTCCTGCTCCCCCGATTTTCCCAAAATCCATAACAGTTTTTACAATGCAGTATCGTTCATAGCCCTTTCTCTCTTACACAAAAACGTTTAATGACCAAAAACATCAAATACCCGCAAACAATTCCTATCATATTAAGAATAATATCATCAACATCAAAAGTACCAAGTTTAGTAAGGAATTGAAAAATCTCTATTAACAGTATCGAAGCTAGGCCAGTAAAGAAAACACTTATCGTTGAACTGAATTTTTTGTATGCAATAGGCAAAAGAAAGCCAAACGGGATAAATGGAATTATATTTCCCAATAAGTTTTTTAATGCCCACCACTGGGTAATGTACTTGATCTGAGTGGACATACTCCTGAATGGAATAAGATTATAGTTTATTGAACCTTGCATTGAATAGGTACTAATCCTATCAGTTAATTCATAAAATGAACCTTTGAACTTAACAACGACAAAGACCAACAATAAGGCAATATACACCCACCAAATTATTTTTAGTATTTTGTCTTGTTTTCTCATTATGAACCTCCCATACATACATTTTGATTAACAAAATTTTCTGCTCCCCGATTCACCTATCTGCCTGAACGTTGGGGATGCCTGCCCTGCCTTGTCAGGCTGTGGCTTATTGGGGATATGCTACTGTTAGTCTTTTGCATACTGTGTTTTCATTTTCCCAAAAATCGCGCCTATCACCGCTCCGAAAGCACTTCCCATGAAAAGAACAATTAACAAATGCTCAAGAAGTAAAATGCTAAACATTCCTCCAGCAAATGTTCCGTAAGCTATACCCCAGCCAACATAATAAGACACTTTATCTTTTTTGTTGCCTCTTTTCATAATGCCTCCTTCTCCAAAAACATGAAGCTACTCCCTCTCCCCAATTTCCCCGATCTGCCGGAAAACCGGGGATGCCTGTCCTGTCAGGCTGTGGCTTATCAGTTATTCAGATACCCCTGCTTTTCTTCTTCATCAGACCATATGCGGTCATACCAGCTGCCAATGTTGTTAAACACATCCTGCCATGTGGCGAACTTCTGCATTTCTTCAATGCTGCCCCTGTTGTTTTGCAGCCAAACGAAAACCGCCTTATAGGTATTTTCCGAAAACAGGACGCTCCAGTTGTTCTTATAATCTGTATTGTCATTATAGGACATCCCGTTAAAGCCCATAGAGACAATGCCATCCTTCGTATGCGGCGCCAGCCCCTTTATCTCCAGATCAGCCCATATGTATGCGGCGTTCTTATCGTGGATCAGGTTGGGATATTTATTGAAGTAGGTCTCCGCAAGGGTCTCATACCTTTCCCTGTCTGCCTCGCTCTGCAAAAGGACTTTTCCCCAACGGCCTTCCTCGCCATCCCACACAAGATACTGTATGCCAGTGCCGGAATGGGTCTTTAATATGAAACCGGACAGTTCCTCCGTTTCCAGCGTTTCCACGCCCATGACATCCTGCAGGGCGTCTTTCAGCTCGCCGTCCAATACCATAGCATCATAGCTCATGGTTCCATGCTCCGAGATCAGGAACTGCTTTCCTGTCTGGCTGTCCTGCCTGACCTTGATGTCAGAATAGTCAAAAGCGTCTATCCTTTCTCCCTGTTTATTGTAAATATCGAAACACCCCGCCTCGTTGTCCGGCACAATCCTGTAATTCTCGGATTCGTATGTTTCATAGGCAGGCTTCACATTGCGTACCCCGGATGCCGCCGATGCACGGTACGCATCCAGCACCGAAGTCTGCCCCGCCGCCCTCATGCTGTTTCTGATGGGAGAACTGCTCCCTGCCGCATCTGCATCCGCCATCCTGCCCGCGAAGCCCGTTCCCGAACCATTCCTCTGTGCCTTTCCCATATCACGCCATGCGGGATATCCCGCCCCTATTCCGTTTATGCTCATGATTCAAATCCCCAATTATTTTTATTATTGCGGCCCCTCTGTCATTCAGCACCGCACCCTCTCCCTCGTAATAAGTCCGAGCGGTTCATTGCCTTAAATACACTCCCCCTCGCCTCCGGGCAGACCGCAGAGGCAAAGCCTTATGCGCCTCTGCGGAATAGGGTGTAAAAATTATATGTGTATATCCAATTACGCCTCTTTATGAATGCCAAACATACCATTCAGCATGGATAACACTTTCTCCATGCTGCTTTCCTTGGAACCGGAAGTCTTGTAGGCATCCCTCCATTCCTGCGCCAGCCTTTTCATTTTCGTTCCGGCTGTTTCCGGGGCATCTCCATCTGTCTCCTGCGGCTTTTTAGAGACATTCGTGGAAAGCCCCTTCCCTCCCTCAGTTCTGAGCCTCTGAAACTCGCCCTCTATCATTTCTTTGGTATCCGCTCTGTCCGCTATCTTCTGGAATGCCCGGTCAAGCTCACTTAATTCTTCTTCCATTGTCATTTTACGGAAACCCGTTTCTGAATTTTCATCCTCCACATAACGCTCCCTTGTGCCGTTCTGGTAGCCCCGCACGATTTCATCATAAAGGTTGCCATACGCCCTGACGGAATCCTCCATCTGGTCTGCAATGGCGTATGCGCTTCCTGTCCTCTGCCCTTTCAGCTTTTCCAATTCTCCGGCCAGTTCACCGCCATAGGCGTTTGCGGCCAGTGCGCTTGCCGTCTGTTTTGCCTGCCTTATAACGCTCTCCTTATTCCCTTTTGCAATAACTCTGCCCGATGTCCCTTTTTCACGGGTCTGTTTCCGATAGCTCTCAATGCCTTCCTGCGAAATGGAAACCTTCACCGCATTGTCCGCCTTCGGTTGCAGCGCATCCTTTTCCTTCTCCTGCGGACTGGCCACTCTGCTATTCTGATACCATCCGCTTGCTGCACCCGCCTGGCTTATATTTCCCTCTATATTTACTGACATATCAAATCCTCCATTTCCAAATTTACGCCCTGAAATCCACTCCGCCGAGCGTCCCATCAAGCTGGTCTAAAATACTGGTGTCAAAAGCGTCCCCCGGTTTCCATCCCGGATTGTTCTGTTTTACCAATGCCTCCAAACGGCTTCCATAATCCCCTGCCATTCTGTCCAATGTCCACGAAGCAGAACTGCGCTGTTTTGAAGGAAGAGTGTTTAAATACTTATTGATGACATCGTTTCTCCTGGTTCCTTCCGGTATGCTCTTTCCATTGGTGCTGATAAAATCCTGTTTTACCACCTCTGCCAGTTCTGCCTTTACTTCATCTGACACAGACACAATTTTTTTCCAGTCACTTCTCCCCGATATACATCTGTCCGCCTGCTCTTTTGACATCCAGGGAATACCGTTCTCATCATAGTATAAATTGCTGTGCTTATGCTTTACCCCTCCGCTGATAGCAGCACCCATCTGGCTAGATGTACTTGTTTTATTTCCATTCTTCTGCGAAAACAGCCTGTTCATCAGGGAATATCCCGAAAACCATTTCATATTGTTACTGTTGATATTCATATCCTCGCCTCCTCTTATATCTTCAAATCCAGATTCGCACCAACCTGCGGCTGATCTTTCACAGTGGTTTTGCCCGCATCCTCTTCCTGGACAGCTTCGATAATTGTTTTCATATCTGTGTCATTCAGATAAATCGTGCCATCTTTGGAAGCAGACATTTTTTCTTCTAAAAGCTGCTCTGCTTTATTCGGAGTTGCTGTTCCATCTTCCTGTCCAGTCCGCTTTTCTTCCAGTTTTTCCTGAAACTCTTTCTGTTTTTCTGCCGCTTTTTCTCTTGTTTTTTCAATATGTTTTTCAATATTCTCCCGCGATTTCTCACTAAGTTTTTTATAGAAGGTATTATCATGCTCATAATAGGCGATATGTGAGTAATTTCCATTTTCATCCACATACCAATGGCTAAATTTTGTTTTAGATCCCTTGGCTTTCATATACCCATCTACAAATTTCTGTGCATTTTCAATATCCTTCAACCGCTGTGTATATTCCTTTGCCTTCTCCGGGTCATTCTGCATCTTCTCCAGCAATTTAGGGTTTACAGCCAGTGTATTGACTTTGTTATCTCTGGCCATTGACAGGCCGCTCCCAACCTCAAGCGTCATATACGGAACCTGCTTTTGCAATTTGCTTAAATAATCTGATGTGCTTTCCGTATTGTTAGTTTTAACCGGTTCCGATGTCTTCTCTGCCCTTTTCTTTGTGTTGTCCGCCATGCCCTGTGCCGCATAGCTGCTGTAATTGCTTGTAATCTCCATTGCCATAATTTTGTCCTCCTTGATATAAAATTTATTTGAAATCCATTTCGTTTCCATGCTACGCCTATAACAATTTAAGCAGTTCCATATACCAGCTATCCCGTATGCCTTCATAGGGAATCTGTACTATACTGCCTCTTGAACCTCTTTCATATATACAAGTTTCCGCTGCACCAGCTAAACCCGGCAGTTTATAAAATCCGCCAAAAACAATCCATATTTCTCCGTCTGCATCATTTTCTTCTAAAAAATTCTCAAAGGCATCTCGCTCAACATAAACATACCTGTCATCATATGAAATTATTTCTCTAAGTTTTTCGGTATCGTAAGAAACTATTCCGGGTTCTCCGTCATAATTTCCAACCATGATATCTTTACTTTCATTGCACCGTGCATAGGAATGGGTATGTACCGCCAGCAGCATAACCACAATTATCAGAGAAACTATGGCTACCATGCCCATGCACAGTTTTTTCCGGTATGGGCGGAAACCTGCAATCTCGCCCATCCGCCTTTTCATGTCTGCAAATTCCTTTTCCCCGGCATAGGTGACGGCGGGCGGCGTACCCTCTGTCCCAGAGCGCAGCAGTTTCAGGGTTTTCAGCAGCACCATGCCATATTCATGCGCCGGCTTCCCGCTGCTCTGTATGCACACCCTGTCGCAAATATCCTCCAAATCCGCCCGGAACTGTTTCTGGCAGATTGTCAGCAACGGGTTCACCCATAAGAGGCACCGCAGGATATCCCATGCAAGCCCAAACCATAAATGCCCCAATCGGATATGCGTCCGCTCATGCTGTACAACAGCTTTTAATTCATCCTGGCTGTAACTCCCCCATACCACTTTAGGAATGACAATCTTTGGTTTCAGCAGCCCAACTGTAAACGGCGTCACATTCATGTCTGTAATCCTGACCTGCATATTATCCAGAGAAATCTTTTCCATCCCGGCAACCGACTTCCGGAGGCGCAGCCGCTTTCCGAATATACAGACAGCAGCTATAAGGATGCCCGCCATATAAATGCGGTCAGCCCACAGGCAGGTCATGGTTCCATGCGTTATCCGGCCTGTTATTCTCACCACTGCCTTATTCTCATAAAACAGCTTCAACTTTCCAAGAAACGGGATGAGCAGGAAGGATGACCATAACAGCCCCCTTATGAATGTCCGTCTTGAAAAAAGCATCTTCCGGAGCAGCATCACCAGTCCGAGCAGCAAAAAGGAAAAAGCCGCACACCGCACAAGCTGGGTGGCATAATATGCCGCACAGAAATCCAAAAGGCTGCCCCAGTCAGGCATGGGGTTCACCCTCTTTATCCGTGGATTCTGTCCCCCGCTCCTTGCTTTTCTCCAGAATCTCCTCCAGCTCTTTTATCTGCTCATCCGTCAGTGCGAAGCTCTGCAAAAGCGCCGCCATTGCATTTGTCCCGCTGCCGGAAAAATAGCTGTCCACAAACTTCCTGCTTTTCTCCTTTACACATTCCTCCCTTGACCTCTGCACATAATAGTGGTAAACCCTTGAATCATGCTCATCCACCGTGTATCCGAGGATGTCCTTCTGGTTCAGGCGGTTCATCAGCACCCGCACCATCCTCATCGACATATCCACATTCCCCTGCATCCTCTTGTAGACCTCGGAGGATGTCAAAGGCTCCCCGCACGCCCACAGGACTTCCATGATCTGCCATTCACTCGGTGTAATCTCTTCCTTTGCCATACCGCTTCCTTCCTTTCGATATATATTGTCAATTTATATATCGGTCAATTACCGTTAATTATTAAGAGACGTTGACGTTTTTGCATGATATAGGGGAAACGCAAACCGCCGTGTAAGCATATTACCTCTAAGTTCCCAACTTTCCAAGTGATTTCCATTATCAGGCCGCCCGGCCTGCCTGCGGAAAAGGCAGACCGCCGCATATGGCGGGTGAAGTCCATAGTGCGGCGGTTTGTCTTTTGTAGTATTATCTGGCATTAAGTTCCACCAAAACAATCTCCGGGCGGTTATTGAAGCGGAATGGTATAATACTGTTTCCAATGCCACGGCTGACCACCATGCTTGTGCTGCCGTCTGTATATAGTCCGGCATCATATTGAGGAAACAATCCCTGATTGGGGGCAACCAACCCACTGATAAACGGCAGCCGGAACTGGCCGCCATGCGCATGGCCTGCAAAGACCAGATCAATGCCGCAGTTTACATACGTTTCAAACAGTTCTGGCCTATGTGAGAGCAAAATGGTATACCCTCCTTCGCCGTCATCCAGATTTTTCAATTTCGTACTAACCATAGCAGAGGTTTCACCAAACATACCTCCCTTGACCGTAAAATCCGGATCACCCAATCCAAGCAGTGTTATGGTTTCCCCATTCCGCTCTAAGGAAACGGCTTCATCCTCCAGCACGATAACCCCCGCTTCTTCAAGCCCGGCTTTCAAAGTATCATATTGCGGGCTTGCTGCTTCATGGTTTCCCGTCGCATAATAGGTCGGGGCAATCCTGACGGATTCCTGCGCAAAGCCTAACGCTATCCCTACATCCGTGTGATTGGCATCTATGAGGTCGCCAGTTATCGCGATGATATCCGGCCGACTCTCGGATAGCAGTTTTAACAGTTCTGTATTGTTTTTTCCAAATTCACTATTATGCAGGTCTGATACCTGTGCTATCCGAAAGCCAGAAAATGCGGCAGGAATGTGGCTGCTTGAGATTGAAATTGTACTCACCATCAATGCTTTATTGCCCCATACCGTCCAAATAAGCAGAATAAAAAATATTGTGCCTATTACACATAACATTATCCGTGTCTTTTTAATCAGCGTTTTTCTCATTTTTCCACACCATTCATCAGATGCCTGCACCCCCCTCAATCAAAACGCTAAATTGTTAATAATACTTATGGCGATAATCCCAATGCCAAACAAAATAAACAAAATTCCCGGTATGCGCAGATACCATTTGTAATGATCAGGCATTTCCTGCTTTTTCATCAGCCACCAGTACGGCTTATACAAGATAATCATAAGCAAACCACCAATAATGCAGATAACAGCAAAAATAATTCCAAAATTAAAACTCATATTTGCTCCTTTCCATCAGCGCATCACTATTTTGCAATAGGTTTTTGCGGTACTAAAATACATTACCATATAGATAAAGGCAAACAACAAGGATATTGTACCCGCACAGAGCAGAAGCACCAGAACATTTGTCAGTCCAAACACGGCAATCAGCATGGCGACTGCATAAAGTGAAACAGCCAGATGGATAACCGCAATAAGCAGCGGTAAGAAAAACATAGTCCGGATTTCTTTGTGGACTATGGCTGACACTTCATTCCGGTCAAGCCCTACTTTCTGCATGACTTCAAAATTATATCTGTCACTGTACCCCTCTGTGATCTGCTTATAATAAATAACCAGAGCCAGAAAAATCATAAACAGCAGGCTGAGCAGCAGACCGATAAACAGAAAACCTCCATAGGTAAAATTATCACTCTGCCTTTTTGTTTCCGCATTTTCATATTTTGCCCCGGCATAACTTGAACCCAACTGATTTTGTAAAGCGGCATTAAAATCAGTTTCCTGCCCGCCCTCCGCATCAAACATCATGTTGTATGTCTGACTGAATTTATTTTCAGCGGGTGACAGTTCAGCAAGGATATTGCCTATGTCTTTCTGCATCGGGCAGATAATATAATAATGTGTTTCAGAGGACAGCACGCTTTTACTTTGTATAGCAAGCTCCGATAACTCAGCTTTTACCCGATACTTCAAACTGTCAAAACTAATTTCCGAAACTCCTAAATCCTTTGAGGAAGAAAATACAAAAACCTCATCCGCTTCAAGCGGTTCTGCCCCTTCCTCCATGCGGCTGTAATCCTCCCATGTAATCAGATAAATGCCGCAGGTCATATCCGGCGGGTATATATCAGGCTGATAGACAGAAATGGTATTGTCTTTATAAACACCGCTGATATAGGTAACATTGTAGTCAGCTTCCCGGCTTATCTCCATATCATACTGCTCCGCTGTTTTGTGGACAAACTGCGGCAAAGCTGGCTGTCCGTCAGCTATGTCAGAAACAGAAATTTTTGTTTCCATAGGAAAACGGAAAGAGATCATTTCTTTCTGTCCCACATACAGCGCCAGCGTAGTGGTGGCAATGACCATAACAACCGTACTTAAAATACAGATATTTGACAGCCCCTTTGCATTCTGTTTCAGCCGGTAAATAAGACCGGAAACAGAAATAAAGTTCTCTGGTTTATAATAGTAGCTGTCATTCTTTTTCAGAGCTTGCAAAAGAACGACAGAGCAGGATGAGAAGAAAAACAATGTTCCCACCAAAATCAACAATGCAATAGGAAAAACACGCCCGATTATATCAATAGGAGATGGAGTGGTAAGGATCAGCGCATATGCACCCCCAATACATAAAATTCCTAAAAAGGCTTTTAACCCCACAAAAGGATGGTAATTATCCCCTTTATGGGCAGCATACAACAGTTCGACAGGTTTCGCTTTCATAACAGAAAACAGGTTGTAAAACAAGATGAAAACACCGATCACAATAAAACAAATACCTGTCTGCACAAGTGCTTCCGTTAAAAATTGGAATGTAAGCCCACTGTCTAAGTGCAGCAATTTCAGCAAAACAAGGAAAAAGAGTTTTCCCAAAACGATACCCAAAACAATACCCGCCACAAGTCCGGCAGTTGTGAGCAACATGCTTTCAAGTATAAGTACCTTTGCAATATGCTTCTTTTCCAAGCCAAAGATTGTATATAACCCCAGTTCCTTTTTTCGCTGCCGTATGAGCAGTCCGTTTGTGTATAAGAGAAATACTCCCGCAAATATTCCTGTCATAACAACCCCCACTTTAAGAAACTGAACAAATATATAGCTTCCGGGAAGTGTAGCAATGATTGTCTGGTTTTGGATGGAAGCCATACAAAAGAAAATCATTACGGACAGGATATTTGTCAAAAAGAACGGGTAATATACGGGCTTATTCTTTTTAACATTAGATAATGCAAGCCGGATATAAAAGTTACGCATCTAATCCCTCCTTCTGTAACAGGATTTTCAGGTTGTCAGATATCTTCTCCTGAAATGCCTCATTATCCATATCCCCACGATATAGCTGGTTAAAAAGCCTCCCGTCACGGATGAACAGAACCCGCCCCGCATAACAGGCGGTCTTGACGCTATGTGTCACAACAAGGATGGTCTGCCCTGTTCTGTGTATATCCGTAAACAACTTCATAACCTGTGCTGAAGAATGGGAGTCTAATGCCCCTGTAGGCTCATCAGCAAGCACTATTTTGGGGGCAGTGATCAAAGCACGGGCAATAGCCACCCTCTGCTTCTGGCCGCCCGATACCTCATACGGGTACTTTTCTAAAATATCAGAAATTTTAAGCTGCGCTGCCAACGGTTCTATCCGGCTTTCCATCTGCTCCTTCGGGGTATTGGAAAGCACAAGGGGCAGGTAGATATTATCCCGCAGGGAGAAGTTATCCAGCAGGTTAAAATCCTGAAAGACAAACCCTAAATTTTCGCGCCTAAACCGTGAGATATTGCTGTCCCTGATCTGGGTAATGTCCTTTCCGTCAAGCAGGATTTTCCCCTCGGTAGGACGGTCTAACACTGCTAAAAGGTTGAGCAGCGTTGTCTTTCCGGAGCCGCTCTCTCCCATGACAGCAATAAACTCGCCCCGTTCTACGCCAAGCGAAACATCTTTCAGTGCTTCCACCTGGCTACCGCCAAACCTGCAGCTGTATATTTTCCGCAGGTGCTCCACCATTAGTAAAGTTGTGTTTTTATCATTCATGTGTATGTTCCTTTCTGTATTTGGGCTTTACACATAAGATTATAAAAAAAGCAGGAACCGTCTGCCATAGATTAAGGTGACATTTCCCGCTTGAACCTTACATCACTTGTAAGGAAAGTCAATCTGCAGCGGCAAAATCATCCCCCGGCAGATTGATTGTTACTGTTGTCCCGATATTTACCTGTGACGAAATAGAAAGAGTCAGCCCTAACAGGTGCGAAACCTTTTTGCACATATACAAGCCGCAACCCGTGGATTTCTGGTGAATATGCCCGTTAAAACCTGTATAGCCCTTTTCAAACAGGCGCGGCAGATCCTCGGCGGCTATCCCCATTCCGGTATCACTGACACATATCTGTAATGGGGCAGGCTGATATATTGCAATGGTGCCCCGCTCCGTATATTTCGCGGCATTTGAAACCAACTGCTCCAATATGAACAACAGCCATTTCCTGTCTGTAAGGACTTCTGCCTCCAAATCATGCAAGTCTATTTTCAGCCTCTTTGCGATCAGAATAACAGAATGTTTCCTGACTGCTTCCTGAGCCACAGTCAGAAGCTTTACCTGTTCTAAACACAGATCGGAATATTGATTTTCCAACTGCAGGTACTTGAGCGCCATATCTGCATACCGTGATACCTGCAGCAGCTCCGCTTTCCATTTAGATGGTGTGGTGTCGCCCGTCTGCAGCATCAGATCCATAGAATAAATGGGTGTCTTTATCTGGTGCGTCCAGAGAGTATAATAATCATCCCTTTCTGCATTTATTTCCCGCCACCTGGTCCGTTCATTCTGCCATGCCTGCAGAGCCTCTTTGATTACTCGCTGATAGTCTTGTTCTAAAAGCGTTTCAGCCACCCACAGATCAGGCATAACCGGATTTTCCATCTGCCCGATATCTTGCAGCCGCCTACATTTCTGGTATATGCGGTGCATATCCCAAAAGGCGAAAGGCAGCACAAACAGGATGAGTAGAAATGACGTGTATAAAATCGGCTCCATGCGTACATCATAAAGGAAATATAAAAAGAAATTGCACAAAATCAGCCCGCAAAACACAACAATCACCTTATATTTTTCCTTCAGATACTGAATCAGAAAATGCCTTTTATCCAATCTGGTAGCCCATGCCTTTCCGGGTGACAATAAAATCTTCAAGACCAATCCCCCTCAATTTGTTTCGTACCCTCGTTATATTGACTGTAAGAGTGTTATCATCAACAAAAGTATTGTCATTCCACAATGCCTGCATAAGTTCATCACGGGATACATTTTTACCGCTATGGGCCATAAGTTCTTTCAAGATAATGAAATCATTGCGTGATAATTCCAACACGCTCCCATTGTATTGCAGTTTTGCATTATCCAAGTCTAACACCACATCACCGCAGGCAACTACATTCATTGCGCCTTGAAAATCATAGGCACGCCGCAACAGGGAATTGATTTTTGCAAGCAGGAAATTAAGGTCAAATGGCTTTACTACAAAATCATCACCACCCATGTTCATGGCTAAAATCATATTCAGATTGTCGTTGATGGATGAAATAAAGATAATCGGAACCTTGGAAATCTTTCTTATTTCTTCGCACCAATGATATCCGTTATAATGCGGAAGTGTTATGTCCAATAAAACAATCTCCGGCTTGTACATGATAAACTGGTCTGTCACCTGCCCGAAGTCTTTCAGATATTCACATTGAAAACCCCATGCACTTAAAAAATTACTGATTGATTGCGCTGCATTTAGGTCATCTTCTATAATCAAAACTTTATACTGTGTCATAATCCTTCCTCCTACACTTTTTTCAATTATAACACATACTATCCTTTTACTCCATCTCCCTGAACGTGCCAGCCATCCCACCCACAAGGCTCCACTGGTGCTGCATATAGGATTTCAGATTTTCTGTACTTTGCCGATATGCCTCACAAGCTATTGATGGGTTTCATTCTTTTCTAATACTTCGGCAGAATACCGTTTCCTCTAAAGCAATAGCATCCATTGAATTATACCAAAAAAATTATCTATTTTTTACCCGATGGTACGAAACGACTATTTTCCGGGCGTGGAAAGTAAAAAAGAGCCATTGAACAGCCCTTTTTCTTATATTGTCTTTTTTTCCATTCACTTTTTACCACTTTACCCACATATGAATACGGAAACCCTTATATTATCACGAAAACTCCCAGCAAGTTTCTGTGTTTGTATAAGGATTTTGCCTGCGAGTATCGACTTTTGCGTGATAGTACGGAGTTTTGCCTGTTAGTATCCGAGTTTCCGTGATGATAACCGACTTTTTCCTACGAGTATATACTATCAGGCAAAAGAACCCAAGAACAACCGTTCGCACCCTCGCTAATGTAAAAATGCCCCTAAAAGCACACGGAAATAATGTAACTTTGAAAGCTATGTGGTGCCGAAAGTGCGGTGTTTACGGGTTTTGTAGGCTTTCCGTGTCTGTATCTGCCGGAAACTAAGACACCACCCCATGCCAGCTTTATTGCTCCCATTTTTGATGAAATAAAATCAAAATTCTTCCTCCTCTGGCTCAAAATATTCTAACAGTGAGAGATACAATTCTTCCGGACGGTCTGACAGGTAATCATTATAACTACACATATCCTGCTCTGTATGGTTCGTGTATTCCACCTGCACCCGCCATGACGGACTGCCCTCCGGTTCTTTTGGGGGCTGAATTTCCAGTCTGTCCTCCAAATCTTCCATGAAAAAGCCTTCTTCCCCCTCAAGAAACGGGTCATAATCTTCCTCATCAGGGTTCAGGCAATAATCCTGCTCCCACATAAAAATTTCCAGTGTATGCACGATGTACCGCAGCAGCTTCGCCATCTGCCCGCCCTCCAGCGTGACAGACTGCCCCTCACCCTCTGCTTGAAAATCCGTCATGGTAAGCACACGGCTTTTCCGGTCAATGGTAAAACGGCGGTCAGCCATTTCCATATCTCCGTACCCATCGTAAACCTCCGTATGCACTTCAAAAGATAATGTATTGATGACAAGCTGCTTTTTCATGGCATTTCGCTCTGCATGGGGAAAGCAGGCATTGAAAACCTCCCGTGCCGTTTCCGCCACTTCCGGGCATTCGTCCTTCATTTTAGCTTTCAGCCATTTCTTCTCACTTTCCGAAAGCCGCCGCATAGGAAAATTCATCAATCGGTTCGTATCCATTGCCGCCGCTTTCTCCGCAGCACTTAAACGGGAACAGGCTTTGCAGATATGGGCTGCGTGGCCTTTCCCGGAAAATTTCTCATTTGCCTTGTATTCACCACATATTTTACAGTAATGCCCATGCGGGCGGTTTTTCTTTTTTGACATCGCAGATTCCTCCATCCCTGCACCTATTATACAATGAACAGCCAAAACTTCAAAGATGGCTGTGTTCTGTTTTAGATATTACTTATGCCAGATATATTCATCTGACTGAATCAAACAAAAACAGACTTCCCCTGCCCATAAACAGAACGGGCAAGGAAAGCCTGTTTTTTGTTATACTCTGCTTCTGTCATTCAAGCCATGCAAATAAATATTGATGCGGGGAAACGCCTTTTTCGCAGCTCCTTTCCCCATCTTTTGCATGGGCATTTCTTCTGCCCTGTGCCACTAATAGCATGGCACACCGTATCCGTATATGGAATCACTGCCCATGCTGTAACTTCTCCTGGCACAAATATCGCCGCTGTTGCCTTCTACGGTATTCACAACGCCATTCGTCACGCTCTCCACAATCCCCACATGGTCGATTGTCCCGTCATTCCCCCAATCAAAGAATATTATATCCCCCGCTGCCGGGACATAGCTTGCGTCCCGAAACTGCCCACGGGCATCAAACCAGTCCACACCATCCGAACATAAGGAGAATTTCGGTATCACACCGCTTTCCAGATAACCACACTGCTCCGCACACCACGACACAAAGCAGGCGCACCATTCCACCCTGCTGTCAAACCCGTACCAGCTCCAGTAGGTGTCACCGCTGTTGCCTTCCTGCGTCAAAGCCACCTGCACGATTGCCTGGCTCCCGGTTCCGGTGGGGATTCTGCCGAAAATATAATACCGGAGTACATGGGGGACGTACTGCTTATCCCCGTAACTGCTCCAGCCCATCCGTTCCGCCATCATATCGGAAAATTCTGCGGCATTGGCGGCGGTGTATCCTCCATAGTTGCCTTGTGCCCATGCGATATAGCCATTCCCGAAGTTGTATCCCTGCAACGCCAGCCTGATATGCTCCATGTCCACCGGATTCTCCACCCCTGCGCTTTGCAGGCAGTCTTTTAATGCCTGAACGCCGCACTCAATAGAATATTCCGGATCGGTGATTCCATTCGGCTCTCTTGGGTATCTGGTGTTATAGCCGCTCTCGGAGCTTTGCATGGGATCGCTGCCCTGCCCGTCGCTTTCCTGCATCATCACCGCCTTAATCAGCTCCACATATTCCTCAATGCCATACTGTTTCGCATAAATGCGGATGACCGGCTCATAGGCTTCCACCTCCGCACTGACCGGGCTTACCGTGCTGGAATTGCCGCCGCCCACCATGCAGAGGATTCCGCCGAACAGAAGGACGATAATCAGAATCAGGACGGCCACCCATCCCCCTGCAGCAATGGCGCTTACCAGTGCTTTTGTCCCGGCTATGATTGCTTTTACTGCGCTTGCTGTGGCTTTTGCCGCTGCCCTCACTGCCTGTTCCGCCGCCCTTGCCGCCTGCCTTGCTGCCCGTGCTGTTTTTTCCGCTGTCTTTACGGACGCTTTCGCCGCTGCTTTTGCGGTCTTTGCCGCCTCCTTTGTGGTTTTTACGGTTTTCCCTGCGGTCTGCTCGGCGGTTTTTACGGATTTTGCGGCAGATTTGATTGTCCCTTTCCCGGTATTCTTCACCGCCTGCCCCGTTTTCCCTGCGGTCTTGACCGTTTTTTCGCCCCGGTCTATGGTCTTGATGGTCTGCTTGGGAAGCTCCCGGATTTGTGCCGCCTGCTGTTTGGCATTTTGCTGTGAGATTCTCTGCTGTGACGCCCTCTGCATGGCTCTCTGTCCTGCGGCTTTCTTCTGCGCTGCCTGTTTTGCCGCCTGCTCCTGCGCTTTTTTCCTCATCTGCTCTTTCGGCTGGTAAGGCTCTCCCCTGCCTGACGGTACGGAAGGCCGGGGAGATTGAGAAGGCTCCCTGTGTGTAGGACTTCTCCCCTCACGGACTGCCTCTCTGGTTGCTTTCGTTTCTTTGGAAATCCGGTGTTTTTCCTTTGCCTTATCTGCAAGCCGGCCGCCCTGCTTTCTCGCCTGATGTGCGGCTTCATGGGCGGCTCGGTCGGCTCCCCGCTCCGTTTTATCCTCGGCATATTCCGTGGGGGAAACATACCTCTTTTCCTGCGGCTGTGCCTTTTCCACGGTTTCCTTTGTGCGGACATAGGCACGTTTCACTCGTTCCATGCCCGTCACGGTCTTGTCCAGTGCCTTTACATCCTTATGGACTTGGCGTGTCTTAATTTCCTTGCTCATCGCCCGCCCTCCTTTGGGATAAACCTGCCATTACTCCGCAATCTTTTTCGCCACTACCACAAGCCGCCCGTTTGTCCGGGAATACTCGCAGGTGGAAAGCGTAATCAATTTGTCCCCGTATTCGGCGGTCACTCCCGTGTCATAGAGGGATAACGCTTTGCACTCATCCACATACACCTGAAACTCTTCCTCCGTTTCCGCATTGGCGAACAGATAATACTTGAACCCCGTATCGTCGTATACCGTGGTCTTGAATACTGCAATCACTTCATAGTCCGCTGTTTTCGTGAGCGTGTCAAAGCGGATGATCTTGTGTTTCTCGTAAAATTTCCGGCTCTCATAGTCCATCAATCCGGTGAACATTGTGCCGTTTTTCATGTGGTGTCCGTAAATAATCACATTGTCGCTGGGTTCAAAGGGATTGCAATGCTCCGCAATATAAGGCACCCCGTATGCGCTGTATTCCTTTTCAAAGCTGCGCTTCAGGTAGAAGTCGGGATTGTCCGGCGTGAACATCACCGGGTAGTTGATGTTCGTCCCGTCAATGGAAATCCACCCCGCCATATCGTTATTCTGGTTGAAAAGCTCCTGATATTTGGCAAGCGGGGACTGGTTTTCTCCCTCTGTCATATCCTCCGGCGTTTCTTCGGTTTCCCCGGTTTCTTCCGATTCCTCCGCCTGCTCCACAATCTCCGCCAACTGTGCAAATTCATTGGTTGACTTCCCTGCGCTGGCATAATGGGTGATGACCTGAAACATGGAAATACAGAAAAGCAGGGTACAGAGCGCCGCCCCTGCGGTATAGATATAAATTTTTTTCTTCATTCAAAAATCCTCCATAAAGTCCCGGCAAAAACGCTTTCCTTTGGCATTCTGCCGGGATAATTTCATAAAAATAACAGGCGTTGCGCCTGCGTGTCACTGGTTACCTTGCCTGTTCTTTGGCTGGCTGTATTTTCTGGCTCTCGTTCCTCCCTCTTTTTATCTGCCTTAGCTCCGCTTTCACCGATGGCTTTTTATCCTCTCCCCGGCAAAACTGCTCCATCCGCTTCTGTGCGTTCCCCGCCGCTTTTTCCATTGCGGCGAATGACCTGCCGAAAGACAGAAACGCTTTCTGGATTTTCGCAAGGACGCCTTTATCCCCTTTCGGCTCTGCCAGTTCTTTGGTACGCCTGCCGATCAACGCCCGCCCCGCATTTTTCGTGTGCTGCGCCGCTTTATTCAGCTCGCCGCCGACAATGCCGATTTTCGCCGCATTCCGCTCCATGCTTTCCATGCCGCTGTGCAGGCTTTCTTTTAAAGCAGACAGGGCGGCAGGAATTTTCATGGCGGATACTGCCCTCCTTAATGCGTCCACGCCTTTCTCCTTAAAATCATGCACCGCATTTTTCGCAGAACGGACAAGGTTTGTCTTTACAAGGGCTATCTGGCCGCCAATTTCCTGCACTTTGCCCTCTGCGCTGTCCAGAATCCGGGCGGCAGTCGCCTTTATCCCCCTGTCCTGAATCTGCTCCAACTGCCCCCGCACCTCTTTTAATTCTTTCATTACCTGCCCGAACTGGCTTTCCATGCCTTCCAGATAATTGACAAGGGTTTCCACTTCCTGCCGCTCTTTTTTCAGCCCGTTCCCTTCCAGAACCTGAAACAGTTCCCGGATTTCCGGCTGTTCCCTTAACGCAACCGCCGCTTCCATGCTTAACGCCCTCCCCTCTCTGCACTGTCTGCCCTCGTCTTAACTGCGGGTAAGTCCCTGCAATATTCGGGATACCGCATTTTTATGGCTTCGTAAAAATAAGGCGCATAACCGCAGTCAAAGATTTCATAGGGCGTTGACATCCGCTCGTCCCCCTGCTCCGCATAACCGTTCCAGAGGTTGAAGGCAAGGCGGGTGAGCCGCACCGTCCCTCCCGTCTGCCACCCCTCATGCAGTCCCTCCGGCCTGATGCAGTCCTGCTTAAAGTCAAACATCCTGCCCACGTTGTTCCTCGCCGTGTCGGAAATCCCCACGCAGTAGAAAAAGGCTCTGTGGTAGCAGTCATTGACACGGGATTTCGCCATCATCGTGTAAAAAAACTTTTCATGCTCCTTAGATGAAAACCTGATTTCTGACATTCTGATCCCTCCATAGAAAAAGGCGGCTCTCTAACAGATATTCCACTGTTTAAAAGCCGCCTGAATATTTTTATCTGCTCCTGTTATAGACTTTTATCTGTCCCGGTTATGAATTTCACCTGCTCCGGTTTGCACTGTCCTCGCCCGGCTTCGTTGTCATCAGCCGATACAGACGGGTATTCTTCGGGAATTTATTGGTAAACGGCACAAGGGAACTCCCGTATTTTATCAAGCCGCACCCTGCGTCCGCATTGGTGATATAGCTCATCTGCTCGTTTGAGATATTCAGCAAATCCGCAAGTTTCTGTCTGTCGGACGCCGCCTGGTTCAGCATGACGATATACTCGCTGTTGGACAGCATCGTGCTGGCAAGGACAGAATCTAACAGATATTCCACGTTCTGCGTGATGGCGTTGGGGAACGCATTTCTTTTCCGGAACCGCCTCCATGCAGAGTTAAAGAACGCCCCGGAATACTCGTTCTCAAACACCACATGAAACTCGTCCAGAAAGATATGGGTACGTTTCCCCTTCTTCCAGTTCTCCGTGACACGGTTTAACATGGCGTCCGTGATAACCAAAAGCCCCATTGTTTTCAGCTGCTTCCCTAAGTCCATGATGTCATAGACAATCATGCGGTTATTTATATCCACGTTGCTCTCATGGGCAAATGCGTCCAAACTGCCGCTTGTAAAAAGCTCCAACGCCAGCGCAAGGTCTTTCGCCTCCCGCTCCGGCTGCTCCAGCATTTTCTCCCGGAGCCTGCACAAAGTCGGCACGTTGCCGCCTGCCTGATAATCTTCGTAAACTGCTGCGGTACAGCGGTCGATGATGGATTTCTCCTTTGCGCTGACGCCTTTTTTGTCAAGCTGCTCAAATAAGGACAGCACAAACTCGGACTTGTCAATGACCGGGTTCCCGCCATCGCCATACCCCTCCACCATGTCCATTGCATTGATATGGTCACGGCTCCCCGCCGCAATGCGGATGACTTCGCCGCCCATCGCTTCAATCAGGGAACCGTACTCTCGTTCGGGATCGCATATGAGAATATCGTCCCCGGTGGCAAGGGCAAGGAACACAATCAGCATTTTTGCGCTGAAGGATTTGCCGCTTCCCGGCACGCCTAACAAAAAGGAATTAGGATTCAGCAATTTCGCTTTGTTGCACATGATAAGGTTATGGGAGATTGCGTTCTCCCCGCAGTAAATGCCGCCCTCATCCATGATTTCCTGCACCCGGAAAGGCATCAGCACCGCAAGGCTCTCGGTGGTAAGTGTCCGAAGCGCATTGATTTTCCGGTGTCCGATGGGCAGGGCGGTATTCAGGCCGTCCATCTGCTGGTATTTCAGGGTGGAAAACTGGCATAAATGCTTTCTTGCCACGGTCAATATGGTATCCGTATCGGCGTCAAGCTGTTCTTTCGTGTCGGCGGTATGCACCAGCGTCAAGACTGCAAACATCATCCGCTGGTCACGGGTGGTTAAATCGTCCAGAAACTCCTTGCTTTCCTTCCTCTGCTGCTCCATGTCATAGGGGACGACTGCGGAAAAATTGTTGTTGGCGTTCTGTTTCCTCTGCCAGTTGGTGATGTTGGTTTCCACGCCCAAAAGACGGTTCTCCACCTCCCGCACCGCTTCATCCGTGGGGATGGGTATCACGTCAATGCTCATCATCAGGTTGCGGCTCAAATCCGTAAGCTCCGCAATCATGTTGTCTTTGATATAGGACGCATACTCTCTGAGGAAAAGCACACGCCCGTAACGGTTCCCCATGCGGAAATGGTCTTTTTCAAACTCAAGGCTGTCCGGGCAGATAAAGTCCTTAAAGCTATGCCCTTTTTTCATGGTTTCCGGCAAATCAAACCGGAAGCTGGTTTCTTCCCCGGTACGGTAGAAGTCATGCAGCGCCCGCAGTTTATCCGTTGCGTCCATTTCCACGCATTTGGAGCCTAACCGTGAAAAATGGCTCACTAAATCCGTGCCGATACGGGCAAAATACGTCCTCGCCTCCTCAATGGATTTCTTATACACCGATACCGTCACATATTTTTCCTGCACAATGCTGTTGGCTCCCGTGGCTTTCTCTAAGAGCATGGCATTGTACTCTTTCCGGTATAAATCAAGGCCGTCCTCCTGCATGGGGATTAAGATTGCCTTCTCAAAATCCTGCCTGTTCAGGCGGCGGTTGTTGATGGTGATTTTCGTGGTTGCGCCGCTGTCAAAGGAATTGAGAAGCTCGCTGTACTCAAGGAACATGGCTTCCTTGTCCTCCCGGCTCGCCACCGCATAGTTGATGTCCACAAATTTATAGGTTCTGGCAAATTTGTTCCGCCCGATCTGGAATATCCCGTCCGCCCATATTGCCTGGATGGGGATTGCCTGCTGGACGCCTTTGGGGATGACAAATTTCTCCTTGTCCTGCTTGAAAATATTGCTCAATGTCTTAATCATTCCGTTTCCGCTCCTCCCTTTCATGGTTCTCAATGCACGGCTTCACTGCTTCGTAATAGATGTTTTCCGGGTTAAACAGCAGGCGTTTCGGGATAAGGAACTCCGACTTTATCCACGCCCACAAAAACTGCTCTGCGTTCATCCCGTGGTAGCGGATAAAGCCTAACGCCGCAAAGGGAGCCGCCCCCAAAATGCACATCCAGCTCACGGTTTCCGTCCCCACATAAGGACTGAGTAAAAAATAAAGCCCAACGGCAACGCCGCAGGCTAAGACAGAAAAAACGAACTGCCGCATGGACAGCCCGAAAAACATGGATTCCGTGTAATTACGGATTTCTCGGTTTATTTTTACTTCCAAACTTCTCGCCTCCTACCGTTCCTGCACTTTCTTTGTCTCCCTCTCTCTTTTGTACAGCCGCATTATATCCTTACCCTCATGCAAAACTTTTTCCTGCAAGAGCTGTTTTGTAATGCCGTTTTGTTTACAATAGGATAAATACGTCTGCACGCCCTTGCTGCATTTACTGTCCTTGTCACAGGATTCCTCAATCATTTCCCAGACAGCAGAATGGCACTCCAATGTCATTCCCACAATTTCATACCCATTCCCTAATGGCTCCAGCAAATCAGATTCAAAATTGGATGGCCAGTTATAACTCACGGTTTCTTCCTTACGGAATGGATAGAAAAAAATCTCCTGCTCCCGGTAGTTGGAATACGCATACGCAATTACCGTTTCCGGCTGCGTCCTGCCTTCTTTTAAAAGGATATACTGTATCTGGTAATTCTCTGCTTTATCTACGTCTCTGTCATTCTGATATTCTGCGGTACGTTTCAGGAAACGTGCCGCTTCCCTCATAATCTTTTCTTTACTTAATTTCATCTACATCCACCTCACTTTACAGCCCCATCATCTCACGCACAACCCGGTCTGCCATCTTCACTGCCCCTACAAGCACGAGCATATTGAAAATCAGCTCCCCGATATAACTCCATACCATTGTGACTGCCGCCGCATCCGGATCGACTGCGGGCGGGGACGCCGCAAACAGCGAAAATATGATGCAGGCAAGCACGATAATCGCCCCTTCTAAGCATACCGCCGCATAGGACTTGATAAAACTTTTCCCTACGTTCTGTGACGGCTCCCCGGCAAAAGTCGATAAGGGAATGGGCGCAATCGCTGTGTAAAGGTACAGTCGGAAAAACCGCCCGTACACGCTCATTATCATAATAAAGCTCAACACCGTGATAAACAGCCCGCCGATTAACGTCACCGCCCACAAGGGGATACTCTCGAAAAAGCCGCAGTCCTCCACTGCCTCCACAATCTCATTTGGCAATACGGTCTGCTGTGCGGCTCCAAAGCCTGCGGTTCGCATAATCGTGCTGACTATCCCCTGCACGATATTGAATAACGCCATCATCAGCTCCAGCCCGTGGGATATGACGCCCTTTGCTATGGCAAAGCGGACAAACAGCTTTAATGCGTGTTCCGGCTTTTTCACTTCCACAAAGCTGCCGCACGTCTTTACCACGCCGACAACAAAGAACAGCACCAAAAGGGCATAGGCTACCGCCTGCAACGCCCCGTGGATGTTCACAATCGCGCTCCAGATTCCTCCTCCCTTAAACTGTTCCGGGGACTGCGTGAGAAGCTGCCATATCTCCGCCAGTTTTTCATTCCATGTTTCCAGTGCATTGACTAAGTTCTGCACTACCCAGTTATCTGAATCCACTCATTTCACCTCGCTTCTGGATTTTGCAGAGGGGCCTGCCAACGCCTGCCCCTCTGCCGTTGCTCTTTTTACATGGTGTTCCGACAGCCTCCATCAGCCAGTGATAAGGGTTAAGATTTCCTTTGCAAAGGTAATGATGACGCCGCCCGCAAGGGTTAAGAACCCGTTGGAACGCTGGCTCGGATCGTGGGACTGCAAAGACAATCCAACCTGCACGATGCCCCAACCCAACAAGATTAAGCCCACTGCACGGATTAAGCCGAAAATAAAATCAGACAGGTTGTTGATGACCGTAAGCGGATCGCCCGCCGCATACACCGTTGTTGCCCCGGCTGTCATCATAAGCACCAATGCGGCGTACACCGCCATCGCCCGCTTTGTCTTTCTGCCCATCGGCTGTCTGCTGGTTTCCTTGCTGTTCTCGTTTTTCTTCATCATTGTTCTGTTTCCTCCTTGTTTTGAGATTGGTTTTTAATCAGTTGCGCCCCGGCGTAACTGGCGCCGATTTCACCGCTTGCGTTCCCCTGTGAAATCGTGCGCCTCTGCCAGAGGCTTGTTTCAGTGGCTTTCCGCCGCTGAAACAATAGCCTCTAAATCCTCCTCGGATAAAAGCTCATAGGAATCGGTTCCCGCCTGCTCCTGCGACACTTCGCCCTCCAGACTGTCCCCCAATGCAATGCTGCCCACCGCCTGCGTCACTTCCCCGTGGCGGTAGGACTTCCCTTTCCCGTCCGTGGACAGTGCCACGTTGGGGTGTTTTAAAATATCAAATTTTTCATCCATTACCGGGCGTTCCCCACGGATAAAAAGAAGCGCATAGCGGTTGTCCAGCATACGCACTTCATCCGGCGTCAAAAGCTCACGCCCCGATATTTGGTAATTTGTGGAATAGTTGCCCGAATGCCCGGTTGACTTCCCGTAAGTGTTCATATCAATCGTGGCTTTCCCCAGCAGCTCGCTGACGTACTTATGGGTTCCCTGCTCGTTGCCGCCCAGATATAAAAACTGGTCGCAGTTGCCCACAATGCTTTCCCACTGCTTCTCAAACAGCGCCTTTAGCTGCGCCATGTTTTGCAGGATGATGGACACGCTGACTTCCCTCGACCGCATGACGGACAGGATTTTGTCAAAGTCATCAGGCAAACTGACGTTTGCAAATTCATCCATTAAAAAATGCACATGGACGGGGAGCCTGCCGCCGTGCTTATGGTCGGCAAGGTAAAATAGCTGCTGGAATAGCTGCGTGTATAAGATGGATACCAGAAAGTTGTAGCTGGTATCGTTGTCCGGTATCAGTGCAAACAACGCCACTTTCTTTTCCCCCAGTGATGACAGGTCTAAATCGTCTGTGGCTGTCAAAGCCGCAAGGCTTGACAGATTGAATTTCTCCAACCTCGCCGCAAGCGTGATCTGGATGGATTTCAGCGTTTTCGCACTCCCTGAATGGTAGTCCTTATAATATTTCACTGCGATATGCTCCGGCTCCCGCATTTCCAGACGCTCAAATAATTCGTCAAGCGGGGACTGGTATTCATCGTTGTCCTCCCGGACTTCCCCTGCCCGTAACAGCTCCATCACCATCGGGAAATTCTGCTCGTCTTTTGGTGCCTCGTACTTTAAATAAAATATCAGTGCTAAGAGTAACATGGACGCCGCTGTGTCCCAGAAGGGATCGTTTGACTGGCTCCCCTTCGGGGTGGTTGCCTTAAAAAGATTCGTCACAAGCCGCTGCACATCGTTTTCATCCTTTAAATACATAAACGGATTATAACAATGACTCTTTTCCATGTTGATTAAGTCAAGCACACGCACTTCATACCCTTTTCCCTCCAGAAGATGCCCGGTGTCCCGCAGGTTCTCTCCTTTCGGATCAAGCACGACAAACGAAGTGTTCGCCTGCATAAGATTCGGCTTCGCATAAAACCTTGTCTTTCCGGCTCCGCTCCCGCCCACCACGATGGTGAGCAGGTTGCGGCGGTGCCTCCGGCTGTCATAGCTGATACGCACGTTGGACGTCATAATCTTGTTGGCTCCAAAGTCTTTCTCGCTGTACTTCTGGTTGACCGCCCGTGCGTTGCCCCATGCGGCAGAACCGTGTTCCTCTCCCCTCCGGTAGTTCCTCCGTGTAGATACATAAATGCCAATCCCTATCCCGTATATCAGCAGGAAAATGAGGACAGCCCTTAAGCTGTCCCCACATAAGCGGATAGAAAACGGATGGTTCATGGCGTCCGGGAATCCCCGTATAATTTCAGGTAATCCCCCCGCAAGGTATGGCGCTGTCAAAAGGGCAAGCCAGACAACGGGAAGGATGCCGAAAAGAGCAAATATCCACGCCGCCTGCTTCTCACCGCTCCTCATGGCATTTCCGCCCCCTTTTCTCTTTCTCCGGCGGCTCCTCAATCAGCTCGATGACTTTCAGAAGCACATCGTCCACTGCGTCTGTCGGCCTGCCCTCCTTTATCATCTGGTTGCGCTCGTCTTTCAGGGAATGGAAGATTACGCCGTACTCGTATTTGTCCAGCTCAAGGGTTTTCTTTTCCCCGCTCAAATTCACCACCTCCGTCTACCTTTCCTGTTCTCTGTTCTTTACCTTATAATCCCGGATTGGCATTTCCCCGTATGCGTCAAGCAGGCGGTCAACTTTCTCCGATTCCGCATAAGTGGTTCCACGGTACAGCGGGTACGTCACGCCCTCCACGCATACCCTGCCGCCTGTCGGCTCCAGATTGATATGGGATAAGGATTCTTCCGGGAAAAGGTTGAAACTATATCCTGCCTTCACTGCCCTCATCTTGCGTCCTCCCGGTTATGCTGTGCCTGCGGCTGCTGCCTCTGACTCTGGCTCCGGTTCGGTTCCAGCACTTTCGCCATGCGGGAAGATATATCGCCCGCTGCGTCACGGACTTTGGACAGCTCCCCACGGACTTCCTGCGGCTCCATGCCCTCGAAAAATTCCGGCGCATGGGTGAAATCAAACCCCTGCGTGTCCACGCCATATTTTTTGCAGAGCAGATAGGACGCACAATAGGCGTGGAAAGCGTCCTCGTTGCGGTCGTAATTCTTATCCCCGTCCGCAAACCCGGCAAGGGCAAGCTCCGGCGTCACGCTCCGGAAGATTTCCTGTGCGCTCATGCCTTTTCGGACATAAATGCAGCTTTCCTCCGGCTCAAACAATGCCCCTTTGTCCTCCGGCATCTGATCCGGCTCCGCCGCAACAATGGCAACGGGCGGGTTGTTCACCACTGCCCGCACAAGCTGTGCGTCCGTGATTTCCGGCTGCGCCTGCTGTAACCTGTCCCTTGCGTTGGTCTGTGAAATGTCATACACCTTTTTCGCATTGTAATAGGTTCCGGTGCTTCCGTCCTCACGCTCATACTCCTTCCCCGGCTCCATAATCAGGATGGGGTTGTTCCGCTCCTGCCTTTTCACATAGGCTCCCTGATCCCGCCAGTAGCCGTAATCGCCAATCTTCTGCGCCTCCGGCTTCTGCGCCATAATCAGCAGGGCATTGTTGGCGGTGTAGCGGTCAAAGCGGCTCTGCACGTCAAGGTACTGTTGAAACGCCTGCCCGTCCGTGGCCACCGCCGCCGTCATCTGCTCCGACATTTCATAACAGCGGCTCCGGTTGTTTTTGCTCTCTGCGATAAATGCCGCCACCCGGTCATCCTGCGGCACGGCGGATACATTCAGTAAAGAATCAAGGCTGAAATTGTTGTCCATACATCTTACCTCTCTTTCGATTTTTTCGGTTTTGTTTTTGTCTGCGGCTGTCTATGCTGCAATGGCTTCTGGTTTTTCGCTTTGGTGTCCTTTGCAGGCTCGCTCCGGCTCCCTGCCTCCGCTTCTTTCTTCCTCGCTGCCTGAATCTCTTTCAGCTCCTCCCGCACGGACGGTTTCTCCGGCGTGGCTGGCTGGTACAGCTTAGAAGTACCCTCTGCGGTTGTCCTTTGCTTCTTTAAGGTAGGCTCGGACTGACGGGATTTCGCAGTCTTGCCCAAAGAGGGGTTTTTCTGCTGCCCCTCCTCTTTCTGCGTGGGGCTGCCTAAAAGCTCGTCTACCAGCAAATCTTCCTGTGACTTCCCCGGCCTGTCCTTCTCCGGCTCTGGCTGTGCCTGCGGCTTTCCCGGTGACGGTTTCTCCGGTGGTGTTTTTTCCGGTGACGCTTTCTCTTTTGGCGGCTCTTTTGTTTTCTCCTTTCCGGGAGCCGCCTTTTTCTCCTTCGCCTGCGATTTTTCTTCCCTCGACTTCTGGATTTCCGTCTTAATCTGTGCCGCCTCTGTGACGGACGCAAACTTGAAACGTTCCACGATACGGTTGATGCGGGGCGCATCTTCCTCCTTCACCATAATGTCCACCATCCCGTCGCTGCTCCCTTTGGGATCACGGACGGCGCAGTAGAGGATTCCGTACCGCTTCGCCTCCTGCACAAATTTCTTCAGGTCGCTTTCCTTTACGGAAAATACGGTGAGCGGTTTCCCGGAGCGCACTAAGGTTTCCAGCCTTATCCTGCCTCTGGTCTTTTTCTGCTCCTTTAAGATGGCGTATAAAAGCACTGCAAGCTGCTTTGCCCCCTCGCCGGAGATTTTTAAGGCCGCTTCCCCCACTTCCATCGACATACGCACCACCTGGTCAGCGGCTTCGCCTGATGTGTTCATGGATTGTTCCCTCCTTTTCCGTGTGGGCGTTCTTTTCCTCCACACTATTTTCCTGCCGCACGGTTTCTAATTTTTCTTTCATTGCGCCGGAACGTGCGGCTATCCCGTCGCAGAGTCCCACCTCCTTTCGCAGTTCCCCGATCTGCTTTGTCAGGGCGGAGATTTCTGTTTTTACCTCTGACAGCTTTTCGCTGTCTTTGACGCTGCGGCTCTGATACCGCAGGTGTTTCCTTCTGTCCGCAAGCTCCGCCATCTTCCCCTGCAACTCTTCCTTCAATGAAAAAAGCTGCTCCGTGGTATCTATGCGATAATGGCAGAGCAGCCTTGTTTCCTTTGCAATCTTATCCAGTTTTATCAAGTCCTCCCGGAACATCATGTGTACCTGCTTCGGACTTTTTGGCGGTCGGTTCTTCGGTAATATCCCCAACAGATAGCAGTAATGCAGGTACAGGCCACGGAGTCCGCCGATTTTCCTTGCCTTTTGTATATTCCCATGCACTTTTATGACATAGGTTTTCTTCTCTGGCAGCATGGCAGGCGGCGCAGGCTTTTCTATCTTCTGCGTGAGTATCCGCCTGCGGATGGAATCTAAAGTGTATTCCTCCCCTAAGTTCCTCGCCAGCTTCATCCCCCGTTCCCTGCCCTCCGCCCGTACCGTGACGTCCTTCCCGAATTTGATGGAATAGCCTTTCTCTTTCAGGTAATGAAAAAACTGCTTTTCCGTCCTCGCCTTTGCAATGGCTTCGTCCACGTCCGCCTTTATCATCCCCAAATAGGTCGGCCTGCCCTCCTGCTCTGCCCGCCACTCCCCATAATGTTTTGCTTTCTGCTTTGGGTTCTCTATGACGGACAATCCATATTCCCGGCATAACCTGTCGGAAGCGTTACGCATATCCCGGTAGTCCTGCTTGCTTCGGTGATAGCGCAGGCCGTCCGCAAAGGAAACGGAGTTCACTACGAAATGGTTGTGCAGGTGGTGCGCCTTATCTAAGTGGGTAGCGACTATCACCTGAAAGCGGCTCCCCCACAATTCCTCCGCCAGCTTCACGCCAATCTCATGCGCCATCGCCGGGGTACATTCCCCCGGTGCAAAGGACTGGTAGCCGTGGAACGCCATAATGCCCTCGTCCTTCCCGTACCGCTTTTTGACCGCCATCATTTCTGACCGGGCGGTGGTCGGGGCGCAGTTGACGCCGGACACATACTGCTCCATGACCTTCTCGTTTTCATCATCTATGACATCCTCCGCTGCCTCTGGTTTCCCCCTCTGTCTGGTCTTTTCCGCATTGACCGCATAGGCGATGACGTCGGACAGCCCCTGCGTTTCTGTTTCCTCCATGCCGGACAGCTCCGGCAGCTTTGCGATTTCCGGGCTTTTTGTCTTATCCGGGTTCTGCACATAGATGACGACTTTCCCCAGCCACCCTTTGACGCTCCAGATAGATGTTGCTGCCATTACCCCGTCTTTTCCGGCAGGATGACCGCCTCGGTAATCAGCCTGACCGCTTCGTCAAACTTCCTCATGTCTCTGTCATACCTCTGCACGTCAATCACGTTCAGCGTGTGCGCCTTCTGTGCGATCTGGTTTAAGTTGTTCCCTATCTTATGCAGCTCCCGCATCATGGAATAATAGTCGGGCGGCGGTGCGTCCCTCGGCGTCTTTCCCATGATTGCCTGACGCACATAGGCTTCCTGGCTGATTCCGCTTTTCTTTACCCGCTCCCTGAATGCGTCCGCCTCCTCCTTATTCAAACGGAACAGAAACGGGACGTCCCTCTTTCTCATCTGCCTACCTCCGTATCTCCCCCGTGCAGGCGGTTAATCTGCAACAGGCACATCATCACCACGCCCACAATGCCGCCTACAAAAGTTCCACTCAAAAATGCCAACATACTGCTCCACTCACCTTTCCGTCATGGTGCGCTGTCACCATGCAACTTGTCATATCTGGCAGAACCTCCCGGCTCCGCTAAAAAGGGGTATTAGGGGATTTTCCCCTAACAAGCTGCCTTCGGGTTGCCGCATGGCAATCCAAAGGCGTTGCTTGCTGGTATTGTGTATCACCCCTGCGGCTGCGTACCGCCTTTTGTTTTGGTATCATTACCCGCCGAAAACAGATGCTTCCCCGGCTGCTGCTCCTTAATCGGATGGGTGCAGCACGCACATTCCGGACAGCAATGCCCACACTCTATGCACTCCTGCCCACAGTCCCCGGACTCCTTCGCCTCACACCTGCCGCACACTTTGCAATGGTTCACGCACTCCTGACAGCGGTTTTCCGGATCATCCCGCATACATTTCCCATCCATCGGGCAGGAATACGGGCATTTTGCACATCCCTCCGGGTATGCGTTACAGCCGCTTTCTTTTACATCCGCCGCTTTCGCAAGGACGGAAATATCCGTCACGTCCCGGTTGGAAAAATCTAAGAGATTGGTTTCGCTGTATATCTTTTCCACCATCTGTGCGGCGGCTTCCGCACTCTCCGCTGAGATTTTCACCCTCTTTTCCGAGATGGCAACCAGCGTCATTTCATACTGCCTCATGGCAAACGCCTCCTTTCCTACCGCCCTATGCCTTTGTCCCGGACGCACTCTTTCGCCTTAAAATCAGCCCCCACAAAATGGTCTGCGTCCAGAATATACTGGCTTCTGTTCCAGTTATCCTCTGCTGTCTGCTCCGCTTCCGCAAGGCTCTCCGCCTCAATGGGTACAGTCATTTGCAGGGTTTCCGTTATTGTTACGTCATACGTTTTCATCTCTCATGGCTCCTTCCGTGATTCTTTTTTACCCGCTCCGTTATCCCGATTCCTAACCGGATACAGAGGAAATCATTGCAGTCCTTGCCCTTTGGCGGCGGCTTATCCCGTGTCCGATACTGTTTCGGAAGCACGGTCTTGATCGCCTCTGACGCCAGCCTGCCCGCCCGGTCATTGTCCAGGTGCAGCTCCACTTCTTCAACCTCCGGGTACTCTTTTAAAAATCGTGTGAGTGCTGCCGGAACCTTGCTGCGCCCGATTTCCTTTGCTGGCTGGTACACTCCCGCAAGGGATAGAAGATGTTCCGCCCTCCAGTCCTGGTCGTCCATTTTTTGCAGGGTGGCATAGGATAGCAGGTCGATGGCGGATTCAAACAGGTGGACTTTTATGCTGTTTCCCTCTGCCGGGATAGAAAAGGAATAGTTTTTGTCGCTCCCGTTTGCGTCCCCGATAAAGTCCGTCCCGATTCCACGCAGGGCGGCATACCGGGGTTTTCCTCCCTTGTCCATGCCCACAAATACAGCGTTGTGGTAGTTCTCGCTCTCAAAAACCATCCCTCTTTGCAGACAGAATCCAATGATGTCCGTGTCAATCCCACGCCTGTTCAGATAGGAAACAACCTGCGTCTGGTAGCGGTTTGGTTTGGGTAAAAGCAGTTTCTTTTCTGTTGTCTTTTCGGCTGGTAGGGAAACAGGCGGCGCAATCGCCGCCTGCCCTGCAATCGTCTGTACCGCCTCCATAAAGGTATAGTCCCTGACTTTTATCAGGTAATCAACCGCTGACCTGCCCCCGATCCCACGGCTCCACCACATCCATTTCCCGTTGGAAATTTTCAGGCTGTCATGGGTTTTCGTGGTATAGGTGTTGCCCGAAAAATGCACAAGCTCATAAGGCTCATAGTTTTTCAAATACGTCAACAAGTCCATCCGCTTTGCCTCCTGCACGACTTCCGGTGCGATATATGGCATAAATTTCAGCTCCTTTCCTGCCCGTGATTGGATATTTGCAAATGAATTTAAGAATATCCGGGCATAAAAATAGCCGGACAATCTTCATTTCTGAAAACCATCCGGCTATGTAACTGCTCATATTTCCTCCAACGCCCGCAACAATTTGAAAATATGGCTACACCCTAAAAGGTACATCTGTATGCTTTCTGCCCTTGCCTTATCATACTCCAACGTGAAAAATCTGGACAGTGCCTTTGTTTCCCTTGCGGTCAGTTCCATCGGTTCATCCACACCCCCGTCATCCGTCAGCTTTGAAATAAAATCGTGCTTATCAAGTATCTTGTACCGTTCTTCTGTAATCCTGCTGTATGATACGGAGCTTCTCAATGCCTCCTCACACAATATATCAACCTCCTCTATGATGTCGCTGAACCATTTGGGCAGGTTATAAATGTCTATATTTTTTATGTCCATGATAGTTGCGCCTTTTGCATTTCCCATAATCTTTATCCCTCCCTGAATCAGTTATGCTCCTTGTCATACTCAAAGAAAATCCTCGCTCCTTTCTTTGTCCGGGCTATGTCTGAAATTGTGTTCTGGAAAAAGCCCTCATTTTCCTCAATTACCCTTTGAATCTTTTCATCCTCTATCAAATCTATCACCGCCTTTCCGTTTTTTTCCAGAGGAATATAGCAGGAAATGGCAGGGAAATCCAGTGTGCGATTTTTCTTTTTACACATTTGCCTTCCCTTTTCCCCGCTATGTAAACGGTACTGGTTGCCCAATACCGCTTTTTTCACCGTTCCCGGTCTTTGCTGCCTTTCTCCGGCTCCGTTTCTTCTTCCTCTGGCTCAACGTCCAGCACGATATTTTCTTTCTTGTCCATATCAAGCAGGGCATTTAACTCCCCCAGCCGGGCAGTCTTTTCTGCTAATTCCTGCTCTTTGGGGAACTCTTTGACTGCCTCTATCTTTGCATTTTCAAGCTGCGCTTTTAAAGTTTCCAGATGTTCCTCACACCGGGAGAGGTTATCGCCAAACTTCTCTATCTCATTATCCAGACGGGTAATGTTCCCGTGAATGTCCGTCCCCAACGTCACATGGTACGCCCGTTTCCCTTGCAGGGTGATGACAAAATCCTTGCTGAAGGTGCTGTAAGAAAGCTCCATCGCAAGCCCACGGTAGGCTCCCAACGGAACCGGATCGGGGGAAGTCATGGCTTTGCAGGCCGCAATAATCGCCTGCCCCGCCTCCTTTTTCTCCCCATAGGTCATACCGTTTATCTGCATAGGTGGGAACGTGTCCCGGTCTGGCGGCGTGTGCGCCTTCACCTGCTCGATGTCCTGCTGGTACTCCACAATCCACTGGCTCTGCCTTTTTATCTCCATCGGATAGTATTTCGTCACCTTATCCTCCATTTCGTAACGCTGGCTTAAAAAACTCTGCTTTAAGAGTTGCAGCTTTGACACCTGGATGTCTAAGTCCATCTTTTCCTTAATATATGGGTTCCCGGTGGCAAGGGCTTTGATTTCCGCATAGGATAAAGCTACCTCGTCAATGTCCTCGATGGTGCGTGCCGGACTTTTGGACGTCATGATCTGGCTGATAAATTTCTGCTTGTTCTCAATCATCTGGTACATATAAGCGTCAAATGTCCCCTCGGTCACATACCGCACGATAAATACTTTCTTGTTCTGGTTGCCCTGTCGGATGGTTCGACCGCCCCTTTGTTCCAAATCTCTCGGCCTCCACGGGCAGTCTAAATCGTGGCTGGCAATGATTAAATTCTGGACGTTCGTGCCTGCGCCCATCTTAAACGTGCTGCCCATTAGGATGCGGACGGCTCCCCTGCGTACCTTTGAGAATAACTCTTTTTTCCTCACCTCCGTGTTGGCGTCATGGATAAATTCTATCTCCTGCGGCGGGATTCCTTTCGTAATCAGCTTATCCCGCACGTCATTGTAGACGCTGAATGTCCCGTCATTCTTCGGTGTGGAGAGGTCGCAGAACAATAGCTGTGTTAATTTCTGCTCCTTCCCCTCCTCCCAAAAGCGGTAGACTTCGTTGACGCAGGCATTGACCTTGCTCTCCGGCTCGTCCGGCAGCATTTCATTCGTAAGCCGCTGGTCTAACGCCAGCTTGCGCCCGTCATTGGTAATCAGCAGCATATTGTCCTGCATGGGGTTTACCATGCCGTTTCGCACACGCTCCGCCCGTTCCCCCAACGTCTGTACCATATCCTTTTGTATCTCGCTGGGCTTTACTGCCACCACCTTGTATTCCGCTTCCGGCACGGGCAGGTTCAGCATATCGGCGGTCTGGATGTCCGCCACCTCCCGGAACATCATCATAAGCTCCGGCAGGTTGTAGAACCGTGCAAACCTCGTTTTCATCCGGTAGCCGCTGCCCTCCGGCGCAAGCTCTATGGCGGAAACGGTTTCCCCGAAGGTGGACGCCCATGCGTCAAAATGCTGCAAATGGTTCCGCACAAGGGTGTTGTACTGCAAATACCTCTGCATGGTGTAAAGCTCCACCATTGAGTTGCTCACGGGGGTTCCGGTGGCTACACCTTATACATTACAGAAAATGCCGAAAAATACCCCTGTGCTTCAACATGAAATAGGCTCAAATGGATGTATTCGATACACAATTCGGAAACAAATAAAACAATTATCTGGATGGGAACCTTTTGCCCCCAGCATCATGACATATATTTGGGAAAAATTCGTCAGATTTAACGTTTACAACTCGCTCTGGGATTGCAAGCAAAAGGCTGAAAAATTATACTCCTTTAGTATCAAGATGGTTTCCCACCAGCCACATAATAATTTCCCAGAGTTCTATACTTCATGTTATTCACACATCCTAGTTCAACGCAGCATTAGATTATGTTTCAAAGTCAAATTCATCTTTAAATTTATCTTTAAAAATTTTAAATATGGTCATAAGAACATCCTCATCTTCTACACTACAATAGGATTCCTCATCGCCATTCAAATCATCTTCCTCAACACGAAGAATTACTACTTCACCCGCATCTTCTCCCTGTGATTCAACAATCGGCAATAAAACAACATACTCTTCATTTTGGTATTCAATTAAGTCCAAAAACTCAAATTTACAATCGTTTCCTTTGTCATCTTTCAAAACAATTATATTATCAAGATCCTCTTCATGTTTATTATGTAACATTTTAGTTTCACAATCTAAACTTACTACTTTAGAAGTTTCGATAAGCTTATCTTTTTCCTTATCAACTATTACTTCGTTTTCACTTTCATCATTAATAGGGCCAAATAATTCATCAAATTTACGTTCCAATTCTTTCTGGAGATCATATGTATCATCTTTAACAGGTTCAATCGCCAATTTATCATCTTCTAATGAATCAGTAGAACCATTATCAATTTTATCAATCGTAGTTCTAACTGGTATTCTTTCGGTCATTTCTAATACTTCATACTCATCATTGTCAATTTTACCTATATCCACTAATTCAGTAATAAAAGGGAATAATCTCCCACTAAAAACCAGAGCCTCTCCCTTTTCTTTATCCAAATGCTGCAAAGCAAAAACAGAGATTAAAGGCTTTCCATCTGCTGTCTGTCCAGCTAATAAACTAATTGACTGCAATAAGCTTATTTCACGGCTAGTAAGAAAAATCCAGTTATTACAATTTGATTCAATCGTCTCAGCCTCTACCTTATAACGATGTTCTAATTGTTTTTGGCTTTGGACAAACAAAAAGAAACGAATATTTCTACTTCTAGCCGCTGTTATCATCGCAGGGAAATCGTTAATAGTCGGCAAAGTCGAAAATTCATCTAAAATATAATTAATTCGAGTTTTAAATGTTACTTGTTTTAAGTTTTGCGCCAAGTAAATTAGACGCTCATAACATTGTTTAACAAACAACGAAATCAGTCTATGATATGTGGTCTTTTCATCTGGCATAATAAGGAAAACAACACTCTTTTCAAACCCTAATCTATCTACGGAAATGGTGTTTTGCCTTAACATATCCGTCAAATTCTCCTGAAATGAAAAAATGCGCATTTTTTGGTCAAATGTGGACAAAATAGAAGTTCTCGTTCGATCCGGCGCTTCAACGGTACCAATTAAACTATGATGAATCAATAAATCTGACTTGGCATCTTCCCATATATTTAAATCAGGATTACCATTATTAAACAGTTTTGCTCGTAAACCAAGAACATCCTCAAATGATACAGAATTTCCATTACTACGTTTAAATGCAAGCAAAATTAATCCAAATAATAAATCAGAAGCTGAATATTCCCAAAAAACATCCTGATGACTTAATTCTGAACACATCAAATTTGTAGCAATATCATTAATAAATTCATAAGCCCTATCCCTCTCACCAACCTTGTATAATTCATAAGGAATAGCAAGCGGATTCCACCCCTCTCCAAAAGAAGGATTGCGAAAGTTTAATACAGTAACCTTATATCCATTATTTTTAAGCATGGCTGCTGTACGATTATAAATCTCAGCTTTGGGATCTGAAATTATCATAGATTCTTCTGCATAGCAAAGCATATGTACCAGCGGAAGAACAACTAACCTAGTCTTTTTTGAGCCAGTCGAACCAATAATAAGTGAATGTGAGTCCGTTGCGTCTACATATACTGTATTCTCACTTTCATCATAAAGTAACGGAATTCCTCCCTTGCTTATGACAAGCGGATTTGTTCTCTTGATTTCTGATAGGTCTTCTCTAATATTAACTAAAGTTTTCTTTATCACACTCCGATTTCCCGGCACTGCATCATTCTGTATTCCAAGTAAACTTCCATGTGGTTTTAAAGTTATCCTTTTATTTTCCATTTTTCTTGTTCGCCTTACTGTCCATCAATAATTCGGTTGAGGAATTTCTTTAATCTTTTCTGTTCATCTCGTAATGTTGAAAGAATTGCTACCATCGCTATTACCTGTTCTTCAAAAGTATTAAGTTGCGTTAATTCTCGAACAAGCAAAGACGCCTCCTCTGTCTTTTGGGTAAAACTTCGATTTAAAATAAATCGAAGTTTTGCAATAACTTCACGATTCTCAATCATATAATTTTCAAACATCTTATTATCCATCTGTAGCCCTTGTTCTAAAACAAAATACGGAATCTTCCTATCGATAATTACATAGTAGATAGCAAACGCAAATTCCTTACTTGATGTAATAATACCTCCATTAATAAATGCCGCCCAAAGATTGTGATAAAATTGCCGACTACTGTATGTTTCGCTGTATGCTTTTTTCAAAAGGCTATTTAATACCTCATCAACGTATTCACCATATTGATCCGTAAGAATATCTAGCTCTTTTTTTTCGATGGCTTTTTCTAATATCACAGTTTCATTTGATTTAATTGAACCATATTCTTCACACAGTGTCTGAAAACATTCAATCTGACGTTCATAAGGTTCCTCTTTTACAATATTATAAAAATATAGACAGCAATCTATCAACTCTCCCCGATAGGTACAAAGCAGTTCCTTTACATCTTGTACATTCATAATTTATTTTCCTCGCTTCCTTGTATGTACTTTCCTAAAAAACGACAGTGTAATTCTTTTGTCAAACTTGCAAATAGTGCTAATATTGAAAGTTCGTCAACTAACAAGGAACTAACATTCCATTTAAGTATAACCACAATTGCAACTATAATAGCACAAAAAATCCCACCGATAATAAAGCCTCCCCTTACTATCAAAAATCGCTTTCTATGATAACCATATCTTCTCTCAACTTCAACATATATATCACATATGGCTACAATCAAGCTTATAAATGCAAAAAAGCAAATAAATCTGTATTTTCAGTCACCAACCGCAATATCATAATTACAATAAGAAAAACACTTACGCATATATCCCGGCCTGATTTATACTGATTATCCTTATTCATATTTCTGTAATTCTAACCCCCTTTACCTGTGAAAATTTATCTATATCATATTCGCCATAAATTGCAATTTCTGTATTAAAAAACATAAACTCTATATATTCACGCACCAACATATAGATTTCATCAGTGTCATACAACGAATCCATAGATACCCCCCTATCAAATAGTCGAAATAAAATTCCACCATTAAAAAAATAAATACGATCAATCCAATCCTTATTTTTTTTATCAAAAAAAATATTTGTCTTCTTTTTTATTTGATATTTAGGGTACTTACAGTTAGAAATAATTTTAATCGTCATTTTTCATTCCTCATAGTTCTCTATTTCTTCGTACCCAAACTTTCCTATTTTATACAATATATTAGAGATGTTCCAATTACTTATTTTAGTAACTCCCATATCAATATATACGCATATATTAATAAGTTCTTCTTTGACCCCCATATCCCATTTTACATCTACGTCCTGCTCCTGTAACCTCTGAGCCGCTTCTCTAACTCTGGAATTATTACACTCCAACCCACTTTTAACCAATGCGCTTCTTACACTTGGATTCCCATAAATTTCTTTCCCTAAAAACTGTTTATGAGAACGTAACGAAACATATTCTTTATCAAAATTTTTTAATTTGCCCTGAAGCAAATCAATTTCATTTTGAGTCCTTTTTCTGCCCTGCCTATTAGCATAGATATCATCATCAATCTGTTTAATTTCTGTCCATCTTTCTGACATATTGCACCTTTATCTTATGTTTTCTGTATTTCAATTACTTTGTAAACAACCTAAAATATCGAATCTTATATACACAGATCGCAAAAATGTCGATTTTGCCACAACATAATCAAATGAGGGCAAAACAAGCCAAAATAAACTTCCCCGCAGCAAGCTATGGTATATTATTCACTCGGCATTTTTTTAACGCAGCAAGCTGTGGAGAATCAAACCCCTGAGTGATTGAAAGCACCAAAAGCGATATAATTATAATCAGAATTGGAGTACTACATCTCTTATCGTTTTCTAAAGCATTTTCTGAACAGCCTCTCCATTTCTCCATACTCACAGAGGAAAGACTCCCTGCTCGCCTCCATCATTTCATCCTTGTCCGCATTCGCAAAATTTATCACATACCATTGCGCAGTGCCATACAGCGGATAAATTCCCTCTGGCTCCGGTCATTGCCTTCAAATTGTAGTACGCAAGTCATATTGCGTGTCCAGATTGATACAATTTTTGCATGGGTGCTATCGTTTTAAGAATTGAAATTGCCACACTTTCGATATTTCTTATTCGTAAAAATAACAATATCCCGTTTTTAGAGTGGCTATCGTTATTTTTTGTATCCACGGGATTACTGAATTTTTAATCATCCCTACCAACCAGAATTTGAGATATTTTATGTATGTAAAAATGTCAACATTCAAACTCTTCTAACTCGTCAAGTGGGTCTTTTGAAGTATCAATTCCCATACCATCCTTCAACCAATCTGCTTTACTGTAACCCGTTCCTGTCAATTCAAATATTTCGCCTTTATACCCTACGGCTTTAACCCATCCCCATTCTATAAGTCGGTCTAACGCCTCTATCCATCTTGCGGATTCTCTTTTTGAGTTATCAGCCATAAACTGCTTACCCGATGTAAAAATCTGAGTAGGCGAGCTAAGTGTCTGTGTCTTTATGATTTGACCATCACCATCAGCTGCATACACTAACAAAAAAGCGGATTCCACAGGAATATTGCCAACATCATCTTGACCTACAACTGATTTATCTCCCTCTGGATTTCCAATAATTAATGTTTCATTTTCAACCCGAAATAATTTATTGATATCTTCATTTGTTACTGTGGGAATTTCCTCCCAGGTTAACTGGTTATTCTCTAGCTCAGTGAGTCTACTGCCAAATTGAGAAAACATCCCTTTCATATCTTCTAACATTTTCTGTTGATGCTCTACAAGTTCAGCATTTGCCTTATTACGTCCTTCTGCCTCTTCATTGATTACATCTACTATATCTCGATATCGAACCCATCCAGCACTATCATCAACATAATTAATGGCATTCCTAAATGTCGGTGATGCCACATACTTTAAACTGTTTAGATCTGTGAAAAAATCAACAGTATTTTCATCATTTTTGACCTTTTCTCTGAACTCATCAAGTCTTTTCATTTTGTCATATTTGCAGTCTCCAGTATCCTTTTCACTCTCAGTAATAGCTGAAGATTGCTTAATCAATACAAGCACTGGTAGTCCTTTAGTTTTTGCGTAATTGTATTCTTTCTCCGTGTAACTTATACCAGTTTCTTCATCGATTGATCCATACCGACCCCCAATAACAAGAAGGTAAAAATCACACTCATCAATCATCTTTGTTATAACATTCCATTGGCTTGTAGGAGCAGCATGAAATTGCTCCATTCCTACAGGGATGAGATTATTCTCTAGCGCTACACCTATCAATGCCTGTCTTTCTTCTTTAAGGTCTTCATAAGTAGAGCTTATAAAAATAGAAAACTTTCGTCTACTCTTCATATCAATATTTACCTCGTATATTTATCACTTCGCAGTATGATCTATTGCCCGGAAAGTCAGAATTTATCAACTCCACAAAGACGGATTTGTCAGACCCTCCCACCATTAAAATTATACCTTAATTCTTCACAAATTTCCATACACAAATACAGCGAGCAGGTTCTGGAGATTTTCGGATATCCTACCTGCTGTCTTCAAATCTTTGTGCCGACCTCCGCGCCATTGTGGAAGGTAAATACCACCATGCCGTCCGAATAATCCATCAACCTGTGGAAGATCTTCCCACTAAAATCTATCAGCAACTCCTGCACTTCCTCAAGGCCTAAAAGAAAGATGCTGAAAAAGTCATGCTAGATTTTATTAAACTTTCAAATTCTCTATACTCTCCTTCGTGAGACCAGTATATCTCACAATCTTTTCTATAGGCTCACCATCCGATATCATATGCCGGGCAATTTCAAACTTTTCTTCTTGTTTCGCTTCACGTCTTGCATTATGCAACGCCTGTGCCTCATCATGCCTTGCTTTTGCACGGAGTCTCTCTTTCTCACGGAACTCTGACGAAGCAGTAATCGTATAATATGCGTTTATCGCCTGACTCATAACTGGCACCTCCATCTCTTTAATCTTCTCCAATTCCTCTTCGGTTTCCGCCTTGAACAGAGAAAGCCACAGCAGTAACATATCATCCTCACCCACGTCTGACGGCAATTTGGGAAGTTCAAAGAAATGGAATCCCATTTTATCCGACAGCAGCGTATGGCGTGTGACCTCCAGCGGCTGGAAGAAAGAATGATATTCTTCACATTCAAACAGCGGGAAATCTATAATACTGATAACGATTGTGCGTGGTAGGGTAGAATAGCCCTGCCCAGTAAGCAACGCTGATGAAAACTCCCTTGCCCAATAGTACATGACCCTCTCCGGGTAATCCCCCTCATTGCAGACCTGCACTTCCAGATCCACACGCTGGCCGTTCACGGTCATGTTGATATCCAGCCTGCAGAATTTGTCCCCCAGATTCTCAGGCGGCATCTCCGGGTTTCGTATCACGAACTGCCCGATACCCTCCAACGGTATTCCAAGCAGGTCTGCCACCAGCTTCTTTAAAAGTTCCGGGTACTGTACAAACAGCATTTTGAACAATGTATCTGTCTTAAACGTATATTCAAGTTTCCGCATGGCATCATCTCCCTTAAATCTTATAATCTCCCTTATGAATAGTATACCATATCCGATAACTGATTTCCATAAAGATTTTTATGCCAGGTCACTCTTCATCTCCATCCAAAAGGTATGCATAGAGGCATTCCAGATATTTCACATCATGCCGTTTGCTTATCGTAACAGGCGACAGGTTTATTTTGGCAAATGAATCCATTATTTTCTCTATATTCCGGCAGTTCATGGCTTTCTGTGCGAGACGGAGCGATTTCTTCTCCGGAATTAGAACCAGCAGCCGCAGCATCCTCCTTCTCATAATGCTGTCAGCAACCTCTTTACGGATAATTTCCACAGCTTTATCCTTTTTATAAAAATCCCCAAATGGGATAATCTGTGTGAAGGTATCCAAAAAAATATTCCTGCTGTTTTTCAACAGGTCTGCAATCTGCCCAGACACATCATCTGCATCGGTATAAGCCCGGACTGCCTTTGGCTTCATCAGCCGCACCTCTGCCCGAAGAATCCCCTTTATAGGCTTCCGTTTCTTCCAATCTGCATTGGCACTTTTATGCTGACGTATAAATGCCCTTTCTAAGTCATAAAGCAGGAACTCAATGTCATTGCTGTTTCCGCACAGGCAAAAGCTGGCATTATCATCAAAGTATTCATAACTAGCCGGTGAGAATCCTTTCACCCTGCCAATCCTCTTGAGAACTTTCAGGTATGCCAGAGTATTTGCCCGGGTGCCGACATCCATATCTGTAACAAAATTCATCCCTGACAAAACAAAATCATCTATCCGGTATTTCCCATTGAAATATTCAATAATCCTTTTATCCAGCTTTCGAATTAGTCTGTCTATATCAGACACATCATCTACCAGCAGGTACGTGTTGACAATCACCCGAATCTTCTTTTTATACTGGCTGTCACGGTAGATGACTGTTATTCCTTTACTGCCTAGAGAATGATCAATATATTCTCCACTATCCCCATCTATATAATCTTCCCCATCATATGACTTGGCAAAAACCTTTTGAAAATGTTCATTATCCAATACCGCAGACAGCTCAAATACCTGATTTAAGTTCATAATATTGCCTCCCTATTACAAATATTTTTTACAAAATAGTTGGCGGAATTTGAACTTTATATTGCGCTATAGTTGTGTAGATACAGTGCAATCCATCCCCAGTAAATCCCACTGGTTATGTGATTTATATTTGACAAAAGAAAATTGGTTTTTTATGTGTCATTATCATGTATACTCTTTTTGATCATATTCTGATTCCATTAAGATCGCCTGCCGAAGCGGGAAATTAGAAAACAGTTTAACAGTAGCATCACACCGAAGCAGCCTTGCACGTCCAACAGCCTGCTCCAGATCCGTTTCAATAATATAGAACTGAATCGTCCTCAATATTTCATCGTCAAAAGTGGAAAAACGAAATCGGTATCCATTATAAGTAACAATGGCACACGGATTTAAATCGGCATCTGTATCAAATCCAAGCATAAATGCGAACAGCTTATATATCCAGTCTGGCTGGTGCGGTGTTCCAATGACATCTATATCCTGCCCCTTCAACACATCACACCCAACACAATTACCATAGTACATGTCATCTGTGCAGTAATCCGCATATTTTTTGAATGTAATCGTATGTTCACACCCTGTCCATTTTTTGATATGCTCCATTACTTTAGGATGACCGTCCAGGTATGCGCGGCTCATGGGCCGTTCATAGTATTGATAAAGCGTCCCCGTCAACATAGCCTTTTTGCAATCATAAAATCTGACATTCTCATCTCCAAAACAATATTTACAGACATCCTCATTTGCCGTTGCTGAAAGCATAATGTATTTAACACCGTCAGGCAGATTCGTTTTTTTTGTAAAGACAATGCTGTTACAGCCACCTCCATCTTCTTCACGGCAACAAAAATGCGTCCCCTCGCACAATGCCTGAATATTTATCTCCGTGTCTATATCAGCATATGATTTATCAAATGCTATTTTATTCACAGTGAATAGTCCATAAAACTCACTTTTTTTCAGAATCTTTTTTATTTTGGCGCAGAGTGAGTCACGGGTTGGCAACTTTTTCTTCAATCGTTTCAGTTCTGAAAGTGAAACCGTTATCCGATCTGCGAGGACTGTGCTAAATATGTAATCTTCATCAATTATAACAAGATCATATTTTTGCAAATCCACACTAGATAAGCGCCTGTGAGTGGTAATAGCACAGCCAGTAGAACCATAAAATTTATCACGTTCCGATAGATATTGTTTCAATATTTTTGCATCGCACTTTTTTTCTTTTTTGATAGCCTTGATAATACGTGGAATTGGCGATTTCCCTGAATCAAGCAGGGTCTCAATATTATCCCAGACTTCCACAGGAAGTAAATCTCCTATTTCATGCAGCGAGGGTGATACATCCAAGTGGATACCCATTGCTTTTGCACGTTCTGCAATTTCGCGTTTCAATTTGTTAGTTGGCACTACTATCAACACCTTCATTTCCGGATGCTCCTTCAGCAACTGCAAAACCGTTTGTGTCTTGCCCAAAGCGGTCTGCGATTTGATAACATGCCAAGCTTTTTCACTTGATTCAACTGCTCTATTGAATTTTTTCTTAAAATCTTCGCTGGCTTCATCCAAGCTTACCAACTGTTCTTCGTTATTGCTGACCCTCTCGATTTGATGCGGCCGTATACTGCATGTGGACAGAATGTTCTGTCCATGAGTGCAGGTTCTGTGATAAGGACAAAAGCTACTGCATGGGTATGGATTCCTTCGCTTGATATAATAGAAGTAATAATCCCAGTTGCTAAATGTCAATCCGTTATCCCTGTCAGAGAATTTTGATTTAAGGATATCCTTAAATATTTTTTCTCCTGATTCAACAAGGGCAAGGTTTGTAGCGAGGCCGAATAGTTCTTTATTCGACAGGCATCTTCTATTATCGTTCGATTCAAATTCATGATAGAGTTCGCAGCTGAAACCGATAGATTTAATAACACTTGATCTGTATGGCTGATGAATATGGTACTTCCTGACTGTCATTGACTGTTGAGTTTCCTCTTGTTCAACATCCTCTTGAAAGTTAATCACGTAATTCAGCCGTAATAATTTTTCACCAAAATCCCTATTATTATATATAATAGGTTTTGGTGAGTTTTTATCATTTTTATGATGAGGAATCCTGCCGGGATTCTCATCATAATATTTTTCCATTTTAAGATCCGTATTAGTCCTCAATTCCTCGGCTAGTGAAACAACAGGAAGTTTTCTGCCATCTAAAACAATGCCTGTGCCCTCAGCAAATGAAACAATCTTCCGCTTGTAATTAGTAGCCCCATACCGATTCTTCAAATAGAGCGACATATTCATGAGTACCATATCAGGATTGATAGTCGGCATCTTTTCATCAAAATATAAAACTTTGTTTCCTCCAAAATGCAGATCAATGATGCCGTTGTACTTCTTGTCTGCTTCGGGAAAAATTGTAAGCAAAGCCTTTTGTATTACTTCAGCTTCCCGCAAGCTGTAAATGGATACTTCATTAAGGAACACAATACAGAACATTTGATGGGCAGATTCCCACGAAAGGCTGGAAAAAATATCGTATGCAAAGAAAATCGGCAGATTATATTGCCTTGCACGTTGTTTAATATCCGCAAATGAGAAACCACTATCTTGCTTTTTATTGGAACTGCTCAAATTATTGAAAGAAAGCGCAAACAACTGAGTCTGTTTAAAAGTATCTTTGCTCAGATGTTCATTTGTAAAAGTTGATGGGCAGAATGAATACCCTTTTGCACCTACAATATTAACAAACATTTTGGATTGACTGCTTTCAACAGAAAATATATTCTGGGCAATCCCTTTTGACAGACTTTCTCTCATAGATGCAGAAGGCACATCACACCAACATGTTTTGCTGAGACAAATATCAAATGTAGTCATAACATCAACCCCTTTCCAAATTTTTATTTTCTGGTAGGAGCAAATTAAAAAAATTATTGTAAAAAAATAAAGGGCAACATCATCCGCCCCTTATTTTCCACATCTTTACAGGCAAAACAGCCATCCCACTACCTATTTACTGGAACGGCTTTAAATTCCACTCCTGCAAAATTGTCCGCATCAAGAATGTACTCGCCATCTTTCCATCTATCATTCACTATCTGTTCTGCCATCTTTTGACTTCCGGCTTCCACCTCAACCACATGCCTCAATATTTCCATTATCTCAACTTTATACCCCGCCATCAGCTTGCCGCCTCCAGTTCCATCGGCTCTACCGTCACCCACGGATTATGCAACCACTCCTTACACTGCCGCAGGCTGGCAAATTCCTCAACCCATGCATGACCAGTAGAATTGTCAATCCCAACATAACCACCATTTTCATGTACATAGAAAAGCCCCAACGGGCGGCGTGTCTCAATTACCACCCTTGCATGGATCGGCTTTAACTTTTTAATCATAAACAGAATCCCTCCTACAAATTTCTATAAAGTGTAGACTTCTTAATCCCCGTCAGTTCCTCAATCTCCTTGATGGAATACTGCTCCGTTTTATACAGTTTAACCGCTTTTTTCACCTGCTCAGGATCGGCCCTCGGCCTTCCCCCTGTCCTTCCTCTGGCCCTGGCCGACTTCAACCCTTCACGGGTACGGTCAGCAATAACATCCCTCTCAAACTGGGCTATGGCTGACATAAGCGTGAACAGGAGCTTACCGGTTGGGCTGTTCGTGTCGATAGATTCTTTGAGCGACACAAGATTTACGCCTTTGCTCTGGAAAATCTCGGTAAGTTCAATCAGGTCTTTCGTACTGCGCCCCAGCCGGGACAAAGACTCGACTACCACGGTATCGCCTTCTGTTATCCGGTCCAGCAGCTTTGTCAGTTCGGGACGGTTCTTTTTTGTCCCGCTCATTTTTTCATTGTAGATCATATCCACGCCATATTTTTCCAGGGCATCAAGCTGCCTGTCCAGATTTTGTGCCTCAGTTGACACTCTGGCGTACCCGAAAACATAGTTTTTCATTCAATCACCTCGCAATAATGTATGGCAATCGGAACGTAGATTTTGGAACGAGTTTTGAAGCAAAACACCCCTCAAAACCATCTGATTTTAAGAAGCATTCTATCCTCTAAAAACCCGCCCCAATAACGACCGTTTAGGGACAGCCTTTCTTCCCTTTAATTATGCCGCTTTTCTCTGCTCCACGCCATCTCTATTTCTATACGTGACCTGCAGCGTCTGTCCGTTGACAACCCTAGCAACCATCACCTGGCTGGAGGGCTTCGACTTTCCGAAAGTACAGATACTTTCCCCGTTATCCACAAATATCGGATAATTCCGCCCGGAAAGCCTCTGGATCAGCATTGCGGCATCCAGCCCGGCACGCACCTGCTCCGACAGGGACAGGCATTTGTATTCCCGCCCCTCATAGGAAAAGCGGAAGCAATCCTTGATCTCCCCGGTACTTTTCACAAGCTCCGTAAGCACAATCTCGGTACTGCCCATCTTTAACCCATCTAACATCAGCTCCACGCGCTTTGCCATATACAGGATGGCTTCGTTTATCAGCCTTTTTGTCTGGGCAATCTCTGTCTCCGTCTCTGCAATCAGCCCTTCGTAATCATACTCCTCCGTGCTGCCCAGAGCTTTCATCTGTGCTTCAATCTCTTTCTTCTTTCCGCACAGCTCACTGAACTGCCCGGACTGTTCTTCTGACCATCCGCCATTCCTGATACTGTTTTCCTGTTCACTGATCCTGTTTTCAAGCTCCGAAAGCCTATCAGAATAATCCTCCCTGTCCAGCTCCCTTGCGACATTCATCTCCTGAAGACGCTGGTTCAGTTCTGACAGTTTATTATTTTCCTTTTCGAGCGACTCTGCTTTCTGCTTGTCAAATGCCTCCCTTGCAGCATTTTCATCTGCTCTGGCGGCAATCAGGATACTTTTTATCGGATTTCCCTCATCAACAATCGCCGACAGCTTTTTCTGCATTTCTTCCCTCACGGCTTCGGCATTTTCCTCCGTCACCACCGTACCGCATACCGGACACGGATGTCCTGATACAATATCCACGAACGCATTTTTCTGCCTGTTAAATTCTCCTCGCAGAGCATTAAGCCGCGCCTCCGCTTCAGCAATCTGTGCCGTAAAGGATGACTGGTACTGCTGTGCAGACTGCTTTGCTATGGATTTTTCCGTCTCTTTTATCTCTCTCAAAAGCTCCTGCATGGCTTTGTCCTCATTGCTGTCTGATGCCTCAGAGAGCAGGGCTGCCCGCTGTCTGCGCAGTTCTTCCAACGTCCCTTTTTCTTCCTCCGGATTCCGTCCTTCATCACGGATCATAGAAAGTTCTTCCATTTCGGAGGAAATATCATCAACGGACGCTTTCAGTTCCTCCAGTTTCGCAGTGCGTTCCTCACGCTGGAAATCCTGAAGCTCCTTCTGCCCCCTGTAACTGATAAGCGTGTCATTCAGTTCTTTCAGTTCGCTCCTCCGGTTTTTGATGAACACCTCCGGTGAAAGTAGGGATTTATCTGCCAGAATCTCCTGTGAGGATGTGGGTAGTGCCTCCATTACGTCCTCATGCTTTACAACCGGCAGGAGCTTTTCAAGCATCCCTTTTCCACTCTCGCCAAGCACATTAATAAAATATAAGGGATTCAGGATGGAGAGGAACACATCCTTTCCCCCAAAAACCTTGTTTAAATCTGACTGCCTGACAGTAATCCCGTCATAGGCGATCGCCGTGTCACGTTTCCTTGTCCTAGTCAGGTTATGGGATTTCCCTTTATCATCCACAAAATCCACGCTTACCGTCATTTCCTGCATATTCTTATTCTGCAGCCGGTCCAGTCCCTTGTCGCCAAAGAAAGGCGTGCCCACAAACGCAAAAGCTATCGCGTCGGCAATGCTTGATTTCCCCTGCCCGTTGGAAGCCGTAATGAAAGTCATATCCCCAAAGTCAAAGGCAACGGTATCTTCAAAGCATTTGAATCCGGTAAGGGCCAGCCTTGTAATCGTAAAACCATTCATCTTCTTCATAAATGCTGTCATTCCTTTCAAAAGGAGAGGGGATGTCACGCCCCTCTCCGGATCATCGTTTATGCCGCCAGCTGGTAGGCGCTGATGAGATTGTACTCGCCGTAGTTCCCATTCTTTTTCTCAATCTGCACGTTATTAAGGCAGGCGCCCGCCTTAATCGACTGGTCTGTAGCCCTGATGTAAGCTTTCACCACACTGCCTCTCCGGTCAACCATCTCCAAAAACTGGCTGGATTTCCCTGACGGCCTGATAGAACGGACTTGATAATCATAAGCCGGGGATGCCGCAGCCCGTCCTGCATTCGCTTCTGTATTCGTTGCCTGCGCAGCCTGTGCCTGTCTGCTGTTTGCCGCTGGCGCTGCCTGCGTCTGTCTGGCATTTGCTGCGGATGCTGTCTGCGCCTGCCTTGCATTTGATACAGATGCTGCCTGTGTCTGTCTGGTATTCGCCGCCGGTGCCTGCCCGGAAGGATTTCCCTGCTGGGCAGGCCTTGCTCCGAATATCCTGTTCAGCATGGCATTGTATTCCCTCTCCAGCCTGACATATTCATTCTGTTTGATCACAAAGGATCTGCCACGGGCTTCAATCTCCACCCATACCCCTTCCATCTCATATAGGTAGCGCCCGATGCCCCAGACACTTGCGGCACGCTTGAAGGAATCCGACAGTCCGCCCTTGATCGGCTCAAAATCGCTGTTCTCCGCACCGTCAAATTTTGTCACCCACTCCTTCCGTTCATCATAAAAGATACTGATGCCGCAAATCTGGGAATTGTCATGCCACAGGGAGTATACGTTTTTCCAGTTGAACGGCCCGACTGTTTCATCCAGTCTTTTCTGGACAGCACGGGCATCCATATAAGCCACGGCCATCCCCCTCTGCTTATCCTGTGAAGTAACCTGGATCTTCCACTCAATCTCCCTGCCATTGAACGGCTCACGCAGCCGCCTGATGATTTCCTCATAATTCATGCTTTTTAATCTCCTTCCTTTGGTCAAAATTTCTATTGGTTAAGCTACATATTCCCCACATACAGGGCATCTGTGTTGATCCGGCAGTATGCCGTAAATATCGTCAACGTAGAATAATCCGACAAACGGATTGTATATCGCCGTACAGCGTTTCCCTTTATACTCGGCGATAACATCGTTGCTGCCTTTCTCGTGCAGTATCACCGCCTCATCCTGTGCCTTCAGGCTGTGTATCATTGCTTTTGCTGTAAACATATCCGTATCAACTGCTCCTTCCTTCTATGAAATCATTCAAAACCCTCCCGCTTGGTATCAGCACGTCACTGTAATAAAATGCCGGTTCCTTGTCCTTTAACAGTTCCAGCAGATCCCGCATTTCCAGCCCCGGCTTATTCAGAGAATGGTTAAAGTGGTCATTGTTGTTCGGCATCGCCATAATATAGTAGGGCAGGCTTGCCAGGGTATGCAGGCTTTCACATTTTGGAAATGTATTATTCCCTGTGCAGAGATAGAAGCCGCTGACATTTGACAGCGGGTAATGGAACATCTTTGTATCCGGCTTTAACCTGCCATCGTTTTCCACTACGCCAAGCCTGCAGCCACTTATGCGCCCTTCTGCCGAAAGCCTGAACCCGAATACCAGATGCGGCAGGGGAAAGTTTTTATATTCCGTGCCAAAATAACTGATATCCGCCCTGTCTTCCGTGTAGAGCAGCACAACGCCCCTGCTCCCGTCATCATATATGCTGGCCGATATACAGCCCTTCGGGAGCAGCCCGGTACGGACAGCCCCTCGGACCATGCTCTTATCAATACATTTTACTAAAGTATCCGGGGCAATCTGTTTGAAGTTCTTAATGCCCCCTGAATCCCGCTCAACCATAACCCTGCCGTCATCGCTGATCCGGATGACCGTTTCACTCATGCCGCCTTCACCTCCTCTCCCGGAAGCTGTACAATGTCTGCTTTCTTTTTCTGCAGAATATCCCTCAGCCGCATACAGGCATCCGAAAACCATTCATAGATTTCAACCAGCCCGTAGGCCAGCCACCCCAGGTCAACATAGTCATCCTGATAGATAAATATGCCGATCCTGCTGTGGAACGGGCGTTTCGGTTCCGTATGCACCATGAACCTCCAGTCCAGGCAGTATGAGAAATTTAAGTGCCTCCCTATTTTCTGTCTTGCCTCCTGGATATACGGATTCTGCCCATCAGGAATTTTATGGGCTTTGCCATACTCGCCTGCCAGTAGGCAGAAATCGACGATCACCGGGTCTGACAGCACATGGATTTCCATGCCATGCCTTTCATAATACTGGCAGTAATAGCTTTCAAAGATATTTTCTATCAGCCCGTACATATTTTCGTAATAGACATCATAATCCACCGTGTCAAAGAAGTTCGCCTCTGCCACCTCATACCTGCCCATATCATAGAGCCTTTTGGCGATGTAAAGGGTATTCAGTATTTCATCAAACCCGTCTATGACCATACGCCGCACCTCTATACAAATGCGGAAACGGCAGTATGCGGCGGTATATTCTGTAAAATATGTGCCAGCGAATCCGCCTTCCTTACATTTTCCTCCAAGGTTTCTGAATACAGCTCCCGTATGGAATCTATGTCGTCCACTTCAAAACTGCCGAAATCCACTTCCGACAGACGGACATCCCTGCCTTCTGACAGCCGCCCGTAAATCCTCTCATAAAGATACCGGGTGCCCCTGTTCATATCGGGTAGCTTAAAAGCATCCGCCTCCTCAATCGCGAACACAAGCTGTTTTACACTTACCGTAACCATTGCTTTTCCTCCATATTTTTTAATAATCTTCCGGCATCATCACCGTTGTATGTGACCGGTCGGACTCGGTAATGATCCAGAAATGCTTGCCGCCTTTACCGGTATAGGCGGACAGGATGCGTTCCCCAGATTTCAGCGCACCGTCATTCGCACGCCAGTCGGACCTGCTGACCTCGCCCCAGTCGCCGGACTGGTGGCGGGAAAGGCCGGCATTGATATCCGCACTCGATAAAATATCCTGTGCATGGGCTGTAATGACAACCCTGCCTAACGGCACTCTGGATTTTATCCCTGCTGATATTCTGCCCGGAACCACGTCCCTGTTGTTATCGCTGTCATTTTCTGTGTCCGCATTTCCTCCATAATCCGAAAGGGACAGGAACCCCTGCGGGGTCAGCAGGTTGAATATCATCTTGTTGGAGCGTGTTTCGTGGACCGTCGTTGAAGTCAGGTCGCCCCTGCTGTTCAGATTTTCTTCACTGCTGACACTGGTTTCTTTTATAATGCGCCCTTTGATGATATGCGGCGTATCACATTCCACCAGGCCGTTGATCAGCCCGGAACCGCCGATCAGGCCGACCTGCCCAAGATTCAGGGGCAGGAGAGGCCGCTTTTCGCCGCAGTCCAGCTTGTTCTTCTCAAACATCCTGGAAAAGCTGGTTGATTTCTTCATCTGTTCCGCCAACTCCGCCACATTAAACTCGGCGCCCTTGAACAGTTCCACTTTCTTTGCCACATCGGGAAGGGTGTAACGGTTCTCCGGCAGTTCCGTAAGTTCCGGCAACTGATCAGGCTGGAACGCCAGGGATGAAAGCCCTGCAGCCTTCTCAGAACCATCCTGCCGTTTCCTGCGGATACCCAGGACAGCTGCCTGCTTGAATCTCTGGAACTCGCCGCCTGTAAATTTCCATACCGTCAAATCCTCAAAATTATCACACAAAATTCGGCATATGTCAGGTGTCAGTCGATAATAAGGGATAATGTAGATTAATAACCCGCCGTAAAGCAGATGGGAAAGGGAATCAACCAGAAATCTTTTCTCATTCCGGGTATTTGCCCCTCCCTCTGTCATTACTGACAAATACGGCGGATTCAGCAGCATAAGATGGAACGCTTCATTACTGATCCGGGAACGGAAATAAGAACCGAAACCGACACGGTCCAGCCGTGCCAGTGACTCCTCCGCTCTGTGCCTGTCAAGCTCCACTCCGTAGGTCTTACAATTCTTCCCCTCTGCCAGCGTATGCAGCGCTAGCCCGCAGCCGCAGCACGGGTCCAGCAGGTTTGCTGTAACCTCCTCTGGAAATTCAATGCCGTGAGTCAGATACCTGACATGCTCCAGATCCGTAGGATAATAGCCCATCTTAACGCCTGCCATCAGATGTCCGATGACCGCAGCGCTGGTGGTCTTTGCTTCGGTATTTCCTGCAAGGGGCAGTTTTTCCAGATAATCAGACAGGAACCCGCACAGCCTTGTATAATCCGGCGTCATGAGGTTAAATGCCTTTACGGACTCACTCAATTTTACGGAATAATCCGCCATCTGCGCCAGCTCCATCTCAAGCAAAGACAGCGCCGCATAACGCAGGGCTGACAGTACCCTACCCTGCTGCTGTTTCAGGTCATTGTATGCTTCACGGGCTTTTGCCCTGTTTTCCTTATATTTTTCCATACGCCTGCGCAGTACCGGAAGCTCATTGACGGCCTGCCTGACAGCGCGGGCGGATTCTTCCAGTTTTACAAGGGCGTAATGCTGCCCGCCGTTTTCTTCATCATGCTGCATACTCTGCCTCCTCCTTTGACGGTTTCCGCAATGCCAGCAGTATGTCCACCAGCTCCGCATATTTCCCGGAAGCGAACATATCTGCCGGAAGCCACTGGTTTCTCTCTCCGGTGTAATCTTTCATATGGGAAATCTGCCTATATAAAAATGACTGCCGGCCCATAGAGGACTGAAACAGCTGAAGATACAGACCATTCCCTTTGCTCCACATGCCCATAAGGGTAATCTCCCCGGATACGGCAATGCCGCCATAGTTATTCGTTACTTTAAAATCCTGAAAGCCCAAATCCCTCCCAAGGGCACGTAAAAATACTGCCGACTTTGTATGGAACTGTTTTTTTGCGCCATTCGGCCCACTTTCCCGATCACCGAAAATGTATCCCAGATTCTGCGATACGAGGCCATGTATGGTTTTCATGTTTTTTTTCTGTGATTGTATTGACATCTTTTATGCCGCCTTTCTTTTTTGATTCTCCGGTTCCTTTCTTTTCCCTGACAGAACAGGCTTCAGGTTCACCGTCCTTGTGGAAAATGTGACGTTCTTTACCTCGATGCTGCCCAAGACAAGAATGTTATAGATGTATGCCACAACAGCCGCAGCCGCCATGATATTTGCCGTAATGCTCTGGGGAGCGGATACCGCCGCCTCCGCACATGACAGTTCCGTAGGAAATTTATCGGTCCTGTCCAGCACATCGGGATAAACCTCCCCGACGGGCTTATAGGAGGTCCTTCCCCCACGGCGTATCCCACATACCACCTGCCCGGTGTATTCCCCGTTGCCGCTGTCAATATAGACCAGCTCCTCTGATTTCCGAAATACCTGATGGCAGAGCTGGCGGCTTCTGTTGTTATCCACAGCGCCGATCAAGATAGGCAGTTCCTGCGGATATTTTTCGGAATCCATCCACACAGGGCGGCTCTCCGGCTTTACCAGTTCTGAAAGCATTTCCTCACTTTCAACAAATTCCGGAATGTACTGCGCTTCCATGCCAAAAGCGGAAGCATAGCGTTCCGCCAGTACCTGCGCCTTATTCTTCCCAAGGTCGGCGGCTATGAAGTTCTGCCGGACAAGGTTTTTCTCCTCAACAAGATCGCCGTCAGCAATGATTACTTTCACAGGCCGGTCAAGGGCATGGAGCAGCCTGTACAAATGCGGCGCAATATGCCCTCCTGTCCCGCCTGCCCCAAGCATGACGATTTTCACAGGCCTCTCAAGAGCGAACCTCATAAGATACCCACCTTCTTCCTGAGCTTTTTCCCCAGCTTCCCGCATTTGGAAGCCGCTTTATGGATCATTTTTTTATGGTGTTTTTTCACCTCCACATGCTCCTCCCACTCGTCCGGATACGGCTCCTCCATCAGCTCAAAGACTTCCGCAGGGTCGATATCCAGGAACTTTCCCCCATTGGAAATCCGTGTCCTGATTTCCGGCACAGGGCTGTCCATCCTTCCGACCACCGTGTACAGCCTGGTCGCCCTCTCGTCATGGTCGTCAATCGTAGAGAAGAATGCGTCCATCCGGTTATGGGAATGGATATCCATGTAATGGATATAGCGGTCGCACATATATTTCTCGCTGATCCGGCCCTCCACGGAAACTTCCGTCACAACCTGCTCCGGCGCATCGGCTATAAATTCCTGTTTTTCCTTATCCCAGTAGATATTGAGCAACGCTTCGCTCTCAGAATCATTGCTGATATAATGGCGGAAGAAAGCAAATACCTGCATCGTCAGCTTCAGCGGGATACGGGGCAGGGCAGGAGTGAACCCTGCCCGAACCTCAGAAAGCATGTCGCATCCGGCCGCCGTTGTGACAAACCTCCCCATCTCTGTATCCCGGATCTCATACACCCTGCCGTCACGGGACGGTACGATGGAAATCACTTTCCCGGCTTCCTCAGCCTCCTCCAGCGTAGCAAACACGCCTTTGTACTCTGCCGCTGTGCCTTTGCTCTGGGCGGTAACGCGGGGCTTTGCCTTGCAGACCGGATTCTTGTCCTTCGCTTTCTTCAAGCTGTCAAGGAACTCCTTGGATGCTTCCATGTCCGATTTCATTTTGCCGATACTGGTTCCCTTCGGGTCGGCAACGCTTTTGGTAATCTTGCCGTACTCCACCGTCCATGACACCCGCTTGCCGTCATCCAGTTCCGGGAAATCACCAGCTTTCTCAATACGCAGTTCATCAAAGGTCATGGAAGTATCGCTAATCGTCTCCGTTGCACCCGCATAGGCGAATACAGGCGGCTTTTCCTCCAGGTTCGGCTCTGCTTTCGCAGGTTTGGATTTCGGCGCATTTCCAGCCTCCGGAACAAGAGCCTTTGCCACTGATTCCTTGGATTCCTTCTCTGCCTGTTTGGAGGCTGTGCTGTCCGCTTTCGGCTGCTGGGCAGAAGCACTTTCCCCAGCATCATTTTTAACAGCAGTTCCCTCCTCAAGTAATTCCTCATCCATTGCAAACGGGTCAAAATCCTCGGCTACAGGTGCGCTCCCCAGGTCAAATAAGTTGTTGTTTTCCATGTTTTCCATATTCATTTGCTCCTTTTCTTATTTTTTATAATGACAGCGCTCCGGGAGAAGTTCCCTGAGCGCTGTTTTGATATGTTTTTTGTATGCTCCCTTGCAGATCATAGAATCAGACAGATATACGGTTATGTTCCTGCTATATAAGAATATCTCCCATAAGCAATATGCCGTTCCATTCAGGCCGCCATTGATTCCATAGCGAAATCATACAGCAGACTGTCTGTTCCCTTTACAATTCCATCCCATTCCGCCCTTCCCGGTCTGGTACTGTTTACAAAGGAAAGCAGAGCAACCGTTGGAACCGGCGCATTTGTACTGTATATGGTCATTTCCGATGTATCGTCTATGATATTGGAATATCCCTGATATACTGGCATATCTGCATGGATGACCGTATTATCATCAAAGCCATCATTTACATCCGCAGTATCTTCCGCAGCAACTCCGATATCTGCCTTTTTATCCGTGATTTCAAGCACAGCTTGTGGCTGGACAGGTTTCAGGATTGCCATCTTCTTAAATACGGCTCCCAAGTCCTCCACTTCATCTTTTATGCCCTGTGTCAGTTCACGGGCCAAAGCCGTTGTCATGTCCGCACAGTCAGACATTGCCGCAAGCCCTTCATCCGTAAAATTGCCCTCAATAATGCCAGCAACGGCCAGCTTTGACGCCATCAGCCTGACCGCACGGTTCTGCATGGTTCCCTCGTAATAAGAGAAATAAACCTCCACCCGCGGGGCTTTCTGGTTGATGCGCCACGACCGTCTGGAGGACTGCCGCAGGGTAAACAGGTTGTAGGAAATGTTGTAGTAATAAATCGTGGTAAAATCGTTTAAATCAAGGCCGGTTTCCACAAGGCTCGGATTGGTAATCAATACCTGAATCCCGTCCCTTACCTGGTTTTCCACCCATTCCTCCCTCTTATTCGGCGGGACGGCGACAGTCAGGATTCCCACCCTGTACCCGTTTTCTGTAAGGAGATTGAAAAGTTTTTCCTGGGTATCCGTCCTGATCCAGCTGGTGTAGATAAGGACACGCCCGCCTTCCTCAACTTTTTTCTGTACCACTTCCAGCACGGAATAATCTTTTTCATGCAGTTCCTGAAAGCTGGATGTGTCTTTCGGCACAATCAGTTCATCGCCGGTGACCGGATGCAGGATTGGCTTCTGTCCATAAGGCTGGTCAGGATAGACCGTCAGCAGCCCTAAATAAGCGGACATCACTTTCTTAGAAATATCCTTCTGAGAACGCAGGATATTTTTGAATCCAGCCTCCAGACGGCGGTATTCCCGTGCCACATCCTCATTCATCTGTAACTGTATGGGAATCTCCTCATATTCAGGCAGGTCTTTCCCCATATCATTCAAGCTTAAAAATGCCGCTGAATCCATGAGGAACCGGGAATACACCAGCGGGGACACGCCCGGAAGCTGCCGCTCCCTGAGCTTCCTTTTCGATGTGCGGCGGTTGGAATTGTAGTCCGGGGCCGCCACTTCGTAGATGCTCTCGGTCACGCCGTATTCCGAATTGAACTCCGTGGGCTTATCGTAACACTTGCCGTCCTTCAACATCAGGTCTGGGGAAATACGGTACAGCAGATGGAAGATGCCGGAGCTGTAGCCATTGATAAGCGTTGCCGTCATTCCAACTACTTTCTTTGCCGCCTGAAATAATTCCCCCATAGCATCGCCCTGGCCGGAATTATTGTTGTAATTGTGTAGTTCGTCAACAATCAGCCCGTCTATTTTTCCGTGCATATGACGCTTGATATAAGTTGACAGGGGGAATCTCCTGTATGCACCCGTATTGGGAAAGCATCCATCCGGATCATCCGCAACCGCCTGTACTGCACCATACAATGCCGGCTTCTTCTTCAATCCTTTCAGGTACTGGGCAGCCTGCCTGCGGTGGACGAAACCGAAGTTTGAAACCTTCACCCATTCCGTCTGCTGTTCCGGGCGCAGCGCTGTCCATAACAGGGAGCCGCAGTGTTCGCACTTGTGGTTCTGCTTATTTTCCCGCTTGAAGAATAATGCATCTGCCGGAACCCTGTATTTTGAACCATCGTCACTCAGTTCCATTTCTATTGTCCGGCTACAGTCAGGGCAGAGAAATGCCTTCCTCCGTTCATTCCATCTGACAGCGGGACGCTTCATATAGCCGTCACGGGCTTTCTCCTTCGACATAATCACATAGCATGTTTTACTGTCCCTTTCATATGCAGTGTAGGCGTTCTGCAGTTCCGTAATGCTGTTTATGACTACGGCGAACGTATCTGGCAGGGATTCCTCTATTTCCCGTACCCACTTCTTTGTCATATGGGAAGGGCACAGGACAATATTGAAATGCTTTTCCGGCCGTCCTCCAACATTTTTTCTCTGCTGGTAGGAATGAAGCGCGGCCAGCCCGATCTTTGTCTTTCCCGCCCCGCATTCCGCGATGCACAGGGTAGCCTTGCCCCGCTCTAAACAGCGTTTGTGCGCCTCGCATACTGCAAGCTGGGCGTCATACAGGCTGTACCCTGCATTCTTTTTGATGTTCCCATTCACTGCCAGTATCTCCGGCGACAGGGCTTCCACAGCCGGGTCAAACAGCGGCCGGAACTGGTTCTTGATGCGCTCCGCAATCATAACCCCAAATGCATCCAGATACTGTGTCACGGAACGGACAGCAGGGAATTTTCCTCCATCAGAGCCAGGGATTGCGATAGCGCCGGATTTCAGCCCGTCATTCATCACAGAGATAACATTCTCCTCACCCTTCGTTACAGAAAGCAGCCATACGTCAAACTTCTCCCGGCAGGAAATCACCTGCAGAGGCTTCAATATCTCCCTGTCCTGTAATTCTGACAGCACATATTCCTTGAATTCCGGTATCAGCGGGACGCCGGTTTTCTTGTCCAGCTCCTCAAACAGCCGGTCCCTGTCGCCCTGCTCGCAGAACAGGTAGCATTTACGGGGCATGTCCGGCTTATCTGCATTTTTGTCTTCTTCCCCGCCATTGCCGGCATTCACTTCCCCGTCACGGATTATCAGGGTAGCTTCTGCATAAATGCCGTCATGGGATAACTCCCTGCGGTACTGTTTCATACGGCTGCATAAAATAACAGGTTCACTGTCGATTTCTACCGTCACGGAACCGCCCCCATATATAGCGTCGCTCATGCCCTTGACGCTCTCAGGATACCCTCCGAACCGGACTGCCGTGATAAGGGAAGCATTTCCTTCTTTCTCAATCACTACCGTATCCGCATAGGTTTCCAGGCGTGTCTCCGCCTTTAGGTCGAAATATTCCATTTTCATCAGCTTTGCCCGCATGGTTCTGATCACCTCCTCATATTTTGGAGCATACAAAACAAGGCTCCCCAACATGGGCTGCCCTGCCGTATGCTGTCTTTTTGGTTTGTGGCAAGCCTACAAAGCTGCCGGTTTTATCTTTCCGATGATGCCAATAAATTTGATGATGGACATGGCGGAAGCGATTAACGCCGAAGCAGCCTTTAAAATATTTTCAAATAATTTGAGTTTCCCCAATGTAGCCCTCCTTTCTGTCATCCATTCATGGTCTGATAACGCTGATGTCTCAGGCGCTATTGATAGAATATATTGCTGTATTCCCTTCATATACGGCAGAATAGCAGTGAAGGCATTGGTCGTAATATATCCTGCCTGACAGTACCATACTCAGCACGGCCCACCCTCTGCGCCATGGAATGCCCCTGCCGGGTATTTCCATTCCTTCACATAAATATCCCCAACTGAAAAAACGCCAGTCTGTATGGAACGGACTGCCGCTTTATCTTCCCAATATACACATGATCCTGCATCCCCTACAAAGTCATCCAGGCACTTTTTATTATCAAGGGTAAATCCGAGTATCTCTTCATCCTGCCTTAATGACGCATATTCCTCCGGGTATATCTCCCTGATCCCGGCAAACAGTGACGGCGTAGAAAAGATGCACATAGCGCAGCTGCACCGGTTCCATCCGATACGGTAACAGGGATGGGGATTTACCTTATGGCGTTTCAATACTTCCCAGACATCTTTCTCGGAATAGTCAATCACCGCCCTCCACTGATGCACAATCCTGTGGGAGCGCTTCTCAGCATTGGTGCGGTGTATCTCCATCTCATTGTATCTTGACCGCCCAGCAGATTCCCCGCGCCGTTCGCCTGAGACAATCAGGATTTTCTTGTCCGTTCTAGTCTTTTCTAAATTGCTTGTCACACTGTCCTGCACCGCCGCTTTTAAACTGCCGGAACACCAGCGCCCCTGATGCGTGCCACCCTTTGCCGGAAATTTATGCCTCTTTCCTCCAATATCTTCCATCTTGTCAATATTCCTTATAACGGAATCCGCGACCTCCCTTTTTAGCTGCGCACTGCACCATCTTCCATTCCCAATGCTGCCCTTGCCCGGAAACTTCCGGCATTTCCCTCCCAGCCGTTCCAGTTCCCCCAGGCTATCCAGGTTCGCTATTACAGAATCAGCAACCATGATCTTTAAATATGCGCTGCACCACCTGCGGCTCAAATCCCCGGTCTTTGCGGGAAATTTCATTCTGTATCCGTATGCTTTTAACAGGGATTCCATTTCTTCCGTGGCTTGTTCCTTCAGTTTCTGGCATTTAATGTAGTTTGGGGAAAGCCTGCACTGCTTCACTTCCTGTGTATCAGGCTCAATCCATTCAACAGGCTCCGATGCCCCGATCCTGTATAATTCCCCGAAAAAGCCGTTCACACGGTAGGAGACACGCAGATCCACATTTTCCGCTTCTGCCAGCGCCCTGACATAATTCTGCGTACACCGCCAGTCCATGCGCCTTGAGGGATGCCCGCCGTCAATATCGTGATGCCAGAACTCAATCTTTGTTTTTGGCACGCCAAGCTCCAGCAGTTTATAATAGCAGGCTACGGAATCCTTGCCGCCGGACAGGAGGACTACGATCAGGTCATATTCCTCCAGCGGCAGTAATTCCGGCAGGTATGCTTTCTGGAAATGTTCGCTGTCTTTCCTGCCTTCTATTCGGGGCGTGATCCTGATGCCTTTCCCATATACCGGTTTGTCGGCGCAGCCTAAGACAACGGGAGTATCTCTGGTGCAGTCAATGTCTTTTATGAACATTCCTTTGGCTCCTTTCGTCATTCACCTGGTTATTTGGGAAGCTGGTAATTATCTCAAAATCCAGGATGCCTAAGCTACTGATAAATTTTTTTGTAGTCCGCAGGCCTCTTCCTATCTGACTGCCGCATATGTACTGGCGGAAATAATAGCCGCCATTCAGTTTCGCCACTTCCCACACTTTGTTACAATTATATCTGTCCCTGTAATATGTTCTTTTTACCATCCATTCAGCCTCCGTTTCAAAACCCAAAAAAGAACAGGAGCCCGAAAGCCCCTGTCCCTCTGTGATAATATCTTGATAAAATTCATTTCCAACAGCAACAATGTACATCTTTGAATGCCATTCCAAAATGCCGCCCTTCATAAAATAAATGTGCCTGTTACTGCCATTGCTAACAACATATGCTGTTTTCGCATAGTCTCTTTACTTCTTCCGCCGTCCATCCCTCTTTGAATCTGCCGCCAGACAACGCTTCTTCGGGATGGTCTTTAAAGTATGTACGGACTTTCTTAAATACAATATTCCTCATTGCATGGGCATCAGTGGAAGAATCATTGAAAGATTCCTCTAAGTCTTCCCACGTATATTGATATGTCCAATCCTGTGCGTCTCCTGTCACATACAGGGTTCTGTCTTTCTTTTCAATTCTTGGATATTTGATCTTTCTCATATATCAACCTCCTGCTTGAACTTCGCTTTAAGTAAGGATGATGTAAAAAGTGCAGAAAAATTCACCAGATAATTCTTCTCCGATGTATCGTCCAGCCGCTTTTCCATCCATCTGACGTTTTTCTTTGCGGCGGTAATCTCCATAGCATTCTCTCTCCCATCTTTTAAGAAAACTGTTATGCCCGCCAAGGAAGGCTCTGATAAATGCTTATATTCGATTGTTTATTCGGATTTCATTCACCATAAAACGGATAAATTCATCCGATGTCGGTATTTCTCCCGCACATGGCACCTTTCGTTGAAACGCTGCTGCCGCATCATCAGGTGGGTTTTTCCATGCCTCATTTATTGCAGCCTGTATTTCGGTCTTTACTTCTCTTACAGTAACACCGTTTGCTCTTGCGACTTTTTTCAGTATCTTCTCCATCTTCATATGCTTTCTCCTTATGATTCATTAGTACCATTTTTATGTTCTGTCAGTTTATGTGATGTAATCATAAACCATTTGACATGCAAAAGATGTCGAAACATGTAGTTTATAAAAATTTTATGATTTATTGGTTCATAAATCAGCAAATAATCACGTCTGATGAATCATTTTAGGATTAGCAAATGCTTCCTATACTTTATATGTACCATTAGTTCATGCTGTACGAACAAATTTTGAGAGAGGTGTTAATCATGGCAAATACATTTGATATGCTTTTAATGGGGGAACGGCTTCGGGCCTGCAGGGTAGCACGAAAACAGACAATGAAAGAATTTGCCGAAATATGCGGAATATCCGAACGGTATCTTGCAGATATTGAAAGAGGCGTAAAAGCCCCAAAGCTGGAAACCTTTGTAGGAATTGTAAATGCTGCCGGAATTTCCCCGGAGTATCTGCTGCAGGACAGCCTGAAAGCAGCAGATACAGGAAACCTTGTGCGAGATGCACTGGATATTCTTCCAAAAGAGCAGAGGGAGATATTTAAAACTTTTATTCTCCAGCTTGCCGACAGCATAAAATAAGACATTATAATTTTATTTTTGCAGGGGCAGTTATTTCTTGTGGCCATCTCCTGTATTTTATCGCCAAATTCCTTTCTACACAAAAAGGGCCCGGAATCGTACCAGGCCCTATATTTTGTATAAAATTTCTTCCTTACTTTAAAGAGAATATTTTACTATACTAATTTGTACCAGCATCTTCTCTTCCCATATTTTCAGAAACGGAGCCGGAAATTTTTTAGTTTCCTACCTTGGTATACATCCTGCTTCCATCTGAGAAGAATATGGTCAATACATCGCCGCTTACTGTATAATCAAAAGCTGCTTTTTGTTCTGCTGTATAGTACAGGTTTGATTCGTCCGCATACCATGTCAGGGGATTGTCTCCTATCATGCCAGTTCCATCAGCATAAAATTCTATATTTCCACCAAGCCCCTTCGAGTCATTATGTATCCATGTGCCGGTCAGGTCAGTACTACCCGTTTTTTCCCGATAATAGTAGCCATATTCGCTGGCCTCCGGAATTCGCGATTTGTCCAGATTCAACTCATCCGTTACCACATCTTCACCATTGATTCTCCTCTTGCCCTCGCCGAGTGCATATTTATATTCAGTATTGTAAATGGCAGTAAGTATCAGGCGGCCATTGGATGCTTCCCAGGCAACGCTGTCCGGTTTGCGATTACGGCTGTTCCAGAAACTGAAAACTTCAGATACAGTTCCGTTATCGTTCAAAGTAAGCGCATTCCCATCATATGCTCTCCATCTTCCCATCAGTTCAGGATCTAATTCCGCCTGACTGCCTTCATAATCCATGGCATTATCCTTCCAAATCTCTGTCTTGCCAGGCAATCCATCTTCATCCAATCCTAATAAGATGCTGTAACCGTCAAAAAACCATCTTACCTCAAGCAAATCAAATGTTTCCTCGTAATCTGGTTCCCGCCCAAAGATTTTGACCAGCTTATCGTAATCATGATTAAGGTCCTGGCCATTCAGCTCAAATTTCTCTGGATCTCCAGCAAAATATGAAACATATCCTGCGCTGTCAAAATTAGCCATTGCGACAAGACGTTCACCATCTTCGCTCAGGATTTGGACAAAATTTTCATCACTATATTCGTCTGCCTCACCGAAAGCGGCAATTACGTCTTCCGCTTTCATCTCCATAATTGTATCAACCGGAACACCATTATAGAGCAGATTGTCAGCAATTTGCTTTTCATTGGCCGAATCAATTTCGCCGGTATCGACAGCAGTAATCTTATAGCTGTCTATTATGGCATCAAAAAACCTTTGGTTGTTGCCAGGGTTTTCTCCAGCCCAGCAAAATTCCACCCTATATATATTAGAATTTGCAGAATAGAAATATACTTGAAATACAGTATCCCCTGAAGCCGCCATTAACATTCTTGCCGGTACTTTGTCCAATTCAACCACCGATGTCTCATTAATTTCTAAATCATCACCGGATGTGGTTCCAGCATCATTTTTAAAGCTTTCCGCAAATTCTTCATCATCGCCAAACAGATACTCAACATCTTCTTGGGACGCTTCAAATTTTGATACTAAAACGTAAGTGTTGTTCTCAGGTATATCTTTATTTTCATTTGCCAAAACAACCAAAGGTATTTGTGAATCATTAAACCACTCGCCATACTGATCTGCATTAACAGGAACCCATGCGCTTGGATATTGGAAGGATATCCCTTCTTCTTTATTTGTGTAAGTTTCAGAGAGCTTTACATTTGTAGAATCCTGCTGTGAATTTATATATTCCTCATCCTTTTCTGCCTGCTCGCCTCTCTCTTCTATATCCCCAGAATTTGCCACAATCAGTATCACAATAAAGGCAAATACGATAGCCAATATAATGAATACTTTCTTAGATTTCTTTTTCTTCTGGACAGCCGCTGGTGTCTTGCCTATCGGCTGTACTAAGCTTGCCGGATTTGATGCTGCTGACTGCGCAGAGGCATCCTTGATCAATTTCGCGCCGCATTTCTGGCAGAACTCTGCACCATCCAGTACCTTTTCACCACACTTAGGACAAAACATTTCCATTACCTCCTTCTATGCCGCTGTATTTCAAATAATATTCCATAACCGCCTGCAGTATGGGGGTAGTTTTAACCATACAGATATACTTTGACGGCCAGGGGAATTTCATAGCTGTGCTAAAATAGTATTTCATCCCATTAGAACCGGAAATTTCTCCATCAGGCTCTATCCAAATCACAACAAAGCACCTTTGCTTTCGCCCAAATCCAGTACCAACTTTAGCTGCTGAAGCTGTGATTGAGTTCAGTGTATGTGCAGTCACAGCACCCTGTACCCCGGCCCCTCTATAATTTATGTAGTTCCATTCATGGAAATAGGGGGACAAGTAACTCAAATGTCCATTTAGAAACTGAATCAACCCATCTGAATCAATTTTGCCACTGATTTTCTTTATAGAGCCCTTGACCCGGGAACCTTTCATAAAATCCGTCAGGAGTGCTGCCGGGTATCCAAAGAAAAGTCCGAACAGCAATGCTAATAAAGGTCCGCCTGCCAGAAAACCTACAATTGCCGGAATCCCAAAACATATCCATATGAATTTTTGCGATACACGGCTATCAAGTAGTTCCTCCGCTGATTGAAATTTTGTCGTCTGTTGAACATGATTGTCTACAAATGCTTTGAAATCAGTTCCATAATCAACATTCCCTTCGGTTGGCATAGCTACCTGAACAGATGCAGCATATGATTCGTATACCGGTTTCCCAACACTCTCCTCTTCCTGTTTGGTTCTTCCTGTAGTAGTTTTTAGGTCCTGCGGTTGAATATCCCCATTCGCTACTTTTGCGCCACATTTGTGGCAAAATATTGATCCTTCTTTTATTTGCGCTCCGCATTTATGACAATACATTATTTTCATCCTCCCTTTTAACTCAGGCATTACGCCTATAATAACTCATTCGCTTATGCAGTCCATTCTACCATAGCTCATTCGCCTATACAATACAAATATCAGAATTTTAGACGAGGAGATACAGATATGGATTATAAATTACTGGGACAAAGAATCCGTGCGGCCCGGTTAGCCGCAGGGCTGTCACAAGAACAGTTGGCCGAAATGGTTGGACTGACCAGCCAGCACATTTCCCACACAGAGGTCGCTTCAACCAAAATCAGCCTGCCGGCGCTTGTAAAGATTGCCAATGCCCTGCATACCAGTGTAGACAGGCTACTGTCCGACAGCGTACACGATTCAAAGCCGCATCTGCTGGGTGACGTGCAGAAAGTCTTTTCCGACTGTGACCCCGATGAGGTGTACGTTATGCTGGAAGCTGCCAATGCCGTCAAAAAGTCTATCCGGATACGGAAGCTGAAGCGCATGGAATAAGATGAGGCCTGCGTGTCTTTGCACCGCATTATTCATCCTCATCTTCATCCCTCCGCTTGCGCAGCATCGTCTCAATAAATTTGACCGTATATCCGGCAGCTCTGGCAATCTTGGCACGCTCACGCCTGTCTGTTGTCTGTTTTGCCAGGTCTGCCACGAACTCCGGGCGATAGAGCCGCATGGGGCAGTCAATTTTATCGCCCCGGAAGTATTTGAACAGTTTGAGCATACCGTCGCGACCGATCAGTTCAAAAAGTTCCAGATAGATGTCATTCAGGGCTTCACCTTCATTCCCATCAACCCCAAAGGCTTCGTAAACCATTTCTTCATTCAGATTGTCCAGGTCAATGTTCATCACACTGCCACCTCCTCTTACACAAACATGCCTAAACACAGTTTACCAGCGCATAATGTCCGAAATCCAGTCTTTAAAAGGTTCTTTTCAGGAGCCTTTATCATCCCCTTTTGAAGAACCTTTTTGCGAACCGTTAAAAGGTTCCTTGTGCTGTTTGAAAATCGAATATTCGCTTTTTAAACCAGTAGATTCCATCATTATATATTTCTCACCTCACTTTCTGTACTGCAAAAAATCCCTGTGCCATAAGCGGCACAAGGATTCTTATGCTATAAGAATATATAGTTAATGCGATGTTTCATACGTCCAGAGAGCCATACGCTATTAAAAAATGTATTAGAAATCCTTATGGGAATATGGTATACTTAACTCTACGAATAACACCATCCTACTAACTGTCTTTGCACATAGCAAAATCGAAGTTCTCAGACAAATATCAATCAGCAGTGAATTAGAGGATAAAAAATGAATGGAATTACTCAACACGATATAACTAATGTTAAATACATCACCGTTAATGACGGGACTTTTTTTGATCTAATTGATAAAGATGGGTATTGCCTAATTACAGATTACCATGCCTTAAGCAGAAAGATTATACTATCTGAAGGTAATGTGCCGCCAAGACTTGGCGAAGAGAAAAAGCGACTGCGAATTGATTCCATTGATGGCCTAAAGAACGTATTAGATGGATATATATCTGCGGCACAGCAGATATTCGAACGCTTTTATTCTATTGATTTCAGCGATATAGACAAAAATCTTTTAATGGAACAATTAATATTCGATCTCCTTTTTGATAAATACAGACAGGAATCAGTAGAAATGACACAACATGGATATTCATCCTCTGATTATTTAATGAATATATTGGAGCCTGATGCAGTTCGGAATATTTTTGCAGATAAAGTCCGCAACTGTATAAAACGTGGAATGAATATTTATTCCGAAATGATAAAGAATTCCCCAGAGCTTCAAGAGGAACTAGAGACACTAGGCATAAATCATAACATATATGAAAAATATTTCTCCCCTAAAGCAAATGAGAATGCTAAAAAGAAAAAGGCAAGATATGTATGGAATTATATGTACTGTAATCAATATATGATCACATCCAGACAATATCGGAGACAGCTTAAAGAGGACGGAAACTATACTTGCGAAAGATTTGTTGATGACCTTAAAGATTATCACAGCTTTGTTAAAAAAATATTACCCGTGGAAAATGAATCTCCAAAAAAATATTTTGAAAAATCAATGGATTATTATTTTATAGAATCTTATAAACGAATAGACTTTATTTTTAAGCTTATGAACATTATTCCTAAAATCGAGGCTGAGAATGCTGACTATACTTTCTTAGTTAAACGATTCCATCCCGCAGTCTTAGTACCTCATGAAAACAATAATGATTTGTACCTAAAAATTAAATGCAACTATTATAGGCCTCTTTTTATGGTAGAAAACGAATTGCACAAACAGATACAAGGCGATGATAAATTTGATCTAAGTTCTTATTGCATCCAGCTGACCCACCATCAGTTTATCCGGGCTAAAGTATATGAACTCTGCCGATACCACTTAGAGTACACCTCATCTGATTACAAGGATATTAAAAATTTTATCAGCCAACACTATAATATGTTATCTTACCATCAATCAAATGAAATATGGTCTAAGCTTCCTGTTAAACTATGGGAAAAACTGGATAAAGAAACGCAGGCTTATTTTAGGAAGCTAAAAAAGACTTTCACTTTGATTAATGACTCTTTATTTCCGGAATCGCCTAAAAGAAAACCTGCCACATCAAATGAATAAATCAAAATTCTCAAATAAAACCCGGCTAAGCCGGGCTTTATTTTTTTGCGTGAAAGTCAAAACGTCCAATTTTCATATGTCTTCATCTGATATCATTGGTGCATATCCATTCAGAAAGAACGTTTTTATGACAACAGTACTTTGGATAATGATTTTATTTAGCCATTAACAGATACACATTTGCAGGAGGAGCAAACTATATGGACGAAAATGAAAATGTACAACAAGAAAAATTCGGCTTTAAACCTATCTGCCGACCAACACCAGAACAGAATACCAGATCTGAAACACAGAGCGCCAAGAATGAAACTCAGGATGCCAGAAACAAAGCTTCTTATCCTACCCTAAAGCAACAGTACCAGAGGGTAGCTTCAGAAATACAAGGGAACACAAGCATTTTGCCAGAACATGTGGAGTTGTTGAATTATGTTCTTCAGCATTATGCAAGACACGATGCGGAATTATGTGTTTTGAAACATAACAACAACGCCTCCTTTATGATCGATAAAGACCCGTTCACAAACTTTGGCGCTATTCCGTTAAAAGTAATCATCCGCCACTCCAGGGAACAGCCGCAAGTCTTCATTGAACTGTTGATTTTAGGACGCGATACTGCTCCAAAGATTATCTGTCTGGAAGCACAGAAACTGAATTCTGGTCGCTGGATTGATGAAATGGGATTTGAGTACTCATATTTGAAAGGGGGAGAAAAACTCCTAAAAGCGTTGATACGGGCTATGGCCAGGTTTGCGCCAACGGAAGACATATATGAATATTCCGGCTGGATGCAAGACGATGAGGATGCTTACATTTTTGACGGTCAGAAACTGACTGGCAGGGAGCAGGATTTGTTCAATGCAAAATCGCATTGTAAACATGCTCTCGAAATGCTTAATGTGGCTCCACATACGACTACTATACCCTTGCTGGCAACCGAACTTTTATCTCTGATTCACAGCAGGATGGTAGAAAACGGCATTTATTTTAAAGGCATTATTTGTCTCCTTGCCCCTACGCAGTCTTTCAAGACAACCATTGCCACTTTGTTTTTTGACCATGTTCATGGCAGAAAAGCAGACCTTAATTTCGAAGCGACATCAGCAGCATTTGACAGGGTGGTTGGAAATACCTGCGATAAAACAGTTATTGTAGACGACCTTAAGCCGGGAGCCACAAAAACTGAAAGCCGGAATATGCTGTTAAAACTAAGCAAATTGATCCGCATGTGCAGCGATGATTCCGGCGGAATTCAGAAAGCAAATGCCAAAAACGGTACAGTTGAAAATATTGCCAGATGTTTAGCCGTTGCGACAGCAGAACAGATTCAAATCGAAGTCCAATCCACACTTGCGCGGTTATTAATTTTAGAGATGGAACGTAACCACGTAGACATAGATAAATTAGCCTATTTCCAAGACAGCCACAGTGAGTACCAGGCATTTATACGCGACTATATCATGGATATCAGCTGTCATGGATTGGACGCATATTGCAGGAAGATAGCTGGAAGATTTTTGCAGGAACGCAATGTCCTGCGGAAAGATTCTCTTAAACAGGATATCCTGGTAGATAACCGCACAAATGACATGTGTGTCTGGCTGTATCTGTCATTTTCGGAGTTTTTAAGCTATGCAAGACGAATTGATGCCATTGATGAAAAGCAGCAAAAGGATTACTTAGCAGAATCCTTATCGATATTTCATAAACTTATGATGAGGCAGACCGAGCGTGTCTCCGAGTTGGATGATATAAAGCTATTTTTCAATGGACTGCAATATCTTCTTGATACCAAGGAAGTAAAAATCCCCCAACTACAAGCGCGGAATTCTGATTATATCGCTGATAACGACGACTCAACGATTGGTTTCACTAAAACTGGATTTGTATATTTGAAGAACAATATCGCACTCCAAAAAGTTGCATCATACTATCATCGCTTTGGGAGGGAATTCACGATTAATGAAACTGTATTAAGAAAAAAATTAGCGAATAGCAACTATATCCTTCCCGAAAGCAGAGGTACATATATCCACCGCCTAAATGTGTGCGGAAGGCGATACCAGTGCATTAAATTTGAAGCAAATACTTTTAGTAAACTTTTATCAGGAGGCAAAACATATGATTCGGAAAAAGAATCTCCAAGTGATCGGAGCCTGCGTCGAAATGCAGAAAATATCTTTGGAAGAGGAAATGCAACTAATTGATGGGATTCCATTTGATATTGATTTCTCTCAGGATTTTTCAAAAGTGTGTCTGAACGGCCATACCATTACAAATATGGCCATATCTGAAATTGTTGCTTACCTTGCCAGTGTTGCCGATACCGAAAATGTTCCTGTTCCTTATGATACGAACAATCACGATTCCGGCCTCACGCAATGGAAATTTAATGAAATGCTGGAAAAATGTGAAAAAGAAAATAGAAAGACAACACGGAAATGGAAGAAAGATAAGAAAAAAAGAAAAGAGCATTGCAAGGAACTGTGGGAAGAAATCGAAAATGGTAGCTTTTTTCTAAACAGTAAGCAGAAAACTGAACTGAAAAAGAAATGGGGGACTCAAAATGCATGATACATCCTATTTACATCATACAAGTGCCGCTTATAGCTATTTGGGATTCAAAGCTTTAAATGGAAATGTTGAAGCCCTGAAGTTCTTGTATGCTGACATCCAGAAAGAAGCCCCTCCTGTAATCCGCACGGTATGTCAGCTCCAAGAATGTTTGACATCTGTTGAAATTGAAAACGATACTACCAGAATATACAATGATGAATTTCTATATTACTGGGGTATGGTTTGCCTTGGAGAATTGTCACGCCTGATTCAAAAAGATTTAGGAACCGCAACATCCTGCTTCGAGAAAATTAAAAATACGGTGTCTCATGCATCAGCACGCTTAGCCTATATCAAGCTACTGCAAAGCAGAGAGCCAACCATGAGCGAAAATAACATCAGAAGTTTGGATATCCTGCGAAAATGGGCAACGCAACGGGATTTATTTTCAAGCATAATCATGGCGAAGATCCTGTTTTATCAGTTTTTATGTGAAAATGAGGAACAGCCCGATGGTTATCCAGGAACTCCCAATCGAGTACTGAACCTTTTGCAGCTTCCGCTTCAGAAAGGGCATCCGGTAGCAGTCCGGCTTTATAAAGAAATACTAAATTATGAATGTAATTCTATGATTGCAGAGGTTCAGACAAATGAGCCTTACATCAATCCAAAAGTTTTGTATGACTTTGAAGGACCTTCTATCCTTCGCCGCAACACACTTTGTCCGGCAACAAATATTATCGTTGTAAATGATAACGATAATCCACCAAGTTTGGCAAAAGGTGCTGTATTAGCTAACAACAATGTTACCCAGCCTACAGATCCGGCTCCGTACATTTCTGAACAGACAATAAGAATCTTTGCAAAAATGAGTCCTAAGTCTTTCAAACACAGAGGGATTAAACCGGAATCCTCCACAAAAAATGATGATTTGATTTTTATGGCTTTAAAGAATTAATCAGCTATTACACTGTTTATACCGCAATAAGATTTTAACTGATTCTGCTATATACCAAATTATCTGCAAATATGCAAATAATGGCTAAAACCCGCATAATACATGGGTTTATATTTGCAAATGCTCCATGCAAATAGCACAGACTTATTTGCAGACTGCTCAAGGAATGAATCGATACATAGTAGGTTTGTATGAAAACCATTTGTCTGGGAGGTGAGGAAATTGAGCGAACGTAACGCTGATGTAGGACTGACAAAAAAGGGCGGTTGTACTATAGAACCAAAATCCCTACAGGGAATAAAGCTTGTAGTACATATCCCCGAAAATGTCCACGAAAGCACCCGACAGCAGAAGATAAACAGAATCTACGATATACTGAATCCTGAAATTTCTCAATGATATATTCTCAATGTAAGCCGGTATATGTTATACTGTAAACGGATAACGTGTTATCGGCTTACATTTTATTTTATGGAGGCTGACAACATGAAAAAAATAACAGCAATCTATGTACGGCGCTCGGTAAGCGATAAGGACAAGGACAACAATTCCCTCTCCATTGACAGCCAGATAGCGGATTGCAAAAAATCATTAAACGCTGGGGAAGATTACTGTATCTATTGTGATGACGGCAAAAGCGGCAAAGACATTGAGCACAGGCCGGACTTTCAGCGCATGATGGCTGATGCCAAAGATGGGCTGATTGGGCGCATCTTTGTGAAAAAATACGACCGTTTCAGCCGCAACATGAGGGAATATCTCAATGTAACTGATACTCTCGACAGCTACGGTGTCAGTGTAGTTTCCCTTACAGAGCCGTTTAACACGGCAACAAAGGAAGGGCGCATGATGCGGAATACCCTGCTGAATTTCGCGGAGTTTGAGCGTGAGACGATAGCGGGACGTGTGGCAGATGCCTACAGCACTCGCTCACTGGAAACAGGATTTTACCAAGGCGGCAAATTCTATTACGGCTATATACCGGAGCGTAGGACTGTAAATGGGAAAAATGGTTCCGTTTTGGTTCCATCTGATAAAGCTGATGTGGTCAGAACCGCATATCAGCTTTACAAAGACCCTGAAACTTCTTTAACTGACATCTTGTTTTACTTCCGCAATAATGGTATTGATGTCAACAGAACGCCAAAAAGTAATATGGATAGAAGTCATTTCTCCAGGTTACTTGAAAGCCCACTGTATGTCAGGGCAGATAAAGATGTGTACCAATATCTGATATCCAAAGGTTTTGAAATCATTGATGACATCGATGCGTTTGATGGTATTCATGGATTATTCCGGCATAAAAGGCGGGACGGTACAGAATATGTCAAGATCGGTTATCATGAGGGACTTGTGGATTCTAAAACATGGCTTGCCGTTCAGGACAAGAAATCACATAATTCACAAATACCAAACAACGGTGGCGCAAAGAACTCCTGGCTTGTCGGGCTTGCCAAATGCGGACATTGCCATTATGCACTGGCACTTTCATATAGATGGAATGCATCCAGGACAAAACAATGGCGGTACTTCGATGATCACGGAGCATACAAAGCAAATGGATGCATTAAAAAACGACTCCAGACTAGGCCGGATGATGTTGAGGATATCGTTTTCCATGCCATGAAGGAACGGATTGAAAACCTTGTGATCGCTAAATCAGAGTGCCACAAACCAGATTCCGAATCAGAGAATATTAAAGCTGAAATCATACGGATTGAAGATGAGATCCGCAAGTTAATGGAGAAGCTGGCAGATGCGGACAATGTACTTTCTGAGTACATCCGGCAACGTGTAAATATGCTCCATGATAAAAAATCTGAATTGGAAACCAAACTGCAGGCAAAAGCCCGGAAATATAAAGAGATTGACGCAGCTCCGTTAGTAGATCCAATGAGCCGCTGGGCTTCTCTTACTGTTGAAGAAAAACACGCTCTGGCTGCTACTATGATTGATGTCGTGTACATTTCTGATGAAAATGGAGTTGAAATTAATTTTAGTATTTAATGGGACTTACTTGGTAGCCCCTTATAGATACCTTTGACATTCTATAGGGGCTACCGAAACTTCTTATTTTAACCATGTATAGGGTGTGTATACCGGCGTTCCGGTGGCAAATATCACGCCTTTCCCGCCCGTTATCCCGTCCAGATAGCGGCACTTCATGAACATATCGGAGGATTTCTGCGCCTCCGTCTGTGCAATGCCGCCCACGTTCCGCATTTTTGTGTAAAGGTAAAGGTTTTTGTAGCCGTCCGCCTCGTCCACAAACAGACGGTCAACGCCCAGTTCTTCAAAGAATACCACGTCATCTTTCCGGCTCTGGTCGTTTAATTTTGACAGTTTGGTTTGCAGGGATTTCTTTGATTTCTCCATCTGCTTGATGGTGAACCTGCTCCCTCCGTTGCGCTTCGCCTCCGCTATCCCGTCTATGATTTCATCAATCTGCTCCTCCAGCATACGCTGCTGCCTCTCTGTGCTGAGCGGCACTTTCTCAAATTGGCTGTGGCCGATGATAACTGCGTCAATGTCGCTGGTCGCAATCCTCGCACAGAATTTCTTCCGGTTCTTGGTTTCAAAATCCTTTTTGGTGGCCACAAGCAGGTTGGCGGCAGGGTAGAGCTGGAGCCACTCGGCGGCAAACTGCTCTATGATGTGGTTTGGAACCACAATCATGGATTTGTTGCAGAGTCCCAACCTTTTGCACTCCATCGCCGCCGCAACCATCGTATAAGTTTTTCCAGCCCCCACCACATAGGCAAGCAGGCTGTTCCCTCCGTAAATGATGCGGGCAGCCCCGTTTTTCTGGTGCTGCCTTAACTTAATTTCCGGGTTCATGCCATAGAAATTCAAATGGCTCCCGTCATATTCCCTCGGCCGGATGGCGTTGAAATTCTCATTGTAATAGGCCGTCAATCTCTGCCTGCGCTCCGGGTTCTGCCAGATCCAGTCCTGGAACGCCTGCTTGATTAAGTCCTGCTTGCCCTGTGCTATGGCGGTTTCCTCTTTGTTTAGGACTGCTTTTTTCTTCCCGTCCTCGGTGGGGATATAGTCATAGACACGGGTGTCCCGCAGGTTTAACGTATCCTCGATAATCTTATAGGCGTTGGCACGGTGCGTCCCGTATGCGTTGTTCGCCTTCGGGTTCCCCTTGTCATTGCTCTTTCCCTCAATGTTCCACTCCCCGGTGAATTTGGAGAAATGGATTTTGATATTCCATCGGTTGTAGTTGGGCGTGTCCAGCAGTTGGAACATAAATTCAGACACGTCGCTGATGGGAATCCATGTGGCTCCTAACCGCACACTGATTTCCGATGCGGTCAAGTCCTTCGGCTGTACCTTTTCCAGCGCCTCCACGTTGCTTTGATAGGCTTCGGACGCCAGCGCCGCCAGCTTCGCCTCTTTCAGCTTTTCCCGGACATTGCCGGATAAATATTCATCTTCCGAAACAAATTCAGGCTCCTCTCCCGCCACATTTGGCAGGCGGAAAATCACGCCGGACAGCTCCCGCTCGATTTCCTCCGCACTTTTTCCGGTTAGGGAACACATATAGTCCATGTCCACTCTGGCTTTCTCGGACAAAGATAACGACAACGCTTCGCTGGCTGTGTCCACCTTTGTCACCGCCTGATGCGGCTTGATGGTGCGCTTATGGAACATATCGGCTTTCCGTGCGTGTATGCCGTCCTCCGCCACAATCTCTAAAGAGCAGAGCAGCGGGTAGCTGTTATCGTCCGAAAAGACCATGCTGTTTGCCCTGGCATTGAGTATCCCGTACTTCTTCTGGAACGCATCGTACAGTTGGTTTAACTTCCTCTGCTGTTCTTCGATGACCGTATCGGCGTACCCTTCCGTCTGGTAAGCAATCAGCTCCCGCACACAGTCACGGATGGCAGCCATGCCTTTTACCCTGTTTGCGGCGGTCACGGACAGCTCCACGGGTTTCATGCGGCTGTTCTCCCGGTAGTAGATTTTCCCGTTAGAAACGGTGAAGGAGAAATTGGCAACGGACGGATCGGCGGGGATAGAGTTATCTTCTTCCTCCACTAATTCGTCCGTTTCCTGTTCCGCAATCTCCGCCTGAATGTTTTCCACCGCCCCTGCAAGCAGGGTTTCAAGGCTGGCGTCCTCATACGGGCGGCAGGCGCTGTCCATGCCGTACTTCGTGCTTTCCATCACCATCTCGCCCAACACCATCTCCGGGTGTTCCACAAAATAGCGGTTCTGCGTAATCCCGTTTTCATCAACATCAAGGTATAACCAGTCCGGCTCCGTTTCCACCATGCGGTCACGCTTCTGCAAAAATAAAATATCAGAGGTCACTTCCGTCCCCGCATTTTTCTTAAACGTATCGTTGGGCAGGCGTATCGCTCCCAAAAGCTCCGCCCGCTGTGCGATATATTTGCGTATCGCCGGGTTCTTCTTGTCCATCGTCCCCGATGACGTGATAAACGCAATCACGCCGCCCGGCCTGACTTTATCCAGCGTCTTTGCAAAAAAATAGTCATGCACAAGGAAGTTGTTTTTGTCATACCGCCTGTCGGATAATTTAAACTGGCCGAACGGGACGTTGCCGATTGCCACGTCAAAAAAGCTGTCCGGCAGCTCCGCTTCTTCGTACCCCTGCACGGCAACCGTGGATTTCTGGTAAAGCTGCCCTGCAATCCTGCCCGATATGCTGTCAATCTCCACCCCGTATATCTTGCAGTCTGATAAGCTCTCCGGCTTCATGCCGATGAAATTGCCCACCGCACAGGACGGCTCTAAGATGTTGCCGGATTTTAAGCCCATATTCTCCAATGCCTGATACATGGCACGGATGACAACGGGCGGCGTGTAAAATGCGGTCAAGGTTGACTGCCTTGCGGCGGCGTATTCCTCCTGCGTCAATACGGTTTTCAGTTCCAGGTACTCATATCCCCATGCGGATTTGGTTTCGTCAAATGCGTCCGACAAGCCGCCCCAGCCCACATACTTTGATAAGATTTCCTGCTCCTCCGGCGTTGCGTACCTGTCCTCTTCCTCGCACTTCTTCAATAGCTGGATGGCGGCAATGTTCGCCCGGAACTTCTCTTTTGGCGTCCCATGCCCCAGCTCGTCATTGGTAATCCGGTACTGGCTCCGCTGCTCCTTTGGGATTTCCGGGTGCAGGTCAAAGCCCCGTATCCTGCCCGCTGGCTTTTTCTTCTCCCACGCCGGCGCAAGGTCTGCCTGTTCATTGCCTTCTTTTTCCGTGCCGATTGGGACGTCGCTTTCCGTTAGCTGCTTTTCCTCTCTGGTCGGCAAATATCCCTGTTCCCGGATATTCTGGAACCACTGGCTTGCAAAATCATTCAATTCGCTCTCCAGTGCCTCGTCCACAACGCCGTCTGTCACTACCTGCTCAAAACGGTTTAAATTATCCTGCTGGAATGTCCTTGCGTTTAAGGTCTTAGCCTCATGGTCGAACACAAACTCCATATCCGGATCGGCAAGGGAATCCCCGTTCTGCGTGTAATAATGGGAGATTGCAATGCGGTTCTCCCCGATGCCCTCCACGGTAAGCGGCATAAAAGACTGTCCCGCTTCAAATGATTTTGACTCCGTTTCCCCACGCAGCACCTCCGGCGCAAGCTCCATGAGGGCACGGTAATTTTTCTGTGCCACGGTAAGGCTTTCTTCTGGGATTTCCTCTTTTTTTGTCTTTGGTGAAGCGGTTCCCTGCCCGTCCCCTGCGGGAAGGGGTTCTGTGTTTTTCTTTTCGGCTGGTGGTTCCGGCAATGGCCGTTTGGTTTTCAAATGGTCATTTGCCGGGTTTTCACGCAGCTTGCGGTCAAATTCCTCACGGGGCATATCTTTCGTGAACAGCGGGTAGGTGAGGTCATGCAATACTACCATGCTGTCGGTCATGGTAAGGATTTCATATTTCTCCATGCCGATATACACCACGGTTTCCGGCTGAAGGTCATAGGGCTGGTTCATGGCCGGAAGCCCCTGCACTTCCTCAATCAGTCCCGCAAGCTCCAGATACGCTTCCACATCCGGCTCCGTTGCCTGCTGGACGCTGATAAGGTAATCTAAAATCGCCCCAACCTCGTCCGGGTTTGAAAACTGCTTTTCAATCTGTGCTATCGTTTCCTGCTCGGATTCCCCCTGCTCCACGTTTGCCTCATATGCCCGCAGGTCGGTTTCCTTATAAAGTTCATTGAGCCTTTTTGCAAGGCTGTCCGGCTCTGCCTTTTTCCCCTCCGGGGGAATGGGCGGCTCCGGTTCCGGCAGGGACGGTGTTTCTGTTTCGGCTGGTATGGGGGAAATCAGACTGAATTTCCCGTCCTGGTAGTCCGTAAGGTCACGGTACACCTTCTGCATGAATGGATAACGGTTGTCATAATCTGCGGTATTATTAAGCACTTCCGCCATTACGGTCAAGATTTCTTCCACACGCTCCGGGATGTCAATCTGCGGCCGGATTGCCTTCACGCCTGCACGGTACTCTGAACCAAACGGATAGGGGCGCGCCACTTCCTCCGGCTGGTTCGTATAAAAATGGTAGATTTCAGCCGTAAGGACGCTTTTTTCATACTCCGGCAGGTACTCCATTTCTTTTTCCGTCATATACCGCCCTGCGGCAATCAGCTCGTCAATGCGCTTTGCAACCTTTCCCCATTTCAGCAGGATTTCCGTTTCACCCTTTATAATCTGCATCCCTTCACTGCTGGCAAGCATATCAATCCCGGTTCCCGTAATTACCGGATAAGCGCCGACAAACCCATAGGCATTTTTGAGATAGTCCGCCTTCTGCTGGTTCGTGCGGTTTTTCAGGAAATAGACATAAATGCCGTATTTCCCCGGCTTCAAATCGGCGCTGGTCTTGATGACGGTATCAATGATTTCCTGGGAAAAAGAAAAAGCAGAGGTCTTTTCCTCTGCTAAATCTTCCATCAGGCTAAGCTGCCCTTCCACGGTCGGGAGCGGGTTCATCTTATCTTTCAGCTCCCCCAAAAGCCGCATACCCTCAAAATATCCTGCGATTTTTCCCCAGTCAAAATAGGACTGTGAAGTGCGGGAAAGGTAGCTCCCCTCCCACATATGGAGCACGTTCTGGTAGGTTTTATATCCTACACGCCTGCCGTCCTCCAGCGTGATTTCCGTGTACTCATTGTTGAATATCCCTTTGATATACTCCGTCCGTTCTTTTTCGTCCTCATGGCTTTCAAAAAATGCCCGGATTTCCCCTTTGTCCGCTTTCAAATGCGGGGTAGACAAAAGCAGCGATTTGATGTCCTCATCCTCCCCGAAAAAAGGAAAAGAGCTGTCCTCGCTGCTTCTGTCATAAACCGCTAAAACTTCCGCTGGCTTATCTTCTGTGGGCAAGTCACCGTCCGCCTGCGGCTCCGGTTCCTGTGCCTCTGGCATCCCTTCCGCCGACAAACCGCCTTCTGCCTGCGGCTCCGGTTCTTTGGACGTTATGCGTAAACCAGTTCGTTCATCACGATTTCCTCCGCCGCCTGCCGGATGTTGTTCATCATCGAAAGCCACAACATCTGGTCTTTCGCTTTCAGTTCCTCCGTCACCTCCTGCGACTGTGCCATCTGCGACACGATCTGCTCCATCCTGCCCTGCGCCTCCTCCTGCGTTTCCTTCAGGTGCTGGTTCAGCTTCCCTTGCGTCAGCAGGCTTAAGAATATCCCGTAATGCTGCTCTTTCAGGTAATTCCGGCGCAGTGAGCCGTACTTCCCAAGGTGTACTTCCGGTTCGTCCGGTACGGTGATGTCCGGCAGAAGGTAATCGCCCTGTTTGCTGTAAGCTATCTCTCTCATCATCAAAACCCCTTTCCGAAGCGTTGTTTTTGTCTTTCTCGCTTTCATTATACCTGCCTGCATTTTCCCCGGCAAATGTGCGGCTCCTTCTTTTTTCCTCTTTTTGCAGTTTCAGGATGGTGTCGGAGATTTCCCCCAACGCCATTTCCGCCACGTCGCTGGTGGCTGTGCCGAACAGGTTCACAAGCTCCGGCGTGTTGAAATCCGTGATGTTTCGGAAATCGTCTTTATCCAGATAGGTTTCCGTGTCTATGCCGCACCGCACCATTACCATGTAGGCTATGCTGCTTGATAAAAGGCTCTTTGCCTGCACTTCCACGCTGTACTCGTCCAGTTCCTCTAAAAAGCTGCCCGTGCGGTAAGCTAAAATATCCTTTAAATAATCTGCGATGTTGTCATCGGCTGCGTTTTCCGCCGCCTCCAGTATGGTTCCCGCAAAATCTAAGCTTTCCCCGGACACGCCGAAGGCATTTGCAAGGGTTTCCTGCACGTCCTGCCTGTATTTCTCCCCTACCTCCCACAAAGGAACGGGGCGCACCAGACGGCGGTAGCGTCCCTCCTGCGTGTCGGAAATGTCAAAGTAGTGCTTTAAGCGCATGGTTTTTGCATTTTTGTCAATGACCACAATCCCTTTGGAGTCCCGCTTCACCCAACGTCCAAACTTCCTGTTCCAGTCCTCCATCTGTAAGACTGCGGTGGCATCCGGACGCTGCACATGGACTAACAACTGCTCGTCAAAGGGCAGGCGGTAATTGCGGCAGGCAGAGTTTAAGAAAGCCATCCAGTTTTCCGGCGTTGCGGCCACTTCCTTTACGGCTTCTGCGTAAAGCTCCGTGATAATATCAAATCTCTTTTTTGCCAATGTGTCTGCACCTGCCTTTCCTGCTATACTTCTCCGCCGCCCAAAAACGTGATGACCTTGTTTGCCTTCACCGCTTTCTGAATCCCGTTTATCATCACAATCTCCGCCACGGAAATACCAGGCAGTGCCAGAATATCGTCCATCGTCATGGCAAGGATTGCCTTTTCATCGCTAAATCCCGCCTCCATCAGCTTTGAGAGGGAACGGACATATTTATTGTTTATCTGCGCCATAAAATTACCTACCTTTCCTTATGATTGTGCGTCTTTTTGCACATAGAGGGATACCCGGAGGGTGTTTCCATATTTTTGTTCTTTTGCGGCTCCGCCTGCACTGGCTCACAGGCTGCCCCGCTCCGCTCCATGCGCTCGGCAAATTCGCAGATATGGTATATATTGCTGCCAATCTCGCTGTGGTACTCGTCGATAAACCTGCAAACCCGCTCATTCTTTTCGCCCCATCCGGTCGTAATGAGAATCTTTTCCCCGTCCGGGATGCGGAACAGCTCTTTGTAGTGCGGATCAATGAAGCGTATGCCCTGCCTTGCCTTTTTCATATGGCTGTCCAGCCATTCTTTTACATAGCAGAAACAGTAAAAATTATAGTCCCCTTTTACGGGGTTGCACCGTATCAGGTAGGCGTGTTTCTCTGTATCCACCCGGAAGCCGTACTCTGTGCCGCAATTCCCTGAAAATGAACTGTCGGGGAAACTTCCTGCATAACTTCTCATTCTGCTCCGGCTCTCTAAAAGCCCGTATTCTTCAGAACGCAACGCATTGATAACCCCGTCAAATTCCGCCTGAAATTCTTCCGTTTTCAATGACTGCCTGTGGTCGTTCCATGTGGTGTAAAATTCATTCCCCCGGCTCCCAAAATCGCCACGGAGATACCCGATGCTCCCGGTCTGCCCCTGAATCTGCATACTCTGCCTGTAAGTGTATTTCTGTTCTTCCTGCTCCATTGCCCGGATTTCCATATCAGCGTTCCTCCCTTCCGCCTGCCTTTTTCTGTTTATGGGAGACGTCCTTTAAATATTTCCCATAGTCCACTGCGTCACGCAATACGTCCTCCACGGATTTATAGCGGTCATCCCGCAGGTTCTTTTCCACCCATTCATATACCCGGCAATCAGAATGGAACACTGCTTTTGCAACCTCGTTCACCATGCGGAGCGAATTGTCGTCCCGGAACAGCCGCACCAGTGCGTCGGACACTTTATTCCCGCCATTCTGCAACTGCACTTCTATGTCGGAATACGCTTTGAGATATACCTTTTCCGGTGGCTGCGTGATTCCAATGCTCCCCAGCACATCCGCCAATTCCGGCGTTGGGAACTGGATCACCGCACTGCTGTCCCCGTATTTTACGAATGCTTCCAGATGATACCCGCTGTCCGGGTTCCTCTGCGCCGCTTTTTCCTCCCTCTGCTCCAGATACAGAATTTCATCCATTGCCCGCTGGCATAAGTCTTTTGTAGCTTTCAGCAGGCTGTCCGTATAATGCCCCCAAAAGTAATCCGTCTGTCCCTTGCACTCCCATGTGACGAAAGAATTGGGGTTCTTCATGTTTACACCCAAAACAAACTCGGCATTTCCCACGGGGATGGATGTTGTGATGACAAACCCCGCATTGGTTCTGAAACTATCCATTTAACGCACCTCCATATCCTTATTCTGATTCTGGTTCGGGGCAGCTTTCGCCGCCTCCTGTTTCTGAATTTCCGCAAAGCGTTCCTTTGCCCATTCCGGCAGGCACTCCGGCTTTACCTCGCCCGCAAGGTCATACCGCTCCCACCTCTCACGCTCGCCGGAATAAAGGGTGATACAGTAGCAGGCGCTCCCAAAGGAACGCTCCCTCGCACCGTTCCCGCCTGTCACTAAGATTAACTGGTGTTCCGCAGAACGGTACTCCGGCCTTAACGCCTCCGGCTTGACCGCCATTACTTTTCCTACGATGTCCCCGCACTGGAACGTGGGGATACACCTGTCCGCTGTGATTTTTTCCCTCGGCACATCCACTTTTTCCTGCTCCCCATGCACCTTTACGCATTGTGCCTTCACCCGGTCGGCAAACAGCTCCATAATCTCGGCGTAATCATCGCCCACCATGCACTCCTGATAGGATTCCATAATGCTGTTGCTGACATAAAAAGCGCAGAGATACGGCATTTCTGCCTTTTCATCCACACCGAATATGACTTCCTTGTCCCCGATCTGGATTCCCTGCGTAATCTCATAGCTTTCTACCATCCGCTTCTCTTTTTCATCGCTCATAGCCTTTCCTCCTCTCCTGCTGTGGCAGCTCGCCGTATTCCTGCAACTCATATTCACACGGGACATACAGCCTTCCATTTTCCACGCACCGGAAAATATCGCAGGTTTTGTCCGGGGACGCCGCATAAAATCCCTCATGGCTGTATTCCGCTTTCTGCCCGTCCTTCCCATAGCAGTCTGACCGGAAAAAGCCAAACTCCAAATCCCTCTTAAGCCTGCGTGTAATCTGGTAAAAGTCCCCGTCTTTTTTCTCAAACTTCCTCACCGGGACAAAATGTTTCCCGCCATATGCAAAAGCCCTGTTATCCATGCGCCCCGTCCTCGCTTCCTTCCATGACTTTCTTTCCATATTCGGTAAAGGCATACCATGCCGTCCGGTCAAAGCGGCTCCCATTGTGTTCGCCCTGCACCAGAATCCCGGCTTTTTTCAGCCTGCCAATCCCGCACGTTATCATGCCCCTGCTGAGATAGGGCATATGCACGGTAAACGCCTTTCTGCTGCATCTCATCCATGTGTTCCCCTCATAGCAATGTCTATGGTGGAACTCGTTTTCTTTCACTTCCCTCCAGATATGCTCCAAAAGCAGGGCGGCGGTTATGCCGAACCTCTCTGCCATCCCGGAATTAAATCTCTCTGCCATTCGAAAACCTCCTTTCCTCCGGTATGTAAAGGGCGGCTTACCGCCGCCCCGTAACACTTCCTACATAGATTCGCCTGAATTACCGCATGGGTTTGTTTTACCCTTTCTTCCTGCGGATTTTTAAGAATACCGCTGCAACCACGATAAATGCCACAAGCGCAATACTGATTCCTGTCTTTGCTTTCATAATAACCTTAGTCCTCCTTCCTTTTCCTGCTCATTGCCGCCAGAACGCCGAACACGCCGATTCCCGCCACGGATAAGGCGGATAAGGCAATCCACAACCCCACGTTGCTCTCATCGCCCGTCTTTGGCGTGGTGATAATCTCCACTGGCTTTTTCTCATTGGTCATGGCCGCTTTCACAACCTGCCCGTCCTCTTTGATTTCAAACGGGAACTCCCTTTCGTCAATCAGGTAGCCTTCCGGTGCGTCATATTCCTGATAGGTGTACTTGCCATAGCGGAGCGTAAATGTGGCAAGCCCGTCCTGATCGGTCACGCCCGTTGCAGCTACATTCCCGTCCTCATCCTTAATGCGGAACTTCGCATTGGGGAGCAGCTTCCCGTCGGATACGTCCGTCTTTGTCAGCTCCAGCTTTCCGGTAATCGGCTTATTGATAAACCCTACACCTGCCTCATTCTCCACATCCACAATCTTCCCGTCCTCGTTTATCTCAAAGAAATAGACATTTTCATCCAGCACAAACCCTTCCGGCGCTGTCTTTTCTTTTACAAAGTAACCGCCATACAATAACCCGTCCGTCTGGTAAATGCCTTCGGAAATTTCCGGGATTTCAGCAACCAGTGCGTCTTTCTTCGGGTTGAATTTCTGGTTTCCGTCTGTGTCCTGATACAGCTCAAAGACTGCGCCTGTCAGCTTGTTTGCCGGGTAGTCTGCGTCAACCTTTGTCAGACGGACGCTGCCGATAATCAGCTTATCCGTGATTTTAATCTCAATCACTTCTTCATTTACCGTAACAGAAACATAATGCAGTGCTTCGTTCAGCACATACCCTGTCGGTGCCGCAATCTCCCGCACGATATAGGTTCCAAACGGCACGTCCTCAAAGGCAAATGCCCCGTCTGCGTCTGTTACGGACACCAGCAGTGCGGTATCTTCGGTAAATTCCTCTGTACCTGCCGAAAACAGGCCGATGGTGGCATTTTCCAGCGGCTTGTCCTCCGTGTCCACCTTGATTCCCTCGATTCTTCCACGGAGCAGCTCATTTTCAATGGGTTCCCCGTCCTGCACATGGATGCTCACAAGCGCCGCATCCTGCCCCTGATAGGAGAACTCCACCGGGTACTTCTCATCGGAAAGGATATAGTGCTGGTCGGTGCATACTTCTTTCACATAATAATTCCCGAAAGGCAGGTCGCTTGTAAAAAATGCCATGCTGTCCGTGTTGCAGAATACAATCTCAATGAGTCCGTCTGCCGGGATGACGTCACCATTGGAAGCGGTCAAGTCCTCTGCCGCATACAGTCCAAAGGCTACGTTCTGGATTTCCCCTTTGTTCCCGATGCCAAAGGCTTCGTCCTGCTCCAGTGCTTTTGTTAAGTCAACCGTCACTTTCTGGCGCTCATTGTAAAAGGCGGTGTCGGTTTCCGTCACGGAAACTTCCTGCCCCGCATAGACCAGCTCGATTTCATGGGCTTCGATATTCAGCACACATCCATCGGGCGCAGTCACTTCCACGACTTTATATTTTCCCAGATACAGCTCTTTCGTCTCTGCGTTCCCGTCCTCATCGGTGGTGACGGTGTCCACGACTTCCCCTGCGCCTGCCCGCACAGTTCCGTCCTGCGTCACAATGTCCTCTGCGGCGATGATTTCATATACCGCCCCCGCTTTCCCGGCCACTTCATAGACCGGGGTATAGATGCTGCCGTCCTCGGTTAAATCCCCGTCTTTGTCGATGAAGCCGTCACCGGAAACCTGCACGCCAGCAAACTCCTCGGCGGTCTTTGACACAAGGATTTTTCCTTTCTGCGGCACGTTCTTCTGCTCCGTCACCACAACGGTGACGCCGCTTTCCTCGGTGGAGTTTTCCTGCGCCACGGTGAACGGGATGGGCGTGGAATCCAGCACATAGCCATAGGGAGCCTGCACCTCAACCATTGTGTACTCCCCAAAAGGCAGCTCCTCCGGCGTAATCAGGTATCCGTCCGCCCCGGTGTAGAACGTATCCAGCACCGTCACTTCCGGGTAGGTGTACTTCATGGTGACAAGCTCCCCTGCCCCGTCGTAAATCTGGTAGCCTGCGCCTGCAAGGGGGATGGTGTTCCCGGTTTCAGCGTCTTTCTTCACAATCTTGATATAGGACGCAAACGGCCTGTTGTTGATCAGGTAGCGGTAAACCTCCCCGTCCCTGCTGACATACACGTCGAAATCCTTCATCAGCTCGCTGCCTTCCCACCCTTTGGTCTGGTGGACGGTGTAAACGCCGTAAGGCAGGTCTTTTGTTTCCGCATATCCATATTCATTGCATACCAGTGTGTCCCGCTCGCTCTCTTTTGCATTGTCAAAACTCCCGGAACGCTTTAAATACACCTGGAACTCTGCGCCTTCCTCCGGCGTTTCAATCTGCGTGCTGCCGTCATCGGTATGCTTGATGATGGAAATGCGCCCTTTGATGACCTGCTCCTGCACGTCATTGGACGTGGTGTTCAGCTCCACCGTGTAATTCTTCGCCTCCGCCCCTACATGGTGTACGGTTTCGTCCAGCAGGTAGCCTTCGGACGGCGTGATTTCACGGACGCTCCAGTTGTCGCCGCAGATATAATATTTCGTGGTGAATTTCCCCTCGCTGTCGGTGGTGTAGGTGTCGATCAGGGTGTCCCCGTCATAAATACCATATACTGCGCCTGCCACTGTTGCGTCGCCCTGCGGCTCCCCGGTTTCCTTATCCGTTTTTGTCACGTTGACACGGAACTTCTTTAAGATGTTTGTCACGGTTGCGTTTGTGACCTCTTTCCACTTAATCGTAACGCTCTGTTTCTCCGGGATGACATAGCGGACTGCGGTATCCACTTCCTCAAGGGTATATGGTGTGGAGCCGGAAATGAGGATGTTAGAGAACATAGCGACACCGTTCCTGTCGGTCACTGCATACTCATCTACCGTTGCGCCAGAGAGGGAAGTCCCGTATAAATGGAACCTCACGCCTTCCACCAGATTGTCCTCTGAGCCTTTGATTACTTTCAAATCCCCACGCTTTAAGATGTTGGAGAACTCCACCTTTGCGGTCTGCCCGCCTGCAACGGTCACTTTCTGTGATTTCTGCGGCTCATAGCGATCCTCTGTCAGTTCGGTCACGGTGTAGGTTCCCGGATTCAGGTTCTCCACCTTAATCTTTCCATTCTTCCCCGTAACCACTGTTTTGTTGATTCCGTTGCCCGTAATCTGGAACCTTAAGCCCTCCACGATCCCGTCCTCGGATGTTTTGACAATCTGCACATGACCATAAGGGATTTTCACGCTCAGGTAAACCGTGATGTCGGCTGCACTCTCCACGCCCACCACGACGTCCTGCAAGGACGCATCGCCATAGGCTACCAGAGTCCCGCTGACTGCCGGGCTTCTCTTGGTTGCGGATAAAAGCACGTCCTCCGTCACCGCCTTTTTGGAAGTGATGGTTAAGGTATTCCCGGACGCACTCACGGACACGTTGCTGTTGGATGAAGTGAAGTTATATTTTGACAAAACCCCGTTCGTATCAGTCAGTTTCACAACGTATTTGTCCCCGTCCCATGAAAGCTCCTTTACAACAGCGTTCCTGTCGGTGGACGCAAAACTTGGGATTGTCCCGTGTTCCTGCATACCCGCCACGATCTGGCTGTACGCTGCGGACACGCCGCCATTCGCCCCATTTGCACAGATGCTGTTATAAAACTTGCTGTCCGTCTGGTTATACGGGGCATTGGCGTTCCTGCACCCGGTCACAATCTCCCATATGACCATCTGCGTGGCAACCACCTTTTCATCCTCGGAACCGGGAAGGCTCCCCATGCTGCCCTGCGAACCGTACAAAAGCGCAAGGTTCACGGCGTCCCTCTGGCTCCCGCTTAAGGCGTTCCATGTTTCGGACGCATTTGCCTGCAATGTGTTCCCGGTGTGCAGCGACACGCCCGGCTGGATACAGAAGGCAGGCTCCCCGTCCGCATAGATACGGGTTCTTGCCTCCCCCGCCTCTCCGCATACCCTCCCGTCGTGGGTGACGGTCTGCTGGTAACGGATGGCGTTGCCTGCCCCGTCATGGCAGTACGCAAAGGTAATCTTCGCTGTTTGGGACGCCGCCGACACATTCATGGACGGAAGCACGGAAACAATGGATGCCGCCGCAATCATCAGGGCAAGCCCTCTTTTCAATCTTTCTTTTAACTTCTTCAATCTACTTACCTCCATTTTATTTTTTGGCATAAAAAAATCCCTGCAATGTGCAGGGTTAGTAAACTGTTGGTTCTGTTGTGCCAGCCAGAAAAAGGATAGCCACCGGCTCCTTATTGTTTTTTCGGCTGGTATTCGGCTGGTAACGAAAAGGGGTAGGGTGTGGGAAGGGGGAAACGGTGAAAAAGGCTATCCGCAAAAGGGCATAGTTGCCCCACGGTGGAAAGCCTCAATGTTACCGTTCCCTGTCCTTGCTCCGTTCCCGTTTCCGGTACAGCTCCAATGCCTTTACAATCGTATCTTCCATCTGTTTCGCAGGCGTCCCCGGTGAAAAATATCTGCTGATACGCTCTTTCGGCATACGAAACTGTTCCTTCTGGTTCCCCTTTTCCTCTGATAAAATAGAGAGGATGACGTCCCCATTCAGCCTCCCCTCGTCTGCAAATTTACGCATTTTAATCGCCTGCGCATGGCTCGGTGTGCAGTCCTCTAACTGCATGGTGTCAAGCAGGATTGTCTGTTGCTCTTTCGGCAGGTAAGACAACTCTACCGCTGGACGTATGGCGATTTTACCGCTGTCAACCATATCCAGTATCGGTGTGATTAGCTCGGTTAAGCGGATATATCGCTGAATTTGGGTATTGCTGTCTGGTGATTTCTCTGCCAAAAGCTCTCTTGATGTCTGTCCGAAATTCTGTCCCACTGGGACAGAATTATTTTTACAAGGTCTGCCCGCCTGCCTTTTCATTGCGTCCAGTTTCATCTTATAGGCAAATGCTTTTTCTGATGGTAGTATCTGCTCCCTTTGCAGGTTGGAATCCACCATAATCAATACTGCTTCATCATCTGTCAAGTTACGGACAATGCAGGGTATCTCTTTTTTCTCTGCAAGCTCACTCGCCATTTTACGCCTGTGTCCGGCTATCATTTCATAACCACCCTCCGGCTTTTCCCTGACAAGGGCAGGCACCAGAACGCCATACTGCTTTACGCTCTCCGCCATATCCGCCATGCTTTCGTCCATCTTCACCTTAAACGGGTGGTTGGGAAAATCGCTGATTTCCTCTAATGGGATTTCCCTGACGGATTCCCGGCTTTCGTTGTCCCGTTCCTCCTGCGTGCTGAACAGGTCAGCGGCTGAGGGAAGCGGCATTTTTATCTCTTTCGCCACTGCGTACCACCTCCCTCGTAAATGCTCCATACGCCTTTGCCGCCGCACCGTTCTTGTCATAGCTGTAAATGCTCTGCCCTGCGGCGCTGGTTTCCGCCGCTTTCACCGCAACGGGGATGACCGTCTGGTACACTTTGATTACCCTCCCATAATTCTGCCTTAGATTGTCGGCTGTGGCACGGGCAAGGTTTGTCCGCATATCTGCCAGCGTCAATAACACGCCATCTACCTTTAGTCCGGGGTTAATCTGCCTCTGTACCTTTCCTATGGTTTTCATAAGCTGTGTCATTCCCTTTAAAGGCAGATAATGCGCCTGCACCGGGACAATCACGCTGTCCGCTGCCGCAAGCGCATTGATGGTGAGCATACCCAGACTCGGCATACAGTCAATCAGGATATAGTCATAATCCTTTTTCAACCCGCTAAGATAGGATTTCATGGTGAACTCCCTGCTCATGGCGTTTACAAGCATGATTTCCATGCCTGACAGCTCGATATTCGCCGGAATTAAGTCTACACCCTCGTCATGGTGTAAAATCCCTTCGCCCACTTCCATCGGTTCGTCACGGATAATCTTTTCCATCTGCGTTGCCAGCGTGACAGAAAGATTGTCCTGGTCTGCCCAACCCAAAGAGGTTGTCAAATCCCCCTGCGGATCAGCGTCCACAAGCAGCACCCTCTTTCCCTCGTTTGCAAGCCCTATCCCTAAGTTTACGGCAGTCGTGGTCTTGCCCGTTCCGCCTTTCTGGTTTGCAAGGGTGATTACCTTACATTTAGACATCACGGTTTACCTCCTTTCCTGAAAAATTTAATAGCCACTCTGCATAATACAGAATGGCTATGTATGGGTTTTGGGCAATAAAAAAACCGACTGATTCTCGTTTTGAAAATCAATCGGCTATGTAACAGAAAAAATATTTTCTATAATCAACTGACAAATATCAATCTTATAATATGTTATGTGGGGAAAACAAAAACCCCATACAGATATGTATGAGGTCTTGACGGATAGCACGAACAATTTCTGTGCATCCCGTAGATATGTATTGATAAGTATTTGGTTTCGGTTCACAATCGCATTGCGCATGGAACCTTGCTTTTTTTAATTTTTAAATGAAATGATTGATAACAAAAAATCCTGCAAACGCTGATGTTTACAGGACTTTTCAAGCTCCCCGAGTTGGGCTCGAACCAACAACCCCACGGTTAACAGCCGTGTGCTCTACCATTGAGCTATCGAGGATTATTCTGTTTTTCTGCACTTTTTCTTCGGTGTGCGACCGTGTCGTTGCTCTACCATTGAGCTATCGAGGATTATTGTACAACCTGCACAAATCTACAGATTGACTTTTGTTTATCCTGTATAGCTCTTTCCGGTACGTAACCGCATGGGCTGCTCTACCATTGAGCTATCGAGGAAAAAAACTTGCTCTGCTCGTTCCTGAAAAAAGCTTCGCTTTTTCCACTCTACTGCAGAGACTGACTTTCTAAGGACTGTACCCTCAAAACCGAACACTATATCCAAACATACAAAACTCTCTTCTTACCTTCCTGGTTAAGCTTTCGTCCGATTAGTAAGTATCAGCTCTGTACATTACTGTACCTTCACCTTACCCCTATCTACCCTGTACTCTCCAGGGGGACTTCCGGTATTTCT
>NZ_JANJZD010000022.1 GCF_024623325.1 Acetatifactor muris
AAGGGCGCGAAGCGCCGCATTTTTTGACTGGTTTGTCAAGTGTTTTTGAGAAAAAAGTGGGTGATTTTTGAAAAATAGGTTCTGAAAGCACCATGAAATAAGGGCTGAAGATTCCGAGAAGTTATTATGTGGAGAAGGAGGTCTACTGTATCAATGATGTGGTCCGAATCCGGAGGGAGATGCTGGGGATTACCAGAAAGCAGCTCTGTGACGACGGCATTCTCTGCTCGGAGAAAACCTTAAGGCGCCTGGAAGACGGGGGAAAGAAAATTCAGAAGGGAATATTGCGGGAGTTGCTGGGACGGCTGCGCCTGTCGACGGAATCCTGCAGAACCGAACTGGTTACCTCTGACCCGGAGGCGGTGGAGATAATGAGCAGAGTGTGGATTCAGATGCGAAACAGAGATAATGAACAGGCGACTCAGTCTCTGGAGAAGCTGCGGGGGCAGATATCTATGGAGGATCCTTCCAATAGGCAGGCCTGGATGCGATTTCAGGCTGTAAATGAGGTTCATAAGGGAACTATTACAGGAGAAGAGTGTGTTGAAAGAGTCAGGGAAGCGTTGGAATGTACATTGCCTTGGGAAGCAGCCGTAAGGCCAGGAGAGAAATATCTGACCAATGAGGAGATCAGCTGTATTCTGAACATGACATGTCGGAAGAAAGGAATGGAAGAGAAAAAGAAGAGGCAGATTGCTACATTGGAGGAACAGTATAGAGCCTACGAAAGGGAGAAACTGATTTTCTGCTTTATTAACATGTATGAGATCGTAATGGGAGGTGTGGCAAGCGAGCTGGGAAATATGGGGGAATATGACCGTTCAAATGCAATCAGCTGGACTATTATAAGAGAATGCCTTTACCAGCGCCGTACTTTTGGGGTTCATGGAGGAATCTATAATATAATGTGGAATAATGAACAGCGGCAGAAGGAAGGCATTCCCATTCGACAGCAACAGAATTCGGAGAAGGATTTAAGGCATTGTATTATATTCAGTGAACTCGGGATGGAGGAGCATGATGTGGAATTCTACAGGAGAAAACTGCAATTCCGAAAGGAATGATATTATGCCTTTTTATGCTCCGCCGGATCGTTGTCATTTAAAGGCTGTATCCCCGGTTCCGGCTCCCCTTCCACGTTCTCTCCTCTACCAGTGGTATCCGGCCCATCACATGCAGGCGGCAGAGTTCCGCTTAATACTGGCAGAAGAGACAGGGTGATGACAAGTGCGGCAGCTGTTTTTTGGAAGATTGTTTTCTTTTTCATAAGAATTCTCTTTTGCTTTGGTATTAGATTTGCTGAAAAGCTTCTGGTAAAAAGTATAAGAAGCAATGAGGATTTTTGCAAGGGACAGAGTTGTCAAAAAGCAGGGCAGGTTTTTTGACAACTCTGTCCCTTGCGGTGACGACGAAGCTGTGATATGGTAATGAGAAGATGAAAATCTGTTGGCGGATGCAGAATTTGTTCTTGGCACTTGTGGAATTGTTGAAGGAAAAGGTTCCTGCGGCACAAAGCACGAGCTCTGTTAATCCAGAAACCATGGGTTGATGAGCTTTAAAGGGAGTGTTGCATTAAGTGATCATTATACAGTAGGATCCTTAGTGTGACATTCCTTTTCTCTGAGAGAAATCGAGGTATTCGGAATGAATCAATATTTGAAAGGTCACCTTCGACTGCTGGCAGTCTGGCTTATTGCAGAATTCATGGGAGCGGTGATGGTGACAGGAATGTCCCTGTTCATGAAGCAGGTGGCGGACACTGCTTATGGAGAGGGTGGACTGGAAGGGATACAAGGACTATTGTTGCTGGGACTGGTGCTTGTTGTTGTCTGTCTGGCAGTGGAATATCTGGGACATTACTGCAGAGCAAAATTTCTGAAGGAATGTAATCTTTCTCTGAAACGGAAGATATTCGACAGAATTATTCATTGTGATATCAATCTGTTTCAGGAGAAGAATAATGGAAGCTATATTTCGCTGTTAAATAATGATCTGCGTCTGATAGATGAAAGCTATTTTCAGGTAATTCCGCTGATTTACAGCAATATAAATACATTTCTGGTGGCATTTATTGTAATGTGCCTTTATCATCCCCTTCTGGCGGCGCTGCAGGTGCTTTTGTGCATTCCACAGATCCTTTTGCCGAGGAGATTTGGTAAGAGTGCATCAGCAAAGCAGAAAGAATACATGGATTCTCTGGACGTGTGGAATGCAGAGGTAAAGGATATCTTTACCGGGTTCGAGGCGGTGAAAAGCTTCGGAATAGAGGAAAAGATAAAGGAGAGATACCGGAAAATTGTAGATGAAGTGGAGAAAAATGGGTTTGTCATGCGCAAACAACAGGCAAAATCCCTTGCACTCAGTTCGGCGTCACTCTATATGGCATTTGTACTGCAGACGGTATTTTCCGTATATCTGGTCATGAATGGTGAAATCACTATGGGTATCCTGCTTGGGACCATGCAGATAAGCAATTATGTCAACAATCCGGTAAGAGAGATTTCAGAATTATATCTGGAGTATCTGACAATTAAACCGGTGCTTGCCAGGATTTCCGCCGTATTGGACGGCACAGAGGAAGCACAGGGCAAGACATTAGGGATAGAAGTCGATAGAGTTACACCGCTCTGTCTCCATAAGCTGTCCTTTGCTTATGAAGATGGCAGGAGGATTCTCCATGAGCTGGATTTTCGATTTGATTCCGGGAAGAAATATGCCATCGTCGGCAGCAGCGGTTCCGGCAAGTCTACGCTGCTGCGACTGTTAATGGGATATTATGCGCAGTATGAAGGAGAAGTTTACTGCGGGGGCAAAAGGCAGACAGAGATATCCGGACAGAGTCTGTACAGGCGGATAAGTATGGTCCATCAGAGAGTTTTTCTGTTTGATGATACCATTCGGAATAATATTACGATGTATGGCAGATATTCCGATGAAGAGGTCTGGAAAGCAGCAGAGGACGCGGGACTTATGGAGGTGATCCGACGTATGGGAGACGGACTGGATTCCAGGATTCAGGAGGAGGGTAGGAATCTGTCCGGAGGAGAGCAGCAGCGATTTGCCATAGCCAGAGCTTTTATCCGTAAGGCGCAGGTGCTGCTTATGGATGAAGGCACCGCCAGTCTGGACTATCAGACCGCCGGTCTGATAGATTCTCTGCTTCTGGATAAAGAGGGATTGACTTTGCTCAGTGTTACCCATAAGACAGAGAAAGAGCTGCTGCAGCGTTATGATGAAATTCTGGTTCTGGAGCAGGGACGGATTCTGGAGCATGGTCTCTATGATGAACTGAGTGAACAGAGTAAACAACTGTTGGCATGGAATTGCCAGGGGGCATCAGATGATAATTGATGATAATAAAGGGGTTCTTACTCTGTCATTCCTGCGGGTTGAGAGTGAGATGAAGGGGAAATAGCATGAAGCATTTTTTCAGACAGTATAATAAGAAACTGATATTATGGATGTTTTTTGAACTGGCTTATGCGCTGGCTATGGTATACTGGTCGTATTTCATGAAGGATATGTCCGACACTGCTCTGGGGGGAGAGGGAATGAAAGGGCTGGGGAGTTTCGCCTTGTTTGGAATAGGGTTCCTGGCATTTGATCTGGCGGCGGAGTACGGCCGTCTGATCGGACGTGCCCGGTTTCTGCAGGCGGCTAACTACGGATTGAAGAATCAGATATTTGACAGGATTATTGATTATGATATACATGCTTTCGGGGCGAAAAACAGTGCGGGATATATCTCTCTGCTGAATAACGATCTTCCGTTGATTGACCGGAAAGTGTTCCGGATTTTACCAGATATCTGGGCACAGATGATACTGGCAGTAACAGCTATTATTACTATGCTTCTTTTTCATCCGGTACTGGCTGTAATGGTAGTGATCTTAAATGTGCTGCAGCTGATTCCTCCGAAGCTGTTTGGAGACAGGGCGTCCAGAGAACAGGAGAAATACATGGCTTCTCTGGACAGTATGAATGTGAAGATCAAGGATATTTTCTCCGGCTTTGAGGTGGTAAAAAGCTTCGGAATCGAGGATAAGGTGGGAGCAGATTATTTCAAAATAGCGGAATGCGTGGAAGGCAACGCTTTCAGGATGCGCAAAGAACAAGGCCGTTCCATGGCAGTCAGCAGAGCGCTGGCTTACCTTGCCAGTGTATTGCGAATGGTATTTTCAGTGTACCTGATTATGCAGGGAGAAATCAGCATGGGTATCCTTTTGGGAGTGATGCAGATTTCTAATTATGTGAGTATGCCGATGCAGTCAATAGGAGAGTTGTATCTGGAATATAAGACCGTGAAGCCTGTCATTGCCCGTGTTATGGCTACATTGGACGGGAAGACGGAGCATGAATTGTCAGATGCTTCTGAAATGGATTTAAAGCCTGTTGTGTCCGCTGTACCTATTGTGGTGGAAGGCCTGTCATTCGGATATGAAGAAGGAAAAGAAGTTTTGCATAATATAAGCTTTCGGTTCGAAAAAGGGAAGAAATATGCAGTTATTGGAAACAGCGGCTCCGGCAAGTCTACATTGATACGTCTGCTGATGGGATATTATGATTTTTATCAAGGAGAGATCCATTATGGCGACTGCGATCAGAAGGAGGCAGACAGGAAAAGCCTGTACCAGCAGATGAGCATGATTCATCAGAAGGTGATTCTGTTTGAGGATACGCTGCGGAATAATATCACAATGTATGGGGACTACCCGGATACGGCAGTGTGGAAAGCAATTGAGGAGGCGGGGCTTACAACGGTTGTAGACCGGATGGGAGGAGGCCTGGATTCTCTGGTGGAAGAAGACGGGAAAAATCTGTCGGGAGGGGAACGGCAGTGTATCGCCATTGCGCGTGCATTTATTCGGCAGGCAGAAGTACTTATGATGGATGAAGGCACTTCCAGCCTGGACAGCCGGACGGCCGGGCAGGTTGACTCATTATTATTAAAAAAAGAAGGTCTGACCCTGATTACAATTACCCACAAAATGAATCTGGATTTATTAAAACAATATGATGAAATACTGATAATGGAACAGGGACGAATATGGGAGTGCGGGCATTTCGATCAAATCAGCAGCCAGCAGAGGAAACGGCTGGAGTGGATTTCTTGACCAAAATACTTTTACTGGCTGGCAGTTAGAGTTTAAGGTGCGGAATCAGAGAAGGGAAAACAGCCTGGAGGATACAGGGCAGGCTGCCCAGGGGCAAATTGAGGAAAAGCAGTATGCGGCGCAGCTTGTGGAGCGGGGGATTCCCGCGGAACGTATCCGTTGCTATGGCTTTGCATTTGAAGGGAAGACGGTGTTGATTGGCTGAATGACCGCTCTGTAAAAATGTCCCACAGGAATACAATGTCGGTAAAACATGGATTCCTGTGGGAGTTTTTCGTTCAGAGGATAATTGGACGGCATGGTGGGCGCAGAGAGGCCTTACTCCTCCAGTTCATCCGTCAGCGTTTCAATTTCCTCAATCATTTCGCCGATGGTCGCAATGGTATTCAACAGCGGCTGATCGGTGGAAATGTCGATTCCGGCCAGGGCGGCCAGTCCCATGGGATCCAGGGTACCGCCTGCGGCCAGGACCTTCTTCCAGTCGTCCACGGCGGGCTGACCTTCTGTCTCAATGCGTCTGCACACTTCCGTGGCCACAGTCAGGCCGGCGCTGTAAGTGTAGGAATACAGACCCATATAGTAGTGGGGCTGCCGCATCCAGGTGTGAGCGGCATCGTCGGAGATTTCCACATCCTCGCCCCAGAACTTCTGCAGCGTTTCTTTCATCAGACGGTTCAGAGTCTCGGCGTTCACGCTGCCGCCTGCGTCCACAATCCTGTAAACTTCCCGCTGATAGGCTGCCTCCATCAAATGTGTCACGAAATTGTGATAATAAGTATTGCTGATCATACAGGAAAGCACCCAGCGGCGGAAGCGGGGGTCGGGATTGGTCTTCAGCAGGTAATGGGCCATCAGCAGCTCATTGATGGTAGAGGGCGCTTCCACGAAATAAGTGGACACATTGGTGTCGAAGAGAGACTGGGCTTTGTTGCAGGCCTTGAAATGTCCTGCGTGCCCCAGCTCGTGTGCCAGTGTAAACACATCCGCCATGCGGTTGTTCCAGGTCAGCAGAATGAAGGAATTCGTTCCGTAAGGGCTGGCGCAGAAGCCGCCGGTGGATTTGCCGGCATTCTGGGCAAAATCAACCCAGCGGTCACGGTAAGCGATTCTGACCATCTCCACATATTCTTCTCCCAGAATGGAGAGTCCCTTTTCGATGTAATTTCTGGATTCTTCAATGGTAACTTTCGGGTCGTATTCCGGGTCCACTGCAATTTTCAGGTCGGCGAAGGTCATTTTGTCCAGTCCGTGAATGCGCTTCAGCAGACGGGCGTATCTTCGCATATGAGGAGAGAGCTTTTCCGTGATCAGGTCGATCTGACGGTCGTACATTTCCCGGGTTACCTTCTGGCCGAAGAGCAGGCTGTCGAACACGGAATCAAAGCCCCGCAGAGTTGCCATGGTTTTCTCCGTCTGCACCTGGGTGTTGTAGGCGGCAGCGGTCACGTTTTCATATTGGCTGATCTTTCTGGAAAAGGCGGCAAAAGCGGTTCGGCGGACGTCTGTGTCTTTTTCATATTCGTAATCGTCTTCGAACAGAGAGTAGCCCAGCGGATATTCCTTTTCTCCCACAGTAAAGGAATCAAACTTCATATCTGCCAGCTTTGCCATATTATAGATCTGATAGGGTGCATGCAGAGACTGGGACAACGCTGCCAGGGCCCGCTCGGTCTCCGGGTGGAGCTGATGAGGTTTATTTCGGAGAATGTCCTGCAGATAAAGCTTGTTGTCCGTGGCCAGGGCAATGGCCTCCTGCAGTACCGATTCTTCCTGCTCAATGATTTCACTGTCGATGAAGCTTAAACTGCTGAAGATTTCCGCGGACTGACGGGAATGCTTTTCGTCGCGTTCCTGATTGTAGCTGTCGTAATAGTCCACAGACACAGCCAGATTACAGTAACTGCCGGTGAGGATATTCAGACGATACACTTCTCTGAGGTCATCCAGGCAGGCATTGATGGTCTGGGGTGTGTTCAGCTTTCCCTTGTAATCCCGGACTATCCGGTCGCCGAGATTTTTCAGCTTTTCCATGTCCGCGAACATTTCTTCTTCAGTGGCATAGATGGAGGACAGATCCCAGGTGAGTTCAACCGGGACGTCCCTGCGTGAGATTGGTTCCATGATTTTGTTCCTCCTGATTTGAGTTGCCGGTACCCATCCATTCCCATATATCTGGAACAATTTGCGTCCACAAAGGAATGCGTCCGAAAATTGTTCCGGGAATGGAAGTGTACCGGCTGATTTGAGTTCCGTAACCCTGTTTCTTTATGTTGAGTTTAACATAAGGGGCAGAGCTGCGCAAGGGTGTAAGCACAGGAAGCAAAAAGTCATGGAATATTATGGCTGCTTATGGTAAAGTAATAATAATTGTACAAAGGGAATCAAAACAAAGCGTGGGGATAAAGAGGTGGATGAAAGCAGTATGTCAGACAAAGTGGTAAAGACATCAGATTCAGAAGGAAATGGGGGAGCAGACTGGGAAGAGATACCCTGGATGACAATCCGGCAGTGGCAGTCTGTCCGGCAGATTCATGTGCTTCACAGGGAACAGCATACGGAGCCGCTGCCGGATACCAATGCACCCTGTAACCTGCATGTGCTGGTGAGAGGACGTGTGAGCCTGCCTGCCGGTCCCTGCATTCTGCGGCTTACGGCAGATGACAGCTATCAGGCCTGGCTGGACGGAACGTGGCTGGGACAGGGGCCTGCGCCGGCCTACACAGGCAGGTATCCGTACCAGGAATACGAGATTGCCGGAGGGCGGACTGTGACGCTGGCCCTGCATCTGTACTATCAGGGAAAAATTACCCGGTCCTGTAGCGGAGGGGACGGGCGTTTCGGTCTGTGGGCAGTTTTCTGTCGGGGGAGACAGGTGACAGCGGCCTGTGATGAAAGCTGGAGATATCGGATCAGCAGTGCCTACAGTGGAGAGACTGTGGGATATGACACCCAGTTTCTGGAAAATTTTGACTCTCGTCTGTGGGAGGAGGAATGGAAGGAGCCAGGGTATGACGACAGTGACTGGGAGTGTCTGACAGAGGCTAAATGGGCGGATTACCATCTGGTACGTCAGGAGACGCAGCCTCTGGAGAGGCGCCGGGCGGAACCGGTAAGCTGTCGGCCGGTACCGGGAGGCATACTGTATGATTTCGGCAGAGAAAGGACAGGCTGTTTTCATGCTGTGGCCAGAGGCCGGGATGGGCAGCACCTGATACTTCATTACGGAGAGGAGCTGGATGCAGCGGGACGAGTCCGTTTCGAGATGCGCTGCAACTGCCGCTATGAGGAGCAATGGACGCTGAGAGAGGGAAGCAATGTGCTGCATCCCTGGGAATACAAGGCATTTCGCTATGTGGAGGTCCTGGGAGAAAGTGAGGAGTGTCCGGAGGATATTCTGACTGACTGCCATGTGATGGAGCGATATTACCCCATGGAGGAGGGACTGTGCAGTCTGGCCTGTGAGACCGATGAGCTTGGACGTATATTTGAGATGTGTAAGAATACGGTGCGCTGCGGTACCCAGGAGGCCTTTCTGGATTGCCCCGGCAGGGAAAAGGGGCAGTACCTGGGAGATGCCATTATCACAGCCCGGGCGCAGGTCTGGCTCACAGGGAAGACCGATATGCTGCGCAAGTGCATTCTGGATTTCATAGAATCCTCCAGGGTGACGCCGGGGCTTCTGGCGGTGGCCCCCGGTTCCTTTATGCAGGAAATTGCTGATTTTTCGCTGCTTTTCGGCGCATTGGTGCTGACCGATTATGATTTCACCAAAGATAAGGACTTCCTGGGGAAATGCTATCCGACACTTGCCGGGATGACGGATTTTTACGGGCAGTACCGGAGAGCGGACGGCCTTCTGGAAAATGTGGCACATGCCTGGAATCTGGTGGACTGGCCGGAAAATCTGCGGGATGACTATGACTTTGCCCTGACCCGCCCGGTGGTGGGGAAGGGATGTCACAATGTAGTAAATGCATTGTGGTATGGGGCACTGATTATGAAAGAAAAGGCCGAAGATATCCTGGAACTGTCCTGTGAGAAGACTTCGGGTCCTGTGAAGGAAGCATTTCAGAAAGCATTTTACCGGCCGGAGCAGAAGCTTTTTGCCGACAGTGAGGTGAGCGGCCACTGTTCGCTGCATGCCAACCTTTATGCGGCCTGCTTTGGACTGATGCCAAAGCAGGCGGAAGACGCCTATGAAGCACTGATGCTGACGCCGGGAAGACGCTGCGGCATTTTTCCCATGTATTTTGCCCTGCGGGGGCTGGCGCGGATGGGGCGTTATGAAACGTTGTACCGACTGCTGACAAGAGAGGACGACGGAGGCTGGCGAAACATGCTCAGAGAAGGGGCAACCACCTGCTTCGAGGCCTGGGGAAAGGACCAGAAATGGAATACCAGCCTGTGCCATCCCTGGGGCAGCGGGGCGATTCCGCTGATGATAGAGGAGCTGGCCGGGATTCATCCGGACCCGAATGCACTTTCAGGGTATCGCTTTTGTCCCCGGCTGCCGAAGCAGATTGAAGATTTCCGGCTGCGGGTTCCTCTGAGAGGGTGGCTTCTGGAGGTTGTCAGGGAGAGGGGAGCCGCTGCAACCATAATTGTCAGGGCAGCCGGTCAGTGAACTGTTATTTGTCTGTGACGGTCTGAACTGTTACTTTGACTTTGCGGTAGGAGGAGTCTGAACTGTTACTTGACATCCGCATAGTTTTATGATTTTTTCATTTGGGTCTTTCCCCAAAAAGAGGAATATGCTATACTAAGACTGCGTATCAAAAACAGCTGCGGAAATGCAGCGTCTCTGCTTTCGGCTGAACTGCCGTGAGGAAGCGGATGGGAAGATACGCCCCGTACAGGCGGGGTATTTTGAGAATGAATATAGGAGAGAATATGTCAGGAAAGAAAAGGTCAGAGGAGACTACACCGGAAGACACGGCGCATTTGAGCCACGCGCCGGAACATGACATATCAGAAGATAAAATTTCCAGGGTCGGAGGAGGGAAGATGCAGCGCCGACTGAGAAGGTATAACATCCGGATGTTGATTGCATCCGTTGCCATATTGATGGCATTATGTGCGGTTCTGCTGGTCAGAATACAGGATCTGAACGGTACAATCGGGAACATGGCTTCTCAGATTGCAAGACTTACGGGAGTCGCCGCACAGCAGCAGGAAGAGCTGGAGCTGCTGAGGACCCTGACGGAGGAGCTGAGTGCGGCTCTGGAAGAAAAGCTGAGCGACGGAGGAAAGGAAGCGGCCGGGAAGAAGGATGGACAGGCCGGAGAGAAGAGTGTGGAAGCCAGTACGCCCGGCATTACTGCCGCACATAAAGTGTATCTGACTTTTGACGATGGTCCCAGTGACAACACGGAGGAAGTGCTTGAAATTCTGGACAGATATGGTGTCAAGGCGACATTTTTCGTGGTGGGCAATCAGGCGGAGCAGGAAGAAGAGATGCTGAAGAAGATTGTGGAGGCCGGACACACTCTGGGAATGCATTCATACAGTCATAAATATTCGGAATTATATGCTTCCGTGGAAAGTTTCGCGGAGGATTTTACGAAGATGCAGAATTATCTCGAGGAAGTCACAGGCGTGAAGAGCCTGGTGTATCGTTTCCCGGGAGGAAGCTCCAATACCATCAGCGAAGTTGACATGAAAGAATTTGCCCGGTATCTGGACGGGCAGGGAGTGTGCTTTTTTGACTGGAATATTTCATCAGGTGACGGTGGCAGCTATCTGTTCCCGGCGGAGACCCTGATTGAGAACTGTACGAAGAATGTCAGCAAATACAGCACATCCGTTATTCTGATGCATGATTCCGCCAGCAAGAGCACGACGCTGGAGGCGCTGCCGACGATCATCGAGACCATCCAGGCCATGGAGGATACGGTGATTCTGCCCATCACGGCGGAGACGTCACCGGTGCAGCATATTAAGTGGCAGGAAAACGAAGGATAAGAAAGACAATTTATATAGAAAGGATGTGGTGGCAACGCGCAGAATATTATTGAAATTGAGCGGAGAGGCCCTGGCCGGTGAGAAGAAGACCGGCTTTGACGAGGAGACAGTGAGGAAAGTTGCCCTGCAGGTAAAGGAGCTGACAGATGACGGTGTGCAGGTGGGCATTGTCATCGGCGGCGGCAATTTCTGGAGGGGAAGAACCAGTGAGAACATTGACCGGGTCAAGGCGGACCAGATCGGCATGCTGGCCACAGTGATGAACTGCATCTATGTGTCGGAAATCTTCCGGTCGGTGGGAATGCGGACCAGTATTCTGACGCCTTTTGCATGCGGTTCTTTTACAGAGCTTTTCTCCAAGGACAGAGCGGTAGGGTATCTGTCGGAGGGACAGGTGGTATTTTTCGCAGGAGGGACAGGCCATCCATATTTTTCCACGGATACAGGCGTGGTGCTTCGGGCCATCGAAGTGGAGGCGGAGGTTATCCTGCTGGCCAAATCCATTGACGGTGTATATGACGACGATCCCAGCAGGAACCCGGAGGCCCAAAAATATCATCAGGTGAGCATTGACGAGGTGATTGCGAAGAACCTTCAGGTGGTGGATATGACTGCTTCGATTCTGGCCAGAGATAATAAGATGCCCATGTGGGTGTTTGGGCTGAATGAGGAGAACAGCATTGTAAACACAGTGAAAGGCGAATTTAACGGCACAAAAGTTACGATTTAATTGAAAAGGAGAGGATAGTATTATGGACGCCAGACTACAGCAGTATGAAGACAAAATGAGAAAGGCCATCGATTTCCTGGAAGGAGATTACAATACCATTCGCGCAGGGAGGGCAAATCCCCATGTTCTGGATAAGATCCGGGTGGATTATTACGGAACACCCACGCCGATTCAGCAGGTGGGTAATATCACGGTGCCGGAGGCGAGAATTATTCAGATTGCACCCTGGGAGAAATCTCTGCTCAAGGCTATTGAGAAGGCAATTATGACTTCTGAGCTGGGCATCCATCCTTCCAATGACGGCAGCGTAATCCGCCTGGTTTTCCCGGAACTGACAGAGGAGCGCAGAAAGGATCTGGTGAAGGAAGTCAGGAAAAAGGCTGAAGACAGCAAAGTAGCTATCAGAAATATCCGCCGGGACGGCAATGACGCCCTGAAAAAGCTTGGGAAGACAGACGTTTCCGAGGATGAAATCAAGCAGCTGGAAGAGCAGCTGCAGAAGGCCACTGACAAATTTATTAAGGAAGTGGACTCTTTGATGGACAGGAAATCGAAGGAGATTATGACCGTATAGAACAGAAGCCAGACGGCAGAATGTGAAAAGCAAAGCGTTACGGGGGAGTGGAGAAACGGATTGTCCGCTCCCCTGTTTGGCGGTAACGGTTACATCCGATATCTGACTCGTTGGTGCCGGATGGATGGGAATGGAGGGGCCGGGTATCTCCGCAGCAGGAGAAATCGGACCAGGAAAGGCGTGGATAGAAGGATGAGTGAAGAACTGAAAATGCCCCGGCATGTGGCCATCATACTGGACGGTAACGGCAGGTGGGCGAAGGCGAAAGGGATGCCCCGCAATTACGGTCATGTACAGGGGGCGAAGACGGTGGAAAATATCTGCGAGACGGCGTGGAAAATGGGAATTCCGTATCTGACCGTATATGCTTTTTCCACGGAGAACTGGTCCCGGCCTCAGGATGAAGTGGATGCATTGATGAAGCTTCTGCGCAATTACATGAAAACCTGTCTGAAGACAGCGGAGAAGAATCATATGTGCGTCAGGGTACTGGGAGATAAATCCCGGCTTGACGAGGATATCCGAAGCAGAATTCTGCAATTGGAGGAAGCCACCCGAAATAACGATGGTCTTCATTTTCAGATTGCCATTAATTACGGCGGTCGGGACGAGATTGTCCGGGCGGCGAAGAAAATGGCTGAGGAAGTGAACGCCGGAAGACTTCGCCCGGAGGATATCACAGAAGATCGGATAAGTAATTTGCTGGACACGGCGGGGATACCGGAGCCGGATTTGCTGATTCGTACCTGCAATGAGCAGAGAATTTCCAACTTCCTGCTCTGGCAGCTGGCCTATACGGAATTCTATTTCACCCCGGTGCCCTGGCCTGATTTTACCAGGGAAGAATTGGTAAAAGCTGTGGAAGCATATAATCATAGAGACAGGAAGCTCGGAGGCTTAAAGGAGGAATAATCCTATGTTTTGGACCAGATTGGCAAGCGGTGTGGTACTTTTGGCGATTGCGGCAGGCGCTATGGGTCTGGGGGGAATTCCGCTGGCATTGCTTCTGTGGGCCGCTTCCCTTGGAGCATTCCGGGAGCTGATAAGGGCGCTGCGGGTTGGGGAGAAGGGGATAAACTGTCTGGAAATCATAGGATTTCTGGGAATTACAGGTTATTATCTGCTGCTGTATTTTTCCGGGGAGCATATATGGCTTACGATGTGCATTGTGGGAACCTTTCTGGCTTTTTTGTTTGCCTATGTTCTTGCCTTTCCGAAATTCAATGCTGGCCAGGTGATGGCAGCCGTTTTTTCATATGTGTATGCACCAGTGCTTTTGTCCTTTGTCTATCTGACCAGAATGTGTCCCCGGGGCATTTATATGGTGTGGATGGTACTCATCAGCTCCTGGGGATGTGACACCTGCGCCTATGCGGTGGGAAAGCTTTTGGGAAGGAAGAAAATTTTTCCGGTGCTGAGTCCGAAGAAGTCGTTGGAGGGCTGTATTGGCGGCGTGGCGGGCGCTGCGCTCATCGGCGGGTTATACGGTTACTTTTTTGTGGAGAAAGCCTTTCCCGACCAGAGAATTGCCTGGGTAATTGCTGTTATCTGCGGAGTGGGCGCGGTAATGAGCATGGTGGGTGACCTGGCCGCATCGGCAATTAAACGCAACGTAGATATAAAAGATTACGGAAAATTAATTCCCGGGCATGGCGGGATTATGGACAGATTTGACAGCATGATTATAACCGCACCCATGACCTACTTTCTGACGGTGCTGATGCTGCTGTAATCGAGGGACTGTTTTGGGGAAGTGAATTCATACGACATTCAGACAGAGTGCCGATTTGTGTGAGAACACTGCTTTCCGGTAATAAGGGATACATATTTTGGAGATAATGCATGAAGAAGATAGCGATTTTAGGTTCCACAGGTTCCATAGGGACGCAGACACTGGAAATTGTGCGGAGCAATCCTGACCTGCAGGTTGTCGCGCTGGCGGCGGGAACCAATGTGGAGAAAATGGAAGAACAGATCAGGGAATTCCGGCCTCTGGCGGCATGCATGTGGACCGAAGAAGCAGCGGCGGATCTTCGGGTGAGAGTGGCGGATCTGGATGTGAAAATCTGGTCCGGTATGGAGGGCCTGCTGGAAACGGCGGTTATTCCCGACAGCCAGATTCTGGTGACAGCCATTGTGGGGATGATTGGCATCCGGCCCACCATCGCGGCCATAGAGGCAGGAAAAGACATTGCCCTGGCCAACAAAGAGACCCTGGTGACGGCCGGTCATATTATCATGCCGCTGGCCAGGAAGAAAAATGTGGCCATTTTGCCGGTGGACAGTGAACACAGCGCTGTTTTTCAGTCGCTGAATGGTGAGCTGGCGGGAAGAGAACTGCAGCATCATGTGATTTATGAGGGGAAACAAATCGAAAAAATTCTCCTGACAGCTTCCGGCGGCCCTTTCCGCGGCAGGACGAGGCAGCAGCTGGAAGGGATTCGACCGGAGGATGCGCTGAAACACCCCAACTGGAATATGGGCCGGAAGGTTACCATTGATTCTTCCACTCTGGTCAACAAGGGACTGGAAGTGATGGAGGCAAAATGGCTGTTCGGGGTAGAGCTGGACCGGATTCAGGTGGTGGTTCACCCTCAGAGCATTGTGCATTCGGCGGTGCAGTTCGCAGACGGAGCGATCATTGCCCAGCTGGGGGTGCCTGATATGAAGCTTCCTATTCAATATGCCCTTTTTTATCCGGACAGAAGGCCTATGGAAGGTAGACGGGTTGACCTTTTTGCACTGGGACAGCTTACCTTTGAAGCCCCGGATACGGATACATTTCCCGGCCTTGCCCTTGCTTACCGGGCGGCGCGTGCGGGAGGGAGCATGCCCACTGTATACAATGCCGCCAACGAGAAGGCAGTGCAGCTGTTCCTGGAGAACAGAATACCTTATCTGGGAATTGCGGAGCTGATTGAGATGGCCATGGAACATCATAAAGTGACGGCGGCTCCCGGCCTGGAGGACATTCTGGAAGCGGAGCGGGAAACTTATGAATATATTATGATGCAGGAAGGATTGAGCAATAAATGATGACGTTAATCTGGTTTATCCTGATATTCGGGGTGGTGGTAATCGCCCATGAATTCGGACATTTTCTGCTGGCGAAGGCCAATGGAATCCATGTGGTGGAATTCTCCGTGGGAATGGGGCCCAATATCTGTTCTGTTAAAAAGGGAGGCACCAAATATTCCCTGAAAATATTTCCCATCGGCGGCGCCTGCATGTTCGAAGGGGAGGACGGCCTGCTGACGAAAGAAGGCGAAGTGACAGAGGGCTCCTTTCTCAATGCCTCGGTGTGGGGCAGAATTTCCACGGTGGTGGCGGGGCCGATTTTCAATTTTATTCTGGCCTTTATCATTGCTTTTATCATTGTAAATATGGCGGCGATCCGTGACCCGATAGCCACCCAGGTGGAGCCGGGCAGCGGAGCGGAAGCGGCAGGTCTGCAGGATGGGGACAGAATTATATCCGTCAATGGAGAAAAGTTCTATCTGTATCAGGAAATCTCGCTGTATATGCAGACCAGCTATCAGGGAGGCGATGTGGAAGTGGTGTACGAGCGGGACGGTGTCCGTAATACCACCACGCTGACGCCCCAATATGACGCGGCGGTGGGAAGTTATCTGCTGGGTCTGCTGAATGCCGATTTTGTGGAGCCGAAGGGATTCGAAACATTTAAATATGCCTGGTACGAAATGCGGTATTCTGTAAAAGCTACCTATAAGAGTCTGGGAATGCTGTTCAGAGGCAGGGTAAGCAGGGAAGATGTGGCCGGGCCGGTGGGAATTGCAGTAAATGTGGTTGGCAAAACCTATGACGCCGCCAAGGATTACGGCTGGCAGAATGTTCTTCTGAATATGCTGAATATTACGCTGATGCTGTCGGTGAATCTGGGGATACTGAATCTGCTTCCCGTGCCGGCGCTGGACGGCGGCAGACTCGTTTTCCTGCTGATTGAGGTCATCCGCGGCAAACCGGTTCCACCGGAAAAAGAGGGGATGGTTCATTTTGTGGGTCTGATGTTCTTTATGGTTCTGATGGTTTTTGTCTTCTTTAATGATCTGTCTAATATCTTCATGAAATAAATCAGAGATTATTCCGTTATCATATATCATGTTAATACGGCGGCCCCCTTTGGGGGGCGGCCGGCCTGTGTTGCGCAGGGGACTGAATTCCTGCAAGGACCGACAAAAATCTTTCTCCTAAGGCAAAGGGACGGCGGAGAAGGGGTGGGAGGTTCTTTCCTCGGCAGGGGTAACGCGCCGATGAACTAACTGCCAACAGAAACTAAGGAGCGAAAGTACCGCTCCAAAGTTTCAGTAGGCAGTGGATTTCATCTCTGCTAAGGGCACCCCTTTGGCGCTGTCGGAAAGAGCCTCCCACCCCTTCTCCGCCTGTCTTTCCGCATGGTTTCGTGGGGGAATCGCGCAGACCGATTTATGGCTGCAGGGGACTGGAACTTTACAAAACATACCAGGAAGTTTAGTCTATATCGACATCAGGCACTGGAACTTCACGGACAACGCCGCTTAGTACATATCTATCAAGGCCAGCGTAACCTGCTGAGAAACAGGCCTCCTCTGCCGTCCCCTTGCTTTAAATTGGCCCTGCTGCAGTAACCGGGACTCAGGCGCCAAGGCCTCTGTAAAGCATTGCAGGAATCCCGGGTTCTGGCGAAAGGCCCCCTGTCAGTCCTTGCAGGAATCCAGTCCCTGTGAAATAATCGCGAAGAGCAATAAAACAGTCCCTGTGTATTGCGGAGAAAGGAGCATAAAGATGAGCAATTGCGGAACAGAGACGCGGAAAAAAGAACAAAACCTGGGAAAAGTCATCCTTGAAAGCAGGGGATACAACTGCCTGGAATTGCTGGGACAGGGGGCATTTTCCACAGTATTTTGTGTTTGCGGCAGGACAGACAGCCATCTGTATGCCTGCAAAATCAGCGAAAATATGCTGCTTTTAAAAAGGGAAGCAGAGATTATGTCCATGCTGCGGCACCCTCTGTTTCCGGAATATGTGGCCTTCTGGCAGGAAGCCGGGCTGGGATTTCTGCTGCGGGAATACATTGCCGGGATTTGTCTGGAGGAGCTGCTGAGACAGGAACACTGTTTTTCTGTGGAACAGACCATATGCACAGGGCTGGAGCTGGCAGCCGGACTATTATATCTCCATGAGCAGCCGGAATGTTATCTGTTTCGAGATATGAAACCTGCCAATGTGATTATCTGCCGGGAAGGCAGGGTGAAACTGATTGATCTGGGATGTATATGCTCCGCAAAGGAAAGAATAACTTCCCGGGCGGGCACAAAGGGATTTGCCGCGCCGGAACAGCTCCGGAGAGAAAAGGAAACGGGCAGAGAGCGGCGGCTGACCACGGCCTGTGATGTGTATGGCCTGGGACAGACCCTGAGAGCCATGCTGGGACCGGAGAAACGTTTTTTGGCTGGAGGCAGGAGAAGAAACAGGAAAAGACTGGAGAAAATTCTGGATGCCTGCACAAAGGAGGAGGCTTCGGAACGGATTTCCGGGATGCGGGATGTGTCAGCGGTACTCAGAGCTCTGAAGTAAGGCCCAGGTTATTTATCTCCATAATGGCCTCTGCAATGAGCGATATAGCCGCCCGCTTTCCATATGGTAGACGAGCCGGTCTTCCGCTTTGGTTTTTTTATCCTGCGTCTGCCGGCAGAGGTAATCTTCCCAGGCATCGTCTGACCATATTTTTTCACTCATCGTCCACCACAATCAGTTCATGGGTGGTGCCTTTTCCGGCTTTCAGCTCTTGAACAGATTTCTTCACATAGGCCATGTTGGCCTGGGAGAAAAATGGGTCGGGAGTCGACAGCACTTTTCCGAAAAGAGAGTAATTTTATTGAGACAAATTTGCAGTTTTCGGTTGAAGAACATACATAAAAAAGCTATAATGAATCTATGGAACCATGATTACGGACCAATCGGGGGAGAAGGCCTTCTGACTCTTCCGCCCTGAGAATGGCCGTAATACAGATACTACACAGACAAAGAGAGGAGATTTAAGTATGCGCTTTTTTATTGACACCGCAAAGGTAGAGGATATCAGGAAGGCAAATGACATGGGCGTCATTTGTGGCGTTACCACGAATCCGTCCCTGATTGCCAAGGAAGGCAGAGTGTTTGAGGAAGTAATCGCAGAGATTGCTTCTATTGTGGACGGGCCTATCAGCGGAGAAGTGAAGGCTACCACCACAGATGCGGAAGGAATGATTCGCGAGGGCAGAGAGATTGCGGCAATTCACCCTAATATGGTAGTGAAGATTCCCATGACGGTGGAAGGTTTAAAAGCCTGCAAGGCCCTTTCCGCGGAAGGCATCAAGGTAAATGTGACTTTGATATTCACGGCCAATCAGGCTCTCCTGGCAGCTCGTGCAGGCGCCGCCTTTGTATCTCCTTTCCTGGGACGTCTGGATGACATCAGTCAGAGAGGCGTGGATTTGATCCGTGAGATTTCCGATATTTTTGCCGTAACCGATCTGGATACCCAGATTATTGCGGCAAGTGTGCGTAATCCTGTTCATGTGACTGATTGTGCTCTGGCCGGTGCGGATATTGCAACAGTGCCTTATGCAGTCATTGAACAGATGGTAAAGCATCCGCTGACTGATGCCGGGATTGCAAAGTTCCAGGCTGACTACAGAGCCGTTTTCGGTGAATAGCCGGGAGATACAGCCGGACAAAAAGGGCCAGGGAATGATCCCTGGCCCTTTTTTTTGCTCGGGGGAGCCTTATTTCATCTGCTCTTCCTGCTTCTTGATCATACGACGTACCATCTCGCCGCCGATAGAACCGGCTTCGCGGGAAGTCAGGTCACCATTGTAGCCTTCCTTCAGGTTTACACCCAGCTCGGATGCAACCTCGGTCTTAAAACGATCCATTGCTGCCTTTGCTTCAGGTACTTCAACTTTATTACTTCTGTTTCCGGACATTTTTTCTCACCTCCATTAATGTCTCATTTACATCTATCTTCAAGATAAGTGCCGCATGCACCTATCCTGAAGATTCAGTTTAAGTGTTTGCTGCAACTTATCTTGGTCTTAGTATGACCCTGGAAAAAGAAAATATGTTGGAAACTTTTGGAGAATTTCAGATTTTAAAAATAAAATAAAACAGTCTCATTGCACAGGAGAAAAAGGAGTACTATAATGACAGCTGTAAATGGAGTAAACAGCAGCTTAGTCTGGCAGGAGGTAGAATACATGGCAAATGAGGAAAAAAAAGATTTTAATGCCATGCTGCATGACAGCAAGGATATGCCGAAGATTCAAATCATTACAGATGAAAAAAGTATTGAAAAATACGGAGGAGATCGAATGTATTTCGCTCCGCCTGTGGATTATGACAGGGTGATGAGGACGGTTCCCCGTGGAAAGGTAATCACAGTGGGAAAAATTCGGGAATATTTTGCAGAATTATCCGGAGCGGATTTTACAGAGCCGATTACGGCAGGAATTTTTGTGTCCATTGCTGCCTGGGCGTCTCATCAGCGCACTGAGGATGAGACACCTTATTGGAGGACACTGAAGGCAGACGGAGAATTAAATGAAAAATATCCCGGAGGGGCGGAATCTCAGAAAAAGCAGCTGGAAGCCGAGGGGCATACTATTATCACTAAGGGCAGAACAAATATCAGATATTTTGTGAAGGATTGGGAGAAAAATCTGTTTGAGCTGCACAAACCGGACTTAAAATGAAAGTATTTGCAGTCCTCCTTATTGTTCCGGCATATGGAATTACATAAAGTTATCAAGCTCTTCCAGCAGAAAAATACAGCGCAGCACTCTGCATAATTTCATAGACGATGCCAGGAAAATATGTTAGGATTTTTACATACGGGAAATCATTATGCCGGGAGGGAGCTTATGGCATGGAAGAAAAGCATTCCACGGACAGTCGGCATCGAACATCAGGACTTCGAGACAGTCATCACAAAAGACATCTTTCATATAGACAAAACCGGTTTTATCAAAGGATGGTGGAACTGGCGGACAGGGATGCAATTATTATTGAATTTAAAGTGCAGGATTCGGATGAGAAGAATCCTGCGGATACTGTGGCGGCTGCGTTGGAGCAGATTGAACGCATGCGATATGCGGCATCCCTGGAGGCGAGAGGAATCCCGGTGGAGAGAATCCGGAAGTATGGTTTTGCTTTCCGGGGAAAGGAAGTGCTGATAGGGGAGTGTATTCCTTGTTGATCAAGAGATTCAGAGAGTCTGTTATTTATAAAAAGGAGAGAAAGGAAAAGGGACAGATATGTTGGAATTTAAATATGACACACAATTATTAATTGAAGGAAAGAATCTGGATGAAGATGTGATCAGCGAGTATTTTACGGAAAATTTCAAAGGCGACTGCCTTCTGGCGGTAGGCGACGATGAACTGATTAAAATCCATTTTCACACCAACGAGCCATGGAAGGTGCTGGAGTACTGCGCATCCCTGGGGGAAATCCATGATATCGTGGTGGAGGATATGGACAGGCAGGCCAGAGGGCTGCAGGGTTAAAGCGGAGGAAGGATGGGATCAAAATCAGTTCGCATGACTGCCTGTTTTACTCCTCTTTCGGATACTCGGATGTAGTGCCTCCGTAAGCGTAGGTCACCGGCAGACAGACAAGCGGAGGCTTGACCGACATATTTTCCTGAAGGAGAAGCTCCACACACATTTCGGCAATCTCAGCAACTGGCTGCACAATGGTAGAGCAGATGTAGTCCTGAACACCCATATGCCTTGTGCCGTCAAATCCAATCAGCTGTACGTCTTCGGGTATTCTCTGATTCATTTTCTGCAGTATCTTAAGAATATAATAGGCCAGACCGTCCGTGACGCAGAAGATGCCGTCAAAGGTCAGCTTTCCGTTTCTCATATGTTCTGTGAGAAATTCATCAAATTCTTCGTATGAATCCCCATCTTCCAGTATTTTCATTTCATAGGAAAGATTACGGGAGAGACAACCGTTTTCAAAGCCTGCTTTTCGTTTGTTAGGTTCGTTGGTGAGAGAGGAACCTGAACGCAGGAAAGCCACATTTTTGCAGCCGAAATCGGCCAGCTTCTCGGCGGCCAGCTGTCCTCCGGCGAAATTGTCACTGGCGACACATGGAATTTCAGGCCCCATGGAACGGTCGATTGCCACGAAAGGAGTTCCCTTCTCAATAATGAGATCGGGATTGTAGGTCAGACCAATGATTCCGTCTACTTTGTTTTGCTGTGCCATCTTGATATATTCCTGCTCCAGACCCGAGTCGGAGTCGGTGGAACAGAGGAACATCCGGTAGCTGCGCTTCAACAGAGCAATATTGATATGATAAACCAGAGCGCCGTAAAACGGATTTACGGTGTTCGGAATCAGGAGAGCAACCGTGCGGGTTTTATTCAGTTTAAGGCCCTGGGCGTAACTGTTGACCTGATAGTTCAGCTTTCGGATAGCGTCTTCGACCCGGATGCGATAGTCCTCGCCCACAGGCAGACCGTTTACAACTTTAGATACTGTGCCAAGCGCCACGCCGGCCTCGGCGGCCACATCTTTCATAGTGGGACTGGAATTTACTTTCTTCATGAAACCTCCGGAATAACGTTTCGTGAAAACAAATGAAATAATAACAAAAATGACAGACTTCAGAGGAAATAAAAGGAATATTCTTCCCTCTTTCGTCTGTTTTTCTATTATAATATAGATAATTTGATTTGTAAAGATGAAAAGGAATAAAATGATATGAAACGTTATACATAAGCTGATGGCGCAAATATATAGAATAAATAAACAAAAATAAAGAGCGAAAACTGGTAAAAATTAATGAAAATACCGGTGAATCATACTAAAATATAAATAAAGCATTGACTAAAAATAAAAAGAGTGATACTTTTATAAAAACAATAAAATAACGTTTCACCAACGGCGCCCAATGTGAGACGGAAAGTCAGGCGGAATTTGCATCTGAAAAAATCCGTCTGGAAGGAAAGGAGAGTAATATGAGTAAGAACAAGTCAGCTGCCGCCCGTCCGGCCATGGCAGTGCAGAGACCATTAAAGAAACGCCTGCTGGATAACTGGCAGTTATACGCAATGCTGGCAATTCCCATTTTATTGACGGTTGTTTACAAGTACATACCTATGTATGGTATACAGATTGCCTTCCGGGATTATAAGGCAAGCCGTGGATTTACAGGGAGCGAATGGGTTGGATTTGAGTGGTTTCAGCGTTTCTTCAGCGCACCTGCCTTTGGCCGTATGATGAAGAATACCATACTGCTGAGCCTCTTCAGTCTGCTGTGGAGTTTTCCGATTCCCATTATTCTGGCGCTGATGCTGAATCAGGTAAGATTCCAGCGCTTTAAGAGAATTACCCAGACTGTGCTTTATGCGCCTCATTTCATTTCCATCATGGTGGTCTGTGGTATGATTAAGATATTTTTAAGTCCTTCCGGGGGTCTGCTGAATCTGATTGCAGGAACCTCCATTGATTTTCTGACAGAGTCATCCGCTTTCCGTACCATTTATATTGCCTCCGGTATCTGGCAGGATGCAGGTTGGGGAATCATTGTCTATATGGCCACTCTGTCCAATGTGGACACGTCTCTCTATGAAGCCGCAAAGGTGGACGGCGCTTCTCTGTTCCAGAGAATTCTGAATATCGACGTGCCGGCACTGAAATCAGTTATGGTGCTGAATCTGATTATGAGTGCAGGGGGCCTGATGAATGTCGGTTTTGAAAAGGTGTGGCTGCTGCAGACAAATCTGAATAAAGCCACCAGCGATGTGATTGCCGTGTATGTGTATCAGCAGGGGATCGAAAATGCAAAATACAGCTACTCTACGGCGGTTGGCCTCTTTAACACTGTGATCAATATCATCCTGTTGATTGTGGTGAATAAGGTTGCCGGCAGGATATCTGAAGACACAAGCTTTATATAAGAAGAAAAACGGAGGTGCGGTATGAAAGCAAATACAAAATCCGGAAAGCTGACAGGACTTTCCGAAAGAAGCAGCGATATGGTTCTGGTGGTTCTCTGCTCCATCTTCCTGTTTTTGGTGGCATATCCTCTGTACTATATATTGATTGCTTCTGTGTCAAACCCATACGACGTATATGCGGGCAAGACTTTTCTGTTACCCAGCCAGTTTACACTGGAGGGATATAAGGCGGTATTCGCGGACATCAGTATTCTGACAGGTCTGCTCAACAGTTTGAAGTATACGATTATCGGTACAATATTCTCAGTGGTTGTGCTATATCTTGCGGCATATCCGCTGAGTGTGAAAAATCTGCCGGGGAGAAAATGGATCAGTATTTTTTTCATTATTACCATGTACTTTGGCGGCGGGATGGTTCCCACCTATCTGGTGGTAAAACAGACCGGATTGATTAATAATATCTGGGCGCTGTTTCTTCCCGGCGGTGTGAGTGTAGGCAATATGATTATCGTAAGGAATTTCTTCGAGAATAATATTCCCGGGGAGATGGTGGAAGCGGCAGACATGGACGGTGCCTCCAAGTGGATTACTTTTATCAAAATAGTAGTGCCTCTGAGCCGTTCCATTATGGCGGTTATGGTGGTATTCAGTATGGTGGCTTACTGGAACGACTGGTTTACGGCAATGATTTATCTGCCCTCTCCCGACAGAGCGCCGCTGCCTCTGGTGCTGCGCAATATTCTGATTAAGAGCTCGGCCAGTGCAAGTCAGGCCAGCACCATATCCGGTGGTTTTGCCGAGCTGAACAGAATGACGGAGATGATCAAATTTTCTTCCATTATCATAGCGGCAGCGCCCATGCTGGCAGTGTATCCCTTTGTTCAGAAGTATTTTGAAAAAGGATTTATGGCCGGTGCGGTGAAGGGATAAGCGCGCTCTGGAAGGGCAGAACGGCCTGGCGGGTGGAAGTTCTGCATGGAATAGCCCCGGATTACAGGGCGTCGGAAAGCCGATGGCGAGAATTGATACAACGCAGCCCGGAACAGGCTGCAGAACCGGAACAGGAGGTCGCATAAAATCATGTGTAAAAATGATATAAAATGGAGCAATGGAAAAAGGGCTGTATTCTGTGGGCTTGGGGTCGTGCTTGTACTGTCGGTGACAGCTTGCGGGAACAAAGATTACGGCCATCATGAGAAGGGGGTGGCGAATCCGGATACCACCCAGACCGCATTCGCCATTATGGGGGGGCAGAGTGCGCTGAGTCCCGGATATACTGATAACACAGTATTGAATCAGCTGCAGGCGGATGCAGGGATCAGCATTGAATGGACTACCATGAGCGAGTCGCTTGGAGAACAGGTAAATATCCGCATTGCAGGAGATGAGCTTCCGGACGCTTTCATGGGAGTGGGATTCAGCAATTATGATATCTCCCGTTATGGGGATGACGGCACCTTTATTGACCTGACACCTTATCTGACGGAAGAGTATATGCCGAATCTGACGAAGATTCTGGAGGAGAACCCGGATATCCGCAGTGCCATCACCATGGATGACGGATATATTTACGGTCTGCCTGCCGGGGAACGCATGGGAACGGCAGGTGTGGGGGCGCCGGAGGATTACAGCATTTATTCGGTCCCGCAATTCTCAATGATCAACAAGGCATGGCTGGATGAGCTGGGACTGGAGGTGCCCGCAACGCTGGAAGAACTTCATACAGCTCTGAAAGCCTTTAAAGACAATGATATGAGTGCACGATACTACGGAAATGCGCCGGGAAGTACTATTCCCATGAGCACAGGGTTTGACGAGTGGTGCTGGGGACAGAATATTTTTTATGCGGGTTTCGGCTTCACAAACTGGCCCAATGATGTGTGCAATGATTTGGTGCTGCGCGGTGACGGAACCGTGGAGTTCCTGTGCGTCACCGATCAATACAGGGATGCAGTCAGCTATTTTCATGACTGGTATGCGGAAGGGCTGATGGATGTGGAGATGTTCAGCCAGGACTCCACACAGCTGATTGCAAAATGCTCACAGGGTTATGTGGGGGTTTCCGCATGGTGGTATATTGAAGAACTGATGGGGGATTATGCAAAAGATTATGTGTTCCTGCCCGTTTTGGACGGACCGGACGGCACCCACAATGTAACCATCCGCACCGGAGGAGGAATCAACAGCGGACAGCTGAATATCACGAAGAAATGCAAAAGTCCTGCAAATCTTCTGAAATTCTTTGATCAGTGGTATGACCCGGAAATTGTCATGCAGCTGCAGTATGGTCCAATAGGAACCTACTTTACTGAGCAGGACGAAGACGGTATCTGGCTGAGCATTTCGGACGAAGCCAGTCGGGAGAAATATGGCAAGAGCTCGGGAGAGCTGAAGGGGGAATGCGAAGTATTTGGACCGAAGCTCATTTTAAGCGATTATTATCTCACCACATTCAGAATGGAGGACCGTGCCATTGAACGACTGACTGATTTATATGAATATTGGATGCCTTTTGTGGAGGACACTTCCGTCTATCCTGTAGACTGTGTGTTCACCGGCAGAGAGCTGGATGATATTGACTGGTACAGAGCGGATTTTGAAAGCGCCGTATCGGAGCAGGAAGGTCTGTGGATTAAAAACGGCGGACCCACGGATGAAGAATGGGAGAGCTATATCAGCTATCTGAGAGACAAATGCGGTATGGATAAGCTTCTGAAGGTATATCAGGAGGCTTATGACCGATACTCGGGAAAGACGACGGCCGAATAACAGGGCCGGTAATACACTGTTGCGTTAACAGAGACAAGATGATAAATTAATAGAGAGTAAGGGAAAAGGAGCAGAGAATTTATCATGACAAGTCAGATATTGTGGGAAGCCCGTAAATATGAGGAAGCTTTCGGGAAGAAGATTCAAAAGGAAGAGAGACCTGACTTTCACCTGTCTCCCCGCACCGGATGGATGAACGATCCTAACGGGTTCAGCTGTTACGGGGGAAAATATCATTTATTTTATCAATATCATCCCTATGATTCGCACTGGGGTCCCATGCACTGGGGACATGCGGTGAGCGATGATCTGCTGCACTGGGAATATCTGCCTGCGGCGCTTGCGCCGGATGAAATCTATGACAGAGACGGATGCTTTTCAGGGAGCGCGCTTACACTGCCTGACGGCAGACAGCTTCTGATGTATACAGGTGTAGTGAAGGAACGTCAGGCTGACGGCAGCTGCAATGAAGTACAGACCCAGTGTCTGGCTGTGGGAGACGGGGCAGATTATGTAAAATATGACGGGAATCCGGTTTTGAATGAGCAGGATATTCCCTGGGGAAGCAGCAGATTTGATTTCCGGGACCCGAAACTGTGGCAGGAAGAGGATGGCACATATCGCTGTGCCATAGGGAATCGGTCTGGGGACGGCAGCGGGCAGATTCTGCTTTTTGAAAGCCCGGATGGGTTTGACTGGCGTTACAAAAAAGTGCTGGCTGCAAACCACAACCGATTTGGAAAAATGTGGGAGTGCCCCGATTTCTTTCCGCTGGACGGAAAGTGGGTGCTGCTGACCAGTCCTCAGGATATGCTTCCTTCCGGATTTGAATATCACAACGGAAACGGAACCCTCTGCCTGATTGGAAGTTATGAGAAAACGACGGAGGAATTTACGGAAGAGGGGAATCAGTCTGTTGACTATGGTATTGACTTCTATGCACCTCAGACTGTGCTCACCCCGGACGGACGCCGGGTGATGATCGGATGGATGCAGAACTGGGACACATGCAATCACAGAAGAGTACATGAAGAGCCCTGGTTCGGCCAGATGAGCCTGCCCAGGGAACTGTCCATAAGGGACGGAAAGCTGTTACAGAAGCCGGTGAGAGAGCTGGAAGCCATGCGGAGGAACAAGATCTCCTATGAGAATGTCACGGTGTCAGGTACGGTGAGGCTGGAGGGAATCAGAGGGCGTCGGATTGATATGGAGCTGACCATCCGGCCGGAGGATGGCTGTGATCTGTACAGAAAGTTTGCGGTCCGCCTTGCTCAGAACGGGCAATACCACACTTCTATCAGCTTCCGGCCGGGAGAATCTGTGCTGAAGATAGACAGAAAGTTCTCCGGCTCCAGAAGGGCCATCATTCATCAGAGACGCAGTAAAGTCTGCCGGAAGGGCGGGGCGCTGAAGCTGCGGATTATTCTGGACCGGTTCAGCGTGGAAGCTTTCGTAAATGACGGAGAACAGGTATTGTCCGCAGTCCTGTATACAGAACAGGAAGCGGATGGGATTTCTTTCATCGCGGACGGAACTGTGAATATGGATGTGGTAAAATATGAAATCGGAGGCGGCGCCTGACACTGAAAATATGTCAACTGGCAAAATGTCTATAAATTTTACATAAATTGCAACGTTTTTTACAAAGTTACCAAAAAGCCTGTTAATTATTTCCAGTTTGTTGTATAATACATAAGAAGAACAACCAAACTTGTTCGGGCCGCAAATATTGTATCTGCGTATTGTGAAAGGGCACATAAAGTCCGCAGATTACAGAAAGGTATGGTGTGTAATTTATGGCAAAAGAAATGATAGCAATGCTTCTTGCCGGGGGACAGGGGTCCCGTCTGTATGCGTTGACTGAGAAGCTTGCGAAACCGGCAGTCCCGTTTGGCGGGAAATATCGTATCATTGATTTCCCGCTGTCGAACTGTGTCAATTCGGGAATAGACACGGTGGGAATTCTGACGCAGTATCAGCCGCTGGTATTGAATGAGTATATCGGAAACGGCCAGCCGTGGGATTTGGATCGGCTTTACGGCGGGGTCCATGTTCTGCCGCCTTATCAGAAGGCAAGTGGATCGGACTGGTACAAGGGAACTGCGAACGCTATTTATCAGAATATTTCCTTTATTGAGAGGTATGATCCCCAATATGTGATTATTCTGTCCGGCGATCAGATCTGTAAGCAGGATTACAGCGATTTCCTGAAATTCCACAAAGAGAAGAATGCAGAATTCAGCGTGGCGGTCATGGAAGTTCCCTGGGAGGAGGCTTCCCGCTTCGGGCTGATGGTGGCGGATAAGGACGACAGGATTACAGAGTTCCAGGAGAAGCCGAAGAATCCGAAGTCTAATCTGGCGTCCATGGGTATCTATATCTTCAACTGGGATATCCTGAAGAAATATCTGGAGGAGGACGAAGCGGATCCAAAGTCTGCCAATGACTTCGGCAATAATATCATTCCGAATCTGCTGAGAGACAATCGCAGAATGTATGCCTATCATTTTGACGGATACTGGAAGGATGTGGGGACCATTGCCTCGCTGTGGGAGGCCAATATGGAGATTCTGGATCCCGAGCACAGCGGAATCAACCTGTTTGATGAGGACTGGAAGATTTACAGCCGCAACAGCGGAATGACAGGGCATAAAATCAGTGCAGGCGGTGTGGTGGAGAATTCCATGATTACCGACGGCTGCAGGATTAAGGGTACGGTGAAGCATTCCATTCTGTTCTCAGGCGTGAAGGTGGAAAAAGGAGCCGTAATCGAAGACGCCGTGGTGATGGGCGGCACGGTGATTAAGGCGGGAGCCACAGTGAAGCACTGTATTGTGGCAGAAAATGTGACAATCGGCGAGAATGCGGTGGTAGGTGCCATGCCCACAGACAGTGAGAACGGTGTGGCAACCGTGGGTGCAGGTGTGACCATCGGTGACAATGCGAAGGTCGGCCCCAAAGCCATGGTGAATAAAAACGTAGAAGGCGGTGAAGAAGAATGGTAAACTCAAAGACAAGTGCACTGGGTATTATTTTTCCCAACAGTTATGACGCGTTGGTTCCGGAGCTGGTGAATGTGCGTCTGATGGCTTCCATCCCTTTTGCCAGTCGATATCGCCTGATTGATTTTATACTATCCAGCATGACACACTGTGATATCAACAATATCTCCGTCATGGTTAATAATAACTATCACTCTCTGATGGATCACCTGGATTCCGGCCGTGAATGGGACCTGGTGCGCAAGAACGGCGGATTACATATATTCCCTCCTTTTATGGAGAAGAGTGCGAAGCCTTATACGGGTCGCGTGGGTGCGCTGGCAAATATTCTGGATTTCCTGCGGGATGAAAAAGAAAAATATGTGGTGATTACGGATACGAATATCGTGGTTAATTTTGATTTTAAGGCCATGATCCGGTCCCATATTGAGAGCGGTGCGGATGTGACCATTGCCTATAATCAGCAGGAGCTCCCGGAGAGCTTCATGAAGTCTCAGTCAAACGATTTGGGCTACTATTATACCTTTGGCATTGACAATGGCAGAATTACCAAAATCTATGTAAATGCCAAGGATAAGGGAGTTCAGAATTTCTCCATGAACATTTTCGTGGTGGAGAGAGAAAAGCTTATCGATCTGATCAACACGGCTTTTGTCCGGGGACAGGAATATTTTGAGAGGGATGTGCTGCTGCCCCAGCTGAGCAAGCTGAACGTACATGCCTATAAGCACGAGGGATATATCGCCCGGATTTGTGATATGAAGAGCTATTTTGACGAGAATATGAAGCTTCTGGATGACTACAATCTGGATGCGCTTTTCTCAGGACCTTCTATCTACACGAAGATTCGAGATGACAATCCTACCAGGTATATCGAGGGAGCGAAGGTACAGAATGTGATGGTGGCTGACGGCTGTATCATCGAAGGAGAGGTGGAAGACAGCATTCTCTTCCGTGGAGTGAAAGTGGCCAGAGGCGCGAAGGTCAAGAACTGTATTCTGATGCAGGATTCCGTAGTGGAAGCCGGCGCGGATATAGAATATCTTGTCATGGATAAGAATGTTACCATTACGGCAGGCAAGGAAATGAAGGGAACAGGGACCTTCCCCGTCTATATCGGGAAGCATCAGGTAGTCTGAAATAAATGAAAATACAGATAAGGGAAAACGGTCCGAAGGGGCTGTTTTCCTTTTTTTCTTGCATTTCCAGCTCTCCTTACATATAATAGACTTTAGATAAGGCCGCGGATACTGTGAAGTATCGGAGAAAACCGGATGAAATGCAGGTTGCGGCGTATAATGAAGAAATGAATGAGGAGTTTTTACAGCGCAGCAATGACTCCGGGGAGGCGGTCCTGACGGGATGGGACAGATTATGGAAAAGCAGGGTATGGAGAGCGGATTGCTGCGATAATGAAACAATAGCTGCCGGGAATTTGGGTTTTTGCGATACGGCAGGCGAAATGAAAACAGGAGGACAGAATGGGAAAAGAAGATTATCTGAAAGCTTATAAGTCAGGAAAAAGGGATTATCAGGCGAGAATGCTGCGGGGAGAGAAGCCAACGCTATTGGTTCTGGATGACTTTATGCCGGAGAAGGGCTGTTATCATGAAGCGCCTCTGGGGATGGTACAGGTACCGATAGCGCAGATTGTAGGTACGAAGACTGTGGGAAGAAGCAGCTCTTTCGCCGGTAACTTTATGCCGATACTCAGGGAAGACACAGAATTTGCCATGAAATGGATTAATCTCAGCAACAGCCAGAGGGATGAAGGCATTCGTGACCCGATTAAGGTTTATGAGTATATGAATAAATTTTATGTGGAGGAGGGGAATAAACGGGTCAGCGTCATGAAATATTACGGGGCTGTCTCCATTCCGGGAAATGTGATTCGGATTGTGCCGAAGCGCAGCGAAGAGAAAGAGAACAAAATATACTATGAGTTTATGGAATTTTATCAGGCGGCGCCTATCAATTATATCTGGTTTACGCAGGAGGGGAGCTTTGCAAAGCTGCAGGAAATCGTGGGAAAGAAGCCGGGAGAAGTATGGACGGAGGACGAGCTGCTGAAATTCAGCGCGCTTTACACCAGATTTTGTGCCGAATACGAGGCCAAAGGAGGCAACAAGCTGGAGATTACGCCGGGAGACGCTTTTCTTGCATTTGTCTCTCTGCACGGGTATGATGCGGTGGATGAGAAAACCACCAATGAGCTGCGGGCGCTGATGAGTAAGAGCTGGGAAGAATTTGAACTGCTTCAGGAGGATGAGGAAATAGAGCTGAAGATGAAGCCCAGCAATGAGAAGAAACCTCTGTTCAGCATCCTGCTTCCCTTAAGCTCGCCGAAGCTGAAGGCGGCGTTTATCTATGAGAAGACGCCGGGTACCTCCGCATGGGCCTATGCCCATGAGCTGGGCAGACTTTACCTGGAGCAGACATTCCCGGAGGAACTGAGTACGGTTGCCTATGAGAACGGGACAGAGGAGAATGTGGAGGAACTAATCAATGATGCGATAAAATCAGGCTGTAATATCATTTTCACAACCACGCCTCCCTTTGTGCAGGCCAGTGTGAAAGCCGCTATTTCGAATCCGGATGTGCGGATATTAAATTGTTCGCTGAATACATCTCATCGGTATATTCGTACATACTATTCACGTATGCACGAAGCGAAATTCCTGATGGGTGCCATTGCGGGGGCGATGGCGGAGAACAATAAGCTGACTTACATTGCAGATTATCCCATTTTCGGCTCCATTGCCAATATCAATGCCTTTGCGCTGGGAGCGAAAATGATTAATCCCAGGGCTAAGGTATATCTGGAATGGTCCACCATGAAAGAAGTGGATCTGGAGGAGAAAATCAGGGAGACCGGCGCCTCCTGTATCTCGGGAAGGGATATGGTGATTCCTGAGGAGGGATCCCGGTTCTTCGGAATTTATCATATGGAAGGAGGGCATTCCAGGAATCTGGCCATGCCGCTGTACCATTGGGGGAAATTTTATGAGCAGCTGATTCGAACCATTATGGACGGTACCTGGAAGTATGATGACGATTCTGCCACCACAAAGGCGATTAATTACTGGTGGGGAATGTCCGCGGGGGTAATCGACGTGGTCTGGTCCCGCCGTCTGCCTATTGGAACAAGGAGACTTGTGGAATTGCTGAAAGCGACTATCAGTTCGGAAGCGTTTAATCCGTTTTCTGGGATTCTTTATTCCCAGACGGGCCTGATACAGGAAGACCCTGCCTGCAGTATGCTTCCCGAGGATATTATGACCATGGACTGGCTGGCGGAGAATGTAATCGGTTCCATACCGAAGAAGGAAGAGCTGAAGGCACAGGCGGAACCGGTGGTCAAACAGCAGGGAATAAAGAATTAAGCCGATGAGGAAATTCAGGATACGGCAGCGATAGAAAGGTTTTGAGATGAGGATACTGGCAATTGCGGATGAAGAGTCGAAGTACTTATGGGACTTTTTCGAAAGGAGCAAACTGGAAGGAATCGACCTGATAATCTCCTGTGGAGATCTGGATCCGCGATACCTTTCTTTTCTGGTGACATTTTCGACGGCGCCGGTGCTGTATGTGCATGGAAATCATGATAAAAAATATGAACAGGTGCCGCCGGAGGGATGTACCTGTATCGAGGATCAGATTTATGTCCATGAGGGAGTACGGATTCTGGGACTGGGCGGCTCCATGCGATATAAGCCGGGGGAACATCAGTATACGGAAAAACAGATGGAAAAAAGAGTCCGGAAGCTGAAGTTTCAGCTTTTCCGGAAGAGAGGATTTGACATTCTGGTGGCACATGCGCCGGCCTATCAGCTGAATGACGGCAGAGATTTGCCTCACCAGGGGTTTCGCGTGTTCAGAACGTTGATGGAAAAGTACCGTCCGAAATATTTCCTGCACGGGCATGTGCATATGAGCTATGGAAGACAGCATAAGCGCTATGACAAATATATGGATACACATGTTATCAATGCTTACGAGAGATGTGTGTTTGAATTTGAGGATGACAATCCCCAGGAGCATATTCGCTGAAGGAAGTGACCGGGGCCGGCGGAATTGGCACAAAAAGGAGTGAAGGCAGGCTGCTGGAACGGACAGTCCTGTGGCCGAAGGACAGAGTGGAAATATATCTGAAGGAAATGTAAAAAAGGAGAACAGATGAATTGTAATATAACAAGGCAGGAAGCGTTGGCGCTTCTGCGGAAGTATAATAAGGAACCTTTTCATATTCAGCATGCGCTGACTGTGGAGGGTGTGATGCGGTATTTTGCCGGAGAGACGGGGAACGGAGAGGAAGCGTACTGGGGCATTGTGGGACTGCTTCATGACATTGACTTTGAACTGTATCCGGAGCAGCACTGTGTGAAGGCGCCGGAGCTGCTGCGGGAAGCGGGAGTGTCGGAGGAGATGATTTACTCTATCTGCAGTCATGGATATGGAATCTGCAGCGACCTGGAGCCAAAGCATCAGATGGAGAAAATACTGTTCGCCTGCGACGAACTCACCGGACTGATCGGGGCCGCGGCCAGGATGCGGCCGTCCAAAAGCGTGATGGACATGGAGCTGTCCAGCCTCAGGAAAAAATATAAGGACAAAAGATTTGCTGCAGGCTGCTCCAGAGATGTCATAAACACCGGAGCGGAAATGCTGGGCTGGGAGCTTGACGAGCTTCTGGAGAAAACCATTCTGGCCATGCGCTCCTGTGAAGAAAGCGTTGACAGGGAGATGCAGAAATGAGAAAATTTCTGGAAAATAATGTGGAAAAGCTTTTTGGAATGTGATACAATGTAAGGGCTTACATAACAGAAAGACTGCCGGCTGTCTGCGGCAGGATTTGGCGGAAAAAAGTTATGCAGAGTATAGAATGAGATATATTTCAAGGAGAAGGAGAGGTGCCAGGATGGAACTGAGAACAGCAGTATCCCCAAGAGATGTGAAGCACTATACCACACAGCGCCTGAGAGAAGAGTTTCTGATTCAGAATCTTTTTGTGCCTGGTGAAATCAAACTGGTATACAGCCACATTGACAGAATTATCACAGGTGCGGCGATGCCTGTGGAACCCATTCCCCTGACTGCAGGGGAGGAACTTCGGGCGGAATTTTTCTGTCAGAGAAGAGAGCTGGGGGTTATCAACATCGGAGGTGCGGGCAGCATTACCGTGGATGGAAGGGTGTACAAGGTTGGATTTAAGGAGGCTATGTATATCGGGATGGGATCCAGAGACATTGTCTTTGCCAGTGACGAAGCTGCCTGTCCTGCGAAGTTCTATCTGAATTCTGCGCCGGCTCACAGAACCTGTCCTACTGTACTGATTAAGCCGGAAGGGACGCCGGAAGAGGGCGTGGTGATTGTAAAGGATGAGAATAAGGTGGAGCTGGGGTCGCTGGAGGACGCCAATCATCGTGTCATCTGTAAATACATTCTTCCCGGGCAGGTGGAGAGCTGTCAGCTGGAGATGGGCATGACCAGACTGGAGCCCGGAAGTGTGTGGAATACCATGCCCTGTCATACCCATGACAGACGTATGGAAGTGTATCTGTATTTTGAGATGCCGGAGGATGCCTTTGTCATGCACTACATGGGGGAACCCGATGAAACCCGCCATATTGTCATGAGAAATGAGGAGGCGGTGATATCTCCCAGCTGGTCTATCCACTCGGGATGTGGTTCCAGAGCATATACTTTTATCTGGGGCATGGTGGGAGAGAACCAGGATTTCGATGATATGGACGGCGTGGCCATGAAGGATCTGATGTAAGCTGATCCGGGTGTAAAAGTTTGATACAGGACGAATATGCAGTAAAATTTTGCGGAAAAGGGGAACCCTTTTTGAAAGCAAAAGAATCAAAAGCAAAAAATATGAAGTAAAAAGAACCGAAAATGCAAAAAATAAAAAGGAGAAAGAGAACATGTCAGAATTCACGAACTTTTCACTGGAGGGAAAAGTAGCTCTTGTAACGGGGGCGTCTTATGGTATCGGTTTTGCCATTGCTTCCGCCTATGCGGAATGCGGTGCGACCATCTGCTTCAATGATATTAATCAGGAGCTGGTGGACAAGGGGGTGGCTGCCTATGAAGAAAAGGGAATCAAAGCCCATGGCTATGTGTGTGACGTCACCAATGAGGACGCGGTGAATGCACTGGTAGCACAGATTGAGAAGGAAGTGGGCGTGATTGATATTCTGGTGAACAATGCCGGAATCATCAAGAGAATTCCCATGACCGAGATGACTGCGGCACAGTTCAGGCAGGTGATCGATATTGATTTGAACGGACCTTTTATCGTATCAAAAGCGGTCATTCCTTCCATGATTAAGAAAGGCCACGGCAAGATTATCAACATCTGTTCCATGATGTCCGAGCTGGGCAGAGAGACAGTATCCGCTTATGCCTCGGCGAAGGGCGGACTGAAGATGCTGACCAGGAATATCTGCTCCGAATACGGACAGTATAATATTCAGTGCAACGGCCTGGGGCCGGGCTATATCGAGACTCCTCAGACGGCGCCTCTGCGTGAGATTCAGCCGGATGGCAGCAGACATCCTTTTGACCAGTTTATCTGTGCGAAGACACCTGCCAACAGATGGTTAAAGCCCGAAGAGCTGACAGGTCCCGCGGTGTTCCTGGCTTCCGAAGCTTCCAATGCGGTGAACGGTCACATTCTGTATGTGGACGGCGGTATTCTGGCCTATATCGGCAAGCAGCCGGAGTAAACAGCAGCAATACAATAATAAAAAGTAACGCGCCGCCGGACAGCCGGCGGGAAACGGAGGTAATATCTTATGAAAATAGCTGTAATCAATGAAAACAGCCAGGCCGCCAAAAACGATTTAATCTGTGCCACCCTGAAAAAGGTAGTGGAGCCCATGGGACATGAAGTGTTCAACTACGGAATGTGCGGGGCCGAAGATCCCAATTCTCTGACCTATGTACAGAACGGAATCCTGGCTGCAGTGCTTTTAAATTCCGGTGCTGCAGATTATGTGATTACGGGCTGTGGTACCGGCGAGGGTGCCATGCTGGCCTGCAATTCTTTCCCGAAGGTACTCTGCGGGCATATTGAGTCCCCGCTGGACGCCTATCTGTTCTCGCAGGTAAATGACGGCAACTGTGTGGCGCTTCCCTTTGCGGAGAATTTCGGCTGGGGCGGAGAGCTGAATCTTCAGTATATCTTCGAGAAGCTTTTCTGTGCTCCCGGAGGAGGCGGATATCCGCCTGAGAGAGTAGAGCCTGAGCAGCGGAATAAGAAAATTCTGGATAAAGTAAAAGAAGTGACCCATACGGATATGGTGACCATTCTGCAGAATCTGGACAGAGATCTGGTAAAAGGCGCTCTGGCAGGTTCGAAATTTGCGGAATATTTCTCTGACAACTGTAAGTGCGATAAGATTGCGGCGGCAGTGAAGGAAGTTCTGGCGTAAAAGTGTGAAGGGAAGAGCTTTTTTGGCTGTATGCGCCGTTGAAGCGGTATAAGGGGAAGTGTGAACTGACAGATCCTGTGGGAATGTGGGTGGAAATGTAAATAAAGAGCATGTGAAGACATGCGGAAAAGAGGAAAAATGAACGCAGTTTTGGAACAGATCAGCAAAATTGGTATCGTACCTGTGGTAAAAATTGACAGGGCGGAGGATGCCCTTCCCCTGGCGAAAGCACTGTGTGCAGGCGGACTTCCCTGTGCGGAAGTGACTTTCCGTACGGATGCAGCGGCGGAAGCTATCCGGATTATGACTGCAAATTTTCCGGATATGTGTGTTGGAGCGGGTACCGTTCTGAATGCAGAGCAGGTGGATGCGGCGGTGGCAGCAGGGGCGAAATTCATTGTCAGCCCCGGCTTAAATCCCAGAACCGTGAAATACTGTATTGAGAAAAACGTGCCGATTACCCCCGGCACCTCCAGCCCTTCCGATATTGAACAGGCTATCGAGCTGGGATTGGATGTGGTGAAGTTCTTCCCGGCGGAACAGTCCGGCGGACTGGCGAAGATCAAGGCCATGGCGGCACCCTATGTGAACATGAAATTTATGCCTACCGGCGGTGTCAACGCAAAGAATCTGACCACATATCTGGACTTTAACAAGATTATCGCCTGCGGCGGCTCCTGGATGGTTCCCGGTGATCTGATTAACGAAGGTGCATGGGACAAAATCGAACAGCTGACCAGAGAGGCAGTCCAGACCATGTTGGGCTTTGAGCTTGCTCATGTGGGTATTAATTCGGATAGCAAAGAGGAGGCGGACAAAGCGGTGAAACGCCTGGCTTTCCTTTTCGGCCTTCCTGTCAAATTCGGCAACAGCGGAAGCTTTGCCGGTACGATTGTGGAAGTGCTGAACAGCAAGGGCAGAGGTGCAAACGGCCATATCGCCATCAGAACAAATTATATCGAGCGGGCAATCAATTATATGAGCACCGTCCTGGGTGTGGAGTTCTATGAGCCCATCATGAAGAATGACAGGATCAACGCCATCTACATGAAGGAAGAAATCGGCGGCTTTGCGATTCACCTGCTGCAGAAATAAAGGATGGGGTGCAGGAGGTTTATTACGGGACTATAAACAGTAATAAACCGAACAGTACCCAGAAGAATTAACGGTCGCATAACCTGCGACCGGGAATTCTTCTTGAGGAGTGGTACAGGAGGTTTATTACGGAACTATAAACAGAATCAACACAGAACAGGCACACAGATGAAATTCCGGAGGCATTTATCCGGGAGTTCATCTGTTGGAAAAGTGCCTGGAAGAGTTGATACGGGACTATAAATCAGAAGGGACAAAGATAATGGCAAAAGTGATTACAATGGGTGAGATTATGCTGAGGCTGTCCACACCCGATTTTGAGAAATTTATTCAGGCGGATGAATTTGATATTAACTATGGAGGCGGAGAAGCCAATGTGGCTGTCTCTCTGGCCAATTATGGGCATGATGCGGAGTTTGTTACGGCGGTTCCCAACAATGAGATCGGTGAGTGTGCTGTAGCGGCGTTGAGAAAGTACAATGTGGGAACAAAACATATTGCAAAATGCGGGGAGAGACTGGGCATTTACTTTCTGGAGAGCGGTTCTTCCATGAGACCTTCCAAAGTTGTCTATGACAGAGCCCATTCCTCTATTTCCACAGCTACGGCAGCGGATTTTGATTTTGACGCCATTTTTGAAGGAGCAGACTGGTTCCACTTTACAGGCATTACGCCCGCTGTGTCTGACGCTGCCGCCGTATTGACGGAGGAAGCCCTGAAAGCAGCGAAAAAGCATGGCGTAAAGGTGTCTGTGGACCTGAACTTCCGTAAGAAACTGTGGTCTTCTGAGAAGGCACAGAAGGTGATGAAGAATCTGATGCAGTATGTGGATGTATGTATCGGCAATGAAGAGGATGCGGAGCTGGTTCTGGGCTATAAGCCCGGGAAGACAGATGTCACCAGCGGTGACCTGGAGCTGGCCGGATACAAGTCCATCTTCGAGCAGATGGTAGCCGATTATAATTTTGAGTATTGCGTATCTTCCCTGAGAGTAAGCCATTCGGCCTCCGACAACGGCTGGTCTGCCTGCATTTATTCCAGAGATACGAAAGAGTTCTATCACTCCAAAGAGTACAGCATTCATCCAATCGTGGACCGTGTAGGCGGCGGCGATTCCTTTGCCGGCGGCGTGATCTGCGGTATGCTGGATGGGAAGGACTTTAAGGCTGCGCTGGAATTTGGTGTGGCTGCTTCCGCGCTGAAGCACACCATTCCCGGGGACTTCAACCTGGTGTCCAGGAAAGAAGTGGAGACGCTGGCCGGCGGCGATGCTTCCGGACGGGTGCAGAGATAGGAAGCAGAGATAAGGTACAAAAGGTTATAGCTGAAAATACCAGATATCGGCATGGCGTTTCGAGGTATTTACTGCAGGCCGTCGGATGTGGATTCCGGCGGCCTTTGTTTCAACAGTACTGCTTTTGGCGTTGGATGTGGGAGAAGATGCACATGGGAATGTTTTTAAACAGTATCGCACCTTTTGAGGAATATAAACGACTTGCGAAAACCAGATTTTTCGTGGATAAGACCGATATTATCAGGGAAATTCTCACGGCGGTTGTGGAGGATGGGCAAAGGTATTTCTGTATCACCAGGCCGCGGCGGTTCGGCAAAAGCATCATGGCCAATATGCTCGGTGCCTTTTTTGGCAGGGCGGAATGCGGAGAACAGATATTTGGCCATCTGAAGGTTGCGGAATGCAGGTATTATCCGGAATATTTGAACAGTCATGAAGTAATTTATATTGATTTTAGCAGGTTGCCAAGAGACTGTAAAAGCTATGAACAGTATAAGGAACGTATTCAGGATGGAATAAACTGTGATCTACTGAAAGCCTACCCTGAGAGTAAACTGAGGGCAGATAGAAGTATCTGGGATAATCTGCAGACTGTATTCGAGCAGGAGCATGTCAGATTTATCTTTGTGATGGATGAATGGGATGCTGTTTTTCACAAGGATTTTGTCACGGAGAAGGACAAGAAGAATTATCTTGAATTCCTCAGAGACCTGCTGAAAGGACAGGCTTATGTGGAATTTGCATATATGACAGGGGTTTTGCCGATTGCAAAATATTCAAGTGGATCGGAAATCAATATGTTTAAAGAATATGATATGGTGGCAACTGAGAAATTCAGTGAATATTTTGGATTTCTGGATGGTGAGGTAGACGCCTTGTTTGACATTTATCAACGCACTACTCCCAATGCGAAAATTACGAGAGAGGATCTGGCAGAATGGTATGACGGATACCACACAGCCTCAGGCCGTAGATTGTATAATCCCCGTTCAGTTATCGGGGCATTGACAGATAATCAGATCAACAGCTACTGGACCAGTTCAGGTCCTTATGATGAAATATTTTATTATATTCGTAATCATATAGAGGAGATTCGTGATGATTTGGTGTTGATGGTTTCCGGGGAGCATATTGAAATGAAACTGCAGGGATATGCGGCCACTTCCACAGAATTGCATACGAAGAATCAGGTCTATTCAGCCATGGTAGTATATGGTCTGTTGACATATGCGGATGGGGCTGTGCTGATTCCCAACAGGGAGCTGATGGATAAATTTAACGAACTGTTATTGGAAAAAGAGAGTCTGGGGTATGTCTATCGCCTGGCAAAGGAGTCCGGAAGGATGTTGAAAGCCACTCTTGCGGGCGATACCAGGACAATGGCGGAGATTTTGAAGCTGGCACATGACACAGAGGCTCCCATTTTTTCCTATAACAGTGAGATCGAACTGTCTGCCGTGGTGAATCTGGTATACCTTGCTGCCCGGGATAAGTATCGAGTGGAACGGGAAGACAAGGCGGGAGAGGGATATGTAGATTTCATTTTCTATCCGGAGCGGAAAGGGGCGGATGCATTGCTTCTGGAACTGAAGGTGAACGGTACGCCGGAGGAGGCGATCCGCCAGATCAGGAACAGGAACTATGCGCTGCGTTTCAGAGGAAAAATGGGAGAGCCGGCGAAGTACACCGGGAGAATCCTGGCGGTGGGAATCAGCTATGACAGGAAAACGAAGGAACATTCCTGTAAGGTGGAGGCATTATAAAAGGCTGTGGGAATGTATATTAGAAAAGAACAGCGGAAGGAGGAACAAAAATGGCTTTAATGCATGTGGACTTTTTTTCAGATGTACTGGGAATGAGCGTGAATATGGATGTGATATTGCCTCAGCAGACGAAGGGGCAAATCGGCATGGAGGGGAGAGGCGCGGAGGGAAAGTACAAAACGATGTATCTTCTCCACGGCATGAGCGATGATCAGACCATCTGGCAGAGAAGGACTTCCATTGAGCGCTATGTGAGCAAACTGGGAATTGCCGTGGTAATGCCTACCACACACCTGGCATTTTATACGGATACTACTTATGGGATGAAATACTGGACATTTATTTCTCAGGAGCTGCCGAAAATCTGCCGGGAATTTTTCCCCCAGATGTCGACGAAACGGGAAGATACGCTGGCAGCCGGGCTGTCCATGGGCGGGTATGGGGCCTGGAAGCTGGGGCTGGGGGCAGGAGATACCTTCGGTGCGGCGGCGTCTCTGTCCGGAGCATTGGACATAGTAGAAGATTATAAGAGAAACGAAGAGGCAAATCCGGCAGGAAATCTGATTTTCCAGGGCATTTTCGGTTCTGCGGAGCAGCTGGAGGGTTCGGAGAATGACCTGATGACTCTGGCAGAGCGACGGAAAGCAGAGCAGAAAGCATTGCCCCGTCTGTACGCGTGGTGCGGTACGGAGGACTTCCTGTATCAGGGTAATCTCAGGGCATGGGATTATGTAAAAAAACTGGGGTATGATTTGACCTGTGAAGAATCCTCCGGAGACCATCAGTGGAAATACTGGGATGCGAAAATTCAGGATGTGCTGCGCTGGTGGCTGGAGACGGATATGGATTTACAGTGAGAAATATAAGGAAGAAAAGGTCTGCCTGATATAATGAGATGGGCAGGAGCAGACAGGCAGGATAATTATGGTCCGGCAGGAGAGGGATGTCTCCGGCCGGACTATAATCAATGAACAGTGTTTTATTTACTTCGCCTGCGCCTGCTTTTTCCTGCTGCCAGGATCTCACTGACAGGTAAATCTGTCATTTTCGAGATTTGCTCTACAGAAATCCCATTTTTTCTCATTGCCTTTATCAAAGCAGCCTGTCCTTCTAAGCGGCCTTCTAATCGTCCTTCTAATCGTCCTTCTAACCTGCCCTCTGTCCTGCCCTCAGATAGGCCCTCTAATCTGCCCTTTTCCCTGCCTTCTTTTCGGCCTAATTCCTGCGCTTCTTTTTTCAGAAATGCCATTACTCTTTTTTCATTGTACTCTGTAAGCAACATTTTCTTTACCTCCGCTCTCAATGGGATTAGAATGTCTGTCATAAGTCCATGTTCCATACAATATGATACCGCATTGTCCACTGCTTCTTCCGCAGAACCGCTCCACTCCTGGAATTCTTTCAGTTTTGCTACAAAAACGGAATATTCTTCCAACCGTCTGCATCCAATCATCAGCTTCCGATTATGTCCATGGTTAATATTGAGCATGCGAACCGTAAGTTCCAGGCAGGATTTCGACGCCTCGTCCGGATTCTCCATAAATGCATCTGTCAGGCGCAGGATACGCTCTTCTTCCATTTTCTCATCCCCATTGTAGAACACGACACATCTGGGCGCAGGAAGCCTGATCAGGCTGCTGCCGTAAATTCGATCAGGATTTATTCCCACATAGGCTTCATATTCTGCTGCCGTATAGAGAAGAAAACGCAACGGCAGATTGGGACAAATCGTACTCTGATGTTCATAGAGGTTCAGGGTTCCCATCAGCATAAATGCCACATCGTTGTTCATGGACAGATACAACACATTGTCCAGTGTAACAATCTTTAAAGCATTTTCATCAGAATAATCCGTACCGTTCAGCGCGTTATATAGTTGAAGCAGTGCCTTTGGGTCACGCTCAAAAATGTAGCAGAAGAGTCGGTCCTTCACCTCTCGATTAGCAAAGAAATACCTCAGCAGACGCCGCATATTACGCCTTTTGGGTGAAACAAACTGCATTTTGGGAATCATAAGCATATCCTCTCTTTCTGAAGCTGTCAGGCAGAGAACATGTATTTTCAGAATTTCCAAAATGCTTATCAGGGTATCTGTGTCTCTGCCGGCGAATGTGAAAATTTCGGCAGAAACTGCCTGAATGTGCGGAATACACTTTTCACAGATTTAGGTTGATAAGAAAAGTGTAATATACTTTTGCCGGTTTGTCAACCTGTTAGACAAAAATATGCTTTATTTCAGTAAAATTATCCTGGCAAAAATATAATAACAGTTCAGAAAAATATCTGAACTGTTATTTAATGTGCTGTAATTTTATGGGAGTCATTTTCGTAGAAAGTTAAATTCTACGAAATTTCCGTATAGTCCCTTTATTTATCCGGCAGTCGATTTGTCATGACCATTTATCTGACGGCGAACAGATTGGAAAAGCGATTCATATGCTCTCTTTTATGGGCCATCGAGGGATGTACGTATCGGTTCATGGTGATAGTCACACTGGCATGTCCCAGAATTTCGCTTAAGGTTTTCACATCAAATCCCAGCTCAATACAACGGGTAGCAAAAGTATGACGGGTGGCATGAAAATTTGCATCCTGAATACCGCAGGAGAGAATGGCTTTCTTAAACCGGTTCTGCATGGTCCTGGGCTCCACAAAACGGCTGCTTTTTCCTGTCAGAAGAAATGCACCAGGTGTATGGAATTCTTCCAGCAATTCTATAATTGTATCCGGCAGGGGAATTGTACGGACAGAACAGGCGCTTTTCGGCTCCAGAATTTTTACTTCTGTTTTACTGCCTGATACTGCATTGATGCGAAGGCGCTGCATGGATTTGCTGACGGACATTTTCTTCTCCAAAAGGTTAATATCATCCCATTTCAACGCACACAGTTCTCCCACCCGGATTCCGGTATAAAGGCAGAGAAGAATTCCCAGGGCCGGAAGATCCATATTTTTCTGCAGATAATCGAGAAGCTTTTCCTCTTCTTCCAGACTGAATACCCGGATATCTCCCTGCTCTTTCTTCAGATTGACACATTCCGGTGAAAAGCCCACCTCATACTCTTTTCTCAATGCATAAATTCGAATGCCATTCATGGCTGACATAATCTCTGCCACGGTTGTCGCTGTCAGGCCCTGTTTCCTGGCACCTCCGTTGGTAAGCAGAGCGTTTGCAAAACTGATCAGCCGCTGATTTGTAATTTCCGACAACTCATTTTCCCCGAATTCCGGCAGGATGTAGCAACGCAGAATATCTTCATATTTATTGATGGAAGATTTTTTCAGGAATAATGCTGCTTCTGAGAGCCAGCTGTTTCCGATATCTGCCATCTTTCCGGCTTTTTCCGCTTTTGTGTTACATTTCTCCTGTTTTGTCTTCGCATCTTCCAGCTTCTTTTTAACTTCCCGATAAGACCTGCCATAAACGGAAACATATTTTGCTTTTCCGCCGATACGCGTTCTGATATAGCGGCCCTCCCATCGGCCGTCCCGTCTCTTGTAAATGTTCTCACCTGTTCTCGACATCTTTTGTACCTCCTTGCTTTGACTGAAATTTTGACGGCAAATAGATTTCTTTCAGTCTCTGAATTGCTTTGTTCGGTTAAGGACTCGGAAAAAACAGCCGATATAGAGAGCAGAAAGAACATCTTATTACCAATATTATGTTACAATACCTTTTTCGGTTTGACTTTATTTACCATCATTTCAAAATCATCAAAAACCATTGACAAAAAACCGGTCAGTCTATATAATTGGCATAGTGTCTCTAAATAGAAATTTTTCGTAGAATTTAACTTTCTACGAAAATTTCCATGACATAACAGAACTCCGGGAAAGCTGTGAAAACGGCTTTTAACGCAGGCGGAGGAAGAAGCCATTCAGGTCGGTGGCGGCAGGTAAAGGAACAGGAAATGTCCCGGGAAACCATATTCAAAACTGTATATCAGTACAACAAAGAGCCTGTATCGAAATTGGATATGGAAAAGCTTCTGGAGATAGCAAAGGATTACAACAGCGTAAAAAATTACGTCTATTGTAAATACAGCAAAATCAACGGACTGGCAAAGATTTATCCGGGTTACACCGTGCAGAACGAAATGACCCGCAGCGGCCTGCGGGAGAAATTGGGACTTCCGTCAGTCTATTTCTATCTGGCTATCTTCGATGCGCTGGGAGATATTAAAAGCCGCTGGGCCCATGTGAAAGCGAGAGTGGAGAAAAATATCCGCAGCAATCCGAATCTGACCCAGGAGGAGAGACATTATCTGCGGTTTGTCATGAAGCAGAGCCAGTGTTTTGAGTCGATTCTGACAGGAGCGGAGATTTCTCTGACAGGGGATTGGAAGAGAACCTTTGACGAAATTCGTGCCGGCATGGACGAACACCGTCTGAACCAGTATCTGCGCAGACAGATACGCAGGCATCTGACACAGTCGCACACGGATGCGGCGGAAGGGTTTTCTGTTTCCGCAAAGGCCTATCGGTATGCGGACCATGGAATCTATCTTGCCATGAAGGAAAAAAGGCAGCGGCTGTTCATTCCATTGACGGATAACAATCGCTATACCAGACAGATTTACATCCGCCTGCATCCGGAGGAGGGAAATATCACCATTGGTGTGCCGCTGGAAGTAAAGGCGAAACATCGGGAAGGATATTGTAACGAGGTAGGGCTGGCAGTGGGGATGCGCTGCATGTTCGTAACCAGTACAGGGAACCGTTACGGGGAGAAATTTCTGGAGTACCAGGCTGCGCTGACAGACTATGTGCGGGAAAGGGTGCCCAGGCACCGCAGAAATGCCGCAAACAATCCGGGCAGAAAAAAATATACGGCCGGGAAAGCCAGACTGGAAGCGGCATTACACACTTACATCAATGGAGAGATTAACCGGATGCTGGACACGGAAAAGCCAAAAATGCTTTACTTTCCGAAGCTGCCGGGGACATCGAAGGCCGGAGTGAACAGGAGATACAATGCCTCCGCCAGTATGTGGCAGAAGGGTTATATGAAGAGCAGGCTGACACAGAAATGCAGAGAACGCTCCATAGAGCTGACAGAGGTGTTTGGAAAGGGCATTGGCAGCGAGTGCAGCGGATGCGGGGCGGAAGGCGAGAAGGTGGAAGGGACTTTTCACTGTAAGGCGTGTGGGCTGGAGCTGCCGGAGCGGGAGAATACCGCAAGGAATGTGCTGAAGCGTGGGAAAAGTGAAAAAAGCGAAAAGAAAATCTAAGCAGAAATAGTTCATAATGGAAGGACTCACGGATGAATGTGCCGCAGGGTTGCATTTGACCAAAACCGTAAGGGAGTAGGAACGGGGGAAATTTCTTTTGATAGAAAACAACAACGGCATTGGAAGCCGGCTCGGAAGAGCCGGGGATTGGGTATGCCAGGACCCATGGGAACTTTCGGGCAGAGGAGATAGGAAGCTGTGTGAAAGATGTACCGGGAGCGAAGCGGGTGGAAGAAGTTCTGAAGTTGATGACGTGCTGACAGCATATTGACAGTATGTCTGTATGCCAGGAGAATTGATATCCGCAACATTCGTAAGAATGTCCAAATGTGCCTTATTAAAAAGTCTTTTGGGTCTGCTAAAGTGAAATATAAGGCTGATGAAAACCCATTGCTTTTTGAGAACGAGCAGCCAATTTTTACTGTGAACATTAATTTGCAGTGAATATTACTTTGGACTATAGAATAGGGCATGAGAAGGGAGAACAGGGGAGAACAACTTCCGTTGTCCCAAAAGAAGATACAGGAAAGAATGATTCTGACAGGAAGCGGACGGCTATGAGAAAGGCACAGAAAAAACAGGCGGAAGATTTCGTAGAACTGCTGGGGCAGGCTCACGACGAAATCCGGAAAGAAATTGAAAAGAAAAATATTCCGACTGTGCTGCGCCTGCTGGCAGACTGCCAGGAAGGGGCCATGTCTCTGGGGGAGCTGATTGAGAAGACGGAAGGAGAAGATGCAGCGACTATTCCGCTACTGGAGAGATACTGTGAAGAGCTGTACCGGATTCATGAGGAGCTTGCACAGGGAAATCCCATGGGAGCGAATAAGGTATATAAGAATCTCCGTCAGTGGATCCTGAAGATAAAAAGCAGTATCAGGAATGAGATTAAGACGCGGCTGGAAGTGGTGTTTCTTCCTTATAAGGCATCTATGTGGGACTCTCTGGAGAGTGTCTGGAAGGCAGCAGATGCGGATCCGGACTGTGATGCTTATGTGATTCCCATTCCTTATTATGATAAGAAGGCGGATGGTTCTCTGGGAACATACCATTATGAAGGATACGACCTACCGCATTATGTGCCTGTGGTGCATTATGATGCTTATTCCTTTGAGGACAGGAAACCGGATGTAGTTTATATTCATAATCCCTATGATTATGCCAATTATGTTACAAGTGTGGAGCCGAGATTCTACTCCGATGAATTGAAGAAGAATACGGAATGTCTGGTCTATATTCCCTACTATGCCACCTCCGGAGGAATGGCGGAAGGCCAGTCCCTGTGTTCGGCCTATTTAAATGTGGATTATATCATCATACAGGCAGAAAAATACAGGAAATTTTTTGACCCGATGGTGGACCGGAAAAAGCTGGTTCCGCTGGGTTCTCCAAAGTTTGACAAGGTCATCCACATGTGTGCCAATCCGCCGGAACCGCCTGTCGGCTGGAAAGAAAAAATGGCAGGCAAAAAGGTTTACTTTTATAATACAAGCATTCAGGGAATGCTGGGAAATACCGCAGGATTTCTGCAGAAGATGGAGTATGTGTTCAAATGCTTTCAGGAAAGAGAGGATGTCTGTCTGCTGTGGAGACCCCACCCATTGATGGAGTCCACCTTCGATTCCCTGCGACCTATGTATAAACCGTTGTATAATGCTCTGCGAAAAGCATTTATAAGTGAAGATACGGGAATATATGACGATACCCCGGATATCGAATGTGCCATAGCACATTCTGATGCCTATATCGGGGATGCGGGAACCAGCGTCACATCGCTGTTTGGCGTTGCTGGGAAACCGATTTTCATCCTGAATAATAATATCCACACATTGCCCCGAGAGGATGACTGGCGTGGGGAAGTCGTAAATCTGACGTTTGATATGTGGGGGAATGACAGATACCATGTGACCAGGAATAACCAGCTCTGGGTTTCGGAAAATAATGATTATCATTATCATTTTTATATGGATTTGGGAATCGGTTATTCCGCAGGCGGGTATTACATAAGGGCGTTGGAAATTAAGGATACAATCTATGTGCTGCCTGGCAATGCCCAGAATCTTCTGATTATAAAGGACAAAAAGATCAGAAAAATTGACTTTGAGATACAGATTACGCAGGTAGGAGCCTTTTGGAACTACTGGTACAATGAGAAATACATTTTCCTGCTTCCGAACCAATATCCCCTGTTGATTCGTTTCAATATAGAAACAGAAGAAATTCGGTATGTTGATGGTGTGAGGCAATTCAATGTGAGAGATGTGGAGGGAGAATGGCGGACAGGAGGCATTCAAATCTACGGAAATGAGCTGGTGTTTGCTTCTCCGGAGGATAACAACTTTCTGTTCCTTGATATAGATACTTTAAATTCAAGGATACTCAGCAGCCATTCAGAATGTAATCTGGGGACTCAGGGAATGGTGCCGGAGGGGGATAACTTATGGCTTATGCCATTGAATGGCATGACGATTACCTGCTGGAATCCGAAGACAGAGGAAGTCCGGGAGTACGGAGACCTGCCACAGAATTTCAAATCCATAAAGTGGCCGCATGAACTGGAATGTGAGGAGCGGCCTTTTGGAATGATAGCACTTTTCAAGGAGAAATCTTCCGAAGGAAATGAGAAGGAAAATATTGTGATATCACCGTCCTGGGGAAATATGTATCTGACCCTTGACAGGGAGACAGGGAAAATGGAGGAATGGAAACCGCCAATCCCTTTTAAAAACCGGGGAAAGAACGGATATTTTGTGGCGGGAGGCATGGGTGGATTTGTCATCACAATTCCGCAATTTGGGAAGGCGGAGTGCCGGATATGGTATGCGCCGGAACGAAGGCTTTATGATATTAATCTTGATACCAGGGAATGTCGGGAGGTTCCGATTGAGTTTGACTATGAGGATTTGAAGGAACATGAGCCGGGATTCATGGAGGAATCGGAGTGGCTGCAGTATTGTCTGAATGAAAATGCGTTTAATTCACTGATAGATTTTCTGGATGGTGCCATAACCGGCAATCAGTTTGACAGAGAGAGACAGCTGAGGGCGTTTTCAAAAATCAATGCGGATACTGAGGGGCGGTGCGGGGAGCGGGTACATAGGTTTGTGAAGTCATCCAGGCGGTGAGAGGCTGATCATGATATTTACTATGAAACATGCATAAAGCCTGCTCTATAGGCTTTATGCATGAGGGACTGTGAAAGTGAAAAGAAAGAAAAATTCCGGGAAGGGAGATAACAATGGAACAGAAAACTTCCGTGGAATCCCCCAATTCCACAGAACAAAAAAAGCCTGTTAAAGTAATTACCTATGGAACATTTGACCTCTTTCACCAGGGACATTACCGATTGCTTCAGAGAGCGAAGTGCCTGGGAGATTACTTGATTGTGGGTGTCACTACAGAGACGTATGACAGAACCAGAGGAAAGCTGAATGTGGTGGATTCTCTGGCCACACGGATTGAGAATGTGAGAAAGACCGGCTTTGCGGATGAAATCATCATTGAGGAGACACAGGGGCAGAAGTTTAACGATGTCAAAAAGTATGATATCGACATTTTTACGGTAGGCTCCGACTGGACAGGTAATTTTGATTACCTGAAGGATTATTGTAAAGTGGTCTACCTGGAGCGGACAAAGAATATTTCCAGTACCATGCTGCGGGAGCAGAAGCAGCAGATCCAAAGGATAGGGATGATAGGGACCGGCAGAATCGCAGGCCGATTTCTTGTAGAAGCGAAGCTTGTCAGCGGAGTCAATGTGCAGGGAGTCTATAATCCTCATACGGAGAGTTCGGTAAACTTTGCTGAGAAGTGGGGAGTAGATGCCTATTCTGACAGAGAGGATTTCTTTGAAGCAGTGGATGTGGTGTATATCGCTTCCCCCCATGAAACGCATTATAGGTATATCAAGGAAGCTTTGGAGCATGGAAAACACGTCCTGTGTGAAAAGCCTATGGTACTGCAGCGGGCGCAGGCGGAGGAATTATTTGGGTATGCGAAGGAGCAGGGGCTGATTTTGTTTGAAGGGATTAAGACCGCATACTGCCCGGGCTTCACAAAGCTTTTGGGTATTGCCTGCAGCGGCATCATCGGAAATATCTGTAACGTGGAGGCCTGCTTCACGAAGCTGGAGGCTCCCGGAACGAGAGAGCTGACAGACCGCAGGTATGGCGGCAGTTTCACAGAGCTGGGCAGCTATTGTATGCTGCCGGTCTTAAAGCTTTTTGGGAAAGATTACGAGAGGATTCATTTCGATACGATAACTGGGGAGAACGGGCTTGACATTTTTACCAGGGTATCTCTTCGGTATCCCGGGGGAATCGCCACAGTCACCTGCGGGCTGGGAGTCAAGTCGGAGGGCAGACTCCTGATAGCCGGGACAAAGGGCTATATCGTGGCGGAGCCGCCATGGTGGAAGACTACTTACTTTGAGGTGCATTACGAGGATTCCGAACAGGTAGAAAAGTATTCCGAGCGTTTTTTGGGAGACGGACTGCGCTATGAAATCAGCGACTTTCTGTCTATGATCAACGGAAAGGATGACAACGGGTTTAAGCTGACCCGAGGGGAATCAGTTGCGCTGGCCGGGATGTTGGAGGAATTCCTGAAGGCGGAAGGGCGGCTATGAAGGGATGGATGAACAGGAGACTTAAGCAGAACGGTACTCGTCAGTGATGCCATTGTACGGGTGTCCTGCAAGGCAGCGCATCCTGTCTTGCAGGGTATCTGTACGAAACAGTTTGGACAGGACACTGAACTGTAAGATACCTGGGAATTTGAATTGCAGTACCTTGACAATTTCATACTTATATCAGGAAACGAACCGCCGGTGTATGCATAACGCCAGTTGGCTCCCGCTTGCGGATTTTCCGTGTCTATGGTATAATGATTCTGCATTCGCAGAATCCAAGTCAGCATAAGCTGACTTGTCATCACGCTGTGATGCATTATACTTGGTAATCCATGGCTGGAAAATCAAATGCCTCCTTCGGAGCCGCTTGATTTTCTGCGCACATGGTATAATGTGACCATATTCTTGGTAGAAAACGGCCGAATGGCCATCCATACCATGATTGAACTATAATCATGGTAGAATATGCACATATGCCCGGCATGAAACGGCCGAATGGCCATCCATACCATGATTGAACTATAATCATGGTAGAATATGCACATATGCCCGGCATGAAACGGCCGAATGGCCATCCATACCATGATTGAACTATAATCATGGTAGAATAACCTTATTCGAGGAAGAAAATGGCCGAATGAACATCTATAATACCATGTGCGGGCTATGCATATGGGACTATGTTGGCAGGAAAGGCAGATAAAAAGCCACAAGATGGGAGGATCGTCATGTCGCAAGAGAGAAAGCCAGAGAGAGTCCGGGATGAAAAAATCAACGGTGTTATCTATGATATGTCTCCGGCGCCTGCGTATCAACACAGCCAGGTAATAGGACAGATTTTCGCGAAGATCAAGAATGGACTGAAAGGCAGCATGTGCCTGGTGTTCATGGAGAATATTGACTATAAGTATTCCAGGGACAACGATGATTATCTCGAACCGGACCTCATCATCTGCTGTGACAGAAGCGCTATCAGGGGAAATTCCTATTATGGTACGCCCAAATTTGTGGCGGAGGCCATAAGCCCATCCACAGTAAAGCGGGACAGGGGAATCAAGAAAGATATCTATGAATCCTGCGGAGTGGAGGAATACTGGATTCTCTCCCCTGTCGAGAGGGCCGTGGAAATCTATTATCTGGTGGATGGCAAATATCGGCTGCAGGAATCCTATGTTGTGGATGATGACAAGGAAAGCGAGCATTATAATCTTGGACAGGAGATAACACTCCGCGCTTTTCCGATTACGATGACGCTGGAGGATATCTTTATTTATTGATGGCAGGATGTAGGGGTGACGTTTAAGGAAATATGTCGCGTCCAAGTTGTTGTGACTGTAGTGACAGAATCAGTAATAGTAATAAGTAAATAATCTGGATATAAAATCCTGATATAAGCATGGAAGATGTGATCTGTGGCTTATACCAGGATTTTTATTTATGATCACATGATGACGGCACCTTGACAATTTCATACTTTACATTAGATTTGGAGATTTGGAGGCCTCCTGTTTACAGAGGTTACAGGTCATGGTACAATGTCTCCATGAAAGCTGTACAGCATCGTTTTGGAACGGAGGACGGTAAGGATGAATCGCTATTTTAATACAGAGGGACAATGTAATCCGATGATGCACTATATGGTGCGGCTGGATGACAGAGTGGGCGAGATAAAACGGCGCTTTGTAGACCCTGGGAAATACTTCGTGATTAACAGAGGCAGGCAGTATGGGAAGACGACTACATTGTATGCATTGGAAGAGTATCTGCAGGACAGCTATATCGTCGTTTCCGTGGATTTCCAGGAAATCAGTACGGCGGAATATCGGGATGAATTTACCTTCACGCGGGCATTTCTGAGACTGTTCACAGAGGCTTTGCAGGGAAAGGGCGTAGATATAGACGGGCTGGAACAGGCTGTCACTGGTGCTGGGGAAGACAGGCAGATGACGCTGGGCGAGATGTTTGGTCTATTGAGCCGGTTTTGCGGAGAAGTCTCCAGGCCAGTGGTGCTGATGGCGGATGAGGTAGATCATGGGGGAAACTATCAGGTGTTCCTGGATTTTCTGGCTCAGCTTCGAGGCTATTACCTGAAACGAGGGAAGAAGCCTGCATTTCATTCGGTTATCCTTGCGGGGGTATATGACATTAAGAATCTGAAATTAAAAATTCGCCCAGAGGAAGAGCATCAATATAACAGTCCATGGAATATCGCGGCGGAATTCAATGTTGAAATGGAACTTTCCTCCGCTCAGATCAGGAATATGCTTGAGGAATATGAGTTGGATCAGCGGACAGGAATGGATACGGCTGCAGTTGCGGAGGAGATTTATCAATATACATCTGGCTATCCGTATCTGGTGTCCGCTATCTGTAAGATATTGGATGAACGTCTGCCTGAATATGAGGGGTATGTGGATCAGGGGAGTATCTGGTCGGGAGAAGGAATCAGGGAAGCGGTAGCAGAGATTTTGAAGGCAAGAATTCCTTTATTTGACAGCATGGTACGACAGCTGGATTTGTATCCGGATCTGAAGGATGTGCTGAAACAAATCCTGTATGAAGGGCAGAAACTATCATACAGTCCGGATACAAAACCAATTAATATGGGGCTCGTATTTGGATTTCTGAAAGAAAAGGATGGACATGTGGCTGTTTCTAATCGTATCTTTGAAATGCGTTTGATGAATCTGTTTATAACAGAGGAATCAGTCGGAAGTGATGCATTTAAACAGGGACTGAGTGACGTAAATCAATTTATCCGGGATGGCAGGCTTGATATGGAGCGTGTGCTTGAGAAATTTGTGGAATATTTTCATGAAGTATATGGCGACAATGATGAGAAATTTATCGAAAAGTACGGGCGGAAATTTTTTCTGCTGTACTTGAAGCCCATTATCAACGGCACAGGGAATTATTATCTGGAAGCCCAGACCCGGGATGCGGGGCGGACGGATGTGGTGGTGGATTACCGGGGCGAGCAGTTCGTGGTGGAGATGAAGATCTGGCATGGGAACGAGTACAATGAGAGAGGGGAAAAGCAGCTTGTGGACTACCTGGAGTACTTCCGGCAGAAGAAGGGGTATATGCTTAGCTTCAATTTTAACAAGAAGAAGGAGATTGGTGTGAAGAGCATCGCGGTTGGGGAGAAGGAAATCGTGGAGGCGGTGGTGTGATAGAGGCCTTTTCCGATGTGCATTTTGAATAAAGTGTTATTACTGGCAGGAAATGTGTAAAAATAGAATAGAGAATTATGAGTGAATCTGATGTAAAGTATGGAATTGTTACTTTTACATCAGATTTTTTAATGAATTTCCAAAGCCATAGTGCAGTAAGAGGAAAATTTCAGATAAAACATTTTTTGAAGGCAGGGACGACAGCTATGGGGCAGATACTCCGTATTCATCTTGAAGGGGATGGACCTGTGAAGAAAAAACAGTTTTTTGAATGAATTATAAGTAAAAATTAGAATTGGGCAGGCAGTCACAGTAATGAATGAGAGAATGTATATATGCCATCGTAAATTAATAGCATTTGCAAATAAATTGTTTTTTATATTTTGCAGAGTATTTCCTATTAAACGGAATAGAGTCAGCATATGTACATTTGAGGGAAAAGGGGGATTTGGTTGTAACCCTAAATATATAGTGCAGGAATTACATAGAAGAAGTGAAGATTATGAATTTATATGGTTTGTAAATAATATGCAAAAGGAATTTCCTTCATATGTTAAAAAAGTCCCTAATACATTATGGAGCAGGGCATACTGGCTTTCCACATCAAAAGTATGGATAGATAATTATCGCAAGCCTTATGGAACATGCAAGCGAAAAGGACAATATTATCTTAACACATGGCATGGAACGATTGGATTTAAAAGTATGGGATTGTGGAGAGGCGAAGCCTTTTCCAATATGGCATATCTTGTTAGCAAAAATGATTCTGATATGATTGATGATGCAATAATAGATTCAGAATGGTGTGAAGAGGTATGGCCGAAAGGATTGGTATATAATGGCGAATGCTTACGAACAGGGGCACCCAGATGCGATGTTTTGTATGGGAATCGTTCCCAATATAAAGAAGCATTCAGAAAACAATTTGGAATAAGTAAAGAGGCTAAGGTAGTTATGTTTGCTCCTACCTTTCGGGAAAGTGCAACCAACGGAAAAAGAACTGTGTTTTCAGAGGAGTGGACACTGGATTTCGAACAGCTATTGCGTAATTTAAAACTTCGATTTGAGGGAGACTGGTATCTTTGCCTGCGACTACACCCGCAAGTAGCTCCAGAAATCAAACAACATAGAGAGAGACTCCTGCAGGAAAAAGTAATTGACGTAAGTTGGGCAGACGATCTGTATGAGATATTGGCAGCAATGGATGCCTTTGTTACAGATTATTCAAGCGCGGCGATGGATGCCAGCTATGCACATATCCCGGTTTTTATTTACGCAGATGATATTGAAAAGTATATGAATGAGCGAGGCAGCATGTTGTGGAATATGTCTACAGATTCTAAAATGCCTGTTACGAATAATAAAGAAATGACACCGAAGATAGATGTGGTGTTGCCGTATTCGATTGCACAGAATAATGATGAGTTAGAAGAAAATATTTTGAACTTTCAGGAAAGCAAATATATATCAATGATGAAGCAATTTGAAAGTTCAGTTAAACTGGTGTTTGATGGAAATGCAAGTAGAAGAGTGGCTGACAGGGTGCAGAGCTATATGAATAAATAAGTGAGGAATGAATATACGGATGAATTTTGAAAAGTATATAGGAGCCGTTGTGCTGGCAGGTGGAAAAGGTGAGCGATTTCAAGGGGAAAAACAGTTCTGCGAGCTAAAAGGGAAAACATTATGGCGGCATGTCTATGATAAAATTTATGCCGTGACCCAAAGCGATAACATTGTAGTAGTAGGGGTTGATATACCGGGAGGAGAAACAAGGACGGAATCAGTCGTTAAGGGGCTGCATCAATTGTCTCCCAACACTGAGAGGGTGATTATTGCCGAGGCGGCAAGGCCATTGGTGACGAAGCGACAAATAGAAGAAATTCTTTATGATAATGCACCTTCTGTTTCGTTTGTAATGCCCCTGGTCAATACGATCATTAAAAGAGAAGGAATCTATATAAATCGTGAAGAAATGTACGAATTACTAACACCTCAGGCTTTCGATTACCAGTTGATTTGTCGGGCGCTTTATTCTGGCAAGTTCAAGAATATGACGGATGAAACAAGGGTAATGTTTGAATTCTATGGAATCAAGCCACATCTGATAGAAACAACGGAAAATTTGTTCAAAGTAACATATAAGAGAGATTTGCCTATTATTGAGAGTTTAATGGAAATTTTTGATATAGAGGAGTAAATGGCATGAAAAAAGTATTAATTACCGGTGGTCAGGGGGATATAGCGCAGGCTATTGCAAGTAGGTTGCTTGCCCATGGTGGATATGAAGTTAAAGCCCCCGGAAAGGACGTAATGGATGTTACCGAAATAGATGTGGTAACGAAATATGTAGAAAATTTTGTGCCCGATATTTTAATCAACAATGCCGGATATGTCTTTCCACAATCCATTAAGAATTGCGATATGGAAAAAGAGAAAAAGGCATTTGATATAAATTTATTTGGATTATTTAATTGTACGGCGGCTGTTCTGAAAATGAATAAGGAAGCGAGAATCATTAACATAGGTTCCTCGGCAGCAACTAAAATTCACGGCACATGGAGCTCATATTGTGCGTCAAAGGCTGCAGTTGTCATGGCAACTAAATGTTGGGCTGAAGATGGCGTTTATGCGGTCTGTGTATCACCCGGCCGAACTGATACGAAAATGAGAAGGGGGCTGTATCCCGATGAAGATAAAATGACATTATTGAGACCGGATGATTTTGCGACGATTGTTTTATATGCCGTTGAGGGGAAATATGCGTCGGGTGAGCATATAAACGTTAATCTGCAGAATGTGGGAGATTTGCTAAATGCTTAAAAAAGAAATTGTCGTAAAAACAGAAAAACAGTTTATTAGCCTGAAATCGGAAATTAATGAATTGATAAAAGATGAAATGGGAATGGGCATAGTAAATGTCTTTGTGGCTCATACAACCTGTGCGATCAAAGTGATGGAAGGAGAAATACTGCTTTTAAGTGATGTGCAGGACTACCTGGCAAAAACATGGCCTAAAGACGGAGGCTATCGGCATGATATGATCGGAATCAGGAATGTACCGATCAATGAAAGGATAAATGGTTTCTCCCATATGAGACAGCTTTTTTTTAGCAGTGATGCAAATATTCCCTGTCAGGACGGCAGGATGCAGCTGGGGCAGTGGCAGGATGTGTTTTTGATTGAATTTGATCCGGCAAGGGAACGGAAGGTTATTATTACTTATTATTCATAATAGAAGCATGATTTGGAATTAGCGGTAATGACATAGTTGGAACGAAAGAATGAAAGAGAGGATATGACTATGACAATCACGAAACGTATTCCAATAGAGGAATTGCGGGAAAAGTATGATGTGTTGGTTGGCTGGGGTGTCGGTAGAAATGAATATCTTTTGAAATACAATCCATATTTGTTCTCGCTGGATTATATGATTGATATCGACAGGAGATTGGAAGGGAAAACCATATGTGGGATGAAAATCTCAAATGTAGACATTCTGGATAGAATAAGAGATAAATATATATGTTTTATCGTGTTTCCAAACATTGAGCAGGCTGTAGAGCAAGAGGCATCAAAGCATGTAAAAAATTTTGATATAGTAGTAGCAGCATTACTTGGGGGGGTAGAGACTTCTATTCCGAAAGTGGAGAAGATCTGCTGTTTATGCAGATGCTCAATCGCCTGAGTTTAAAAAATCCCACTTATCTTGATATTGGAGTTTGTCATCCAGTTATTAGAAATAATACATATATGCTTTACGAGCATGGATACAAAAAGGGTGTTCTGGTGGAGCCGAATCCGGACATGTGTAAACTTATCAAGAATTATAGACCGGAAAATATTTTATTGAACATGGGAGTATGTGCAGATGAAAGCCAGTATCTAAAATATTATATATCACCTAATCCCTCGTTTGTAGGACATAATACATTCAGTGAAGTGGAAGCTGAAAGGCTGGGTTTTATAGAGCATTTAGATATTCCTGTTGATAACATAAACCATATTATCGAAACATATTGCGGTGGCAGGGTGGATATATTGGATTTAGATACGGAAGGAATGGATTTGAGTTTGATTCATGCCTTGGATACGGAGAAATATAGGATAAAGATAATTTGTGTGGAGACTTTCGTATGTGGAACTGATTTAATAGGTACGGTATTAGAAGAAAAGGGATATGTCCATTTTGCATCCAGTAGAAGTAATGGGATATATTTGGCGAAAGAGTTATTATAAGGTTAAAGAGGTGTATTTCGGTGAAGAAAATATCGGTCATTGTGCCAGTTTATAACACTAAAAATGAGCTTCCGCGTTGTCTTGTAAGTATTATCAATCAGACATATCCGAATATAGAAATTATTTGTATAGATGATGGCTCTACGGACGGTTCAGGTGAGATTGTAGATGCGTTTGCTGATCGGGATAAGCGGATTAAAGTGTTGCATAAAGCAAACGAGGGTGAAAGCAGTGCAAGAAATGCCGGATTAAAAATGGCCGAGGGCCAATATATTGCTTTTTGTGACTGTGATGATTGGATTGACCGGGAAATGTATGAAGTCCTTGCGGAAACATTGGAAAAAGAAAATGTTGATTTGGCAGCTGGCAGCTGGTATAAGGAATCGGCATCTCTCAGCCAGGAAATTGTAAATAAACTGCCTGTAAGTGAAATGGTTTTCGGGAAAGAAGAATTATTAACATACTTGTATATGCGCGATTCCTATCGGGGATTTGCCTATATGTGGGATAAGCTGTATACAAGGGAGGTTCTAAGTGACAGGCAGGGTAATTTGTTTTTATTTAACGAGAAACTACAACTTGGGGGAGATGTACTTTATCTGGCAGAAGCCGCTTTGAATACAAAAAAGGCAAAATATGTAGATAGAGCTTTCTATCATTATCTTCAAAGGGAAAGCTCAGGATGTCATACAAAGGATGTCCGGAAATTACGAGACAGTTTAAAGGCATATGAAATGGTAATCCAAAGATTTGAAGAAGAACATATTAATCCAAGGATTATTAATTATGTAAAACGGTTCTTGGCATATCATAGCAGCAATGCCGCAGAGATTGCGATTGCACAGGGGCATAGAAGTGCAATAGAAGAGTTTCAAACATTTATGGAGAAATATGAGCAAGAATATGTAGCGCTTAATATGCAGTATCCGGAGCGGATACAAAGGTATAAGAATTTATTAAAACAATAGACTGATACAGTGCAAATGGAGAGAGTTATGAGATGGATAAATAGAGGTCATGAATATGACCAGGCATATGAAAGGATGGCAGAAAAGAAAAGCTTTTATTTGTTTGGAGCAGGTGATTATGGAAGGCAGTTTATTGAGATTTTTTCTTCTGAAATTCAGATAAAAGGCTATATTGATAATGATTCTTCCAAGCAGGGACAGATTATTAATGGGATGAGATGTTATTCCCTGGAAGAAGTCACACTGAATAATGACGAGGGAATTATTATTACAATGTCCCAGTATGCCAGAGTAATGCCGACTGAACAGCTGAGACAAAGAGGATATATAAGGAATGAACATTTTTTTGATATTGAAGAATTTGTATCCGTATATCATGTGTACAAGTATGATAAGGTGTATTTTTCTGCCATATCATTTTTGCCGAGTACAGTATGTAATCTAAAGTGCAGACACTGCCTTAATTTTAATCCTTTTGCAGAAAAGTTTTATGTGAGGGAATGGGGGGAGCTGGTAAGGGATCTGGATTTGTTTTTTTCCTGTGTAGATCATATTATGCTGTTTCATGTAAGTGGCGGCGAACCCATGTTATATAAACATACAGCGGATTTGATAGAGTATATTGATAAGAAGTATGGGGACAGGATAGATACTTTGCGCACGGTAACGAATGGGACAATAATACCTGGGGATGAAGTGTTGAAAAAAATATCCGAATGTAATGTTGAGATTGTGGTTGATGATTATCGCGAAGCAGTTCCTTGTTATAAAGAGAATTTTGATAAATTGATTTGTAAATTGGAAGAATATCACATTAAGTACTATGTTAATAAAGTGGATAATTGGATTGATTTGGCACCGGAGAGAACAGATAATTCCCGAATGACGGAGGCGCAAATGGAGGCGTATAGAAGTTCATGCAATCAGTCCTGGCAGGAATTGCGTGATGGAAAGCTGTACAGCTGTAATTATGCGGCTTATGCCACAGTGGCGGGGATTGCTGGGGAGCAGGATTTGGAAGAGGCGTATGAGCTGACTCAGTTTGGACCGGAAAAAAAGAAAGAGCTTGTGGAATTTCGCTTGGGATATACGACAAAGGGATATACTAATTTCTGTAGAAAATGCAGAGGGTTTACTCCGGGAAATGCGGAAAAGGTAGAGGTGGCCTCGCAGCAGAAAGACATAGAATATTAAAGCTATCAGTAAAATAGGAGCAGTAAAAAGTATGATGAGATGTTTGTTGTGGGGAACAGGGAGAGAGTACAGAATATTATCGGCAACAATTGTTTTATGATGTTGCACATCCTACTAATGTCTTGTTAAAAGAGATAGGTTCCCGTGTATGATTGCCTCAAGGATGCTTTAGGAATTCAATGGAGTAATTCTTTCTTAAGAGAAAGAATGGAGAATACAGCATCCTTTGTGCTTACTGAAACAAAGATGGACTGGCGTGAATATGTAAAGGAATATATATGGTAGCGCCATGGGAAAGTGGCTGTGTGACAATGTATGGAGGAGTATAGTATAGCGTTAAAACAAGAAATTGATATGAAATTAAAGTGAAGGAGTGAAAGGCAGTGGATGAAAGAATTTGTTTTCCATATCAGGATGATGCACAGAATATACCGGAATTCCTTAATGGTATAACGCAGGTATATGGAAGGATGCTGGATGAAAAATCACAGAGAATATTTGCCGGACGCTTATTGGTCAGCTTGACCGGAGATTATTCATATATGCGGAGCGTATTGATACATACGCCCGGCGGGAAAAGGCTGAATGAGGTACTGTGTAAAGATGGCAGCTTGAAGTATATATATGGTGCAGGAATAAGGGGAAAACGGCTGGCAGAACTATTTCCAGATAATAATTGGGGTGGATTTATTGATATTAATAGAAATGGGGAATTTTATAATAATATTAAAATATTAGATTTGAATCAGTTTTTAAGCATATATACACAGGGAATGACCATTATTGTGTCTAATATGCAAGGTGCACAGGATATCAAGGACAATTTACTGGAAAAGGGTGTTTTTCCGGAAGATATATATGTGCTCAATGATTTTGACGCTGAGAGCGCGAAAGGCATGTATTTTCCCACGGACTGCATCCGCGCTGTCATAGAAAAAGAGAAGTCATTTGTTGATATTGGCTGTTATGATGGAAAAGATTCATTGGACTATATGAGATGGATGGATAATGATAAGGCAAAAATATATGCGTTTGAGCCGGATATGACGAATTATAAAGTATGCCGTGAGAAGTTAAAGGCGTATCCTAATATAGAGCTTTTTAATGTTGCGTTATCGGATATGGAGCAGGATGTCAGCGTTATGGGCAGCGGAGAAATGTCTTATCTGGGAGAAGGCGGAAATGAAAAGATACGAACCCAGATACTGGATAATGTTCTTCAAAATCGTCCTGTTGGATATATAAAGATAGATGTGGAAGGACACGAAGTAAAGGTTTTAAAGGGGGCAGAGAAAATTATCAGAAATCAGCATCCGGTAATGGCAGTCTCCATGTATCATAAAAAATCTGACATATGGAGAATCCCAGAATTACTGTTGGAATATAACAGGGAGTATGCTTTTTATATGAGGTATTACGGAGCTGCAAATGGAGATACCGTGTTATATGCGGTTGATTGTAAAAAATAATTATATTTTCAGATTTGAGAGGGCCGGATATTGATGAAGAGAAAGGCAGTGATATTTGGAGCGGGAGAATGGGGGAAAGCCGCATATTACTACTATAGAGAGGATATCGAAATTGCATGTTATATCGATAATGACAAAAGCATATGGGGCACGCAGCATAATGGGATTCCGGTACGTCCGCCTGAAATTTTGAGAAATCGAGAATATACAGTAATAATCGCAAACAAGAGATATGAAACAGAAATAAAAAAGCAATTATTTCATGATTATAATATCCGAGGGGTAATTGTTTTTCGCATTGAAGAGAAGATGCAGGAATTATGCCCAGAAGATAATTATCAGGTAAAAAAGGATGAGATAATTATCGCGTTCAGTAATGGACTGGGAAATCAGATGTTTCAATATGCGTTATACAGGAACTTTTTAAAACAGGGGAAAAAGGTCAAAGCAGACTTATCAGCATATATAAAACCTGATATGATGCCGTTTGAATTGCCAAAGGTGTTTCCTCAAATAAGCTTTGAGTACTGCAATCCAAATGAAAAGGAGTATTATCTAAAAGAGGGAAGGGTGTATGTAGAAGAACCGCCGCGGGGAAAGGAAAAAGAGACCTTCAATAGAGGTTTGCTGGAAATGAAAACAGGTTATATAGAGGGTTTCCATTGTTCCTATAAATATGCAGGATTAATTCGACGGGAGCTTTTAGATGATTTTAGATTTTCTATAAAAAATAATAGTGAACTATGTAAAATAAAATCTCTGTTGGAATTGAAAGAAACCGTGGCAGTTCATATAAGACGCGGCGATTTCTTGGCGGCCAAATACCAGCGGGAAATAGGGGGGCTATGTACAGATGAATACTATTTAAAAGCAATCGCTTATATAAAGGGAAAATGTCCCAATGCCTTTTTTTGCTTCTTTTCTAATGATATGGATTGGGTAAAGGATAATATAGAAGAAAAGAACGCATTGTATATAGAAAAACATATGTTCACAACATATCATGACTGGTATGACATGTATTTGATGAGCATATGCAGGCACAACATTATACCGAACAGTACATTTGGCTGGTGGGGGGCCTGGCTGAACCAGAACCCGGATAAAATTGTAATCGGACCGAAGAGGTGGAGAAATCGGTGGGAGGCGGGCGATTGGTGTCCGCCGGAATGGATTGCTATTTAGTGGTGAAAATAGTGAGAATATCAGGAGCGAGATTGATATGAAATCTGAGAATATGTAAGGGGCTTTTTTGATGTGATGGGAGGCGAAATCCCAAGGAAGACTCTGATATATTTGCAATGTCAATCATAAAAGTATGAAGAAGAAAAATATAGCCTATTTTTTGAGCGAGAAAAAAAGTTGTTTGGGGGGAGCGGATCAGACTCTGTTTATGCAGGCATTACTTATGCGTTCTTTCCACAACGTGACAGTGGTTCTTCCCTGTGGACTTAACGGGGAATCTAACAGTAAATTCATTCAGAAATGTAAAAGCCATAAAATGCGTTATAAGATAATGCCTTATTGTACAGCATATAATCTGTATGCAATTAACTTGGTAGGGTGTGGCGGGAATGCGTCAGAGGTAGAGTGTTTTGTTCTGGAAGAAAAAATTGATATTTTACATAGTGTTCAGATTAACCCTGCAGTCGAATATGTTTCCAGAAAACTTGGAATACCGCATGTTATGAATATTTATTCATTGGAGGAATGGGACTGGCTTGTTCCCTGTCAAAATATTTTTCCCCAATATATATCCTGTGATTCGGACTTTTTCCTGCAAAAGTGGAAAAAGTATCTGGGCTGTAAAGGCAAATGTGTCAGAGTATTTGGTGATATGAAAGTATGCAGGAAACCTGTAAGGGAAAGAAAATCTATAGTGATAGGGACTGCAGGAATTGTCTGCCGGTATAAAAATCAGTTGGAAGTAATAAAGGCAGTTGAGCACGAAATAGACAAGGGCGCCGACCTGCAGCTTATGGTGGCAGGGGAAAATAATTCCCCATATGGGGAGGAGTGTAGAAATTATATTGTGGAACATGGACTTCAGGACAGGATTCATATGCTTGGCTTTTTGGACGATATGACAAGTTTCCTGGGAAAGATAGATGTCCTTGTCTGTGGCAGCAGGAGGGAATCTTTTCCGGCTTCTATTGTGGAGGCCATGTCCTTGAATATTCCCATTATTTCAACACCTGTGGCGGGCGTGCCGGAAATACTGAAGGATGGAGTAAATGCCTATCTTGCGGAGGACTTTGCCGCATCCGCGTTGGGGGAGGCCATCAGGAGGTTTTATCATGATTATGAAAACGCCAAATTGTGGGATATACTTGACAAGGAAAAACGGACGTATGAAAAATTCTTTTCCGGAGAATCAGTGAAGGCTCAGCTGGAAGATTTATATGCCGATGCAGCGGACAGCTTTGAGATAAAGGGTGACTTGGACGACTGGAATGTATTGGAAGAACAGGTAACTCAAATGGCAGAAAATGTGACAGAAGCTGGATTGGATCAGGAGGAACAGGAGAACATATTCAGCAGGCTGCTGTATCTGCGGCAGATCAGAAAATGTATTATCGCCAAGAAATGTTATATATGGGGAGCAGGGAAATGGGGCAGGATAACGAAGAAGTTAATTCAATATTTCCTTGCGGAAATACAGATTATTGCCTTTGTGGATAATAATCGGGAAGGAATTGTCGAGGGGATTCCTGTTATCAGAAAAGAAGAAATGGATATTCGGAGGGATACCGCCGTATTTCTTGGCTTTGTACAAGGACATGAGGAAGCCGTCAATTATCTGTATGGCAGAGGCATGGAGGTTTTGAAGAATATCTTTATCATGGCCTGAAGGAGATATGGACATCAGGGCTATGCAGATGTGGGAAGGGATATATGCTGAACGGATAATGAAAGGTGAAATGCAATGGATTGTGGAATTATAATGTTCATATATGACAGGCCGCAATGTACAAACAGGGCATTAGAAGCGCTGAAGAGAAACCATATTGAGCAGCTTTATGTGTTCCAGGATGGACTTTGGGAAAAAACAGACAGAAGGGCATGGGAGCAAAATGAAACTCTGGTCAAGCAGATTGACTGGTGTGATGTTGTATACGAGCAAAATAAGCAAAAGGCCGACAGCCTTGACAGACAGATTATTTATGGTATCAACAAGGTATTGCAGCAAAAGGATGCAGTCATCGTGATTGAAGATGACTGCATTATCAGTGATGACTGCATCCAATTTATGGAAAAGTGTCTCATCCAGTACGAGGATAACAGAAAGGTAATTGAAGTGGGAGCCTATCTGGAACCCATCAGGATACCGGAAGGATATTCCTTGCCAATAGTGGCAGCAGGGATACCGGCGGGGCAGGTATGGGGAACCTGGAAGGAACGCTGGGAGGAATTTCAGGATAAATTTTCTCTCATCAGGCAGATCGGTGATGCTATGAAAAATAATCCGATGTTTTGCAGCTGCGGATATCCGATTAAAAAAGTTTTAACAGAATATTGGATGCTGGGGACTTGGGATTTGTGGTGGAGCATTTATGTGCTGCTCAAGGGAGGGATTTCGGTAAGACCGACGGACAACAAAGTATATAATATAGGATTTGAAAATCCGGGAACCCATACATCAGGTGAATCATTGTGGGTAGTGCCAATTGGCCAGACCACAGGAAACGGCGGGGAACTGCCGGAGGATATCATGGTTGAACCATGGGCGGAAAAGGAATTCGGGAGATTTTATCAAAGTGTTTATGGGAGAAGTTCGGCTGCAGAAAGACATAAGTATTACAGGAATTGTCTGGAAAAATGGCTGGAATTAAAGCAAAGCGGGAGGACTATTGGAGATATCCTGTTGGATCATGATATAAAAAGTATTGCCATATATGGAACAGGGAAGCTTGGGAAGTTGTTGGCAGATGATATGTGCGGGAAAGTAGAGCTTGAGTATTTTATTGTGACAAATAAGATAAAGGATACTTTCATGGAATATCCAGTTTATGACTGCGGGGAAGAACTGCCTGAAGCAACAGGAAACCTGGCCTTGGTTGTAATCCCAGGATACGATTTGGATGAGATAAACGTTCAAATGGGGTCAAGAGTTTCAAACATATATTCGTTGGACAGCCTTTTGGATATGCAGGATGTAATGGAGAAGTATTAGTGAATTGGAGAGAAAATGGATATCATATCAAAAGCCATGAAAAATAATCTTCAGATATGTGAATGGATTGATGCCGGAACGCAGAAATGGGAACTTTTTGTGGAAAGAGTCAGGGGGAGACAGCTTTTCCTCTTTGGCGTCGGGGAGGGAATGAACTATTTTCTGAGGAATTATGGAAGTCAGGTACATATTTCAGGAGTGCTTGACAATAACGCAGGTATACAGGGAGAAATATTGGAAGTGTGCTGTGAAGCAGCGCGGCAGACGGGATATGAGAACTTGATAATAAATTCTCCTTGCGTTTTAAAAAAATTTTCAGAGACGGATATTGTGGTTCTTATAACTAGCACAAATTATTATCAGGTCATCGAAAGGCAGGTGCGGGACATGGGAATCAGGCATGTCTATGTGCTGTTGATGATGGAGGCAGACAGGCGAAATTATGATCCGGGCAGAGCGATGGAAGATTTGGACGAAATACGCCGTCGCTATATTAGCTGGTGCTGTAGTCAGGCATTGGAAGAGAAAAAATTGGTTATGATGATTGGCGTATATGGGGGACATGCACGGCAGATTACCAGAGCACTGCTGAAGGAAAGGATGGACTTAGACATTGTTTGGGTTGTAGAGAATATGCACATGGACAAGCCGGAGGGGGTCAGACTGGTATACGGCAGAAATTGGGAAAGATATGCCTATGAAATGGAGACAGCGAAGATATGGATTTATGATGATATTATATCTCCCCAGATTAAAAAAAGGGACGAACAGATATATATTCAGGTAAAGCATTGGTCAAGTATTACGCTGAAAAAGTTTTATCTCGATGATAAATCTCCTGTTCTGACAGCAGAAGTAGAAGAAGCAATAAGATATGATGGGGCAAGGATGGATTATCTTTTTTCGGGCAGTAAATTTGATGAGGAATCCTGTAGAAGCGGCTTTATGTTTCGAGGGAAGGCGATACGCCTGGGGTCTGCGCGGTCAGACATTCTTTTTGATAAAGACATACAAAATATGGTAAAGAAACGCTTAGGTATCGGGGAAGATGCTGGAATTTGCCTGTATGTTCCTACATATCGCTTAGGTGAACTAGAACGGACCAATAGTATGGAAATTATGCTGGACATGGAAAGACTACTACAGGTGTTGAAGAAAAAATGGGAAGAGGAGTGGTATCTGCTTGTGCGTCTTCATCCCAGTCTGGCTTTTGGAGAGAATATCCTACCAGAGAGCAACAATATAATCAATGTGGGAGACTACCAGGACAGCCAAGAACTGGTGGCAGCTTCAGATATAATGATTACAGATTATTCCAGCATTATGTTTGAAGAAGCATACAGAAAAAAGCCGGTTTTCTTGTATGCACCTGATAAAAAAACGTATATCAGTAGAGAACGAGACCTTCTGATAGATTATGATACATTGCCGTTTCCTGTTGCAGAATCGAATGAACAGTTGCACAGGTTAATCAGAGATTTTGATATAGAGAAGTATATAGAAAATTTAAATTATTTTATGGAAAAATATGGTGTTCACGAGGATGGACATGCCAGTGAACGTGCTGCAAAATTTGTTATGGGATTGTTGGAAGGCCAGGGCAGTGGGAAATGAAAAATCACAGAGTACTCACATTATATTATCACAGAGTAAATATTTTAGAATCAGACTTTAATCAGTTGTGTGTATCACCGACCAAATTTCGTCAGCAGATGTTATATTTGAAACATAACTACCGGATTGTGCGATTCGAGGATGACTGGTCTATGTTAGATTCAAATGCTGTGGCAATTACTTTTGATGACGGGTATCTTGACAATCTGGAATATGCATTGCCTGTTCTGGAGGAACTGGAAGTGCCGGCAACGATATTTGTCAGTACTGGGACTATGGGACAGGACATGGAATTATGGTGGGATGAACTGGAGGCCCTTTTACTGGAAGGAAATGAGTTTCCTTTATATTTTGAACTTTTTGATGATCAGTTTAGCTGTCGGTGGGATACGAGCACATTGGAATATAGGAAAAACTGCTATATGGGTATTCATCATTTGATGAAAAGTTATATTAGTTTTGAAAAAAGAGAGAACTGGCTAATGCAACTATGGAAGTGGAGAGGATTGAAGAGAACAGTAAGGAAACATTATCTGACTCTTTCCAGTAGAGACTGCAAAGAATTGGCAAGGTCCAGGATGATTACGGTAGGTGCACATACAATATCTCATCCTTCACTTGCGGGTTTAAGCAGGGAAAGTCAGGAATTTGAAATAAAAGCATCCATAGATACCATAGCACAGATTGTGGACCAGAAAATCACAGTATTTTCCTATCCGTTTGGTAATCCGGAAGCTGATTTTGATCAGGATACCGAAAAAATTTGTCGTAAATATGGTATTCGAAAAGCTGCATCTACAGAAAATGCCTTATGGAGTGCATCGACAGATCTGTACAGAATTCCCCGAAAGGTGGTCAGAGATTGGGGACCAGTTGAGTTTGAACAAAAAATCAGGGACTATTGGAATGAGCAGGCAGGAACAGGATGAAGAAAGTTTTTATATTTGGAACTGGAAAATTATATCAAGACAAAGCAAACTATATAAGGGAGCATTTTTATATCGTTGGATTTATAGACAATAAGGTTTCCGGGGAAGCAATGATATACGGAGATACGGGTATACCAATTTATTCTCCCAAAGACATAAAGCAATATCTAAGGCAGGATGTGTGGATTATTTTAATGTCCTATCAATATGTTTCCATGTGGAAACAGTTGTATGAACTTGGCGTTGATGGAAGAAAGATACTGTTTGGAATTATGTTTCCTCCCTATACGGAAATCCAGGAAGTGATGCTTGACGGGAATGGGTATTTAGGGACTGAAGCGGATCAGATTATTTATTATGCCGGATCGGGAGAAAAGTTGGTCATTGAAAATCATGATCATCTTCAGGAGATGGCATGGAAACTGTTAAGGGAAAAGTATAAAAGAAACGATCCTTATATTAATACTATTGCACAGATGAAAACAAAGCCAGTCAGCAGAAAATTTGGAACCGAGAGAGGGAAGGCAATTGACCGATATTATATAGAAAAATTTTTGGAAGAAAATAGTTATCTTATATATGGTGACTGTCTTGAGATAGCTGAAAATACATACACGATGCAATATGGAAAGGACAGAATAGAAAGATCATATATACTGCATGTAGAAGGCTGGGGTAATAATGCCGTAAAAGGTAATCTTGAAACAGGAGAAGGAATAAAGGAAGGCAGATATGATTGTGCGATAATTACACAGACCTTAATGTTTATTTACGATATTAAAAGTGCTGCTGAGAATATTTATAAGATGCTGAAAAAGGGTGGATGTGCGCTGGTAACCGTCTCTGGAATTTCACAGATTTCAAGGTATGACGCAGATTTATGGGGGAGTTATTACAATTTTCATGAAGATGCGATGCAGGCACTTTTTGAACCGGTGTTTGGGGCTGAGAACATTGAAATACAAACTTATGGAAATGTGAAAACAGTGATAGCAATGCTTTATGGATTGTGTGCTGAGGATTTGCGGGAAGAAGACTTCAGGGAAATGGACAAGGACTATCCGTTGATTATATCAATTGTACTTAAAAAGAAATAGTAGATTTTAAAGCAGGGAGAAAATATGGAGTATGTAGGGAATATTTTGTATGATAAAAAATTACTGGATACGAGTAGGCGGTTCATTATTTTTGGTACTGGAATTTATGGACACAGAATTTTGAATTTTATGGATTTGAACGGGGTAAAGAGAAATATAGTATGCTTTTGTGATTCTAATATTGTAAAGAGTGGACAATATATCGAAGGAATACCTGTTTGTTGGGTAAATGATGCAATTGCACAGTACTCGGGTACAGAGTTTTTGATTGCAGGAAAGTATGTCAGAGAAATGTACAGGACTTTGAATGAGAACTTTATCGGTAAGATTCATATTTTGCTTATATAATAAAGGAGCTTGGATATGCCCAAAATCACTGTCATTATGCCGTCGCTGAATGTTGCCGGATATATAAGGCCATGCATGGAAAGTGTTCTTGCACAGACAATGCAGGATATGGAAATTCTTGTAATTGATGCGGGTTCGGAAGACGGGACCTGGGAAATATTGCAGGAATATGCGGCATTAGACAAACGAATTAACATGATGCAATCTGACAGGAAAAGCTACGGTTATCAGGTAAATCTGGGGATATCGCTTGCCCGTGGGGAATATGTAGGGATTGTAGAGACCGATGACATAATTTTGCCGGATATGTATGAGATATTATATGGGGCGGCCAAAAGTACAAAAGCGGATTATGTGAAAGGTGTGGCGGAAGCATTTATAGAAACGCAAAGAGGGGAGAATATTTGTCATTTTATAAAAGTATTTCCTCAGGAGAAATATGACGCTTGCGACGGAGCAGTTGAAATGATTCCTTCAAAAAGTCCCGAATTGGTATTGAATGATTTTTATTTGTGGAGTGGAATATACAGAAAAGAATTTATGAAGAATATTCGCTTGAATGAATCCGCTGGCGCGGCGTATCAGGACATTGGATTTATGCTACAAGCACATTTCAAGGCTGACTGGGCAGTATATATAGATCGGCTTGTATATCGTTATAGAACCGATAATGCGACATCCTCCTGCTTTAACAAAAATGCTTTTCGATATTTAGTTCAGGAATATGAATATGTAGATCAATTGCTACAGGAGAAGAATGTGGAGTGGTACTCGGTCTGTTATTATAAAATGTTTCGACAGACAAGAGAGCGTATTCATATGATGGCGCGTTCAGGAGAGTTTTGGAAAGAAGTGATTCCGGATGTTAACGCTTTGGCAGAAAAGTTAAAAGGGGCTGTCAAAGAAGATATATTAAAAAAATCTGTATTTGATGTAGGAGAATGGGATGAACTGACTTGTTTTTTAGAGGATCCAAAGAAACTGTATGATGTGTATATAGAATCTTTTACCACAAAAGATAATATATTGCGGAAATTGCTTGAAGAAGGAAAGTCCCGGAAAGTAGTTATTTTTGGATGTGGGAGATGGGGAAAGTTCTGTCATATACTGCTGGAGAGCAGAGTATCGGGAATGGTTTTAGCTTATTGCAGCAGTAATATAGGTAACCAGGAGACGAGGATACAGGGAATAGAGGTCTTGGAATTAGGACAGGCAGTCAGAAAATATCCAAATGCACAATATATCATTGCCAGTAAGTTTCATGCCGGAGAAATGCGGGAACAGTTAAAGGCTTTGGGAATGCAGGATGGACAGATTACAGAATATACTTTGGGGGTAGATACAGATCTGTTACATGCACAAATGTTATAAGTGTGCAAAGTAAAATTTGTAAAAGCATAGAAATAGATGAGATGATTAAAAAAGGAGCTGATACATGTATTCTTTTGACATCTTTGATACTTTAATAACACGCTGTACTACAGAGCCGAAAGGTATTTTTGTGCTGATGCAGGAGAGAATACAGAAAACGGGTGAATATATTCCTTATCTTGCAGAGAACTTTTATGAATTGCGTGTGGGTGCGGAAGGACTGGCAAGGAGGCATGCCAGTGAAGTTGGAAGATATGAGATTAGATTAGACGATATTTATCATGCCTTGGCGACTACGGCATGTATCCCGGAAATACAACAGAACCAGTTAAAAAAGCTGGAAGTGGAAACGGAATATAATAGCGTGTTTGGGCTCTTTGAAAATATCAACCTGCTAAAGAAATTAAAAGCCAGAGGTGAGCAAGTTGTTCTAATTTCAGATATGTACCTCAGTAAAGATATTATACGGCATATGTTATGTAAAGTGGATACTGTCTTTCAGGACATTCCCATTTATGTATCATCAGAATACGGAAGGACAAAAAGCACAGGTTTATATCAGATAGTGAAAAAATGTGAAAACGTAGAGTTTTCACATTGGGAGCACTATGGAGATAATATACATGCAGATATTGAAGCAGCTTCCAAACTGGGCATAAGAACAATACATATTTTGCCAGAGAGTATCAAGGAATATGAAAAAAGCAGTAAAAATGTATTCCATCAGATGTCAATTGGTGTATCAAAATATATTAGAAGCTTTGAGAAGGGAGATGCTGCTTTTGAAGCAGGGTGTTCTTTAGCAGGGCCTGTATTATATCCTTATGTCAGTTGGGTATTACAAGAGAGCGGGAGACTGGGGATTGACAGGCTTTACTTTGTGGCTCGTGATGGATGGATTCTGAAGCAGATTGCGGATATCATCATACAGGAAAGGCAGTATTCTATTCAGACATTCTACATATATGGCTCGAGAAAAGTATGGAGATTACCTGCTTATGAAGGCTCTGTGGAAGATTTTAACAGAATTCTCAAATGGTCTAATTTAGATGAGACTATTAGTCTGGAAGATTTGGCAATGGTTTTTCAATTAGAAATGGATGAGTTAAGATCTTTTTTGCCGGAGAAATTTCAAAAAGGCGGAGAGAACTTGCAGATATCAGGATTCCAAAGAGACAATATTTGTAAGCATCTCATGTACAATAGAGAGTTCAGAGAATATCTGGTTGAAAGTCAAGTAGAAAAGCGGGATCTGGTTATTAGATATTTACAGCAGGAAATAGATACATCCGACAGCAGTTTTGCATTTGTTGAACTGGCGGGTACAGGTTTGACACAGAAATGTCTTGCCCTTTTGATTGGCAGCTTTTATACAGGTGAAATCAGAAATTTTTATTTTAAATTGGACAGTATCCAGGAAAAGGGACAGTGCAGTTTCCTGAATTTTTATCCGAGTAACATGGAACGAAGTTATATGCTGGAGCTTTTATGTAGGGCGCCTCATGGCCAGACAGAAGGTTACAGGGAGGAGAACGGCAGAATTCTGCCTGTTCTGGACCAGGTGGAAGGGGAACAGATTAAGGCTTATCATTTATTACAATATCGGGATGCCGTACTGGAATACGTGCGCTATATGGAACAGGCAATTCTTCAGAATCAATTGAAATATAATGTAAGAATTGATATTGCCAAAGAATATCTGGACGTCATTACCTGTAATCCGCCCGGAAGGATTGCGGAATATTTCTGCCATATGCCTTTTTCGTCCAGTGGAAGAAAAAAAGGTATTGTCGAGTTTGCCCCTCCTGTTTCCCCAAAGCAGCTCCGCCAGATTTATTTCTGGGGCGATGGGAGCAATGTGCGGGAGGTCTATCAGGGGAATTCTCTGGACTATGCCCTGGCAGTATCAGAAAAGGCAATGCATTACAAAGAAAAGTGTCAGAAATACAGGAAGAAAGGGATAGGAAAGTGGCTCACAGGCTGGAACCGCTATCTGCACACTCATTTGAAACCCGGAATCGCCTATTTCTGCCCATGGGAGCTTTTACAGGGCAGCATTGTCATTTACGGAGCCGGAAAAGTAGGACAGGCCTATGTAGAGCAGGCCAGGCAGAGATATGCCAGGTGCAGCAGTCTGCTTTGGGTTGACCAGGATTATGAGAGACTACAGGCAGAAGGACTCCAGGTAACATCCCCGGAAGAGATCAGAGCACATACTTTTGACAGAATTATCATTGCCATACACCAGGATGCGGTAAGGCAGGAGGTATGGGACAAGCTGCAGGAAATGGGGATTGAGGCAGAGAAGATATATTATGGATAACAAAGTATATAGAACTATAGAAGTTCTGTTTTTTGGTGCAGGAAAAATAGGACGGTATTGGCTGGAATGCTGCAGAGATTTTGGAATTCTGCCCAGGGGAATGCTGGATAACGATAAAACATTAAGTGGAAGTCTCTATGAAGGCATTCTAATTTATCATCCGGATAATCTGCAGATGTTATCTTTTGAGTACATTTTTATTACTTGTGGCAGGGAAGAGGAAATCTATCGGCAGATTTTGTCGCTTGGAGTGGAGAAGGATAAGATCATAGCCGGCAGCCATAAAATATTAGATTATTGCTTATATTATGCAGTCTGTAGTTATACGATGGACTATAATGTATTTTCTTATCAAGTCATTTCTTCAAACATAGTAGTATCGAAGAAGCTTTCAGAAAAAAAGAAGATATTATTTGACTTGCGTAACGGTATGGTTTTAGGCGGTGTGGAGTCATGGGTGTACAGTCTGGCAAAGGATTTGAAAGGAAAAGAGTATCAGGGACTTTATCTGGCTGCAGATGAGGCAGGGCCCAGAGCTGTAGACGAAACTTTTCCGGTCAGGATATTGGAGTACAGTGAGCTTTTTGGGGAAAAGGATAAAGTAGAGCTGTGTCTGAGAGAAATTATAAAAAATCTTCCATGTACAATGATATGTAATTTTCCGCAGAATATCTTCTGGGCTGCATGTATTGCCAAAAAGCTGTTTCCCGGTCAGGTCAGGATAGTGGCTGTACAGCATAGCGATGATCAACTCTATTATGAGACTTACAGTCTGTGGCAGGAGTACATTGACAAATGCCTGGTAATCAGCTCCCGGATAGAAGAGAAATTATTGTCATTGGGAATGGAGAAGAGTAAAATTGAACATTTGGAATGGAAAGTTACACTCGGAAAAACGGTAAAACGAGAATGGAGTGTAGATAATACATGCTTACAGCTCGGATATGCAGGCAGAGTGACAGTTACATCGAAACGAGCGGATCTGTTACCGGTATTGGCAATAAAGCTGAGGGAAAGAGGCATCTGTTTCCAGATGAATATTGCAGGGGCAGGAGATTATAGTGAGACTCTGCAGGAAAGTATAAAAGCGGAAGGCTTGCAGGGGTGTATCAGGCTGGAAGGTTATATTGACAGAAGCGATATTCCGACTTTCTGGAAAAGACAGGATATCATGGTCAGCTGCTCGGAAAGGGAGGGCCACAGCATTTCTCAGTCAGAGGCCATGGCAGCAGGGGCGGTACCGGTAATCACTGATGTATCGGGGGCGGCAGATGACGTTACAGATGGATATAACGGATACATTGTAGATATAGGAGATGTGGATAGCCTTGCTGACAGAATATGCCGATTGTACCATAACCGTGACATGTTAAAGCAAATGGGACAGAATGCGCATCGTACAATATATGAACGGCAGGTACATATGAACCAGGCAGCATTTTGGGAGAAGCTATTGAGAGAAGTCTGGAAAAGTGAGAGATCAGAGAAGCCATGATCCAGGTCAGGTAATAATAGTGAAGAAATAACGTCATATTTAGAAGATGCGGCATGAGGCCGAATCAGACAGTTAGACTGGAAGTGAAGGGAAACTGTGTGGATAACCTGTGGCTGTCAGCATATTGAAGCGTAAGAAGCAAAAGGAGAATAGCAGATGGAAGAATTTTACAGGACAGTCGAGATGATCAGGAATCAGGTTGATCTGGAGACATTCAGAGAAATGGTGGATAGTCAGGGGAAGCAGTTGATAATCTTTGGAGCAGGAGACTGCGGACATAAAGTATATGATATGCTGCATCGAGTCGGGATTGAGGTGTCTTGTTTCTGTGATAATCGCGGCCAGACAGATAAGGACATGGTCACAGGGGTCAGAGTCGTGAAGCCGGAATTCCTGGATAATACAGATGAAAATGTAGTAGTACTTGTGAGTGTTGTGGAAGATGAGGATCGTGACTCCATTTGCAGGCAGTTACGAGCACAGGGATTTGCCGGAAAGCAGATTCTTGTGATGCGGGAATATTATGACAGGCTGACCGTGGAATGGCTGGAGTCACATTTAGAGGAATACAAAAAGGCTTATCAGCTGTTGGCGGATGACTTTTCCAGGAGGGTGTACCTGGCAAGGATGCGGAAGATGTTCCTGATGCGCAGCATGGCAGATGTAGTCAGGCCTCATGAGGAATCCTATTTTGATGAAAAAGTGGAACTGACAGACAAGGAAGTTTTTATTGACTGTGGAGGTTTTGACGGGGATACTTCTTTGCAGTTTATCGAGCGATGTGGAGGAAAATATGACAGAATCGTTATATTTGAACCTGAACTGTGTAAGAAGGAAGCGATAGAGAAAAATCTCGGGAAAAATTCCTGTGAATTGCATATGTGCGGTGTATGGAGCAAAAATACAACCCTGCAGTTTGAGGCGAAAGGGACGGATGGTTCCCATGTGGCAGAGGGAGAAGGAAACTGCCAGGTGCCGGTAGTTGCATTGGATGAGGTTGTGTATGACTATGCGCCTACCTTCATTAAGATGGATATAGAAGGCGCCGAACAGGAAGCTCTGAAAGGGTGCCGTAAGATTATCAGGGATTACAGACCGAAACTGGCCATCTGTCTGTACCATAAACCCGATGATTTATTCGGGATTCCGGTGATGGTGAAAGAAATGAATCCGGAGTACAGGATTTATGTGCGGCAGTATTCCGACACAAAGTATGAGACAGTGATGTATGCCCTGTGAGTTTGGGAGGTCTTGTGGAAATGGCTGCAAAAGTATCAGTTATCCTGCCATCATTGAACGTGGCAGCATACTTAAGGGAATGCCTGGACAGCGTTATGAACCAGTCGCTGCAGGAACTGGAGATTATCTGCATAGATGCAGGGTCCACAGACGGTACGGCGGATATTCTGAAGGAGTACGCCGACAGGGATTCCAGAATTATTCTGCTTCACAGCAAGATAAAAAGCTATGGCCGGCAGGTCAACATGGGGCTGGACCATGCAGGGGGAAAATATGTGGCTATTCTGGAGACGGATGACTGGATAGAGAAAGACATGTACCAATGCCTGTATACAAAAGCGGAAGAGGACAGGCTTGATTATGTGGCTACGGATTTTGATACCTTTATCAGACTTCAGAATGGATGTAATTATTTTACGCGACAGCATATTTTTTCAGATGTAGCGTGGAGGGATATGGGGCAGGAAGAGAGCGACATATTTCCGACTCCGGTCCATGACTGGTATGGGCAGGTGTTGGGGCCGGACAGGATTGCTGTGCTCAGATCCACAGACTATGTGCTTTGGAAAGGGATCTATAACAGAGAATTCCTGAATCAAAATGGAATACGGCTGCATGAGTCGCCGGGAGCGGCATTCCAGGACATGGGGTTCCTGCAGCAGGTGAAATCCTATGCAAAAAGGGCAGCATATATTGACAAAAGCTTTTACCGGTACAGGCAGGGACGGGAAGAGGCTTCCTCGGGATGTGCGGAAGGGCTTCGGTATTATGAAGGAGAATTCCGCTGGCTGAATGAACAGCAGAACTTTATCGGCAGCTTAAAAGGTGCGCATCGTAACTATTATTACTTTACGATGAGTATTGCTTTTCTGACAAAATATGAACAGATTTTGTCGAATTTTCATGGAGAATGGAAGGATGACAGGCTGGAGGAACCCTGTGAATGGTTTCAAAGGCAGATCTCTGATGCTGTAGATGAGGGCCTTCTGAAGGAAAGCATGTATGGGAGAGAAACGTGGGAGAGATTGAGACTTCTGCTTGGAGCGCGGGAGGCTTATGCCAGGAGATTTGCGGACAGAGAGAACGCGATGAAAAAAGCTGTGCAGGATTGTCTTTGCATGATAGCAAATCGCCCGGTGGTGATATTTGGATGCGGTATACGAGGGGAGAGGCTTATGCTTTTCTGTGACCGAAATCAGATACGCATGGATGCTTTTTGCGATAATAAGGAAGAGCTGCATGGAAAGAAAAAATTTGGTATTCCTGTTATCTCTCCCATGGAACTGGCACAGATGGCAGGTGACAGGAACCAGGTGGTGCTATTATCCATGAAGGAAGGCAGGGACCAGGTGCGGAACCAGCTTATAGCACTTGGAATCGAAGAAAGCCGGGTGATAGAGAAGCTGCCGGCGGGAATTGTATAAAAGGCTAATGGAGGTACATCATGCCCAAAATAACAGTGATTCTGCCATCTCTCAACGTGGCAGCTTATATCAGGGAATGCCTTGAGAGTGTGATAGGACAGACAATGACGGATCTGGAAATCTTATGCATTGATGCAGGATCCACAGACGGAACCTGTGAGATTATCAGGGAATATGCCGACAGAGACAGCCGTATCCAATTGATTCATTCTGATAAAAAAAGCTATGGCTATCAGATCAATCTGGGTATCAGCCTGGCCAGAGGTGAGTATCTGGGAATTGTGGAGACGGATGACTGCATCAGCACCGACATGTATGAGGTGCTGTATAAGGCTGCGGTTGAGAACCACCTTGATTATGCGAAAGCAGGTTTTTATACGCTGGTCACGCCTTATGAAGGGGAAAGGCATCTTTTGGAACAGCCCTTGGGCGATACGGGACGAATTATTTCATCTCAATATTTTGAGGAAAAAGGATTATCCCCGGATATCTATATATGGAACGGCATCTATAAAGTATCTTTTTTGCGGGAATTTCGAATCCGGCTGAATGAAAGTCCGGGAGCAGCATTTCAGGACTGTGGTTTTCGCTATCTGACAGATATGAATCTTCGGCGGGGAATGTTTTTAGACAATCTATGTTACCGATACAGAAGGGATAACGCCAATTCTTCTACATATAATTCCAATTTTGCCAGGTTCAATCTGGCGGAGTGCAGATATGTGCGGGAAAGGATGGCGGAATATGGTATAACAGACAGGGCCAGGCAGGCTTTTATGGCTCGTGAGACTGTGATGATGGCGCTTTCTCCCTATACCACATTCCGGGAACACAGCCAGCCGGATGAAGCGATATTGTCAGTGCTTGATGAATTCCGGGAAATTATGATCGGGGATCGGGAAAGAGGGCTGCTGAAACAGGAAGAAATGGTTCCCCAGCATTGGATAGAGATGCGTCTGTTCACAGAGCAGCCGGAGGCCTATGAGGCCTATATTGCCATTAAAGCGAAGGCCGACTACGATATTTATGATATTTTTGTCCGGGAGATGGCCGGCAAAAAGCAGCTTGTCCTGTTCTGTACCGGAAAGGCAGCCAGATTTGCATTATGCCTTCTCAGGATGAACGGTCTGGAGAATATAGTAGCCGTCTGTGATAATGCCAGGGAAAAATGGGGCGGCAGTTATCTGGGACATGAAATTTTGCCGCCGGAGGAAGCAGTCAGGCGCTATCCCGAGGCGCATTATCTGGTGGCAAACAGGGCATGTCCGGAGAAAATACTGGAACAGCTGACAGAGAGAGGAATCAGGAAAGAAAATATATCCATATACAGGCTTCCTCTGAATGCGTTCGGAAGCACGAATCTATTTATGAGAGGGCTTTGATTTTAGAGTTGGCAAAATTTGATCTTTTATATAGGTGAGGAATGAGCGGGATGACAGCAGAGCAGAGGCGAAGAAATTTACCCGGAGCCATAATAAAATGGTATGACATAAAACGGGAAAGCAAAGTGGCATGCGTGGTATGTGAACATGGGAGCAGCAGGCTGACAGCGGAGGCGCTGGAAGAAGGAATGTGCGTGGAGCGGCTGAAGCTGGAGAGGCTGGATATGCCAGTGATGTCAAAGCTGCTGGACGGGAAAGCCGCAGGTACTGCTTTGCAAAAGGGGATACGAGATGGTTACGACATCATCATTGCGGTAGACATCATTGAGTATGCCCATAATCCGGCAACGGTCCTGAAACACATCCACAATTTGCTGAAGCCGGATGGCAGATTCCTGCTGGCGGCAGATAATCGCCTGGGAATCCGGTATTTTTGCGGAGATCAGGATGCCTTCAGCGGCAAAATTTATGACAGCGTGGAGAATTATGTACATTTATATCCCCAGGAGCGGGAGGAGATGAAAGGCAGGGCTTATGCGAAAGCAGAGCTGATGGAATTTCTGGAGGAAGCAGGATTCAGACAGCGCCGTGTCTTTTCTGTTTTTCCCAGGATATCCAATCCTCAGCTGCTTCTTGCAGAGGATTATATGCCGAATGAGTCCCTCGATATCAGGATTTTCCCGGAATACAACAATCCGGACACTGTATTCCTTTTTGAAGAGGAACTGTATCCGTCCCTGCTTGCAAATGGTCTGCTTCACGGCATGGCAAACGGATTCTTTATCGAGTGTGTGCCTGAGGGTTCTTTGTCACCTGTGAATCAGGTTACGCTTTCCGGAGAACGGGGAGTAGAAAATGCCATGGCTACTATCCTGCACAGAGATGGCTTTGTGGAGAAACGTGCGCTGTATCAGCCCGGAAAAATGAAATTACAGCAGCTTTCTGACAATAATGAATATCTGTCTTCCTGCGGCGTCAGGATGATTCCCGCAGAGCTTCGCGAGGCGGCTTTTGTTATGCCGTATGTAACGGGGATTCCTGCCAATGATTACTTCAGGGAACTGTTAAAACATGACAAAGCGGCATTTCTAAAGCAGATGGACAATTTTCGGGATATCCTTCTACATTCGTCGGAACCTGTGGCTGCCCATGAGGTAAACTGGGAGCAGTTTGAGCCGGGATGGGAGAAGCGCAGGAAGGATGATCCCAACAGAGATAAGTGGAAGAAGATTGCTTTTGGATCTCGGGAGGAACGGGAGGAGCTGGGTGTAATTCTGAAGAGAGGATACCTTGATCTGGTGTCTTTGAATTGTTTTTATTATGAGAATGAGTTTATATTTTATGATCAGGAGTTATTCCTTGAAAATGTTCCGATGAAGGCGATTCTGGTTCGAACCATTGAATTTATCTATAAGTTTAATGACCAGCTTGACGCAATTTTGCCCAGAGAGGAGCTTTTTGAGCGATATGGACTGCTAAAGCATATGGAATTATTTCAGAAATTTATCAGCAGATTTTTGAATATTCTGCGGGATGACGATGGACTATCGGATTATTTTAAGGAGGGCAGGCGAGAGTCCGGCATTGTGATGGAGAATCGTCGGCGGATGAATTATTCCGAAGAAGAATATCCCATGATTTTTAAGGATATTTTCCACCACACAAAAGGGCGCAGATTGTACCTGTTCGGTTCCGGGAGATATGCAAAGCGGTTCAGAGAGAAATATGATGGGGTCTATCCTGTAAGCGGGTATCTGGACAATGACGAAAGACGCTGGGGAATGGAGATTGACGGTCTGCCGGTGCTTGCCCCTGTTGCTCTGAAAGAGATGAATCCTGCGGAGTACAAGGTAATGATCTGTATCAGAAATTATATGCCGGTGGTAAAACAGCTGAAAAAAGAAGGTATCTCAAATTTCAGCGTGTATGATCCTAATACATTTTATCGTGATTCAGGTAGTTCTGTGCAGGAGCAGGGAAACGATAATGGGCAGAACCGGGAACAAGCTTCACCTGTCCAGGTGCCGGGAAGTAAAAAATATAATATCGGATATGTGGCGGGGGTGTTCGACCTTTTTCATATAGGGCATCTTAATCTGCTGAGGCGTGCCAAAGAACAGTGCAATTATCTGATTGTCGGGGTTGTGACAGATGAGGGGGTGATAAGGCATAAGAAATCGACGCCCCGGATTCCTTTTGCAGAGCGAATTGCCATTGTGCGTGCGTGCCGGTATGTGGATGAGGCAGTGGAGATACCGGTGGAAAAAGGAGACACAGATGAGGCATACCGCAGATATCACTTTGATGCGCAGTTTTCGGGGAGCGACTATGAGAATGAGCCGAAATGGCAGGCGAAAAGGGACTTTCTGCGAAGGCATGGATCGGATCTGATATTTTTTCCTTATACGGAAGGAATCAGCACGACGCAGTTGAAGGATATGGAGAAGCATGAAGAGAGTCAAGGATAAGTTTTTTCAGTATAAATTCCCCCCACAGTGCTCATGATGGCTTATTGATAACCCTTATGACGGGAATCTTCGTTCACAGAGCCATTATTCGTGTGTTTACAGATTCTGTACATCATGCTAAAATGAAATGAATGGCAGAGAGCATGGCGGACAGGAAGGAAGAAGCGAATGGAGCGTTATTTCAACACAGAAGGATGCTGCAGACCGGGGATTCATTATATGGTACGGCTTGATGACAGATTGGATGCGATAAAGCGATTGTATGTGGACCGGGGGAAATACTTTGTCATCAATCGGGGAAGACAGTATGGGAAAACCACAACGCTCAGAGCGCTGGCGGAATATCTGAAGAATGACTATGCGGTTCTGCCTATGGACTTCCAGGCCCTTGGGTCGGATTGCTTTGTGGACGGATCCGCCTTTGTACTTTCTTTTATCGATTATCTGGAAGAAATCTTCTCCGGAAGAGAGGAACTGCGGGATGCGGTGAGCGAGGAAGCTTACCGGAATCTGATTGCGCTGAGAGATCAGAAAAGGCTTGGAATTGACAAGCTGTTCCGGTGTCTCAGCGGGATGTGCCGGACGGCGGAAAAGCCCATGGTCCTGATAATAGACGAAGTGGACAGCGCATCAAATAACCAGGTATTTATTGACTTTCTGGCACAGCTGCGGCGTTACTATCTTGACAGGGATTTCAGTCCTGCTTTTCAATCGGTGATACTGGCAGGTGTGTATGACATTAAAAATTTGAAGCTGAAAATACGCCCGGATGATGAGCATCAATACAACAGTCCCTGGAACATCGCGGCGGAATTCAATGTTGAAATGGACCTTTCCTCCGCTCAGATCAGGGATATGCTTGAGGAATATGAGTCGGATCACCGGACAGGAATGGATACAGCCGCAGTGGCCGAAGAGATTTACCAATATACATCGGGCTACCCCTATCTGGTGTCTGCAATCTGTAAGATATTGGATGAACGTCTGCCTGAAAAGGAGGAGTATGCAGATCAGGGGAGCGTTTGGTCGAAAGAAGGAATTGGAGAAGCAGTATCAATCATTTTGAAGACAAGAATTCCTTTATTTGACAGCATGACACGTCAGTTGGATCTGTACCCGGATCTGAAGGATGTTCTGGAACAAATCCTGTATGAAGGGCAGAGGTTATCGTTTAGTCTTGGGATTAAATCTGTCAGTTTGGGGACTATGTTTGGATTTCTGAAAGAAGAAGACGGACAGATAGTCGTTGCAAACCGTATCTTTGAGATGTATCTATTGAATCTGTTTATGTCTGAGGAATCAATCCGAAGTGATGTATTCAAACAGGGACAGAGTGACAGGAACCAGTTTTATTGAATCCCATTATCAACGGCACAGGGAATTATTACCTGGAGGCTCAGACCCGGGATGCGGGCCGGACGGATGTGGTGGTAGACTACCGTGGCGAGCAGTTCGTTGTGGAGATGAAGATCTGGCGTGGGAACGAGTACAATGAGAGAGGAGAAAGCCAGCTTGCGGCGTACCTGGATTATTTCCGCCGGAAGAAAGGATATATGCTCAGTTTCAATTTAAATAAGAAGAAACTCCCCGCAGTACGGCTGATTGAGTAACCCGTACTGGGGGGAGTTTATGTATCCCTTCCTCACAGATAAGTAACCTGTGCATCCGCATCATAGGTATGCGGCTCCTTCGTAACCGCTTTATGTCCGAAAGCGATGGCGATTTTATACTCATAATTTTCAGGAAACTTCAGAGCATTTGAAAAGCAGGACTTTTTTTCTCCCTGCATCGCGTCCCGAATGCAGCCGATAATCAGGCTGCCCAGGCCCAGCTCTTCCGCCGCAAGCGCCATATTTTCCACGGCAATCCCGGCGTCCAGCTCGCTCCAGTGAAAAGTGCTGTCTGCACTTAAGATAACTACTGTGGGAGCCTCGTAATAAAAGTTGTGAGGCGGATTCACAAGATTGCGGAGACGATTTTTCTCCTCTTCCAGTTCTGTCAGAACAGGATTGTCACCTTTCAGTACCGTAAAATGGATTTCCTGCCTGTTTGCGGCAGTAGGCGCCTGAAGGCCCGCGTGAAGCAGGGTATTCAGCTCCGAATCCGTCAGCGGCTCATCTGTGTATCCCCTTGTGGAACTTCTCTTTTGGATGACTTCTATTGCATTGCTCATTGATTCATATCCTCCTTCCTTCTTTCACTGTTTTCATTATATATCAGGCAATGCCTTTTGAAAACTGAATTTCTCATAAAATTTTCCAGGTCAGGTGTACACTTACGCCCCTTAGGACGACAACAGTGAGGGCTGGAGGCACAGATTGAAAGGACTTCCAGCCAAAGGTTGAGTATTGCGTCAGTAATGTGTATAATGGACCTTGGATTAAAATCAGGAAGAAAACCAACGGAAGGAACAGGAATATGGAAGTCAAATACTATGACATTGGATTAAATTTATTCTGCAGGCAATTTCCGGACCCGGAAAAAGTGATTCGGGAAGCGGAGGAGAATGGCGTGTGCTGCATCCTTACCGGAACGGATGGAAGTGAAAATGCGAAAATCGACGGATTTGTGAGAAATCACAATGTATTCGGGACAGCCGGAATTCATCCCCATAATGCGGACCGTGCCAGGCAGGAGGATTTTGCGCTGATGGAGCAGATTCTGACCCATAATGAGAAAATCGTTGCGGTGGGTGAGTGCGGGCTGGATTATGACAGGATGTTTTCCACCAAAGAGAACCAGATCAGATGTCTGGAAAAGCATATTGTGCTGGCGGAGAAGCTGGGCAGGCCTCTTTTTCTTCATGAGCGCAGCGCATCGGGAGACTTTATCAGGAGATTTAAGAAGCATCAGGATATCTGCGGCAGGTCTGTGGTACACTGCTTTACGGGTGACGGGAAGACACTGGAACAGTATCTCTCCATGGGATTCTCCATTGGAATCACCGGGTGGATCTGTGATGACAGGCGGGGCAGGGAACTGCGGGAGGCGGTGCGGATGATTCCGCTGAATCGGATCCTGGTGGAGACGGATGCGCCTTATCTGACACCGAAGAATGTGCTGGGCCTGGACAGGACCAACGTGCCGCAGAATGTCAGGTATGTGGTGAGAGAGCTGGCGAAATATATGAAAGTATCCGAGGAAGAGCTGGCCGAAAACGCGCGGAAGAATACGGAGAGAATTTTTGGGCTGAAATAAGAGGTGTGCGGGAACAGATATGGAGATCAGGAAATTACGTGTGGGCGGATTGCTGCTGCCCTCCAATGTGCTGATGGCGCCCCTGGCCGGTTATACCTGCTATCCGTTCCGAATGCTGGCCTGTGAGATGGGGGCTGGTCTGTGCTTTACGGAAATGGTCAGCGCCAACGGGCTGAAATATCAGGATATGGCCACAAGGAAGCTGTTGTTTACCACAAAGCAGGAGAAAATCAGGGCGGTTCAGCTGTTGGGCGGGAATCCCGCGGTGATGGAGAGGATGGCCTGCAGCGAGCTGTTGCGGGACTTTGACATTATCGACATTAACATGGGCTGTCCGGTGCCAAATGTGTTCAAAAGCGGAGAGGGCAGCGCGCTGATGCTGGACTGGAAGAGGGCTTCCGCCATTATCCGGGGATGCAGGAAAAGCGGGAAGATTGTGACGGTAAAATGTCGTACCGGTATCCGGGCGGACGATCTGTTTGCGGCGGAATTTGCCAGGATGTGTGAGGACTCCGGGGCGGATATGATTACCATTCACGGCCGTTCCCGAAGCATGATGTACGACGGGGAACCCTCTTACGAAGAGATTGCCCGGGCGAAGGCGGCGGTCTCCATTCCGGTGATTGCCAACGGCGGAATCTATTCCGCGGAGGATGGGGAGCGCATGATGGAACGAACGGGAGCAGACGGGATTATGATTGCCCGTTATGCGCTGGAGAATCCTTTTATATTTGCCGAGCTGACGGGGAGGCCTTCCGGGAAGAACGCCAGGCAGGTGATTCTGGAACAGATGGAGCTGACCCGCAGGTACTATGACGAGACTTATACCCTTGCCTATATTCGGAAGCTGGCATCTTACGGCATGAAGAAGCGAAAGGGGACGAAGAAATATAAGGAGCGGCTGTATCGGAGCGGCAGTCTGGAGGCGCTCAGGGAAGTGGTGGAATTGATTTTTCCCGGGTGAGGGGAGAGACGGCGCCGGCGGAAACCTGTGTCAAGGGAGACGAAAAAGAAGGTCGGTGAAGCCACTTGGCGAACCAGCAAAAGAGAAAGCCGGCGAAGCCACAGGGCGAACCAGCAAAAAGGGAAGGCCGGCGAAGCCACAGGGCGAACCAGCAAAAAGGAAGGCCGGCGAAGCCACAGGGCGAACCAGCAAAAAGGAAGGCCGGCGAAGCCACAGGGCGAACCAGCAAAAGAGAAAGGCCGGCGAAGCCACGGGGCGAACCAGCAAAAGAGAAAGCCGGCGAAGACACAGGGCGAACCAGAAAAAAGAAGGCCGGACAGCCGGATAAAAGCATGGGAAAGGGCGGAACAATGACGGAAGACTTTTGGATTGGGGACGGAATTCTGGAATTATATACAGGGAGAGAAGAGCTGGTGACAGTGCCGGACGGAATTCACACCATTGGGGAAGGGGCGTTCAAGGCCTGCGTCTCCATGAAAAAGGTAGTGCTGCCGTCCGGCCTGCGCAGGATTCAGGCGGAGGCCTTTAAGGGCTGCCGAAAGCTGGAAGTGGCGGAGATTCCAACCGGTGTGAGTTATATTGGGGAATATGCTTTCCATCGGTGTCATGCCCTGAAGAGAATCAGTCTGCCGACTTCCGTGGAAGAGCTGGGTGACTGTGTGTTTCTCTATTGCGACAGTCTGAAGGAAGCCAGGATACCGGGGGTGCGGCGGCTGGGGAGTCAGGTGTTCGTAAATGATGTGCTGCTGGAACGACTTGAGATATCACAGGAGCTGGAACAGGACTGTATCTGCGACGTGTTCACCGGCTGCGGGGCATTGGAGGAGGTTTCATTTGCAGGAGGCAGCAGGTACAGATTCCCCAATGTGGTGGAAGCGGTGGCCGGAGATCTGCCGCTGCCGGAGCTGGTGAAGACTGTAGCAGTGGACGTGCTGCGGATGATGGAGCTGGACGGCAGATGCCTGGTTACCTTCCGGACGAATCTGAAGCATGTGGAGATTCCGGAGGGCATCCGGAAGATCGGTAAGAGCTGTTTTTATGATAAAAGAGGCATTCTCTCCGTAAAGCTTCCCTCATCCCTGGAAGAGATTGACAGCCGTGCATTCCGCAACTGCATTAACCTGGAAGCGGTCGACTTTGCACGGGAGGACATTGTCATCCACGAAGACGCTTTTAAAAACTGCAGTTCGCTGAAAAAAGTACGGACAGGGGACGGTGCGCTGCATGAGATAGAGGGGCTTTACATGCAGGAGGGAGAGAATGCTTCCGAACTGGTGCGGACGATTTACAGGCAGGTGCTGGGGAATTTCAGAATCAGCGGAACCATTTTGCTGAAGTACCTGGGCACAGAGTCGAGAGTGGCGGTGCCGAAGGGAATTACCGTCATTGCGCAGGAAGCGTTTGCCGGAAATGAAGCCATTGACCGGGTGATTCTGCCGGAGAGCCTTCTGGAGATCGGTGCCGGTGCCTTCCGGGACTGTCTGCTGCTGCAGTCGATTTCATTTCCGGATAAGCTGGAGCGGATTGGCGCCGGTGCCTTTGAAAACTGTGTAAAGCTCCTTCGAGTCAGCTTTCCGCCAGGGCTTCTTACTGTGGAGGAGAGAACTTTTCGACACTGCCGGGCGCTGAAGGAGATTGAATGGAATCAAAAAGTCTGGAAAATCGGAGAGCAGGCTTTCAACGGCTGTGTCTCTCTGGGGGAAGTGCGCCTTCCGGACAGCCTGACTTTTGTGGGGGAGATGGCCTTTTACCGCTGTCGGGCGCTGAAAGAGATACGCCTTCTGTCCGGGATAACCTATGCGGGCAGTCTGGCTTTTGCACAGAGCGGTGTAAAAAGAGTATGGATGGCCGGCAATGGGAAAGATTACGGCACAGGTATTTTTTCCGGATGCAGCCGGCTGCGGGAGCTGGTGCTGAAGGAGGGAGTCTGCCATATGGCGGATAAACTGGCATATGGCTGTAATTCTCTGAGGCGGGTGGTTCTGCCGGATTCCCTGCAGTCCGCCGGGAGAAATGTGTGGGATGGGACCTTGTTCCTGGAGCACTGGCTGGAGAAGGGGCAGGTGACGGAGGAAGAAATTATATGGGACGGAAGGAATCTGGATGGAGAGATCTGGCTTTCGGAGCGGGTCAGAATCGTGGCGGGAGGAGCCTTTTATGGGAATGAACGTCTGAGAGAAATCCATCTTCCGGAGACTGTAAAATGGATTGGGCCGGCTGCGTTTAAGGGTTGTACCACATTGCATCGTGTCTGCTGGCCTGTCGGGGTGAAAGCGGTGGAGGCGGAAGTTTTCTCCGGCTGCAGGGAACTGGAGGCAGTGGAAGGGGCTGAGTGGCATCAGGTGGGAGAGCGGGCCTTCTATCACTGCGGGAGCCTGAGCGATATCTGTCTGGAGCAGACTTCGGATATCGGAAAAGAGGCCTTTGCAGGCTGTGTGAGTCTCAGGCCGGAGAAGGTAAAGCTTCGGGAGAAGCGCCTGTGGGTGGGGGAACGAAGCTTTGCGGAAACGGCGTTCGAAGCCTGCGGGGAACAGGCGCCTGTCGTCATCGGTACCCTGGTGGTCTCCGGCGGAAGCTGCGGCGGGGAAGTGCGGCTTCCGGAAGGGATTACGGGAATTGCGCCGTTTGCCTTTGAGAGAAATCGTGAGATCACGAAAGTGGTGCTGCCGGAGAGTCTGGAGCGAATCGGAGAAGGGGCTTTCTGGGGCTGCGGCAGACTGGCAGAGGTAGTGTTTCCGCAGAGAGCCTGCCGGGTGCATGCCCGTGCTTTTGAGAAATGTACTGCACTGCAGGAGGTGGATGTGCATGTGACACAGCTGGGCGCCGCGGCATTTGCCTGCTGCTTTTCCCTTGTGAGGGCAGAGGTAGAGGGCGTTTCCCTTATTGCGGAGCGACTTTTCGAAGAGTGCAGGGAGCTGGAAGAATGCATCTGTGAAGGCGTAAGGGCAGTGAAGGCCAATGCTTTCAGAGGCTGCCGCAGTCTGCGGATTTTTGACTTCAGCCGCATTTATGTGGTGAGAGAGTATGCTTTTTCCGGCTGTGAAAGTCTGAAGCGGGCGGTGTTCCGGGATGAGGCCTGTGTGAACGCCCACGGGTTTGAAGACTGCGGAAATCTGGAGGAGATATTCCTTTCGGGAGAGCAGGGCAGGATTCTGCTGCGGGAGTATGCCTTATCCGGTTGTACCGGGTTGCGCCGGGTGATTATCCGGGGGCAGGCGTGGCAGTTGCTTCATTATAATGATTTACTGGCGGAACAGATTCCGGAAATGGCCCGTCTGCTTTTTCAGAGTGCCTTAAGCTGCTTTACAGTGGAAAGAGAAGAAAATCTCACCGGATACAGGGGCGCAGGCCGGAAGGTGAAGATTCCCGGGGGGATCCGGAGAATAGAGGCGGAAGTGTTCCGGGATGTGCTGATGCTGGAAGAGATCGAGATTCCGGACAGCGTGGATTATATCGGGGCAAGAGCGTTTCACGGCACGGCGTGGATGGAGAAGCGCAGACAGGAGTCGCCCATGGTGACAGTAAACCATATGCTTCTGGACGGCTCGGGATGTGTGGGGGAGGTTGTGGTGCCGGAGGACATCAGGATGGTCTGCGGCTGGGCCTTCGCCAATGGTATGGAGATACGTGGGATTCGGTTTCTCTCCGAAAGGGTCCGGGTGGAGGAATATGCCTTCCGCAACTGTATCTGGCTGGAGGAGCTGACCCTGGCTGACGGTACGCGGGTCCGGATCAACGGGATCGGGGACCGTGACAGGGAGCTTCCGGCTCTGGCCAGGCAGGCTGTGATGGACAGCATGAACTGCTTTAAGACAGATGAGAAAGGGCGGCTTGTGGAATGTACCGGCAACATTTCCCGGTTGCGGGTGGCGGAGGGAATTACCGCTATCGGAGAAGGCGCTTTTCAGGACGGGAATCTGCTGACGGAAATCATACTTCCCGATACGGTGGAGACCATTGAAAAGCGGGCTTTTGCAGGCTGCAAATGGCTGCGGGAAGTCCGGGGCGCAGGAAAGGTGCGTGAGGTGGGCGACAGAGCTTTCTCCGGCTGTGGCGCCCTGGAGAAGGTGGATTTCTCAGAACGTTTCTGCCGGATGGGAACGGGCGCTTTCGAAAACTGTACCTCTCTGCGGGAGATTCTGGTGTCCGATGAGATGGAGGAGATTCCGGACAGGGCCTTTTACCGCTGTCACAGATTAAGGAAGATAAACCTTCCGGCGGGGCTCACACGGGTGGGCAGAGAGGCCTTTGCTTTCTGCGGGGAAGTTCCGGAAGGGGTGAAGAATCCGGGTAGTCCCGGAAAGGCCGGGCCAGGGGACGGCCCGGACCCCGGATTTTGTGTCAGCGATGGAATAGCCCCGAAGAGAATATGAGGAAATCGGGTGGAAAGTGATGAAGTATCGTAAACTGGGCCATACGGGACTTAATGTATCGGAAGTAAGCTTCGGGACAATTCCGATTCTGCAGGGAAGCGTGCCGGTGCTGCCGGAATATTACAATCTGGATGATGAGGAAGCGCTTGCAGTGCTGCAGCATGCTTTCCGCCTGGGCTGTAATCTGTACGATACCGCCATTGTGCCGGAGTACGGGGATGCGGAGAGAAAGCTGGGCAGATTTGCGGAATCTGTGGGGAGAGACCGGATTGTGATTTCGGATAAGGCCCGGTTTTTTGACGGAAACGAAATGTATCGGGCGGTTATGACATCCTGCGAAACACTGGGTACCTGTCCAGATATCTATTTTGTCCATCAGGTGGACGGAGACCACGAGGAAGAAGTATTTCGGAAAGGAGGCGCGCTGGATGCGCTTTCGGAACTGAAGCAGGAGAGAAAAATAAGATTTACAGGCATTGCGTCTCATTATTATGACATTCTGCTGAGAGGGGCGGGGGATACCCGCGTGGATGTGCTGCAGGGAAGCGGCAATATCCTGGAGAGGGGAATGCTGGAGCGGATGCAGAAAGAACCGCTTTTCCGGGAGAAGGGATTTCTGGTGAACAAGGTATATGCGGCGGGGCTTCTGCCTGCGCTGTTCCCGGTTGAGATTCTGGTGGGCGGGGTGCTTTCCTACCCGGTTTCCAGCGCGCTGATTGGAATCGGCACCATCGCCCAGGCTGAGGCGGCATTTGGCTGGAGGAAACAGGCGGAAAGCAATTCCTGTGGGCAGACAGAGGGAGGGATCCTTCCCTTTGAGCGGGTACTGGCTGCTCTGGAGAAAGTATACACTCCCATTCCCTGCAACCGATGTCAGAGATGTGTGTGTCCTTACGGCACGGAGATTCATACCATTTTCAGACAGTACCAGTATTATTTTCTCGGGAAAGAATACTGGGCGCTGCGCAAGCTGGGACTGGGCATTGAGGAGAGCGCCGGACACTGCAGAACCTGCGCCGATATGCCCTGCCTTGCCATGTGTCCTGCGAAAATCCGGATTCCGGATGAGATACGGAAGGTGGAACAGATATACAGTTGTTATGATTCGAAAATCATGGTAAACTGATTACAATCATGGAAGGGCAGGGGAACAGCCTATGAAGAGACGATTTAATATTACGGGACTCTGTGTTCCGGACAGACATTACATGGTTGATATAAGCAGCCGCCTGGAAGAGATCAGGAAGCTGGTAGAAGAAGGCGCTCGGCGGCAGAAATGCAGAAGACGGATATTTATAAAGTTTCCCAGAGGGATAGAAATTGCCGGCAGGCGCCTTTTCCTGCTTTATCTGCGTCCCATTATCAACGGGGTGGGGAACTATTATGTTGAGGCCCAGACCAGGGACTTGCGTCGGACAGACGTGATTGTAGATTACGGAGGAGAGCAGTATATGATGGAAAAATACTGATTGAAGCGGTTGTATGATTTGAGCAAGCTCTGATTCGGCTGAGTCAGAGCTTTTTGCCTCATAGAAAACGCAAATACAAAGGAGAAAATGTACATGGCACATCGAATTGACAGTAAAATGATGGATGATTACCGGGAATACATGCGCCGGGAGGAGTATACGGAGGGCACTATACAGAAGTACCTTCGGGATATTCGGTCCTTTGCCGCATGGAAAGCAGAGTGTGAAAGTGGAGAACACACTATGTTCGCCGGAAACGTTGAGGTAGATAAGGAAGCGGCAGCCGGATGGAAGGCCGAACTGGTGGAAGCGGGCTATGCTCCTGTTACCGTCAATGCAATGCTTTCGTCATTGAACGGCTTTTTCGGTTTTCTGGGCTGGGAAGAATGCAAAGTGAAATTTCTGAAGATACAGCGGCGGACTTTTCGGGACCAGGACAGGGAACTGTCCAGAGCCGAATACGGACGCCTGCTGCAAAGTGCCGGGAAGATGGACAATCCCCGGCTTGCGCTTCTGCTGGAGACCATCTGCGGCACGGGAATCCGTGTGTCCGAAGTGAAATACATCACAGTGGAGGCCGTCAGGAAAAAGCGGGCGGATATCTCCCTGAAAGGGAAGATCAGGACCATCCTTCTTCCGGGGAAGCTCTGTAAAAAACTGAGAGATTATGCGAAAAAAAAGAAAATTAAATTCGGAGAAATATTTGTGACCAGGACAGGAAAGAGTCTGTGCAGACGGCAGATTTGGGGAGAGATGAAGAAGCTGTGCGAAAAAGCGGGAGTCAATTCCTCCAAAGTGTTTCCTCATAATTTACGGCATTTGTTCGCCAGGACTTTCTACAGTCTGAGCAGAGATATCGTAAAACTTGCAGATGTTCTGGGGCACAGCAGTATTGAGACAACAAGAATCTACCTGATTTCCACAGGGAAAACGCATGCCCGTCAGATGGAGAGGCTGGGGTTGATCAGCTGAGGAAAATAGAACATAAAAATAACAGGTCAATTATGAAACTGATTGAACTGTTATCACAAAATCACCATTT
>NZ_JANJZD010000023.1 GCF_024623325.1 Acetatifactor muris
TTCAGGGAGATCAATATGCCGGATTCTCTGGAGCAGAGTTGCGCCGTCAATAATAGCCGCCTCGTGCAGCTGCATGTCTACACCGGCCAGAGTGGCCAGATAGATGATGGCGCCGTAACCGGTTCCCTGCCACACCCCGCTCCATACGTAGAGTGAGGGAAACGCAGAGGCACTGCCCATAATATTGAGATCAAAGGTATTGTAAACAATACTACCCAACACACCGATTCTTGTATCCAGAATCAGCCTTATGATTCCCACAAAGACAACCGTAGAGATAAAGTATGGACAATAAGTGATCATCTGGACTGTTTTGCGGAATTTTGTGTATTTGGTATAATTCAGACAAAGAGCCAGGACAACGGAACAGGGAACCGTAACCAGCAGAGAATATACAGAGAGCACAAGTGTGTTTCTCAGACATTCAATGAAGTTGTAGTTCTTAAAGAATTTGATAAAATGATAGAATCCGTATTGTTCTGCCCAGGGACTTCCCAAGATTCCCAAAGTCGCTTTGTAATTTTTAAAGGCAATAATGACTCCATACATGGGGCCGTATGCAAAAACAAGCAACAGTATTACCGGAGGGAGTATCATTATATATAGTTCCCAATGGTTTTTGAAATATTTCAGCAGGCTGTTCCGGTCTGCCGGACGATGCTTTTTTATACTTTTCATTGTCATCAGTCTGTCTCCTTTCCTGTTGGATTTTATTGAAGCACAGTTTCCAGGCTCTGTATATATACACTTCTCATATTGGCATATACACTTTCCCCGCGAAAAAAGGCATAAAAAAATTGAATATTCACTTGCCCTGAAATGAATATTCAATCCTGTGTTTCCCTTTATTTATGCGGGTTTATTCCCTGGAGTCAATGTTCTTCCACCCGGAGGTACTTACCCCTGTGACACGCTTAAACGCACGACAGAAGGAGTTCTCTGAAGTATACCCGGTACATGCTGCTATTTCTTTTATGGTTAAATTACCTGCTTTCAACAGTTCCTTGGCTTTATTCATCCGGACCTTTTCCACATACGCGGAGAAATTGATCCCCGTTTCCTGCTTGAATCTGCCGGACAGATAGCCTTCGTTCATCCGGAGTGCTTCTGCTGCGCTGGTCAAGGACAGACTGCTGTCTCCGAAATTCAGATTTATGTAAGCAGTGATTGCCGCCAGGTCGAAGGTTTTTTTTGTTTTTTGTTCATATACATATTGACTGGTCTGTAGATATATACTTTGTGTAATTCGGATTCGATCCAACAGATTCCCATTGTGATTCTGCTCCAGCATAAGATAATATTCCTTGTATTGTTCTTCCTCCATTTCCAGCAATTCTATGATTTTTACCAGATTGATCTGCAGGTCGTCCAACAGCAGATTCTGCATATAGGTGCTGAAATTACCATTGATAAAATATTGCTGGATTATCTCCTTGAAACTGACATATACTGACTCTGCTTCACCCCGCAATACCTGACGGAACAGAATCCGGCTTTTTTCCGCAGATGGATAGGAAAGAGTTTCTGCCTTCTGATTTGTATACCATAAAATGTTGGCATCAAATGTCTGGCCTATATATATGTGCATAATGGCGGCATTTTCGTAGGAAGTGCTGATGTCTGACAGATCTGACACCAGGGTACCACCATATACAGACAACAGCTTTGCTACATGGGGAAGCAACTCATTTTTTACCTTTTGTACAATTTCCTCCGTATAACATCTGTAATTTTCCTGTCTGTTCCGGGGTAAAGCGAGAATTGCAACGGCTTTATCGTGCCCATTATTCACCATCCAGATATCCGGTAATACTTTTCTGGCAGCCTCTGTTATCGAGAGGATATATAGACTCTGGACATCTGCCTCCGGCTCAAATATTGTTTCTGTAGCTGCGTCTAATTTGAAAATGACAACCCAGAATACTTTATCATGATAATCAAAGTGTATATATTCTGCATTTTTTCCGATATCTTCTTCCAGTTCTGCCTTTCCGTATAACAATTGATTCAGAAAGAAATTCTCTAGATACGGTTGCTGAGATTCTATGACATCCTGCAATTCTGTATTAATGTCTTTCAACCTTTTATAAGACTTCTGCATATGGGAAAATATGGTTTTGTGATCTAATTCGGGCCCGCTCTCCATAACATCGTTTATGTCATTTATGAGTTCATTAATCGGTTTGGCAATTTTGGTTGACATTTTGATGCTGAGCAGGATACCTACCATGGCGGCAATGGAGATTATAAGCAACATATATAGAACTGTGGTATAACCACGGACTTTTACTGCCAGGGATGACTGCAATGCATAGTAAGTCAGGCCGGAACGGGAGGAATGACATTGTACAAGTAAGTATTGCTCTCCCTGATACCTGACCATTTTGCAGGAGACACCTTCTGCGGATACGCTCTTGTTTTTTGTAAGATTTATGATCTCGGAAATATAATTTGAGAGACTGCCTGCATCGGCTGTATTTTCAATGGCAGTCATGGAAATGTCTGAATCAAATAAATTATAATTTTCAAAATAAGTTACATTTCCCTGACGATCTGTAATAAACTGCACACCAGTATACGAAATGGCCGGCATAAGAGATTCAATAGCTTCTTTCCTGATATATATTTTAATAATACATTTATCAGAAAGAGAATAGGATGTCACCGGGATTTCATATGTGAGCATGGGTAATATACTGTTTTCTGTACAAAGCTTATAATTCTGCAGAGTGGCAAGACCGTATTTGCGGGTTCTGTGCTGCTCCTGTGAATACCAGTCATCATATGTTTTGTATTGTTCTTCGTGCAGGTATATATCGTAAAAGTCTTTATAAGTGTAGGCCGCTTTGGAATTGATAACGGCTTCTCCCTTCTCAAAGAAAATGAAATAATTGAATATCTGACTATCTGAAAATGATATATCAGATAAAGTGTTCTGTAATTCTATGATTTTATATAAATTGGGATAAGAGAAGCAGTCTGTCCTGCCTGCAAACTGTCTAACTTTAGCATTATCAGCAATCAGCCGGCCAATTCGCTCCACCTCGTCTAAAAAGGTATCCACAGATTCTGCAGAATGTTCGTATTCTTCTGTAATTTTTGACACATCATCCTCTTCGATAATTTTGAGGACTCTGATAGAATAGAGAGAACATATCATCAGCGGTATAAAGAGGACGATCAGATATGTCCGCAAATAACCTAATAATATGTTGTTTTTGTCTTTTTTTTCCGACTTTTTCAATAGTTTTCCTTTTCGCATCATTTCTTATGCGGCAAATCTGAATTTAAGGGAACATGTTTATTTTAGCAAATAAAATTTGGGTGTGCAAGTCCTTCCCGTAAAGCCGATAATTATGAAAAGACTGCAGGGCATGATTTAACCGGATTGCTTTATAAGCAAATGTGGTATGATAAATTCCGGATGTCAAACAGTGACTTTTCAATTCTGCTTTGCTATAATGACTGTGTGATAAATGATTAATAGTTTCAGGATATGCAGAGTTATGAACATTATATTTTGCAGCGTGGAAATGAGGCCGAAATGAATAACAAATTATTGATTGTGGAAGATGAGACGAGTATCAACAAACTGCTGGCAGATTTGCTGAGCGAAGAGGGATATCTGCCGGTACAGGCTTATTCCGGGACGGAGGCGCTGCTTCTGTTGGAAGCACAGCAGCCGGATCTGATTCTGCTGGATCTGATGTTGCCGGGATTGTCAGGAGAAGAACTGCTGCAAAAGATCCGGACAGAGTTAAATTGCGATATTCCGGTACTGATTCTTTCTGCAAAGGGAGACCGGAGAAATAAAGTGAACCTTCTGAAAACAGGGGCGGATGATTATATTGAGAAACCTTTTGAGCCGGATGAAGTGATCGCCAGGATCCAGGCGGCACTCAGGCGCGGCGGGACGACGACCGGGGGACAGAAGGCGTTGCGTTATAAGGAAGTGAAGCTTTATCCTGAGTCCAGGAAGGTGACTGTAAATGATAATGAGCTGGCATTGACAGCACATGAATATGAACTTCTTTTTCTGCTGCTGCAGAACCCCGGGAAGGTATATTCCAGAGAAAACCTTTATGAACTGGTGTGGCAGGGCGGCTATTATGGGGAAAATAATACGGTCAATGTCCATGTGAGTAATCTGCGGAAGAAGATTCGGGATGCCGGCTGTGGAGAAGAATATATTCGGACAGTATATGGCATCGGCTTTAAACTGGGATAAGGCTGAAAAGGCACAGATTTTTCCGGAGATACAAAATTCTTTACAACTTCTTTAAAGGTTATTTATGACTTATTCATACCGCAGGTATTATGATACATCTGTCGGCTGAAGTGTGAAAAGATTAAGGGGCATGCCTGGAAATGAGAAAACACCTGGCCGGCAGATGTTGCAGAAAGCTGAAACGGCCGGCAGAATTTGCGCTGGAACAGGAGCCGCGGCCCTGTTGACAACAAAGCTGCTGTCCGTTCAGGAACAGGAGGTTCGAGGAATGAGTCATTATGTGATAGAGACCAGCCAGGTCTCAAAATCTTATGGTTCCGTTCTGGCGCTGGACAAAGTAAGCCTGCGGGTGAGGGAGGGAAGTATCTATGGTCTCATAGGCGACAATGGCGCCGGGAAATCCACGTTTTTAAAATTGCTGGCAGGCCATGTATTCTGTACGGAAGGAGAAATACGGCTGTTTGATCAGTATGAGGAGAAAGAACTCCGGCGCAGCCGCAGGCAGATGGGATTTATGATTGAACAGCCAGGATTATTTCCGGGGATGTCCGCGGAAAAGGTGCTGGAGTACTATCGTATCCAGAAAGGTGTCCCCGGAAAAGGGAAGACAGAGGAAATGCTGAAGCTTACCGGAATCTGGGAAAAACGGAAATGCAAATGCAGGAAACTGTCCATGGGACAGAAGCAGCGTCTGGGTCTGGCGATTGCCATGATCGGGGAACCCGGACTGCTGGTTCTGGACGAGCCCATCAACGGACTGGACCCCAGCGGCATTATAGAATTCCGCAGGCTGCTACATCGTTTGAATGCGGAAAAGGGGATCACCATACTGCTCTCCAGCCACATTCTGTCGGAATTGCAACAGACGGCAGACACCTTCGGATTCCTGAGCAGGGGCAGGCTGCTGGAAGAAATCACAGCCGAAGATCTGGCGGAAAAGTGTATGGATTATCTGGATATCAAAGTATCTGACACGGAAACGTTCGCGGCTCTACTGGAAAAGTACTTTCCGGAAGAAGGCTTCAGAGTCCTGCCGGAGCAGACCATACAGATTGCTCATCCGCGGAGAGAACCGGAAAGCTACAGCAGGCTGGCCGCGGAGAATGGACTATATCTGCGGGGACTGGAGAGAAAGCGGGCTTCTCTGGAGGATTATTATATCAATCTGAAAAAGGGTGTCAGGCATGTGTAAGACATGCAGGAAGGAGGAATCATGTTAAATTATATAAAAAGTGAGCTCTACAGAGCCTTCCACAGCAAAGAAATTCACGAGACCGCAATTGTTCTGACTGTACTGGTCTTTCTGATGAATCTGATTTTACGTCTGTTCAGCAGTATGGATCATTTCCGTTATGGAATTACCTCTTTTTCCTATTCCATGCTGGTAGCCGGTCCGATGATATATTGCTATGGGGCAGGAGACGTGGCGGTAATGCTGTATGAGGCGGATAACAGAAACGGCACCAGGGGTAACAGCATTGCCTGTGGGATATCCCGAATTGAGATTTTCGCAGGGAAATGTATTGTCAGTCTGCTTACGTCTCTGGGGATACTGTTGATTGTCATGCCTGTCTATATTGCCAGTGCGGTACTGCTTCTGCCAAAGGAGGGACCTGTGGAAATAAAAGATTTGCTGCTGGAAATCCCGGCGGTTTCCCTGGTTGCCGCGGCAGCACTGATTCTTGCAATAGTACTTCTGGAAGTATACGACAAAGTGCTGGTAAGCATCCTGATATGGTTGGGGCTGCTGGTATTTATCCCAAAAGCTCTGCTGTTAGCGGGAATGTACCTGTCAGATCAATCGGCCATTTTGCTGAATATAGCCAGATGGCTGCCGGCTAACTTTTTCTCTGTGGAAATGCAGGTTACCATGAGTGAATGTATTACCATATGGAGTACGCCGGAAGGAATGGCGAAATGTGTGATTTCCGGCGTACTGGGAATTCTTATCTTTAGTATTGCAGGTGTATTGTCGCTGAGAAAAAGGGATATTTAGAGATGCTTATTCTGATTTTGGCTGTAGCAGCAGGCCTGTATTTTTCCGTCCGCTATCTGCTGTTGAAGCATGCATTGCGGGAACTGAACAGAGAATTGGCGGGTATCCGGTGTGATATTGACGCAAACAAAATCCTCCATCTGCCTGTGCCGGACCGGGAACTGGAAAAACTGGCGGAATCCATAAACGGCACTCTGGAAGAGGGGCGGCGGGAACGTGTGGAATATGGGAAGCGGGAAAGGGAATTTCAGAAGCAGATTGAGAATATCAGCCATGACCTGAGGACGCCGTTAACCGTAATTCTGGGCTATCTGAAATGGAACCGCAGATTTCAGGAGGACTGTGAGCATGGGGAGTGCTCTGCCCGGATGGAGGAATCCCTGGAAACAATTGAGAGAAATGCCCGGAAAATGGAAAGGCTGGTTTCGCAGTTTTATGAATATTCCCGGCTGACTGCTGTGGAGGAAGGCTATGAAATGCAGGAGGCAGATGCGGGCAGAATCCTGAGAGAAAGCCTTGCAGATAATTCTCTGATACTGGAGAAAGCCTGTCTGCAGGTAAGCTGTGAACTGCCGGAACATGCCGTGACAGTGTGGGGAAATGCGGAAGCGCTGGAGCGGATTTTTACCAACCTTTTTCAGAACGCAGGACGATATGCCCACAGTTTTCTGCACATTTACAGGGAGGAAGAGGCCGGACAGGTCCGTATTTTCTTTGTCAATGATACGGAGAATCTGAAGGCGGAACAGGTGTCTGACCTTTTTAAACGGTTTTACCAGACAGATCGCTCCAGAGGACAGGCTGGGTCCGGGCTGGGACTGACCATTGCCAGAACACTGGCGGAGAGAATGGGAGGAGAATTGAAGGCGGAAGTTATGGTAAGACATGGAGACAAAGAGCCGGGCAGAACGGAAGAAAACGTCGGGGGCAGAGCGCCAAAAGGGACAGGAGAAACCGCCGGGAGGGATGAAACAGGAAAAATTCTGCGTCTGACTTTGATATTGAGAAAAACTTTGACGGCGGCAGATGGGATTGAATAAACGCAATAATGTAGAATAAAGTATTTTACTGCACCTTCTTGACAGAGCTTACATCAATGACATATGATAAAAAAGGGAGTAGCCCGGCTGAAGGCCCGGCTGCTGCGAAATTATAACTTGCAGGCTGAAAGCGTAAAATGTGCAGAATGCGGAAAGGTATGGTAACTTTAATGGACAAAGTCGAAAAAATTACAAAATTATGCCAGGAGAAGCAGGTCCGTATGATAGACTTCAAGATGACGGATATAGACGGACGCTGGAGACACATCACGATTCCTGTGGAACGGTTTGGCGTGGATACTTTTACCTATGGTATCGGTTTTGACGGTTCCAATTATGGCTATGCACCCATTGAGAAGAGTGATATGGTATTTCTGCCAGACCCGGATACCGCCTATGTGGACCCTTTTGCAGAGGTGCCTACTCTGACTATGTGCGGTAACGTATGTACTATCGGAAAAGGGGAGAACAGGCCTTTTGACCAGTATCCGAAGAATGTCAGTCTGCGTGCTGTGGAATATATGAAGGAAAGCGGAATTGCGGACAGAATGGTGATCGGACCGGAATTCGAATTCTATCTTTTCGACAGTGCCCGCTTCGAAGTGACGTCCAGACAGTGCGGCTACCGCATTAATACCAGGCAGGCGGACTGGAATCACAGCCTGGATACGCCGGGCAATAACGGCTATGAAGTGCCTCACAAAGGCGGGTATCATGTGGCGGCGCCCCAGGATGTGGGATATGACCTGCGCAGCCGGATGTGCATGATGATGGAAGACTGGGGAATTCGGGTGAAATACCACCACCACGAGGTGGGAGGACCGGGCCAGATGGAGATTGAGGTGGAGCTTGCCGACATGCCTGCCATGGCGGACAATACCATGATTATCAAATACATCATTAAGAATCTGGCGGCACGGGAGGGTAAGACAGCCACTTTTCTGCCCAAACCCATTTATCAGGAAGCGGGCAGCGGAATGCATGTACATATGCTGCTTCTCAAGGATGGACAGCCTTTGTTCTATGACGAGAAAGGCTATTCCGGGCTAAGTCGTACCGCACATTATTTTATTGGGGGCCTGCTGAAGCATATTGCTTCCCTGTGTGCTTTCACCAATCCTTCCACCAATTCTTTCAAGAGGCTGGTGCCGGGATACGAGGCGCCTGTGACCATCGGATATGCCACTTCCAACCGCAGCGCGGTAATCCGGATTCCGGCCTATGCCAAATCTCCGGAAACGAAGCGTTTCGAACTGCGCAATCCTGATGCCACAGCCAACCCTTACTATGCTTATGCGGCCATATTAATGGCCGGACTGGACGGGATTGAGAAGCAGATCGACCCGGCGGAGCACGGCTGGGGACCGTACGATTTTAATCTGTATACACTTTCAGAAGAGGAACAGAAGAAGATAAAAGGACTGCCGAAGTCTCTGGGCGAAGCATTGGATGCGCTGGAAGCTGATCATGATTACCTGACGAAGGGCGGTGTCTTCCCGCAGCGCCTGATTGATGTGTGGGTGGCGAGGAAGCGGGAAGAAGTGAGAAAGCTGGAGCAGATTCCCAATCCGGCGGAGTTTCGGATGTATTATGATTTATAAGGAATCCGTAAATATCGACAGTTTATTATTTTGGTCGTTATGATCGTTGTCAGTCGATACATTCCCAGTGAGGCCAGCGGAACCATATAGACTGCATATGGCAGGATATAACGGCTGCTGGCTTCCCACAATGCGCTGAACAGAAAGCCGCCGACTATGGCAATGTACAGTAAATGCTCTGCTGTGCAATGCTCTTTTTTCCTGTCTGCAAATAATACGATGGCTGACACTGCCGCATAAAAATAAAGCATAAATTGATATCGGTTCATATAAGCCAGCACAGTCGGCACATCGTCATAGTAAATGCGTTTTACAGGTTCCGGAAGTTCATACGGTTCGCAGTCAAACTGTCCTGTCTCATCTATGTACAGATATCCCGGCGAATTCCACTGGGACAATATTTTCCGGCGGAAAAAGTCAATGCTGTAGGATTTGTCATTCCACATAGTATTCAGAATTTCTCTGAGATGTTCTTTTTCAGCCAATGCAGTCTCTTCTGTATTATAATTATGTTCCCTGTATATATCTATACTACTGTTATCAAACCAGCCAGGCCCTGTCCATGAGTCCTGCATTCCCATACGAATCCATGAGATATAGGGAACACCGCCGGCCACCTCAAAGCCGGATATTTTTTCATAATGCGCATGAATCAGCTGGTCAGAGCCGGAAACTGTCAAAACCATCAACAAAATCCAGGCCACTCCCCACAGACTTGCCTTTCTGATCGAATGGATGATTAGAACAATCCCTGCTGCGACCAATACAATGGAAGAATTCTTACGCACAATACAGGCCAGAACAATTGCCACTGTCCCCCATAAAAAGCAGCTTTTTTTACCTGTTTTACAGTATCTGAGCACCTGCCACATCAATACCATGGTAAAGGTAATGGACATAACCTCCCCATACACAAAAGGTACATATAAAAATAGCGGAAGACATCCCAGGAAGAAAAGCGTATAATAAATTATCACTTCCGATTTCTCACATATAATCTGCAAAAATTTGTAACCACTGTAAAAAAGCAGGGGCATACATAAGGCATTCAGATGCTGAAATACTTGATAATTCCATACTCCGAACAAGTTAAAGATGAGATGAATTACGGAAAGCAGGCTGAACTGATGCGGGAAAATAGTCATATAACCGGCAGTATTCATGTCAACAAAGTTGCCTGTTATCATTCGATGAGCTACATTACAAAGGGGACTGCCGTCTCCACCGGGTGCCACATGGCTATTGAGAACCCATATCAAACTGATGATATACACATAAAGCGATAAGACACCGAGTATATATGGTCTCCACATAATAAGGCGCTGCCTGACAAAACGAAGACGATCAATGTGCAAAATTCCGTGCAGCAGAACAGCAGCTGACGTAATAACCGCCAATATAAGCAAATTTAGTCCCGGATTGTCCTGTATATCCATAATGCTGTCTACCATTGTATATTTTGCACTATAATAGGTAAGGCCGCAGAAAATACAGATACATAATAACAGCAACATTTTCCCGGCAATTTTTTCAAGTTTTCCCCCCACAAATTTTATTTTTTCTGCCATTGTTGTATCCCTTCCTGCCCATACTGAGAGCACTGTATTTTCCATAGCTCTTCTTATATATCAGCCTTGAACGGCAACATTATTATATTCTGTGCATTACCCCAAGTCAATACAGGACTATAGATAAACATGGAGCAATGCAGATGAAAATTTTTATTGCATTTTTCAGCAGTTATGATATAATTATCATGTTCACGGCAGTAGCTGCCCTGAACATGATAAGATAGAAGATGGGGCATTAGCGCAGCTGGGAGCGCGCAACATTCGCATTGTTGAGGCCGTGGGTTCGAATCCCATATGCTCCATTTTAAGAATTGGGCAGAGAAGAGCCGCAAACCTGGTTTGCGGCTCTTCTGTAATGATTTTCCTTATGAAAGCAAATCTGCAATTTTGATGCTTAAATCATTGTAAATACATGAAATAATATCAGTATGAAAGCTGTATTGACCGGTTTTTTCATTGTGTTTGAAATCAAAGACATTCACGGTCTGGCTCAGGGGATTTACGATCCAATATTCTTTCACACCCGCAGAACGGTATTTAAAAAGTTTGATTCCATAATCCATGCGCTCTGTGCTGGGGGAGACAATTTCGATGACCCAATCCGGAGCCCCGTTGCATCCTCTGTCATCCAGCTTGTTTTTATCGCATATAACGGAAATGTCCGGTTCTACATAGTTCTTGTCATCTGCATTCAGGAATACGGCAAAAGGGGCAGGATAAACCTTACACAGACCGCCGTGTGCATCAATGTATTGTCCTATTACTTTTGTGAACTGGCTCACAAGCTCCTGATGGATTCGCAGTGGTGGCGCCATCATATACATCTGTCCATCAATCAGCTCAGCTCTCTGCCCATCGGGCAAGACATAGATATCATCTATTGTGTAAGTTTTTTTCTGCGCTACTGCCATGAGTGCTTTCCCAGCCTTTTCTCAGATTTCTCAGTGCATTTTGCTTACCGCTATTATCGCATGTGCGGAATAGGTTTGCAATATACTTTTCACTAAAATATTCATGGCGCTGCGGCTCTTTCTCAGCATTTTAATCTCATCCCTTTAATCCGGAAGTGGCAATACCTTCCACGAAATATTTCTGTGCCGCGAAGAACAGAATGAACAGCGGTGTCACGGAAATAAAGGAGATTGCCATCAGTTTTCCCCAGTTTACCACGGACTCGGAGTCCAGAGACAGCCGCAGAGCCAGGGAAATGGTGTAGCGGGACCCTGAATTAATGAAAATCAGGGAATTAAAATAATCGTTGTATGTCCACAGGAACTGGAACAGGGCCGCGGAGAACAGAGCCGGTTTCATCAGCGGCAGCAGGATGGATACCAGAGTGCGGAAGGTACCGCAGCCGTCGATGTAAGCGGACTCATCCAGATCCCTGGGAATTCCGCGCAGGAACTGTATCAGCATGTAGACAAAGAACGGATAGCAGGCCAGGATGGCCGGCGCATAAAAGGGCATGTAATTGTTGATCCAGCCCAGTTTGCTGAACATTGTATAACGAGGCACAATGATGATTGCATTGGGCAGCATCAGGGTGGAGATCAGGAGGGCAAACAGGATATTTTTTCCCGGGAACTTGAAACGTGCAAAGCCATAGGCCACCAGACAGCTGGATACAATGGTGAAGATTACGGTAGGCAGTACCAGCAAAAAGGTGTTCAGAAAATAAGTGGCATAGGTTACGCGCCCGCTGCCGTTCCATCCATCGATGAAATTCTGAAAGCTGAAACTGTTGGGCAGCAGCTTAATGCTGTTGAAAATTTCATCGTTGGTTTTAAAGGTAGCGAAAAACATCCATGCGATTGGGTATAACAATATGATGCCTATCAGGACAATGATGAGATAGGTAAAGAACATATTATGTTTTCTTTTACTCTTTAAAGTCATAATTCATGTACTCCTTTCTCTGTCATTCGTCCGCATAGTGAACCCACATTGACGAAGAGCGGAACAGTATCAGTGTCACGACCATGATGATGACAAACATAACCCAGGAAATGGCACTGGCATACCCCATCTTAAAGTAAGAGAAGCCTTCTTTGTAAAGTTTCATGCCCAGCACATAAGTAGACTTCATGGGGCCGCCGTTGGTAATAACGAAAGCGGACGTAAAATTCTGCAGCGCTGTTATGGTCTGATTGATCAGATTGAAGAAGATAATGGGTGTAATCTGCGGAATGGTAATTCTGAAAAACTGCTGAACCGGTTTCGCACCGTCAATGGCAGCCGCTTCATACAAATCTGTGGGCACATTTTTCAATGCTGCCAGGAACATGACCATGGAAGAACCGAACTGCCAGATTTCCAGAGCGCAGATGGTGGGCAGCGCCGTTTTGGGATTGCCCCAGAACTGGATATTGGGCAGATGCAGTGTGGTCAGCAAGGCATTGATGACGCCATTGTCCAGGAAGAGCAGCTTCCACAGAATAGCGGTGGCAACGCTTCCGCCGAACAGGGAAGGTATATAGTAAAGGGTGCGGATCAGATTGATTCCCTTGATATTCCGGTTCAGAAATACTGCTACGGCCAGAGCCATAATCAATTTTCCGGGTACGGTATACAGTGTATAGGTGATGGTAACCTTCAGAGAATTGGTAAATTCTGAATCAGTGGTAAAAAGGTTGATATAGTTTTTCAAGCCGGCCCAGACCGGTTTGCTTGTAATCTGATAATCTGTAAAAGAATAAAAAAGGGAGCTTATAAAGGGATAAAGCTGTAAAAGAGAAAATCCCAGAATCCAGGGCAGGAGATACAGGAATGCCTGGTAATCCCTTTTGCGGTAAGCAGAAGTACGGATTTTTGTCTTTGCTTTCATGAGACTCCTTTCCGGCATGTGGTGCCGACTATGTATGGAAAACGACGATTTTATCAGCCGTTTACTATAGAAAAGGGCTGTAGCCTCGTACAGCCCTTCTTCTTTAAGATTCTTTTGGATAAATTATTTCTGAATATTGCTGATGTAGTTGTTCATCAGGTTCAGAGTTTCCTTTGCAGCGTCTTCAGGTGTAGACTGTGCATAACCTACAGCTTCGATCTGGTCGTTCAGAATCTGTTTAGGCTCCTGCAGAGAGGAGTATTTGTCATTGGCCAGACCACTGTAAGAGGAAGCAATATCAGCGGCATTGGCAACCAGAGGATTCAGGATACCTTTGTCAGCACAGATAGTACGCGCTTTCTCGGTAGGGGGTACGGAACGGGTGGTGCCAAGGGTTTCCAGAGCTGTATCATTGTTGAAGAAGTAATCCAGGAACATAGCAGCAGCTTCCGGATGCTCACAGCTCTTGGCTATTCCCAGAACCTGAGGACAGTTTACAATGTATCCGTCATTTTTGCTGTCATCCAGCTTAGGCAGCATTCCTACGCTGTAGTTGGCATTGGTATTGGCAGCAGTCATAACCTCAATGGTGGAAATGTAAGACAATGTGCATACATATTTGCCGCTCATCCAGTTGGGATCGGACTGCAGGTTGTCGCCCTCATACTGCGCCATATAAGATGCAGGAGGAATGACATTATTGTCATACAGAGCCTTGATGTAGGAGTAAATCTGAGTCAGCTGCTCCTCTGACAGAGTGAATTCAACGTTTTCCTGATCAATCAGCGTTTTCCCGCTGAGCTGTTTTGCCATATTGAAGAAGATCAGGTTGGTGATGTAAGACTGGTTTGTACAGAGCAGATATACGCTTTCATCTGCCTCATGTACCTGACGGCCCCATTCCAGCAACTGGTCCCAGCTGAACTGTTTGGTAAAGTCGATATTAAACTGATCGGCCAGATCCTGATTTACCAGCACCGCGCCGCCGGCCAGGCCGGTAGGGATACCGAACTGATGTCCGTCATAACGGCCATTTACCTGCTGTCCGATATAGGACTCTTCAAAATTGGAGAAATCAAAATTAAGGTCGTTCAGATCAATGAAATAGTCTGCGCCTCCGGTTACATACTGGGGGAAGGTCTCGGGGTCTACCTGGATAATATCAGGCGCCGTGCCGCCCTGCAGCTGTGTTGCCAGCTTGTCATGATAACCGTCAGAGCTGCCATACTCAGCTTCAATGGTAATGTTGGGATGCAGATCCTGGAACTGATCAATTACTTCCAGAGTGGCTGCCAGTCTCTCATCGCCGCCCCACCAGGAGAAACGAAGGGTAATCTGCTCATCACTGGAAGCAGGGGGGGCATCAGACGATGTGTTATCTGCAGGTGCCTCGGATGAAGTGGAAGAACTTCCGTCAGCATTTCCTGATGCCTGAGATGACGGATTGTCAGAGTTGCCGCATCCGGCAAGCAATCCTGTAACCATAGTTGCGGCAAGGATTCCGGATAATAATTTCTTTTTCATAAACTTAACCTCCTATGATTGTTTTATAAATTTATTATGGCAGATTTCGGAGACTGTTAAAAGGTAGCATAAATTCAATAATTCTTCATTCTTTATTTACTTTTCAGAAAAAGGTGTCATCTTTTATTGTCAGTAATAAAAGATGACACCTTTTTGAGCCTTTTATTCACACCAGGGAATCCGGAAGAGGATATCCGTTCCCATCCCTGCTTTGGAGCGGATTTTTAATTCGCTGCTTTCGCCGTATGTCAGTTTCAGCCGACGGTTTACATTGGTAAGTCCGATGCTTTCGCTTTGCTCATCATGAATCCGTTCGTAAAGCTCATTTATTCGTTCTCTGCTGAATCCTCTGCCATTGTCAGTTACAGAGCAGACCAGTTCTTCTCCGCGCCGCAGGATTTTCACTTTAATGTAACCGGTTCGTTCCAGATTGCGCACGCCGTGAAGGATGCTGTTCTCTACCAGGGGCTGCAGCATCAGCTTAAAAACCTGTCCCTGCAGCGCTTTTTCATCTACTTCATAATACACAATAAAAGTTTCCCCAAAGCGAAATCTCTGGATTTCCACGTATTTTTTCAGATATCGAATCTCTGTTTCCACTGTCACGGTTCGTTTGGCACTTTGCAGAGAATACTTTAAAATGTCTGACACATTCTGAAGGATTCGGCTCATATCATTTTCCCGCCCCAGAATTTTACGGGCCTGTAACTCTACTGACTGCAGGGTGTTGAACAGAAAATGAGGATTTATCTGCAACTGTAATGCTTTTAACTCGGCGCTTTCCAGCAGGGCTTCCCGCTCTTTGAGCTGCATGTTCAGATAAGAGCTGTTCAGGAAGGTATGCATGACATTGTTCATGACCAGGCTGTACTCGTCATTCAGGGGATGGCGATCTTCCTGCGCATGGAAGATTCCCTTCTCCGCATCATCAAATACATCTATCATATATTGAATCTGGTCAAAGATACGCTTTGTGGTCCAATAGGAAATGACCAGAATGACGATGCAGTTACAGATAAAAATCAACGCGTAAACCCAGAGCATCTCCCCGATCAGATCATTACCGGACGTGGCGTCAATCATGGAAACCACATACAGGTTCTGGTCGGTATAATGTTCCACATTGACCAGACAGCGCCGACTGTTAACCCAGGTGATGAAGTTTCCTGAGGTTTCAAACGCTTCCCTGACAGTTTCATTTTGCCCTGCCGTCATCCGGGAAAAGAAATCTGCCGGGAGCTCAAGGCTTTTGTTGTCCTGATTCTGCCATACCAGAATCTCTTTCTCGCCGTTCAGGATGTAAACAGTTTCATTTTTATCAGGATTCATGGTTCTCAGCATATCTTTGAAGCGATTGATATTGATGTTGACTACAATACAGCCTTTCTGGAGCAGCAGACGCTGATAGATTGTTATGGTATTCTCTTCCGCAACATAGCGGTTGGAGCTGCGGGCTATTACCAGATTCTGCTGATTCTCCGGCATTTCCTGATAATATTGCAGCCAGGTGCTGTCACTGCTGTTGGCAGTACTCAGGATACCTCCGTCTGTGGAGTAGAAATGTGTCCCATTATCCAGATAGAGATAAATGGCAGAAATGTAATCATGGGTAATGATAATGCTGTGCAGCATGGAGCGCATACTGCTGATAAAGACAGAGTCTGAATAAGATAGCTGTTTGCCGGTCAGCAGATTGCGGATGGCCAGAGACATTCTGGTAGTGGTAGAGAACAGGGCGTTCTGGTTCAGCGCATTATTGATGACGGGTTCCAGACCGGCCCGTATGGCTTCCACAGTCTGCCGGCCTTCATTCACCATTTTCTCATGGCTTGTCCTGACCAGAAGGAACAGCGACAGGCTGAAGACGAGAAGGGTGGGAAGCATCATATACAGGAAAAATTTCTGTACTCTTTTCAGGAAATATTTTCTCATCATGAAGGTCTATTCCTCCGTAGTTCTGCTGCGGTACTCAGAAGGACTCATGCCAAAGTAAGCCTTGAAAGCCCGGGAAAAGTTTTTCGGATTATCATATCCCAGATAGTAGGCGATGTCATAGCTTTTGTATTGGGGATCATCCAGCATTTCTTTGGCCTTGTTCATACGGATGGAGGACAATGTATCGGAAAAGCCGGTGCCGCTTTTTTCCTTGAATATTTTGGAGAGATAGGCCGGACTTAAGTTAACCTGCTCAGCCGCTTCTTCCAGGGAAGCCTGGCGGTAATGTTCCTTTAGATACTGTATGGTTCTGGCCACAATCTGCTCATAATAGCCGCCGGAGAGTTCTTCCACCTGTTTGTGCTCTTCATCCAGCTGGGATTTTACTCTGGCAAAGCAGGTGAGCAATTCCGGGTAGTTGATGGGCTTCAGCAGATAGTCGTCTACAGAAAGACGGATGGCAGAACGAAAGTATTCATAATTCTGGTAACTGCTGAAAAATATAATGTGAATTCCCTCTATTGCCTGAAGGGCTTCGCACAGCTGCAGACCGTTCATTCCCGGCATTTCTATATCGCTGAGCACCACATCCACAGGATTCTTTATGATATAATCCAGAGCAAGAGCCGCATTTGTAAAGCTTTGGACTACCTGAAAACCAATTTCCTCCCAGGGAAACAGATGGGCGATACCTTCTACAATTTTTTCTTCATCATCAATGATTACCAATGTATACATAATCAGACTCTCTTTCTGGCCGCTGTATGCCGTGAATTCATTCTATCACAAACCACCGGGTTTCGCCATAGCAGGGTTGGCGTTTATATCAATTGCGTCTTTTTCGTTTTAATGGTATAATCGAGAACAGATTGATGGGGAACAGGGAGGGAAGACAATGGATAAAATGCGCATGGAGTCGAAGGACATAACAGCGCAAAATATAGAAAAAATCGGAGCATTGTTCCCAAACTGTATTGCGGAATCTCCGGATGGATACGGCGGATTCAAAAAGTCAGTTAACTTTGAAGTGCTGAAGCAGATGCTCTCAAATGAGACGGCGGAGGCTGACGAAGCCTACGAATTTACCTGGGTGGGGAAGAAGGCTGCCGCCGCAGAGGCCAGGCGGATTACCAGAAATACCCTGCGGCCCTGTCCGGAGGAGAGCAGAGACTGGGATACTACTGAAAATCTGTATCTGGAGGGAGAGAACCTGGAGATTCTGAAGCTGCTGCAGGAAAGCTATCTGGGCAGTGTGAAGATGATTTACATTGACCCGCCGTACAATACAGGACATGATTTTATATATCCGGATTTATTTCTGATGGACAAGGAAGCGTATAATGAAGGCACAGGATATTTTGATGAAGAGGGACATGTAAATTACCGGCGTAAGAACGGAAAGCTTGCCGGCAGATATCATTCAGATTGGTGCAGCATGATGTATCCGCGGCTGATGCTGGCCAGAAATCTGCTTCGGGAGGATGGTGTCATTTTTATTTCCATCAATGATACCGAACTGTTTAATCTGCAGAAGATCTGCTGTGAAGTCTTCGGGGACGATAATTATCTGGCATGTTTCCCCCGTGTGACCAAAAGAGCGGGAAAAACCACGGAGGCCATTGCCCGGAATCACGACTATGTGCTGGCGTTCGGCAAGTCGTCTGAGACCGGTTTTTATCTGCCGCCGCACACGGATACAGGCTATCGGTTCTCCGATGAATATGAAGCGCAGCGGGGGAAGTATAAGCTGAATCAGACGCTGGATTATGACAGTCTTCAGTACAGCCCCAGCCTGGACTACCCAATTGAGCTGGAGGGAGAAACCTTTTATCCCGGACCTTCCTATGAGAAGTATCTGGAGCGGAAGGCGGGCAGACATGCCAGGGCTGACTGGGCATGGCGCTGGAGCCGTGAGTTATTTGAATTTGGATATAAGAACGGGTTTATCGTGGTGAGAAAGAGGGGAAAACGTTCCAGAATCTATACTAAGACCTATCAGAAGGCCAGGATTGTGAGAACGGATTCCGGCTTTGCCGTCGAATACTCGGAGCGGACAAAAGCGATCTCAACGCTGGAATTTGTAAATAATGAATATTCCAACGACAATGCCAAGAAGAATCTGTTGAAATTTTTTGAGACCAGTGTGTTTGATTATTCCAAACCGGTATCGCTGCCGAAGGCACTGGCAGAGTATACGACCCGGGGGGATGACATCATAATGGACTTCTTCTCAGGCTCCTCCGCCACAGCACAGGCAGTGATGCAGCTGAATGCGGAAGACGGCGGAAGACGCAGATTTATTATGGCGCAGCTGCCGGAAATATGCGGGGAAGGGACGGAAGCCGGTAAGGCGGGATTTCGTACCATCTGCGATATCGGGAAGGAGCGCATCCGCCGGGCAGGAGAGAGGCTGATAAAGGCAGGTGTGTGGTCCGGAAGTGCCCCGGATGTGGGTTTCCGTGTATTCAGGCTTGACGAGTCCAATATGAATGACATTTATTACAGTGCGGAAGAATACAGCCAGTCCATGCTTCTGCAGCTGGAATCCAATGTCAGGGCAGACCGCACGGATCTGGACCTGTTGTTCGGCTGTCTGCTGGACTGGGGCCTTCCGCTGACGATGACCTGTCGAAGCGAAAAGCTGGGAAACTGTACCATCCACACCTACAATGAAGGGGAACTGATTGCCTGTTTTGATGAGGCAGTTCCTGAGAATGTCATACAGGAAATTGCGGCCCGCAGACCCAGGCGTGCCGTGTTTCGGGATTTTGGGTTTGAGAATAGTCCGGCAAAGCTGAATGTGGGCCAGATTTTCAAAGTTCTGGCGCCGGATACCAGAATTAAAGCAATTTAAAAGGAGGCGAAGACAGGATGAAATTGCAGTTCAAGCATCAGAAGTTCCAGGCGGATGCGGCGAAAGCCGTAGTGGACGTCTTCGCCGGGCAGCCATTTCTGACCTCTTTTTATACTATGGAAAAAAGAGAAGGATATGTCCAGCACTCCATCAATGAGGAGGAAGAGTCGATTGGATGGAGGAATCAGCCCCTTGTGCCGGAATTGACCGACGGTGTGATTCTGGAGCATATTCATAAGATTCAGAGGGTCAACCAGATTGCATTTTCACCGAAACTGGAGGGACGATATAATCTGACTATTGAGATGGAAACCGGTGTGGGTAAAACATATACCTACATTAAAACCATGTATGAGCTGAACAGACATTACGGCTGGAGTAAATTTATCGTGGTGGTTCCCAGCGTGGCTATCCGGGAAGGGGTGTATCAGTCCTTTCAGGTAACGCAGGAACATTTTGCGGAGGAATATAATCAGAAAATCCGTTTCTTCATTTATAATTCCGCGCGGCTGACAGAGCTGGACCGCTTTGCTTCGGACAGCGCCATCAATGTGATGATTATTAACGCCCAGGCGTTTAATGCCAGAGGAAAGGACGCCAGGCGCATCTATATGAAGCAGGATACGTTTCGGTCCCGGAGACCCATTGACCGGATCGCCCGGACCAATCCCATTCTGATTATCGACGAACCTCAGTCTGTAGAGGGGAAGCAGACAAAAGAACGACTGAAAGAATTCAATCCGCTGTTCACTCTGCGATATTCCGCCACCCATAAGGCGGACAGCATCTATAATATGGTATATCGGCTGGATGCCATGGAAGCCTATAATAAAAAGCTGGTGAAAAAAATTGCGGTGAAGGGCATTACGGAATCGGGAACCAGCGCCACGGAGAGCTATGTCTATCTGGAAGGAATTAACCTTTCCCGGAAGGACCCTACAGCCACTCTTCAGTTTGACTGCCGCGGAGCGTCCGGCCTGCGCAAGATCTCCAGAAATGTGAATGTGGGATACAGCCTGTATGAGAATTCCGGTCACATGGAAGAATATAAGGATGGATTTGTGGTCAGCGCCATTGACGGAAGAGATGATTCCGTGGAATTTTTAAATGGAATCAGGCTGTATGCCGGGGATGTAATCGGCAGGGTCAGCGAGGCGCAGATTCGCCGTATTCAGATTCGTGAGACCATATTGTCGCATATAGAGAGAGAACGGCAGATGTTCCACAAAGGCATTAAAGTGCTGTCCCTCTTTTTTATTGATGAAGTCGCGCACTACAGGCAGTATAACGAGGCAGGGAATCCTTCCAACGGAATGTTTGCAGATATGTTTGAGGAGGAATACAGGGATATTACAGAGAACCTGCAGCTGGAGCTGGGGGATGAGGACTATCTGGAGTATCTGTCTGCGATTCGTCCGGAGGATACGCATGCCGGTTATTTCTCGGTGGATAAGAAGGGAAAGCTGACAGACAGCAGACTTGGCGACAGGAAAGAACGCACTTCCGATGACACGGATGCCTATGATTTAATTATGAAGAACAAGGAGCTGCTTCTGGAAAGGAATCCGAAGGTTTCTCCTGTCCGCTTTATTTTTTCTCATTCTGCACTTCGGGAAGGCTGGGATAATCCCAATGTATTCCAAATCTGTACTCTGAAGCAGAGCAGCAGTGAGGTCCGCAAGCGCCAGGAGGTAGGGCGGGGGCTTCGGCTGTGCGTCAATCAGGACGGAGAGCGTATGGACGTGGGAATGCTGGGAGACGAGGTTCATAACGTGAACGTGCTGACTGTCATTGCCAGCGAGAGCTATGACAGCTTTGCAAAAGGCCTGCAGTCCGAACTTGCAGAGGCAGTGAGAGACCGTCCCAGAGTAGTGAACGCAGAGCTTTTCAAGGGAAAAGTGATTCGGGATGTGGGAGGCAATGAACAGGTGATAGATGCCGAGACCGCGCAGGCCATTTATTTTGACCTGGTGGTCAATGGTTATGTGAATAAAAAGGGCGGACTGACTGACCAGTATTATGAAGCGAAAGCCAACGGAGCGGTGCAGGTTGCGGAGGAGGTGGCCGACAGCGCGGCGGCAATTCTTAAAATTCTGGATGCTGTCTATGACGAGAAACAGATGGCTCCGGAGGACGCGCGCAAAGGCAATGTAGTATTAAAGCTGGATGAGAGAAAAATTCAGCTTCCTGAATTCAGGGAGCTGTGGGAGAAAATCAGCGCAAGGTCCGTCTATCGGGTGGACTTTGATACGGATGAGCTGATTCGTCAGTCCATTTTCACGTTGAACGGCAGACTGCGGGTTCCGAAATTATTTTTCCGGGTGGAAGCCGGGGAAATGAAGGAAATCAGATCGAAAGAAGAACTGAAGGAAGGCGCTTCCTTTGAGAAAAAGAAGTCTTCTACTTACGGCACGAAGGACCAGTTAAGGATAAATAACAGTGTAAAGTATGATCTGGTGGGGAAGCTTGTGGAAGAAACAGATCTGACACGGAAGGCAGTGATCGCCATTCTTACCGGGATAGAGAAAAAGGTCTTCGACCAGTTTAAAGAGAATCCGGAAGAATTCCTGATCAGGGCGGCGGCTCTGATTAATGAGGAGAAGGCGGCCGCTGTTATCAGGCACATTACGTACAGGAAGCTGGATAAGAGGTATGACGAGGCCATTCTCACCATGCAGGGCATGAAGGGAAGGCTGGGACTCAACGCCATGAAGGCGGAGAAACATTTGTATGATCATGTATTATACGATTCGACGAATGAACGGGATTTTGCTGCCGAGCTGGAAGCCGATGACCAGGTGCTTATGTATGTAAAGCTGCCGAAGAGATTTACCATTTCCACACCGGTGGGGCGTTACAGTCCGGACTGGGCTATTATATTTCGGCCGGGAATGGCAAAATACAGGTTTCTGGTGGCTGAGACAAAGGGGGCCGGGACGCCCATGCAGCTGAGGATGATTGAAGAAAGTAAAGTCCATTGTGCCAGGGTGCATTTTCAGGCAATCTGCGGCGACAGTGTGGCCTATGAAGTGGTAGACAGTTATCAGGCGCTGCTGGATAAAGTGATGGGGTAATGTCAGCGGCAGGAGGCGCGCTGCAATATACGCTTTCTCTGCAGGTTTACAGGGCGCCCCTGTCCAAAATGGCCCAGGCGGCAACCCTGCGGGAGGAACTGCAGAACTGCTCCGCATTTACACAGAGCAGTCAGGCGAAATGGCTTTTCCGTTTATAAATACATGTTTTACCGTCGTGGACACCTGGAAAGGACAACCGTCGGTAATAACGATATCCGCATCCTTGCCGGCTTCCAGAGAACCGACTCTGTCCGCAATGCCGGCATGTCTGGCGGGGTTGATGGTAATGGCCTGCAGCGCTGCAAAGGGATCCATTCCTGCCTGTACTGCCAGTCCTGCGCAGAGGGGCAGATACTCCTGGGGAATGACAGGGGAATCCGTGATGATGGATACCTGACAGCCTGCCGCAGCCAGCAGGCCGGGAGTGGTCCAGCTCTTGTTGCGAAGCTCGTATTTGGACGCGCTGGTCAGGGTAGGGCCCACTGCCAGAGGAACGTTTTCCTTCGCCAGCTCTTCCACAATCAGATGCCCTTCCGTCACGTGCTCAAGCGTAATCTTCAGATCAAATTCTCTCGCAATTCGAAGAGCGGTGAACAGATCTTCCGCCGCATGGGCATGAGCCTTCAGGGGAATTTCCTTTTTCAGGACAGGAATCAGAGCTTCCAGTTTGATGTCAAAGGCCGGGCGTTTGGAGATATCATCTCCTGCGTTTTCCTTTTTCTCCATGTATTCCCGGGCCTTGAACAGAATCTCACGCAGAAGGGCAGCTGTGGTCATACGGCTGGAATCTTTTTTATCTCGATAGACTCTCTTTGGATTTTCGCCGAAGGCACATTTCATGGCAACATTGTCACGCACCACCATATCATCCACCCTTTTACCTGCAGTCTTGATGGTGGTGAATGTGCCGCCCAGCACGTTGGCGCTTCCGGGCCCTACACAGACACAGGTGACACCTGCTGCTGCGGCTTTGGGAAAGGCGGCATCAAGAGGCTTTACACCATCGATACCTCTCATCTGAGGGCTGAGGATGTCGTTCATTTCATTGTAATCCATTCCTTCATAGCCGATTCCGTAACCGTCCAGGCCAATGTGGCCGTGAGCTTCCACAAAACCGGGATAGACCTGCAAACCTTCTGCGTTTACTATCTCTGCACCGTCAGGAACGGCCAGATTTTCTCCGATTGCCCTGATTTTTCCGTTTTCTGCCAGGATATCTGCCAGAAAAGCTTCCGGATGGATAGCGTCGTGAATCATTCCATTTTTTACAAATAACATAATGCTGCCTCCTTTTGTCCGCAGAACATGTGCTGTACTGCTTTTTGATATTCTATAGCCTTATTTCCCTGCGTCGGAGTAGGTAATCAAGGCATCGTTTTTCCGCATGAATAACAGACCAAAGGACCCGGGACCACAGTTGCAGGCAATGGCGGAGGATGCCTTCTGCAGGTAAACCCGTTCAAAAGGACAGTACTGGCGTACCAGTTCCTGAATATACTGCAGACTTTTATCATCCATTCCGGCGTAAGTGATGAACAGGATACGTCTGTCAATTGCCCCGGGGTGCAGAAGAACCTTTTTGATATAGCCTTTTATCACATGGTTGAAACTGCCCATCTCCATGCTGCCTACGGCCATGCGGCTCTTCCGCAGTACAATAACCGGGTGCAGAAGCAACGCATCACACATAATCTGTATCTTTCTGGATATCTGGCCCGCCCGACACATCATATGAGTGCTGTCAATAATAAATGCAGAGGAAATATAGCGCCGCAGCTTCTTCACTGTCTTAATGATTTCGTCCTTCGAAGCGTGGTGCTCCGCCATATATGCCGCATACAGCACTGACAGTCCCATACTGCTGGAAAGATGGCCTGAATCGATTACCGTAACATTTTCAAAGGATTTTGCCGCTTCCACCGCATTGTGATATCCTTCGCTGACATGCTTTGCCATGGTGATATGTATCACATTCTGGGCTTCGTTGAGCCTTCTGGCAAAAAACTTTTCGTAATCTTCCACTTCCGGAGGATGGGAATTGCCCTCGTTTCCTTCTGCTATATGGGACAGCAATTCCTCTGCCATCAGCTCTGAATTATCCAGAAAACGTCCCTGCTCCGTACAGATATAATAAGGACATATCTTAATGCCGAACTCCTTTCTCAGGGATTCGGGAAGGTCACATACACTGTCTGTGGTGACCATCAGGGATATTCTCTTAGCCTGCTCAAAAATCAGGACATCTTTTCCGATTTCAGACTGACTGGCCACTTCGCTGAGATGCACAAGTTCTTTGGGCAGGATACTCAGCACAGCAGCTTCCAGCAGTGCACCACTGATAGGTTTTGCCAGGTAACCGCTGAAGCCTTCTTTTCGGTAAAGCTGCTGATTGTCACTTCCTGCATTGGCAGTCAGCGCGATTACGGGAACATCCTGACACAGGCCTCCGGGCTGGGCGTGGAGGGCATGAAGACATTCAATTCCGTCCATTTCAGGCATCAGATGATCCATCAGAATACAGTCATAATGCTGATACTGCGTCAGTTTCAGGCACTCGGCAGCACTGGAAGCCGTATCAATATGTATTTTGGTATCTGAAAGCAGCTTGCTGACTACCAACAGGTTCATCTCATTGTCATCCACTACCAGCAGATGAGCATCCGGTGCCTCAAACGTGCGCTGATACTGCGCTCCCTCATGGACTTTTGTGCGGGAGGTCAGAGTGAAGGTTCCCAGCTCTTTTTCGTTCATGATATCCTGTTCCAGTGTCACCAGGAAGGTGGAGCCGTTCATATATACGCTGTTGACACTGATTTCACCGTTCATCAGCTCTACCAGCTGTTTGACAATACTCAACCCCAGCCCGGTGCCTTCGATATGACGATTTTTTTTCTCGTCCACCCGCTTAAAGGCGTCGAAGATATAAGGAATATTTTCCTTTTTTACGCCCAATCCGGTATCCTCTACAGAATACCAGACCCGCACCCTGTTCACCCCTACGCGTTCACAGCGCACGGAGAGGGTGACAGAGCCCTCCTTGGTGTATTTTACCGCATTATTCAGCAGGTTAACCAGTACCTGCTTGATACGTACTTCGTCTCCACAGAGCATGCTGGGCATGGAAGGATCTACCTGCAGCCGGAATTCCAAACCTTTTTCCCTGGCCTTAATCCAGATCATGTTCACAATTTCTGAAAAAAGTTCTCCTGTCTCATAGGATGTGTTGACAATTTCCATTTTACCGGATTTGATTTTGGACAAATCCAGAATATCATTGATAAGAGTCAGCAGCATTTTACTGGCGCCCTGAATATTCCTTGCATTTTCGGCGATATCATCGGAAATGTCTCCACGCAGGATCATTTCATTCAGTCCGATAATGGTATTGATAGGGGTACGGATCTCATGGCTCATGCTGGAGAAAAAGTGATTTTCCGCCTGATTCAGTTCTTCAATCTCTTTCTTCTGCTGAATGGTGAGCTTATTCTCCACTTCATAGAGATGGTTCTGAAACAGGAGCAGCACGCTGGTCAGGACACCGGCCAGAATCACGGAACGTACGGAATCAAAATAGGCCTGGGCCGTGGTAGTGGGTATGAGTAGTTCCGGATAATGATAGGCGATATAATAGCAGATCAATGTCTCCGCGATACAGAGCAGGAAGAACAGAGGTTTACGCCTTCCCTCCAACGTAACGCTGATATAAATGAAACAGAGAACAAACCATTCCGGTACGCCTCCGTAAATGCCGCCCCCAGTGAAAAAAACCACCGGAAACAGCACAAGCAGGAGAATTACGGTGGCTGTGGCTCCTGCATTGATGGCTTCTTTCTGAATACTGATTTTGGCCACTATGTACATATAGATAAGGCTTCCTGCCAACAGAAACAGGTTTCCTGTATATCTGCCCAGAATCAGTATGAATATCAAAGCCACCATACTGATACCGGTAACCAGGCGAAACATACGTTCCCGTAAACTGACTTTATGATCAAAGATAATTTCCAACCATTTTTTAATCACGCTGACCTCCATATTGCCGATTTGCGGCAGCCCAAATCATAATAACTGTCTATATACCGGAAATACTTTCACAGATTTCCCGGTACATTTGCAACAACAGCGGGTGATTTTCCTGAATGTATGCGACATTTTCTTCCTTACCTGCCTGTTCCAGGGCTTTGGCCTGTTTGGAGAGCTCTTCAGCACCAATAGTCAGTGAAGTACTCTTCAGTGCATGGACCTTGATGGCATAATCCTTCCAGTTGGCAGAGTCATAGAGAGCAATCAGCTCTGAACGCTTCTCTGCTTCCTGGTCATGGAACATCTGCAGCATTTCCAGGTAAAATTCTTCTTCTCCGCTGCAGTAATCCAGTCCCAGCCCCACGTTAATACCGGCCCGTACAAGCGAACCATAAGACCGGGAAGATTTCTCCGTCTCTGTGTTAGAATCTTCAGGAACTGGATCGTCACGGTGGCGTATATCTTCGGCTTCGGAGACCTTTTCTTCTATCGCACTGACAGTATTGCCTTCTTCCGGATTCTCTGACAGCGGCTCTGTGTCTGAAGTACCTGTGTCATATACCATACAGTGCTCCGGCAGAACCCGGCGCAGAACCCTTTCCAGAACAGAGCGTTCAATGGGTTTGGGAATAAATTCCGTAAAGCCTTCGCTTCGAAACATTTCTCTGGCACCGCTGATGGTATTTGCCGTCAGAGCAATCACAGGCAGATCCTTGTACATGCCGTTATTCATTTCCCGGATACGCCGCAGTGTTTCCACCCCGTCAAAGCCGGGCATCATATGATCCAGAAAGATTACATCATATGAAGTTTCAGCACACCGCTCTACAGCCGCTTTTCCGCTGAGACATGTGTCCACCTGAATGCCGTAGCTTCCAAGGACACCTTTGGCCACCAGAAGATTCATTTCTTCATCATCCACCGCCAATACTCTGACATTTGTACAGGTAAAAGGTCTGTGCCCTGCAGCACGGGCTTCTTCGAAACAGGTATCCTCTTCTGTAACACCAAGCAGATTTACGATAGAGAGAACAAAGAAAGGCTTACGCAGCACTTTCAGACGGCTGTCTTCATCCAGAGTGAAGGATTTCTCAGCAATCACTGCAACGGGTATTGTCTTCGCCATTTCCTCATAATAAGGAGGGTTGGCCATATACTCTGTCTGGGCAATGAAGATGTGAGTCAGCTTATGATCTCGCTGCAGCTTCAATAATCCCTCAAAGTTATGGGCCTGATAGCCTTCAATACCCAGCCCCTCCACTATGTGCAGGATCATATCATCATAATATTTTCTGACCTCATCACGACTGTACCTCTCCGGCTTGAAAAAGCATGCAATGCACAGCTTGGAAGCTTCCGGCACTATAATGCAGGGAGTTTCATCCTCCACACCCTGGGGAATTGTGATATGTACCTGCAGTCCCTGCTGCGATTCGCTTTCAAAATGGACAAAACCGCCCATGGCGTGAAGCAGGCCTCTGGCAATGGGAATTCCCAGGCCGAGTCCGCCCACATATCGACGACTTCCGGAGTCCGCCTGATAGAAATCGTCAATCATCCGGTCAAGCTGTTCAGACTTCATGCCGATGCCGGTATCTTTGATATCGATGGTCAGATTGACTCCGTAGTTTTCCCGCCGGAAGCCGACCCGGACATCTATACCGCCTTCTTCGGTAAACTTAAGAGAATTCTCCAGGAGAATGTTCAGCACATGAGAGATTTTTTCCGCATCTCCTATTAGAGTGGTCGGTATTCGCGGATCCATATCAAATATCAGCTCCAGGTGGTGGCTGCTGTTCTGCAGTGCCGTTGTGGTAATTACATCATTGAGCACTGAAGTAATCTTGTAAGCTTCCTTCGCTGCGGACAGAGTGTTCTCCACGATTTCCGTATAGTCAAGAATATTGTTGATCTGGCTTGACAGACGCTTGCCGGCCAGTTTTATGGACTGTATATTTTCCCGAACTTCGGAAGAAATGTCCTTTCCCAGCGTCACTTCACTGATTCCGATTACCATATTGACCGGAGTCCGCAGTTCATGGGATACATTTGACAGAAAATCGGCATTCTGCTGCACGGCTATCGCCAGCTGCTCCTGCATGGAAGCATATTTTTCATACTCCTTGCGTCTTCTGTTGATTCGATACCTTCCCACTGTCACTGCACCTGCTACTGCTGCCACACCCATCAGCAGCCGCAGCACGGACTGCTCTGTCAGGCTGGTGTTGATATTATCCAATACCAGGGCATGATACAGCAGAAGTGACGCATACAGAGCGGCTGCCATATACAGCAGCCGCTTTCGATTCAGCAGGGACAAAAGCAGGAGCACCACGCAGGCAACCAGAGGAATGTCGTATAGTGTAGTATGGTGTACTCCGAAGAAAAAGAATTCAATTAAAAGTAATCCTGTGCAGATATTTTCATAGAGCAGATCTGAACCGATTCTTCCGATATGAAGCCACCACACTGCCAGACAGCTGATGATAATCAGAGGAATCATCCACAGCTCCCACATCATGCTCAGAGTAATCAGACTCAGTATTACGCTCAATATACTGAGGGTGGAGGCCATCAGTATATGCATGCTTGTCTGTGCTTCCGTTCTCATTATTGATCAAGCTCCTTTTCAACACGATCCAGTAAAGCATTAGGCATAAAGGGCTTCTTCAGATAATTCACTGCCCCCAGCCTGATGGCATTCATCACGTCATCCTCATCTCCGGACGCGGTCAGAAAAATTACCGGAGTTTCAATATTTTTGTCCTTCATGTGTTCAAAAGTCTCAATACCGCTCATCCCCGGCATTGCAATGTCCAGGAGGATCAGATCAAATTTTTCCTTTTCAAGCTTATAAAGAGCAGCTTCTCCTGATTCCACAGACACTACTTCATAATGCTTCACCAGAATCAGTGCGGTTCTTCTCAAATTCATTGCGTCATCATCCACTATCAAGATACGTTTCTGCATAGGCGTCTCCTTCTCAATTCTTATGATTTCCGAAAACAATCCACTCTCTATTTTAAATCAGTATGCCTCTAAAGTCAACAGTTCTGATGCCGGGATTTCATGTATAAATGACTATTTATGGAACAGTTCAGACAGTCAAAACATACAGGCAGTTCAAACAGTTTACGATCCTGCGGATTTATAATTCCGCAGTCCAACCCGATACAGCAGGCCGGCCGGCAGCAGAAAGAGCAATGAAAGCAGAGGTGACACTATATATAGAAAGCTGTCTCCCTGATCCAGCAGATACAGCAGCGGATAATACTGCACCAGTGCCAGAGGGACCACAAAGGTGAGAAACTTCAGGATAGGTTCTCCATACACGGAAAAGGGATATCTTCCGAACTGACGCATTCCATAGGTAAAAATGTTCAGAAATTCCAGAGAACCTATGGTAAAGAAGGCAACAGCGGCAATCATCAGAAAAATGCAGAAGAATATGACACTTCCGCAGATTACCATCATGATGAAAACCGTCACTTTCGCCGGAGTCCACCGGATTCCGCTGGCCGGAACCGCTATGCACAGGACAATAATGGCCTGGACGAGAAGGCCCAGTCTGGTGAAATCCATGTTGGGTACAATAAGCTGCAGGAGAATGCTTCTGGGCCTTACCAGGATACGGTCCAGTTCGCCGCTTTTCAGCAGACCGGGGAATACTGCCAGCCCGCCCCCAATCATTTCGCCGATGGAAAAGGACAACATAATCACAGAAAAGCACAAAAGTACCTGGCCATAGGTAAAATCGTCTACCCCGTTGATTCTGTCAAAGATAAATTTGATACCGAAAAAAGAGGTAAAGGCAGTGAGAAACTGCCCCAGTGTTGTCAGAAAGAAAGAGACTTTGTACTGCATCTGACTTTTCAGCTCCATTACAAAATAATTCCAGTATAATCGCATATCAGCCTCCGTTTATAATCACTTTTTTTGTGGCCTGGGCCATGGCAGCTCTGCCGGTCAGAACCAGTATGGCCAGCCAGAAGAGCTGAAAGCAGATTCCCCTTACCGCATCGCTTCCCATCATCCGGCCGCAGAAAATCTGCAGAGGCATATTCTGCATGGCGGCAAAGGGAAGCCACTGCACAATCCGCAGCACCGGCTCAGGGAAAAAGGGCAGCGGTATGATTCCTCCTGAGAAGAAGATGGAGGTAAGACGCACCATCATTTGAATGCCGCGCTGAGAGACCAGGTAAAAAAGGGACACATACATCAGCATGGCAAAAGCCACCGTGACGCCAAAGGCAGTCATTGCAGACAGTGTAAAGAGGATCCATTGTGTGGGAGATGTGGGAAGCGTCAGTCCGTAAGGCTTTGGCAGGAGCATTCCCAGAAGCAGAACCGGCAGACAGTTTACCAGGGCGAAGGAAAGTCGATTGGAAGCTGACTGGCAAAACCACCATCCATAAAGCCCTGCGGGTCTTGCCAGGTCACAGGCCACGGCACCCGAGCGTATGGACGAGTAAATCTCCCCATCTGCAAATACCACTGTAAAAAGCACGATAAAGGACTGATGAGCCCACACATAGGAAACTGTCTGGGACAGTTCCATGGGAAAAGCTGTGAGATTTGTGCGGTACAGAGCCAGATATCCCAGAACTTCCATGAGGCTCCAGAAAAAGCCTTTTATGATGACGCCCAATACCACAGCCCGGTACTGGAGATTGAAATTGAAACGAATACGAAAAAGGGAGAAATACATTTTACAGTTTGTATTCATATTTATTTTCACAGGTTATACTCCTTATACAGTTTTGCCGCCATTTCTTCCGTGGTGACATCTGAGACAGACACATCCAGCAGATCTGTATTCTGCGCGAAATATGTGATTGCCTCGGATACCGGAATTTCGGAAGGGTCAAAGCTCAGGACAAGTCTTCCGTCGTCGGACTGCAGCGGCATCATGCCTTCTATCGGTGTGGGAAGTGGTCCGCGATATTCAATTGTCATGGTTTTGCGGGAGGCGATATGCTTCTTCAGGCCGGCGAGGGTTCCGTCTACCAGAACCTTTCCCTTACCGATCAACAGCACTCTCTGTGTCAGCGCTTCGATGTCCTGCATATCATGAGTGGTCAGCAGGATGGTGGTACCCCTTTCCACATTCAGACGCCGGATAAATTTCCGCACGGCAATTTTGGAGACGGCATCCAGCCCAATGGTAGGTTCATCCAGAAAGAGCACTTTGGGATCGTGGAGCAGGGAGGCCACTATTTCACAGCGCATTCGCTGGCCCAGGCTCAGGTTTCGGACCGGAGTCTGCAGGATGTCTCCCAGATCCAGAAGTTCTGTCAAATCATTGACGTTTTTCCGGTAGCGGTCCTCCTTTACCTTGTAAATGTCACGTATCAGCTCGAAGCTGTCCGCCACAGGGACATCCCACCAGAGCTGACTTCGCTGACCGAATACCACGCCGATGTCCCGCACATGGGCAATCCTTTCTCTGTAGGGAACCCTGCCGTTGATCACACAGGTTCCGCTGTCCGGAGTAAGTACTCCGCACATAATTTTGATTGTGGTACTTTTTCCCGCGCCGTTGGGACCGATATATCCCACCATCTCTCTGTCACGGATGGTAAAGCTCACATCTGTCAGGGCAGGGATCAAAGTGTATTCTCTGGAAAAAAGGGATTTCAATGCATTTCCCATACCCGCCGGCCTTCTGGCCACACGGTATGTTTTACTTATTCCTGAGAGTTCTATCATTGCGTCGCACCTCCTGCATTCTGGTAGTCGGCCTGTGACAGCCGCAACAATATAGTAACATTTTTCAGAAAAAAGAGTAGACTTGTATTTTTGTTTGTGGTAACATATACAATTAGGACCGCCAAAAATAATTTACGTTTTTGCGTCCTTATTTTTTTGAAATAAAATATAAAAACCGAGAAGGAGTGGACTGAAACAAAGATGTGGAAATCAGTCAGTAAGTACATTGCATTTTCTATATTGTTAACAGGAATACTCTGCATTTCCGGCTGTGGGAATTCCGCTGTGGAAGCAGAATCGGAAATAAGCATAATTGAAGCAGAAATTACAGAAAAAGCAACAGATGTGGCGGAAGACAATCCGAGTGAAATTACCGCCGGGGAAAACCGGTTAGAAGAATCGATGGAAGAAAGTGCTTCGAAAAGTGAAAACAAAGAGGAACATTCTATGGGAGAAGCTTCGAAGGGGTATATGGATGTGCCTTCCGGTGATGAGGAAGGTTCGCAGGGAAGAGAGCAGACTGTAGGCCAGCTGTCAGTGGAGGGGACAAAGCTGGTGGATGCCGCCGGCAATCCCGTACAGCTGCGGGGAATCAGCACCCATGGTCTGGCCTGGTATCCGTCGTATGTGAACGAGGCCTGTTTCCGACAGCTGAAAGAAGAGTGGGGAGCCAATGTGATAAGGCTGGCCATGTACACTGCGGAGAATGGAGGGTATTGTACAGACGGAGACAGAGAGGAGCTAAAGGCTCTGATCAAAGGGGGAGTGGAGTATGCTGCAAATAATGACATGTATGTTATTGTTGACTGGCATGTTTTATCAGACGGGAATCCCAATCAATATCTTGAGGAATCACTGGCATTTTTCGGAGAAATGTCGGAAGCATATGCAGGATATACCAATGTGCTCTATGAGATCTGTAATGAGCCCAACGGGAACGTTTCCTGGGGGGAGATAAAGAGCTATGCGGAGCAGGTGATTGAAGTGATTCGGGGAAATGACAAAGAGGGCGTCATTCTGGTGGGAACGCCAAACTGGTCTCAGTATGTGGACCAGGCAGCTGCAGATCCCATTCAGGGGTATGACAATATTATGTATACTCTGCATTTCTATGCGGCCACACATACAGATTCCCTGCGGGATACCATGGTGAAGGCTGTGGAATCCGGTCTTCCCGTTTTTGTGTCGGAATATGGCATCTGCGATGCCTCCGGCAATGGTGCCATCAATGCGGAGCAGGCAGACAGGTGGATTGAGGTCATGGATTCCCATAATATAAGCTATGTTGCCTGGAATCTGTCGAATAAGGCGGAGACCTCGGCAATTCTCAAGAGCAACTGTGAGAAAACAGAGAGTTTTTCAGTGGAAGATTTAAGCGATTCCGGCAAATGGCTGTATGGGATGCTGAGGGAGCGGCGCGATGCGGCCTCTGTGGGGGAGAATTCGAGAAGCTGGTCTGACAGTGGTCAGGTAAAGTAACGGACACGGTTGTCTCAGGTCTTCCGTGTCCGTTTCATTATCTCCGATAGTCCATGGTATCTCAGAGAATATAATCCGTAATACAGTCATACCACTGAACATATGTGATACCGTTTACGGTGAGCTGTTCATTTTCCGGAAGCTGTTCGCTCCATTTCTTCTTATAGCGGTCGAAGGCCCAGTCATCGCGGTTAAAGCGGCGCCAGAGAATGGTTCTTCCGTTGGTATCCAGGTACTGTTCCGATACCACGCCGCAGTTATAGGTCTCGATATCCATGACACAGACAGTGTCGTAATGCTTTCCTCCGATTGTCACGGTATATCTTCCCACAATGTCCAGCAGAAATTCTTTGCCAGCACTTGTGACAATGGTGCCTGTTCTCCGGATATCACCCTTCGGAGACAGATTTATCTCATTTCCACAGTTGTCCTCGCCGAAGCCCCAGTTAGGCATGAACTCATCGCCGTCCAGAAATGTGATATAATTTCTGACATCACCGTCATTTCGGAGCGTTGCCAGATATCGGCAATGGGTATCGGTAAGCTGAGCCACAAAGGTACGTTGGATTACGTCGCTTTTGTCTGAATAAGAAGCTTCCCTTGCTGTGAGTTCTATACCTTCGATACCATGTACCTTTGCCTTTCCGGTGACTTTCATATCATATACATGGCTGCACTTGCGGGAGGGAATGTCGTACATTCCCCAGGAAAGCTTTTCTCCCGGTCTCGGGACAAGAAACCATCCCATGAGTTCCTCCCATTTTACGGAAAACGGGGGTTTGCTGCTTTCCGTTATCGTATATTCCGGAATAAATTCAGGTAATTTCTTCATCGTACATTCTCCTTTCGTCCCATTTCCGGGATACATATTACCAGTGGGATACGGATACTGGTTTTTGAAGTTCTGCTTTGCCGTGTGAAGCCTGCTTTTTACAGTTCCCACAGGGATATTCAGCTTTTTGGCAATTTCTGTCTGGGGCATTTCCTTCCAGAAATACAGGTAAAGAATCTGTTTGTCCTTATCCCCCAGCAAATCCAGTGTTTCCTGTACATAACTTCTCTCAGAAAGTCCCTGCCTGCTGTCGGAGAGTATTGTCTCCGTCAGTTCATCCACGGGAATTTCAAGCTGAGCCGCTTTTCTTCGGAAATAATCATTGCATTTGTTCCTGGCAATGACCAGAAGCCAGGCTTTGAAGGAAGCCTTGTTTTTCAGCTGAGGAAATTTCTGATAGGCTGACAGGTATATTTCCTGGAGTACGTCATCCGCGTCCTCTCTGGAAGGCAGACGATACCGTACAAATCGTTCCAGGGATACTCGCTCGGTCTGCAGCATTTGCTCAAAATCATCCATATCATCACCTCCAGTCTGTCTGAAATAAAACCGGTTTCATTTATATAGACGGGCGGATGACACAAAAGGTTCATTCCGGTAAAATAAAATATTTCCTGCAATTTTAATTGTAGTATTTATTTCTATTGGCTATAATAAAATCTGCATAATAGAAATTGTGAAGCAGCCTCTGTTATAGTAATATGATTATATGGTTCGCGAAGCGGTTCCTATAATAGACCAGGAAAGATAAGAATGTCAATGGAAATGTTGATGACTATATGGAGAAGGAAGTAAATATCATATCCATTTGAACGAAGGAGGCTTGTAATGGGAGAGAGTCAGAATATAGAGTGGAAGGAATCCTGGCGAGATGAATATTTGAGGTGGATCTGTGGATTTGCCAATGCTCAGGGTGGGAAAATATATATTGGGACGAAAGATGATGGTACTGTAATCGGTGTGAAAAACAGTAAGAAATTGTTGGAGGATATTCCTAACAAAGTTCAGAATAAACTTGGTATTGTTGCAGATGTAAATTTGTTGAATAAAAACGGCCTGGATTATATTGAAATAGTAGTAAATCCATGGATGTTCCCAGTAAATTACGATGGTGAGTATCATTACCGCAGCGGAAGTACAAAACAGCAGTTAAGAGGAAATGCTTTGACCAACTTTTTAATGGTAAAGACAGGTACGAAGTGGGACGCGGCAGTAGTATCTAATATTTCAGTAGCAGATTTAGACAGGGAAAGCCTTGATATTTTCAGGAGGGAAGCGTTTCGAAGCGGTCGTATGGCAAAGGAAGACTTGAACATTCCTGATGAGGAGCTTTTAGAAAAATTGTATTTGCTGGTTGATGGTAAATTGAAGCGTGCCGGCGCTTTATGCTTTTACAGGAATCCAGAGAAGATAATTGGCGGTTGTTATGTGAAAATCGGTAAATTTGAGGGAAGTGAGCTTTTATATCAGGACGAAATACATGGTTCACTTCTTATTATGGCAGATCGGGTGATTGAATTAATCTATTTGAAATATTTAAAAGCCGCTGTTTCTTATTATAAAGAGACGAGGGTGGAGACCTATCCATTTGCGCGTGATGCAATAAGGGAAGCTGTCTATAATGCTCTGATACATTGTAATTGGGCAGATAATGTACCAGTTCAGATTCGGATAGAAGATGAGGTGATGTATGTCAGTAATTGTAGTATGTTGCCTTTTGGGTGGACGGCAGAGACTCTCTTAAGTGCTCATACTTCAAAACCCTATAATCCGGATATTGCAAGAGTATTTTACAGGGCCGGATACATTGAAAGCTGGGGGCGAGGTATTCAGAAAATCTGTGATGCCTGTAAAAAATTAGGTGCGGAAGAACCAGAATATATTGTGCATGGTGAAGACATAATGGTGAAATTTAAGGCATTGAAAAGTGCAAAGGTGACTGAAAAGGTGACTGAAAAGGTGACTGAAAAGGTGACTGAAAACAGCAGAGAAGTGCTGGAAATTTTAATGGAAAATCCATATGCTACTTATGAGGAGATAGCAGGCAGACTGAATGTCAGTCGGAAAACGATTTCACAGAAAATAAAGTTGCTGAAAGAAAGTGGGAGCATTATCAGAGTGGGCTCCGCTAAAAAAGGATATTGGAAAGTAGAACAGAGACCATGATAGGAATTAGGATGTGTTGATTTATTGTGGAAGCGAAAAACATCAAAGGGGGCGAGCAGCCCCCCTTTTTTGGTGAAGTGAATTGTTAGTAAAGTGGGTTTTGCCAAAAACAAGTGGAAGAAAAGCTGGTGTGCAGGTGGTTCTTATAAAATGAATATGGTAAAATTTTATAAGAAACGAGGTAAGGCTATATGGAAAAGAAAATTTATATCACAGAGGAAGAACGGACAAAGTGTCAAAAGGTGGTAGATGCGTTTGCAGAGCTGTATGAGATGGAGAATATCGTAGTGCTTGATGTAGGCAGGTATGGCTTTGTAATGCTAAAATATTATAATCTGCCACATGGTTTTGAAGATGCCATAACTTTTACAGACAGTGTGGAACTATTTGAAGATTTGTGGGAAGAATGGCTGAATACAAAACTGTATTTACTGGCAAAAGGCACACCGTTGCTGGAGAAGGGCTATAAAGGTGTGTTTGAGGGTTTGCCGGAAGAAAAACAGTCGGAACTTATCATGAGGAAAGCTGCTTTTGCAAAAGCGGCAGAGATATATCTATAATGTTGTTTTTGTGAGGAAAATGGAACGGTAGTTGGCGAATAATCAAAGGTTAGAAAGGCTCTGTGAGATGCAGAGCTTTTCTTATTTGTGTTTTATGAAAAAGTGGAATGAATGAGTGGGATTTCGCCGTAATCGGCATTGTGGAAATGTCGTATAACTGGCTATCTTATGGAGTTGTGGGTAACTCTGTTTGCAGGATGTGGGAAAGCTGCACTTTGCTTTTCCATGTCCTGTGAATAGAGTTATCCATGACGGAATAGTCAGTTATGCACATTTCCATGATGCAGTTTTTATGGTAAGTCTGTTCATTTTACAAAAATTTGACATAAGTTATGTTTTTGATTTTACAAGCAGTATTTATGATAAAAAGCGTAGAAGAAAATATCACAAAGAAAAAAGGAGAAAATTATTATGAAAAAAATTGTTACTTTTGTTGCCACTTTATCACTTGCACTCGTAGCTATGACCGGATGCGGGAAGGCGGACAGCAAAACAGTATCCACGGATGGCTCAACCTCTATGGAAAAAGTAATCGGTGCTTTGGGCGAAGCTTTTGAGGAAAACAATTCCGGTGTAACCTTTACATATAACCCTACCGGTTCCGGCTCCGGAATTACGGCTGTGGCAGAAGGACGCTGCGATATTGGTCTTTCCAGCCGTAACTTAAAGGAAGAAGAAAAAGCGCAGGGATTGACTGAAACGGTGCTTGCGCTTGACGGGATTGCTGTCATTGTAAATCCGGATAATCCGGTAAATGACCTTGACCTTGAAACGATTAGCAGGATTTATAGAGGGGAAATAACAAACTGGCAGGATATAGGCGGCAATAATCTGGAAATTGTCCTGATTGGACGTGAAGCCGGGAGCGGTACAAGAGATGGCTTTGAATCCATTACGGACACGGAGGATGCCTGCAAATACCGTCAGGAGCTTACATCTACCGGGGATGTGATTACAACGGTGGCAGGCAATCCGGCGGCAATCGGATATGCTTCCCTTGCATCTGTAAAGGATACGGTAAAAGCCCTTTCTGTCGGCGGTATTGTACCTGCGGAGGAAACGGTAAAAGATGGTAGCTATGTGGTGCAGCGTCCGTTTGTGTTAGTGACAAAGAGCGGCGCAGAGCTTTCGGCAACTGCACAGAAATTCTTTGATTATATTACTTCATCTGAAGCAGGCGAGATTATCTCATCTGCGGGTGCAGTACCAGTAAATAAATAATCCGGCGGATTATGAAAGGTTTTGGAAGGTGAAGTCAAATGAACAAAAAACAGTTCATGGAGAATGCCATACATGGCATATTCCTGATACTTGGTCTGATTACAGTTGGCTGTGTACTCCTGATTACCGTTTACCTTGTCATATCAGGGATTCCGGCTATCCGAAAAATAGGAGTTTTGAATTTCCTTTTCGGGAAGAAATGGGCTTCTACAGCAGCACAGCCGCAATATGGGATTTTTCCGTTTATCCTTACCAGTATTTATGGTACGGCTGGCGCAATCGTACTTGGAGTGCCAATTGGCTTTATGACAGCAGTTTATCTTGCTAAGATTGCGCCGTTAAAAATAAAAACCGTTATTGAAACAGCGGTAAGTTTATTGGCTGGCATTCCGTCGGTAGTTTATGGGCTTGTGGGAATGATGGTGCTTGTGCCAGGGATACGGATTGTTTTCCATATCCCCGATGGAGCCAGCCTGTTTGCTGCTATCATTGTACTTGCAATTATGATATTACCCTCAATCATTAAAGTGTCGCTTACGGCATTAGAAGCTGTTCCAAAGGAATATGAGGATGCTTCCCTTGCGCTTGGTTCGACACCGATTGAAACATACTTCCGTGTATCCGTTCCGGCGGCAAAAAGCGGCATTGCGGCGGCTGTTGTGTTAGGCGTTGGCAGGGCTATCGGCGAGGCTATGGCTATTATGATGGTGGCGGGGAACGCCCCCAATATGCCGAAAATTTTTCAGAGCGTCCGTTTCCTTACAACCGCTGTGGCAAGTGAAATGTCTTATGCGTCTGACGGAAGTTTACAGAAACAGGCATTATTTTCGATTGCGCTGGTTTTATTCCTCTTTATCATGCTGATAAATGCCGTATTAAATTTCTTTTTGAAACAAAGCAAGGAGTAAATATAGATGGAAAAACAATCAATTTCCCTTAGAAGGAAAACATATATTACAGCCATGCGTGTGTTGATGGGGATTTCCGTATGCATTACTTGTGCATTGGTATTATTTTTGATTGGTTATGTATTGTGGAAAGGGCTGCCGAATGTATCTTGGGAGCTGCTTACTACGAAACCGAGTTATCTGTCTGACCGGATCGGGATACTGCCGGATATTCTTAACACAGTCTATATTGTTGCGGCAACTTTGGTATTTGTTCTCCCGCTTGGAGTTGGTGCGGCGATTTATCTTACAGAATATGCCAAAAATAAGAAACTGGTAGAAATGATTGAGTATGCAGCCGAAACCTTATCAGGGATTCCGTCTATTATTTATGGACTTGTAGGTATGCTGTTTTTCTGTCAGTTTTTTGGTATGAAAACTTCCCTCTTAGCGGGGGCATTTACGTTGGTAATCATGAATCTGCCTACGATTATGCGCACAACGCAGGAAAGCCTGAAAACAGTACCGCAAAGTTACCGTGAAGGTGCTTTTGGGCTGGGAGCTGGAAAGTGGCGTGTGATTTATACCGTTGTGCTTCCAGGTTGTATTGATGGAGTCATAACAGGCTGTATATTGTCAGTGGGGCGAATTTTGGGAGAATCAGCGGCACTTCTTTTTACGGCTGGTTTTGCCCATGCCCTGAACGGGATTCTTGAAGGGCTTGGCAGTGCAGGGGCAACATTGACGGTCGCATTATATGTCTATGCAAAAGAAAACGGGGAATTTGGTATAGCCTTTGCAATTGCCGCTATCCTGATGATTTTGACCATGTTCATCAATCTGTCGGCTACACTGGCGAGCAGATATTTCCAAAAAAGGAGAAATGTATGAATAATATAATGAATCATGACAAAAGTCCTGCCATGGTGGTAAAAGACCTGTGCCTGTGGTATAGCAGTACACAGGCTTTGAAAGATGTAAATATTGAGATTGAAGGACAGAGCATTACGGCACTGATTGGCCCCTCCGGGTGTGGGAAGTCTACTTTCCTTAAATCGTTAAACCGAATGAATGACCTTATCGCTGGTGTACGGATTACAGGAGAAGTGTATTATAGGGGCGATAATATTTTTGATGCAGATGTCGATGTCAATGAGCTTCGCCGCAGTATTGGCATGGTTTTTCAAAAGCCGAATCCTTTTCCTATGAGCATCTACGACAATATTGCTTACGGGCCGAGGACACACGGAGTGAAAAATAAGGCAAAATTGGACGATATAATAGAACGCTCTCTGCGTGGGGCGGCAATCTGGGATGAAGTAAAGGACAGGCTGAAAAAATCGGCATTAGGACTGTCAGGCGGTCAGCAGCAGCGGCTCTGCATTGCCCGTGCATTAGCGGTGGAGCCGGATGTGCTTCTGATGGATGAGCCTACAAGCGCACTTGACCCTATTTCCACATCTAAAATAGAGGAACTTGCAATGGAACTTAAAGAAAAGTATACTATTATCATCGTAACGCACAATATGCAGCAGGCTGTGCGGATTTCCGATAATACGGCTTTCTTTCTCCTTGGCAATTTAATTGAGTATGGAAATACGGAAAAGATGTTTGAGCAACCAAAGGACAAGCGGACGGAGGATTATATTACGGGGAGGTTTGGATAATGAGAAGTCGTTTTGATGAACAGCTTGCTATGCTGAATAAAGAGCTTACCCAAATGGGGGCAATGTGTGAGGAAGCGATTGCCGCTGCTTCAAAAGCATTAACTATGGGCGACATAAAGCTGGCAGACAAGGTTTTATCCCTTGATGGAGAGATTAACCGGATGGAGCGCACAATCGAAACACTGTGTTTGAAACTGCTGTTACAGCAACAGCCGGTAGCAAGGGATTTACGGCAAATATCTGCAGCCCTTAAAATGATTACTGATATGGAGCGTATTGGAACACAGGCGGCGGATATTGCGGAAATTATCACGTTTCTTGACGGAAGGACTGGAGGGGAATGTGAACAGATCCGGTTTATGGCAGATGCGGCGAGCCAGATGGTTACAGAAAGCATTGACGCTTTTGTAAAACAGGATGTAGTATTGGCTGGTGCGGCGATTGACCGTGATGATGTGGTTGACGATTTGTTTTTACAGGTCAAGTCATCTCTGATTAAGCTGATAGCAGAAAAACCGACAGACGGAGGATATGCGCTGGATTTACTGATGATTGCCAAATATTTTGAGCGTATCGGGGATCATGCGGTAAATATTGCAGAGTGGGTGGCTTTTTCCGTGACAGGAGAACATAAAGGAGCATGATTATGAAAGTATGGTGTGTGGAAGATGATGACAGTATCCGGGATATTGAGGTATATACGCTTAATTCCACTGATTTTGAAGCAAAAGGATTTTTGGATGCAATAGCCTTTCGTGACGCTTTATCTATGGAAAAGCCGGATTTGATAATTCTTGATATTATGCTGCCCGGAGAGGATGGCGTGGAACTGCTGAAATTTTTAAAAGACAGCCCTGACACTTGCAGGATTCCCGTCATCATGGCAACTGCAAAAGGCATGGAGTATGATAAAATCCAGAGCCTTGATTTAGGTGCGGATGATTATCTTGTAAAGCCTTTTGGGATGATGGAGATGGTTTCCCGTGTGAAAGCGGTACTCCGCCGGTGCAATCCTACAGAGGTAGAACATCTTTTGAAAGCCGGGGGGCTTGTTGTCAATCTGGACGAACATACAGTTTCCATTGATAATGAAAGAATACAGCTTACCTTAAAAGAATTTGAACTTCTCCGGCTGTTCCTTTCCCGTCCGGGCATCGCATTTTCCCGTGACCAGCTTTTTAATGACATATGGGGAGCTGATTATGTCAGTGAAACGAGAACGGTTGATATGCATATCCGTACTCTGCGTGTAAAACTGGGGGATTATGGGAAAATGATTGAAACAGTGCGTGGTGTTGGTTATAGGTTAGAGGTGCAGGCATGACAAAGAAAATTTTTAAATCAATTATGGTTGTAGCGGGGGCTGTCCTGATTGCAAGCCTTGTTATCATCATGGGATGTCTTTACAGTTATTTCAGTAATGTTCAGGGAAAACAGTTGGAGGATGAACTGTCTTTAGCTGCCATAGCCGTTGAAAAGGATGGACGGAACTATCTGGAGGAATTACAGTCAAGGGAGTACCGTCTGACATGGGTTGCTGAAAATGGAGATGTTATATATGATACACAGTCTGACGGGGAAAGTATGGAAAACCATGCGGACAGGGAAGAAATTCAAGAAGCCCTGCGGAATAAAGAGGGAAAAAGCTCACGTTATTCCACGACTCTTTTAGAAAAAACACTTTACTGTGCAAGGCGGCTTAATGATGGTTCAGTATTAAGGATTTCTGTCAGCAGCGTTACGATATGGGTGCTTGTTTTGGGGATGATACAGCCGATTTTAATTGTAGTTGTTGTAACACTCATTTTATCAGGAGTATTAGCAAGCCGTATTTCTAAACATATCATGGAGCCGTTAAACAGACTTGATTTAGAAAAACCGCTGGAAAACGATACTTATGAGGAGCTGGCTCCCCTATTAAACCGTATCAATAAACAGCATAAGCAGATTGATATGCAGTTGTCGGAACTCCAAAGGAAAAATGATGAATTTGCACAGATTACATATGGCATGACGGAAGGGCTTGTCCTTTTGAATGAGAAAAATATAATTCTGAACATTAATCCTGCCGCGCTGAAGCTGTTTCATACGAAATGTTCCAGCATAGGTAAAGATTTTCTGACAGTAGAGAGAAGCCATAATGTGAGCCACGCCATACAGGACGCATTTTCAAGTGGACACAGCGAAATCCGCATAGAACGTGAGGGAAAAGAGTATCAGATCCATGTCAACCGCATTGAATCTAACGGTATTGTAATTGGGGCGGTTGTTCTTGCCTTTGATATAACAGAAGCAGCTTTCGCAGAAAGGAACAGACGGGAGTTTACTGCCAACGTATCACATGAATTGAAAACTCCGCTTCAATCCATAATGGGGAGTGCGGAGTTAATGGAGAACGGTCTTGTAAAATCGGAGGATATGACACGCTTTGTAGGGCATATCCGCACAGAGGCAGGGCGGCTTGTAACATTAATTGATGATATTATCCGTTTATCCCAATTAGACGAGGGATGCGATATGCCGTTTGAAAATGTTGATTTATATGAGGTCGCATCTGAGGTGATGGCAGGACTGGCAGATATAGCAGCGGCAAAAGATATTGAAGTGGCTTTAACAGGAAAAAAGGTTTATATTAAAAGTGTCCGGCGGCTCTTAACAGAAATTATTTTTAACCTCTGTGATAATGCTATCAAGTATAATAAGAACGGCGGTACGGTAGAAGTAGCTATAAGCAGTCAGGAAAATAGTGCCTCGATTACTGTGAAGGATTCGGGAATCGGCATACCGCCGGAACATCAGGCAAGAATCTTTGAACGATTTTACCGTGTAGACAAGAGCCGCTCTAAGGAATCAGGCGGAACGGGATTAGGACTATCTATTGTAAAACATGCTGTACAATACTTGAATGGCAAGATTGAACTGCAAAGCAGCCTGGGGCAAGGAACGGTTATACAGATTATTTTTCAGCAAGATAAAAGTGATATGGTGCAGTTTTCCTAAAGAACCTGTATTTTACATAAATTATACAAAACATAACTTTTATATTTTACAAAGCATTCATAAAATTATCTTTATAAATATTCAAAGCAAACGCTGACGGTAATTTTATGAAAAATATATAGCGCATGAGCTTAAGAATGGCGGTTTTATTTGAATGTAAAACTGCCATTCTTTTTTATAGACTATCAGTAAGGAAAAGATATGATTAGAAAAAAGCGAAAACTGTATACACACCAAAGACAAAAACAAAGAATAATTGCACACATAAAGGTGTACCGCAAGGAAGAAATAAACTTCACTGCGGTACACCTTTTTTAATGGTGCGAAATTTGTCTGATTTTGGCTTTTATTACAGTTTATCTGTTGCGTATTTATGTGAAAAATCTGGCTGGAACTATTCCCTTTCTGGAAGTGGATTCCGCTTGGGCTTACTGCTTCATGGAGGGCTGTTTTGAGAGCATGGATTTTTGTGTATCCCACACCTGTTTCATCGGCTTTTTCACTTCCTCCACATCGGCTTTATAGACGTTGCCTGTGGCGTTCATTCGCTTGGCGATCTGGTTTAAGTTGCCGCTGATTTTTCCGAGCGTGTAGTTGTATTCCCGCAGGTCTGAATAGTCAATGTCATAGACAAAGCCGTACAAAATCAGGCGGCGGAGGAAAGAGGATTTACTTTTCATGCCGGAGATTTTTACTTTCTGTTCCAGTATGTATTGCTCCTTGTCACTTAGATATATTTTCAGCTCATTTTTGCGCTCACGGTTTGCCATTTATTATCTCCTTTCCGTGTTGGATTTTTGAAAGGATTTTACACAATCTTCAATCCTGCTATGGGGGTTGTTCGTGCAAAAAAACAGTGAAAAAAATCAGAAATCCTGGCAGGAGATTTTATGATTTTTGAGCGTAGAGGGGGCTAGGGGGATTCTTCCCCTTACAAGCAGATTTTCCAGATTCCCGCTCCGGGGGGATTTGGGAAAATCGGAGCCTGTGAGGGAACACAGGCAGTGCTTGCTATTACTTCAAAGAGAAAGTTTCTGGTTTTAGCTGTCTGTAAGAAAAGGCAGAAATTTTTTTGAGGAACGTACCCATATACGGGAACTTCCTTTATCTACAATTAACATCACAAACAGCGGAGAAAGGGGGTGAAAAAATGTTAGACCACGCATTCCAGCGGCGGCGGGAAATCGAGCGTATGCTGCTGTCGGGGAAAAGGCTGACCGTGCCGAAGCTCATGGCTATGTACAGTGTCGGGAAGAACGCCATACGCAGGGATTTTGAAGTTATTGGTGAGGAACTTCCCGTGATTGCAAAGCAGGGATATAACGGCGGCTACTCCCTCATGGACGGGGCAGGAAAATACCAGAACTCCCTATCCCGTGAACAACTGGAATGCCTGGAAAAACTCGCTGTGGGATGTATGGGGAAAGACAGGGAAACCGTCCTGTCAATCATACATGAATTCGGGCCGTACTGTGAAAGGAATACATAAAAAATCCGGCAGTTTTCAAGCCGGGAAGTGAGGGGAGGTGCAGCATGGACACGGCACACCGGAGAATGGAAATCATCAGCATTTTATCTGTCAAAGGGCATATAACATCAAGGGAGCTTGCGTGGGAATTGGGCGTTACGATACGCACGATACACCATGATATTTTCGCATTGACTTTTGACTACCCGATTTATACAAAGCCGGGTTGTGGCGGCGGGGTTTTTATCACGCATAACTACAAGCCCTATACCAATACCCTCACAGAAACGGAGCTTGAAACACTGTGCAGGCTATATGGGAAAGCGGAGGGGAAAGAGAAGGAAATCCTGTTCCGGATTATCCATAAATACGGGGCGGACAAGCTGGAAATTTAACCGGGCAGACGGGCATACCTTATTTATGGTGCGGAGAGAAAACCGCAAGGTATACTGACAACTGAATATGGGCAATCCTGCAAGACGTATGAAACAGCCGAGCTGTGCCAAAGCACGCCATGACCGCCTGTACTGGACAGGCAAGAGCGAGAGATGTTTTAAAGCAAACAAGGTGTGGGAACCTTGCGCCATGACACTGTTTCCTGATAATGATACTTCCGTAAAACGGTCACAAAGATGATGGTGCGATTCCAATGTGGGCTTCCCTCCCAGAAGCTACTTGCGGGATATAAAATTTTGTAAAAACGGGGATTTTTATTGGCGGATGATACAAGAGGAAATGTTTCCCATACAGAGGGGAAAATCTATTATTTTGAACGGGCAGAGGATAAAGGCGTATGACATCAGGACAATCACCCTTGAGCAGTTCCGTATGCTGATTGCCTGCGGGAATGACAGGCACAACAACCAGATAAGGGTGACAAAAAGCGGCATGGTCTATCTGTCGGAGGATATCGTCGGCTCGGAGCAGCTTGAGGATGTTGCGCTTTGTTTTGAAACATTCAGCGCACATAACGGGTATGTCGGCGTGAAGGCAGCGGAGGACAACAGCCATGTTATCCCATTATACTACGCACTGATCGGGAACTGGCGGAAAGGGTGCAGCCATACTTATATAGACAGTTTTTAGATTTTTGGTTAAGTGAGAATGACTGTGGGCATTGTCCACTGATAATTGATTTACACAGCGTTAAGGCAGTTATGAACCTATTTGACAGGTTTGTAGCTGCCTTTTTTGCGTGCATGGAGGTTTCAATGAATGTATTTGAAGCGGTGAGGGAGAACGGCATTACCGCAAGGCAGGCGGCGGAGTATTGCGGGATAAAGATAAACCGCAGCGGCATGGCGGTCTGCCCGTTCCACAAGGACAAAAACCCGAGCATGAAGATTGATAACCGCTATTACTGTTTCGGGTGCGGGGAAAGGGGCGATGCCATTGATTTTGTGGCGAAGTATTACGGGCTTGGGAAGAAAGAAGCGGCGTTGCGGATAGCGTCGGATTTCGGTATCAGTTTTGAGGATAACAGGGGCAGGAAGCCGCCGCCAAAGCGGAAGCGGAAGCTGTCACCGGAGCAGAGGTTTGAGAGGGCGGAAAAGAAGTGTTTCCGTGTGCTTTCCGATTACCTGTGCTGTTTAAGGCAGTGGAAAGAACAATATGCGCCGCAGGAGCCGGACGGGGAATGGAACCCGTTATTCTGTGAAGCGTTGGAAAAGAAAGACTATATTGAGTACCTGCTGGATGTTTTATTGTGCGCTCCGCTACCGGAGCGTGTGCAGTTAGTGGCGGATTATGGAGAGGAAGTGTTGAAATTTGAAAGAAGACTGGAACAGTGTGCCGCCGGAGCAGAGGGCGGCGCTGGAAAAGACAATGGAGAAAATGGAGCAGGCGTCACAGCCGGAAACATGGTTTGACGGGAACAAGGTCAATGACGTGCTTTTCTGTGAGGATTTCCTCGCAGGACACCCTATGAAGTGCATACACGGCACTTTTTTTGACGTAAACGGGGCAATCGGGGATGCGGAGCAGATTAAAGCGGAGATATACTACAAGATTGCGCCTTATGTCACATCAGGCATCGCAAAAAAGGCGACAACGCTCCTGGATGCGCTGCGGATCAGGTGCTACTCCCCGCCGATACCCTACCAGACAGACCGTATCCATGTGGCGAACGGAACCTATTTCCTGTCGGGGGATTTTTCCTCACAGAAAGAGTTCTGCATGAACAGGCTCCCGGTGCGGTATGCGCCGGATGCGCCTGAGCCGTCACAGTGGCTTTCCTTTGTAGGGCAGCTATTAGAGCCGGAGGACATCATCACGTTGCAGGAATTTATGGGATATATGCTGCAGCCGACTACCAAAGGGCAGAAAATGATGATTGTCATAGGCAAAGGCGGGGAAGGCAAGTCACGCATCGGCAGGGTGCTGAGGGCGTTGCTCGGTGACAGCATGAACACGGGCAGCATACAGAAAGTGGAGGTTGACCGCTTCGCAAGGGCAGACCTTGAATGGAAACTGCTGATGCTTGATGATGACATGAAGCTGGAAGCCCTCCCGCAGACGAACAACATCAAATCCATAGTGACGCTGGAAGATAAAACGGATTTGGAGCGCAAGGGCAGGCAGAGCGAGCAGGGGTATCTGTGCGTGAGGTTCATCTGCTTCGGGAATGGCAACCTCGGTTCACTGTATGACCGTTCCTACGGCTTTTTCCGGCGGCAGATTGTCCTCACTGTCAAGGAGCGCAAGCCGGACAGGAAATACGACCCGTTCCTCGGAGAGAAGCTCATTGCTGAAGCTGAGGGCATATTCCTATGGTGTCTTGAGGGGCTGCACCGCCTGATTGACAACGGGTACAGCTTCACCATAAGCAAACGGGCGGAGGACAACCTGACAAAAGCCATGCAGGACGGGAACAACATCATCGTATTCATGCAGTCGGAGGGCTATATCCGGCTTGAGAAAGGCACACACGCCACGTCAAAGCAGCTTTACGGCGCATACGGCCAGTGGTGCGAGGACAACCTTGAAAAGCCTTTGGGGGAGCGCAGTTTCTCCAACTTTTTACGGCAGAATGAGGATAAATACAAACTGACCTATACCAATAATATCGCACTCGGAAACGGAAAGACCGCAAGGGGGTTTAAGGGTATCCATGTAAAAATGCGGACAGGGGAAAGGCATTAAGACGCAACGGACGCTTAGACGTGTAAATCGCCAAATCCTTTTTATATATACATACGGCTATGGGGGATTCCCTGTTATATATATAAATTCTTTTAAATTTAAAATAGAAAAAGAAGTGTCTTAGCGTATAAAGCCAGGAAATACAAGGGTTCGGGCGCATTTTGGAAGCGTCTATATTACGTCCTTTCAAAGCGTCTGTTATCCGGCAGAGTAATTTTACACCTTGCCGGGCGTTTATTTTTCAGGGCAGGGCACGGAAAACATCTGATATTAGAGTGAAATTTGGAGGGAATATATTTGAATAAAACAAAACTTATCGTGACAAGGGTATTTGACAGCAGGAGAACGCCGCAGGATGCGTTTGTGAGGGCAATATTAAATTCCGACAAAGAGGAAAAGTGCTTGCAGGCATCGTGGGATTCCGATATAATAGAAACCGAAGAACCACTTTGCAGTTCACCAGCTTTTTCCTGGAAGGGAGAAGCGAATGGGTAGGACTACATACAAAACAGCACCAAAAGGCGGGTTATATACCCGATTGTCCGTTGATGACGGCATCACGGACAGGGAAAGCAATTCCATAACGAGCCAGAAGCAGATGCTCATGCAGTACGCACAGTACCACGGGATAGAGGTTGTGGAAACCTACGTTGACGACGGTTGGAGCGGTACGAATTTTGTTGAGGTAAGATAACGATACCTTTTTTGCAGAGGGTGTTATCTTACCTCTTTTTGATGTATGTTAGATAGCATAACTCTTTACGTCGGCTCCTATCTGTCTGAAATAGGAGATACTTTCGGTAGGCTTATCGCCTGTATCAACTCTGCCGACAAAGCTATAAAAGATTTCGATTTTGCGGGTGTTCGTTTCCTTATCCAGTTCGTGAATAAGAATACGGTCAATAAATTCATGGACGTTTTCGTAGGTCAGTTCGGTAATGGCGGTGTACTTGCGTACCAGTGCGACAAACCTTTTCACGTCCGCGCTACGCTCGGTGGCGTTGTCGATTTCCTGTGACAGCTCCGCAATCCTCCGGGTCAGCGTCTTTTTTTCTTCATCATAGCCGGAAGTCAGAAAAGCAAACTGTTCATCTGAAAGTTTTCCTAAAGCGTTATCCTCGTAGAGCTTGCGGAATAAGATGTTCAGCTCGTTCATACGGTTCTGCGCCTTGTCAAGCTCTTTCCGCTGCTGTGTCAACGTCTTTTGTACTGCCTTTGCGCTACACTCGTTAGCGGTTTCGATAAATTCCTGTTCATGCTCTTTCACATAAGACGTTACGCGCTGCAAGTCTGCAAGGACAAGTTCTTTCAATACGCTTTTGCGGATATAATGCGTAGTGCAGAGCATATCATTTCTTGCCCGGTTGCGGTAGTTGCCGCAAGTGTAGGCGTGTTTCCGTTCAAGCGTCCCGGCTCCGCGTACTGCATACATTTTGTAGCCGCAGTCCCCGCAAAAGAGAAGCCCGGAAAACAGGTCGATTTCATCAACCTTTGTCGGGCGGTGCCGGGTGGCAATCCGCTTCTGTGCAAGCTCAAAGGTTTCTTCATCAATTAAAGGTTCGTGAGTGTTGGGGAAGAAATACCGTTTTTCCTCCGGGTTCTTCTTCGTCTTTTTCGACTTATAAGATACCTTGTAGGTTTTCCCGGTTATGGTATGCCCTAAATACTCTTTCCTTGTCAGAATGTCGTACAGCGTTTTATCCGGCCAGTTGTACCATGCGTTGAGCTGTGGGCGGGGGTGGCGGTTGCTTCCTGTTCTGCGGTAGCGCAGTTCCCCGACGGTCAGTATTTCATTGTCCCGCAGCCAGTTCTGGATTTCACACATACGGTCGCCCCGTACATACATTGCAAAAATCTGTTTTACGACGTGCGCCGTTTCCGGGTCGGGTATCAGATGATTGCGGTTATCCGGGTCGATAAGGTAGCCGTAAGGGGCTTCGCCGTTGACGCGCTCGCCTTTCTGCGCCTTTGCCTGTTTGACAGCCCGGATTTTCTTTGAAGTGTCGCGGGCGTAAAACTCGTTGAACCAGTTCCGCAGAGGGGTAAACTCGTTATCTTCCCTCGCTGTGTCTACACCGTCGTTAATGGCAATGTAGCGCACTTCGTATTCGGGAAAGACAATCTCTATCAGCTCCCCGGTTTTCAGATAATTACGTCCCAGACGGGAGAGGTCTTTTGTTATGACGGTCGCCACGTTCCCGGCTTCAACTTCGTGCAGCATGGCTTGAAGCCCCTCACGCTCAAAGCTCACGCCGGAAAATCCGTCGTCTACGAAAAAGCGCGTGTTGAAAAAGTGGTGTTCGTCAGCATACTTCTGTAAAATCAGCTTTTGGTTCTGTATGCTCTCGCTTTCCCCGGCCTGCATATCTTCCTGGCTCAATCTGCAATATAAAGCGGTAATCTTGTCTGTCTGTAACATTTTGTCCTCCTTTCCGACGACAGACAAGCATGGTATTTGTACTGTCTATATTATACCACATACCGCTGCCTGTGTCATGTATAAAATGTGAAGAAACGCCCTATTTCCGGGCGTTTGCGGTGTTCAGCTCCATATCTTTGCGAATGAGCTTTTTTATCTTTTTATCCAGTGTGTCCGTCGCGTGTTCACTTGCGGACGAACATATAAGGTAAGTAACTTTTCCGATTTTATGCTCCGTTGTGGTAACGGGCGTCTGGTTTTGCGTCAAAGAAAATCCCCCTTTCTTTCGCAAACATATAATACAGTCTATGAATAGCAGCAAGTCCACTATTCAAGAAAACAAAGGCTTTAATCGGACGGTTATTAGCATAACCTCATGGGAATTTCACCCCGGCATGGTTCTCATGCAGCCCTACCCATTGCCTGCGACGCTCTTAACGCTCGGACTGTGGCTGTAAGGAAGTATCATTGTATATTCTGCGTGTCGTCGCCCGCAAGCCGCTACACTTGCTTTCCGGCGCGGTGTTGGTCGCTCGTCTGTCCGGGCGGGAATACTCCTGCCGGGATAGCGTCATGGCGCACCCGCCGTATGGCTCGGCGCAAAAGGAACGTATCCGATTTGCCCTATGCTGCGTCGCCGTTATCTTGCGCCGCTTTCTTTTTCAAGGTTCAGAATGGCTGTGCTGCCCGCGTCAGCAACGGAACGGAAAAGGGGGTGAGAGAAAGCGTCCCGCCGCCGCTGCGGTTATTCCTCTGTCCTAAAGGTGAGGACAGCCATCATCAGTTTTGCTTGCAGCCGTTCCCGAATGTCGTGGTCTACGCCGAAATAGACGTTCCCGCGCTCGTCGTACAGCTTCCGCATGGAAAGGCGGGCTATGTAGCCGCTGAAATGCTGCAAGACAATCTTCATGGCGTCCGGGTCGCCCTTTGTCGCTGCCACAATGACAGGATAGGGAACAAGGGCTTTTTCCGGGTAGCCGGGTTCGTTACCATTCGTCCCATTCATCAGCATTTTCCTCCAGATATTTTCTTAATTTCTCAAAAGAGCTTGTCCGCCTGTACTGTATCGTGCTTCTCGACGTATTGAACAGCTCCGCAATCTCGGTATCGTTCATTCCCTCGAAGTAATACAGCAATATGGCTTTGCGCTTTTCTTCCGGCAAAGTACGGATTGCTTCAAGAAGCAGCTTCGGCGTGATTTTCTTACCGGCTTTCTCAAAGACGGTTTCGGCGGTTTCCCGTTTGAAATATTCATCAAACGTATGAAGCTGTCGTGTTTCGTCTAAGGTCATGTCAGAAAAGGTCACTTCCTTTGCCTTGTGTCTGCGAAGCTCTCTATGAGTGTCGCACGCTTCATTGTGCAATACCGTATTACAAAACTTCTGAAAAGCACACTGTTTGTAAAACTCCTTGCTATTAGGTTCCACATTCTCACCTCCTTTCTCGTTGGAAAGTTGGTGGTGCTTCCCCCTTTTCGCGGGGCAATACGGCGGTTTTCAAAAACGCCGAAGATTTTTTGAAATTTCTTCAAAAAATTTTTTGAGCAGCAAAATACGCCTGTCCGAAAAGCCCGGACAGGCGCAAGGGTATTGTAAAAAGTATTCAGATGATTAGACAGTTCATATTCAAGGGTAGAGAGGTTCCCGGCGGTGGTCGGGCTTTTTTTGATATGTCAATGACCGTCGGATTTTGTCGATACGCTTTGCGCTTCATGGCGGCTACCTCCTTTTAGCCGCCGTATCTGTTGGCGTTTGTGGCGTCATTTCTTTTTAGAGGATAGAAAGAAACGGCAGCCTTGATTTATTCAAAGCCGCCACTGATAGACAGGGTAATGAGTTTATAGAAACGGCTTAATATTGGGGGATATAAAGAGAGCCGACAAACTGCGATTACTCGCAAGTTTATCGGCTCTGCGTCTGTGCGTCTGGCTCTTTAATAACTGACATATTCAGTTGCTTTACATTGATAAGCGTTTCCTGTTTACATTTCGGACAGAACAATGGGAAGTTTTTAAGTATCGTGTCGCCGCGTATCTTTACCCGCGTTTTGTTGCCGCATATCGGGCATAATAACCATTGTTCAGCTATCATAGAAAATCCTTGTTTTCCGTCCAAGTTGAAAGTGTTACACCTCCATAGTGCTGATTTTTTTAGAGAGTGCTTTTGTCAAAACGAAAGCAACTAATATACTTGCCGCCGCAATCACAAGAACAATAACGCTGTTAAATATCCCTCCTGCTAAAAGGATTTCAGACGCAAAGCTACCGAAAACACATGAAACAATCACGCCCACTATAATTGTTACAGAAGCGGATTTTTTCCAATATCCAAACCACAAAGATATTACCGCCAATGCAGCAGCTATTATAGAGTAAGCAATAAGCGATATTGCAATCCCGAATAGCGTTGACATTGTTATAGCTTCTTGACAAATAGGAACAAACGCTTCGGTGGTAAAGAATATTGCAAAAGTAATCACGCCGCTAAACAGCATGGAAACAAATGTAAACAAAAATACAGTTATAACTTTTGCCAATAATACTCGGCTTCGCTTAACAGGGTATGAGAAAAGCAAAAAAACTTTTTTGCTTGCATATTCTTCAACAATAAATCTGTTATACATTGCCGACGATAAGATAGAAAAGCAAGCCGTAGCAACAACTAACGATAAGGTGGCTATGCCGTTATATGTAATAAATATCTGAACATCTGTATCAGAAGCGTCAAGATGTGGTATTGCAGCAAATAAGTAAACAAGACCTAATACTGCAACTGTAATTAAAAGTCCCGCAGTTATGTAGCCTTTCAATCGGTTACGTTTAATTTCAAGTTTTATCAAATTCAACATTATCTTTCCCCCTCTTTCACAATCGAAATGAAATATTCTTCAAGGTTAAATGAGCTGTCTTTTTTCAATTCCTGCAATGTCATTTCCCGCACAATCACACCATTTGAAATGATACCGATTTTATCCGCTATATGTTCTACCTCAGATAAAATATGACTTGAAAAAAGAATAGTTATTCCGTCCTTTTCTACAAGGCTTTTGAATAAATCACGCATTTCACGAATACCTACGGGGTCAAGCCCATTAACAGGCTCGTCCAGTATAAGCAGTTTAGGCTGATGTACCATTGCACGTGCAATAGCCAAACGTTGCCTCATACCAAGTGAAAACTCCGAAACGGGCTGATTGCCAACGCTCTGCAATCCAACTTTGGATAAGGCCGTTTCCGTATCGGCTTTTTTAACACCCATATAGGCAAGATGTATGTTTAGGTTTTCTCTTGCTGATAAATGTTCGTAAAAAACAGGAACATCAATCATACTGCCGATATGCCGTAATATATCAGCTTTCTGTACTGTAACATCTTTTCCTAATACTTGAACCTCGCCCAAAGTAGGGGTTAATAAGCCGGTTAGTATTTTGAACATAGTTGTTTTTCCTGCTCCATTGATACCCAAAAAGCCGTATATTGTTCCTTTTTCTACGGTTAATGAGCATTTACGAAGCACCTCATTTTTTCCAAAGGATTTGCATAATCCTTTCGTGTGAATGGCTTGTTCTGTTGACATTAGATTTCCTCCTCGTATTTTGAATATTGTATTGCCTTTTCCCGCTCCGCAGACGGCACATCACCAGGCAGAGCCGACAGTTTGCTCATAAATTCTGTTCTATCCATTCCTTAAACATCCCTCAAAGATACCGTTCAATTTGGCAGAATACCGATACCACTCGCTAATATACGGATTAAGCTGTGTTCTTCCTTTCTCCGTAATCTTGTAGTAACGTCTGTTGCGCCCCGCACATTCCATATCATACGCTTCCAGACACTCATCTTTCTGTAACCTGCGCAGAACTGAATACAGCACAGATTCAGAAATTTCAATGACCTGCCGCACCTCCTGTGTAATCTTATACCCGTATGTACCCTCTGGCTCATGGGATATCATAGCCAGCACAACGGCATCCAGCAATGCCGCGCCTGTGTTAAAAACCATGCAATATACTCCTTTCCTGTTTTTATATATCTCATAAAGTTCTCTCCATATGTGAATCTATAAAGCTGTTATAAAAAAATATGTAAAAGGTATAATGTGCCTATGATAGTCTGTGCTTATAAACTTGTGCTGCTGCGCTAAACGCAATTATAATTATTGCTATGCACCAAGCAAGAGCTATCCACAAGCTGTTCCCCAAAGGCAAGCCAAGCGTCAAGGCACGAATACTGTCAATAATCGGTGTCATAGGTTGTATTTCTGCAAACCACCTAATACCGCCGGACATGGTATCAGTAGGAGCAAAGCCGGAACTGATGAAAGGCAAAATAAAGAGTGGGAACATTAGACCACTGGAGCCTTCCGGCGATTTTGAAATTAGTCCACATAGTACAGCAAGCAATGAAATCGCAATGTTTACTAAGATAAGCAAGGCTACAACAATAAGCCAATCCACAAAGCTGCTATGTGGCCGAAAACCAAGGACAAAGGCGGTAATGATGATTACGGTGCTTGAAATTGTATTTCTCACTACGCCCGCACCAGTATGACCTATCAGTACGGCAGATTTTGAAATTGACATAGAACGGAAACGGTCTATTATGCCTTTTGTCATATCTGTTGCGACGTTCATTGCCGAGTGTTGAGAGGCCTGTCCAAGACTTTGCATAATAATTCCCGGCACAATAAAATCAATGTAGTTTAGGCTTCCCACATCTGCTATATTCCCAAATACCGTTCCAAACAAGAGCATTAAAAAGAATGGTGTTATTGTTGCCATTAACAATGCTTCGGGGTTTCGCAAAGAAATAAGCAGGCAGCGTTTAAACATTATCCAAGAGTCAAGAAATGATATACTTTTGAGTTTATGCACGATTATTTTCCTCCTTTTTCATCAGTCAACGTTAAAAACACTTTTTCCAAAGAGGGGAGTTTTTGCTCAAAGCTGTCAATCGTTATACCGTTCTCATTTAATAATGCCATTGCTTCGGCTGCTTGTTCTTCACTTTGAAAATTGAGTTGGGCGCCGCGCTGCGGCATTATTGTTTTTAGGTATTGCGGTGTCCCCTCTGCAAGTATCTCACCACCATGAAGAATGGCGATATAATCCGCAAGATATTCTGCTTCTTCCAAATACTGTGTAGTAAGGAATACCGTTGTTCCTCCGGCAGCTAATTCTTTTACTAAATCCCACATAGCGATACGATTTTGAGGGTCAAGCCCAGTGGTGGGTTCATCAAGAAAAATAATTTGTGGCTTTCCCATAAGGCTCATGGCTATATCTAATCTGCGACGCATACCTCCAGAATAAGTAGATACTTTGCTGTCTGCTGCGTCCTGCAAATGGAAGAAAGCCAACCACTCATTCACCTTATTTTTGACATCGTTCAGACGTTTAAGCTGTCCGATAAGGTTTAGATTTTCTCTACCCGTCAAAACTTCATCTACCGCTGTGAATTGCCCTGTCAGACTAATGCACTCACGCACATAATATCCTTGACGAACCACATCAAAGCCGTTAATGGTTGCTTTGCCGCTGTCCGGCTTCATCAATGTAGAAAGGATTTTTACGACAGTTGTTTTCCCTGCGCCGTTTGAGCCGAGCAGAGCAAAAACACTGCCTTTACGGACAGTAAAGCTAACATCTTTCAAGACGTGATTTGCCTTATAAGATTTTTTTAATCCCGATACGTCAATCATAGTTTCTATCATGTTATCCTCCTTCAATACATACGTATGTATGTTTTTGGTCTTAATTTAACTGCCTATATGGGCAGTTAAATTAAGACTTTATTCTATTTCAAATTCGTGTTTGCCTATTTCGTCCAGAAGCTCTTTCATTTCTTTATCCATAAAGGGTACGCCCAACACTTGTCCCAACTGTTCGAGAAATGATACTTTATCGGAATACTCATTGTAAGATACTTGAAATGTAAAAGGACTTAACCATGAAGCAATCAGCATAGAGATAACTTGCGCTGTTTGCTTTGGGTATTTTACGGAAATCGAACCGTCCGTATTTCCCTCAATCAACAGTTTTTCAACGTAGGGAGCTACTACATTTACTTGCGTAAGCATTTCGTTCTTAAAGACAACAGGGCTATCTGATAGTTTTTTCATTTCTGCTCTTAAACTATCGCTCATATCCAAACGGGGCGTGAGGTCAAGTTTGAATACAAACCTAAGTTTTTCAAGGGCGTTTAGCTCTTTCTGCCTGTTAGCAAGGACAAACGGATTGTTGTCATTAAAAGACTTATACATAACGCCGGAAATCAATTCTTCACGTGATTTGAAGTAATGATAAAATGCTCCGCGAGTTACGCCAAGCTCCTTTACAACATCTTCAACATTGACATTTTCTAATCCCTTTTCGGCAAAAAGACGTGTGGCTGTTTCTAATATCTCCTGTTTCGTTTTTTTATCAGAACGTGGCATACAATCACCTCCAAAACATACGTATGTATGTTTTGCCTATTATAGCTCTTATTCTTTGCGTTGTCAATAGACTTCAAGGAAAAGGTTACAAGTATATATGCTCTATTTTGGCTAACTGATAGAACTGTGTAGACATATCCAAGAAGAAAGGGGAACAGTAAAATGTAAGAGGGTGAATAACTATGGCAAAAAGACCAGTACCACGATACGACTTTAAGGCTTTTGGTGAAGCAATCAAGGCAGCGCGTGAGGGGCGCAAGGAGAGCCGCAAGAAAGTAAGCGACGAAATGTTTATCTCGCCGCGCTACCTTGCGAACATTGAGAACAAGGGGCAGCACCCAAGTTTACAGATTTTCTTTGAGCTTATGCTCCGCTACAATATCTCCGTAGACCAGTTCCTTTTGGAAACGCCGCCGGAGAAGAACACGCAGCGGCGGCAGCTTGACGCGCTCCTTGACGGTATGAGCGATACAGGCATACGGATTGTGACCGCAACGGCAAAAGAGATAGCGGAAGTCGAAACAGAGGGCAGATAAGATGTGTCCGTCAAAACTGAACAGAGTATAGAGAGCGTTGTAATCTTTTTTTGAGATTGCAGCGTTTTTCTTTTGCGGAAGTTTGGCAAAATCGCTTTTTCTCCGTAGTAGGGGATAAGAGCCTAAAGGATAAAAACATTCGTAGCAAGCATAGGAAGCGGGTACCCACTTCCGTATTTTCCCCCTCCCGCGCTGCGGCGCGTCGGTTGAAAATGGCTTGTTGGGAAGTGTCCCAAACCCTCGGAACGGAAAGGAAAGGAGCGAAGCAATGGACGGACGGAAAAGGACGGTGCAAATCAAATTCAGAGTGACGGAAGCGGAACGGGATTTAATACTGGAAAAAATGAAGCTCGTACCCACCCGGAACATGGCGGCATATCTGCGGAAGATTGCCATTGACGGGTACATCATTCAGATAGACCACAGCGACATTAAGGCAATGACCGCAGAGATACAGAAAATCGGGGTCAACGTCAACCAGATAGCACGCCGCGTAAACGCGACGGGAAACGCATACCAAGAGGATATAGAGGAAATAAAGGGGGTGCTTGCGGAGATATGGCGGTTACAAAGATTAAGCCTATTAAAAGCACTCTAAGCAAAGCCCTTGACTATATCGAAAACCCGGACAAGACGGACGGAAAAATGCTCATATCCTCTTTCGGCTGCTCCTATGAAACGGCAGATATTGAGTTTGAATATACCTTGTCCCAAGCACTTCAAAAGGGGAACAATTTAGCCTTTCATCTGATACAGTCCTTTGAGCCGGGGGAAGTCGATTATCAGAAAGCCCATGAAATCGGAAAGCAGCTTGCCGACGCGGTAACAAAGGGGCAGCATGAATATGTACTCACGACGCACATTGACAAAGGACACGTCCATAACCATATCATTTTCTGCGCGGTGAATTTTGTAGACCACCACAAATACAATTCCAACAAAAGGAGCTATTACGGCATACGGAACATGAGCGACAAGCTGTGCCGGGAGAATGGTTTGTCCGTCGTCGTTCCCGGCAAGGGCAGCAAGGGAAAGAGCTATGCAGAGTACCAGGCAGAAAAGACGGGTACAAGTTGGAAAGGCAAGCTGAAAACCGCTGTTGACGCGCTTATCCCCCAAGTTTCCAGTTTTGAGGAATTGCTAACGCGGTTACAGGCGGCGGGCTATGAGATAAAGCCGGGGAAATATGTGTCATGCCGCGCCCCCGGACAGGAACGCTTCACCCGCCTTAAAACCCTCGGCGCAGACTATACAGAGGAAGCCATAAGGGAACGGATAGCGGGCAAGCGCACCCGGACCGTCAAAGCTCCTAAACAGCAGCGCGGCGGCGTCAGTCTGCTTATCGACATTGAGAACAGCATCAAGGCGGCGCAGAGCCGGGGCTATGAACAGTGGGCGAAAATCCATAATCTGAAACAGGCGGCAAAGACTATGAACTTTCTCACCGAAAACAAGATTGAACAGTACGCGGATTTAGTCAGCCGGATCCTGGAAATGGCAGCGGAAAGCGGACAGGCGGCAGACGCATTGAAGAACGCCGAAAAGCGGCTTGCGGAAATGGCGGTGCTTATCAAGAATGTTTCCACCTATCAAAAGACAAAGCCTGTCTATGACGCATACCGCAAGGCAAGGAACAGGGAGAAGTACCGCGCCGGACAGGAACAGGCAATTATCCTCCATGAAGCCGCCGCAAGGTCACTGAAAGCGGCGGGCATTGCGAAGCTCCCGAACCTCGCCGCGCTGCAATCGGAGTATGAAGCCCTCCAAGCGCAGAAAGAAGCCCTTTACGCCGACTATGGAAAATTGAAAAAGAAAGTCCGGGAATATGATATTATCAAGCAGAACATTGACAGCATTTTACAGGCAGACAGACAGCCGGAACGGGAAAAAGAAACAGAGCGTGGATAAGGATAGCAAAATCCCCGCCGCTGTGCTATGATAGGGCTATCAAAAAGCAGAGGAGCGTTGAACATGGAAAACCAGAAAATGCCGGAATATGAAACCATACGCGCCGCCGTTGCCGGGGAAAATTGGGCGGTGGAGAAAGTCGTGGAGTGCTACAAGGACGAAATCGACAGGCTATCGACGGTAGCGGTCAGACAGCCGGACGGAAGCACGAAACAGGAAATCAACGAAGATATGCGCCAGTCTATCACAAAGAAGCTGATAGAAGCCCTCCCGCAGTTCCCACTTGAAGAAATGGAAAAGGGAAATGTCAGATAGGCAAAAAAAGAACAGGACGCGGAAGCCAGTATATGACTTCCGCGCCCTGTCTTTTTATGGGTGCTGTTTTCGTGAATGTTACGCAGTAGAACGCCATTTTCGGGGGTAAAGGTATAAAGTATCGCCTGTCCGATTTTCACGCGCGGAAAGCCCTGTAAATCAAGGGGTTTTCCGCGCCTACTGCGTAACAGGGGCGCGGCTTTTCCTCATGCGCTCGGCAGCTTGTCGGCGGGTGATACGCTTCCGGCAGACGGGGCAGTATTTGACACTGTTAGAGGTTGACGCAAAGAACGCGCCGCACTCGGTACACTTCTTCTTATCCCCTGTCTGGTAAAGCTCCGCATAAAGCAGCCTGTCGGCGGGAAGCACCGCAACCCGGAACCACTTGCAGAGAAGCGAATAGGAAATGAGCTGCGGACAAACGCACTCGTCCCCGTCGTCCAGTAAGATACAGTTCCCGTTATCATAGTTGCAGCACGTCCGGCGCACAAGGGCGTTGACTTTCCGGCTCTGGGGCGGCGTCAGCCGCTTAACCCCGTTCATACTTCATCAGCGGCGTAAATGGGAAGCTCTGCAAATTCCGCTTCGGTCAAAGCGTCCACTTTGGAAAGGGTGCGCTTTGCAAGCTCCCGCATATCCGCGTCCATGTAGGGCAGCGCGGCGTTGACATTCTCAATCAAAGCCCGCTTGCCGCCCTCGTTGTAAATGCTCAAAAGGTTTGTTTCTTCAACAGTCAGTCTAATCATGCTCATACCTCCATATCGTGATTTTTTGTTTTCGCCGCCGCCTTTTTCGGGGCGGTCTTTGCCTTGTCCGCTTTAAGCTGCGCCCGGATAGAGGGGCGGGGCTTCCTTATCTCCCTGTCCCGGTTCTCCCCCTTGTCAATCAGCGCATACGTCCCATGTCTGCCCTCGATTTTGGAAAAGGAAAGTGTCTTGTAGGGCAGCATGGAGAAAAGGCGGTCAGTGTCCTTTGTGGCTGCAAGCCGCATGAACGCCGGGGAAAGCTCTGCCATGAAATGGGTCTTGTTGGGGCTGTTCGGCTCATAGTGCCGCTTCATTTCCCGCACAATGCGCCGCGCTTCCGTTTCAATCAGCCCGTCCCGCAAGGCTGTGATATGCGCCTTGAAGTCCCCCGGTGAAAGCTGCTCCCGGCTGCGCCGTTCTTCCTGTAAGAGCGATTGCAGCGCGTCCGGGTCGTTGGGTACGGCTTCAAAGCGTTCAAACTTCCCAAGCTGCGGGTCGGGATTGCCGTTGAAGAACCGCCCGGCGGGTATCTCCCGTTCCCCACGCTCATAAATCAGCTTGACCGTATCGGCGGGCAGCTCCTTTTCCTTGACGCGCTCATAATGTTTGGCATAGTCCAGTTCGTACAGGTTGCCCTTGATTTTCCCGCGCTCCGTTCCCATCAGCTCGATTGCATAGGCAAGAACGCGGTCGCTTGTCTGCTCCATGTAAAAACGCCATGTGTTGTGGGGCGCGGTATCTTTGAGGAAAACGTCGCGCTCCCGGAAGCAATGCGTCCCGGACGGGCGGCAGAACCACAAAAGGGTCTTGTCCTCCTTGCGGGGGCTTGCCGCCGCCTTTGCGATAATCTCTTTGTCAATCTCTAAATCGCTCTGGTAAAATCCTGTGTTCTGCTTCATAACCGCATTGAGGGAAGCGAACAAATCCACGTTTTCAAATTTATTCTGTTTTGGCATGGGTCAGCTCCTTTCCAAATCCTGCGATTTCTGCTTTGCGTTTTTCTTCTGCGCCTTTTCCTTGTCAGCCCTAAGCTGCGCCCGGATAGAGGGCTTCTTTTCCGGCTTCGTTTCCTTGCCGCGCTCTTTGTCGGCTTTGACCGCGTTAGCCAGGTCAACAAGGGAAATCTGCTCGCCCGCCTTTACCTTTGCTTCGAGTTCGTCAACGGTAGGGGTGTTGTTGATGATACCGTCAATCATGTTTTCGTTCTGCTCCGCGCTCTGCTCGGCGGCTTTCAGCGGATTGTCCCGCTGCGGCTGCTCGGCGGCAACGGCAAACGCCCGCGTCCCGTTCCCCATAATCAGATACTTTCCGTCGTCCGACTGGTGGTGAAAGCCATATCCGGCGGCTTCTATCTGCTCCCGGCTCATGGCGGTTACATGGAAAGTCCCCCTCGGTGTCTTGACAGTTTCGCCCGTTTCCAAGTCGTCCGGGGTAAGCTGTTTCTGCTCCTGTAAAAACTCCGGCACTTCCTTATAACCGAAGCTGTCAACGTAATGCGCGGTGTCCTGTCCGTTCTGATGAAGCACTACCACGTCCGAAACGGAAAGGCTGTGTCCCTTAAAATCTTTGGGGTGGTCGATATTGAAGCGGGTGTAAATATCTTCAAGGGAAGTTTCCGGCGCAAGGGGCGCGGAATAGACAAGTTCATAGTTCGCTTTGTCAACCACATTCCCCGCCGCCTGCAGGCGGTCGTAAGGCTCAAAGCGGAAGTCCCTTGTTTCGTCCCCGCCCTTTATCTGGTAAATGGAAAAGGTGTCTTTGTCCTGTCCGGCGGTCTGCGCCGTTTCCTGTGCCTTTGCGTAAAGTTCTTTTACCTCTGCCTGTGTCAGTTCCCCAGCGTTCAGTTGCCCCATAAGCTCGCGGCATTTTTCGGGTGTGCCGATATACAGAACGTCGCCTATTTTGGCTTTCCCGTCCTCCTGTGGAACGTATGCTTGCAGAATAGAAAGATTTTCCCGGCTGTCGCTTCGGGGGTTCGCGTGTACTTGATAGATGTACTCCTGTGGGGGCTGCGCCTGTGCCGCTTCCTTTTGGCTGCGGATATGCTCCCGCAGTAAATCAGTGGGCTTTTCCCCGGTAAGGGGCTGAATGGATTTCACATAATCTGCCGCATAATAGGCATTATTGGTAAGCTGCCGCTGCCATGCCCCGGCTTTGGGCGACCACCGAAAACCGTTGCTTTTCAGTTCTTCCCGCGTCGCTTCGTCGGGCTTCCCGTCAAAGAAGATTTGCAGACGGTTCGCTTCGGTGTTGGCTTCCATGCTACCGCCCTCAAACTCCCAACCGACAAAACCGATTTCCTTTGTCTGTGAGAGGGATTTAATGCGGTCTTTGACGCGCCGGATTTCTGCGTTGTTGTTGGATAACGCCCACGACGCAAAGGGCTTGTCCCCTAAATGCCACTGGCTCGACATATCCGCTTTCAGCTTTTCAAGCTGCTCCGGCGGCAAATGCGGGCAACCGTCAAGGGTCTTATGCTTGCGGTAATAGGCGTTGACTGCTTTCATGGTTTCCTGTGATTTTTCCAGTCCCGCAAGTTTCTTTTGAAGTTTCTCGACTGCTTGCGGGTCGTCCGCGCTGATACCGCCCATTCCTGTACTGCGGATTTTATCAAGCAAGCCCTGTATGTCCCGGTATTCCTGCATATTCCGGTCAGTGGCGGCGTTCTGCTTTTCTTTCTTCCTTGTGGGGAAGTTGGAACCTCCGGCAATCAAGATAGAGGGAACGCGCCCCGCAATTTCATAGCCCTTGTTCATATTCGCCGCCAGTTTCCGGGCATAAGTGTCAAGCAGACTGTCAATCTTTTCATGGTACATAGGGTCAACACGTTTTTTCTGCCGTTCCGCGATTTGTACGGCTTCGTCAATGTAGCTGCGGTATTCTGCCGTTGCGCTGCCCGGTTTGTAATCGTAAAAGCTGTTCATATCCTTTGCGCGGCGGGCGGCGGTTTCATTGATAGAATAGTAAGGGGCAGCGGGCGGCGTTTCCTGTGTCCCGGCTTCGGGCTGCGTGGCTTCGCTGCGGGTTTCCTGTGGCGCGTCTGCCTGTTCCTGTGGGGGTGTTTCCGGCTGTTCTGGCGCGGAGATTTCCGGCTGCTCTGTGACTGCTTCGGGCTGCGGCTGTTCCTGTGCCTGTCCTTTCGTCTGCTCCTTTTGGATTTCTGCAAAATGCCCGTCAATGGTTTCAATCAGCTTTGCGGCGGTGCTTTTGATGGTTTCAAGAGAGCCTTTCAGTTCGGAAAGCTCCCGCCCGCTGCTCCACCCGGCGACGTAGCCGAAAGAATAGTCCGACGTGTCAAGCCCGTAATGTTGGCAGACGGTGTAAGCGATACTTTCCGCCTGTACCTCGCGGGTGCGGCGGTCTGGGCGTTCCGGCGCGTCGATAGCGGTATCATGCAGCGTCGCATGGGCGATTTCATGGATAGCGGTTTTGATGTTCTGTAATTCGCTCATGCCCTCGTTGATGATGATTTTTCTTTCCTCATAGTTGCAGCGTCCTTTTACGTTGCCTGTCAGTTCGTCAAAGCCAACGGCAAAGGGCGACGTTTTTTCAAGGGCGGCGAAAAAATCCGGGTACCGTTCCACATTGCCCGTCAGCTCGGTGGCAAGGGTGGGAAGCTCCTTTCCCTCGGTCTGCGCTACGTCAAAGACAGAAACGACGATAAATTTCGGTATCTTGATTTCCTGTACTTCGGTGACGGGCTTCCCGTCCGCGCCGATTATGGGCTTCTGTGTGTCCGGGTCAAGTTTTTCAACCTGTTTGCGTATGGTCTTTTCAGTAGGGGCGATAATCCGTATGCCCTTTTCATGTGCTTTTACATGACGCTCGATAAGCGGGTCTTTCCATGCGTTATAGCCCATGACATGGGTAGCGTCTGGGGCTTGCATGGCGATTAAGACAGTGTTCCGTAAGCTGTACGTCGGAAACTTTGACATGACGCGCAGATAGTCCGCATAGCGTTCACTGTCAAACAGTTCTGTAATGCCGCGCTCCAAATGGGCGGCAATCTCTTTCAGCTTCCCGTCGGAAGTGTCCGCAGTAGGGATAATCGGGATAACCGGGCGCGGCTCGGCGGCAAGGGCGGGCTGCGCTGCGGAAGTGTCAAAATCTTCTTTTTCCGGGTCGGGGCGTTCTGGCTGCGGGGGCTGCGGCGTTACCCGGTATTCCTCCGGCACGTCGCGCCCGTCGTACCATTCTGTAAAGGTGTTGCGGTTGTTGTAGATATAGCCCTTTTCGGTAAACATACCGTCGTCGTTAATGGAAGCGTCCCGCCCGTATTCCTCATACATGAAATACCGTTTCACTTCGTCGGATAGCTCCGGTTCTTCCAGTTCATCAACCAGATAATGCCCGTATTCTTCTTCACTGTGGACGGACGGATAAAGCCAGTAGCAGTCAAGGTTTTGTGCAAGGTTGATGATGTCCTGTAAGCTGTCGGCATGGTCGCCGTATTCAATGGCTGCAATGAATTTCTCCCGGTCGTCGTCAAACTGCATTTCCAAGAGCTTCCCTAAATAGTTCAGCTCGTCGGGGTGGGAATACTCGCTTAAATGTTCCGTCAAGCCGGGGATAGAGGATTGAAATTCTGTGAAATGCCATTCCTCGTAGTGCTTGAAGTCAATCCCGATACGGTCAAAGACTTCTTTCAGATGTTCGGCAGTCGTGGGGAACGTCACCCATTCGCCCGCGGGTCTGCCCTCGGTGTACTTCCCAAGATTGGAAAGATAGCCGCTTAAAATCGGTTCTGCCATTTGTTCGCTCCTTTCTTCGTTCATCATGCGGTGCATAAGCTCAAAATCTTCAATGCTCATGCTCCCGTCAAATACATAGGGGTTAAAATCCTCCCCGTCCCGGTAGGGCTTTTCGGAAAAGGGAAGCCCCGCTTCATGGGCTGAGGCTCTCGCTTCCTCGATAACCTCCGGGGGAAGCCTGTCGTCATGCGCCCCGATAAAACCGTCAATGTCGTTCATGCTGTTTTCATAGTGGTAGCGCACTCCGGCGGTCAGCTCGTCAAGGCTCATGTCCTCGCCTAAATGCCCGCAGTAATAACCGTTTAAGATAACGGCGGCGGGGTCGGTGCTTTTGATTTCCTCTAACCGGCTCCTGTCCTCCGGGTAGAGCGTATCGTCCATATCAAGATGAAAATATTCCGCGTTCCATGAACGCCCCTGTTTCCAGAACGCCACCCATGCGATACCGTCCCTAAGCTCGTCTTGATAGTCCTTTACGGTGTCCCGTAAACTTGCCATAGTGAAAAACCTCCTTTCTCTGCGGCAGCGTCATAAGCTGCATTTTTGGGCTGCATGGTCTACTACGGGTACGCCCGCATTTCTGCCAAATATTTTTGAAAATTTTTAGAGGGTGAAGCCCTCCGCAAAAGAGGGTTTGGGAAACTTCCCAACAAGCAAAATCCCCGTCCGGCGCGTCAGCGGCAGGACAGGGATTTACGGAAGTGGGTACCCGCTTCCTATGCTTGCTATTCAAGTTTTTAGTTCTTCCGCACTTCGATACGGTAGTTGACGTATTTCCCGCCAGTATCGGCTAAAACGATAGTTCCGTCGTAGGTCTTGCCTGTTTTCGGGGAATAGAGCTTTTTCACATTCGCCTTGCCGGATTTAAGGAGCGCGGCGGCAATCTTCGCAGAAAAAGCGGTCTTGCGTTCCTCAAAGAAACGGTCGTTCTTCCACATGACAAAGGCACATTCCCTGTTGCTGCAATAGTAGTTTTTCTTTCCCTCATGGACGGGGGAACCGCACCGGGGGCATTTGCCAATAGAGGGCTTTTCCTCTCGGAACAAATCCTTTTTCCCGTCCAGTGCGGCGGCGTGTGTCTGCACAAGCTCCCGCGCCATAGCTTCAATGCCGGACAGAAATTCGCCGGGGTCTGCGGCTCCCTTTGCTATCTGCGTCAGATTGTTTTCCCATTCTGCGGTAAGCTGCGGGGAAGTGAGCATATCCGGCAAGATTGATACAAGGGCGGCTCCGTTCTGCGTGGGGATAAGCTGCTTGCCTTTGCGCTCTGCAAAGCCGCCCTTTACCAGCTTTTCAATGACGGCGGCGCGGGTGGCGGGAGTGCCAAGCCCCCGGCGTTCCGCATCCGGGTCGGTGTCCCCGTTCCCGGCTCGCTCCATAGCAGAGAGAAGCGACGCTTCGCTGTGGGGCTTCGGCGGCGTTGTGGTATGCTCCGTTACCTTTGCGGCGGGGTTAGAAAAGCCCTGTCCCTCGGAAAGTTCCGGCAGCGTCACGCCCTCATTTTCCCCGTCCTCCGGGTCGGGCTTATCTTTAAGCGTCGCCCGGTATCTGTGTTCAATCCCTTTCCAACCGTCGGAAAGCACCGTCTTTCCCCGCGCCGTAAACTTTGTATCAGCGCATGAGAAAACCGCCGTAACCGCTTCAAAGATATGCGGCTCGGCGGTGGCAAAGAGCAGACGCGCCCCCGCAAGGGTAAGAATATTTTTCTCGCTTTCCGGCAGCGCGTCCGGGTCAGCCTTTGCAAGCTCCATAGTGGGAATGATTGCGTGATGGTCTGATACTTTTTTACTGTCTGATACCTTTGCAATATCCGGCGTGAAGCCCGCGCCCGCCATAAAGGGGAGCTTTTCGCAGAGCAGCGTGATAATGCCCGCTGCGGTGCCGCCCATGTCGTCAGTAAGAAAGCTGCTGTCCGTCCTCGGATAAGTAAGGAGCCGCTTTTCATAAAGGGCTTGTGCAAGGTCAAGGGTCTGCTTCGCGGTGTAGCCAAAAATGCGGTTCGCTTCCCGCTGCAAAGAGGTAAGGTCAAAGAGCTTCGGCGGGGCTGCGGTTTTCTTCTCTCTGGTAAGGGAAACGCATACCGCCGTTTCTGTTTCGCAAGCCCCTTTCAGCGCGGCGGCTTCTGCCTTGTCTGAAATCCTTTCGCTTGCCGCTTCCGCGCCGGATAAATCAAGGCGCACATGATAATATTTTTCTTTCTGGAAATGGGAGATAGCCGCGTCCCGGTCGGTGAGCATTTTTAAGGTCGGGGTCTGGACGCGCCCCACGTTCAAGGTCTTTCCATACAGGCAGGAGAAAAGCCGGGTGGCGTTAATGCCGATAAGCCAGTCAGCCTTTGCGCGGCAGAGGGCAGACGCAAAGAGCGCGTCATATTCCCGCCCGTCTTTGAGGGAAGCAAAGCCCGCCTTAATCGCCCCGTCCTCCATTGAGGAAATCCACAAGCGGCGCATAGGCTTCTTGCAGCCCGCCGCTTCGTAGACAAAGCGGAATATCAATTCGCCCTCGCGCCCCGCGTCACACGCATTTACCACTTCGGAAACGTCGGCGCGGTGCATAAGCTCTTTTAGGGTTTTGAATTGCTTCCCCTTGTCCGGGTCAACGGCGTACTGCCATTCCTCCGGCAGAATGGGTAAGCTCTCAAAACTCCATTTTTTATATTGCTCCCCGTAGGCGGCAGCTTCCGCAAGCTGTACCAAATGACCGACGCACCATGAAATGAGGCAGCCGCCGCCCTCGATATATCCGTCTTTCTTTTCCTTAACGCCAAGCGCGGCGGCGATAGTCTGCGCCACGCTCGGCTTTTCTGCAATCACAAGTCTAAGTGCCATGAAAAAATCCTCCTTTCAGCGTTCCGGCTCGCTTGCCTTTTTCTCCTGTACCTGTTTCAGACAGTAGCCCACACAAGGGAGCTGCCCTTTGTACGGACAGGAAGCGCAAGCCGGGGAATGGGGAACGGGCGGCGCATTGTCACGCCGCCCGCCCGGTCTTTGAATCATCATCTTTTCAAAGGGATTGTCGGTAAACAGGGTCATGCTTCCTCGTCCTCCTGTTCTTCATCAGAAAGCCCGTCCCCCTCGTCCGGCTCCGGCTCGTCCTCGTCGTAATCGTCAAAATCGAAATCTTCAAGGTCGGTGTCGCCCTTGACGTTTTGCTTCGGCTTCATAAACTTAAAATAATAGAACGCGCCCCCGCCGCCAAGAAGTGCCACGACAAGGAAAAGCACAAGCCCGCCCGTATTGCCTTTTTCTTTGGGCGGCTCCGTTGGTTCTTCGGTTTCCGGCTCCGCTTCCTTGCCGCTGCAAGCGGTCATGTTGTCCTTGCAGACGGGGCAGCTCACATTTACTTTCCCGGCTTCGCATTTCTCGGTGCAACTGCAAACGGCGGGCGGGGCTGTTTCGGTGCTTCCGTCCTCCATAAGTGCTAAGAGGTCGGCTTCGTCCACTTGATTAAGGAAATGTACGGTGTCCTCGCCCTCGTCGTCCCGGTCAATGAGGATATAAAAGTAATTGCCGTTTTTGGTTGTTACGGTGATAAGCTGCTTGTTGCCGCCGAAATCGTCTACAAGGGTCGCGTTCCCGTCCGGGGTGAGGGGTTCTTCCTTTTGGGGTTCCTCGTAGACAACGCCGCTGTCATTGGTAGCGTCCTCGCCCTCCGGGGTCTGTGCAAAGGCGGTGACGGAAAAGCCGCCCATACAGATAAATGTGGTAAGCAGCACAAAAAAGCTGCGGATAAATTTGCTCTTATTCATTCTCGGTGTCCTCCATTTCTTCGTTGTCATGGTCTGCGGGTTCTGCGGGGTAGCCCGGCGCGGCTTCCATGCCCGGAATACCGCCCCCGGAAAGCATAGCGGAAAGCTCATGCGGGGAAAGGCGCATGGAGCGCACAAGCTGTACGATTTGCAGGTTTTCCGCTTCGGTTTTCTGCGCTTCAAGCCCCCTTAATTTATTCTGGTACTCGGTGATTTTCTCGCGGGTCTTTGCAATCTCCTTGTCGATACGTTCAATTTTGTTCATAGCCATAAATCAATTTCTCCTTTCAGATTTTCAATTTTTTGTTGTCAGTTCCAATTCATTAAGCCGTAGCCCTTGATACAGCCATAATTGGCGGGATAGCTCTTTATCTTGCAGGCGTCGCCGGAATTGCCCTCGACGGTATAGACGCGCTCCCCGTCCGTTCCGATAACAAGCCCTACATGGTCTGCGCTCCCGTCCCCGTCCCAGTCAAAAAAGATAGCGTCGCCGGGGGCGATATTCTCATAGCCCCTTGCGCCCCATTGCCCGCGTGACTGGAACCAGGGTACGCCCTGTGACTGGCACCCGGCAAAGCGCGGCTCGCTCTTTCCGGCTTGATTGTAACACCATGAAACGAAACAGGCGCACCATTCCACGCGGCTGTTAAAGCCGTACCAGCTCCAAAAGGGTCGCCCGCCTACGTTGCCGACTTGCCGCTTCGCAAGGTCTACAACGGCGGTGTTGCCGGGGCGTGTGCCGTTTGTAAACTGTACGCCGCTTAAATCCTCGGACGCGCCCATATCGGGGGAGCCGCCGCCGAAAATCAGCGGTTTGTTGCCGCTTGTTTCCAGATAGACGCGGTACATTTCAAGCTGCTGTGGCGTTAGAAGTTCCTCCGCAATCTCGGAAATGGGCTTGTTCGTCAGCTTCACGTTGAGGATATGGTACTCGTAGGGTACTTCCTCGGTGGTCGTTTCCCCGGTTTCCGGGTCTGTGCTTGTTTCTGTGCGGTAGCGGATTTCCGTTTCTTCCGTCAGCGTCAAAGTGTACTGCATGGCAAAGACGCGGTTTAGTTCTGCCTGTGCGCTCTGCGGGGTGTAGGTCTGTAAAAGGGCGGTGAGGTAGGACGCTAACTCATGGGGGTTATGCCCGATACTGTCAAGGTCATAGCGGTATTCGTCATAGCCGGGGTGGGTGCTTTCGATATTGTCAATCTGCTGCTGAAGCTCGTTTTCCTTTGCGGCGTAATTATTTTCCGTCGCCACAAGGTCGCTGTCCTCCGACGTGTAGGAAGTCCCAAGTATGCCGTTCATCAAGCCGGAGAACATAGAGCCGCAAGAGGAAAGCCCCGCCGATACCATGATGAATAAGAGCAGCGCGGCAACGGCGATACATACGCCCGCCGGGTGCCGCCCTACAAAAGCGATTGCCCGTTTGGTTTCCTCGGCTGTTTTCTTTGCTGCCTTGCGGGTGTTCTCTGCGGCTTTCTGCGCCGTTTTTGCGCCCCCTTTTTTCGCTGCCTTTGCATACTGCCGCTTGATTTGCTGTTTCTGCATGAAGCGGGAAAGGGGATTGCTTGCAATCTGCGGATTGTCATGCAGGGCTTTGTGGTACTGGAAATCCACATTCGCCTTGAACGCCGCTTTCTCTGCCTTTGCCGCCGCCCGGTAGGGTTTGAGCTTGTGGCTGCGGTAGCCCTCCTTGACTTTCCGCGCCCCGTACTTTGCGCCGCGCTCTGCCAGTTCTTCGGATTTGTGCGCCCCCTCAACGCCGGAATTGTCCTTTTCAACGGAATGTATCTTGTTGTGGACGAAAATACCCGCTTCCTGTGCGGGGCGGGATAGCGGGTTATTGTGGGGCTTGTTCTTTCCTATGGGCTTTTCCCGTTCCTCAAAGCGTAGGCGGGTCTTGCCTTTCCCGGTGGCTTCGTCAAAGGTGCGCTCCCGTACAAGTTTCTTTTCTTTGGGGATAGCCGCCTTTGCCGCGTCCAGACGGTCGGCTGCTTTGTCCGATTTTCGGATATACTTTTCAAGCTCCGGCGTTGCCCGTTCCTCGTCGGTAAACTGCAAGCGGGAAGATTTTTCTTTTGCTGTGGCTTCTGCCTGTGCTTTCCTCGCTGCCTTTTTGCTCGCCTTTCTGGTACGCGCCCCGTCGATACGCTCCAAGACGCGCTCGGCTGCTGCGGTGTCCTGTTCCCGTTCTGCCCCCGGCGCATGGGGAAGTGGCGGCGTGTCGGTTAAGGGCGGGGAAGTTGCGCCGCCCGGTAGGGGCTGCGCTGCCTGTTCCGGCGGCTGCGGTGCTTCGGTCTTTGCAAAGTCCGCGTCCCTTATCCGCTTGCTGATACGTTTCTTTTTCCCGGTGGCGGCGCTTACCTCGACAGCCCCCTCGCGGGTCATTTTCAGCATGGTCTTGTCACTGGATTTATACTGTTTCATGGTCTGCCCCCTCCTTTTCCCAGACGCACCATTCCGAACATTTCCCGGTTTCCATGTCCGCGATATATTTTAAGATTGGGTAAACCTGTGCCGGCACTACGGCGTTCCCAAGCGTTTTTAGGCGTTTTGACCTGTCCTTTGTGTTCGGGGACAGCCGGGGAATATCCGTAGGCTCTATGCACCAGAGGATATTTCCGTCCACCCCTGTGGGAAGCCCATCAGCCATTCCACCCATTCCGGGTTGAAGCGCAGGGACGGGTCTGTTACCGGCGTCAGAAAATAGATTGTTTCCGAAAGCCCCGCCGACCAGTACCTCCCGTCCCGTTTCTTCCGGCGGAACGCCCCGTTTGGGGATATGCTTATCCGTTCCGTCCTTGTCCTTGAGCCTGTGTCGGCGGCAAGGGGAGTAGGAAACATCAATCCCCACGATAAAAGTTCGCTTGCGTTCATGCCATGCGCCGACGGCACAAGCAGGAAGTACGAATGTCCAAACAGCATATCCCGCCTTTGCCAGGTCAATGAGCGTTTTGTGGAACCCCATATTGATGAAGTTAGCAACATTTTCGCCAAGCACATAATGGGGCCGGAGTTCGTTAATGACGCGGCACATTTCCGGCCAGAGGTAACGGGTGTCCTCAAACCCCTTTTTTGGCCCGATACTGGAAAAGGGCTGGCATGGGAAGCCGCCGGAGAGCAGTGTGAGTTCTTTTTTTCCTGTCCGTTCATAAAAAGCCTCCTTTGTCAGAGTGTGTATATCTCTGAAACGTGGAACGTCCGGCCAGTGCTTTTCCAATACTGCGGTTGGGTAATCCGCCCATTCGCACTGGCAGACGGTTGTGAAGCCTGCGGCTTCGGCGGCTATGTCTATGCCGCCTATCCCGGTAAACAGGCTTAAATGTGTCAGTGGTTTTATATTTTTTTCGTTTTTTATCATGCTTCGCCTACTTCCTCCGGCTTCGTCGTCATTACCCGGTAAAGCTCGGTGTCTTTCGGGAAACGGTCTACAAAGGGCAGCACCACGTTCCCGTAGAAGATAAGCCCCTCGCCCGCTTCGGTGTGGGTGACATATTTCATCTGCTGCGGGGAGATGTTGAGCTGCTTTGCAAGGATAGCCCGGTCGCCCGCCGCCTGATTGAGCATGAGGACAAAATCAGAGTTTTCAAAGATATTCTCCACTTCTCGGCTTGCCAACAGGTCTTTGACGTTCTGCGTAATGGCTGTGGGTATGCCGCCCCATTTTCTGAAACGCTTCCAGATTTCAACGGAATAGGCGGCGGTCTGTTCCTCTTTCAAGAGAAGATGAAATTCGTCCATAAAATACCGGGTGGATTTCCTTTCTGCCCGGTTGACGGTGACGCGGTTCCATACCTGGTCCTGCACAATGAGCATACCTAATTTTTTGAGCTGCTTCCCAAGCTGCTTGATGTCAAAGCAGACAAGGCGGTTAGAAAGTTCCACGTTGGTACGGTGGTTAAATACGTTAAGGCTCCCGGAAACATACAGCTCCAACGCCGCCGCAATACGCGCCGCTTCCGGCTCCGGCTGCTTCAAAAGCTCGTCGTAGAGGTCGCCCAAAATCGGCATTTTCTCCGGGGCGGGGTCTGCAAGGAAAGGGCGGTACACGTTCCTAACGGCGCGGTCAATGACGGTCTTATCGACGGGCTGCAAGCCCTCCTTGCCGCCTATGACAAGCTCGCAGAGGGAGAGGATAAAGTCGGATTTCAGCGCAAGGGGGCTGTCGTCCTCGCTGTAATTAAGGTTAATATCCATAGGGTTCACATACTGGGGCTTCCCGTCAATGCCCTTGCCCGTAGGCGACAAGCGTATCACTTGCCCGTCAAGCCGCTGCACAAGGGAAAAATACTCTGCTTCCGGGTCGCAGATAATTATGTCGTCGTCGGTAATGAGGAAAGCGTTTGTCATTTCCCGTTTGGCTGCAAAGGATTTCCCGCTTCCCGGCGTACCCAAGATTAAGCCGTTGGGGTTCTTTAGCTGCTTGCGGTCGCAGAGTATCATGTTGTTAGACAGGGCGTTTAAGCCGTAGTATAAAGCCGCGCCAGATTGAAAAAGCTCCTGTGTGATAAAGGGGATAAAGATAGCGGTGCTTGACGTGGTAAGCCCCCTTTGAATGGGGATAAGGTTCTCCCCAAGCGGTACAGAGGACATAAGCCCCGCTTCCTGTTGGTAGTCAAGGCGGGTTAAGGCGCAGTTGTTCTTCTGTGCTATGCCCGCCGCCGCGAACACGTCGTTTTCCAGTTTCCTTTTTGTGTCTGCCATGTTCACCACAAGGAACGTCAAGAGGAACATTCTTTCATTCCGGCTCTGCAAGTCCTGTAAGAGATTTTTCGCTTCGCTGCCGAACGTGGCAAGGTCGGACGGTATAATATCCATGTCATAGCCGCTGCGTACCGCCTTTTTCTGTTCCTCGATTTTCATTTTGTCAAGGTCGGTGATTTTCCGCTTGATTGTCTTTATGGCTTCGGTCTGGTCGATACTGTGGATATGCAGATTGACGATAACGCCCGTTTCCAAGTCCAGAATATCCGATAAGATACGGTCGTTTAACTCCGGCGCAAGGATTTCAAGGAATGAAACCGCGCCGATTTTGCGCCCCATACGGAAATAACGCCCCTCGCCAAAACGGAAAGAGGACGGGGCGATAAAGTCCTTTGTGGAAAGCCCGGACGGGGCAAGCCATGAAAAATCAAAGGCAAACTGCCCGCCCTCCGGGTGGAAAATGCCATGCAGCATTTTAAGGCGTTCATAGCCTGTCATGGGGCGGGCAGCTACGCCCAAGAGCTTAAAGTTGTTCAGCACGTCCGTTTCGATACGGGCAAGGCGGGATTTCGCCGCGCCCAGACTGTCGGCTTCAATGGCAAAGGTGATATACTTCGCCTTGACAAGCCCGTTGTTGCCCTTTGCAAGCTGGTTTTGCAGCATATCCCGGTATTCTGTGCGGATAGAATTGAAAGCGTCGTCCTGTGCTGGGATATTGACCGCCTTTTCCGCTTCGCCCCGCTGCGTCCCCTGATTGATGAAAGAGAGCTGCACCGAAACGGAAGCGTCAAAGTAGTTTAGGAAGTCGCACCAGTTTTCAAAAATGGCGGTCTTGTCGTCTGCCTGTGCAAGCTGATAGTTAATATCTTCAAAGGCGACGGTCTTTGAGTATTTGCGCTGCGTAACCTTGCAGATACCGTCCGGGTACATCTGGATATAGGGGATTGTCTGCTGCGCGGTGTGGGCTTTCCCGTCGCCCTTTGCCTGTCTGATGATTTCCGCAATCTGCTTCTTCTCGGCGCGGGTGAGCTTGCGGGGCGGGTTAGGCTTTACGCTTCCCGCCGCGCTGTTTCTTCGTGTTTCCTTTTGCAATCGCTGATACCTCCTTTTCAAGTTTTCTCTGCCGTTCTAAGACGGAATAAAAGTTGTCTGTCCTGTATGGTCGTTCTTTAGGGGCTATGAATTTTGTCCGTATGATGTTCTTCACCACCACTTCAAGGGGCTGTCCATGCTTCTCATACATGGCAAAGAGGAAACAGGGCAGCATGACGGCAATCATAGCCATAGACGCAAGGCTTGTGCCTGTGCTGTCTTTAAGCAGAAAGAAAAGCGGCAAGCCGAACAGGAGAGCCGCCGCAAAACATACAATCTGCCGTTTGGTAAGGTTGAACGCTACTTTTGTCTTGACTTTGGATAAGTCTTTGGGTACGGGTACATACGCCAAGTGAAAACCTCCTTTCTCTGGGTTTTGTGCTGCTGTAAGTTCCCATAGGGGTAATCAAGGCAAAGGTCAATTTCTGCCCTTTGCCCGTCCCTATTCTATGGGGTTTTCCCGCGTCAAGGTCGGGTCGTATTTTCGCCGCTTCGCTCTGAAAATCTCCACCCTACCCTTGACACGCCGCTAATGCGCGGAGAAAATCGACTTCGCCAGTGCGCCGGATTTGAACAGGGAGAAACAGAGGATAACGGTATAGGCTGCAAGGGAAAAAATCGCGCTGTGCAGGTTGTCCGCTATTATCATGTTGTTTACCAAAACCGCGTAAATGCCGACGCATATCATTATGAGGAAGCCTTGAAAACCGATAGCGAACAGGGATTTTAGGTAGTTGTTTCCTATCTGTCCCCATTCCCGGTTAGTCATTGTTGCGAATGGGATAGGCGATACCGAACAGTAAAGGTAAATTTCTATCATGCGCCCGTAGAGGATAACGGTTATCAGTACGGACATTATCTTCATGCACAAGCTCACAAGGCTTGTTTCCATGACAAGTAAGAGCAGTTCGGGGATTTCCATAGCGTCAAGCCCGCTCTGCATGGACGACAGGGCGGCGGCAACATCAATCTCTGTGCTACCGCCGATTACCCCCGCCGCGCCGGAAACAACGTGCTGCGCCATATCGAACACCGCCATAGTGATGTCAAAGGTATGCGTCACAAGATAGACTGCGACGTAAGCCTTGAACACCCACTTGAAAAACATGGAAGTGTCAACGTCGTGCATATTGTTCTTTTCCGTTACCATGCTGATAAGCTCATAGCATAGGACGTAGGTAATGACAAGCCCCGCAATGGGTACGATTACATTCTCCGATAACGTCCGTATCATGGAGAAGATACCCGCGTTCCACCCTTGCGGGGTCTGCCCTACCTCTGCGGCGATGGTGCCGACTTTCTCGTTTACGTCCCCGAACATAGTTGACAGATTACCGTTTATGGCTCCTATGAGGATTTCCTTTATCCATTCGTTAATCGCGTCAAGTATGCTCTGCATAAGCCTTTACCCGCGCTTCTTAACCGAACAGCCCGGAAAGCAGCGGTACAAGGGTCATGCCGATAAGGGCGACACCGCCGCCCGCCATGAGCTGTTTTATCCCTAATTAGGAGTAAAACCTTGCTCGATGGCGGGCGGCGGCGTGTCAAAAAATATATGGAATTGTTTTAGAACCGCCCCGGCAAGGACAGGTCAGCCCTTGACCTGTTCCACCTCCGGGATGGGTTTGAGATTGAAGTGAATTTCGATAGAAATGTGTCGTGTCTTATCGCTGTCGATGTGTTCATGGACAACGATTTCTTTAATCAGGCGGTTTAAGGTGGCTGCGTCCAGTTCCGTGATGTCGGCATATTCCTGAATGGCGTCCACCCATTGTTTGGCGTCCATAGCCAGCCGCATTTCATCAGCCAGCTTCTTGCGCCCCTGTGCAACCCGTTCTTTCAGTTCAGCCTGTTCCTTCTGCGTCTTGTCCAGCATGAGATTGAAGTTGGCTTCGCTGATCCGCCCGGCAACCATGTCCTCATAGAGCCGCAGCACCATCTTTTCCAGCACCTCGATCCGTTCCTCGTCCTTGGAAAGAGAACGCTCTAACGCTTCCCGCTGGCCTTTCTGCTCGGCTTCGCAGGTGTCGGTCAGCTTCCCGGCAATGGCCTCCCCGTCGGTCAGGGCAGCCTTGGCGCACTCCCGGATTTTGTTCAGGACAAGGTGGTAAAGGGTATCGTATTCCACCCGGTGCTGGGAACAGTGGTTCTTGCCGAACGCACCATAGGTCTTACAGGCGTAAATCTGCTGCGGGTGCTTGGCGTGGGTGGTGCGGATGGTCAGCGACTTACCGCACTCGCCGCACTTGATAAGTCCGGCAAACAGGCTAGTTTCCCCATTCTGCCGGGGGCGCTGGCGGGATTTCAGCTTGTCCTGCACGATGGCAAAACTTTTGCTGTCAATCAGCGGTTCGTGCCGTTCCTCCACCACAATCCAGTCCTGCGGCTTCTTCTCGCCAATGGTGCCGATTTTGAAGCGGTAGTCCTTCTTTTGGGAAGCTATCGCCCCGGTATAAACGGGATTCATCAGGATGTCCTTTATCACAGAGAAGTCCCACATATACCGCCCGTTTTCCGGGTCTTTCTTTTCCCATTTGGTGCGGACATTGCGGAAACCCCGTTCCCGGTTCCACCATGTAGGGCAAGGCACCTTCTGTTCTTCCAGCCTGCGCCGGATGAAGTTGGGGCCGTGTCCTTCCAACGCCCAAAGGAAGATTTGCCGGACAATGGGGGCGGTTTCCTCGTCCACCAGCAGGTGGTTTTTGTCCTCCGGGTCTTTCCGATACCCAAAGGGAGCCACACAGCCGGTAAACTGGCCTTGCTGGGCTTTCAGAAGATACGAGGAATGTACCTTCTTGGAAATATCCTTGCTGTACATCTCGTTCAGGATGTTCTTGAACGGCGCAATGTCGTTGTTGTCCCGCATGGTGTCGATACCGTCATTCATGGCGATATAGCGGACGCCGTGACGAGGGAAGAAGTCCTCGATCAGTGTGCCGGTCTGCAAGTAATTTCGGCCCAACCTCGATAAATCTTTCGTTATCACAAGATTTATCTGCCTGCGCTCGATGGCCTTTAACATCCGTTTCAGGTCGGGGCGCTCCATGTTCAGCCCCGTGTAACCATCGTCCTGATAGACTGCCACAACCTCCCATCCCTGCTTTTCGCAGTAGCTTTCCAGCATATCCCGCTGGTTGGCAATACTGGCGCTCTCCCCGTCAAGGTCATCGTCTTTGGAAAGCCTGCAATAGATGGCCGCCCGGAAGCTGCCCGCCAGAATTGCGTCCATGCCTGTGTATTCGTATCCGTTCATCATAACCGTTTACCCGCACAATCCAGACGGAACACGGTTCTTCTGAACCTCGTCTTTATTATACCCTAAATCTTGTGTTTTCACAAGATTATCCTTGCCGGTATTCTGCCCAAATTTTTGGGCAATCAGGCTCACAAAGACATCCGCTGCGTCCAGCTCGCCGTCAAAAACTGTGGTAACATGAATCTCTGTTTTCGTTTTTGCCATAGGCAGTTATCCTCCATAATAGAATAGGCAGACAAGGAGAAGGTCGGCAACGAAGTCCGGCAACGGGCTTCAAAAAACTTCAAAACCATCTCTGTCTGGCGGTTTGGTTACAATTTATATTTTCTTTTATTTTTCTGTTGCTTTGGTTGCTGATAGGGGAAAAAGCCCGCAGTTATGGGGCTTTCTCCGGCAACCAGCCCGGCAACGGGAGTGCAACAAAGTCGGCAACGGGGAGGATTTTCAGAAAGGAAGCTCCATCTGCTCTGTGACCTCCACAAATCCCTCCGGAATTTTTTCGGCTCTGTTGCTGGTGCCCGTTGCTTTCGTTTCACGCTCCCAGCCCTTCTGCCTGCCGTATTCCGGGAACATCCGGGGATTGGAAAAGTAGTGCCAGCCTGTGACACAATGATTCATAATGTCGTTGACCTCCCGGATTTCCCATTGTTTCGGCTCGTCAAAGGGGCGGTTCAGAGCTTCCCGGAAAAGCTGCTTGGAACACACCATGCTGCCGGTATAGCGATCAAGATATGCTTGGATCATCCCGGCTTTGGTGTCCTCCGGCATAAAATCCCCCTGGTGTTCTTTGAGATAGCGCACCATTTCAGGGCTGAAAGACAGCTCAAAATCCCCGCTGCGGTAAATGGTCATGGCTTCCGCCCATAGCTGCTCCATGTAGGCTCTGGAAGCGGCTTCATCGTCCAGAATGTGAACTTCCGCCTGTTCCGGGTACACCATGACCGGCAGAAAGCGCCGGTTGCCGGAACGGTCAAGGGGCAGGAAGTCCAGGGCATTGGAAGTGCCGCCGAACACGCATTGCCGCAGCCTGTCCTCCGGGTGGGTTTCGTATGGGATTTTATAGACCTCCTTCTGTCGGCTCAAAAAAGACTTGATTTCCTCAATGCTCTTGGCGTTTGCGGTGGCGATCATTTCCGACATCTCAATAATCCAGTGGCCTTGCAGCTTGCGGTACACATTGTCATCGTCCAGCTTGCGAAGGTCATCGGAAAACCACTCGTCTTTCACGGCCAGCAGCCGGAAAAAGGTGGATTTCCCAGCTCCCTGACCGCCCACCAGACAGAGCATGACCTCAAACTTGCAGCCGGGATGAAATGCCCGGTGGATGGCTCCCAGTAGGAACAACCGCAGGGCTTCATAGGTGTACTGGTCGCTGTCGGCTCCTAAAAAGTGGTGCAGGCAGGTACAAATACGCTCGGTTCCGTCCCATGAAAGGCCGTTCAGGTAGTCCCGGATGGGGTGATAGCCGTTTTCGTTGGCAACGATCCCGATGGCGGCGGCAATCTTCTTTTCGCTGGTCAGCCCATAGGTTTCTTCCAGATACAGGAGCAGATAGTTCATATCCGTGTCTGTGATGGCGGTGCCGGTACGGTGGTAGCCGATGGGCTTGATGATGTCGGTGCGCTCGGTCAGCAGATTTTTGGCGATTGCCCCGGAAAGCAGCGGGTCATTCTGAAAGACGGTCAGGCAGTTGCGGATACTGTTGCGGACGCCGCCTTTCTCGGTGCTTTCCAGCATGGCTTTGACTTCCTCAACGCTCCGGGGCGGCGGTGCTTCTTGTATGGTCTGTTCTGCGGCCTGCCGTATCTCCGGCGGCAAGCTCTTCCATTCGTATTTCAAGATTGCTCACTTCCTTTCCACAGTCGATGATAAGGGCTGCCCGTTCCTCCATGTCCGGGGAGAGCAGCACATCCAGCAGATAGTCCACATAGTCCTGCTTTTGTAGGGCTTCCACAAACAGCGGGTGGAAATCCTCGTCTGGTGTCTTGGGGGCATAGTCCCGTTTCCAGCGGCGCAGCAGGTTTCGGTAATCGCACAGCACCCGGAAGCAATAGCGTTCCATGCGGTGGAACCGCTGTTCCGGGGTTTCCTGCCGGGGCTTTCTGTGACGGGGCGGCTCCTTGTCCTCATAAGGGATGGAAAACGCCTGCGCCAGCATAAGGGCGGCTTCCTTGGGGCTGACAGCTTCCAGACGGGAAACAAAATCAATCACATCCCCGTCTGCCTGACAGCCGAAACAGTGAAAACGCCGGTCAACCTTCATGCTTGGGTTTTTGTCTGCATGGAAGGGACAGACGCACATCCCGTTCCGTCCCACCCGGATTCCGAAATGCTCGGCAGCCTGCCTGGTGGTAACAGACTGCTTGACAGCTTCAAATACATTCAACTAAATCCTCCTGAAAATAAGAAAAGCGCCTGTCATTCTCGAAAAGAAAATGGCAAGCGCCTGTTAAAGTTCTATATCCTGTTTTTTCTCTGTGCGGGGCTGCTGGCGTTTCTCGGTCTGTTCCTCCCGGATACGCTGCGCCCGGCCTTTGACCGCCTGCTGGATGGACGGTTTCTTGCCCGGTTCGGCGGTCTGGCGGTACTGCTCGGACGGAAGCACCTGATTGAGCCAGTGGCGCACATCCCGGAGAATCTTCACATCCTCCTGCAACGCCGACAGGCGTTCCCTGTACTCGGCCACCTCTCCGGCAAGCTGCGTCCGTTCCTCATTCAGCTTTTTGGTGCTGTACTTGGTTCCCTCCAAATGCACCTTGAAATAGCGGACAGCGGCATTGTAGGCGTCCAGCTCGTCCCGACGGTCGGCTGCAAACTGTTCCTTTGGTTTCTTAAACCGGATGGCGGCATATTCCGCATGAACCGGCTTGTGGGCTTCAAAGTTAGCGATATGGGAAAGCAGGGTGTCGATCTCTTTCATGCGCTTTTCCTTCGGCTTCATCTCTTCCCGGATGGAAATGGCCTGTCCGCTGACGGTATCCAGATAGGCGTCCAAACTCTCCACGGTGGACAGCTCCTTTTCCCGCAGATAGCGGATGGCCTCCATTACCTTGTTGAAGTCATTTACAGTGCCTTTGAGCTGGCCTTTGCTCGTCCAGCCGGTGCGCTCCTCCCGGCGCAAATCCAGATATTTGCTCAGCAGTTCCGGCAGGGTGGGTTCCTTCGCTTCCTGCAAGGCTTCCAGCAGGGCGGCCTTTTTCTCCTTCAGGTCTGCAATCCAGCCTTTCAGATGGCGCACCATCTGACGGATGGACTGCATGAGCCGGTTGGCGGCGGTAATGTCCCGGTTCAGGTTGCCGATGTTGGTCTGTATCCCTCGTTTCTCCATCTGGCTGACCGCTGGCCCCATGTGGACGGTGGGGATTTTATCAAGCCCCTGCCGTTCATAGGAACGAAGGTCAAGGCGTTCCGGGCGGTCATTGGCTTCCAGATAGCGATTGGCGACAGCCGCCCAGCCCTGCCGCCATATCTCGCCGTATTTCTGGTCGTTCCAGTCCACGGTGTCCTCCTTGTGGCTTTTCCAGTTCCCGGATGGGAGCCGGATACGCTCGCCGTTCTCGTCAAGGTCATAAACCTTCCGGCTCTTGGAAAGCCATTTCCCGGTTTCGTCCATTGCCCGCATGGTCAGCAAGATGTGGGCGTGGGGATTCCCGTCCCCCTTATCGTGAATGGCAAAGTCGGCAATCATGCCTTTGGAAACGAAAAACTCCCGGCAATAGTCCCGGATCAGGTCGGCGTGCTGCGACCGGGGAATTTCCCTCGGTATGGCAAGTACGATCCTGCGGGCAAGCTGGGAGTTCCATTGTTTTTCTACGGCTTCGGCGGCATTCCACAAAGTGTTGCGGTCTGCGTACTCCGGCGGGGCGTGGGGTGGCAGCATGATTTCGGTGTGAACAATCCCTCGTTTCTCGGAATAGTATTTCTGCTTCTGGTCGTACTCGGAAAACAGCCGTTCGCCGCTCTGGTAAGCTGCGGCGGCTACGGCTGATTGGCGGTTGCTGCGCTGGACGATTTTTATATCATGGTGGGGACAGGGCATAACGGCTTCCTCCTTCCTGTGTTTGATTGGATAGAGTGGTGGTTTGCCACCTCATTTTGGGCAAAAGAAAAGCAAGAAACCGTTTCTGATTTCCTGCTCGGTGATGCCGCTGGTGGCGGCTATATTCAGTTTTGAAAGTTCGGGTCAGGTTGGCCCGATGATGGACAGGTCGATAAATGGGAAGTTAGCTGTTTTTTGGAAAACTCCTAAAGAAAATCATGTTATTATCAGGATCATAAAAACTCATGTTAATTGCACCCCAAGGTCGTTTTGTAGGGCCTTCGATAATTTTGACTCCCATAGCTAATACCTTTTCATATTCTTTTTCTATATCATCGACAGTAAACGCTAAGCAAATATTCTGATTTTGATTATTCTTTTCTGTCCCATCATTATAAATGGTCAAAGTGGTTTCTTCGGTAATAATAAACTGATGGGTTTCATCATTACTGTCATTTTCAATTTCAAGTAGTTGTTTATAAAAGGCTGCAAGCCTTGGTACGTCGTTTGTTAATAAACCCACTTCGCCAATTTTCATAAAAACACCTCCATAAATTCAATTCCGATTTGTCGCTAGCTTTATTATACTATGACCGGTCACTTTTGGGAATAGAAGAATTGTAAACTTGCTAAACGAGAACAGCTTACAGCGCAAAATGTTTTCGGGCGGTAAGTACACAAAGGGGTAGCTGGCACAAGCCAGCGCAGGGGAAGCGCAGCGTCCCCTGTGATGATTGGAAGCAGCCGCAAGTGTGCTGGAAATCATCCGCTTTCCGCAGGAAGCCCCCGGCAGGGCGCAACGCACCGGCTCGACCGGTGTATAGTTGCGCCCTCTTCCAGAGGGGCAGCCCACGGGCGGCGGCTCTGGAAGCGATTATGACCGTTCCCGGTCTGGCTGCTTTCTCTTGGTTTGTGGCTTCTGCGTCCTCGTCTGTGCCCTGGCTTCGGCAAGCCTGCGCCGGATGGAATTGTCCCGTTTCTGGATAAAGTGCTGTTTTGTATCAGCGATAAAGCGGCGGCACTCCGGCTCCGGGATGGCGTCCAGCTTTCGGATGGTACTCTCCACAATCTCCCTTGTCTGCCGGTCACGGATAACCGGCACGATTTCTTTCAGCCCCGCAAGGGTGTCGTCCTTTGTACCGGCGGCGTACTGATAGACCATAGCCAGCTCGTCTTTAGAAAAATCCATCTTCATTCTGTGCCCTCCTTTGCTGTGCCGGTTCCGGCAAATACTTTTTCCATAAGCTGCCGGGTGCTGTCTTTATGGAATAGCAGCTTCAAAAACAAACTGACCTGTTCATCCGTGATGGCTCCCGGGTGGGGAAGGTAGCTTTCCAGCATGGCGGCTCTGGTACAAAGCCGGTGCGTCCGTTCCTTCCGGGTAAGCGTCTTTGCCTGATGGATAAGGCGTTTTTCCTCCTGCTCCGCCCAGCGCAGCTTCTTTTCCGTTTTCTCTATCTCCTGATTGAGCTTTTCCAGCTTTTCACTCATAAGCGGTTGTCCTCCTTCTTGGGAATGAGTACATATATCTTGTTGGGTTCTCCGAAGCCCTGACGCACTCGCAGTATCAGTCCGGCGTCTTCTAATTCATTCAGGGAACGCTTCACGGTCATGGCGCTGCGGGCAAGTGCCGACGCCAGTTCCACAATGGGGAAATGGATAAATAAAATCCCATTGGCGTCCTCTATGCCGGATAGGAAAATCATATCCAACATCCGGGCGTACATGACCTTGGCGGTGCTGCTGATCGGGAGCCGCAGCATGGCTCTCGGCAGCGGCATACAGGGCGGCAGGGCGGTGTCTGCGGTCATAAATTCAACTTCCATTCAATCGGTGTCCTCCTTTACTTTTCGTTTTGAGCGTTTGGAAAGATAATGGGGACAGTCTACAATGACCGCCCGGAAGCTCTGCTTACAAGTACGCTGGCATTTCCGGCAAAGGTCGTTGTACGTTACCCGCCCCCGTTCATTGAGGAAGAAGGACAACTCCAGCTTCCTCTTTTTCGGCATTCTCGGCATGGTGCCTCCTTAAACAAAAATCCGCCCATTTCAGCCGTAACAGCCGCAATAGACGGATAGCAGATTTTAGTGTCGTGTTTCGGGGCGATTTTCAAGGAAAATACAGCCATAGAGCCGCCCGGAAATCCCCCGCAGTATTACGGATAGGGTAGACTATGCCCTATCGGATTGTTGTGTTTCGGTATCAATTCGGTGTTCATTTTCGCCGGTTCTCCCTGATGTCGTTCCTGCCCCCGGTTCTTGCGGCGGCGTTTTGTCCCCTTTGGTACGCTCGTTGCGGTCAAGGTTCCTCCAATTCCTTGCCGGAAGTCGCTGCGCTACTTCGCCGGGGGACATATCCCATACAGGCCGGTCATTCGATTGGAATAATCCATCGATGAACTACCTGTATCATAGACCATTTTTGTGCCCTGTGCCGTATATCCACAAAGTAGGATTTCGGGGAGAAAAACGGAAATTTCCACGATTGCGGACGGGTATGGTATAATGGCATTAACAGCGGCAGCCAGCCGCAGGAAGGAGTGAACAATCTATGCTGAGAGCGACTACCATACAGGAACGTCTTTGGGAGCTACGCAAGGATAAAGGCTTAAATCTGGAGGAATTATCAAAGGCGACAGGTATTTCAAAATCTGCCCTTGCCAGCTATGAAGCAAACGACTATAAGGAGATCAACCACGGCAACCTTGTGACGCTGGCAGACTTCTATCAGGTGTCCGTTGATTATCTGCTGTGCCGGACAGAAAACAGAGAGCAGGCCAACACGCCCTTAATGGAATTACATTTGACAGATGAAATGGTGGCGCTGCTGAAAAGCGGTCGTATCAACAACCGGCTCCTTTGCGAGATTGCTACCAACGATAAATTTGAGCAGCTTATGACCGACACGGAGATTTATATAGACGGTCATGCGACCTCTACTTTCCGTACCCTTTATGAGTCTTTGGAAGAACAGCGGCAGACTATCGTTCAGAAATACAAACAGGCAGAAAATGATTTCTATTCAAAGACTATCCTTGCCGCAGAAGTAAAGGAAGAAGATTTCTTCTGCCATGTGACGCACAAAACATGGGACGCCATTCTCCACGACATACGGAAAGCCCATGAGCATGACATTGACAGTACGCCGGATTATTCTGCTGCAAAAAAAGTGGCGTTAGATATTCGGAAAGCTATTCAATCCTCCGGGGACTATCTCGGAAAGGTGTGGGCGGTCATTTTCAACATGCTCGGCATTGACTTTTACAAACTGCCGCCGGATGAACAGAAGATATTGAAAAAGATACTGTCAAAATCTCCGAACATCAAAAACAGCCCGTTCAACTTCCGGCGCAAGGGAAAATAAAAACTGCCGTTGTGGGAATGGGTGTTCCTGCAACGGCAGCGTCTTTTATTCGCCGGTATATGCAATTTTTATCTCATAGCCGCCATCCTCATAGTAGGTGTGGAAAGAATAATCTCCAATTTGTAAATCCCCTTCTGTGACAGGGTAGAAGGTCTTTTCCTCGGCGTCATAGATTACGGCCTCGTCCATAAATTCATCTTCAACGGTAGTCAGGATTTTCCGGATACAATCATCACAAAAATGCGTTTTCATTTTGTGGGCGCTCACAATGCCCCGTCCCCGGTCAATGGAAGCGGTGGCGCTGTCCATGTTGGGATTTGACATCATCATCAAATGGGCTTCACTGATTTCATCGTATCCAGAGGTAATCATTGTGCCGCCTCTTTCCCGTTGGCTTTCAATCGGTTCGGTTTCATCGAATATTTCCATCCCATAGGCTTCGCCGGTATTCAGGAAAACCAGATTGATACGCTCAGGGAAGCCCCGTTCCAGACAGCAGCCGTCAGCCGTATTCGGGATATAACGGATAAGATTTTCAATGTCCTGCCCGTACTGGCTGTACACTAAATCATGCCGGATAGTTTGGGCGATTTCCTCGTATTCATCATCAGTGGCCGTTGCCATGTAGGTAGCGATTGTTCCTAAGAGTTCTTCCATATCTTTTTGATTTCGGTGGTTCGTCCATATATTTCCAACCATAATCCCGATTGAGAGAAAAATAAATGTGACAGCCCCTATCATAAAACCACCATAGAGCAGGGAACGCTTGTCGTTCTGGCTTAGATGTTTTTTGTCCATGTCCAGTTCATCATCTTCCCAGAAATCCAGCCAATTTTCCCGCAGCTTTCTCCATATATTTTTCATATCCATACCCTCCAAAAAGCCATAAGCTAATATCTTATAGTCTATCAGAAGCTATTGAAAACAGCAATCATATTATAGTCTTAAAGTGTACAAAATGATAACTGATAGCTAATAGATGGGTGTAGACTATGGAAAAGAATGGATTAGGGAAGCGTATCAACGCAGTAAGGAAAGACCGGGGCTTAACTGCTGACCGGCTCTCGGAAATGTGCAATATCAACGCTACTTACCTCCGGCAGATTGAGGGCGGCGTAAAAATGCCCAGCCTGCCGGTATTCATAGACATTTGCAAGGCTCTGAAAATCTCGCCGGATTATCTTCTGCAAGACGAACTGGAAGAAAATGAAATTAGTACCATCCGGGAGATAGAAGCACTCTGGAAGGATACTTCTCCCAGCAAACAGGCGCTTGCACTTGCCATGATAAAAGCAGTGTTGGAGCATAAGGAGTAACAGAACAGCCAGCCGGTTCCGGCTGGCTGAATTATTACGGATAATTAAAGTTGTTTTATTTCATCTGAAATCATAGGTATCGTTTTGTTGTTTGTATCTATTTTGATTGTATTTAATGCTTGATACAGAGGAATTCTTGCCATGCTTCTTTCAATAACATCAGCACTACGAATACCTTTCTGAACATCTCTTGTTAGCCTATTCATCAAATTATCAGAGTCTACAATAAGTGAAATACATTTCACATCGCAGTTGGTTATATCCAAATTTTCGATAATAGAATCAATAATGGCTTGTTCGTGCATTACCCAGCAGAAAATGATATTCTCATATACCGAACAACTCAAAAAATTATTAAGCAAATGGCAAATGTTGTCTATTACGATTTTTTTCGTTTCTTCTGTTACCTGAAATGGGCTGGAATCCCAACACCAGTCTCCGTCAAGAAAGACAGAATTTGGCAAGTCCTTTTTGAGCTGCTGACTTACTGCCGTTTTACCAGCGCCCATTGTCCCACCGATAAGGTATAATGTTTTCATAATCATCTCCATAGAATCTGAGATTTCTTAGTCTTTTGCTCAGTTATTATCATCTTTTTCTAATTCTATCACATCCAAAATGCCACAATTCAGAGCTTCGCAGATACGAACCAGCGTTTCCATGCTGATATTTTTTCCCTTACCCATGTTTGCAATCATATTTGTGGTAAGACCGGCGGCAATCCGCAAGTCCTCTTTCCTCATATTGCGCTCAACCAGCGTATGCCAGAGGGGTTTATAGCTTATGTGCATTTATCCTCCTGCCTTTCTCCCGGTTACGGGGTTCCTGCTCCTATTATATCAAAATTCTTGCTATCCCACAAACATTTCTTGACACAACCGCCGGTTCCGTCTGGATTGTGCTTTTCCTTTCTTCTCTTGATTACATCTACTTAGCCATAAGCTGCTTCATGCCCTGGCTTTTTGCTCATGTGAGATAAAGAAGTAAAAGAAGTGTAAAAAATTTTGCCGTTCCCTGTCCGGCTGACTGCCGGACGGGTCGGGCTTTAGTCGGGCAATTCTACCTTGCCGACAAAAGAGTAATAGATTTCGATTTCCTGTCTGCGGAGCTTCCCCCGCCGTTTCCCGTCAAGGGCTTCCGATTCGTGGATTACGATTTTCTCCACAAACTCCCGCAACAGGGTAGGGGTGAGTTCCTCAAAGCTGGTATACTTGCGGACTACTTTCATAAACTTTTCAGCGTTTGCCGTGGCTTCCAGCGTCTTGGAAAGCTCGCCCTGCAGAACGGCGGCACGCTCTTTCAGTTCCTTTTGCTCGGCTTCATAGTCTGCCGAAAGCTCCATGAAACGCTCGTCCGATATGCGCCCCGCCACGCTGTCCTCATACAGCCGCTTGAAGATAGCGGAGAGTTCCGCAATCCGCTTTTCTGCCGCTTCCAGCTCTTTCTTCTTGGCGGCGTTCCGGCGTTTGCTCCCGTCCTCGGTCTGGTCGGTCAACAGCTTCATAAACCGGGCTTCATGCTTGGCGGCGTAGCTGGTGACTTTCCGTAAATTCTCGGTCACTCCGGCAGTCAAGAGGTCGGTGCGGATAAAGTGCGCCGTACAGTCTGCCGTGCGCTTCTTGTAGCTGCCGCATATGTAGCAGTCCTGTTTCCGTTTATCCGTCTGATACCTCTGCTGGTACATGACGCTGCCGCAATCCGCACAAAACAGTATGCCAGAGAACAAGCCCACTTCATCATAGCGGTTAGGGCGTTTGCGTTGCTTGCGTAGCTCCTGCACACGCTCCCATGTGTCCTTATCGATTATCTGCTCGTGGTGGTTCTCGAAGATTGCCTGTTTGTCCTCGCTGTTGTAGATAATCTTGCTGCACTTGTAGGATTGGGTGGTGGTTTTGAAGTTCACAAGGCAGCCCGTGTATTCCCGGTTTTCAAGGATATGCACCACGGTGTTCGCCGCCCACTTGCACTCGTAGCCGGGGTGGTAGCGGCGGGTTCTCCCTGTCCGGCGGTATTCCAGCGTTCCCGGCGTGGGGATTTCCTGTTCCGTAAGCATACGGGCTATCTTGGTCGGTCCGTTCCCGGCAAGGCAAAGGCTGTAAATCTGCTTCACCACGGGGGCGGCTTCCTCGTCAATGATGAAATTTTCGTCCTCGTCCATGAGGTAGCCATACACGGGCTTGCTTGTGACAGGCTTCCCACTCATGCCTTTTGAGCGTTTTACCGCCCGGATTTTCTTGCTCGTATCCCTCACCAGCCATTCGTTAAAAATATTTCGCAAAGGCGCAAAATCATTTTCGCCCTGTGCGCTGTCAACGCCGTCATTGATTGCAATGAAACGGACGTTTTTCTGTGGGAAAATCATTTCCGTGTACATTCCCACTTGTAAGTAGTTTCGCCCTAACCTTGACATATCCTTTACGATAACCGTTCCCACAAGCCCCGCTTCAATGTCGGCAAGCATGGACTGGAAGCCGGGTCTTTGGAAATTTGCCCCGGAGAATCCGTCGTCCGTGTACCATTTCAGATTGCCGAAGCCGTTCTGTTTTGCGTAGTTTTCAAGGATTCGCTTCTGGTTGCTAATGGAATTGCTCTCGCCTTGCAGCTCGTCCTCATGGGATAACCTCGGATAAAGGGCGGTGATTTTTTGGGTGGTCTGTCTTAACATGGTTTCCTCCGTTTCCGACAGCCAGCCCACTATTCCGTATGTCTATTATACCATAGGGCGGGGCTGGCTGTACAGTCCTTTTTGTTACTTTATGACACATAATGTCGGATAAATTTCAGCAAGGAATGTCACTTCACATGGCATGGGCGGCAGTTCCCCCGGCTGCGCTTTCCGCTTCCAGCACTTTCATCATCTTGTCGGCGGCGGTGGCGGTGGTGTCCTGTTTGAAATAGCCGGAAACCACAAGGACGGTATTCCCCCGGCGTACCTCGGTCACGCAATCCGGGCGGCGGGCGGTAGTGGCGGCGTTTCTGTTGGGGGTGTCGGTCATAGGCTCTCCTTTCTGTTCAGCAGCATTTTAAGGCGTTCCATTTTCGCCTGTGCTTTGGCTTTTCTGAAATTCTCCCCGGTAATGCGGACGGGGGTACACATTTCCGTAAGGCGGTCATATATCCGGGCGTGGGCGGTGTCCTCCGGGTTCTGCAATTCTTCCAGCGTCAAATTCGTTGTGACAATCAGCGGCTTTTGGCTGCGGTATCGGCTGTCAATCACGTTATAGACTTGCTCTAAACCGTATTCCGTGCCACGCTCCATGCCGAAATCGTCAAGGATAAGCAGGTGGAAGCTGCAAAGGC
>NZ_JANJZD010000024.1 GCF_024623325.1 Acetatifactor muris
CACCAGGCCTGCCAGCGAATTGCCGCAAGCCTGATAAAGGTGAAGTGAAATAAAGACTGGAGCAAATCTGTTTCTATCATACAGGTTTGCTCTTGTTTTGTATAGGTACTCACTATCTACCGTTTACGAGGCAGTAAATTGTTGTCAATAGAAATGGGTATTTATTATAGTAAAATGCTTTACAAATGCTTTAATATAGAATATATTAGTATTATTATTAAGAAAGAGGTGATGTAATGGCTCAAATTAGTTTGCGTATAGAGGATGATGTAAAAAAAATGGCAGAGCAGGCATGTGCCGATATTGGCATGTCTTTGTCTACGGCAATTAATATTTATCTCAAAAAACTTGGGCGTGAAAAACGAATACCTTTTGAGGTGGCTGTAGATCCTTTTTATTCGCAGGAAAATATGACCAGGCTAAAAGAGTCGGTAGCACAGATGGAAGCTACAGGCGGCACAGTACATGAGGTAGATTTTGATGATTAAGTCATGGTCAGATGCGGCATGGGAAGATTTTGAATACTGGATGAAGCAAGATAAGAAAACGTTAAGGCGTATTCTTCAGTTATTGAAGGATATTGATCGGAACGGATATGATGGAATAGGTAAGCCGGAAAGGTTAAGTGGTGATTTAGCAGCTTATTGGAGCAGAAAGATAGATGATGCGAATCGTATTGTTTATCGTATAGAGGATAATACGATAAAGATTGTCCAATGTGGTTCTCATTATAGAGATAAGTGAAGGCGGCAATATTTTGGCAACAGAAAATCAGCAAGCCAAATGATGTAATTGATGTAAAAATGGGCGTGTATTCGCATAAAACTTAAACAAAAATAGTTAAGAGTAATAAAGAACACGCCGAATTTGAATAGATGGGAGAATCCCGGAAAGCCGCATGGTTATTGGCTTTCCGGGATTTGAGTATATTTTGAGTACAAAATCTATATATCGAGTCTGGAAAAGGCTTTCAGCATCTCCTTAGTAAAATGGAAATGATTTGCAGAAAAAATTTGTCCGATTACGGTTGCACTGGCAGCACCAACCACGCCCCAGTCAAAAATAATGATGAAAACAGCGTCCAAAACAATAAGAGAGAAAAACAATCATTTTCCCAACATGCCGGTAAAGAAAATAACTAATTCCTGACGGCAGGAATCATAATCTGGCTTTCTTCCCCGTTAATCGTACATGCAAACGCATAATTGGGCTGGTAATATCCCTTTGAATCCAGGGAATATGCCAGCGAACAGGACTCGACCTGAATTTCCAGAAATGCATCTCCCATATAGGCAAATTCTCCATGCACGATTTTCTCATATGCTTCCTGCTCACTGATGGCCGCACAGGTTCTGTAGGGAGTGCCTGTAATCAGAGAGTTCGATATTTTTCCGATTCCTTTCTCCTCTCCATAGTATTGGCACATAAGGGTTCCGCTCACAATTGCGCCATCCGCCTCTGTCATCACAGCGTCAAAGCGATATGTACCAGGTTCAGACTTGCTGAAATCGGCGCCTTCCGGTACTTCGATTCCGATTGCACACAGTGCATTTCGAATGACAGCTTCATCCGCTCCGGCTACCGGCTCCGGTCTGACCTGATCATCCGGATAAAGGACATCAAAACTGGTGAATTCCAAAGTCCCGCCCTGATAATCGATCCATAAACTGTAATTTCCTGCTTCAGACCACATGACGATTGTCTCATCATACACATCAGTCCGGGACGCGTCTGCAGATGTCCCCAATGCCTCAAAAATCTGTTCTCCCTTTCCTTTTGCGGCTTCTACTGTCAGGGTCTCCACCTGATACACTGCAAGCTCCGGTTCTTCTGTGCGGAAGGCACTATTTCCCGTCACATGGATCCTGGCGCTGTCATAGGTTTCGATGTATCTATAGGGATTATTTCCCAGTTCCTGCGTATTATATTTCCAGAAAATCATTCCAAATACAGCGCATGTGAAAAGGAGAGGCAGCTGCAAAAGCATGACAAATACAGCATTTGAGGCTTTCCTTTCTTTTCTGCTGACAAAAAAGAGCCCCATGGCAGACAAACCATATCCAATCATTGTTCCAACGGTATTGCCCATAATATCATCCAGCTCAAATATTCCACGTTTCAGGAACAACTGTATGCATTCAATCAGGAAAGAAAAACCGAATCCAACAAGATACATTTTCCAAAAGCTGCGCAGCCATTTTATTCCAAGCGGAAGCCAGAGGCCAAGGGGAATGAACATGCAGAAATTCAGGATAATGTTTCTCCATGCCGAATCTGAGAAATGAATCCATGCTTCTTTATAAGAATAAAAAAGTGGTACAATTCTGCTGTTATACCAGTAATCCCCGCGGCTGAACAAGGTCGCACCTAAGACAACACACAGGTAACATATGAGAATTCCATACCATAAAAACTTTTTCCATATAATTTTCTTCTGGCCGTTTAACAATTTTCTATAGATTAAAAAGTAGCCTGTAAAAATGCAAAACATGATAAACAGCGCAGCCACAATTCCCATTTTAAAATACCGGGATGCCAGATATATTAAATCAGAAACTCTCATAATACTTTGCCTCCGCAAATGCAGAATCTTTATCGTATATGGTACTTATGGCCCGGGGCCGTTTTCTGTGAAAAATATGGATATATTATAACATGACTTTTTGGAAAATACCATTTGGGGACAGCAATAAAAAAATCTTTTTTCTGAAACTTTCTCGCATTTTTTCGTCTCTCTTGTATAAAGGCAAAGCAAAATGCTCTTATTGACGGAAGGAGAAAGTTTTATGTGCAGGAATGGGATAAGCATGACTGTCAGGATATTAAAGGCAATGAGCCACACTATAAAGAAAATGTTCCGCAGGTTAAATCCGGCGGTTCCCCCTGCCATGGTACAAGCCGGCAGAGAAGAAACAGGAACAGACCTGGCAATGCTGCTGAACGAACTGCTTGTCTCAGAATTCTTTACGGAAAGCGCTTCTCTTACAAAAGAACAGCTGAAAGGAAGTGCCGTCCGGAATTGCCTGTTACAGGCCATGATGCTTCTTGACAGGAAGTATATCGTCGGCTTTGCAATGAAAAATTTCTCGGAGGAAGGTCTGGCGGAGTACGGGGAAAGCATTCGAGGCTGCTGCAGTGATAAGCAAAGCGTTTTACTGCGTTCGGCGGTACAGTACCTGACAGATGCATTTCCCGAAAAGGATAAAGGTTTGACGGGGATTTCCATTCCCATGCTTCTGTATCTTGCGGATGTGGCTGAAGATGCGGAAATCAGCCCTGCGCTTTTCAGACGATGGTGGGAATTCTTCAGGTCGGAAGATGCTTTGTATGAGAACTACAGGCGGTTCTGCGGCAGCGACTTCGCAGAGCTGGAAACGGTGAACGGGAGACTGAACGTTATGGCTGAGAGCTTTTGCAATTATCATGAGATTGAGATTCCAGAGGAGCTGGAGGGGACGACGGGAGAGGTGGCAAGACGGAAAACCGGAACATAGTAATCTTACTTTTTTCGCTTCCTGCTTCTGAAATGTTCGATTTCTTCTTTCCGCCGGCTTATGGAGGCCAGCTCTTCCTCTGATGCGTTGAACTGCAGAATATCCTGGACGCTGCAGTCCAGAATCAGACATAATTCATTCAGAGTATGGGAGCTGATCGCTTCCCCGTGGCCTATTCGCCTTAAAGTATTGCTGCTGATTCCCCAATGGTAGATTAGCTGATATTTGGTGACGCCGCGTTTTTCCATGGTAGTCCATAACGGATCATATGAAATCATTTCCGAACCCTCCGGATATTGTGAAAATATTAACATAATATTGAACTGCTACAAATTTATATGTATATATTAGTATCAATATAAAATATTGCACATTATCTATATATTATGTGGGTAATATATTGCATATATTTTTGTTGCGTTAAATAAAAGGATACGATATAATCCATAGGAGCATTAAAATGAACATAATTTATACAAATATGACATTTGGATGAAACCTTTTGGCATTTCAGGTGCTCTCTTATACAGGAAGCAGGAAAAGGAATTCCGGGAAGGAGAGAGGGGAAAGAGGGACTGTACCTGATTCCGGAGATTGCGGCATAGTAGAAAAGCGGCAGATAAAGTGGAAGTCAGACAATTTGGGAAAATGAGAAGATAAATTCAGGAGGAAAGTAAGATGAGGAGAGTAAAAAGATGGGCAGTAGTGGCTATGGCGGCAATGATGCTGACAGGTTGCGGGAAAAAGGAAACGGTTACCAGCCAGGGGGAAGAAATGCGGGAAGAGCAGGAAAACACCGGGCAGGATACCGCCCAGAGCGGAACCGGCGGACTGCGGAACGCAGAGGGCACGGAGATTACTTCTTATGAGGAGCTGGAAGCTTATCAGGCGGGCAGGATGGAGAAAATTATCGCGGCATTTACGGACAGCGGATTAACCTATGAATTGACGGAAAACCAGAAATTTGCTTATAATAAAGAATTAGAGTATACGGTTTTGGAGAATTCTTACAGGATGGCATGCGTGGGGTATTCCATGTATGACAGCAGCACAGGGGCCGTTGATACCGTAATGAGTGTCAGGTATGAGTTTCACCCGGAGAAAGGGTTGAGCGCAGAGGATGGGAGTATGAAGCTTCTGTACTCTTTTATTCAGGCGGCGGATAATGCGGAACTGAAGGAAAAGTTCAAAAGCGGTGAGGAACTGGCGGCAGGATTAATGGAGGTTGTGGGAACCGGAACAGCAAGTACGGTATATGATGCGGGAAATGTCAGACTGGCAATTGAAGTGGAAAGGTCCTCGAAGTATATCATAAAGTATGCGGAGCTTGACAGAGTATTCTGCAAGATAAAACAGCCGGAAGTTACCTGTAAAGAATTTAACAGTTATGATGACTATAAGACGTATCTAGGAGAGGGCGGGACAGGAAGAGAGGAAGGTGCGTTGAGTACCAGGATAATAAAATATATCACAGACAGGGATGATCAGGTTATTAACTATTTTGAGCATCCGGATGCTGTTTCCACAGAAAGTGACTTTGAAACGCTGCTTGTGGACAGCAGTGGAATACATACATATATGAGTGACTGGATGACAGTGAATGCATTTACATATAGAAATCGAGACAACAAAGAGAATAATTTTGAAATAAAAATATCTTTCGACATCCAATTTGACGAAATACATAAAGATATGGCAAAGGAGTATCTCCATATGACTCTGGAATGTCTGCAGAATGAAAAGGCCTTGCCGGAAAATGTGGATATGGAAGATCTGGAGAAAGAAATCCTGTCACATGCACAGATTTACATGTCACATTATAGCACTTATGGCCTGGTGGTAAAGGACTGGTTCGGCATAGAGATATGGAAATATTCAAAATATCCTTATCTTGAGGAGTCCCATGTTATCCTTGTGCCGGTTAAGGTTGAGGGACTGTTGAATGAATGATCAGACAAAACAATGCGGAGAAAGAGGAAAGGTGTTTATGAAGAAAAAATACATCATTTTTATCCTGGGAATCGCGATGGCAGCGGCAATATCAGGTTGCGGCCGTACATCCCATAAGGCACCCGGTGAAGAAATCATATCTGAAGCTGAGACTTCCATGGAGGAATCTTTTTCCGTGGAAGAGATATCAGACAAAGTGCAGGAAGATAAGGAGACGGAAAAACAATCCGAAGAATCTGAAGTATCAGAAGCACAGGAAGAAACGGCACCGCAGGAAATGAAAGCTCCGGAAACGGAACCGGACACCACTGTATATGGTAACACCCCAGGAAATATTATGGGCGGCGGACTGTTCCTGGAGGATGACAATTATTTCTACCTCTACCATGGATATGATAACTGTGTATACAGAACTGACAGAAAGACCGGCATTTCCGACAAGCTTGTGGATGGCTATTGTCTCCAGCTGAATCTGGTGGATGGGAAGATTTATGCCAACAACGCGCAGGAGGAGTCTGTCATAGAGATCAACCCGGAAAGCGGCCAGGTCACAGAAATCCGAAAAGGCGGCGTGGAATATCTGATGGCGGCAGACCGGGAGCTGTATTTTATGGATACTTCTGACAACAGCCTGAGAAAGTTATCTCTGGACAGCATGGAAGAGACTGTTCTTGTGGACCAGCCCATTGTGACTCCCTGTATTTATAAGGACAGAGTTTATTTTGCACTGGACTCCGAGGAGCATTTTCTCTACAGTGTGCCCCGGGAGGGTGGGGAGATGACAAGGATCAATGAGGTTCACGCCTACATGCCCACCATATATAAGGACAGAATATATTATCTGGGGATGGAAAACGAGGAATATTCCATCCGCGTCATGGGGCTTGACGGCAGCGGGGAAAAGATCGTTGTCGAGACGGATGCAGTGTTCATGAACCTGTTTCGTGACAGGCTGTATTATGTGGACGGGACAGACAGAAGCAAAGTGTATTTCATTGACCTGGAAGCGGAAAGTCAGGTTCCCGAATCTGTTGAACTGGAGGCCCGGATAGAGGAGGCGGTAAACCGGTATGCAATAGAGACCGTATCTGAATACCGGCTGGACGGATATATGGGACTGAATTTTCAACAGGACTATATGGCTTTTATGTGTGCGGAGACCATGGACGGACAGCAGTACATGGATGAGTACCTTTACGAAGTAGAGGGAGACCGGGTATTGCCGGTGGCGTATTTCTTTGTGGACAGGAAAGTGATGGAAGCGGCAATGAAGGAAGCCACAAAAGAGGCAAAAGAAGAATCCGCCAATCTGGGCCAGACTGCTCCGTCTGCGCCGCAGACACCTGCAAGAACATACCCGCCGGGGAACTACAGTCCGGGAAGCATATATGGACCGAAACTGTCACAGGCAGAGCTGGATCAGGTGGCCGACGCGGTACAGGCCTACCTTAACAGTTATGATTTCTCTGCCATGAGCGATTATGATAAAGTGGAAACCGCGCATGATTATCTGTGCAGTATCTGTGAATTTGCCCCGGACTGGAGATACAATCGGGCCAATACGGCCTGGGGTGCACTGGTCTACTATGAAGCCCAGTGTTCAGGATATGCGAGGGCAATGAAAGCCCTGTGCGATGCCATGGGGATAGGATGCTATTATGTCCATGCAGACGAATATGCAATGAACCCCAGCCACCAGTGGAATGAGGTCTGCATTGATGGGAACTGGTATATTATCGACGTACAGGGAAATGACAAGTCAGGGTTCAGGGCATTTTACCTGTTGTCTGATGACACCTATGGTGCCATGAGCGGCATGAGCTGGGACAGGAGCAGCGTGCCTGCCTGTCCGGCGGATTATTATTGATGATATATCCTTCAGGGTTTCTTAAAATTTACACAAACAGATGATTAGCATACACTAACTTAAGGGCGATTTGACGAAATTATAAAAATGCCGGAAAGACTGTTGACAATTTTTCCCGGAAATCATATTATAATATATGGTTAGATGCTGCTAACCATATATTTTACACCGGGAGTTAGTGAAAACTAATCCAATACATATTCCTGAGAAGGCAGAAAGGTTTGCGTCCGCGCAGCATCCGCAGACCTGAGAAACGAAAGGAGCCGCGCAGAAATGAGGGAAAGATGATGCCGCTTACATTGGCAGAAGCCGGAGAAGAGAACATTATTAAGAAGATCGGGGGAAAACAGGAAGTCAAATCGCATCTTGAGACTCTTGGGTTTGTGGTGGGAGGAACAGTCACTGTGGTAAACGCTATCGGCGGCAATGTGATTGTGAATGTGAAGGAATCCCGCATTGCGGTCAGCAGGGAGATGGCTCAGAAGATCATGATCTGATTTGCCGGGGATTTGTCAGCACGGAATACGGATATAAAGGCAGCTGGCAGTTTCGGGCGGTACAGGAGTGTAAAAAGGGTTAACAAAAAGGAGAGCGGAAATGAAGACATTAAAAGAGGTGAATGTGGGAGACAGGGCGAAAGTGGTAAAGCTTCACGGGGAAGGTGCCGTCAAACGTCGAATCATGGATATGGGGCTGACAAAGGGGGTGGAGGTGCAGATTCGTAAGGTTGCACCGTTGGGAGATCCCATTGAAGTCACTGTACGGGGGTATGAACTTTCCATCCGTAAGGCAGACGCGGAAATGGTTGAAGTAGAGTAATGGGGGAATTTTTTTGAACAAGGGTTAGAATTAACTAATTAGAATAGTGAGGATGAAAAATATGGATTTGAGAATAGCTCTTGCAGGCAATCCGAACTGCGGCAAAACGACATTGTTCAATTCCCTGACCGGTTCCAACCAGTTTGTGGGGAACTGGCCGGGTGTAACGGTAGAAAAAAAGGAAGGAAAGCTGAAAAAACATGACGGGGTTGTCATTACAGATCTCCCTGGTATTTACTCCCTTTCGCCCTATACACTGGAAGAAGTGGTGGCAAGGAATTATCTGATTTGTGAACGACCGGACGGAATTCTGAATATTGTAGACGGCACCAACCTGGAAAGGAATCTGTATCTCACCACACAGCTTGTGGAGCTGGGCATTCCTGTGGTAGTTGCCATCAACATGATGGATGTGGTACAGAAGAACGGCGATAAAATCAATACTGCAGAGCTGTCAGCGGCGCTGGGCTGCAAGGTGGTGGAAATATCCGCTTTGAAGGGAACCGGCGTCATGGAGGCTGCAGAGGCGGCTGTAGACGCGGCAGAGAACGGTAAGACCGTTCCCATGCATACATTTTCCGGAACAGTGGAACATGCGCTTGCACATATTGAGGAAGCCGCAGTTCACAATATGCCGGAGGAACAGCAGAGATGGTATGCAATCAAGCTGTTTGAGCGTGATGATAAGGTTCTGGAACAGATGCAGCTGGAGAAAACGATACTGGAACATATCGAGACAGACATCAGAGCCGCAGAGGCGGAGATGGATGATGATGCGGAATCCATTATCACCAACGAACGTTATATTTACATCGGTGAAGTGATTAAGAAATGTCTGCGGAGAAAATCTGCCGGAAAGCTGTCTCATTCTGACAAGATTGACAAAGTGGTTACGAACCGTTTTCTGGGCCTGCCGATTTTTGCCGTTATCATGTTTCTGGTATATTATCTGTCCATGGTGACAGTAGGGACCGCCGCTACAGACTGGGCGAATGATGGATTGTTCGGTGATGGCTGGCATCTGTTCGGCATCGGCTCATCCGCATATGGGAAAGCGGCAGAGGAATATGGCAGTGCGGCTCTGATTGTGGAGGGTTATAATGCATATGCAGAAGAAAACGGGGCGGCGCCCACAGGAGACTTTCCTTATTTGTCAGAAGACGAGGAAACGCTGGAAGTGACAGAGGAGACGGCAACGTATGCGGAATATACGGAAGCACTGGCCGTTGTGGAAAAATATGGGGAAGCGCCTGAGCCGGCAGCTTATGGTATATGGGTTCCCGGCATACCGGTTCTTGTGGGCAGCGGACTGGAGAAGGCAGGAGCTGCCGAATGGCTTGCAGGGCTGATCAATGACGGTATCGTGGCGGGAGTGGGGGCAGTGCTCGGTTTCGTGCCTCAGATGCTGGTTCTGTTCCTGCTTCTGGCATTCCTGGAGGCATGCGGTTATATGGCACGTATCGCTTTTGTTCTTGATCGTGTATTTCGCAAATTCGGCCTGTCCGGAAAGTCCTTTATTCCCATGCTGATCGGTACGGGCTGCGGCATTCCCGGCATTATGGCATCAAGAACCATTGAAAACGAGCGCGACCGTCGGATGACGATCATGACCACCACATTTATTCCCTGCGGAGCAAAGGTACCTTTTATCTCCATGATTGCAGGCGCAATCTTCGGAGGTTCCGCATGGGTTGCAACCTCGGCATATTTTGTGGGAATGGCGGCTGTCATCATTTCCGGTATTATGTTAAAGAAGACGAAAAAGTTTGCCGGCGAACCGGCGCCCTTTGTCATGGAACTGCCGGCCTATCACCTGCCTACAGTGGGCAATGTTCTGCGCTCCATGTGGGAAAGAGGATGGTCATTCATCAGGAAAGCGGGTACCATTATCCTGTTGTCCACAATCCTTGTGTGGTTCACAACTTATTTCGGCTTCACATCGGAGGGATTCCGGATGCTTGGGGAGGAAGAATTGGCTCAGTCTCTTCTGGCTGCTGTCGGCAGCGCCGTTGCATGGATTTTCATACCTCTTGGCTGGGGAAACTGGCAGGCGGCGGTGGCATCAGTTACCGGCCTGGTGGCAAAGGAAAACATTGTGGGTACCATGGGGATTCTGTATCCCGGCGGCTGGCCTGAGATTGCGGAGAACTTCAGTATGGCTGCAGGCTACTCCTTCCTTGTATTCAATCTCCTGTGTGCACCCTGCTTTGCGGCGATTGGTGCGATCAGACGGGAGATGAACAATGCCGGATGGACCTGGTTTGCCATTGGTTATCAGTGTCTGCTGGCCTATGGAGTCGCTCTGATGGTTTATCAGATCGGTTCGGCTTTTGCCGGCAATCTTAATATAATTGGTCTCATTGCCGCGGTTCTGGTACTTGTGTTGATGATTTATATGCTTTTCAGACCCTGTAAAGAGCCCACCAGGCTGACAACAGGCGTTAAAAGTGGTAAAATGGCAGCATAATAAAGATGGAGGTATCCGGATGTTTGACTGGATTGCAGAAAATGCAGCCACAATCATCATCAGTGTAATACTGATTGCAGTGGTGGCGGCTATTGTCACAAGTATGATACGCAATAAGAAAAAGGGAAAATCATCCTGTGGATGCGGATGTGCCAATTGTCCCATGGGCGCTGCCTGTCATTCCGGGAAGCAGAATGACTCAGTGTAAGCAGGGAGGCGGATCAGCAGGCTGTGTCTCCAAAAAACTTTTAATACATTTTTTCATGGCCTCATAGCTTTCAGGAGTGATGTCATGCTCCATTTTACAGGCATCGCTGGCGGCAATTTCAGGATCCACTCCCAGGCGTACCAGCCACTGCGTTAATAATGTGTGGCGTTCATATACGCTTTCGGCCAGTTCTTTTCCCGAGGCGGTGAGGCTGATATATCCGTCCTCTGCCACTGTAATATATCCGCGTCCTTTCAGGTTTTTCATGGCGACACTTACGCTGGGTTTCGAAAAATTCAGTTCGTTTGCCACATCGATGGACCGAACACCGGAAAGGCGCCTGCTTAAGATCAGTATGGTTTCCAGGTAATCTTCCAGGGACTCTTCTGATTTGTGCTGAATATAACTCATTGTATCATTCTGCTCCTTTCCAATGTATGGGATTCACCTCCGCACCTTATGAGGAGGTCCGCAGCCGGCACTTTTTATCTTATCACTTTGAGAGGAGGTTTTCAAGCTTGCATAAGGAATCTTTTTCCGACGACCGGAGGATTATTCAGGTTGACGTTAAAGGGTGTTGGGATTAAAATAAGGGAAATGGGAGCAGAAAGGCGGATTATAATAATGAAAAGTAATTTTCATACTCATGTACAACGCTGTAAACATGCAGAAGGAAGCGAGGAAGATTACATAAAGGAAGCCTTGGAAAAGGGACTTTCACAGCTGGGCTTTTCGGACCATGCACCTTATCCGGATGTGGATCTCGGAAGGCGGATGCTTTATGAAGAGCTGGCGGATTATCTGGCAGCGGTAGAGGAAATGCGGGAAAGATATCGGGAGAAGCTGGTCATCCGGAAGGGCCTGGAGATTGAGTATCTACCGCAGTACCGCAATTATTATGAAGATTTGCTGACGAAACACAAGGTGGAATATTTATTGATGGGCGAGCATTTTTACATAGATCCGCAAGGCAGGCGGGCCAATACCTATGAAATAACCTCTTCCACACAGGAGTATATCGCCTATGCAAAAACTGTGGCGGAAGGAATGCGCACAGGGTTGTTTAAAGCAGTGGCGCACCCGGACCTGTATATGCTGAATCATTTTGTCTGGAACGAGGATTGCAGAAGGGCGGCAGATCTGATCATTGACACGGCAGTCGCTACGGATACGATTCTGGAATACAATGCCAATGGCCTGCGCTGGGCGCCGGACAGCTATCCGGACGGTGTGCGCCAGCCCTATCCTTATGAAGGATTCTGGAAAATGGTGGCACAGGCACCTGTCCGGGTGATGGTGGGTTCAGACTGCCATTCGCCGCAGGATTTGTGGGATGAAGCCATGGAAATGTCCTACAGAACGCTGCAGGAGCTGGGGATAGAACCGGTGAGGGAATTGTTTCCATCCGATGACAGATGACATTTCCATATTGCGCAGGAGCAGAGCATCCGGAAGAAATGTCGGAAAATGACAGAACTTTCGGAAGAAACAGTTGCATTCCGGCTGTTATCATTTTATACTGAATGCAAAAGCCGCAGCCTGCGAAAGAACGGAATTGTTACTGTACATTGTTGTTAAAAAAGATAAGGAGCTTTATCATGAGACAGGATTTAATTGTAATTTTGGATCTGGGAAGTACCCAGAATACGGTTTTGGCCAGGGAAATCAGAGCTCTCGGCGTCTATAGTGAGATACATCCCCATGACATAACGCCGAAAGCGTTAAGAGACCTGCCCAATGTAAAAGGTATTATTTTAAATGGCGGGGAAAACCGCGTGGTTGACGGACAGGCGGTGGAGGTTTGTGAGGAACTTTACGGGATGGGTTATCCCATGATTTCCATTGACTATCCGCAGTCGAAATGTGCAACGCAGCTTGCTGGTATTCCGGACCAGGATGCTTTGAAGAAGTTCCTTTTCCAGGACTGTAAAGCGGAAGCCAACTGGAACATGAAGAACTTTATCGAAGATCAGACAGAGCTGATTCGGCAGCAGGTCGGAGATAAGAAAGTGCTGCTGGCGCTGTCCGGCGGGGTGGATTCTTCCGTGGTGGCGGCCATGCTGATCAGGGCGATTGGGCAGCAGCTGGTATGTGTTCATGTGAATCATGGCCTGATGCGGAAAAATGAGTCTGAAAGTGTGGTGAAGGTATTCCGGGATGAACTTCATGCCAATCTGATTTATGTGGATGCCTCCGAACGTTTTCTGGACAAGCTGGCAGGGGTTGCCGATCCGGAGCAGAAACGGAAGATTATCGGCGGAGAATTTATCCGGGTCTTTGAAGAGGAAGCCAGAAAGCTGGAAGGAATCGATTTCCTGGGACAGGGGACCATTTATCCGGATATCATTGAAAGCGGAACAAAAACGGCAAAGATGGTGAAATCCCATCACAATGTAGGCGGACTTCCGGAAGATCTGAAGTTCCAGCTGGTGGAGCCTCTGAAGCAGCTGTTCAAGGATGAAGTGCGTGCCTGCGGCGTGGAGCTGGGTCTTCCCCATGATATGGTATACCGTCAGCCCTTTCCGGGACCGGGACTGGGTGTGAGATGCCTGGGAGCCATTACCAGAGACAGGCTGGAGGCAGTGCGGGAATCTGACGCGATTCTGCGGGAGGAATTCGCAAAGGCAGGGCTGGACAAAAAGGTATGGCAGTATTTCACGGTGGTACCGGATTTCAAGTCGGTGGGCATGAAAAATAATGCCAGAGTGTTTGAGTACATGGTGATTATCCGGGCTATTAATACCGTGGATGCCATGACGGCTTCTGTGGAGAAGGCGGACTGGAATGTGCTGGAGCGGATTACGGAGCGGATACTGGCTGAGGTGGAGAATGTGAATCGGGTGTGCTATGACATGAGTCCGAAGCCGCCGGCGACGATTGAGTTTGAATAGTGGACATTTGGACTGAAAACCTGATAAAATAAGGGTTTTCAGTCCTTTTTATATCTCTGTGATGTTAATATGATGTTGAAAATAGAGCCAGCTACTTTTCCTACTCCAAAATGGATGCGGTTGAAATCCCTGTCGAAATGTGGTAATATCTCTTTGGGACTACCAGGATGGTAGGCGGTTAGCCCTCCCCGGAGGGACTGTGACCCTCCGTTTACATAGAAACCTGAAAGGGAATCTGGGAAAGGAGGGCTGAGCCATATGGATATTTTGGGACTTATTGCGGTGTTAAGTTTTGGCTTGACCTGCTTTGGTATCGGATATACATTCGGTAAAGATAGTAACAAGCCACAGAAATAGCCGCCCTCCCGTGACAAGGTAAGCGGCTATAGCTGTTAACTTATGAATCGGGCTAACCGTCTATCGGTAGCTCCCGTGGGGCGTCTGTTACCAGCAGGCGCCTCTCTTTATCTAAAGAATAGCACAATCTGCGGGAAAGTTCAAGAATTTTCTTCTGTCGGCGGCGCCGCTCGCCGGAACTGATTGAGCCGATTTGCCAGCTGCTGATCCTTGTCCGGGTAAAGGTGGGAATAGGTATCCAGTGTGGTCTTCACGGATTCATGCCCCAGCCGGTCCGCAATCTCCAATGGGGCAAAACCCATTTCAATCAGCATACTGGCATGTGAGTGCCTCAGATCGTGGACTCTTATAATTGGCAGCCCCACTTTGGCGGCGATCCGCTTTATCTCTTTATCCAGGGCAGATTTTGTGAAATAGAATATCCGGTCCCCCTGTTCAATCCCATAGAGCTTTGCCATGTATTCCTGAATATCATCGTATAGAAAATCGGGTATGGATATACACCTTTTAGCCTTGGGCGTTTTCGGCTCCAGGAATAATTCTTCCCCATTTACTTTTGCATAATTTTTATTGATATCAATCCGTTTTGAAGGGAGGATGTCTGCAGGGGTAAGGGCCAGCAGCTCCCCGGACCGCATTCCGGTGTAAAAGAGCACATCAAAGGCCAGCTTTACAGAGGATTTTTGTATGGCGGCGGAGAACTGCTCGTACTGTGCCTGTGTCCATATATTCATTTCCTCGGCTCGGCTCTTCCCCATGCTGCCGGCGGCCCGGCACGGATTAGCGGAGAGCCGGTAATGGGCCACGGCATAATTCATGATGGCGGACAGCTGATTGTTAACAGTCTTGAGATATGTCTGGGAAAAGGGGTTCCCGGCTTCATCCCGGTAGGATATCAATTCGTTCTGCCATTTTCGGACCTTGATGGTGTCAATATCGCATACCTTCAGATTCCCGAAGTAGGGGAGCAGCTTTCCTTTTATGATGAACCGCTTATTTTCCATTGTGGTAGGCTTCAACCGGTGCGACATGTCCTCCAGATAGTTCTCCACCAGGGAGGAAAAGAGGATATCGCTGGTATTGTTCTGCTGATCCAGGAATGAGCGCTCATACTCTTTGGCCTCGCGCTGCGTCTTAAAGCCCCGTTTGCAGATATGCTTCTTTTCGCCGGTCCAGTCCGTGAAGTAGAAGTTGGCATACCAGCGTGTGGTTTTTCCGTCTTTTAAGGTGTACTTATAGGCCGGCACGGCAGCTTCCTCCTTCCTGGGAAAAGTACCTACATATCAATCTATCAGTTTTTTCAATTCCTCTATATCATCCTGAATTTTAGAATATGTTTCATCGGAGCCTTTGAAATTATCATCTATAAGGTGGATTGACAATCCCATGATAGCAGTGTGAATATTAGAATCCGGAAAATAATTCGGATCCTCCGTGGAAAGATCGCTCACGTATTCCATATCTGATTGTAAGTCATCTATTATTTCTTTGGCTTCCTTATAATTGAGTTCATAGGATAGGTATTTCTCTGCTGTTTCGATTGCTTTATTTGCACAGGAAACGGCCTTGTCGCTTGGAACGCTATCTTTTTTTGAAGTTCCGCATGCGGATAGGAAAAGCATAATAAAACAAAGCAGTATGAAGATGTATTTTCTCATAATGTTCACTTCCCCTCTAAGCACAGTTTTCGTATATGTGAATTTCTATTTTTTTTAAGCCCCGATGCCTCCGGTACCACTCGAAGGACGGGATTTTTTTCTTCATCGGCGTATTTTCCGTATTCGCCAGCTGCAACTGCCGAGATACCCTCTACGCACAAAACACCTGCCTTTGCTAAGAGATATTTTTTACATTCATCATCGCAGCGGTTGAATGATTGAAGGAGTGCTTCTTCTTCCTCTGTGATGCGTTTTCGGTGCGAGACATCTAGTAAGTAATCTGTTGACACATTAAGGACTCCAGCAATTTTGATCAGATCCTCAATGGATGGCATTCGGTTGCCATATAGGTAAGCGTCAGCTTCTTCTTTGCTAAAATTAAGCATCTCTGCAAAATTGTCTTTGGATATCTTTTTTTCTGCCAGCAAATCCCTTATTTTCATTTTGAATTCAAATGTAAATTGGGGAGCGTCCATTTGGTAATTCTTATAATCGATACCGGTAGATGCATCCCCGTATAAATACCCGATAGGAATCTTAAAAATGGAAGCCATATTTGATAAAATTTCGCTGTTAGGCTCTGAAATGCCATTCTCCCAGCTGCTTACAGTTTGCTTTATGACTCCCAATTTTTTCCCAAGAGCTTCTTGTGTAAGTCCAGCCTCTTTCCGGAGCTGTCTTATCCGTTCTCCACTTACAGCCATACGCATTCAACCTCCTTAATGTATTTTAGTCCAAAAATACTGGACTTTCAACCTCCGAAAGAAAAAGTCCAAAAAAAATTGTCAAAAACCATTGACAATCCATATTTAATGGACTAATATTAAAATGTCCATAGAAAATGGACTGAAAGGAGGGCGAAAAAGTGGATGCCATTACCATCAACACAGCAAAAAGGGTAAAAGATGCCCGTAAAGATGCCAAGCTGACACAGACTGAACTCGGAAAAAGAATCGGTAAATCAAAGCAATGGGTATCCGAGTTGGAGCGTGGGAATATTAAACTTAGCTTTGAGATGGCAGTCAGCATCTCCAATGCTTGTGATAAAACGACAGAGTTTTTTTGCCACGAAAGTCCATAAAAAATTGACTTTATTTCATTATAAAGCATGGAGGTGAAAATCAAAATGGCAAATATAGCAGCAAAGACAAGTTCCAACGTGTTCTATAAGGCACGTTGCGCGGCGGCAGCACACAATGAGCAATTAAGCAGCAGAGAAGGGGCGGCAGACATAATGTCCATTGACCGGGGACGCCTTTATAGGATTGAAAGCGGAATAACCAATCCCTATCCTGAAGAGATACGCCTCATGGCGGATTTGTATAATGCGCCGGAACTGGAAAACTATTACTGCACGAATATCTGCCCTCTCGGTGGAGAAATGCCCAAAGCCGATCTGGCAGATCTTGACAGGATATCAATCAAGGCACTTTCTACTTTCCGAAAAATTGGAGAAACAAAGGATTTGCTGTTGGATATTACAGAGGACGGTATTATTTCGGAGGACGAAAAAGGAGATCTGAATAAGGTGCTCGAAAATCTGGAGGAACTGGAGCAGATAGCGCAGAGCCTCAAGCTGTGGGTAAAGAAAAATCTGTAATATCTTGCCTGCAATATGCGGACATTTGACAGCGATTGCTGGCAAGTGCGTCCGTAATCCAATCCGAATCCAAATCCAAATCGGAATCCAATGTGGATAGGCAGTGGGAGGTGGAAAGTTGTATTTAGCACAAAACTTGAAGTATCTGAGAGAAAAAAACGGGGAAACGCAAAAAGACATAGCCAATATGCTTTTTGTGACAGAAATGACTATCAGCAGATATGAGAAAGGGGAATGTGAACCGAATTTGCAAAAGGTTGTTGATCTGGCATTTCATTTCCAGATTACTGTAGATGAATTGATTGCCAAACCAATTCGGCCGGTCCAACCGCTTTACATAAGAAATGTCCGATTTTTGCAGACCAAGTATGAGATTAGCGATAAAGAATTAGCCCTTTTGATGGGGCTGACAATGAGCCAATGGAAGCAATGTGTGCGGTTTGGATTAGAACTCCCTATCGGTCCTGCGGAAAGGCATAAAATAGCAGATTTTTTTGGATTAAAGCCGGGAGAGCTGGAAATGAGGGATTTATCAAAGGAGGGTGTGTGACCATGGCAAAAGCATGGCTGGAAGATAAGGCAACATGGTTGTTTGATTTGGCCCATGACAATCTGGACGAAGACGCCATTGTGAAGGGCTTTCTGAAACACTATGCACTGCAAGGGCAGGGAATGGGTGATGTGCAGCGGGATATGCACTTTCGCACACACTACGGAGACTTTTACCTGAAAGGTGCCATGGCCTATCTGCGGAGAGCGCTGGAGGTGCAGATCGAGGCGCCGCCCCGCTCGGAGATGCGGACGCTGGATGAAGTGCAGGGAATTGTTGATGCTGTCCGCGCGGGCATCCCGGTCCAGGTTGATTACTACGATCCGGAGATTGATGATAATCCGTATGTTGTCCGTGCGACATGGTAGGAAGGAGGGATTGCATGGGAGCATTGGCAGCGGCGCCGGGCGTGATCTCTTCCCCCGGGAAATACTATTGTGGGGTTGCAGAGGTTATGGAGTATCTCGGTTGCAAAGAAAATAAGGCCTATGAGCTGATAAGAAAGCTCAGGGAGGAACTCATAGAAGCCGGCAAGCTGACGCCGGCGTATCCGCAGGGAAAAGTACCGAGAAAGTATTTTTTGGAGCGGTGCATGATTGAAGAATAGGAGGTGTGTCATGGCATTTTACAAAATCTGTCCGGATTGCGGGGCTACGCTGGATCCGGGCGAAAAATGCGATTGCTGGGAGGAAGCGGAAAAGAAACAGGAGTTTTTCAGCCGGCACTTGAAAATGGAACCGAAAGCGAGGCAGCTTGCTTTTGCGTTCGACAGCGGGGAGGTTCGGTGTGAAAGCAAAAGTTGTTGTTAGCCTGGGTGCGGTGGTAGGCCTGGTGGTGTTGTCTGCAGCGGCATTTATAAGTACGGCGGGCACGGACGGCGCAAGTCCGGCAGTAGGGCAGAGGGCGGATATGCAAGCTGCAATCTGTCAGGAGGAGCCGGGGATCAAAGAAAAAGAGAGACGATTATCAGTTGAAACGGTCTCATTGCCTGAGCCAGCAGAGGAACCGCCACAAACGGAAAGCGAGAGCCGGAGCTCGGAGGATTCTTATCTTCTCGCCAAAATCGCTATGGCAGAGGCGGAAAGTGAGGATACGGAGGGGAAGGCGCTGGTCATGCTGGTGGTTCTAAACCGTGTGAAAGCCGGTGGATTTCCTGATTCTGTAGAAGAAGTGATCTATCAGGAAAGGCAGTTCAGCCCCGTTGCCAGCGGAAGGTTTGACAGAGTGGAGCCGGATGCCGATTGTTGGCAGGCTCTTTCTCTGATTGAAGTGGATGGATGGGATGAAAGTATGGGTGCTACCTACTTCGAGAGTGAGAGTGAATCCACCTGGCATGAGGAAAATTTGGAATTCCTTTTCCAACATGGCAACCATTATTTTTACACGGATAAGGAGGGCGGGAAATGAGCAGGTGGAAGTGGATCGGGCGGCCGGCGGTCGTGGCAGTTTATGTTATGGCAGTTACATACATGGCCGGGAAATGGGCTATACGCTATGCCTATCTGGAGCGTGGCTATGATGCTGTCGGAGGAGAGTATCTTTTTATCCCCATGGTGGCCTGGGCGGCTTATAAGATGATCAATATATTTTTGAATGCGTTGGAGGATGGAATGTATGCAGAAACAGGACATGAAAAGGCAGGAGGTAGAGGAACTGCTGGGCTTCGCAATAACAGATGAACAGCTTCAGGAGGCTTTAGAATGCGCCCGGCGCAAGCAGGAGTATATCTATCAGCGGGAACGGAGGCCGGTGGTGTTGCAGCACTGGTATCTGGTAAAGCTGACGGAAGAGTATGTGCGGAGCCTTGCGTTCTCAAAATTCACGATGGATCTGTGCAGGGCGCTGCGCGACATGGAAAAAGAGCACTCGGCAAGTTGCCAGAGCGCCCCTACGGATAACCATATTGTAGCAGTTCCTGCCGGATAAAGCAAGCGGAATTTTTCAATATGGTAAAGAGGACAATGAAAATGGCTATAAACATGCAGAATATGGGGAAAAGAGCACTCGGCAGATTGTCGGGGCGGCTTCTACGGAAAACCATATCAGGGCATGATTTAGCAAATAAATCAATGACGATATGGAGGAAAATCTATGGACAATTCTTATGCATTGACTGAAATCCAGTCAAAATACCAGAACTGCAATCTGCTGATACCGGCAGCTACATCAGTGCAGATCAATCCCTTTTACAAATGTACGGTCATGGAGGTTGTGGCCGACACCTCTGAGAACTCCGGCGATATTTTTAAGGTCGGAAATATCAAGACCGGGGAGGATCGGAACGGAAAAGCAATCTATGCAGACGTTTTCTCCCCGGCAAAGCCGCTCCTGATGAAGCTTGCGACTGCGGCGGGCGTCCAGTTCCATCCGGAGTACACAACGGTCTTTCGGGAAAATGCAAATACTTATGTCGGCAAGGCATATGGAGCACTCCGGCTCCCGGACGGGACTTTCAAGACACACGCAGAAACGAAGCGGATCTGTCTGGATGATGAAGAATCCAAATACCGCCTCGAATTCATGGATAAATCCATTATGGGGATCCATGACTGGAGAGCAGCAAAGGCCGCAGCGGATATGTTCAAAGGAGAATGGCGGGAGGATCCGGAGAAGCGGGACAAATGGAACAAACCGGAAAAGTATTATGTGATTGCAGACTGTGACCGGGAAAAATACATTGAGCGTTCCATTCTGGTAAACATGACGCTTCTCAGGAAAACGGCATCTGAAAAGGCACAGACGGGGGCAATCCTGCGGGTTATCCGGGCTTTGCTGGGAATCAAAGGTACATACCAGCTGAACGAATTGAAAAAGCCGTTTGCGGTTCCCACTGTCACATTCTCGCCGGATTACTCGGATGCCACTGTGCGGCAGGCAATGTTGCAGCAGGGAATGAATTCTATGGGGAATATGTTCGGCGCGGCAGCAGCGCCGCCGGCAATCAGCTCTATGGGGATTTTCGAGGACGCTGTCCATGAGGCTTTTGATCCGGAGGAAAATCTGAGCAATCCGGCTTTTACATCGGAGCAGAGTACAGAAGATGATGATATTCAGGAGCAATACCAGCAGGCACCGCCACAGGAGACCTCAGAACGCCGGGAGCCGCCGGCCCAGCAGACAGAGACGCCCCGCGAAGAATCCAGCGGATATTTCTGTGATGAATGCGGAGCGGAGATCAACGAAAGGGTGTATGGGTATTCCCTTAATAAATTTGGGAGGCCGCTTTGCATGAAGTGCCAGAAGGGAGCGGGGAAGTGATGAAGCTGATTAAAATTTCACCGGATCTAGAGTTGACAGTGCATGAATTCCCTTCCGGGGGATATGCGGAAGAGAACAGGTTTCTGCGGGAACTGATCGGGAACCATTGCGATATTTATGAGCATATCATGCCGAGCAGATTGTATACAGTGCTGCATATGAAAAACCGCCCGACAAAAGTGCCGGGGCAGTGTATAAGTATGCTGATTGATGAGGAGGGGCTGTTAAAGGAAAACGAGCCGAATCCGGTTGGCAGTTATCTCTATGAAACTGACAGGCACGGCCATCCGATCATGGGGAACATTCTCTTTGTCGGAGAGGAATGGGGAAGTGACGGGATAGATTTCTGCGGCATTGAGGATTCTGTTTTTGAAAATCTGAAGCTGCAGCTGGATCATATGATCGAGGTAATGAAAGTGGCAAAGGAGGCGTTTGGCTTATGAAAATATTACATACGGCAGACTGGCATTTCGGGACGTTCCGAAGCCCGGTCAGGGATGGGGTAAATCTCCGCACAGAGGATACGAAACGCTGCATGGATGAACTGATAAGAGTGACAAAGGAGGAGCATCCGGATTTTTCTCTGGTTTCCGGTGATGTGTTCCACGTTGGCCGGCTCTGGTCCGACAGGTGCTGCGAAGAGATTGTCATGGCAACTCACTATATCAAGGAGCTGGCGGCAGCTTCTAAGGAAGTGGTGATCATGCGCGGTACCCCGAATCATGACGGAGCTGCACAGTTTAACGTCCTCTCTGAAATGTTCAAGGGCGTTCCGAATGTCCATATTGTCGCCATGCCGGAGGTTCTTACATTTGAGGATGCTGACATAGCGGTCCTCCCAGGATTTGACAGGGGAGTTTACCGGGCAAAGTTCCCCGGCCTCTCCAGCGAGGAAGAAAATGAGGTGTTCACGCAGGAACTCTCCAATATCGTTACCGGAATGCGGGCCCAGTGCAGACCTGGTAAGAAAAAAATCCTTATGGCGCATTATACCGTTCCTGGGTGCAATACGGAAAGCGGGCAGACGATGATGCTGACGCAGTTTGAGCCGATCATCCCTCAGGAAGCTCTGCTGGCGGCAGGGTATGATCTGGTAGCCCTGGGACATATCCACAGACCGCAGAACCTGATGAACCAGTATTGGTTTTACTCCGGCGCCATAAATGCCATGAATTTCAATGACGAAGGACAGGAGCGGGGATTCTGGATCCACACGGATATGCCGTTTGGGGGATGGGACAGCCGGTTTTTCAAGACACCGATCAGAGAATTCATCACTTTCAATTTTACTGACACGGATATCACAGCGATCAATCTCGGAGACATGGATGATGTGGCATACAATTACTGGCGGCACAACGGGGCCGTGAAAGATAAGATTGTCCGGATCCATTATAGCTGCTCCGCGGAGAACAGCAAAGCGCTGAATAAGGCGCTGATCGAGAGGACGCTGCTTGAAGACGGGGCTTTCATGGTATGGGAGATCCTCCCGGATAAAATAGATGAATTTGCAAACCGGACAGAGCTGGCCAGAGCCACGGATCCGGAAGCCAATCTTATCAAATATCTTGAAGAGAAGCAGATGGAGCCGGAAAAGGTGCAGGAGTTGGTGCTGAAAGCAAGGCCCATTATCGCAGAGGCAGAGGCAAATATGCCGACGGCGGTCAATACTGGGATATTTGAACCGGTGGAAATTTCGGTCAAGAATTACCGCAACTATGAGGATGAAACCTTTAATTTTGAGGATATCACATTCTGCACCATCAATGGGCAGAACGGGGCCGGGAAGAGCAGCCTGTTCATGGACGCCATAATTGACTGCCTTTATGAGCAGCCGAGAGAGGGCATCATCAAGGACGATACCGGGAGATCTCCGTGGCTGCGGAATGATGAATCGGTCCGGTCCGGCGCCATTATGTTTACATTCCGTATTGGGGAAAAGAAATACCGGGTGACAAGGACCAGGGCCCGCTCCGGGAAGGTAACGCTGAACATTGCGTGTTTCATGGAAGGGGAATGGAAAGACTGCTCAAAGGAAAGGGCGAACGATACCCAACAGGAGATCTTGAATATCATCGGCATGGATAGCTTCACATTCAAGTCCTGCGCGCTGATCATGCAGGATCAGTATGGGCTCTTCCTGCAGGCCAAGCCGGAGGAAAGGGTGGAAGTCCTCGGAACACTTCTCGGCCTGGGTGTCTATCAGATCATGGAGAGAATCGCCCAGGATAAGGCAAAGGTATATGGGGCGAAGAACCGTGAACTGAAGCAGGAGGTCGAGATCCACAGGAGTACGATATCCAGCTTTGGAAATCCGGAGGAAGAACTGGAGAACTGCCGGACGGAACTGGAAGGATACGAAAGCAGGTTGCAGGAAAAGATTGCAGAGCGGGATAAAAATAAGCTTCTCCTGACAAATCAGCAGGAAGCCGCAGAAAGGCGGACAAAGCTGTTGGCATCTATTACTACTTTGCAGAGTAAAAAGGCTGCTACAGGCCAAAATAGAGCCACTCAGCAGGCGATTATAGATAGCTGCTCGGTTATTCTTGACAGCCGGCAGGAGATTGAGGGGAAGGTCGCGGAGTATAGCGCCCTCATGGAGCGCGAAAGGAACCTGGCCAGGGAATCCGCGCTGTATTCTGCAAAGAAACGGGAGGCGGAAGGTTTTGCAAGGCAGGCCGCATCCGAGCAGGAGGCTATTGATGCTTTCAAAGCAAGGATAGAGCAAAAAGAAAATGAGCTGTCGTGGGCCCAGCCCTCGGATCAGGATGCAGTCATCAAAGAAAACGCCGCAGAGTATGAACGGCAGAAGAAATTGCTGGATGAAGCGTATGAGCAGGAAAGGGCATACCGGGCGGTGGAGAAGCAGCTGACACAGGCAAGGTACGATTTACAGCAGATCACCACACGGCATGATTCGGATGTAAAGCGTCTGCAGCTTGAAGAGGCCGGACTGAAAAAGAAAGCAGAGCTGCTCTCCAATGTGGAGTGCGTGGATATATCCCAGGCTAAATGCGGATTTCTGGCAGATGCGATTTCGGCAAAACAGGCCCTTGAAGATTATCCCGGACGCTATGCGGAATTGGAGAGAGCCTATGGGGAGCAGACGGCGCCCCTCGATCAGCGGATTGCCGAGTTAGAAGAGCAGCTGGCCAGATTGCCCTTTGATGCCGGGAGAGTGGCGGCAGTATCGAAGAGGATAGCCGAGTTGAAGCCCTACATGGCAAAGCTTGAAGCCATCAACCAGCGGGAAGGCAAGATTGCCCTGCTGGAAGCTGATATACAGCATTTGCAGTCAAATATACTCGGGGCAGAAAAAAGGCTTGCGGAGGCCAAATTAAAGGGCACAGAGGCCGAGCAAGAGCGCGACCGGTACGCCAAGGTATCGGAGGAACATGCACAGGCACTGAGCGCGATCGCGGCGCTCGGGCCATGGATTGAAAAGGAAAAGCAGCTTCCGGTGGCAGAGGAAAGGAAGACGACAGCAATGGGCCGGGTGCTTGAACTGGCGGCAGAAATGGCAGAGATCGAGGCGGAAATCAGTGAAAAACAGGCTGAGGCAGACAAAGAGGCGCAAGTCATGAGCAGCATAGAGGAACTTGCTGGCATTGTTGCCGGCATGAATGTGGAAGTGGATTCCATCAATGCCCTGGTACGGGAAAAGCAGATGAAGATCGGCGCTCTGCAGCAGAAATCAGATCAGATTTCCAAACTGAAAAAAGAGATTGTGGATTTGCAAGAAAAGCAGACGGAATACGCAAAAGAAACGGCAGATTATGACGCTCTGAAAGTTGCATTTAGTCAGAGCGGTGTTCCCCATCAGATTATCCGCTCCATTATCCCGCAGCTCACGGCTACATCCAACTCCATTTTGGGGCAGATGACCGGCGGGAAAATGGGCGTGGAATTTCGGCTGGAGAGGGTGCTGAAAAACGGAAAGGAAAAGGTTTCTCTGGATATTTTCATTGAAGAATATGGGAAATCTGTACTGCCGTATCTGTCGAAGTCAGGAGGCGAAAAGGTAAAATCCTCCCTCTCGGTGATACTTGCCCTTGCGGAGATCAAGTCATCATCTGCCGGGATCCAGCTGGGGATGCTCTTTATCGACGAACCGCCGTTTTTGGACGGGGACGGAATTCAGGCATACTGTGACGCACTGGAAACCATCCAGGGCCGGTACAGAAACATTAAAATCATGGCAATCACGCATGATCCTACTATGAAAGCCAGGTTCCCCCAGAATTTGGATGTCGTAAAGACCGAGAGGGGCAGCAAGGTTATTTATTAGAAATATGCCGGAGGGCGGAAACGCTCTCCGGGAATGAAAGGAGTGGTGGGATGCCAAACAGGATATTGAAAGAGAGCATTTGCAGAAGTGAAGAAATAGATTCCTTATCCTGGTTTGAAGAAGTTCTGTTCTATAGGCTGATTGTGATCTGTGATGATTTTGGGAGATATGACGGCAGGGCAAAGATAATCAAGGGTTCATGCTTTCCCTTAAAGGATGTTACGGAAAAGGATATTGATAAAGCGCTTGATAAGTTGTCGGCGGTAGGCTTGGTCCGAGTGTATAAGGCACAGGGAAGACCGTACCTGCAATTGGTAACTTGGGCGGAACATCAGAGGATCCGTAACCAGAAAAGTAAATATCCGGAGTACACATGCGATTGTGAACTTCTGCTGTCAAATGACAGCAAAGGACAGCAAAAGGAAGCATCGGACAACAAATGCGTCCGTAATCCAATCCAATCGGAATCCAAATCCGAATCGGAATCCAATGCGGATATATGCTCCGAGCAGAAAGCCGCTGCGGAGCCGCCGGTGATCACGCTCTCCCTGAATACCGGGGAGGAATATGCCGTCACACGGGGAGACGTGGAGGGATGGATGGAACTTTATCCGGCTGTTGATGTCATGCAATGCCTGCGGAACATGAAAGGCTGGCTGATGTCTAATCCGGCAAAGAGAAAAACGGCACGCGGAATCACGCGCTTTATAACAACATGGCTGCAAAAAGAGCAGGATCGGGGAGGGACGCCGAGGTATAGGCCCATAGCAAACCGGGAGCCTGCCGGCGCTTCCAGAGTAGAGCAGTTTGCAGCGGGAGCAAGGGAGTGGGCGAATAATGGATAAACAGCAGTTTGCAACAATTTCCATCGGAATCAAATCTGCCTACCCGGCTTCAAAGATACTGGAGGATAAGGCATCTATGGATTTCTGGTACATGATGCTGAGAGACATCCCCTATGAGGTGGCTGAAAATGCGGTTATGGAGCATATATGCACCAACGTATTCCCCCCGAACATAGCGGAGATCCGGAAGCTGTGCATGGAGCGGTGCAGGCAGCCAGTGCTGAGCTTTGACGAAGCGTGGGGCGTGGTGCAGAAAGCGATATCCACGTATGGTCGGGAACGTCCGCAGGAAGCATTTGAAACCATGGATGAACTTACCAGGACGATAGTGAAAAATCTCGGATGGACCAGGCTGTGTTGTAGTGAAAATCCGACAGCTGACAGAGCGAATTTCAGGGAAGCATATGAAGCCAGGGCTGGTGATTTGCAGGACAGCCTCCAACTGCCAGAGTTTGTGGCAAAGGGGAAAGCAATGCTGCAAGAGCAGTATATTCCGCCCATTGAAGAGAAACCGGCACCGAGGATTGAGACAGCAGAGAGACCGCCGGATCCGAGGGCAGATCTCACGCAGGAGCAGATGGAGGAACGGGCAAGGAAATTTGAGGAGGCAAGAAGGAGGATTTTAGGTGGCTAGAGCAAAGCGGAGTGAAATCATACAGGGTACCGAAAAGGAATTTTTGGATGTATTCAACCGGCTCTGCTATTCCAGAAGCTCCTGGCAGGTATGGGCCGACTTGATAAGCGCAATCGCATGTACCCTGAGCAATGTGACAGATCGGACACAGAAGCATTTTGAGGCGAGGGAAAAGGAATATGCCCAATGTATAGAGAGACTCGGATCAGTGGAAATAACGGCGGAGATACTCAATATCATCGTCATGGCTTTGGAAAATGAGCCGGAGCAGGACTTTCTCGGAAAAATGTATATGAATCTGAACTTGGGAAACCACTGGAAAGGCCAGTTTTTCACCCCATATAACGTATGCAAAATGATGTCGCAGATGACCGTGGAGAACGTTGACAGGCAGATAGAAGAACAGGGGTACATATCCATTTGTGATCCAGCATGCGGCGCAGGGGCAACACTGATAGCAGCAGCAAATACCTTGAAAGGATCCAAATATAATTTCCAGAACCATGTGCTTTTTGTAGGGCAGGACGTGGATCGGGTGGTGGCTCAGATGTGTTATATCCAGCTTTCTCTCTTGGGATGTGCCGGTTATATCTGTGTAGGGAATACGATTACCAACCCTTTGACCGGCCCGGTATTATTCCCCAGGGAAAACGAGGGGCAGGAAATGTGGTATATGCCAATGTTCCAGTCGGATGTGTGGCAGTGGCGGAAGATATTTCATTCGCTGGGAAGTATGGGTGGAACTGTAACCACCGAAAAAACAGTGGAAAAAGAGCACTTTTATATGTTTTTCGATTTTGGAGAAAAGGAGGCGCAGTATGGGAGTCAAAGGATTTGATGGAAATTTGTCGGAAGAGAGCAAAAAGGCTCTGCAGTCGGAAACGTGGCAGAAAGTCAGGGATAGCATGAAAGAGAAAAAAGAGGTTAAGCACTTCACGGCTGAAAGCACAGCGGAGAATGCCTATGGAGCGATCTGGAATCAGGTTGTAAATGAGTATCTGAAAAGCGGATATAATGCCGAGGATAAAAGCCCTGATATTGTCGTGATGGGCGAGACGTACAGGACATTGCGGCGTCCAGAGGTAACGGTCTTTTATGATGCTGCCGGGGACACTCTCTTTGATGTGACGAATGAGAGGCTTGAAAAGGAATATGAATGGCTGATGAACGGCGGCGCCGGGGATGCGGCGGAGAATACGGACACCAGGGAGGAAGATAATGCGGATAGGAAAAGTGATTTGGTTGTGGAACAGACGGAGGAAGATCCGGAAGCTGGCGAGGCTCCGCAGGCGGAGCGAGCGGAGGAGGATGAACCGGATAGCACACCTGATGTAACTGGGGAAAACATTGAAAGCAACCAGGAGCCGCCCAAACCAGTGGAAGGCAAGAGCACCAGCGAACAAGACAGTAGGCTGGTCAAACAGCGAGCTGAGGAAAAGTTGAAAAAGGAGCTGGCGGCGGCCAAAGACAAATCTTTTGCGGATCCGATTATTGGGTATCTTCTGGAGAGATGCCGGGAGGATGAAGGGCTGGCCGAGGATGTGGTGCAGGATCATAAGACCTGGCAAAAGTGTTTTGAATATATCTATCGCCAGGCCAGACAACAGGCGCATGGGAATTGTGCTGCTGTTCGTGATGATGTGGTATATGAATGGGCCGAGGACTATTACCACAAGGACGATAAGGCTGAGGAAGAGAAGAAAGCCAAAAAGACAGCCGAGGACAAGGCCAAAAAGACCGCTACTGAAAAAGCTAAAAAGGTAAAAACTGCGACAGAACGAAAAACGGTTAAAGCGAAAGGAAATGCTGAGAAGACGGAAAAGGTTTCCGTTCCTCCTAAAGCAGAAACGCCTAAAGCGCCGCCGAAGCCCAAGAAAAACCCGAAAGAGATGGACGGCCAGATGGATCTGTTCTCAATGATGGGCATGTAGGGGGTGGTTAATATGAATAAGAGATCGCTTTCAAGGATAGAAAAGCCCAAGGCGTCTGAAAATATGATTCGTCTGGCGAAAAGAACAGACGGGGACAGGTATATTGCGACAGCAAAAATTATTGATGTGGATGGAGAAAAAATACTGCTCTTGAATTTCTTCCAGAGGTCAGAACTCGTCAAGGAGAAAACAGGAGCAGCATTTAGGACATTTATTTCCCGGAGCGATTATATCACGCAGGACCTATCTAGCGCAAGAGTGAAATGGAAAACTGGAAGTTTCAAGTCAATTTTGGGGTGGTATTGGTGGAATACCAAAGAAAAGGGGCATGATGTTACATTCGCATCAGATTCAGATTTTATCAGTGCGAAATATTATATGAAAGCCTATTTCGAGGGGGAAGATCCGAATGTATGGGATGCAATCTGGAAATTTCAGGATGAAGTTCTCGACAGGCGGCTGAAGGCTAAGCATAAAAAAGAAACAGACAAAATTGATAAGAAAATGGAGATGGTACCAGAAAAGCCGGAAGGATTTGAAAAATGGGTGCATGAGATTGCGATGGGGGATAAAAGGTATCTGGTGTATGAGGCCGCAAGCAAAAAGAAAATGACAACGGGATACTGTACTTATTGCAAAAGGACTGTCCGAATAGATGTTAAATCTGTTCAACCCCGAAATAAAAAGCGGGGGAATTGCCCTAACTGCGGTAGCCCTGTAACTTTCATCCCCAAAGGATATTTTCCGACCTATCAGAGAGACAGTAAATGGGTGTGCCTGATGCAAAAAGTTTCGACTGTGATTGTGTCGAGATATTTTCACGTCCATCAGGAAATCCAAAGAGATTATAACTACAAGGAATCGTTTAGCATAAGTGAACTCTGTAGAGCGTTTTTGGAAGAAGATAACGTGGAGATTAAAATTGATTCATATGAATGGGGGATATACAAACAGCATGGGCTTCCGCGTTGGTGTCCAGATCAGAATCATAAAAATTGTGCAAGTGCTGTTGTTTATACAGAGAACCTGCCGGAGGTGTTTAAGGGGACTTTCTACCGGTATTGCGCTTTGGACTTATACCAAAAGAAACTTGCCTGTGATCCAGTACCGGTATGGCGCTTTATGAATACATATCCTCGATACACCTATCTGGAAATGTTTTTAAAGGCCGGCCTTGTTAATTTGACCGGTGAAATTGTGGAAGGGCATGCATACGAGCTTGATTTAAATGGCAAGACACCAGAGACTATTTTGGGGATATCTAAAAAATATATCTCAATACTGAGAGAGATTGACGGAGGCACTGCTGAATTAAGGTTACTGAAACAGTGTGAATCCGATAATATTCTTCCGCAGGGAGAAGATATCCGTGGTTTCTGCGAACGGTTCGGAGGAAATGATGAACTGATCGGGGTTATCAATGCCCATATGAGCATACGGAAGTTTAACAAATATATGGATAAGCAAAGAACTGTCTTGCCAAAGCATAAAGAAGTCCCCTGCCACGCAGCATGGTGTTCTCCGGAAAGCTACAGCAAAAAGGAACGGATGCGTGAGGGATATAGAAATCTGGCAAAAGACTGGTTGGACTATATTTCGTGGAGTGCAACATTGAAGTATGACATAAAAGATATGTATGTATTGCTCCCTCCGGATTTTGGAAAGGCCCATGATAGGGTAATGAAAGAATATCAGGCATTTAAGGATGAACAGGAACGGAAACGTCAGGAAGAATTAGAGAAGTTAATCAAGAAAGCTTTAGACGCCGCCGAGGGTATTCCGGCGATGATGATGAAGGCCAGAGGTTTGATGATCATTCTTCCCAAGAGCGGATCTGAGATTAAGGAAGAGGGCCGGACGTTGCATCACTGTGTAGGAACCTATGTAGAGCGAGTTGCGAAAGGCGAAACCATGATTCTGTTTATTAGAAAGGAAACTGCTCCGGACGTCCCTTATTTTACACTGGAATATAGAGACGGAAAAGTCATCCAATGCAGAGGCAAAAAGAACTGTGGTATGACAAAAGATGTTAAAGCTTTCGTTAAGGCTTTCGAGCGAAAAATGAAGGAGGAGAGCGAGGCAGAAAATTCTGTAAAGGGAAGGAGGGCGGGATGAAATGGCGGATAAGGCAAGGCATAAGATCAGAAATCTGCTTATGAAGCTGAATGATGAAGACCGGAATACTCTTTGTTGTCTGCTGATAAAAGCGGGATATGCTGCCCGGATCGGAAAGGAGCGCCCCGGTGGCAAGGGGCAGACAATGTATTTCGTGGAATTTTGGGAGGAGGATGCAGATGCTTAGAAAAGTTTGGATTCCCAAGAACATAGCCAGGAGGCCGGCGGCAAGAACAGAAACGTATCTGAAATACGGATTTGTGATTACAGAATGCGAGAAGCATTTATGTCCCAGGTGCGGAAGCATTCTGAACGCAGGACCGAATTACCAGCCGAGATATTGCGATCAGTGCGGGCAGAAAGTCAGCTTCAAGGGAATTGAGTGGAAAGAAGAAAAGGAATTAGGGTTTGCGGAAAGGAGCGGGGAACATGAACAGGTCGAAGATAGAGTGGTGTGACCACACATTAAATCCCATTACGGGATGCCGGCGTAATTGCGAATACTGCTATGCCCGGCGCATGGTTGCCCGGTTTTCCGGTGATGTAAGGCTTAATAAGATGGCAAAAAAGGATTATTCCATGGTGCCGGCGGCTGATGGGGGAGAAGACTTATATGTGCTGGATGCCCCAATGCTGAATGAAACAGGGAATCCGCTTGTATATCCCTTTGGATTTGCCCCTACGCTGCACCGGTACCGGCTGGATACTCCCGCAAAGCTGAAAATGGGAAACAATATTTTTGTAGGCGCCATGGCGGACGTGTTCGGAAGTTGGGTGCCGGATGAGTGGATTGCGGAGATATTCAATATCTGCCAGAAGTACCCCATACATAATTACCTGTTTCTCACAAAGAACCCGGAAAGATATAAGCGCATTGATTCAGCCGGAATCCTCCCGGCGGGTAAAAATATGTGGTACGGATCCACGCTCACCAGGCCAGAAGATAAATGTTTCGTGTCAAATGCACACAATACATTCTGGAGCATTGAGCCGATTCATGCGCCGTTTTGCCTGTGGGAGCGGGATGAATTTTCTCCTAACTGGATAATTATCGGTGCGGAAACCGGGCGCAGTAAAAACAGGATCATCCCACAGAAGGAGTGGATAGAGGATATCGTGGCATGGTGTGAGAAGTCAGGGATCCCGGTGTTTATGAAGGATAGTCTGCTCCCTATCGTTGGAGAAGACGGAATGCGGAGAGAATTCCCAAAGCAGCTTCAGCACTCGGCGATAAGTCCGAAGATGGAAGCGAAAATATATGATGTCTGTGCCGAATGTAAGGTCCGGCTGAAAAAGAGCGACATGATTACGTTGCTGGCGAGATCCAGGCGCGGAGAGCAGCCGAAACAGTTTGGATTTATGTGCAAGGAATGTTTCAAGAAATTCTGCCGGGATCTGGGGCTGGATATTCCCCATCTGGCAGAATTGGCAGACAGCATTACAATAGGCCCCGGTGATACAGATGGGTAAATGGAATAGGAACAGAGAGGGCTATGCTGACATTACCGCCGGCATAGCCATAGGGAGAGTATCAAGAGAGGAAAGGAAGATTGCTATGGCGAAGAAGAGAAACTGCAGGCGCACAACAGACGAAAGTATTATCCACGAAAAGGCTGTAAAGATGCGGAAAATGACTGACGAGCAGCTGGTGCATTACGTGGAGGATCGGGTGGAGAAAGCCAGGAGCGAGGGTTTTAACCAGGGAAAGGCTCAGGCACCTAAATACAGATCGATCAGCATTGAGAAAATTATCAATGAGATTGGAAATGTCCGGGGAATCGGGGCAACTAAGCTGGAGGGCATTCAGGCAATCCTCGAAAAGCATTTGGAGGTAAGAGCAGAATGTTAAAAGTTGGAGATAAGGTTGTTATGAATGACAAGTACCATGTTCCTGAGAAGAATAAGGGAAAAGAGTTTATTGTTACAGTAGAACCGCAGGAAGTATGTGGAACGCTTTGTGTATGGCTCGAAGGTTATAGAGGTTGTTATGCCGCAGACGGATTGACAAAGGTTGGTGAGGCCAATGTCTGATCCGAGGCGGCAGCTGATCGGGAGGCGGAGCAAAGCTGCCGGAGAAACCTTTGAGCGCTGGATCACGGATGCCTGTGAATTTTATCTGCGGAATGGCTGGGCGCATATAGAAAAGACGCCGGAGCCGTTCCACATCACCAGCAAGGACGAAAGAGGAGTTGTCCGTGGTTATTATGAAAAGAAAGGGCAGCCGGATTATAAAGGCATTTTATGTGATGGCAGCGGGATTATGTTTGAGGCCAAGCACACGGATTCCGACAGAATCAATCAGAATGCCGTTACGGATACCCAGTGGAAAAGCCTTGATATTTATGAGAAGTTTGGGGCCCACTGCTATGTGATGGTATCCGTAGGGCTGATGAAGTTTTATAGGGTTCCCTGGGATATCTGGAAAAAGATGAAAGAGTTGTTCGGGCATAAGTTTATGACGGAACAGGAACTGGAGCCGTACCGGTTGCAGGAGAAGCAATGCACAATACTCATTTTGGAAGGAGTGGAATTGAAAGATGAAAATACAGAAAACAGACCTGGCTCAGAAGCTGAACAAAATTAAGGGAGTGGTGCCGAAGAAAACCACCATGCCGGTCTTACAGGGTATTTTGGTCCGGGATGGTTATTTAATCGCCAGCAATATGGAAATGACCGTTAAGGCGAAGATAGAGGGCACAGAGGGGGAATCCTTCATCATTCCGGAAAGGGCGTTTGACCTGATCAATAACCTGCCGGATGGAGAGATGGAAATTTCCGCTGCGGCTGGCAATATCATCACGATCAAGGCTGACAAGATCAAAAATAAGTATCAGACGCTGGATCCGGCACAGTTTCCTACAACGGCTTCTCAGGATGAGGGAAGTGAGCTGAGGATTAAAGCAGAAATGCTTTTGGAATCCATGAAACGTGTATCCTATGCGGTGCCGGCGCAGAATACCAATACGGTAATGACTGCCATGTGTCTGCAGGCGGCAGGCGGGCAGCTGAATTTTGCCGGACTGGATGGCCATGTGCTGGCATGGGACAAAATAGACTATGACGGAGAATTTGAACTACTGATACCGAAAAATACGGTCGATAAGATGAAGTCACTCGGGCTGTCCGGGGAGGTCCAGATCCGGCACAATAAGACGGGCGCAGTATTTATAACGGAGGATTTTGAAATATATACCCGGCTGATCGAGGGGGAGTATTTCAAGTATCAGACACTATTCAAGGAACTTCCGTTACATACGGTCGTATCGAGAATTGCCCTGCTGGATGCGATGACAAGGGCGAAGATGTGTACCGAGGAGCGGTGTCCGGTCAGGTTTGAACTGGAAGGAGGTTCCCTGAGCCTGAGCATTAAAGATAAGACCACGGATTACCATGAAACGATAGAGCTTCAGGAGAACATTGCGGAGACGCTGACGATAGGGTTTGATGCCCGGCTGGTACTGGAAACGCTGAAAGCGTTCGACTGTGAGAATGTAGGGCTTTCCTTTGGAGGCCCGAAGATGCCTATGATTGTCGAGGCCGAGGACAGCGATTTTAAGACAATCGTTCTCCCGGTGGCAATATAAATTAGCGCCACATACTCCGATTGGTCTCGGAAAGGAATGATATCACACAAATAAACCAGGGCGGCGGGCGCTGCCGCCCGGAAAGGAGCAGACATGGACGAAAGCATAAAAAACAGATGCATGAAAAGATTTAAGAATCATAAAGCTACGGTGGTACTGGAAAATGAGGATTTCCTGATTTTGGATTGGAGGGATAAGAGCGGCAGCGGAGAATATGCGGTCAGATATATTGTGGATTGCCAGAAAGGAAATCTGATTGTCAGTGGGGATCTGGGAGACTGCATAGCCAGCTGGTTCAATCATGTAACACCGGATAAGCTGGCGTGTTATATCAATGATATCTCATACTTCATGGGAAAATTCCAGTGTTCTTCCGACACATATGATTATCAATGGCACGATATCGTGTCAGACCTTGAGGGCATAAAGGAAGAATTTCTGAAAGATGATGGAAATTGGAATCATGGAATATCAGCAGGTGAGGTTGAGGAAGATTTTGCAGAAATGCTCAGATTATGCGATGAAATGACTTTTGGAGAAAATGTTCCGTATCCTGATGCCTTTGTTGAACTTGCAGAGAGATATGCGGATCCGTGGTGGGAATCAGAATTTGCACATATAGGGAAGCGGATCAGCGAGCGTGTGTATTTGTGGGCCATTGGGTACCAGATGGCTTTAAAACAGATACGGAAGGCGGCAGCAGAAGCGGGGGAGGATGGGGCTGGTGGAGCCGATCAGCCGGTATTGGCTCCGGGAGCGTAAGGCCGATGAAAGCGATAGCGAAGTATCCGGGAAGTAAGTGGTCGCTGGCAGATTGGATCATAAGATTTTTCCCAAAGCACCACAGCTATCTGGAGCCATTCTTTGGAAGCGGAGCCGTCCTGTTCAATAAGCCTAGATCCCATATCGAGACGGTTAATGACCTGGATTGCAATGTTGTTAATCTCTTTTAGTGCATACGGGAAAATCCGGAAAAGCTGGCAGGAATGATTTATATGACACCATACGCACGGGAAGTATACGAAAGGTCATATGAGGAAATTCCAGAGGACAAATTTGAAGCTGCTTTGAATTTCTATATCAGGCTTAATATGGGACATGGTTTCCGGACTTCCGGGGAGCGTGTGGGCTGGAAGAATGATGTGCAGGGGCGGGAGCGCTCCTACGCATCACAGGATTGGTGCAATCTGCCGGGGAAGATTATGCAGGCTGCTGAACGGCTCAGGGGCGTACAGATTGAAAACAGGCCGGCGCTTGAACTTATAAAACGGTTCAATTTTGAAAACGTGCTGATATATTGCGATCCGCCGTATGTGTTGGAGACTAGGCACGGGAAGCAATACCGATGTGAAATGGATGATATGGAACATGAGGAACTGCTGAAGGTTTTGCTCCAACATAAAGGACCAGCCATGATAAGCGGCTATGATACAGAATTGTATCGGGACATTCTTTCTAAATGGGAGCGCCGGGAAAACACATCTTATTCCCAGGTCAACTCCAAGAAAAAAGAAGTGCTGTGGATGAACTTTGAGCCGGCTAATATTCAGATGACTTTTGAAGATTTTGGAGGTTTAGTATGAAGATATGTCCGAAATGTGGAAGAAAATTTGAGCGGCTTTTGGCCGTATCGAGAATGGATAATAAAACGATGATCTGCGATAACTGCGGGACTATGGAGGCACTGGACAGCGTTCAGCATGGGATTTTGACACCGCAGGAGCGTACACGGCTTGCGGTAGCAGCAACGGGGAATAAGTGGGCCATGGAGAATTTCAATGATACGCATAATTGAACAACGGAATTCTCTTATCCGGTGATTAAAGGAGATTGATTATATGAAATGTGCATTGTGTGGAGAGCAGTTTACAGATGATGATCTTGAAGATCTGATGGAAATGGAGGAGACTTTTCATCGTGAAGGTAATTATTTTATATGCCCTGATTGTTACGATGATTACCGCAGAATGAGCCTTGAAGATCAGCTTATTGCTTTGATGGAAAGCGCCTCATAATATATTTTTATGTTGCGCATGGTGGGAGGTAATATGTATAGGCAAATGGATATATTTGATTTCATAGAGAAACCACCAGAAAGCGAACTGAAGCCACCCCGGACACAATTTGAGCAGCTGTTTGAAAAGGTAAGAGATCCGGTATGTCTATGTGCCAACTGTCTATGCGAGTTTTGCGTGAATAATGCGGAGCAATCACTGGACAGAGTTAAGCCAGGGGAGATGCAGGAGCCGTGTTTTAACTGTGATGATTGCCGGGTATATGATGGAGATCGCCGGAAACTGAACCAGCGCAAAGAAGAATGCGTGGAATTTGTAATGTCTGATTATGGAGCCAGAAGGAACAGAAAAAGGATAAGGCTGATAAAAAAATAGGAGGTGCCTATGGGAATGTATCATAAAAACAGATTTGTCGGTCCTGGGTACAAACGGCATATAAAGAGATGCACTTCTCGGGGAATGAGAAGGGCAGCGAAGAAAAGCTGCAGAGAGGAATTTACGGATAAGATCACTCTGACAGGGAAAAGCCACAATCTGTATGGAATGGATGCGTGGAAATTTAGTTGAAAGGTGGAATGTGATGGATAAAAAAGAACGGCTGTGGTTCCTGTTTCAGTTTCTCCATGAGGTCGAAAAAGAAATGTCCCGGGAGGAAGAAAAGCAGGTGATGATTGAAAAAGCCATCAATCTCCGCCTGATGTGTGACTATGTGGTCAGCTGTTCATACTATGATGTGGTGCTGATCATCTGTATGCTGCACGATTATATAAATATGTTGGATGAAATAAAGGCTGATGATGTCTTTTATCAGGCATATTATCGGGGCGTGTTCACGAAGATGGCCGACCGGCTGGCAGAACAGATCGAATATGACTACGAAAAGCAGCTGGAGAAGTGTAAAAAGAAAATGGAGGCGAAAGAGAGAAAAGATGATGTTGGAGAGGATGCGATGGCTTTAGCTGTGAAATATAGTGGTAGGGGGAAAGAGGCCAAGAAAGAAGGAGGTGAGACAGGTGCTAAAAGTAACATCAACAGAAATAAAGAAAGCGCTGGCTAAATACCATCCGAAGGATTATTTCCTTACAGAGTGCAAAACCTGCTCTACATACTTTCCGGATCCACAAGGAATGCTCAAATTTGACGGACTGGCAATGACCAGAAGCTATACGGCGCCATGTATAACCGGATATGAAATCAAGGTAAGCCGCAGCGGTTTCCTTGGAGATAATAAATGGCATTTGTATCTGCAATACTGTAATGAATTTTATTTCGTGGTTCCTGCGGGATTGGTGGCAAAGGATGAAATTCCGGAAAATGTCGGCCTGATCTACTATTATCCCGAAACAGGGAAACTCATGAAAAAGAGAAGGGCGGTTTATCGGAAAATCGAGGAGCCGGTGGGAGTTTATAAGTATATCATTTACAGCCGGCTGGATCAGGAGCGGATACCGTTTTATGAGGACCGGGCAGAATATGCCAGAGATTATCTCGCGGATCAGAGCGAAAAGAGGAAGATAGGGCGAGACTTCGGAAGTAAGATGGCAAAGGATCTCAAAAATTGCCAGGAGAGGCTTGAGCGCCTGAGCGATGTGGAGGGACGGCTTGAGCAGCTCCGTAAGATCGAGGAGATTCTGGAAAAGCATCAGATATTAGGATGGCGCTGGTACCGAAATCTGGATGATACTTTAAAAGATCTGGATGATGCTCTGAGCAGCAGCTATCCGAAAGAATTAGGGCGTGTAGAGGATGATCTGCAGAGAGCATTGGATAATCTTAGAAGGATAAAGGAAAACCATTTACAAAAGGAGGCGAGTGAGCTATGTTGATACTTCCCATAGAGCGCAAGTGGCTTGATATGATACTTTCCGGAGAGAAAAAAGATGAATACCGGGAGATAAAACCATATTGGACCGTGAGGATTATACACTGGCTGGGATTTCCCAGCGAGGAAACGGAGACTGTTCTGGAGCTGCTTAGGGCCCAGGGCACGATCAAGGCCCATCCGGTCATTCTCCAGAACGGATATAGACGTGATTCTCCGGAAGTGGAGGTCATGTGTAAATTATCTATCGGAACCGGAAGGGAAGAATGGGGAGCTGTCCCTGGAAAGGAATATTATCGGTTCCATATCGAGCAGATTGGCCGGATGGCCGGTATTGAAAGGGGAGAGGCGGAGGATGGAACAGAACAGGGTGTTAGATTGGGTTGCAAATGACAGGGTGGTATTATCGCTAACTTGTCAGCAAGAGCAGGAATGGATGGAAATCCTACAAAATTCTGAAATGATGAAAAGGCGGATGGTGAGTATGAAAAAACTTGATGATATGATTGCGGATCTGCTTGATATGGATATTGTCAAATCAGACAATACGGTTGTTTTCTCCAACGAGGCAAGGCAGCTGATTCATGAGATTGCTGAGAAGTGCAGCACTATCCCGATTGTGGATGAAACCAGGCAGCAGGCAGAGGAATATGCCAGGGGATTATCTGCAGAGCAGGTATATACGGATATGCTTTACAAGATTGTGGAGGCGCCTACCAGGATCCACATGAGGGTGTCGGCAAGGATGCTGATTCCGATTATTGATCAGAAATTACAAAACGTGGGAGGGGAGGGATAAGCGTGGAAGTAAAGATATGGCCGAGAGGCCCAAAGGAAAAAGGCGGATATGCCATGATGCCCATGAGGAAGAATATTCCGGTCGGCCGGGATGGATGGGAACTTACACAATGCCCGGCGTGTGGATGTGAATGCTGGAAGACACCGCTGCTTTCAGTGGTGCTTCAGCAGGGAGCCACTGCCTTATGTACGGAATGCGCCCTGCGGAAAGGGGTGGAAGCAAATGGCTAAGACAAAAAGCGTATTAAAATCCCAAAAACCGAAGCGAGTCAAGGAAAAACCGGAGGAAAAGGCTCCAAAGCGTATCGATACTGGAAAAATAATGGCTCTGAAAAGGGCAAGGTGGACCGATGAAGATATCGCGGCTGAAATGCGCATGGAGCCGGCGGCGGTTTCAAAAGTCATACGGCAGTACATAAGGCGGCTGGCGGAGGGAGGGCTATGAAGTGTTCAATCTGCGGCAGAAAATTAAAGAACCCAAAGAGCCGGGAGCTGGGGTATGGTCCGGTCTGCTATAAAAGGAAATTTGGCATTGCCCCGCATGCAAGCCACAGGGATGCCGATATGCCGGTACCGGCAGTGGAAGAAGCCGATCACAATCTCCCGGGACAGATATCCATGGAAGATTATCTGCAGACACTTTTGGGGCAGTAAAAAAGGAGAGTGCTTTCGCAACCCTCCAACAGACAGTTAGATTATAACATAATCTGATAGAAATTGAAATAGGATCAGGAGGGCGATTGCATGAAAACAGACAACAAAAATATTGATGCCGGGAAGGCGGCGGCACTCAGATCGGCCGGCTGGAGAACCGAGAGGATTGCCGCAGAAATGGGAATTACACCCGAAGCAGTAGAAGAAGCTCTGCGTGCTCATGCGGAAAAGCCGGTCCGGGAACAAAAACGCAAAGCTGAGGAAGAAGCGAAACCAGAGAAGATCGTGTGTCTCTCAGCTACAGAACTTCGTGAAATATATGAGAAAGCAGCTGCGATTGGGGCAAGGGAGGCGCTCAAGACATTTGAACAGGAACGGAAGAAGGAGTACAGCCACCGGGCCGACAAGCGGCTTCGCAATACCAAACTTCTTCTGCGGAATTATCATATGCTGAAGGAGCATGCAGAAAATTCCGTTTTTGGCCGGACGCAGATGAAGGAGTCGGCGCTGGATATTCTTGAATCCATGATGTCCATCTATAATGACGAGGTTATCATCCAGAGCATCAAGAACAGCGCCACCAGGACGGCTATCATTGTATCTCATATCGAAACTATGTTCGGATTGTATTATTCTTACTGTGACAGGTCCACCAATAGGGAGATTGATCTGCGCCGGTACAATGTGGTATGGGATATGTATATGGCGGAGGATACGCTTTCGGCCAAGGAGATTGCGGAAAAGCAGAATATTTCCAAGGACAGTGTATATTCGGATCTCCGGGTAGGGATTGAGAGGCTGACGGCGCTCATTTTTGGGGTGGACGGATTGAACGTTCGATAAATCCTCCGGCTCAAAAAACTTTCCATTGACATTACAATATAAAAGTGGGAAAATTGTACTCGTAAAATTCTAAATCGAACGTCGGGGAAGCCTGGTAGTATTCCGGGCTTCCTTTTTCGTGCAATTTTTCCGGGAAAGGAGATGGAGCAGGGAGAGGATGGCATGAGGGCTCCTCCAAAAGAAAATAAGGAGGAATACCATGAATTACACTTTGATCGTGCTGTTGGCCTATGCGGTGGTAATGTTTGGGGCAACGGTGCTTATGACAAAAAAAGAGGGCAATGTCGAAAGGTTCTGTGTCGGGAATAGAGATATCGGGTGGGGAATATCCGCGCTGAGCATAGCCGCCACATGGATATGGGCGCCGGCGCTGTTCACGTCAACCGAGAACGCATACACAAAGGGCTTTGCAGGGCTCTTCTGGTTCCTGGTACCGAATGTGCTTTGCCTGATACTGTTCATCCCTTTTGCAAAAAGGATAAGGGAGGAAATGCCGGAGGGGATCACTCTTTCCGGGTATATGCATGAAAAATACCGGTCCGGCTCCGTGAAGAACATTTACCTGCTCCAGCTCGGCGCATTGTCGGTATTATCTACCGGGGTGCAGCTGCTGGCAGGCAGCAAGATTTTAAGTATGCTTACCGGGATCCCGTTTACCGCCATGACGGTGATTATGGCGGCGATTGCGTTTTCCTATTCCCAGTTTTCCGGGATAAGGGCCTCGATACTGACAGATGCCATTCAGATGGTCTTCATGTTGGCCGCCAGCATAGGTTTTGTGGCTTTTGGTGTAAAGAATGGCGGAGGGCTGGAAACGCTGCTTACGGGTTTAAGAGGGGCCACAGGGGATGCCGGACGCCTGTTCTCGGCAAGTGGACTGGAGATTTTCCTCGGATTTGGGCTTCCGACCACAATCGGGCTTATATCCGGGCCGTTTGGGGATCAGTGCTTTTGGCAGAGGGCTTTCTGCGTGAAAAAAGACAGGGTCGGCAGGGCATTTCTGGTAGGAGCTCTGCTGTTTGGCATTGTGCCGCTGTCGATGGGGATCCTCGGATTTATCGGCGCCGGCATGGGATATGCCGCGGTGGATACCGGGGTGGTCAATTTTGAGTTGATAAGCACATTATTTCCGGCCTGGGCGGTGATCCCGTTTTTGTTTATGATCATTTCCGGCCTGCTGTCCACGATTGACAGTAACCTGTGCGCAGTATCTTCCCTCACAACAGACATTTTTCGGAAAAATACAATGGGGAAAACAAAGCTCTCCATGATCTTGCTGTTGGCCGCCGGCATTGCGGTAGCAAATATCCCGGGGCTGACGGTAACGCACTTTTTCCTGATGTACGGAACGCTCAGAGCCTCCACATTGTTGCCAACGGTTCTTACCCTTAAAGGCGTAAGGCTGGCGCCGCAGGGCATCGTGGCAGGAGTTATCTCCGCCATGCTGATCGGACTGCCGGTGTTCGGGTATGGAAATATAAAGGGGATAGCCGTTTGCAAGACTGCAGGGAGCCTTCTGACCGTTATCCTCTCCGGAGCCGTGGCTCTGGCCGTGACCAGAAAGCGGGGTGAGGACCATGGGTGAAATACTTGGAAGAAAGCAGCGGATCAAAAATTCTGAATGGATCGAGGCGCTTGCAAAGATCGAGCAGGCCGTGAGCCGGAAAGAGCTGGATCAGCTGGTGGATAAAACCGTGAAGGAGATTAAAAAGAAAACCAGGGGCAAGAAAGCCGCATATGCATGGAGCGGCGGAAAGGATTCCCTGGTTCTGGGGGAAATCTGCCGTATGGCGGGGATAGCCTCCTGTGTGCTCGTTATCTGCAATTTGGAGTACAAAGCGTTTATAGAATGGGTGGATGCTCATAAGCCTCCGGAATTGTCCATAATCAACACAGGACAGGACATGAAATGGCTGGCCGCCCATCCGCAGATGCTTTTCCCACAGGACAGCAAATATGCGTCTATGTGGTTCCAGATCGTTCAGCATAGAGGGCAGGCGAAATATTACAAAGAGAACCAGCTGGATATGATGCTTTTGGGACGCCGGCGGGCAGATGGGAACTATGTGGGAAGGGGAGACAATATCTATACCAACAATCAGGGCGTGACGAGATACAGCCCGCTCTCCGACTGGACACATGAACAGATGCTGGCATATATCCATTATCACAATCTGGAGATGCCGCCAATCTATGATTGGAAAAACGGGTATCTCTGCGGCACGCATCCATGGCCGGCAAGGCAGTGGACCGGAAGCGTGGAAAATGCCTGGGCAGAGATCTATGAGATAGACGGCTCTATCGTAACGGAGGCGGCAGAACATATCCAGAGCGCAAAAGACTTTTTGGATAGTCTGAAATAAAATGTTTTCACTTGACAGCACTTGCAGGCAAATGTCCGCAATGGCTGTCAATTTTGCTATTTGCAGATGGCATATAGATCATACGTTGCAGACGCTCCTACCAAATCAGTTTGGAGGATGCGGACATGAAAGTGGTAAAAATGAAATTGGCTGATCTGGTAAAGCCTGAGAAGAATGTCAGGATCCATACAGAGCAGCAGATCAAAGAATTTCGCCGGAGCGTGGAAATGTTCGGGCAGATCAGGCCGATTGTCGTGGATGAAAAGAATATCATTCTGGCAGGGAACGGCCTGTATGATACCCTCGTTGCGATGGGGATGGACACGGCAGACGTGTACCGGTATGACAATCTCACTGAAAATCAGAAAAAGAAGCTGATGATCGCTGACAATAAGATTTTCAGCCTGGGGATTGAGAACCTGGAGACGTTGAACAGCTTTTTGGAGGACCTGCAGGGCGATCTGGATATTCCCGGATTTGATGAAGAAATACTGAAACAGATGGTGTCGGAGGCCGAGGATATCACAAGCAAGCTTTCTGAATATGGAACCCTTGATGAAGATGAGATCCGGAGCATTAAGGAGGCGGCGGAGAAAAGGGATCAGCAGATGCAGGCCAGCCAGGGAGAACAGCAGTCAGAACAGGCCCCGGCCGCAGTAGTGCAGCAGGAGCCGGCGGCAGACAATGAAGATCCCACCGAGATAAGAAAATTTGTTGTCTGCCCGAAATGTGGAGAAAAGATATGGCTATAAAAAGATGCCCGGCCAGCATCGATGTGGTGGAAGCTGCAAAGATCAGAATCCGGAATGTTTTCCGAAATGGTCTCCCGGTTTATATGTCTTTCAGCGGTGGGAAAGACAGCCTTTGCATGTCGCAGCTGGTAATGAATCTGATCCAGACTGGCGAGATCGATCCGGCGCAGCTCATTGTGCAATTCATTGATGAAGAAGCCATTTTCCCATGCATGGAGGAAAAGGTGCGGGAATGGCGCAAAAAATTCATGTTAGTTGGGGCAAAGTTTGAGTGGTTCTGCCTTGAGGTGAAACACTACAACTGCTTTAACGAACTGTCCAACGATGAAACTTTCATCTGCTGGGACAGATATAAAAAGGATGTATGGGTAAGGCAGCCCCCATCATTCGCAATCCGGGACCATCCGCTCTTGCGGCCCCGCATAGATGCGTATCAGGATTTCCTGCCGAGGCTATGCACAGCGGGGATTACCATAACCGGAATCCGGACAGCAGAATCCGTACAGCGCCTGCAAAATATCGCAGTAATGTTGAGAGCCGGAAAGTCCATGACGAATAAGCACCAGGTATTCCCGATCTATGATTGGACCAACAATGATGTATGGCTCTATCTACTGCGGGAAAAAGTGGATATTCCGGAGATATACCTGTTTTTATGGCAGTCCGGGACAAAGAAGGGCCAGCTGAGGGTATCGCAGTTTTTCTCCATTGACACGGCCAAGAGCCTTGTGAAAATGAATGAGTATTATCCGGATCTGATGGAGCGGATCATTCGTAGGGAACCAAACGCTTATCTCGCTGCCCTCTATTGGGACAGTGAGATGTTCGGGAGAAATACCACAGCCAGAAAGCAGAATGAAAAGGGGAGCGCTGAAAAGGATTACAAGGCGGCGCTTCTGGAGCTGTTCTCTGACATGGATGGGAATTTTCGGACGGAGCATAAGCGATATGTGGCCAACCGATACCGAAACTTTTTTATGAGTGTTTCTGCTATTGCGGACAATAAGGACTGCAAGGCGATTTATGAAGGGCTTATATCGGGCGATCCGAAGCTGCGTTCGTTCCGGGCGCTATACCAGAGGATCTATGGAAAATATATCACAGAAGCCAAGAAAAAGGAGGGGCTGCCGAATGGACAATAAGATTTCTGGCCCGCTGTCAACGCTCCGATGGGTAGACAGGGGGAGTGTGAAACCGAACGACTACAACCCAAACAAAGTATCAAAACAGAACCTGGAATTGCTGAAGCAATCCATACTTGCCAATGGCTGGACCCTGCCGATTGTGGTAAGGCCGGATTTCACGATTATTGACGGATTCCACAGATGGACGGTTGCCGGAGAAGAGCCTCTGGTTTCCATGCTGGACGGGAAGGTGCCGGTGGTAATTGTGGAGCATAAGGATAAGGCCGGGAATATCTATGGAACTGTTACCCATAACAGGGCGAGAGGTACGCATCTGCTGGGACCCATGAAAGCAATCGTAAAGGAGCTGATGGCAGAGGGGAAATCCGTGGAAGAAATTGGGAAGCAGCTGGGAATGAGGCCGGAGGAAATCTTCCGGCTTTCAGAGTTTTCCAAAGAAGACTTTCTGAAAATGATGATCAAGCCGGATCAGGGGTTCTCGAAAGCGGAGTTTATAACGAAGATTTAATGTTAAATCAATCGGTATCCGTATGACACAACAACGAGGGAGTGCATTGCCTCCCTCTGTTTTTATGAAAACAAAACAAATAGCGAGGTGGTGATGAATGGCAAGAGCAAGAAGCCCAAGCAGTATTGAAGCAGAAAAGCTATACCAGGATGGGATGAAACTGGTTGATATTGCGAAGAAAATCGGCGTACCGGACAGCACTGTCCGCAGATGGAAATCTACCCAAAAATGGGATGGAAATAAAAGCGAACAGAGTAAAAAAAAAGAAACCGAACGCTCGGATAAAAAGAAACCGAACGCTCGGAAACCAAAAGGAGCGCCGAGAGGGAATAAGAATGCTGCTGGCCATGCCCCATCTACCCCTAAAAGAAATAAAAACGCAGAAACACATGGAGCCTATTCCAAGGTATACTGGGATACCCTGGACGATGAAGAACTGGGCATGATTGAAAGTATGGGGGATTCCGAGGAAGAACACCTGCTTATGCAGCTGCAAATGTTCTCCATACGGGAGCGCCGCCTGATGCAGAGGATCAAGCACTATCGGGAGCTGGAAGCGGAGAACCATGGGCTTTCCGTAAAAGCGGCATCCAAGACCAAAAAGGTGGAGGATGTGACAGATTTTGATGGAGAGAGTGCCGGTGCTGGAAAATATAAGAAGGTGACAGAAACCAGCGTCACGCACACGGAAGCTGTCATGAGCAGCATAATGGCCCTGGAGGCTGAATTAACCAAAGTGCAGAGGGCAAAGACAAAGGCTATAGAGGCACTGTCAAGACTCAGGACGGAGAGCCAAAAGCTGGAGAATGAAGAGGCTGGCAATGATATTGTGAAGACCTGGGCCCAAAAAGTTTTAGAGGCAAGGAGGCAGCGGGATGAAAAATGAAAAATGGCTTGAAGAATTCCTTGATGAAAGCATCCCGCTGTGGCGAGGCGATCCGGTTTTATTTATGCGCGAGGTATTGCTGTTTGAACCGGATGATTGGCAGATCGAGGTGGCCTATGATTTGAGGGATTATCCGAGAGTGTCAGTCAAATCAGGGCAAGGTGTCGGGAAAACCGGTGAGGAAGCGGCACTGCTTCTTTGGTTCCTGGTTTGCTTTCCGTATCCGCGCATTGTGGCCACGGCCCCTACAAAGCAGCAGCTTCACGATGTATTGTGGTCTGAGGTTGATAAGTGGATGAATAATTCTCCGCTACTCCCAATGCTCCTTAAATGGACCAAAACATACGTTTACATGATTGGATATGAAAAACGCTGGTTTGCGGTGGCAAGGACAGCGACCAAGCCGGAGAATATGCAGGGATTCCATGAGGACAATATGCTCTTCATTGTGGATGAGGCATCGGGCGTAGCAGATCCGATTATGGAGGCAATTACCGGTACTCTGGCTGGAGCCAATAACAAACTTCTGCTGATGGGCAATCCGACAAAGACCAGCGGCACGTTTTATGAAAGCCATACTGCAGACAGGGCCTTGTATCGCTGTCATACGGTAAATGCGGAGCATAGCAAGCGTACCAATAAAGAGAATATCGATGCCATGAAGCGAAAGTATGGGGAGCGCAGCAATGTGGTCCGTGTCCGTGTATATGGGGAGTTCCCAGAGCAGGAAGATGATGTGTTTATCCCTATCTCGTTTCTGGAGCAGAGTATCAAAACCGAAATGTCAGAGCCTACAGCCAGAGCATTCGGAAAATACCGGGACGGCGCCGGGAATCTCCAGCCGGTAGATGTGAGCGGAGTGGAGCTGATTGAGATAGGCTGTGACGTGGCCCGGTTTGGCGATGATAAAACCTGCATAGGGTATCGGGTAAATGAAGTAGTCCAAATCTATAAAAAGTACAACGGGAAGGATACCACCTGGACGGCCAGCATGATAGCGCGGCTCTATAAGGAATTGAAGCAGCGGTTTAGATTCCAGGGACAGATTGGCGTGAAAGTCGATGATGGCGGTGTCGGAGGCGGTGTTGTTGATCAGCTGAGAAACTGGAAACGTTCTGACCCGGAAGTGTTTGGGGATATGGCTATTCTGGCAGTGAATTTCGGAGTGCCAATAAAGCACCGGCATTATGCGGATTCGACAACCTATATGATGGGGGTAGTAAGGGATCTGATTGCGCCATATGATGATTTCGGGCGTCCCCATGTGCCAGAAGTGATCTTGCCGGATGACAGTGACCTTATCGGCCAGCTGTCTTGCCGGAAATTTGAGTTTGGGAGTAATGCCAAACAGAAAGTAGAGAGCAAACAGGATATGAAAGACAGGGGGCTTTCCTCTCCGGATGAAGGGGACTGTATTCTGCTTGTGTGTTTGCCAATGAATTATAAGAAGAAGGGAGGCAAGAGCTGATGGATGAAAAGAAAGCTCCTACGCCAAGAGTGGATGTGAAAATAATAAAATCCTCCAGCATGGATACACCGACAGTATTTTATGAGCAGCAGAAGGTGGAGAAGTCGGATAAGGGCGAACAGCTGGATCCGTCCATACAGATATCTGCTTCTGACTGGATACCACATGCCATTGATATGCGCGGCCTGAAAATTCTGGTTGATAATTCCACGATTTTGCCGCAGTGCATCAGAGCATATAAGAGCAATATTGCCGGTTTTGGTATTTCTGTGAGATACGCAGAAGATTATGATACAGAAACGCCGGAGATGAAAGCGGAATGGGATACGCTGAAGCAGATCATAGCGCTTCTCAATATGGATATGCAGACAAAAGAGGTATTTGAAAATGTTATCCGTGACCGGGAAACGTATGGAATATCCTATTGCGAGGTTATCAGGAATCAGGCACAGGAGGTCGTGGAGCTGCAGTTCATTATCGATACGCCGTCCGTTGATATGACATATCCGCTTCGGCCATATGTGGATATCGAGTATTTTTACAAGGGGAAAGCAATCAACAGAAAAAAGAAATTTCGCAAGTTCCGGCAGAATGTAGGCGGTAAGACGGTGTACTTCAAGGAGTTTGGAGATCCCCGTATCATGGATAAGAGAAATGGTGAGTACATAGGAGAGGCTGATGCTCCTATCGACATAGATGACCAGGCCAATGAGATTATCGAATTCCGCATTGGAAGTATGCCATACGGAGAAGTCCGCTGGATCGGGCAAGTGCTTACCGTGGACGGGAACCGAAGGGCAGAGGTTTTAAATAATAATTATTTCCGGCATGGGAGGCATACGCCGCTTATGATATTGGTCAAGGGTGGAACGCTGACAGACTCGGCATTTACCAAACTGCAAGCGTATATGGACGGCATTGAAGGAGAAAGCGGACAGCACTCCTTTTTGGTATTGGAGACGGACACCTTGGAGACCACGGCCGCATTTACGGATCAGAAACAGCCGGAAGTAGAAATCAAGGATCTTGCTGCCATCCTACAAAAAGATGAACTGTTTCAGGAGTACCAGGAGAACGGAAGAAAGAAAACGCAGTCAGCTTTCCTACTCCCGGATCTGTATGTGGGATATACCACAGACTTTAACAGGGCAACGGCTCAGACGGCAATGGAGGTTACTGAAAAACAGGTATTCCAGCCAGAAAGGACGTCCCTTGCCTGGGCAGTCAATCAAAAACTGCTGAATGGTTATCGCTTCAAACATGTGGAGGCGCAATTCGATGAGCCAGACATCACCAATCCGGATGATATTCAGAAGATGCTGAACATTACGGAACGGGCCGGCGGCCTGACACCCAATACCGCCAAAGCTCTGACTTATGAAGTTCTGGGGAAAGACGGCTGCGAGGACTACGAAGGGGAATGGGGAGACATTCCGCTTGCTTATACAAAAACGCTCTCACAAAGCCAACAGGCGGGTTTAGCGGCTGAACCGTTGGGAAGCCTGTCGGCGCAGACTAACGAGCCTACAGGTCAAAAGAGAGAGTCTCAGAGGCAAAAAAGAGTGGTTACGGATGAAGAGATCGAGCAGCTTGACGGGCAAATCCGGAAAGCAGCTGTTTTTGATGCGGATATTATTCCTATTATGCTGGAAATCCGGAAGGCGTTGAAAGGATATCGAGAGAAAGAGGGTGAGTGATATGCCGAGGCAGTTAAAATATAACCAGGCGATTGCAAAAGCTCTCATATCAAATGCCGATGGAATCATAGAGGCCATAGACAAGTATCTTGCAAAAGCTGATGATGAATTGTCGGATGTGTTGGCTGATGAAGGGTATGCTGATGCAGAAGATTCAGTCGAGGTAATCAATGCCATGCAGGAAGAGATAGCGGAAACGCTTCAGAACCAGACAGATGATCTTGTGGAAGCACTGGCGGCGGAACAGGATTCCGGATGGGCTGCGGCGCAGAAAAAAGTATCTGAAATGCTTGACGGAGATGATATTGCGGAGCAGGTTCAGGAAGCCGCTGCAGATATGTTCCAAACAGAGGTTCCTAAGCTGGCAACGGTTTATATGCAGGAAACAGACGGAGACCTGGTTGTTGATGTCATCCGGCAGAGAACAAAAAGCTGGATTGCCTCATGGAGCCAGCGGCTGGGACAGCTGATGAAAATAAATACCCATCAACAGATAACGGATATTATCCAGAGAACTATAGATCAGGGAGAAAGCATTGAGACACTTACGCGGAAAATAATGGATGGAGGCTGGCGGAATGAACATTACCAGGCACGGCGGGTAGCTGTTACCGAAGTGCTGCGGGCACATTCGGTTGCCAGAGAAGAGGCGATTCAGCAAAGCCCATCTACGGATCGGAAGGAATGGCGGCATACCGGGGCACATAAAAATAAGCCTCGCCCAAATCATGTAGATATGGACGGCCAGATTGTTCCAAAGGATAAACCGTTTGAATTACAGGGGAGAGATGGTGTTGTCTATCATCCCATGTATCCCAGAGATCCAATCCTCCCTGCCAGCGAAACTGTGAATTGCCATTGTATCCATAGGGGAGTTGCGGCAGATGATGCTCTCGGAATGAGCCTGGAGGAGCGGCGACAGCTTCAGCAAAAATATATTGAGGAGGATGATGGCGCATGGAAAAAGGAACTGGATGAACAGAATAAGGCAAAGGCCGGGATAACACCCTATTCTGCGCTTGAAAGCTTTAAGGAAAAGCCGAGAGAAAAACAGATCAAATATCTCGGAAAGGCAAAAATGGCCCTTTATGACGCCGGGCTGATCGACAGTGATGAAATGCTGAGAAAGATTAAAAAATCCACATTGCAGGAATTGCGGGAAGATGGTATATTAACTGTAGGAAGCTCAGCCGCAAGGCATTCAACGGTGGGAGATTTCTCCAACCTTGCGAATCCGAAGAAACCGGCCGGCGGGCGAAATGGCGGCAACATGACGGGTGGTGGGCACTCGCAGGCAAATCTCAACGAGCTTTCAAACCGAGGGATTGCATACAACATTGAAATGGCATATGACAATGGTGTCCGTATAGGCGGGGTGGAAAACCATACGGCACCGGAGAAAAGGCTGGGACAGTCAGGGCAATCCTGGTTTCCAGAAAGCTGGGATACGGAAAAGATTACCGTGGCAGGGACGTACACCGCAAATCGGCCGGCGATCACGGAAGAAATTCGGAATGATGCTGGAGATATCATTGGATATCGCAAATTCCAAAAGTTTGACGGCGTAACGGTAGGTATATTCGAGGATGCGGGGCACAATATAGATACGGTCTTTCCGGATGCGGCGCAAAGAGAGGTGGGTGATTGATATGGATGAAAACAGAATAGAGAGCCTGGTTAAGTGGTGGAAGGAAACAGATACCCAGGGCATGGACATAGGGAAGCATCTTATCAATCCGCTTATGGAAGCGTTTGGAGAAGATGCGGACGCAATACTGTCCTATCTGGATAAAATGGAACCCGGGGATCTTAAAGTAGTTTCAGGGTGCTTTGAGAGCATTTACCGAAAATTTATGACGGATGATGTTTATAATGCGCTCGGAGAGCTTGAAGATAAAATCGCATAAGGGATTCTGAAAGGAGACATCCGAAAGGGTGTCTTTTTTGTTGCATTTTTTAGGAAGGGAGGGAGCGCGGGAATTTTGGATATTGAATCAATGATAGTAGTGGAAGGAGGTATGAGATTATGCCGCGGATTGCGAAAGCATACGCAATTACAGACGCAAAGATCAGCTTTGTGTCTCTGGTAAATAAGGCTGCGAATAAAAAGCAGTTCCTGATTACCAAATCTGAGAATGGAGCTGCAAATTTCGCTACATTCGGACGGATCCTGAAGGCTGATGCAGACAGTCACTTTGTAACCGGAATTGTGTATGAGCCTATGGTGGAAGATACCCAGGGCAATTACATGACGGAAGAAGAAATTACAAAAGCTGCCTATTGGTTTGCCAAGAATGGAAACCAGGTGGATCTGCAGCACTGTTTTGAAAAATGCGATGGTGCCGCTGTGGTGGAATCTTATGTTGCGAAGTGCGACATGGAGATCGAAGGCGAGGCCATCAAAAAGGGTACATGGATCATGACTATGGAGATCAGTGATACCGATGTGTGGGAAGCTATACAGAAAGGGGATATCACAGGATTTTCCATGGGAGGAATGGGCGTGTATTCCGAAGAAGATGTAGAGCTTCCCGTTGAAAAAAGGGATGAACCCAAAGGATTGCTCCGGCGCCTGGCTAAAGCAATGGGATTTGATGTGGTGGAGAAGGGCGCTGTAAAAGCGAATTTCCAGCGCAGAGTAAAAGAGGATAATTTTTATTCTGCATGGTATGCGCTCAGAAGCACGCTGGAAGGGAATTTTTATAATCCGGACACAGGCATGTGGGAATGGGGTTATAACTCCGATGAAAGCACCATCCGGGAGGCACTGGAGGATTTCAATGATATCGTTACGCAGCTTCTTACTTCGGATGGAAGTATCGTGAAGTCATTGGAAAAGGCCGCAAAGGCGGCTCCGTCCCCCATCCATAAAGAGGGTAAGAGTCTCAGTGCAAAGAATCTAAGTGCCATCAAAGGCATTTATGATACGCTCGGTTCATTTCTGGCAGATTTCCAGGAGGAACCGGCGGAAACAAATAATGTTCAGAAGGAGGATGTTGACATGACAAGTGAAGAAGTAAAGGTAGTGGTGGCCGAAGAAGTGAAAAAGGCCATGGATCCCGTTGTGGAGCAGCTGAAAGCAATTGCCACGGTAACTAAGGGGGAGGGGGAGGGCGGAAGCGAACCTCCGGCATCTGGAAGCGTGGCACCCGCCGGAGATATGTCGGCTGATGCAGTAGCAAAGATGGTAGGGGAAGAGATCAAGAAGGCCATGGAGCCTGTGATGAAAGCGCTGGAGCCTGTGATGAAAAGCAGGGCGATCCCCGGCAATCTCAATGACGCAGCGGGAGCCGTTGAAAAGCAGGAGCAGCACTACCTGCACGGCATTGTCTAAGAAAAGGAGGAGAGAACATTATGCCAACTAATGCACAGATCATCAAAAATACAATAACAACTGATTCGGTCTCACACGGCCTGCTTACCCCGTATCAGGCTAAGAAGTTTTTAGTGCAGACCTTTGAGGCCACGCCTTTCCAGCAGGCTATCCGGCATGTGACACGGACGGAAAAATCAGGCGAGATTGACAAGATCGGTATCGGTCACAGACTGCTCCGCCCGAAGGTAGAGAATACATTTGACGGCGTAACCGCAAGCCCCACATTCGGGGTAGTCAAATATGCCTGCGAAGCGACAAGGCTTGACTGGGATATCACCAATGAAACGCTCCGGCAGAATATCGAGGGCGAAAATATGGATGATGTCGTAACCAATCTCATGACGAAGCAGGTCGGTGTCGATTCGGAAGATCTTCTGCTCAATGGAGAGGAAAACGCAACTGCGGCAGAAGCCTTTTCCGCCAGTACGGCTTACAAGGCGGGTGACTGCGTAACAGAGGCCGGTGGCTTATACCGCTTTCGGGTAAACCATGCTGCGGGAGCATGGAATGCGGCAGAGGCTGAACGGATCGGAGATGCTGCAGACAAGGTATTTCTTGGCCAGAATGACGGTGTTATCAAGATTCTTGGCGGCAGCCACATCATTGATGCCTCTGGGGCAAAAGAAATGGAACTTGAAATGTTCTATAGGGCAGTAGCCTCTATGCCAACCAGATTCAATGACGGAACGCTTCGCTGGATGATGAGTCCGACCAGGGCGCAGCAGTGGGAGCTGTTCTTGCTCAATAAGGTTATCAATGCCGGAGGTGCCGTCCCTGAGAGCTTATATAAAAGCCCCGTGGGAATTCCTTCTATGGGCGTTCCTATGATGCCGGATGATACCGTTATCCTTTCCAATCCGAAGAATTTTGTCCAGGTTAACACCTACACGATGAAGATTCGGAAAGATGAAACTTCTGTAGAGGCAATCCGGAAGGATAAGAAATTTTATGTGATCCACTTTGACTTCGATGCGATCATTGAGGAGATCGAGGCCACGGCAATGATCACAAACCTTCCGGCGCTTCTTACGGATCTTTCATAACGGAGGTGGCGCTATGAGAAAAGTATGTTTGAAGACAGGGCTTTCCTATGTCGCCAAAGGCATTTCATGCAGGAAAGGAAAAGTTATGGATGTCGAGGATGATGTTGCTGAAAAGCTTATGAAAACCGGCCGATTTGAGGCTGTAGATACGGTTCCCATAGATCCTGAACCTGTGGCTCCGGATGGTAAATCTGCCAATATAACTTCGATGAAGAAAGATGAGCTGATTGCATTTGCAGAGGCTCAGGGTATCGATGTTTCGGACTGCAAGAACAATGAAGAGCGGATCCAGCGGATTCAGAGTGGAATGGACATAAATGCTTTTGCGCGGCTGGCTTCCGAAGAATAGGGGGGAGCATGAAAAGACCTTGGATAGAACCCAAACAGATTCGGGATTACACGTCATCTCCAAAGGTCGAGGCCAGAACTGACACCCAGCTCGCTTATGATATAGCCAGGGCAGAAAAATATGTAATCTTCCATACGCACAACAATTTTGATTCAAAGGAATATGAGAGCGGGCTGCCATCGGATGTGACGATGGCAGTCATCCTTCTTGCAGAGGCCTATGCGAAGCAGGCGATAGTGCAGAGAGAGGGAGCACTGAGTTCAGAGACATTTGACGATTATTCATATACCGTTGATGTGGGAGCGGACATTGCAGACAGCCTGGGGCTTGGCGCAATGCTGGAGGAATATGTTCTGCCGGAAGATCATGGTAAAGTGGTTATGAAACTGCGGAAGCTGTAGGAGGTGCCGGATGTCGTTTGAAAATTTGCTGGATCACAAGTGTGCAATATACCATATGAAAAAGGACAGCAAAAGCCTGGGGTATGGAATAAACGGGGATAGTTTTTCTTATCCGATGGAGCCGGACGAGGCTTCCATCCCATGCCATTTCAATGTGTCGGATACGGGAACCTTAGAACAGACGGAGGATGCCAATGAATATGTCGTGGTTGGAAAGCTGAATCTGCCTTACGGAACAGACGTCCGGGTAAATGACAAAATCGTTGACCTTGGCAGCGGGATTTCCTACTATGCGGAAGTTCCGCGAAATATCCGGGATCATCACATAATTGTGCAGATCCAACGGAAAGGGAAAGTCAAGGGGGCGATTTAGTGGCAGGAAGGTATGTGAGCATAGACACTACGGAGTTGAGGCGTTTTATAGAAAGGCTGAATCAGGCCGGGCGTGGCAAAGAATTTGAAAAGGAGCTCTCCCGATTTCTGGATGCTATTGCGGTTGAGTTCCTTTCCTATGTGCAGGATTTTATCATACAGGCCGGTTCGGTAGACACCCGGCTGCTTTTGAACAGCTTTCAGAAAAGCGGCGAGGGAAATGTTTTTATTGCCCAGGAAGGCGGTCTGCAGATAGAAGTAGGCACCAATGTGGAGTATGCGTCTTTTGTGAATGACGGGCACTGGCTGAATCCGAGAGGTGTTGATATGCGGTGGGTGCCCGGGGAGTGGCAGGGAGAGAGATTTATATATCAGCCCGGAGCTAAAACAGGAATGCTGTTAAAACAGAAATGGATAGAGGGTAGTCATTACTTTGACGATGCCATAAGGCTCATGGAGAGGATGGCCCCGCAGTTCATGGAACGGAAAATAGAACAGTGGTTAGGACAATTTTTTTCGGACTTTTTATAGTCTGTGAGGTGAGGACATGTTGGAATATGAGATTGCGGCAATTTACTATTTCGTGGCCGGGATTATTACGGCACAGGCATATTTTGAAGAGGTGCCGCTGGATATGGTAATTCCTTGCGTATTTTATCCTACTCCAACGCCGGCGGCATCCGGATTTTCGGTAAACGCTTATATGACCGAGTTCGCCATGTATATCAAATTCATAAATCATTCCACAATGGCAGCTTATGAAATGGGTGAAAAGGTATTGCAGGCGATTATGGGAAAGCGGAGGAAAGTGCCGCTGGTGGATGAAACCGGGAAACAGACTGGCAGAAGCTTCCGTGTAAATATGCCAAAGCTGAAAAAGGTAGAAAATGGCGTTTATCAAATGGAATTATCATGGAACCGGCATACACGATATGATGCAAAGGAAGTTACTCTTGCCAGAGATATCTTTATGAATGGATTGCCGGTAGGAAAGGAGGATTGACGTGGCCAAAACAAGGAATACGGAGGAAAATGTGGCAGATCGGGCGGCAGAAGAGCCCGCAAAAACTTCTGATGAAAGAAAATTTCCGTATGAGGTGCTGAAAGAAAATTGCATGAGGCTGTTTCATGTAACATCCAGCACTTTTATCGGAGCAACTATCGGTAAGGAAAATGGATCATATTCCATCTCAGAGATGCAGCGCCTTATCGATGAATGGTTAAAGAAGGAGGTAAAAAAATAATGGCTGGTGGAAATTTTGACATCAACGTGGGAAAAACCAGGCCCGGAACCTATGTCAATGTAAAGTCCAAGAGGCAGCAGAAAGCAAAGGGTTCCACCCGTGGCATTGCGGTGATTCCCTTTGTCGGATATGACTGGGGGCCGAATGGGGAATTTATCAAGCTGTCAGTGGATTCCCCGGATGCGTACCTGCATAAGCTCGGCAGAAGCGTTTACGATGCAAATGACTTTATGCTGATGGTGCGCGAGATCTTTAAAAATGCGATTACCTGTTATGTCTATATCATCAATGCCGGTATCGCGGCGAAAGCAACCACAGAGGATGGTTTGACGGTAACGGCGGCATACCCTGGCACCAGAGGCAATGATCTTTCTGTTGTATCTGCCGAGAACGTGCTGGGCGGGTTTGATGTAACTGTCTATATGGGCACGGAGAAGGTGGAGATTTATGAGGGAGTGAAAACCTTTGGGGATTTGGTTGCGGCATCCGTGGGTAAGTATGTTACTTTTAAGGCGACTACCGGAGAAACCGATTTGAAAGCAATCGCATCTTTGCGGCTGGCGGGTGGAGACAATGGGACAACGGAGAACTCTGCCGTTACCAGTTTCCTGGATAAGGTGGAAAAAATCCGGTGGAATACCATGTGCTTCCCGATCACGGAAACTACTTTGCAGACAGTGTGTATCGCCAAAATCAAAATGCTGCGTAATAGTGTCGGCAAATATGTGCAGGCGGTTCTTCCGAACTGCAAAGCCGATTTCGAGGGCATTATCAATGTGACAAATTCTGTGATCCTGGATGACGGGACAGAAAGCGGCAAGCAGCTCACGGTTGCTCAGGCGTGTGCATGGGTGGCAGGGGCAACGGCGGGAGCCTCCAAGACACAGTCCAACACTTATGTGGAGTACACAGGGGCGATTGACATTGTTGGCGTGAAGTCCAACGAGGAGGCAATCGAGGCGATCAAAAATGGAGAGTTCTTCTTTTCCCGTTCTGACGAAGATAAAATTGTTGTCGAATATGATATCAATTCTCTTCACAACTTTACCACGGACCGGACTTCAGATTATGCGAAAAACCGTGTTATCCGTGTGTATGATTCCTTTGCGGAGGATCTGCGCCTGAACTTCCCGCCGAACAAATTCAATAATGATCCGGATGGGTGGCTCATTATGGAGGGGTTGGGCCGGGAGCTGCTTAATTCCTATGGCCCGGTATCCGATGGAGGGGACGGCTCGATTATGAATATCAATCTGGAGGAAGATTTTTATGTGGACCAGAGCCGCAGCCAGGGGGATGAAACTTTTTTCAATGTCGGCCTGCATGCGGTGGATTCCGCCGAGAAACTGTATTTTTCTGTTTCCACACGATAGAAGGAGGTGTAATAAGATATGTCAGAAAATATCAAGCCGCTTAGCGCCGTGGAAGGCAAGGCATATATCAATGGCATAGAGGTAATGGATTCTGTAAAAATGACAATCCGCTTCGTACCAAAGGTGGCGAATTACCGTATTGTCGGGAAGAAGGGAACACACCGGCGCTGGGTAGGCTACGACATAACCGGCACGCTGGATGAATACAAGACCACTGCCCGGTATGAACGGATTGTAAAGGAATACATTTCCAACGGGAAGACGCCGGAGTTTACGTTCCAGGGAATCCGCACGGATCCGGATTCGGACTACTATGAAACGGTAGGAAGCGAATCTGTAACCGTAACCGGCGCCGTGATCACTGGCGAGATCCCGTTATTGGATATCGATACCGATGGAGAGTTGGTTAAGGAATCCATTGCTTTCGGAGCGCGGAATGTGGTGTAAGTAAAAAAGGCAGGGGAGGCTTTGCATGTGCCTTTTCCTGCCCGCTTTTTTGTAAAACAGTGGTTAACCCGTCGATAGGCTTTAAATCATGCTACAGGTCAAGATAGAGGCCCGTAGCAATAAATCAGGAGGATGCACTATGGCAAACAAGAACTTGAAGTATTTTATGAGAGAAGAATCCAGACAGGAGCAGATCTTTCAGGTCCCGGCGCCGGCTCGATTTGTGGATGAAAATGGCAAGGTCGTGCAGATGGAGGTCAAAAAGCTGCATAATGACACCATCGCCAAGATTAACGACATGTATAAGTCCCGTACCCCCATGAAGGACAAAAAAGGGAATTATATCGTACAGAATGGCGAGGTGGTGTTCAAGACTGAGAAGGACAGCGTGAAAGCAACCCGCCACATCATCGTGGAGGCGCTGGTCTATCCGGATTTGAAGGATCCGGAACTTATGAAGTATTATGACTGTGTTGATATTACCGATATGCCGCTGAAGGTTTTCCCCGATAATGACGAGTTCGGGTATGTGTCCAGAAAGGTTCTGGAGATTCTGGGACTGATGGATGCGGCTGAAAGCAATGAGCGGGAGGTAGAAGACGCAAAAAACTGATAAAGAGCAGGGGGACAGACGGTTACTGGGCACATCGGCTGTGGCAAAGGCATAATCTCCGCCCGGAGGAATTTGATGCCATGCCACAGAAAACGAAGTGCTTTTTTATTGCATCTGAAATAATTGAGGATGAATCCCCCTGCCGTAGAGATTCGCTATATCGCAGAATGGAAAGGAGGCGGTAGATATGGCTGGATTATCTGTAATTTTCAGGGCTGTTGATGAAATCAGTTCAAGGTTTGATGCTATGGTCAGTGCTGGTACCAGGGCGCTGGATTCCTTTGACCGGATCGGAGCTGCCGCCGATTCTTCCTATGATGTGATTTCGGAAGGAGCTGCCGGCGCTGCGGATGCCATGGAGCGGGCAGCATCTGCTACAGATTACTGGACCGACAGGATAGGCAATTATGACCGGGAAGCAATGCAGGCCATCTATTCTATAGAGGAACTTGTGGAAATGGGCTATATGTCGGAGGAAGCATTAAACCATTTGGGGGATGCTTTGGACGATGCAGCGGATGACCTGGAAGACTTTGGGGATGAAGCCGAGGACGCAGGGGATGATGCAGAAGATTTTGGGGAACGTTCGCAAAGTGCAGTAGAAGGGCTGGATAAACTATTGGCTACTGTCGGGATTGTTGCGGCATTAACCGCAATCGGCAGCGCTTTTATGGGCTGCTCCCAGGCGGCGGCAGAGTTTGAAACGAATGTGGCCATGGTATCCACGGTTGCTGACACAACAGTATTGTCTGCCGGTGAGTTATCTGCGCAAATATCAGATCTTTCCATGGATACGGCGAGGAATGTGAATGAATTGGCAGATGCGTCCTATAATGCCATATCCGCAGGTGTAGCAACGGAAGCCGCAGTGGCAACCGTGGGGGAGGCTTCAAAGCTGGCAACTGCCGGCTTTACATCCTCTTCATCGGCTTTATCCGTGCTGACAACCACGTTGAACGCATACGGGCTGGAGGCCTCCGAAGTTACTAATATTTCCGACAGTCTGGTTACATCCCAAAACCTGGGTGTCCTGACAATAGATCAAATGGCAAGCAGTATGGGAAAGGCAATCAGTACCGCATCGGCTTACTCGGTGGATCTTTACAATTTGGAATCAGGATATATCAGCCTGACGAAAGCCGGTATCAGTGTGGAGGAATCCACAACCTATATATCCAGCATGTTTAATGAGCTGGGCAGCGCCGGCTCCAATGTGGCTACTATCATCACGGAAGAAACTGGTATGTCTTTTGGGCAGCTGATGAATGCAGGGTATAGTTTGGCAGATGTGCTTGATATTGTGTATGAGAGCGCCGGGCGGGACGGTGAGGCAATGATGAACCTTTGGGGCAGCGCCGAGGCTGGAAAGGCGGCAAATGCTATTATCAACCAGGGGCTGGATACTTTTAATTCCAACCTGGAGAAGCTGGCGAATTCTGCCGGGACTACCCAGGCAGCATACGAGGCAATGACGAATACCACTGCTTTCAGCACGGAGAGGATGGAGAACAGCTTCAATAATCTGTCTATTGCCATCGGGGATGACCTGAATCCGGTAATAAGCCAATTTCAGAATGGGATTGCGGATGTTACAGACGGATTTACAAAGCTGATCAATGAACATCCGGCAATTACTGCTGTCCTGACCGGCATTGTTGTTGGTGTGGGAGCCGTTACGCTGGCGATAACTGCATATATCGCTGTTACGAAGATTGCAGCGGTGGCAAGTGCGGCCCTCGGGACTACCATGACAGTCGCGCTCGGTCCTATTATGCTTGTTGTGGCTGCGATAGCTGCCGTAACCGCTGCCGTTATATACATGGCAAATGCCGAGGATGAAGCGGAAAAAGCACAGGCTTCCCTGACAGCATCTTCCCAGGAGATGGCTGACGAACTAGAAAATTTGCAAGAGCAGTATGATGCGCTTGCGGAGGCCGGAGCAGCTGATACGGTGGAAGCATATCAGCTGAAAAATCAGATAGACGAACTGTCTGAAGCATTCGAAAATAATAAACAGACCATTGGAGACCTGATCGCATATAATGAGCAGCTCAAGACCACACTGGATGAAATAGCGAATACCTATGATGAAACCGTGGATTCGATAGATCAGAGTGAATCAGATTCCAAATCACTGATTGCGCAGTTGGTGGCCATGTCGGAGAGTGCGGATCTGTCGGGTGGCCAGCTGGAAATCATGCAGAACATCGTGGACCGACTGAATGGGTCCTATGAGGGATTAAATCTGACACTTGATGAAACCAATGGGAAACTGAATATGTCCGTGGAAGATCTGTGGGCCGTGGTTTCAGAATCGGCAGAGCAAGAACGGGCGCAGGCCAATATGGATGCACTCATGGGCTATCTTGCGCAGTATCAGGAAGCTCAAGCTAAATATGATGAAAACATGAAAACACAGATAGCTGCCAAGGCAGAATATGAGCGCGCTTTGGAAGAGGACTGGGCTGAGGAACATCCGATTTTAGCATGGACTGGCTGGGCCGATGGCGCTGAAATGAATTGGAGCGGTTCAGTAAAGGATGCTTACCATGTTTGGGATCAGGCAAAGGAGGCAACAAGCGGAGCCAAAGAGAACTTTGATACCTTGACGGAGAGTATCGAAGCCTGCTATGCGCAGATGGGATATTCCGAGGATGAAATAGAGGAAATGATGGCAGAACTCGCCCTTGCAAGTGCTTCCGCCACCGAGATGGCTGAAAAACTCGAACAGGAGAAGGAGGCTGTCGAAAACACATCTGACGGATACGCAGAGGCGCAGAACGCTTTGAGCCAGTATTCCGAGGCATTACAATCCCTTTGCGAAGAATATGATGCTGCCTATGAGGCGGCGCTGCAGAGCATCCAGGGGCAGTATAGCCTATGGGATGAGGTGGAGGATGTAGCTGCTATGTCCTCTCAGAGCATTCAGGACGCCCTTCAATCGCAGATTGATTACTGGAATTCCTACAATGAGAATATGGCCAGCCTTACCGAGAGGGCGAGTGACATTGAGGGATTGAGCGATATGCTGGCCAGCCTGGCAGACGGAAGTGAAGAATCCGCCGCAATGCTGGCCGGCATGGAGAGCATGAACGATGCGGATCTGTCCGCTGTGGTTCAGCAGTACAACAATCTGCAGACAGCCCAGAGCGAAACAGCCGCAAGCGTTGCAGACCTGGAAACCGAATTCTCTGAAAAACTGGAAAATATGCAGACAGAGATGGGCGATATGGTTGACGGCATGGATCTTTCTACAGAAGCAAAGGCCAATGCAAAAGCTACGATGGATGCCTATGTGAGCGAGATTCAGGCCGGGGTGGCAAGGGCGCAGACAGCCATTGATTCACTGAACTTTGCAAATAACACTTTGAGCGGCGGCGGATATCATGAATACGCCACGGGAACTCTTGATGCTGAACCGGGCCTTGCGCTTGTAGGAGAGGAAGGGCCTGAACTTGTCAACTTTGGCGGTGGCGAGGTGGTTTATACCGCTGCTGAAACATCGAATATTCTGTCACGGGGTAATGAAAACAAAGACTTTTACGTTTCCCCGCCAGAGGAAACAGGGAGCGGAGATGATTCTGGTGATAAGACCATTACTCTTAGGATTGAGGGTGCCGGGGAAATGAAAGTCAGTGGCGGCGGTGCCAACAAAGAGGATATCGTAAACGTACTTGTTGAGAATATGAGGGGTGTCCTGATGGATATTCTTCGACAGGAAATTATGGAGGAGGGGGAAATGTCGTATGAGTTCTAGTTGTCAGATGTATCTTGCGCAGCAGTACACTAAATTCCGCCTCCCCGTCCTTCCAGAAAAAGTTGAAATAGCCTATGGGAGCAACAATGACAAAATGAGGGTATGCGGTGTTGGAGAAGTGACAGTGATTCAGGACAGCGAAGCGGCCAGCATTAAGTTTTCCAGTTTCTTTCCAAAGCACTATTTCAGTGGGTGTGATTATAAGCATATTCCGGATCCCCTTTCTGCAGTCAATACGATTCTGGAATTGAAAAACAGCGGAAAACCGGTAAGGTTTACTATTACTGGTGGCATGAATGTATCTATGTATGTCACGATAGAAAAATTTGATACGGAGGAGCAGGGCGGAGATCTGGAAACGATTCACTATTCTATTACCTTAAAGGAATATAGAGAAGTAACCATACGGCAGATCAAGGTGGAGATTTCTACGAAAAAGGCCACAATCTCAGCACCTGTATCCAGAACCGACAATTCTTCATCAGGCGGTCAGACATATACAGTGGTAAAAGGGGACTGCCTGTGGAATATTTCCAAGAAATTTTATGGAAGTGGAGCTAAATATACGATTATTTATAATGCCAATAAATCGGTGATTGGTGGGAATCCGAATCTCATTTATCCGGGGCAGGTTCTGACCATTCCGGCTGCGTAGGAGGGAGGTGCTTATGATCCAGTTTATTATTATCAAAGGAACTGTGGGATATGATGTTTCAGAATGCTTTGAAACAATTACCTGGGGAGGCAGGAAAGGAGCCGCGCCAAGGAATGTTAAAATCACGCTGATGGATGATGATGGGGACAGCCATAAACGGGTATCAGTAGACTGCGAGGACGGGGACCAGTGTGTTATGTATGAGGACGGATCTGAATTGTTCCGGGGAATCATCGTGTCCCACACGCAGAGCAATAAGAAAAAACTTGTGATCACCGCCTATGATAATATGTACTACCTGGCGAATAATAAGGATTCTTTTTGCTATACCAATAAAACGGCAACGGAAATCTTCAATGACTGCATGACCCGGATTGGGATGACGGGAGGCGGAGCCGTGGATACTGTGTATGTTATTCCGGAACTGCCGAAAGCAAAAACCACATATTATGATGTTTTACTGGATGCCCTGAGCAGTACCTATAAAGCGACGGGCATCCGTTATTATATTTCTTCTGAGAAAGGAAATATCCATTTGAAGCGGAGGGCTGAATCCGCCCTGCAGTGGGTGCTGGAAGTTGGCGCCAACATTACAGACTATAACTATACAAAAAGTATCGTGGGAATAAAGACGAGAGTGCGGCTTTTGTCAAAAGAGGATGCGGTTGTCTATGAGGAAGTAAATACCGCCTTAGAGGGAAAGATAGGGGTGTTCATGGAGGTCAAATCTGTGGATGACAGCTATAACGATGCACAGATGAAAGAACTGGTCCAGTCGGTATTTTCCGAAAAGGGCATGCCGACAAAATCCCTGAAAGTATCCGGCATTGGGATATCGGAGGCCGTATCGGGTGGATGTGTCTATGTAATCATTCCACATTTGGGAATAAAAAGAACTTTTTATATTGATGAGGATAGCCATACCTTTACAAGAAAATCCCACAAAATGACATTGAAACTGAATTTTGCAGACGATATCGATTCTGCCGGATAGGAGGGATTATGGAGGATCAGACAAGCATAAAGCAGATAATACAAAGTATGTCACCAGACGGCGCCGGCGTGGTTGAAGGCACTGTGACAAATGCGGCCCCGTTGGAAATAACCCTTACTAATGATGCCAAGATGATCCTGTCGGCCAATTCTCTGATAGTCCCGGAGCATTTAACGGACCATGAGATAGAGGCGGATATTATGATGGATGACGGCGCTCTGTATGCTCCTACCGGGGCGGAGGATGAAAAAGGAGAGCATGAGCACCCGGGGATTGCAAAGAGCGGAAAACACACACATGAACTGAAAGGCTTCCAGCTCACGGGAGGCAAGATAATTCTTCATACGGGACTGAAAGCAGGTGAAATCGTATATCTGCTTTCTTATAACAATGGGAAAAAATATTATGTTCTGGATAGAAGGGGGTGATGCATATGGCCCTGGATATTCCTATTCCATTTGAAACAATTGAAAATGAGCAGGAAAAAACCTCCCGGACTTATAAGATTGACTGGGACGAGGGGCGGATTATAGGTTTTGTCGATGGACAGGAGGCCATGAACCAGTATATCAAAAAAGCGATACTAACGCCTCGTTTCCGCTGTCTAATTTATTCGAATCAGTATGGGAGTGAAATTATAGATACGCTGATGGATAAGGAGGTAACAAGGGAGTATGTAGAAGCGGAAATATCCTTTTTGGTAACGGACACGCTAATCCACGATCCGAGGGTACTGCGGGTATATAATGTGGGGATTGAATTTAAGGATACCTATCCTATGCAGGACAGCTGTGTCATTACCTTTGACGTAGATACGATATATGGGGAAATCCCGATAAAGGAGGTGATTTGAGTGTTTGAGCAGTTTACCGAAGATTATTTTATGGAACAGGCAAGGGAGATGGGAGATGCGCTGGGGGTTGATACCAGGGAGGGGAGCGTCTACATGGATGCGGCAGCCGGCCACTGTCTTAGGGCCGCAAAGTTCTATGAGGATCTCCGGTCCGTATTCGATCTGCTGTTTGCGGATACATGTACGGGTGATGTGCTGGATGAATGGGCGGCGCAGAAGCAGGTTTACCGCAAGGCGGCCACATCATCTTATTATGTGCCGGTATTTGACGGCGTGGCACCGGCAGATCTGGTGGGAGACAGGTTCATGGCCGACGGTTATTATTTCGTGGTGGTGCAGGAGGGGGAAGATTTTTATTTACAGTCTGAACTTACGGGAACGGAGACAAATTATCTGCTCAAAGGAGAGCGGTTGGTTCCGGTGCGCAATACTATGGGACTGAAATCTGCTACACTTGGAGATATGTATGCGGCAGGCACTGATAAGGAAAGCGATGAAGATCTGCGGCAGCGGTGGAAAGAAGCCCTCTCCGAGCCGGCTGAAAACTGGAATAAGCAGCAGTACAAGACCAGCTGCGAATCGTATGATGGTGTTGGCAGGGCAATCATTACGCCGCTGGCATATGGGCCATGTACGGTAAAAGCCCTTATCATCAGTTCGGAGGGAACGGCACCCCCGGATTCGCTGATTGAGCAGATTCAGGAAGAGATGGATCCCGGATCGAAAGGAGTAGGGCAGGGGAAGGTGCTTCTTGGCTGTAAGTTTTTTGCGGTGGCGGCGGGGCAGGAGACAGTCAATATTTCTTTTGATGTAGTTATTGCATCCGGATATTCGCTGGAGAGTACGAAAGAAACGGTCCGTCAGGAACTGATTCGCTATATGAAGGATATTGCCCTGGATACTCCCGATGAAGAGAATATGGTGGCGCAGTACATGAAGGTGATTGGTATTTTAGCAAATACGGCAGGAATTAAGGATTTAGCAAATCTTACGCTAAATGGACTGTCTGAAAATGTAAATATTGAAGCGGATAATGTCCCTGTCCTCGGCGAACTGACAATGAACGAAGCGGCAGTTTTGAACAGATAGGGGGGATGCGTATGCTTGTATATAATAACCAGCAGCGGAGCGGATATGAAGAGATCGCGTCCTACAGTCCGCGCTATTACAGGAGAATCAAAGAAATGGATGCGGTGTTTCGGCTGGCCGGCTGGATTATCGATCTTATGGCCCAGGATATGGAAGATATGGTGGCGTTTCAGTTCCTGAAATATATGGATGATGAAGCACTTACCAGATACGAGGTGTTTCTGGGAATTATGAAAGATGCAAACAAAACGCTGGAAGAGAGGAAAGCCTATATCAATGCATTGCTGATAGGCTCCGGAAAACTTTCTGCAGATAAGATTAAAGCGATTGTGAGACAATTTGTGAACTGCGAGTGCGACATTGAATTGTCGGGCGCCGAGTTGTATATCAATATGACATTTAAGGATAATCCGGATAAGTATATGGAGGATATTCGTAGTCTTATCAAAGGGAAGGTACCGGCTCATATCGAGATTATTTATCATGGTTCAGAAGGGCTTGACATAGTGGTCCAGCTTGCAAACACCGTGACGGTGGAACGGATGCGCCACAGGATGGATTTTTATCTGTATAGCAATGGCGGCATTACATATCTGAATGGCGCCGCTGCTTTTGATGGAAGCTTTCTGCTGGGGAGCCAGCTTGAATTGTTCCCGGTAAGGGACCGGCACAGGCTTGAAGTTGTGCAGAAAGAATCCGTTGAAGCTGAATCCATCCTGATAAAAAAGAACCTTAATTATTTGGATGGGAGTATTTTTCTTGACGGAAGTACGACACTGAATGCGGCAGAATGGAAGGAGGAAATTTAGATGTCGGACAGTATAGTTACCAATATCGCAAAGAAGAAAATCGTGCAGGCAAGGGCCGGGCTGATACCGGCTCTTCCGAAGACGATAGGCATGGCGTTCGGTGATGGGGCAGCCAGCGGATCGTCAATTAGGACGCCCTTGGCCACGGATGTGTCCCTACAGCATGAATTGCACCGGCAGCCGATAGATGATGTGACTTTGCAGCCGGATGAAATCAGTGCAATGTATGTAACCACGCTGGCGAAGGAAACTCTGGCAGGCCAGACGATCAATGAGGTCGCTTTGTATGATGAAGACGGAGATTTGCTGGCGATAAAGGCGTTTTCAAATAAAGGAAAGGATGGGGATATGGAGATGGTATTTGAAATCCTGGATAAGTTTTAGGCTCTGAAAATAACGTATTTCGTTATTTTGTAACATGAAAATTAAGACGCTAACAAAATGTGTTATATTGAGGAGGATGTAATGAAAGATTACACAAACAATACTCCTATTTTTTCTGAAGCACTAAAAATTACAGAAACCTCTGATCCGGCTCATGCCGATATTGTCAATACGGCACCGATTCAGGTATTTCAGAATACACTCTGTAATCGCCAGTCGATTGAGCAGTTGAAACAGAGCGCAGTGTCTACGGAAGATTATAATCCGGAGGTGTCCTATCAGGTGGGGGATTATTGCCTATACCAGAATACGCTCTACAAATGCGTGCAGGAAACAACCGGAGAATGGAATCCTATCTGCTGGCAGCAGACAAGCGCATTGGGAGAGATAGAGGGCCTGAGAGGCACAATAGTGCAGCAGGAGGCTGTGATATCTTCCCTTGAGGAAATGCTCGTGACCGGTAATGTTATATCAGATCTGGTGACAGGTGATGGAGATCGATTTGTCTCTGTAAATGGTGACGGTTTCAAAGCGTTGAAGAAAATTCAGTTTAAGTAGGAGGAGAAAATGGAACAGTTATTTATGAATTTAGAAAGGCTGACTTCCGTTCCGGGAGGCGGCAGTTTTTTACACATCGTGACGGAAAATGGGGATAAGATCATCAAGGCTGAGGACTTTGCGAGAGATATGTTTAATTTCTTGACTGGCGGAGAGCCGGAGGCACATAACCAGATTTATCGTGGCGGGAAGGTGCTCACAGATTTCTATAGTTATGATGAAATTATAGAGATGGTGCAGGCGAAAGATTTCTCGGATATATTCGTTGGGGACATCATTGAGAGAGATACGCCGGCGATTTCCGTTACGAATTTTGCAGCCAAGGCAAAGACGCAGTATGTGGTCCTGGGAATCAATTCCCTGAATAACCACGGAGATACACCCAAACTGCAGAACAGGCCGCACCTTGTTATGATGCCTCTGGACGGTCTTGGGAGTGCCTATATGAATGCAACTAACATAACTACGGGCGGGTATAAGGACAGCTATATGAACAAAACTGTGATACCAGCAGTAGTGACTGCTTTGGAGAGTGCATTTGGAGCGGCTCATGTGCTGCAGACAAGGGAATATATTACGAATACGGTAACAACTACCGTTGCCAGCCGGGGAGGCCTGGGGTGGCAGGGAGGATCCACGGCAGGGGAATGGAGTGATCAAAAAGCTATCCTCATGACGGAATTGGAGGCTTATGGTGCCACGCCGTTTTCGTCCAGTGCATATGACAATATAGGATTGAATCAGCAACTTCCGGGAATGAAAATTGATAAGATTATGAACCGTCGCTTCAACCGGTGGTTGCGGTCGGTCTGCTATTCGACGACCTTCTGCCTTGTGGACGCTTACGGCAATCCGAGCTACGGCTACGCCTCGAGCGTGCTTGTGGTTTGCCCCCGCTTCTCAATCGGCTAATCACGGCCCCTTGTGGGCCGTGATACAGTCCCGGCCGTAAGGCCGGTCGCCACATTTTGGATTTTGGGGTTCTGAGGAGAAAGTTAAAATGAGTGTACCGAAACACAAGAGATCTGAGAGTCCGATGGAATTTTTGCATAATGCCCTGAATTTACGACGGGAAATGACAGAACTTTTACTACGAGATTTTGGCGTGAAGTCCCGGATAAGAGAGCATTTGAAGGAGGTGAGGCTGGATGAACCGTCAAAGGAAGAATTGGAGTGGATGAAAAAGCGGTATGGCATGACGGGTGAGGACTGTCAGAAAATAGATACCATCATCAATAATGCCACATACGATGTAAAGGAGTTGGAGCAGTATCCAGAATGGCTAATATCCTATTTCAGAAGCGCTATTCTTAGAATTTTAGAGAATCTGCTGAACAATCTGTATTATGCCAACAGCATATATATCACGAAGGAAGCAGAATACACGCAACGAAGAGGATATCTGAACCAGGCCATAGGAAATTGCTATCAGCTGACAAGCTGGATGGATTATATCAGGCAGACGCTTCCGGTAGATGCCAATAAATATGAACGGTATCTGATCCGGATACAGCGGGAAATCGCACTTGTAAAAGGTGTGCGTACCGCTGACAATAAGACGTTGGCCAAGATAAGGAAATAAATCCATAGGGCACACACTATATAGTCGCTTCAACCGGTGGTTGCGGTCGGTCTGCAATTCGACGACCTTCTGCAATGTGAACGCTAACGGCAATCCGAACAACGGCAACGCCTCGAACGTGAATGTGGTTTGCCCCCGATTTCAAGCGCACCCATTATAGAGGGAAGATTCCCCAGGTGTGCGGATTGGAAGGAGTGTGCGTCCTGCCTTAGGGCGAATATGTCCCATGATGCGGCCTGTTACGACAGTTGTCCGCTGTAAACAGGGTTTAAATTTTGTAGGTAATGAATATGAACAGAGTGGCAGATATGAACGTGTTGCTAAATGCGTTTGATCAATGCAGGAGCGGGAGCGATTGGAAAGCGTCCACCCAAAGGTATGAGGCCAATGTAATGCTCAAGACTTTGGAAATAAAGCAGAGCATCGAGAGTGGCGCTTACCACCCATCAAAATGCAAAGAATTTATACTGTCTGAACGAGGCAAGGTAAGGCCTGTGAAGGCTCCGGCGATAGAGGATCGTGTTGTGGCAAAAGCCCATAACCAGCAGATTCTCTTGCCGGAGATCCACAGGCGCATAATCTATGACAACGGCGCATCCATCCAAGGCAGAGGCAATGATTTTGCGAGACAGCGTTTTGAAACCCATATCCATAAGCATTATCGCGAGAGGGTAGAGAAAGGTTTGAAGCCCTATAATGGCGGGTATGCGTTGTTTGCTGACTTTACGAAATTTTTCGATAATGTACCGCATGAAGAATTGAAAGGGCAGTTTCACGAGTTTACGGATTTTCCGGAGGAAAATGCCCTGACGGATCTGCTCATAGATGCTTTTGCTCCCGATGTGTCCTATATGGATGATGAAGAATATGCCGCAGCCATGTCTGTACCGTATAATTCCCTTGAACATATGAATTATCAGGGGCCGGGGGAGAAGCTATTGCATAAGTCGTTGAATATTGGTTCGGAGACATCTCAGTCAGGCGGTGTGTATTATCCCCATGCCATAGATAATTACTTTAAAATTGTCAGGGGCGAAAAATATTATGGGCGATACATGGACGATATCAATAATATCAATGATGACAAGGAGCGGCTGAAGCAGAATAGGGCTGATCTGGAGCATATCGCATCTGAAGCGGGGTTATTTATAAACCAAAGAAAGACGCAGATTGTTCCGCTGAATAGGCCCTTTGTTTGGCTGAAAGTAAAATATCGGCTGACGGAATCCGGAAAACTGTATCGGCTGCTCCATCATGATACGATTGTGAGAGAGCGCATAAGAATCAAAAAACATGCAGCTCTCATTGCAGAAGGAAAAATGTCAAGGGTCGAAGCGGTACATCATTATAGAAGTTGGCGTGGGAATGCGGTTCATTATGATAATTACCGCAGCATCGGAGAACTGGATAAACTTTTTAAGACATTGATAGGAGGATTTTAGTATGGAATTAAAGAAGACATTGACGCCGGAAGAAGTTCAGGAAAAACAGCAGGAGATTATCAACCTTATGAGCCAACTTTCCAGCACCCAGAGTGATATTGGGGACTGGAAGATTACCAAGACTTATGAGGCCCGCATGAGAGAGGAAGCAGATCCATATGACACAAAAGCTCTGATGGATGCCCGGCAGGAGGTCAGGGACAGGATCAACGAACTCCAGCAGGAAATTGATGCTGCAGAGCAGGGGCTGTAACTGTAAAGTCGGGGGCTAATTCAGTAGAAAGGAATGGTACTTCATATGGATGAAGATAATTTTTTAGAACTTCTGGATCTCTATATGGATATGGTGGAAAAACAGGATGAAATCATATACCGACTGGGGAAAATTGTTGCCAGGCAGGCGACGGACTTGAAACTCTTACAGAATGACCAGGCGTTTACAGATAAAAAGCTGGAAGAGGATATGGCAATCGTCCGGGAGGTTATGGAGCAGTATAAAGAAACCAGTGCTGAATTAGAGCCGTAAGGCTCTTTTTTAATGCAATTTTTTATAGAGGGGAGGTGAGGATAATGGATCCGATGGCTTTGATTGTGGCCATGAGTATTCCGTCAGCGTTTACAGGTTTTTGCTTTTGGATGCTGCAAAAACATTTGGAGAAGCGGGAAAAAAGGCAGGATGAAAAGGAGGCTGCCAGAGAAAAGAACGAGATACTCATGGTAAAAAGCATTGGGGCGGCAATCGCCCTGGGGGAAGCGACAGCAGAAGCCGTATCCAGGATTCCAGATGCGCATTGCAATGGCGATATGCATGCGGCTCTGGAATATGCCCGGAAAATCAAGCATGAGCAGAAGGACTTTTTTGTAGAGCAAAGCGTACATGAAATCTATTAACTTATCAAACAGGAGGATATTTATGAACATGGAATTTATTATCTCGAATGCATCGGTGATTTTGGTTGTGGTGGCGGTCATCTGCACCCTTATCTCTGTGATCACGGAATTTACAAAGGAGATCGGAATCCTTAACAAGATTCCTACGTCTCTCCAGGTGCTGGCTCTGTCGATCATCATCTGCACAATCGCATTCTTTGCATATATCTCATATGCGGGGATTGCGTTTGTCTGGTATTACCTTGTGGCGGTTGTTTTTGCAGCCTTCCTGGTGGCGATTATCTGCTGTAAAGGATGGGATTACCTGATTGATATCTGGAAACGCTTCTACAGAACAAAGGGATAGGTAAAAATATGTCAGAACAGGAATTTATTCAGGCAGTAAGTGAATGTGCTGTAAAAGATATGGGGGCGAGCGGAATACTCGCCTCCGTTTCTATTGCACAGGCAATTTTGGAATCAGGATATGGAACCACTGAACTTGCTTTGAATGCCAATAATTTTTTTGGCATGAAGTGTTCTTTGAGCGGGAACACCTGGGACAGTGCGTGGGACGGCGTCTCCAAATATACCAAGCAGACAAAGGAACAGGATCCCGACGGAAAAGAATATACCGTCACGGCAGATTTCAGAAGGTACCCGGATATGGAATCAAGCGTAAGGGATCATTCCTGCTATTTGAACGGTGCTATGAATGGAAATACGCTGCGATATGCTGGTCTGAAAGGGGAAAAGGACTATAAAACGGCTATCCAGATAATTAAGGATGGTGGCTATGCCACGGATGTATCGTATGTGTCCAAGGTATGCGGCATCATCGAGAGGTTTTGCCTTACCAAGTTTGATGCAGTGGTTGAATCCACAGAAAGCGAGGAAAAAATGAGCATTACTATTATCGAAAAAATGGCAACACAGAATCCGTGCTATAAAGCAGGCGTTGGCATTACGCTGAAAGGAGGAATGCTCCACAGCGTTGGGTGTCCACAGCCGGATCCTCTGGTTTTTGTAAAGAACTGGCAGCGCAGCAGTGCTTCGGTTTGTGTTCATGCAGTGGTGGGGAAAGATGCTGTTGTGTACCAGCTGCTTCCTTGGAACATGAAAGGATGGCACTGCGGAAGCGGCCGTAATGGCAGCGGAAACAATAGCCTAATCAGTATCGAGATGACCGAGCCGGCCTCGATTAAATATACCGGCGGCGCCACCTGGATCGAAACGGGAAATGGAGCGAACACAAAATCCCATGTGCTGGCCACATATGCCAATGCAGTACAGTTCTTTGCGCATATCTGCAAGAAGTTTGGATTCAATCCGGAGGACAGCAATGTGTTGATGAGCCACCACGAGGGGAATGTGAAGGGGATTGCCTCTAACCATGGTGATGTGGAGCATATCTGGAGCAGATATGGCCTTTCTATGGATCAGTTCCGAAAAGATGTTAAAAAGGCAATGGCCGGCGGAGATATCACAACCGTACCCTGGGTACCTGTGGATATTGCGAGTGATGATACCAGCGGGCAGAAGATCAATGCCTTGAATGGCTCCGTGACAGTCGTCTATAAGGGCGTCGATGGACTGAATATCAGAAAGGCGCCGAGCATCACTGCAGAGGTGGATCAGATTGTGCATGAGGGAACTTTTGTTGTTGCCGGCATTTCTGCAGACGAGAAGTGGTATAAGCTGGAAAGCGGTCTGTTTATCACAGCTATTCCCGATTATGTCTCTTTTAAGGCAACGGAAGAACAGAAAGCAAGTACGGCCGGGACGGGGTATTATCGTGTCCGCACGAATTGGGTAGATTCCGGGAGCCAGATTGGCGCATTTAAAGATCAGAATAACGCCATTGAACTCTGCAAGCAGAATAGCGGGTATAAAGTATTTGATGATTCTGGAAATGAAGTATACCCGTGCATATCTTCCGCCGTAACAGATCGGGAGTTTAAGTTCCAAGTAACCATTTCTGATTTACGAATTCGGAAAGGGGCGGGAACCACTTTTGATTATCACAAGAAGAATGGCCAGGCTGTCTATACCGGCAAAGGTACCTTCACTATCGTAAAGACCAAAGATGGGGCCGGGGCGAAACTCTGGGGATTGCTGAAGTCCTACGAGACTAAGGAAGACGGATGGATTGCCCTTGATGAAGAATATGGGAAGATATTGAACTGATCGGATGCCGCTCCGCTTATCGGTATATGATAGGATATAACTCAAACCGCTATAAAATAACAAAAGGCACATGAGCGTGTCGAAAAATGATATTTTATAGCGGAAGGAGCGGCGACGTATGATAAGAATTTTACTATCTACTAAGCTCGGTGAACTCAGGTGGACGCAAGCAGACTTGGCAAGGGCTACTGGCATCCGGCCAAACACAATCAATGAATTGTACCATGAGTTGGTTGACAGGGTTAATCTGGAACATTTAGATCTCATTTGTGAAGCCCTGGACTGCAAACTCGATGAATTGATTGTGCGGGTGCCGGATGAAAGCCCAAAAGTCCTACATACCAAGAACGGCTCTCTGATTTCATCATCATCTGACAGGTAGTGCTGCAACACTGCCGTCATAAGGAAAGACGTTCATGGAGCGAACGTCTTTTTTTATACCACAAATCTTATGCACATTCAATGGAATTTACTTCCAAAGACTTTTTGAGAATGCTGATATCCATATCATTATCTACATATCCTTGGAGGATGGTTTTGACATATTGGGAAGAAGGTCGGCCGGGCAGCTGCTCTTCATCCATGATATAAACCATGGCTTTCTTTTTTCTCCCGGCAATAGTCACCATGATATCCTTCTTGAAATAGTAGCGAGGATATCCCTCATATATGTCGAGGCGGTATTCATCTATTGGCTGAATCTCCCATACAAGGACCGGCACGGTGGATCCCCGCTTCCTTATGATTGTGGCGTGTGAGTTCGCCTTACGGCCTCTGTAGACCAGCTCCCAGTTATTTAATACTCCCTTTGCATAAACGCTCGCAGAGGGACATCTAGCGGCCATCTGGGCCAGGTTAAGGTTGCTTCCGTATGCAATGTATAATTTTCCCATGATATCTCCCTTCTCCCCGTCATGCCGATAGGTCAGCATATATATTAAGCTGCCCTGCAGGTCATGCCAGCGGCTTTTTTCAAAGGTGTCATAAGGTGCAGCCGGCAAGTCTTGAATTCGTCTCCATACAGGCCGAGCCGGTGAGTGAGGATGTTTCTCATAATGGTAACTTTCTTCTCAGGTGTATATCCGGCCATAGAACGGAATACGATTTTTTCCTGCGATGTGATGGCCCATGCAGATATGGCTAAGCAAAACTGAACATAAGCCTTGATTTTTCCAGCGTGGAGGGTGCTGTTGAAAAGCCTGAATTCTACAGTACCTTTGGAGAAGTAGCTGTGAAGGTTGACGCCGTGATAGCGGGTTTTGTTATAGTGCTCATGGCTAACACCACCGCAATATCCGTCATTTGCACTGCTGTACCAAATCTGTTCTGCCTTTTCTTTTGAAAGGTTTTTATCCTTTTTCATTTCGATAAGGAGCGCGGAATTTAATTTGTGACACCAGTGGTCGGCACGATTCCCGATTTCAAGTGCTTCATAAATCAGATCCTGCCGGGAAGTCATAAAGTTCACCAGCCTCCGAAGAGAATTCGCATTATGATTTGCTCCGTCTACATGGATATGGATGCCACAGCTGCTATGAGATTTTGCTCCGCTTTCACGTAATTTTCTGATGATATTTTGCAAAAGCTCTATGTCCTCATATCCCAGAGGCGGTGTTACGAATTCTACCTTATACTCATCCATTGGAGAATCACTGCCATCATTCCTGATTGAAGTAATTGAGGAATCTCTCATAACTTTCCATTTGCGTGCCGCCTGGTCAGCAATAATACGAGTTTGATAGCAAGTGCTGTCTGGTCTGGATGCCGTGGTCCCGAGAACTTCTGCAACAATGGCAGCTGCCTTTTCTCTTGTGATACCTGTCATTTCTACTTCTACTCCGAATTTCTGATTTTTCAACATGTGTTTGCCCTCCTAAAAGTTTTGATATATTAGAATTTTGTTCTGCGTTCTTGTTATATTCATATTACCATATGCACAGCGAGTGTCAATAGTTTATAGAAAAAAATTTCAAGAAATTAGAACTTTTTCTTGACGTTGAGAATGAACTTTGATAAGATATAAAAGAGGTGATGATTATGATTACATACAAACCACTTTGGAAGACTTTGATTGATAAGGATATGAAGAAAATGGATTTAGTTGAGGACGGAACGGTCAGCAGGGGTACACTTGCGAAGATGGGAAAAAATCAGAAGGTAAGTCTTGATGTAGTGGAACGGATATGCAAACGCCTACAGTGCAAGGTGGAAGAGGTGATCGTTTACGATGAAGATTTCGAATAAGGTGAATGAAATCAGGATTGAAGATATATCTACCGATATAGAACCTTCATGCGTTTATTTAATACGGAATCTGCATAATGGAAAAGCGTATGTTGGCATGGCTTCTGATGCGGTTCGTAGAATAGCGGGCCATTACTATTCTTTGCGTAAAGGAAATCATGATATTAGAGAGTTACAAATGGACTATGATGCTGGCAATGAGTTTGAAATTAAAACGCTGTGCTTTTTCGATAAGAAGGATCACACCAGAAAGACAAAAGCACTGGAAACGTTCTTCATATTGCAGTGTGATGGAGTAAAGAATGGATATAACACAACATACAATTACCCTTCTGCGGAGAGAGCCTATGAGATTGTGGAGAACAATGCGGAATATATCATTGGTTGCCTAAGAAAAAACCGGATAAGGTTCAAGCTGCAATGCGGAATAGAGGATGTGGTGGAGATTACCCCGTGATGTTTTCGTGATGTTAAGAGCAAATCAAGACAGAAGTACAGAGAGTAGGAAACAACAAAATGAGTGGTAGAATAATTTTTTTTAACAATGAAAGTTCTGAAAAACGCCATAACGAAATCGAGTTTGAATAGTAGCCACAAGTCTGGGAAGCCTTATAAATAGGGCATTCCCGGACTTTTTCTTTTGCTCTGCTACTATTTTGCTACTAAACGCAACTACTCTGTTCCGCATCATTTTATTGTAGCTTGCATTTTCCAAACAGTATTTGGAAAATTAAATAACTTTTCTTTGGGGCATAGGGATAACTTTTCCCGGTGCTGTTTCCTTTGGCAGTGGCGCCGGTCCGTATGGAAGTCCTGTATTGGCGCATACTGTATCTGAAGTAGCTAAACTGTCAGCCGTGTCATCATTATAGGAAGTTCCCATAGTTTCAAGTAAAGGGTTACTCGTTGGCGGCTCCGGTGTCGGTGTAACACCAACGGTTGCCGCAAGCTGTTCCAGATTGCTGACAAGTTCCTGCTGTTTGTGCGGAAACAGATGCGAGTAGGTATTCAGTGTTGTGGATACCTTTTCGTGTCCCAGCCTGTCAGCGAGAATAAGTGCATCACAGCCTTGGTTGATAAACAAACTGGCATGTGAGTGGCTGAGAAAATCCAAATGTTTGGATTTTTTACGGCCTCCCTACTGTATAAGACCACTATATCATATTTTTAAACATAAAGCTAATTAAAGTGGATTATACTAGTGTAGTGACATGTTGATATATAGACAAATTATACTGGTAAATACAGCCGTTTTGGTATATACTAAGAAAAAACGGCGGTGATTCCTATGGCAAGACCCAGAAAATATGTAATCAAGCTTACGGAAGATGAATACAAGGAGCTTAAATCCATAATCCGTAAGAAAGCAACTTCAAAAACAATACGCTGCAGATGGATAAGTTTTAAAATTAAATGCGACAAGAGGTATTAAAGCCTCTGCCGCATTTATTTTTTTACGGTAGATAATAGTAAAAGCATAGTGCGGTAGAGCTTAAAAAACTCTATCGCACTATTTTTTTATCCAATAACAGGAAAGGAGCGCGGGGACAATGGCAAGGAAGTACAAAAGGCTAAGTTATGAGGACAGGAAGAGAATAGAGGCTATGTGTAAGGCTGGCAGTAATGCAGAGACTATAGCTGATGCGGTAGGCGTACACAGAGGCACTTTATACCGGGAGCTGCAAAGAGGCGGGGCAGAGAACGGAAAGCGGCAGCAGTACAGCGCAGAACTGGCGCAGCGGGCAATTTAACCAAAGAGGGGACGAAAGAGAGGTAAGACCATGAAAGTATTAAAAACTGGAAAGAGCGCAGGCGGTGTAGATATTCAAATAGAGGAATGGAGCGAAAACTATAGCTTTATGCCGTATGGCAGTACGCTTGCATTTTACCCGAAAAGCAAGGCAACGCATAAAGGGCAGTTTGCGCCGAAAGCAGGGGAAAGTTACCGTTTTAGTTTTGAGTTTCCCAGTAATGAAGAGGCAGAGGCAGCATTTACAGAGCTGGAAAGCGGCAACAGTACATTTACTGACTATCTGAAATACTGGGCTGGAAAGCCGGAATATAGAGACTGTATTTAAGAACGAAAGAGAGGTAGAAACGTGAAAAAAATAGATTTTAAGAAATTGAAAGCAGGGGAACTGGTACAAGTGCCACGTACTCAATTTGCACCGCAACGGTACGGCTGGAATGGCTGGTTATTCAGTGAGGCAGTAGTTATAAGGAGAGCCAGAAATAAAAAGAATAATAAGCCTATGGTAGTAGTGGAAATGCGTACACCGAAAAGCAGCAATGATTACGGAACAATAGAAAAGGCTTTCTATGCAGAGCATGTATTTCAAACAAATGCAGTAGCAATAGCAAAGAAGTTTTTAGCAGAGGATAACGTAACGACTAAAGAGGAATTTTATAAATTTATAGAAAGGGACGACGTGACGGGCTGCGACTGGATAAAGTTTCTGATAGATAAGGGATTTCTATTTTGACATAGGCGGCGCTGCCGCCATTAAGCGCCTTTAATTCAGTGGGAGAATACCGCAGCCGGGCATACAGCGGGGGCGCTGGTTCGATTCCAGCAGGGCGTATTTGTAGCAGGCATGGCGAGCCTGCGGCAGATGCAGCAGGCGAAAAGCTGTTATCTGTATACCGTAGAAAAATAGCAGCGGTCATACCAGCTAGAGAGTATGTAGACGGTCAACAAGTTTTTAAGCAGCTTTTTTAAGGCGAAAAAGCGCCCATACGGTAAAACTACGCCAGAACAGGAGAGCGGCAGCAGTGAAGAGACAGAGAGCGCCGCCCGGAGGGAGAGTTTAAGGGATTTGGCAAGGCAAGGAATATATCACGGCAGCGGCAGCAGGCATACCGACAGCTGCCGCTATAGAAAAGAGGACGGCAGGAAATGAGGGTAGAGCTGATAGACGTAGACGGTCACGGGTTCCCTAATTTGCCACTTATGAAAATATCGGCATATCACAAAAGCCGGGGCGATAGCGTAGGCTGGCATAACCCGCTTACAGCATGGCTTAACCCGCCAGACCGGGTATACATGAGCAAAGTATTTACCTTTACGCCAGATTACCAGCACCCGGTAAATGCGCAGGAGATCATAAGAGGCGGCACAGGGTACAGTTACCCGGACGGCGGCGCAGAGCTGCCGGAAGAGATAGAACACATATACCCGGACTATTCTATTTACTTCGAGAAGATACCAGAGGTAAAAGAAACAGCCTACGGATTCCTTACAAGGGGCTGTCCCAGAGGGTGCGACTTTTGCATAGTGGGGAAGAAAGAGGGGCGGGCTGCAAAGAAAGTAGCTGATCTTTCGGAGTTCTGGCGCGGACAGAAAAACATAGTGCTTTTAGATGCTAACCTATTTGCCTGTAAAGAGTGGAGAGGCTTAAGCGATCAGCTGATAGACAGCGGCGCATGGGTGGACTTTTCGCAGGGCTGCGATATTCGTATTATGACGCAGGAAAAAGCGGGGTACATAAAGCGCATGAAGATAAAACGCATACATTTTGCGTGGGACAGGTACGAGGACAAAGAGGCGATCATACCGAAATTTAAAGAATTTAGGGAAATCACGGGCTGGGAAAGAAAAAAGCTGGGCGTATACGTTCTATGTAATTTCAATACCACTTTTGAGCAGGATTTAGAGCGGGTATATACTCTGCGTGATCTGGGGTATGCACCGTATGTAATGCTTTATGATAAGCAGAATATACCAGCCGGGCATAGGCTTAAGCGCTTACAGCGTTGGGTAAATAACAGAATTATCTTTAACAGCTGCAAAGATTTTGCAGACTATGATTGCAGGAAGTAGGGCAGGGCATGAGGTATGCAGTGATTATTTACACAGATACAACCAGCAAGGCGGCTGTATCTGATTATATGGAACGGTTACACCGGGACAGGCAGAGGGAGCGCAGGCGACAGCAGCGCCGCCAGTATTTCCTTAAGCAGCGCTTAACGGGCATATTCCTTTTATTGTTTACTATTCTGGCGGTTATGCTGACAGGCGGCGACGCAACAATAGCGATCATTACAGTACCGCTGGGGCTGTATCTGGTATTCACTAAGGAAATGGTTATAGATAGCAGTTTTTAGCGGGAAACGAAAGAGAGGTAGAGAAGTGGGAAGAAAGCAGACAGAGGCAGCAGTAGACGAGTACGGATTTAAAAGAAACTATGTAGATGAATGGGGCGACGGTAGCAGGGAAAGACGGGACGAGCGCACACTTATTACGTCGGGCAACTGGGTAATGGTTATTAAGAGCCTGCCAGTAGCGGAGTATGCAGCGCCGCAGCTTTACGGGATTTACTGGGCTGTACCCTTTGTGCGTGAGGGAAAAGCTGCCACTAAAGATAAGCTGGGAAATTGGAGCGGTACGGAGATAAAAACACTGGTAGGAGTGGACGAGTACGGCAGGCAGTGCGCAAAAATCTATACGCCGCATGAAGTAAAGATTTTCCCAGACGAGTACAGCATATTAACGCCAGAGCGCTTAGAAGAGTATAAGCAGGCGGGCTGGTATTTGCAGGAAATAAACGCGAAAGCAGAGCAGCCTTTAAACATGGAGATCATTAACGACGGCAGGGCGCTTGTGGAAGAGGAAAGGGAAATAATTTGGGCGCTGATGTTAGAGGGGCTGACAGAGCAGCAGGCGTGCGAAGAGTATTTTTTAACACACCATACAGATTACCAGAATACAGAAATTTGCTATCTGCCTACGCAAGAAATTTTAGCAGAGGCAATAGCAATATTTGGAGAGAGATAGAAAGCGAGGCAGACAATGAGTGAAGTATACATACGCAGCCAGGACAAAGAGGGGCTTTATACGATCAAAGAATCATGCGGGATAAGGTATAAAGAATTTACAAACGCGGGCATGAAAGAAAACAGAATAATGCTGAATATGGACGCAACATCAATGTACACGCTAGGGATATACGAAAGCAAAGAGCGCTGTATAGAGATCATAGACGAGATACAGAGCGTATGCGGGCGGTATTTATATGCGCCGGGCAACACAGGCTTACTGATAGGCAGCGAGGCTACGCCGCCTATGGCAGCAGTGATACCGCGCTTATATCAGATGCCGGAAAAGTGAGGGGCGCATATGGGAGAAAACGACGGGGAACGCAGCGCACTTATAAATAAATTTTACCAGATATACAGACCGATACAGAAAAGCCACGGTTTAAGGTGTCATATGCACTTTGACATATACGGCAATAACTTTATTGAAATCTGGGAGTATGTGGGAGAGAGGCGCGGGCGCTGTATCTGCAAAGTAAAGGAAGAGGACGAAATAGCGTGCTATAAGCGGGCAATAGAAATATTGATAAGTTATAGCGGGAAAGGAGATCACGCAAAGTATGAGCAAAAAGCGGAACAAAAGGCAGGATAAAAAGCCGGACTTTCTGGCAGACCTTAATGCAGGGATTCTGGACGATCTGACGGAAAGAGGCAGGATAAGCAACGCAGCGGGGCTGGCAGGAGAGCTTACGGAGCTGGAAGAGGTAACGGACATATGCGGGCTGCGGTTCAATGGTTATCTGGCAAAGATCGAGACGAAAAGACCAAGCGGCATTATTGACGAGGTAGCAGTAGCCTTTACAGAGGCGGCAGTAGACCGGGGAAAGACCGGGGACGGGCTGCGGCTTGAAAATTATTTCCTGCCGGGCAGCAGGCTTTTAATATCCGGGCGGCAGCAGGCGCTTAAAGATTTTAAGAGCGGTAAAGTGCTGGTATTCATTCTGGCAGAGTACATAGGCTTAAGCCCTAAAGCAATGCTGCAAAATGACATAGCGCTTATGGGAGAGCTGGCGTATAAGCCTACATACCGGGAAACGCCGAGAGGGAAACGCATTTCTGATATTTTCGTAAAGGTAGAGAATGTGCTTACAGGGACAAGCTGCTATATTCCCTGTATTTGCTGGCAGGAGAACGCGGACGAGGTAGCAGGCTGGCTGCCAGGCGATAAGGTTAAGCTGCTGGGAAGATGCCAGAGCCGGGAATATATGAAAGATGCAGAGGCAGACAGGGAAGTAAAGACGGCAT
>NZ_JANJZD010000025.1 GCF_024623325.1 Acetatifactor muris
CAAAATATCCTTTATACTGTGGCGTACTTTTCTGTGCTGCCTGACATCCTCGATGATCTCCATCCATTCCAGTAACTGCTCCATATCACCATCTCCGTTTTTATTTCCATTATAACGGATAATGGAGCAGTTTGTTCACATTTTATTTACTCATGCGTTTGTCGTGCCGTCCATGTAATCACAAGCCCCCAATCTGATAGCAATAGGAAAATTATTACCAACTGCATTACGGACTGACTTTATAATCTCCTTGTGTAATTTTAGCCGTCCATTAAGCGTTTGTGCATTATATTCGTCTGTACGTTTGTTGGTTAATGGAGAATAAAATTGATTTAACAAATATCCGTGTGCAGAATGAATTTCTACTCCGTCAAATCCAGCTTGTTTTGCCCGTATGGATGCATTGGTAAAATCATGGATTACTTTGTGAATATCAGCCAAAGACATTTCCAATGGGATAAAGCCTGTTTTCGGCATTGGATATGCACTTGCTCCATAAACAGCCTTTCCAGTAGTTTCACTGTTGGCGGCGCCTCCCGCATGACTGATTTGTGCCATAACTTTTGTTCCGTTTTCATGTATCACTGTTGTAAGTTCTTTTAATCTGGTGATGCTGGTGTCATCTGCTATGGAAATTTGTCCTTTTCCAGCTTTTCCTTCGAGATTAACATAGGAATGTTCTGTGATAATTAGTCCAATATATCCACCAAAGGATTTTTCGTGGTAATAATCACAAATTTGCTTTGTTACCTGTCCGTCATCGGTTGCCTTTGCCGTAGCCATAGGCGGCATGACAAGGCGATTTTTTATCGTTAAATCGCCTATTTTGATTGGACTGTTTAATATACTCATTTTCGTACCTCCTGGTTTTTTCTGGACTTTTATAAGTATATCATGATATAATTGATAAAGAAAGAACACACATTTTTGATAGATACTACCTAAAAGGAGAGTATAAAATGAAGAAAGACACTATCCCCTGCAAAGAGATTGATGTACGCCCGTTTGCCTATGCAATATCTTTAGTAGATGGAAAATGGAAAATGCACATTTTATTTTGGCTATGGAAAAAAGAGATTCTTCGCTACAGTGAAATAAAACGGGCATTGGGAAAGGTAACACATAAAATGCTGAGTAGCCAACTAAAAGAATTAGAGAATGACGGCATTGTTATACGCAAAGAATATCCTCAAGTACCTCCCAAAGTGGAATATCGTTTGTCGGAAAAGGGGAAAAGCATTATGCCAATTTTAAGTGCTTTTTGTAAATGGGGACATGAACATATTCCTGACGGTTGGCAAATTCCATAATTGTATGGAATTTCCAATAATTTTTAAATAGGGGTGGGTGAAAGGGATTCCGTAGTAGTCGGCATTGTGGGAATGTGTATAACTGGCTGTCTTATGGAGTTGTGGGTAACTCTGTTTGACAGACGAAAGGAAAGCGGCTCTTTCGCTTTTCCATGTGCTGTGAATAGAGTTATCCATGACGGAATAGCCTGTTATGCACAATTTCCATAATGCTTATCTTTTGGTCTTTGTTTTCTATGGTTCGGAATAGTGTGGTGCTGGCGGTCTATCTCTTGTTTTCGGTTGCTTGCTTCTTTACCGTACATGAGCATCCTCATAAGTCATGTCACCCCAGCTCTTATTATCTGCATAAACACAGCCGCTCATGGTAACTGATACTATCACCAGTACAATGGTTATGGATCATCCCGTTTATCTGCCCGAATACTGCCGCCGCGTTTATCCCTGAAGGGTTCAAATATTTACTGGTGTTTTCCGCCAGCGGCGCCTCATCCTCTATCATCAGACAATCATATACCATTTATCCGTTTCCTTCCTTATCAGCCATACAATCCAAATCTTCTCACCCTACTCTGCCTTTATGAGACTGCAGGGAACAATTTTCCTGACCTTCCATGCTGAAAGGAATGCTGTCAGGCATCCTGCCGCTTCCATACACAGTGTCGGACAGCGAATTGAGGGAGACGCAAACCGCGAATTATTTTTCCAACCTTTATCCAATTGACTGCGCAGTGCTGTCTGTGAATGCATGATCCTGCCAAAAATGCGGCGCACTGCTGTCAGGATGGATTTCCTCCTGAAACTTAAAAGGCAATGGATCCCATCAAGAGATCCACAGCCCATATGAAGTATTCAGTTTTCATCTGCCTGGCAGCCAGGGCAGGCAGATGGACCAGGCCGGCGGTGACAGTCACCGCACCCACCTTCCGCATGAGGGAGCCAATCCTTTCTTCATTCCAGAAGATATCGGAGAAATCGGAGAGCTCGCACCCTACATCGTGGTTGGGAATACACAGGTAGTTTCCATATTTATGGCGTCCGGCGAGGATGTGGAAGTAAGTCCCCCGTCCATTAATCTCAGCTTCATACCATCCGTTTCCCCCGCCCAGCAGGATGATTTCCCCCGTCCAGGTCTCCCTGCGGGAGCTGCTTTTTAAGATACAGGTGTAATTCATGTTCCATGCCCCCTATCCGCGATTCTGGCTGCTGACGGAAGCCAGGATGACATCCGTATCGATCACCTTCCTGTCCATCTGCGCCCCCAGTGTCAGCGCGTCGGTCATCAGGTTGTCCACCAGGCGGGGGCTGCCCTGGGAGTGGCTGTGGACGGCGGAAAGCGCCGCCTGGTCGATGATGGAGGCCGGCCCTCCGGCACAGGCGATCTTGTGGAGGATGTACTGCGCCACTTCCGAATCCGACAGCCCGGAGAAGTTGTAGTGTACGGTGATCCTCTGGCGCAGGGCCTCATGGACGGGCTTCTTCAGGGTGCTGTTCAGGTGGGGCTCCCCGCAGAGGATGAGTGTGAAGCAGTTCAGGGAGTCGTACCCGTAGTTCATGAGCATCTTGATGTCCTCCAGGATGCCGGTGGAGAGGTACTGTGCCTCATTGACGGCCAGGAGGAGGGGCTGCTTCTTGTCCTCGCAAAGGTAGAGGATCTGCTTCTGTACGGTGCGGAACATGCCGGGCTTGCCGCCCCTCGGTTCCACCCCTAAGACGGAGCAGAGCTGGCGGCAGAACTCCATGACGCTGCCGGTGGAGAGGCAGATGTACTCCATGTGGTAGAGGTTCGGGTTCAGGCTCTTTGCGAAGCAGCGCAGGGCGAAGGACTTGCCCATGCCGGGGCGTGCGGTAAAGAGCCCGATGCCCCTTGTATCCTTGAGATAGTCCAGCCGGGACGTCATTTCCGAGATGTCCTTTGAGAGGAACCGGTCCTTCTCTTTTGCATTCTGCTTGTCAAAGGGATTGAAGGAAAGCCCATAGTAGGAAAGGGACATCAGCCTTCACCTCCGATCTTTGAATAATCGATGGACGGCGTGTTGTTTCGCTTCGTCCTGCAGTTCTCATTCTTATCCGTAGGGCGGATGGGGTAATGCTCCCCCTCGTAAAGGATGAAGGCACCGGCCATGTCGTCCGGCAGGAAGCGGATCTCCACTTTGGAGGAGATGAACTGCATGGGGACATCATAGGACACCTTGTCGATGGAGACGGTGGAGTCCCTGTTCACCTTCCTGGTAATACGGTTCAGGAAGCACTCTTCCAGCCATTCCCTGGATTTGGGCATGCGGATGGAGGAACGGGTCTGCTGGTAGCGCTCCATAGGCGTGGTGCCGATGCCGGAATGGACGGATGTATTGTAGGTGCGCATATAGTCTCTGAGCAGCCCGCCAAACTGTGCCAGCGAGGTGATGGAATCCAGGTCCAGGGTATAGAGCCATGTCTCCTTGAGCGTTCTGAACTGGCGTTCGATTTTTGCCTTCGAGGCGCCATCACGGATTTTCGTGTGTAAAAGTACGGTGCCGATGGAGCCGCAGATAAGGGAGAGCTGTTCATTGGAGTAGCTGCATCCATTGTCTACATAAAGCTTTGACGGGATCCCGTGGGCGGCCACGGCATCTTTCAGCACTTTCTGGAAGTTATAGGCATTATCGTTATAGAAGAGCCCGCCGCCCACCAGGAAGCGGGAATGGTCATCGATAATCATGATGCAGTAGACCCTCCTGCGCCGGCCGTCCTCCGTGATATAAGGAAGATAGCATGTGTCAGCCTTTATCCGATATCAGGATAAGGCGGACACCATAAGCCTCTCGGACACGCAAACGTAAAGTGGATGGGGCAGGACTCGAACCTGCGGTGTTTCTGTGTGACGGATTTACAGTCCGCTGCCCTCGCCGCTAGGCATACCCATCCATAATGTGACCAGGGGGAATCGGACCCCCGTATGCAGAGCCACATATCTGCAAAGCGAACTGCGTTCGCTTTACTGCCACTGTCCTATGGCCACAGTAGCTCCTGCGGGACTCGAACCCGACATCTCCGGCTTGAGAGGCCGGTATCCTGACCTTTAGACTAAGGAGCCATAATGATCCCCATGGGACTTGAACCCAATACCTCCGGCTTGAAAGGCCGGTGTCCTGACCTTTAGACCAGGGGACCCTACTGCAGGCATTTTCCAGCCTGCTGTTATCTTATTTTTTCTCTTTCTTATCTTCCATTCATGCGCTGATCTGTATCTGCGCCGCTTTATCCGTAACCAGAATATCATCCAGGCGTACCTGCAGAACCGCTGCAAGCACCACCAGATTGTCTATGGTCGGCAGGGCAACACCCTGCTGCCACTTGTAGATGGCCTGCGGCGTGGCAAAGCCGAAAACATCCTGCAGATCCCTTACCGATAGCCCTGCCTGCTTCCGCAGCCTTGCTATGTTCTGCCCTGTCCTAATCATATCTATAGTTGGCAGATTTACCATGATTCTCACCTCCTGCTATTTGGAATCAATATCCAGGCGGCAATGCTCCATATGGGACTTGAACCCATGACTCCTCGATTAAAAGTCAGGGATGCCCTCTATCCCTTGTGCTCCTCCCAACTGAGCTAATGGAACATAAAAAATACCGCCTACCTCATTTAAGATAAGCGGTACTTGAAATCTATGGACTATTCCCGGCAGCCTTCCAGAAAGCCTGCCTTCAGACATCACACAGTTTTTCGCCTTTTCCTTATCTTACATGAGCGCATCTTAACCAGACTCTGTTCTTTTTCTTTACTGAACAGTGCCTCATAATGTTCGCTATGCAGATAATAAACAACCGGAGTTGTTGCGAAACCATTCGCAGCGAAATTAACTGTTGTCATGATTGTTTCCTTTCCGGACTTATCCGTCCTCTTCGTTTTCTACTGTAACCACTATAACACCGATTCCCGGATTTGTCATTATACTGATAATATAATTTAATGGATGCCCTCCTGTCTGCTATCCCTGCCTCACCTCCAGCCCGTCCAGCGTAAGCCCCGGCAGCCCCACCAGATACCATCTGTCATCCATGCCCATCTCCATACGGGCGGGAATCCATACATCATTCAAGCGGAATTCAAAGACCTCCCCATAGTGGATGCCGCCGTAATCACGCCTGTCACCGTCCTCATCCGTGTAATGAAAATTGTACCTGCCGCTTTCCCTGTCATAAAATAATGTTCCCTGCTTCATAAATGTCCTCCTTCTTAAAATATGTTTCTATATAATAAAGAGTCCCTTTCTCCTATTTTCTTGAATTTTTTTCGCAAATTCTTTTACAAAATCTCTGTTCATGACTCTTCCTCCTCTGCACCCTTCAGCTCCGACTCATATTTCTTTGCCAGCCGGTAGAAGCTGTCTTTCTTGAGCCCTGTGAGCGTCATCGCCTCCTTTGCCGAGATCACGCTGCTTTTCCATCTCCCGTAGCAGTCCTCCCAGTTCTCCGGGTACTCCACCCTCGGCCTGCCAAGGTGCTTCCCGCCTGCCTTTGCCACCTCGATGCCCTGGCGCTGCAGCTCATGGCGCTCCGTCAACCCAACGAAGTTGGGTTTGTCCTCTATCCGCCACATATGCGAATACCGCCAGCACCACATCCGTGATAAGCTGCCCCACCAGTTCCTTCGACTGTGTGGTATCCAGTATGGGCATGGAAGTCACTTTGATGTCAGCGCCGATCTCCTTTGCGATGTGGAACCACTCCTTATAGATCTCGCCGTAGTTCCTCCCGAACCGCTTCAGCTCCGTCACCACCAGCAGGTCCCCTTCCCGCAGGATGTTGTCCACCAGGGAGCGGTACACCGGGCGCTCGAACTGTCTCCCCGATTCTTTCTCTACATAGATGTCGCGCTCGTCGATGCCCTCCTCATCCCGTAAGATGTGGATCTGCCGCTCCGGGTTCTGTTCACGGGTGGATACGCGCACATATCCGAACTTCTTTGCTGCCATGACAGTCCTCCTACTACAATAGATTTATGGTTAGTATCCCTTACAGCCAGTAAGGAATTATCCATCTTGTTGCTTAAGCTGTTAGAATGATAAGAGCAATCGGTATATCGGAAACCTCCTTGAACTTCGCGTCCGTACGAAAGTCTGATAACCAGCTCCTCATTCGCAGCGTTCGTTTTATGCAGGTTGAGCCGCCCTCTCGGTGCGTTCGTGTCACACCACAGTAGATTGAATGGGCAATGAGTAAAACTGGCACTGACCAATTGCAATCTTTATTTAGGAGTGACATTTTTATGAACATGAACGCAGTAGGTATTGATGTTTCCAAACGAAAAAGCACGGTAGCAATCCTCCGTCCTGGTGGGAAGGCTGTTGGAAAGCCCTTTGATGTTCCTCATCTGTCCGCAGATTTCCAATCTCTGATAAAGCGGATCCGGGAGCTTGATGGTGAAACTCGCATTGTCATGGAATGTACTGGCCGCTACTATGAACCGGTGGCACGTGAACTTTCCCAGGCGGGCTTTTTTGTAAGCGCTGTGAATCCCCAGATCATCCGTAACTTCCAGGGACAGGACAATCCTCTCCGCAAAGTCAAGACCGATAAGGCAGATTCCGTAAAAATCGCCCGCTATACTCTTGACAGCTGGGCAAACCTAAAACAGTATAGTCTTATGGATGAATTACGTTCCCAACTTAAAACCATGAACCGCCAGTTTGATTTCTACATGAAACACAAAACTGCCATGAAAAACAATCTGATCGGTCTCATCGACCAGACCTATCCAGGCGCCAATGCCTATTTCGACAGCTCTGCCCGCGAGGACGGCAGCCAGAAATGGGTGGACTTTATTGACACTTACTGGCATGTCGATTGTGTTCGTAAATTGTCCCTGACTGCTTTTATTAACCACTATCAGAAGTGGTGCAGCCGTAAGAAGTACAACTTCAGCAAGTCGAAAGCTGAAGAAATCTACGGAAAGGCCAAGCCGCATATTTCCGTGCAATTCCCAGCTTGTCCATGACGCCCTTCATACAGTTGACAGGGTTCATGACCTCGACCTTCAGCAGCTTCACAAGGTTCCCGGCGGCAAGCTGGTACTTCCCGTACAGGAGCTTTAACTGGTCGTCAAACTCGCTGAGTTTCGTGCCGTTCCTGTGCCCCAGCCGCAGCGGGCTGCCCAGGCTGATGGTGGTGTTCTCCTTTCCGGATACCAGCATGGGGAAGATGTTCGCCCCGCCGGAGCCTGTGTCGGATGTGGTGATCCTTACCACCGGCTTCATCTCATCGGGCGTCTTCCCGTGCAGGGCCAGCTCCTTTTTGTAGGCATCCAGCAGTCCGTCCTCCCCGGAAAGCTCCCAGAGGGCGGATGCCATGTCATGCTCATAGAAGCCGGCAAGGTAGCTGCAGCCTTTGAAGTTCCCTGTCAGGTAGTCCACGGAATGCAGGAAGACCTGCTCCATGTCAAAGCTTTTAAGAAAAGCTTGCACCGCATAATCGTGGCAGTCGCCTCCCAGTACGGCGGAGACCTTTCCTTCCGAGATGCGCAGAAGCGCCTCGCCCTTTGCCACCTTCAGGCAGTCGTTCAGGATTCGCGCATACACGCTCTTTTCCACCCTGCGCAGCCCCGCGCCGGAGATCCCAGCGCGGTCAAGGATGCTCTTGATCGCGCAGCTCCTTACCGGGTAATACTGGTTCCTTACCTTCAGGAGCAGGCCCGTGTTGATGATGGTATCCGTGATGATGTCCTCATCCAGCCCCTCGTCTGCATACTTCTCCTTCAGTTCCTCCTCCACTTTGCTCCCGCTGGTGATCGCCACCAGGCGCAGATTTTTGGAGTTCCTCCTTTCCCAGAACGAATTCCTGCCGATGCTTTTCAGGCACTCAAGGAAATCCTCCTGCTTCTGGAATACGCCGCGGTATCCGTCGGCAAATACTCTTGTCTCATTCATTTTCGTTCCACCTTTCTTTTCTCTCCGTTTGCGGAGGTTATTTTTATCCAGCCGCTTATGCGGACAAGCCCTCATGGGCATTTCTGGCAACAAAAAAGGAATGGCCCTTGACTGTTTCCATTCCATACTGCGTGTGGTGATCCACAAATCTGTTTTTGTCCCTTACAGTTATACACATCCTGCGGAAACAAAAAAGTGCCAAAAGACTGCCATGCTAATACATGGTATCCTCTGACACTACTTACAATCTTAAACAGCGTATGCCCCGGTTCTCCCGGAAAGGAGCCGGAACCTGCCGGTTTCCTCGGAGGTGCGGATATATCGGGTATATCCAGCCTGTCCCCGTTCCCCGTCTGCAGGTAAGCATAAAAATCAATTACGGGTTTATATTAACACAATATCTTGTATCATGTCAACTTGAATATACTATATATTCCATATCCTTTTGCTGCTATTTTTATCTTTTCAAATTTTTTTCAAGTTTTTTCAAGTTTTTATCCCCTCCCGGATATTTACTTTATAGATCAGCTTTTTATCGTGGCTGGTCATTTGTTCTTTGGGGAGAAAGCAGGACTGCCTTATGTTGTATTCCATTCCCTGCGCCACTCCAGCACAACTTATAAGCTGAAGCTCAACCATGGGGACCTGAAGGCAACACAAGGGGATACCGGTCATGCGCAGATTGATATGATTACCGACGTTTATGCACATATCCTGGATGAGGACAGAAAAGTGAACGCCCAGAAATTTGAGGCCACGTTTTATGCCAAAAATCCTGTTAATCCTTTGAAGGATGTAAAGCCGCCTGAAGAAACCGGCACTGACCTGACAAATTTAATCGCAGCACTGGAACAGTCTCCGGAACTGGTTGCCATGCTGACAAAAGCACTGAAAGGATAACTTTTGAAAAAAGTTTGATATTAGCAGCTAAAACCTGCTAATTCTGCAATTAGCAGATTATTAGCAACAGCTCTGAAAGTGCAGTTTCGTGTTCGATTCCCTCTTAGCAGCATGGCTGATAACAAATATCCAAAAAACGAGTCCTCTGACTTTTGGTTTTCTCTTGAGACAAAAAAAGAAAAGCATTGAAAAATCCAGTGTTTTCAATGCTTTCCAGCGTCCCCGAGACGACTTGAACGTCCGACCTATCGCTTAGGAGGCGATCGCTCTATCCAACTGAGCTACGAGGACTTGTATGAAAAACCTGCTAATAAGCAAGTCATTCAGCTATTAAATTGTTGATTTTACGTTGCTCTGGCAATCGAACACCTACCACTTAGGAGGCGGTCGCTCTATCCATTTGAGCTACGGAAACGTGTATAAAATTGTGTGTGGCTTGCGGTCTTCTGCTCCTCCAAAAAGTTTCCGTTGTAGGTTCTCTTAGGAGGCGATCGCTCTATCTATCTGAGCTACGAGGACCTGTATGAAAGACCTGCTGACAGGCAAGTCATTCAACTATGAATTCTATGCGAACTCTTCCGGAAAATTGATACTCCCCTGAAGCCAGATGACGCCTTTAAATCTTCTGCCCACCTGTGGCTCGCCATATACATCTATTATATTAACAGATACATCAAATGTCAACTCATTACAGCAAATTGTTAAAATATAAATTTTCTCTCCGGTTACCTCATTTGTAACCAGACGTATTGCCATGATTTCACCTAAAATGGAATACTGATCACATTCCACACCATAGGGCATAAAATAAGTATCCACCAGGCTGAATACATCTTCTTTCTGAATTCGTTTGGATATAATAGTATACATATCCATATCTTCCAGAGTCAATGTCTCAATGGCATCTTCGTCTCCCTTTCTGGCAGCTGCCATAAGATTGTTCCTGGCGACAGAATTCTTTTTTACACGCTGCTCCTGTTCTGCGTCCTTTTGAATGGGAAACAATATAGTGCCGCCTGTTGACAATGCGGACAGAGTAAGTGTTGTACCGCGTACAGGAAGTCTGTTGGTCGCTTCTGCTCTTATATAGGGAATCTTATCTTTCAGGTAAAAAATCAGTGAAATGCCAACCTTAATATCATCGCACACACCAGCATAGGATTCTTTGTCCGCATGTCGTTCTACCGACACATCTTCATAAGAAGTGATGCCGGTGCCATCCAGATAAGGGTAATAATATTCATAGATAAATCCGTCTTCTTCATCCAGTTCACCACAGACAGCGACGCCGAGACCTTTGGCAAAATCTTTGCAAAATTCGCCTACTAATATATTTTTTTGATTTCTGGCGAGACTTCGCCTGTCAGCATGTATCACTGCATCTGTCAAAAGCTCCTGAAGTTTTTTACGGCTTTCCATTGTACTGAATCCAATAGCACGCATATATTTATGCAAATATTTCACCTTCTTTATTCTGATATTATTTTATTTTTTTATAGTATTTTTATTTTGCATTCGGCAGGATTTTTTCCTTCCCACCCATATAGGGACGCAATGCCTCTGGTATTCTGATGCATCCATCCGCATTTACATTATTCTCCAGGAAAGCGATCAACCCTCTGGGAGTTGCCAATACTGTATTATTTAAAGTATGCACATAGTAAGTCCCATTTTCTCCCTTGGTGCGGATTCCGAGACGTCTCGCCTGAGCGTCTCCCAGTGTGGAACAGGAACCCACTTCAAAATATTTCTGCTGTCTGGGACTCCAGGCTTCGATGTCACAGGACTTCACTTTCAAATCAGCCAGGTCACCGCTGCAACATTCCAATGTGCGCACCGGAACATCCAGATTCCTGAAAAATTCTACTGTATAGGACCACATTTTATGATACCAGTCCATAGAATCCTCCGGTTTACAGAGCACAACCATTTCCTGCTTTTCGAACTGATGTACGCGATATACTCCTCTCTCTTCGATTCCGTGAGAACCTACTTCTTTTCTGAAGCAGGGGGAATAAGAAGTCATGGTTACAGGCAGACTGCTTTCTTTTACGATTTCTCCTTTAAATTTACCAATCATGGAATGCTCCGATGTCCCAATGAGATACAAATCTTCCCCTTCTATTTTATACATCATTGCTTCCATCTCAGCAAAACTCATAACTCCATTTACCACACTGCTGCGAATCATAAAAGGTGGAATGCAGTAAGTAAATCCTTTGTCAATCATAAAATCTCTTGCATAGCTAATCATCGCAGAATGAATTCTTGCCGCGTCGCCCATGAGATAATAGAACCCGTTTCCGCTGGTTCGGCCAGCTGCATCCTTGTCCAAACCGCTGATGCTGTTCAGGATATCAGCATGATAAGGAACCTCAAAATCAGGAACCAGAGGTTCTCCATATTTCTGTATCTCCACGTTCTCACTGTCATCTTTGCCGATGGGAACAGATTCGTCAATGATATTGGGGATAACCATCATAATTTTCGTAATTTTTTCCTGAAGCTCCGGTTCCAGTTTTTCCAGCTCAGCCAATCTCCTGGCATTGGCAGCAACCTCTGCTTTTTTTTCTTCTGCTTCTTCTTTTTTCCCCTGGGCCATCAGAGCACCGATTTCCTTTGAAATCTTATTCCGGGAAGCACGCAGGCTGTCTCCTTCCTGCTTTGCCCGTCTGCTTTCTGCGTCCAAAGTAATTACTTCATCTACCAGAGCAATTTTCTCATCCTGAAATTTTTTCTTAATATTTTCCTTTACAATATCGGGATTTTCTCTCAAAAATTTAATATCAATCATAATTTATTTCATTCCTTTCTTTTTTCTGCCTGTTTTATACTCTTTTTAGCAATGGCCAATGCCTCTTCTTCTTCGGCGCTCAAAGTAATTTGATTATCACTATTTCTGATTTCTTTTGAGTAGGAGTAACATCCATCCACGCTATGAACAGAATTAATAATGAAACCATTATCATTTTCATCCAGTAAAGCCAGACTATAACTCAGCTGCCCGCCCATCTGATTAAATGCATCATATTTTACCAGGCCCATTTTCTGATATGTGGATTCCATTTTTTTAAACAGAATGGATATATCTTTTCTGTTTTTGTCAGTACTGTTTTTTAGAAATTTGTTGTCTTCAAATAAAGCAATGATATCCTGTTCCAGGCTGGCCCCTTCTTTACCTGCAAGAAATTTATCTAGTCTTTTCTTCAATTTATTTACCTTGACAATCTGAATGATCAATATAATTATCAGTATCAGAATTAAAACTGCAAGAACAAGTATTCCAACGGCCATATATCCCAAATCAAAAGATTCCAGTCCCAGCCGATTTAAAAAATTACTGTTTCCCTGTATCATATATCTCCTTTTGTACTTAAATAAATTACTTTTCTCCAATCATATCCAACAGTCTGTCCAAATCCTCATGATTATAGAACTCTATTTCAATTTTTCCGCTTCCCTCTCCTTTGGAGGTAACTGTCACCTTAGTACTCAATTTCTGTTTCAGCTTGTCCTCTATATCCTGATAAATGACCTGCATGGTTTTGTCATCGGATTTCTTTTTTGCTTTTTCTGGTTTGTGCAGATTTTTCACTAATTTTTCTACATCCCGCACACTTAATCTTCCATCAAAAATTTGCTGTGCAAGTGTGTATTGTTCTTCTGGGTCTTCCACTGCCAAAAGCGCACGCGCGTGGCCGGTACTGATCATATCATCAATAACCATTTGCTGTACTCTCTCATCCAGCTTCAGCAGACGAATAGAATTGGTAACTGCAGCACGGCTCTTTGATACTCTTTCTGCCACTTCATCCTGTTTTAAATTAAATTCTGTCAGCAACCGTTTATAGGCCTGTGCTTCTTCAATTGGATTCAAATCTTCCCTCTGAATATTTTCAATCAGGGAAATCTCCATAATCTCCTGCTCAGAATAATTTCGAATAATTACAGGAATTTCTTTCAATCCAGCTAATTTTGCTGCACGCCACCTCCGTTCACCGGCGATAATTTCATAATGATCCTTTTTGTCTTGCACCAAAATCGGCTGTATTAATCCAACCTGCTTAATCGAATCTGACAACTCCTGCAATGCATCTTCATCAAAATTCTTACGCGGTTGTTTTCTGTTGGGTTCTACCATAGTGATTTTTATAATTGTTTCCTGAGTACCCTTGCTATCTGTACTTTCCATTTCACTCATCGCGGCAGCTTCTTTTTTCTTCTTTGCCTCTCCCACTGCATCTGGTATCAGAGAGTCAAGTCCTTTACCCAGTCCTCTTGCTGATTTTCCAGCCATATTATCTTATCCCTCCCTACTCATCTATCATCAAGCCCTTTATCAACCAACCGATTTTAATAGCTCAATATTTAAAACTTCTATTTTATAACTTTCAAATCACCACGACAATATAATTATAAATCTTCTGCCTTAATATTGACAATATAATTATCTTTTAAATTTTTTACTTTTGTTTGAAACATTTCTGTCATTAAAGTAATATCCAGCTTCCATGTTCCAATTATAAACATGCATCCCTCTTTTTTCAATACCCGTTTACATTCTGAAATAATTTTATCGTATTGATTTTGAATGTGATATAGTCCATTATAAATAACGACAATATCAAAAGACTCATCACTAAAACTCATTTCAGCCGCATCCATTTTTTTAAATTCTATCTTTTCTATATTATGAATCTTCTCATTCAGACGATTTTCATCAATATCAATACAATAAATTTCTTCTGCATATTGGACAGCAGAAAGAGAAAAGTCCCCACTCCCGCAAGCTATTTCCAATAATTTTTTATTTTCAATTTCCTGTTTGATGAGTTCAACAACTGTATCTGTTTTTTTCATTATGAATTATCCTTTAATTATTTGATTATTTTATATAACTGGATATTTTTTCTGAGCTACTCAAATAAGAAATTATATATTGCTGATAATCTCTTCAGCTAATTGCATATAAGCTTCCGCACCTGCTGATTTTGCATCATATAAGTTTATAGGCATACCATGACTTGGTGCTTCTGCCAATCTGATATTTCTAGGTATCAGTGTATTATAAATTTTCTGACTCAGATTCTGCTTTACATTTTCCACTACCTGCATAGAAAGATTTGTACGGGAATCATACATTGTAAATACAGCGCCTTCCATATCTAAATCAGGATTTAATCTTTCCTTTACCAGATTAATTGTATGAATTAACTGACTTAGTCCTTCCAAAGCATAATATTCACATTGAATAGGTACCAATACGCTGTCTGCTGTAGTCATAGCATTAATCGTAAGCATATTCAAAGAAGGTGGACAGTCAATGATAATAAAGTCATACTCTTCTTTTATGTAGTCTACTTCTTTTTTTAATATGTATTCTTTTCTGTCTATTCCGATTAATTCTATTTCTGCCGCTGCCAGATTTACATTAGAGGGCACAATAGAAATATTGGAAATAACATTTTTTATAATACAGTCACTGATAGAACATTCCCCGAGAATTAAATCATATATTGTGTTTTCCAGATTATTTTTATCTATGCCAAAACCACTGGTAGTATTACCCTGAGGGTCAGTATCGATTACCAGGACTTTCTTGCCTTTTTCTGCCAGACAGGCGGATAAATTAATGGATGTGGTAGTTTTACCTACTCCACCTTTCTGGTTTGCAATCGCTATGGTCTTTGCCATTGTATACTCCTTTCATATATGATACATCATTTATTTTACTTTTACATTTTGGTCTCAGGTAAGTCATGTTTTTTATTATAGCACTTATTGTTAAAGATAGCTATATAAAAGTTAAATTTTGTTCCAGTTAAAATAGCAAAAGTTAGTTAATGTGGAAGTAACTGAGTTTTAATTTGTTTGAAATTATTATAGAAAGCATTAATTTTCTGACGTTTCACAGTAATATTTATATGTTTCACGTATATCTGCACAATATATTGGGTCATATGTTTCACGTGAAACATTATCTTGTGTTCAAAATAACAACGGCACAGAATGTTTCACGTGAAACATTCTGTGCCACATAAATAAACTTATCACTGGATTTTTTAAATTTAACTACCTTTTCGGAAAATCACCCCCTGCAATTTTGACTTTCATAATATCAGTAACTTTTCAGAAATCATTTTTATCTTTAATTCACGTTTTATTAAAAACCCAGCATTTTCATCCATTATCATTCTCTGATACTGATACATATCATTCTGAATATCAATGTCAAGATTCATCCATGAAATACAAATATCCTTTTTCCACTCCTTTATGATTAAATTACTCCATTATCATCATACCAAAAAATACTTGATTGGTATGAAAACGTCTCTGTAAGTTCTTTCTCACTTTGACTTCAATATAAATCTCTGTGTCGGATAATTCAAAGAGACAGTCAACTCTCCAGGAACAAATCCCATATAAATATAAAATGCCCGGGAAGCAATTCCTTTTTCATCTCCTTCCCGAAAAGTTTCCACTGAGATATCTCTGTTAGAATCCAGCTTTGTCAGCATCAGCTCAATCATACGGGAAGCTATATTCTTTCTTCTGTATTCCGGATGAACTGCAAGACAACCAATCATATTATGTTTTACAGAAAACAACAATATGCCTGTCACCATATTTCCATCCAAAGTACAGATAGCTCTCTCCTCTTTTATATTCTTTATCAAAGTTTGATAATATTCTTCTATTCCTTCATTTGTCTCAAGGCCAGGAAAATTATCTCTTACAATTTCAACCAAACTCATCCAGGACTCCACATTTTCAAAGGAAGCAAAACCAACTGTTAATCCTCCTTCTCTGTTACCATGTGCATCAAATTCATGTATATCGCCTAAATCAAATAATTTATCCAGAAACCAATAAGGAACCATAATCCCGGCATTCTGCATACGCAAAGCTTCTTCTCGTCCTACCCACTTCACCTGCTTTACCTCTGCATTCTGTAAATGCAGATTTCCGATATCAATATCCTTCTTAACAATATAATAATCATCAAATCCATCCGAAAAATTCATGGTAAAACTAGGACGTTTCTCTGATAAATCCAGCTTCAGCCCAAGCTCCTCCAACACTTCTCTCTCTGCCGCCTGTCCACTGTCATCACCGGCCACCGCAGATCCTCCTACCGATACATCCCACATATTGGGCCATCCTTTTTTAAAAGGCTGTCTTTGTTGAATTAAAAGCTGATTTTTGCTGTTAAAAATACAGACATGTACTACCAGATGATATTCTCCTTTTTCCATCTTATCTCCACGTCTGTGTGTTTTACCTGTTTTCACTCTGTCCTTTGTATATACATCCCACAATTCTTCTTCCAACTTTACAGGTACCATAATACCTCCTTCTCTTTAAACAAATTACAGGTTTCAATAAAACAATTCTAAATCAAAATCATACCGTTTTTTATGGCAAAAACTGCTGCCTGTGTCCTGTCATATACATCAATTTTTCTGAAAATATGCGACAAATGATTTTTAACTGTCCTTTCAGCAATATTCATAGAAGATGCAATTTCCTTATTCAGCATTCCCCTGGCCACATATATCAGAATCTCCTTCTCCCGTTCTGTCAATAAAGCAAGCTTATTCATTTCGTCATTCTGCGTTAACTCTCTCACACTTTTTGTATTTAATACCTTTGCCAGCTCAGACTGTATATATTTTTCTCCCTGCAAAACAATATGAATTGCCTTCTTTAATTGTGCAAAATCACAATTTTTCAACAGATATCCATCTGCCCCTGCCTGGAATACCTTTACCAGATAATCCTCATCATTTTTATCATTTAAACCAGTCACAATCAAAACCTTTAAGTTCATTCCATTATTTCTTATATCCTGCAGAACTTCAATACCAGTCCTTACCGGCATAAAGATATCCAGTAACAAAAGATCCGGCATTTGATTCTGCTTCTGATAGTTTAACAACTTTTCAATACATTCTCTTCCGTCTCCCGCCTCATCTGTCACAATGAAACCTTTATCTGATTCAAGTAACTGTCTGATTCCCTGTCTCACCAAAGTATGATCATCAGCCAACATTACTCTTATACTCACATTCCACCTCTGCCAAATCAATTTTCAGATAACCTGTAATCATTCCTCCTGCCTCAGACAATCTCTCAGCTTATCTGCAATTTCTCTCAAATATCTCCCAATAATAATAAAATCCTGCTTTGCCTGAACCGGATTCCTTTCAATATAACCAAAGCACCCTTCCATCCTCTGAACCAGATTATCAAGACCAGAAAGTGTATCCTTACATATACTTTCCATTTGCTCATTTCTCTCAGTATTCTCTGTTTTACTATGCTCTAAAACATTCTCAAGTCTTTCGACATAATCTGTCAGAATATTTTCCCTTGACAGTAACTTTTTATTTGCTTCCTCGCAGGCAGCCTTTTCCTCAGAAACGTTTTCTATTCTCCTCTTTTCTTCTGTATCGGCCCTTCTCGGCGAGAAGATTCTAAAATCATCAGATACAGAATCCACATAAGAACTGAGATAAGCCTCTGCCGTTTTCATACATTTTGAATTATGTTCTATCTGAATTTCTATATCTGACTTTTCCCGACGAAATTCATTCAATATGGAACGCAAAGTATCATAATCTTCGAATCTCATAGTATCTCCATTACATCGAAACCAAAATATCTACATAACAATTCCGACATATATCACAATCACTTATATAGTATGCTTTACTTACCTACACCGTATATAGGAAAATGCGGCTATCTATCTTAATCCTCGCCTTCATAAAAGCTGCAGCCACAACGTCCATTTTCCTTTGTCCTGTAAAGGGCAGAATCTGCATTTTTATAAAGCTCATCCCTGAAACCGGAAGGAGAAAAAGCACCGCCGACACTGAGAGATACTTCAGGCAGACCATCCGTTGGATGAAGCAATTCCTCATTGATATCATTTATTTTTTTCATAATTACAGATTTCATATCCGGTAATATATCTGTCAAAATAACCGCAAATTCATCTCCACCGATTCTGGCCGTATAATCCGAAGTACGAAAACTTTCTTCCAGAATCTTCGCCACCTTTTTTAGAACAAGATCTCCCACTTCATGCCCATATCCATCATTGATCAACTTAAATTTATCTACATCAACAATTAGCAAAGCTATGGGAATCTGTTTCAGCTTCAGAAGCTGTCTGAGATTCTCAAAAGCACCTCTGTTGATAATTCCTGTAAGAGGATCATGCTCTGCACGGTAATTGAGCATTGCTTCATTCGCCGCATTCAACTCATAAATATTATTATAAGTCAGCGCCAGGTATTTAAACTCGTAAGACCCCGATATATCCAGCCTTTCCTTATCTTCTATATTTTCTATATAAATTTTCAGCGGTTTAATAATCAATACGATTATCAGGAAAAACATCAGAATATTTTCAACAAACAATATGCTGATCAATACCTGTTGCCTGGTCATGGTCTGTTTCAGATTCTGCACACTGTCTTCCTGTTTCTCAATAGTATCATCAATATTCTTATTCAGGAAGAATGAAATATCATTCATTATCACACTTTTTTTATTCTGATATTCCTGGCCAAAAACCATATTGCGTGCTTTTTCTATCATTTCATCATAACTCAGATTTTTGTCCTCTTCCTTAATTTCCACATTCTTAACCACATCCGGGAAAAGCGACATATCCGATTCCTGTGCCACGGAAATCAATTTCATGGCATAAATTTCTTCTTCCATCAGTTTATTAGAATTATCAAGTGCACTCTGAAGATATTCACCCGCCTTTTCTCCCAGATGCAGGGCCTTCATTTCTTCCAGAGCAGAATCTCTTCTCTTTACTGTATAAACTTCTCTAAAGTATTCTTCCACATACTTTTTATCCATTGTCACCGTATAGAGACGCACCTGCTCTGTGAGGTAATCCGAACCTTCCTTTACCAGATCTGCATTTTTCTCACAGGCAATATAATCTTCCATGGCAGAAGTCATCAGATTATATCGATAAGAAGCGTTAATTGTCGCAAGAATAAGCATTATGTACAAAATAAAAGAAATCAAAATCATACAAATATTCATCGTACGTATTTTGATTCCCTTTACAGTTTTTTTACTATTACCATTCACCTGTTTTCACCATCCTTTTAAATCCTATGTTCTATTATACTCTATTTTGGTGAAAACTGACAACTTATTTTGTAACAGCTCTGAAAACAGATCAGACAGATCCGTAAACTGTCACACTATATGTTACAAAGGTTCCTTTCCCGGCAGTCCCGCTTTTCTGGGATACCGGACAGGTGTCTTTCTGTCCTTTTGTATTACATACAGAACCCGACCGATATCTGAATCAGGCAGCATAAAATCAACCTTTTTCTCCAATCTTCCTCCTAACAGCGAAATAGCTTTGCCTGCCTGCTCCATTTCATCTGAAGATTTCTCGGATTTATAAGCAATAAAATATCCGTTCTGTTTTACAAAGGGAAGACAGTATTCCGAAAGTGTGGAAAGATTTGCTACAGCCCTGGACACGCATAAATCAAAATGCTCTCTCCACTTTCCCTGTCTCGCATAATCTTCTGCTCTTCCGTGGACCGCTTCCACATTTTTCAGTCTCAATGCGCCAATCACAGCATTCAGGAACTGAATTCTCTTATTCAGAGAATCCAGTAATATCACATGAGAATCAGGAAATATAATTTTCAAAACCAGTCCCGGAAATCCTGCTCCTGTTCCAACATCAATCACAGAGACAGCTTTGCTGATATCATAAGCCTTTATCAGAGAAGCACTGTCTATAAAATGCTTCTTCATTACATCTTCAAATTCTGTTATGGCAGTCAGATTCATTTTCTGATTCCATTCCAGCAACATCTCATAATACTGCATTAATTGTGACAATTGTCCGTCAGTTAATGTAATGCCCAGGGAATTCATATCCCTTACCAGGTTTTCACTATTATATTGATCCATACAAAATCTCCGCTTTATATTCTTTTTATTTTGATTTTCCTAAATTCTGTATTTTCTTCGCCATACTCATATGGATGCTCCTCTCTTTCCTTATCCTGCCGGTAAGCTCAACATTTCTGACAGCTATTTTATTCCGCCGCAGCCTGCATGGAATAATTTATGTAACGGCATTATACCAGAAAAAAGAATAAAAGCTCCACCATTTTACACTGGAAAATTGTCAGCCATTGGTTGCATCAGCTATTTTTTTATCTTTTTCCATGTGTTTGAAAAGTCTGATCAACACAATAACTGCTATAAAGGCCAGAAGCATCTCTGAAGTTACCTGCGCATAAGGCAATCCATAAAGAGGAAACAGTTTATTCAGAATAAAAAGCGCCGGAATCTCAAATATTACTTTTCTGAGAATGGCAAAAATCAAAGCCTTCTCTCCCATGCCCGTAGACTGGAACACACCTACCGCCAGAAAGTCCACACACATAAAAGGAAGCTGCAGACACATGGCTCTGAGAAAATGAGTACCGTAAGAAACAATTACATCATTGTTCATAAACAATCGAATCAGAGAACCTGCAAACACAAAATATCCCACTGAGACCGTAATTACCAGACACAGACAAAGTTTCATGGCATAGAAAACTGTATCTTTCATTCTCCGATGATTACCATTTGCATAATTATATCCAATCAAAGGCAAAATACCCTGCGACAGACCAAAAAACAAGTTCATGGGTACCATATTAATTTTCTGCGCAATTCCCATGGAAGCCACCACATCAGAACCAAAAGAAGCAGAAAAGTTATTCAATAAAGTCATACTGGTCACATTCAGCAGATTCTGTATGCTGGCCGGTATACCCACAGCACAGATACCCAGAATAATTTTCTTATCAAGAGTAAAATATTTCGGAGAAATCGATACATATGTATGTTCCCTTCTCACAAACAATAACACGAAAAAATAACAGCAGGCTGCCGTATTTCCAAGAAAAGTTGCCAGACCCGCTCCTTCCGCACCCATATTCAGTCCCCATGGAAGAATAAACAGCGGGTCCAGAATCATATTCAATACACAGCCGCTGATAGTCCCTATACTGGCATGGAGAGTAGCGCCCTCCGAGCGAACCATATATGCCATAACCACATTCAAAATCGCGGGCACCGCCCCCCAGCAGACAGTCCACTTCATATAACCTGCAGTTGCGGTAATTGTATTTTCTTCTGCTCCCAGCAAATGAAGTAAATTTGTCCGAAAAAGAATACTTCCAAGAGAAAACAATGCCGCCGCACAAATTGTACAGTAAAATCCCACAGCAGAAGAACGTCTCACTGTCTCCTCGTCATGACGTCCCAGAGCCCGGCTCATCATACTGCTGGTTCCCACTCCAAAGAGGTTATTTACCGCATTAAATGCCAGCATCAGCGGTGCCACCAGAGTAACTGCAGCATTCTGTATCGGATCATTCAGCATACCCACAAAATATGTATCAGCCAGATTATAAATAATCATAATCAAAGAACTTATAATTGTGGGAATCACCATTTTCCTGACAGCTGCAGGAACAGGCGTCCGCTCAAATAATTCTGTTTTATCCTGATTTTTTATTTTCAATTCACTCATGAAATCCCTCTCATGTGCCTTTGTAATATACTTTATCTGCCATATCTTTCCAGATACACAAGCAATACAGAGATATCTGCCGGGGAGACGCCGGATATTCTGGATGCCTGTCCAATGGATATCGGACGAAAGAGCTTCAGATTCTGTCTGGCTTCTATCCGAAGGGAAGGCACTTCATCATAATCAAGATTCCCAGGGATTTTCTTTTTCTCCATCTTCCTGTATTGCTCTACCTGACGTTTCTGCCTGACAATATATCCTTCATATTTGATTTCGATATCTACCTGTTCGATTACTTCTGCCGGCAGTGCCTTTCTATCCCTGTCGATTTCTCCCAGAATTTCATAGGAAAGTTCCGGACGACACAACAATTCTGCGAGACTGGCTGCTGTCTTTAAGGAAGAACTGTCATGAGATTCCAGAAAGTGCTGTACTTCCTTATTTGCACCTACAGAAGTATTTTTCAGTCTTTCTATTTCACTCTCTATCAGCCTTTCTTTTTTCAGCAAATGTTGATATTCTTCCTCGGATATCAATCCTGCTTCATATCCTTTCTTTCTAAGCCGGAGATCAGCATTATCCTGACGCAACAATAGCCTGTATTCCGCACGGGATGTCATCATTCTGTAAGGTTCTCTGTTATTTTTCGTCACAAGGTCATCAATCAGCACACCAATGTAACCTTCTGATCTGTCAATTGTCAGAGGGCTCTTTCCCAATATTGACATGGCTGCATTTATTCCTGCTACCAGGCCCTGACAGGCTGCCTCTTCATAACCGCTGCTTCCATTAAACTGTCCTGCGCTGAAAAGTCCCCTTATTTTCCTGAATTCCAGAGTAGGATAAAGCTGTCCCGCATGAATACAGTCATATTCTATGGCATAAGCATTGCGCACAATCCTGCAGTTTTCCAGGCCGGGAACCGTTCTGTACATGGCAAGCTGGACATCCTCGGGAAGGGAGGAAGACATTCCCGCCACATACATTTCATTGGTATGAAGTCCTTCCGGTTCAATAAAAACCTGATGTCTCTCCTTTTCCGCAAATTTTACCACCTTATCTTCGATGGAAGGACAATATCTGGGACCTGTCCCTTCAATAATTCCGGCATAAATCGGAGACCTGTCCAGATTTTCCCTGATAATCTCATGCGTCTTCTCATTTGTATAAGTAAGCCAACAGGATACCTGTTCCTTCTGTACTGTATCCGGATCCGTTGAAAAGGAAAAAGGAACGATACGTTCATCTCCAAACTGCTCTTCCATTCTGGTAAAATCCAGACTTCTTCTGTCCATTCTTGCAGGAGTTCCTGTCTTAAAACGACGAAGCTCAATCCCCATTTTCTTCAATGATTCTGTCAGATGATTGGCAGCCTGCAGGCCATTTGGTCCCGTATAGGTGATAGACTCTCCGCACAGACACCTTGCCCCAAGATAAGTTCCCGTACACAGAACCACTGCCTTACATTCATAAACCATTCCGGTAAAAATCTTTACACCTTTTATTCTCTTCTGATACCCGTCCGGTTTCTCCTCAGAATCTGCTGTCTCTTCCCACAGCAGTTCACATACTTCTGCCTGCTTGATAACCAGATGATCCTGATTTTCCAGAACCTTTCTCATTGCTCTGGTATATTCCGCCTTGTCAGCCTGCGCTCTCAGAGAATGAACTGCAGGTCCCTTTGACACATTAAGCATTTTCGACTGAATAAAGGTTCTGTCAATATTTTTCCCCATTTCGCCGCCCAATGCATCCAGCTCTCTTACCAGATGTCCTTTGGAGGATCCTCCCACATTGGGATTACAGGGCATCAGAGCAATACTGTCCACACTGACTGTAAAAATAACTGTTTCCAGACCCAGCCTGGCACAGGCCAGAGCTGCCTCACAGCCAGCATGTCCTGCTCCGATTACACATACATCCACTTTTTCCACAAATTCATTTGTTTTACTCATCTCTATTTTCCCATACAAAATTTAGAAAAAATTTCTTCCACCAGATCATCATCCACTTCTTCCCCTGTAATTCTGCCCAGAGAAGCATAGGCATTCATTAAATCAATGGAATAAAAATCCTCCGGCATCCCGTTTTCTATACTCTTTTTTACCAACAGCAACGAGTCAAATGCCTCCTGCAATGCCTCTTTATGTCTCATATTTGTAATCACAATTTCACTGGTACTTTTTATTTCTTCCCGGAAAAACATATCCTTCACAGTCTTCTCAAAGATATCCAGTCCCTCTTCTTCTCTGGCAGAGGTTCTGATTGTTATCACTTCTTTCTCCTGAAAAGAATCCTCCGGATATCCTTCCTCCCGAAAAAGATCCTGAATCATTTCTTCTGTCACCGCATTTTTCAGATCACTTTTATTCATCAATACAATAACAGGTTTATTCTTTATCAGAGATATAATTTCTCTGTCATTTTCATCCAACTCTGTGGATGTATCCACAACATAGACAATCAGGTCCGCAGATTCTGCAGATTCCTTCGCCTTCTCCACCCCTATTTTTTCCACAATATCTCCGGTATCACGAATACCCGCTGTATCTACGATATTCAGGCAGATTTCTCCTAATTTCACTGTCTCCTGCAGAATATCTCTCGTTGTTCCGGCTATATCAGTTACAATCGCTCTCTCTTCCCCTGCAAGGCAGTTTAACAGAGAAGATTTTCCTGCATTTGGTTTCCCTACAATTACCGTCCTGATTCCTTCCTTTATCAACTTACCGTTTTCAGCAGTATCAATCAGCTTTTTGATTCTATCTGACAGATTTTCTATTTTTACAGACAATTCCCCGGGATATTTTTCCAGAATGAAATGTTCCGGATCATCCAGCGCAGATTCGATAAAAGCAATCTCATGAATCATTTCCGCCCTGAGCTTTCTCACTTCTTCAGACAGAATTCCTTTCAGCTGACTTACAGAAGAAGCCAGGGCATATTCATTCTGAGAATGTATCACATCCATTACCGCTTCGGCCCCGGCCAAGTCAATTCTCCCGTTTAAAAATGCTCTCTTCGTGAATTCTCCCGGCTCTGCCAGCCTCGCTCCGCAGAAAAGGGAAGCGGCAAGAATTTTCTTCATCACAAGTACACCGCCGTGACATTGTATTTCCACGGTATCTTCCCCTGTAAAGCTTCTGGGGGCTTTCATAACCACGGCCATTACTTCGTCAATGACAAAATTCCTTTCTTCTCCAACCACATATCCATAATACATTCTGTGGCTTTCCGCCTTGAACAGCATTTTTCTTCCGGAGGGCAGTCTGAATAATCTGTCTCCGACTTCTATCGCATTTTCTCCGCTGATTCTGATAATCCCGATTCCGGAATCGGTTATCCCTGTGGCAATTGCCGCTATTGTATCTTTTTTCATCATAAATCACTTTTCTTACAATCTGTGCATATCAACACACTGAAAATCAATGATTACATATATTACGAGGATTCTTCCATTTATTACAAAAGGGCCGCCGCATTAAGTCATTCAACTTTTTTCTTAATGCCACAGCCCTATCCTTTTCTTAAATTTATCTCTTATAAGTGACAACTACTCTCCTGAAAGGTTCATCGCCTTCACTGTGGGTAGATATATACTTATCGTTCTGCAGAGCTGAATGAATGATTCTTCTCTCATAGGGATTCATCGGCTCCAAAGACACCGGTCTTCTGGTCTTTTTTACTTTATAGGCTATATTTTTTGCCAGATTTTCCAGGGTTTCTTTTCTTCTCTGCCTGTAATCCTCTGTATCCACCTTTACTCTCACGTAATCTTCTGTCTCTCTGTTTACAACCAGAGAAACCAGATACTGCAGAGAGTCGAGAGTCTGTCCTCTCTTTCCGATGAGTACTCCCATTTCTTCTCCAGAAAGCTCTATATCCATAGTCTTTTCTTCTTCCTGATATTTCACTTCAACGGCCACATTCATGTTCATCGCCGCAAATACATCACTCAGAAAATTTTCAGCCACTTCCTCAACAGACATCTCTTCCATCTTTACAGCAGCTTTGATAATTGCAGGTTTGGAACCAATTCCTAAAAACCCGGCAGAACCTTCCTCTATTACCTGATAATCAAGTTTATCGCTGGTCACACCAAATTTCTGACATGCCTCCGTAATGGCTTCATTTAAAGTCTTAGCAGATACTTCGATATACTCCTGCTCCTTAACCATCTCTTTAAACCTCCTCATTCTAGTTCCGCATAAATCGTATCAATCATATCTGAGATCACTTTACTTATTATTTCTCTCATTGTATTCTCTGACCATATTGGCCTTTTCCATCATGCTTCCAGGTTTTGCACTGCTGCTTCTATACTGCTGATTATCCTTCGAAGCTGCTTCCTTTTCCTTCTCCGATACACCGGAATTCACATTTGCCTTACTTTGAATACTCGTTCTGTTCTGAATACTTCTTGTATTCATATTCGCATAGGCATTCATTCTCTCCTGATTCTTCTTCAGCTTTTCCATCTTTTTGGCACTCTTGGCAGAATTCTTCGCTATCACCTGCTCAAAATCCATCTTGTCAATATGCTTGTTAATGATAATCTGCTGAATACTTCTCACCACACTTCCGGCTACCCAGTACAGACCCATACCTGCAGGGAACGAAAAGCAGAACCATGCGGACATCAGCGGCATAATCATATTCATAGTCTTCATGGAAGCAGCCATGCTGGAAGCTTTCTCATTACCGGAAGCAGGCTGCTGCTGAGGCATCAGCTTTACGTTGATCCACTGTGTCACCGCGGACAGAACAGGAATCATCACAGCGCCGATCACAATTCCCCACGCACCCAGTTCCATACCTGTTTTAATCAGAGCACTGGGAGAATCTCCCATATTCAGACCCAGGAAATTATTGTAAATGTCTATCAATCCCCTGGTTGATTCATTACTTAAAATCAACTGACCTCCCACTTCGGGATAAGTAAGGCTGGCCAACTGGTAATGATCCGCTATTGTTTCCAGATCAGCAGAGGACAGTTTATTCAGCACATCAATAATGCCGTTGCTGAGATTTCCGTCCGTCATGGACCTTCCATACATACTGACTACATTGGAAATGCTGTCAGAACCTGAATTCTGAAGAAATCCGCCTCCGTCAACAGATATGATTTTATCAGCCAGTACTCTGAAAGTATTCCCAATCTTTGTCACATAAGCCGGCATGGAATAAATGACTCGATACAGGGCAAACAAAATAGGCATCTGAATCAGCAGCTGTACACAGCTTCCGCTTGGTGATACACCATACTTTGCATAGACAAGCTGAATCTCCTGATTCTTTGCCATCATGGAATCATTATCTTTTCTTCCTTTATACTTTGCCTCGATTGCCTGTAATTCCGGATTCATTTTCGCAGAAAGCTTGGAGAATTTCTGCTGCTTGATATTCAGAGGCGTCATTAACAGATTTACCACAATCGTAAACAGAATAATTGCAAGACCTATATTGGGAATTCCGATAAAATCAATCACATAAAAGATTGCGTTCATGATTTTACCGAGCAGCCATGCAACCTGCCCTATAATTGGGGTGGTATTCTGAGTCAGTAAAATTAAATTCATTTATTCTCTATCCTCTCAGTCAGATTGTGTCGGTTCATCAATTCCCCTGATTTCTCCTTTTTCCGATGACAATTTCATCCGGAACCGGGTCAAATCCCCCTTTTGAAAAAGGATTACAGCGCAGTATTCTCCACCCGGCCAGCAAACTGCCCTTAAAAGCACCGTGCTTCTGAATGGCCTCTAAGCCATACTGAGAACAACACGGTATATAAGGACATTTTGTTCTCTTCAAGGGAGACAAATATTTCTGATAAAATCGAATACCGGCAACCAATAATTTTTTCATGCTCTCATAAAATTTCCAAAGCCTTAATCAACATAAAAATATACCTTGATAATATGATGAAGCTTTCCAAGGTGAAGCAGGGCTTTTTCAATCTCATAGTATCCTGCCGAAGCCGTGCTCTTCCTCGCAACGATTACGATATCCAAACCACTATTGAATATCGCTTCATGTAATCTGTAACTTTCTCTCACCAGTCTCGTCACTCTGTGCCTGACCACACTGTTTCCGACCTTTTTACTCACACTGATTCCAATCCGGTTCTTCTCCGTGCCATTTTCCTTCACATACATAACCAGATATCTGTCTGCATAAGATTTACCATTCTGGTAAACGAATTGAAACCTGTGATTTTTACTCAGACTTTCAGAAAACCTCATCTGCCATCCTCCGTCTGCATTTCACAAACGTAATCAAAAAGGTCACATTTCTGTGACCTATGCGGACAATACTTTTCTTCCTTTTGCACGTCTGGCCGCCAAAACTTTTCTTCCACCGCGAGTACTCATTCTTGCTCTGAATCCGTGAACCCGAGCATGCGAACGCTTTTTGGGCTGAAATGTCATTTTCATGGAAAAGCACCTCCTTTTCTCTGAACCTTTTATATAAAGGCAACTTATTTTCTCTTCACACGTATATTTCAGGAAAATAGCATATTGATTGTATAAAAAAAAAAGCCTTATGTCAAGGAAAATTCGGCAAAAACAGGATATTTATATAATAAAAAAATTTTACATGGGTTATACACATAGATATCCACAACAAATTCGTGTTAATAAGTTATACACAGTATGTTGATTATTTGTGGATAATTCAAGTAAAAATGGTATGAATCTTGTGTAATAAAACACAAATTAATCACAGCCCCTTATAAAACAGCCTTTTTTCGTAATGTATACTTATCCACTTATTCACATTTATATCCACATAAGTATGTATACAAGTAAATTATAAACAAAGTTATTCACATTATGTGGATAATTTTATCCCTGTATATGTTCAAAACTAATATTTGAAATCTTTTGAAAACTATATTACAATAGTGAAATGCAGCATTTTCGTTCGAGGGAGGAAAAGACAATGGAAAGTATCAGGGAAAACTGGACTGCCATAAAGGAAACCATTAAGAGAGAATATGATCTGACTGATATTTCCTACAGGACATGGGTAGAACCACTTGCATTGTACAATGCGGACAATCATATTGTAAGCATCATCATACCGGAAGAACAGTCTCATATGATTGATTATATTTCTTCCAGATATAAGAGTTTTTTTCAGGTCACCATAACGGAGATGCTGGAAGAAGATTATGATATTAAATTCGTCCAGGAAAAAGATGTGATCAAAGAAATGCAAAAGGACAACCTTCCTGCAGAAAACGATCCCTCCAATCACATCAATTCCGAAAATGCAAATCTCAATCCAAAATATAAATTTGATACTTTCGTGGTAGGCAGCAGCAATAAATTTGCCCATTCCGCTTCCCTTGCAGTGGCGGAATCTCCCGGACTCACTTATAATCCTCTTTATCTATACGGAGGTCCCGGCCTGGGCAAAACACATCTGATGCATTCCATAGGACATTTTATTATGGAACAGAATCCAGATAAAAAAGTTCTCTATGTGACCAGCGAAGAGTTTACAAATGAAGTAATCGAATCTATCAGAAGCGGTAATGCTGCTTCCATGACAAAGCTCCGCGAAAAATACAGAACTGTAGACGTTCTGATGGTAGATGACGTTCAGTTTATTATAGGAAAGGAAAGTACACAGGAAGAATTTTTCCACACATTTAATGTACTTCATTCAGCCAGAAAGCAAATCATCCTGTCCTCGGATAAGCCGCCGAAAGAAATAGAGACTCTGGACGAAAGATTTCGTTCCAGATTTGAATGGGGACTGATTGCCGATATACAACCTCCCGATTATGAGACGAGAATGGCAATTCTCCGGAAAAATGCCGAGCATTCCATACACCCCATTGATGAAGAAATTATCAAATATATTGCTACCAATATCAAATCCAACATAAGAGAACTGGAAGGTGCTTTCAATAAAGTAGCCGCCGCCGGTAAGCTGAACAAAGTGGACCTGACCCTTGCAGTGGCCGAAGAAGCGCTGAAGGACGTCATTTACCCCAACAAGGCAAGAGAGATTACTCCTGCTCTGATTATTAATGTGGTCTCCGAACACTTTGGCGTGAGACCGGAAGATATTACATCGAAAAAAAGAAATTCCGAATTTGTACTTCCCAGACAGATTGTTATGTATCTCTGCCGGGAACTGACAGATACCTCTTATATGAACATAGGAAAGCTTCTGGGAAAAAAGGACCACACCACGATTATTCATGGAGTCAACAAAATTACCGCGGAAATACAGACAAATGAAGATCTTAAAAATAAGGTGGATATTATAATAAAGAAGATAAATCCTTCTTAGAAGATAAATCCTTCTTAGAAGATAAATCCTTCAGAAGATAAACCATTTCCAGAGAAAATTACCCACATATCCATGTGGGTAGTATGTGGTTAATGTACGTCCTGAACAGGAAGGAAAAGAAAAGAGAAAAACGACTGTGAATAACTTCATTTTTATTCTCAGGATATTTTTTCATTATTAACAAGTTTTCCATTCCATTTTTCCTTGAAAAATAGTATAATAGAGACACTTATGCACTTATCAACAACCCTTATTAATAATATTATGAATATCTTTATCTATATATAAGAAACGCGAAATTTTCTGACAGGGAAGGAGTTATCTACATGAAATTAATTTGTTCCAAATCAAATCTTCTGAATGGTGTACAGATTGTATCAAGAGCCGTTCCCAACAAAACGACAATGTCCATTCTTGAATGTATATTGATAGATGCTTCCAACGGATTGATCACCTTAACCGCCAATGATATGGATCTGGGAATAGAGACAGTCATAGAAGGAGAAATCCTGGAAAAGGGATTGATTGCACTGGATGCGAAAATATTTCTTGAAATTGTAAGAAAGCTTCCCGACAGTTCTATCAGAATAGAAACAGATGCTTCTTATAAGACAATCATTACCTGTGAAAAAGCAAAATTTACTTTAATGGGTAAATCCGGAGAAGATTTCTCCTATCTGCCTGTAGTGGAAAAGGAAGAGAGTATTTCAATCAGCCAGTTTACTTTAAAGGAAATGGTCAGACAGACAATTTTTTCCATTGCGGATAATGACAATAATAAACTGATGACAGGAGAATTGTTTGAGATCAATGGAGACGAGTTGAAGCTGGTCTCTTCAGACGGGCATCGTATCTCGATCCGTAAAATTCAGCTGCGGGAAACCTACGCGCCAAAGAAGGTGATTGTTCCAGGGAAAACCCTGAATGAGGTGAGCAGGATTCTTCCCGGAGGAGCGGACAGTTTTCTGACCATATATTTTACTTCAAAACATATTGTGTTTGAATTTGAGAATACAGTTGTAGTATCCAGACTGATAGAAGGAGAATATTTCAACATTGACAGAATGCTTTCCAGCGACTATGAGACAAAGGTACGGGTAAATAAGAAAGAATTCCTGAACTGTATTGACAGAGCCACTCTTCTGACCAGAGAAGGGGACAGAAAGCCTATTGTAATCAACATCAGCGATGCAGGCATGGCACTGAGAATTGAATCCGCGCTGGGAAGTATGAATGAAGATATTGACATCGAAAAGCAGGGAAGAGATCTGATGATCGGTTTTAACCCGAAATTTCTGATAGATGCGCTTCGTGTCATAGATGAAGAAGAAGTGGATCTGTACATGGTAAATCCAAAGGCTCCCTGCTTCATCAAAAATGAGGACAAGGGATATATTTACCTGATACTTCCGGTAAGTCTTGTAGCAAATTATGCAGGCCGTCAGTAACATTGAGCAAAATCTCATGCAGGTATCATTTTCAGAACAATGGAAATGATTCGGCGGCAGTTTCTGAGGAGAGATAGAGAATGGAAATCATACATCTGAAAGAGGATTATATAAAACTTGGTCAGGCTTTAAAGGCTGCCGGTATGACAGATTCCGGTGTGGAAGCAAAGTATGAGATTCAGGAGGGTCTGGTAAAAGTGAACGGAGAGACTGAAACCAGACGCGGTAAAAAGCTGTCAGCCGGCGATATTGTGGAATATAAAGGAAAAACCATTAAAATAGAATTGTGAAGACGGTATTAATATGGTGATCAAATCAATAGAACTGGCAGGTTACAGAAATTATGATTTTCTTAACATGCAGTTCGACAGAGGGACAAATATCCTGTATGGGGATAATGCGCAGGGAAAAACGAATATACTGGAAGCTATTTTTATGGCTGCCACCACAAAGTCCCACAGGGGAAGCAAGGACAGAGAAATCGTCAATTTTGACAGAGAAGAGGCACATATCAGAACTTTTCTGGAAAAAGAGGGTGTGGAGACGAGAGTGGATATGCACTTAAGAAAAAGCAAATCAAAAGGAATTGCCATCGACGGACAGAAGATAAAAAAGGCTGCGGATTTGCTTGGTCTGTGTAATGTGGTATTTTTTTCACCGGAGGATTTGGGAATTATCAAGAACGGGCCCGTTGAAAGAAGAAGATTTGTGGATATGGAACTGTGCCAGCTGGACAGCTTCTACCTTTATAATCTGAATCATTACAATAAAATTGTCAATCAGCGCAACAAACTGTTAAAAGATATGTATATGAATCCGTCACTGAAGGAAACTTTGGGAATATGGGATATGCAGCTGGTCTCTTTCGGAAGCAAAATAATAGAGCGCAGAAAGTTATTCGCAGAACAGTTAAATGATATTATTTATGATATTCACAGAAAGCTTTCAGGGGACAGAGAGAACCTTGTCATCCATTATGAGCCGGATGTTGAGATTGAGGATTTTGAACAAAAGCTACGACAGAGTCAGGAAAAAGATATCAGATCAAAGATGACATCGACAGGTCCTCACAGGGATGACTTTTCCTTTATGATAGAAAATGTAGATATCAGAAGATATGGTTCTCAGGGGCAGCAGAGGACGGCAGCCCTGTCTTTGAAACTATCTGAGATAGAACTTGTGAAGAAAATTACCAAAGATAATCCAATCCTTTTGTTGGATGATGTGTTGTCTGAACTGGATTCTAACAGGCAGAATTACCTTTTAAACAGTATAGGGGATATTCAGACCATCATTACCTGTACCGGTCTGGAAGAATTTGTCAACCACAGATTTGAAATCAACAGGGTTTACAGGGTATCGGAAGGAACCGTAAGCTGTATGAATACGGATGTTGTATCGTAAAACAGAAAGGATATATTTGTATGAACGAAGAAACAATCAACAACACTGCAGTGGAACATGAATATGGTGCAGACCAGATCCAGATTCTGGAAGGACTGGAAGCGGTTAGAAAGCGTCCGGGAATGTATATAGGAACGACTGCCAGCAGAGGTCTTCATCATCTGGTGTATGAGATTGTGGATAATTCAGTAGATGAGGCACTGGCCGGATTCTGTGATACTATTGATGTAAGAATAAATGAAGATAATTCTGTAACTGTTATTGATAATGGACGGGGAATTCCTGTAGGCATCAATCAGAAGGCAGGCATTCCTGCGGTAGAGGTGGTATTTACTGTTCTGCACGCCGGAGGAAAGTTCGGCGGAGGCGGTTATAAGGTGTCTGGAGGTCTGCATGGTGTGGGAGCATCTGTGGTAAACGCTCTCTCTGAATGGCTGGAAGTGGAAATCCGTCAGGAGGGAAAGGTTTACAGGCAGCGTTATGAGCGGGGAAATGTATGTTATCCCTTAAAAGTTATCGGAACCTGCGGAGAAGAAGAAACGGGAAGTAAAATCACATTTTTGCCGGACAAGACTATTTTCACGGAAACTACGATTTTTGACTTTGATTTACTGAAAATAAGGCTTCGCGAGATGGCTTTTCTGACCAAAGGTCTGAGAATTATACTGAGGGATGGAAGATCAGAAGCAGAAACTCTTCAGGAACATGAGAACAGCCAGATCAATGAATTGTTAAAAAGAGCGGAAGAAGATCGAAAAGAAGAGCAGGAAGCCGGGGAAAGCGGATCCGGAGAAGAAAAAAGGGAAGAGAATATAAAAGTAAAGAAGGAGAAGAAAGCAGAATTTTACTATGAGGGCGGAATCAGGGAATTCGTATCTTATCTGAACAGAAGCAAGGCTCCTCTTTATGAGAATATCCTTTACTTTGAAGGACAGAGAAACGGTGTGTATGTGGAGGTTTCCTTCCAGCATAATGATTCCTTTAATGAAAGTGTATTCAGTTTTGTGAATAATATCAACACACCTGAAGGCGGAACACATTTACAGGGATTCAGAAACGCTCTTACGAAGACTTTCAATGATTACGCAAGGAATGCAAAGCTTTTAAAGGAGAACGAGCCCAATCTTTCAGGGGAAGATATCAGGGAAGGACTCACTGCCATAATCAGTGTGAAGATAGAAGATCCTCAGTTTGAAGGACAGACAAAGCAAAAGCTGGGAAACAGTGAAGCCAGAGGTGCTGTGGATGGAGTTGTCAGTGAACAGCTTACTTATTTCCTGGAACAGAATCCCATGCTGGCAAAATCTATCTGTGAGAAATCTATTCTTGCTCAGAGAGCAAGGGAGGCCGCCCGCAAGGCAAGGGATCTGACCAGAAGGAAGACTGCTCTGGACGGAATGGCCCTGCCCGGCAAGCTGGCGGATTGTTCCGATAAGGATCCGAAAAACTGTGAAATCTATATTGTGGAAGGTGATTCCGCAGGGGGAAGTGCGAAGACAGCCAGGTCTCGTGCAACACAGGCCATATTACCTCTGAGGGGGAAGATTCTGAATGTGGAGAAGGCCAGACTGGATAAAATTTATTCCAATGCGGAAATCAGGGCAATGATTACAGCTTTCGGCACAGGCATTCATGACGATTTCAATATCGAAAAGCTTCGTTATGACAAAATTATACTGATGACGGATGCAGATGTGGACGGAGCTCATATCAGCACTTTACTTCTCACTTTTATTTATCGTTTTATGCCTGATCTGATTAAAGAGGGCCATGTGTATCTGGCAAAGCCTCCTCTGTATAAGCTGGAAAAGAATAAAAAGGTGTGGTACGCATACAGTGACGAAGAACTGGACGAAATTCTGAAGGAAGTGGGCAGAGACCAGAATAATAAAATACAGCGTTATAAGGGATTGGGAGAAATGGATGCAGAGCAGCTCTGGGAGACAACCATGGACCCGGCCAGGAGAATTCTTCTGCGCGTGAACTATAATGAGGAGATGGAATCTGAGCTGGATCTTACTTTTACCACACTTATGGGAGATAAGGTAGAACCCAGACGGGAGTTTATCGAGGAAAATGCAAAGTTTGTGAAGAATCTGGATATCAAATGACACTTTTTGAGCTTGAGAGTAAGGAACTGTCCGGAAATAATTTGATTACACAGGTTATTTCACGGCAGTTCCTGTGACAATGAAAGAGGAACAGAATGAAAGATGATATTTTTGATAATAACCCGGAGATTGACAAGATTCATGAAGTAGATTTAAAAGAGAAAATGGAATCCTTTTACATCGATTATTCTATGAGTGTCATTGCTTCCAGGGCGCTTCCGGATGTCAGAGATGGTTTGAAGCCTGTTCAGCGCAGGGTGCTTTATTCCATGATTGAGCTGAACAATGGTCCGGATAAGCCTCATCGTAAAAGTGCACGTATTGTCGGTGATACAATGGGTAAATACCATCCCCACGGAGACAGTTCCATTTATGGGGCTCTGGTTAATATGGCACAGGAATGGTCCACAAGGTATCCGCTGGTGGACGGACATGGGAATTTCGGTTCCATGGATGGGGACGGTGCGGCTGCCATGCGTTATACAGAGGCAAGACTTTCTAAAATTTCCATGGAGCTGCTGGCTGATATCAACAAAGATACAGTGAATTTTTCACCAAACTTTGATGATACGGAGAAAGAACCGGATGTACTTCCCAGCCGTTATCCGAATCTGCTGGTAAATGGTACCACAGGGATTGCAGTTGGTATGGCTACCAATATACCGCCTCATAATCTTCGTGAAATAGTAAGTGCTATTGTGAAAATCATAGATAACAGGGTAAATGAGAACAGGGAGACTTCTATCGAAGAAATTCTTTCTATTGTGAAAGCGCCTGATTTTCCTACAGGAGGTCTCATTCTGGGGACAAGAGGCTGTAATGAGGCCTACAGAACGGGAAGAGGCAAAATTATAGTCCGTGCCGTGACCAATATAGAAACGCTTCCCAACGGTAAAAGCCAGATTGTTGCAACTGAACTGCCTTACATGGTCAATAAGGCAAATATGATTATCAAGATTGCAGAGCTGGTAAAGCTGAAGAAGATTGACGGGATCACAGATATACGCGACGAATCCAACAGAGAAGGTATCAGAGTGGTCATTGAACTCCGCAAGGATGCCAACGCCAACGTAATACTGAATCAATTATATAAACATACGCAGCTCCAGGACACCTTTGGTGTCATTTTGCTGGCTCTGGTGGATCAGCAGCCGAAAATAATGAATCTTCCTGATATGTTGAAATATTATCTGATTCATCAGGAGGATGTAGTCACAAGAAGAACCAGGTATGATCTGAATAAAGCGGAAGAAAGAGATCATATTTTACAGGGATTGTTAAAAGCGCTTGATTTCATTGATGAAGTCATATCCATTATCCGCAGCAGCCGAAATACACAGATTGCAAAAGAAAGACTGATGGAGAGATTTGAACTTTCTGACCCGCAGGCACAGGCCATTGTGGATATGAGGCTGAGAGCTCTCACTGGTCTGGAAAGAGAAAAGCTGGAGAATGAACATGAGGAGCTTCAGAAAAGGATAAAGGAATTGAAGACGATTCTGGCTGATAAAAAACTTCTGTTGGGTGTTATCAAGAAAGAAATTATGGAGATTTCTGAGAAATTCGGAGATGACAGACGTAGTAAAATCAGCTATGATGATTCTGATATATCTGTGGAGGATTTAATTCCAAACGAAAATACAGTGATTGCTCTGACTTCTCTGGGATATATCAAGAGAATGACAGTGGATAATTTTAAATCTCAGAACAGAGGCGGAAAAGGAATTAAGGGTATGCAGACCATCGACAGTGATTTTATAGAAGATCTGTTGATGACCACCACGCATCATTATCTGAATTTCTTCACCAGTCTGGGACGGGTGTACCGTTTGAAGGCTTATGAGATTCCGGAGGCAGGAAGAACAGCCAGAGGGACGGCGATAGTTAACCTGCTGCAGCTGGCACCGGAAGAGAAAATCACGGCAATGATTCCCATTAAGGAGTATGACAGTGAGAAGAATCTCTTCATGGTCACGAAGAAGGGAATCGTAAAGAAGACTTCCATGATGGAATTTATGAATATTCGGAAAAAGGGTCTGACGGCGATAAATCTCAGAAGTGATGATGAGCTGATTGAAGTCAAGGTTACGGATAAGGACAGCGAAATTTTCCTGGTGACCAAACAGGGAATCTGCATTCGCTTTAAGGAGACAGATGTAAGATCCACAGGCAGAAGTTCCATGGGTGTAATCGGTATGAATTTATCCGATGAAGATGAAATTATCGGCATGCAGCTTCAGAGCCAGGGTGATTCTCTTTTGATTGTATCCGAAAACGGACTGGGAAAACGTACCTACCTGAATGAGTTTACTGTTCAGAATCGCGGCGGTAAGGGAATTAAATGTTATAAAGTCACAGAAAAAACAGGAAATGTGGTAGGCGTCAAGGCTGTGACTGATGAAAACGAAATTATGATGATCAGTACGGAAGGCATTATTATCCAGCTCAGGATGCAGGACATTTCTACTTTGGGACGAGTTACTTCCGGTGTGAAGATGATTGATATGGAAGAAGGCGTTAAGATAGCGCAGATAGCCAAAGTCAGGGAAAAAGTATCCGACGGAGAGCAGGAATTTGATGACCCGGAAGATGCCATGAAAGAGATTGAAGAAGAAGAGATACAGGAAAGTGAAAATGTAATAAAAGGAACAGAAGAAAATCAGGAAACATAAAGTAATAAAAAGAGCTGTAACACTGACCGTGTCGCAGCTCTTTTGTCACCTTTTTGTATTTATTTGGATACCGGAGCATCTCCTTTACTTTTTATGACAATCGTTTTTTTGATATCTGTGTCTGTAACCTGAAGTACTTTACACTGAAATTTCCACTCGTTCCTGAAATCAAAAAGATATTTAAACTGTTTGCCCTTGGATAATCCGATCTGGCTTAATCTGTAATCATAAGTAGAAGGAAACTCAGGGTAGGGAGGATTTGCCAGATAACAGTTTTCATTGCTCCATATTTTATTGTCCATAAAAAATCCATGTTCATGGTCTTCTTCTTTTAATTCAAATGCATTCAGAATAGACGTATGAAGATCTGATAATCTGCTGTTGCCTGAAATCTGAATATGTCGGTAACAGCCGGAACCAAGGGAAACACTGATAATATAGGACTGTCTCACAGAAATAGGAGTCACTTTATCTTCCTGTGGTTTCTCCTGCTCCGGTATTCCGAATCGATCCCAGAAGGTAAGTTCTGCTTCCTCCAGGACTTTTAATTCTTTCTCAAAACTGAGAGAAATCTTCAACTTTTTACATATATCTTCTGCAAAGGCATAAGTGCGTTCATCCCGGACTTTAATCTCTTTGGGACATAATTCATGCTGCAGAAAAGAATCTATAAAATTGTCAATCAGATGATCAGGGTTTTCTTCATAATGAGATACCGGCGATATGGAGAGAAAATAATCAGTAGCACTTTCTATTGCAATTAAAACAACAGGATAATTGGGGATTTCTTCCGGACTATTTTGAACAGGTTGAGGAAAACGGATAATTTCACATTCCCATATGCCGACTTTCTTTTGTTTCTTTAATTTGGCAACGGCAATATCATTGGTGGCTTTTGGAGAGGGATACGATGGAGAAATTTTTTCAGGTACAGGTATTTCTTCTGTTATATATTTTCCCCCCTTCAATTTCAGAGATACAACCGTATCAGGATCATCATAAATCTGTGTCATTCCCAGAGTATAATTCATGTCATTTATGAGAATATCCGCCAGTGCCATGGAAGCTGAAAAGGCTTCACAGAGGTACTCCTGCTCCTGTTCGGTCAGAAATAAGACAGGTATACAATTAGTGGTATATTTAATAAACTGAGGATATGCGTTCTTTCCGGAGAGCCGTATATCATGAGAAGCAGTATAATTTTTGATTTCTTCCTGCTCTTCTTCTGTGAGCTGATTTTTACCGACAAAAAGACATTTAATACATTCCTGCTGAATCAGAGCTTCCTGAAATTTAAAGGGAGAAAAAGAATCTGTCAGTATTTTGTCCAACTCTGTAATGGTGCGGAGGCAATTGAAACCTTTATCTCCCAGATAAATGGTGAGGCAGCTGCGTCCGTTTACGGAATTGGTAATGTTAATATAACCTGTGTTACCATCGGAAAATTTTACCGCAAAAACATGTACATTCAATATGATATTCCAAACTTTTTTCTTTTTGAATTTAAATGCCATGGAATATAATTTATCAGAAATCATAATATTTTACCTTTCGTGTATATTTTTTTTATCATATCACAAAACAGTAAAGAAAGTCCATGTTTATTTGTAAAACTTCGTCAAATGCATTATATTTATTTAAATAATTTTGATTTTTGTTTCAGGTGAAATTATTCTGAAAATTTCTGCTACATTTATTTTGACCGGACTGGATAAAAAGCTCAAGTCCCGAAATACAGCCCGGCCAGGTTTCCTTTCGGCTATTTCAGTAATGATGTTTTCCGGTATATCCTCATCAAAACAGGCAATCATATCTCCATCATTGTAAATATGAATATGAGAATTTCCCCACATTTCACTGCGCAGAGGCATGGAAAGAAGCAGTCCCCATTCCAGAAGACAGCCGAATATCAGATCGAGATCATTCCGGTCTGACTTAATATTTGATTCCATGAGAGACAGAATATTCTGTTCATATTCATCTGCACTGTAATAAATATCAGTCATATTGCTGTCAGCCAGCCTGAAAACACGAAAACCTGTATCCTGGTTCTGAACCGTATCAGAGTATTCTTTTTTCAGTTTTGCCCCGGAACGGCGAATACGTTCCTTCCCCAGTTCACAGATAGATTCATATCCTGTCTGGAAGGCAGTGGAATTCTCAGAAGGCTTTTCCGGAATCTGCACCATGATAAATTTTCGATGTCCATTGCTTTTGAAATTATATTCCATAACTGCCTGAGCGGTTGTTCCGGAGCCGGAGAAGAAATCCAGAACGATATCATTTTCCTCTGTGGAAATCTGCAGCAGCCTGTATAAAAGCTTTACCGGCTTTGTATAGTCAAACAGTCCGTTGACATCAAAGAGAGCATCCATATTTTTCTTGGCCGTGGAAGTATCTCCGGCAAATTTCCTTGTGAATAACGTAGTTGGAACGAGTCCGTCATTTACGTCACAGAGATAGCGCTTCATCATAGGCATGGAATCCCCGTTTCCCCAGATGACTGCATTTTCACTGACAAGCCGGTTCCAGGTGTCTTCGCTGAAAGCCCAGTATCTGTCCTTTGGTCTGCTGATAATTGTACCATCCGGTTTTGTAATCTGATAATCCGCACTATAATAATTATGAGCAGTTATGGGGTCTGCCTTCCAGGGACCCTTTGGGTCATTGTCAGGATTGCCGTAAGCATCCGTATTTTCTCTGGGCAGCAGGTGAATTCGAAATCCATCCCCGTCTCCGGCATTTTCTCTCTTTTTTTTGGCATAACACAGAATATATTCATGAGAGCCGGAAAAATTAATGGCAGAATTTTTCCGGGTGTGAACTTTTTCCCATACAATCTGAGCTATAAAATTGCGCTCTCCGAATATTTCATCACAGATAAAACGCAGAGCCGCCACCTCATGATCATCAATGCTGATAAAAATGACACCATCCTTTGTCAGCAGATTTCTCGCCAGCATCAGCCGGGAATAAATCATGCTGCACCAGTCTGAATGAAACCGTCCGTTGTAATCCGTATTTTTAAACAGAGAACGATTCTGTTCATCAAATTTTTCCGTGAGTTCATTGTATTTATCTGCATTTTGAGCAAAGTTGTCCTGATAAATAAAGTCATTGCCGGTATTGTAAGGCGGATCAATATAAATCATTTTCACTTTTTCAAGATAGCTTTCCTGAAGAAGCTTTAATACATCCAGATTGTCTCCCTCAATATAGATATTTTCAGTGGTATTCCAGTCTACACTTTCGTCGGGACATGGACGCAGCGTCTTCCTAACAGGTTTACAGGCTTCGGCAATGGCTGCTTTTTTTCCAACCCAGGTGAACTCATAGACTTCATTGCCTTCCTGCAATTCATCGGAAAAAAGCTGTCTGAAACGTTCAAAATTTACAGTTTTTATCATTTTACCGTCTTTTCCCATGCATTCAGTAATACATTCTGGAAAAAGCGCCTCAAGTTGATTTATATTTTGCTGAAAAATATCCACTGACTCCATTCTCATTTTGTCCATATGAAACTGACTCCGTTTTGGTTATACTTTATGTGAGGAATATTTGTAACTATTCAGCATTGTACAACATCCGAAGCAGTGAATGCAAGCGCAATATCAGGGAAATAAACATGAGAAAAGCCTGTTCCGACAATTGACTTTAAGTTAGGCGTACTGTATAATGCAGGAAGCAGCCCAAAATGGCCGCAGGTTACAGAAAGGACAGGATTACAAATGCATTGGTCAGACAAGATTGCGGAAAAAATTATCAGCAGAAATCCGAACAAAGAAGAATATGTATGTGCCGCTGGAATCAGCCCTTCCGGTTCCGTTCATATCGGTAATTTCAGAGATATTGCCACCAGCCTTTTTGTGGCGAAAGCATTGGAGAGAAAAGGGAAAAAAGCAAAACTTCTGTTCTCGTGGGACGAGTATGACAGGGTACGGAAAATTCCGGTGAATGTGGCTAAAGTAAGGGATGATATGGAAAAGTATATCGGAGTTTCCTATGCGGATACGCCGAATCCTTTTGATACGGAAGAAAAGTCTTATGCGGAATATTTTGAGAAAGAATTTGAAGCTTCCATTAAAAAATTCGGCATTAAAATGGAATACAGATATCAGGCTCAGATGAATAAGAGCGGAAAATATAAGGATTATGTGATTGAAGCTTTGCGCAAGAGAGGTGAAATATTTGATATTCTTGACAGCTTCCGTACACAGGACGCACAGGAAGGAGAAAGGGAAGCTTATTATCCGGTGAGTATCTATTGTCCGGAATGTCACAGGGATACCACAAAGATACTCGGCCTTTCGGAAGATTGTACCAGAGCAGACTATATCTGTAAGTGCGGTTATAAAGGAGAACATGATTTTACGAAAGATTATAACTGCAAGCTGGCCTGGAAGGTTGACTGGCCCATGCGCTGGAAATATGAGCAGGTTGACTTCGAGCCGGGCGGAAAGGATCACGCAAGTCCGGGGGGAAGCTATGATACCAGTAAAGTCATTGCAAAAAAGATTTTTGATTATGATGCCCCTGTTTTTCAGGGATATGAATTTATCGGTATAAAAGGTTCCACAGGTAAGATGTCTGGCTCTTCCGGTTTGAATCTGACTCCGAGTACGCTGCTGAGCATCTATCAGCCGGAAGTGATTCTGTGGCTCTATGCCAAATCGGAACCTAATAAAGCATTTGATTTCTGCTTTGACGACGGGATTCTGAGACAGTATTTTGAGTTTGACAGGCAGTACAACAGTTATCTGGATGGCTCTGCGGATGAATATATAAAGGATATTATGAACAGCTGTCTGATGTTTGATGAGAAGATCAGAACGGTTCCCATGTCTCATCTGGTTCAGCTTGGTTCCATTGTGGATTTCAATCCGGATATGCTGGAGACAGTATTCGAGAAAATAGGAACACCATATAAATATGAAGATTTCAAAGAGCGTCTGGGTTTGGCTGAATACTGGCTGGAGAATTGTTCTCCGGAGAATGTAAATAAGCTTTGTCCGGTGAGAAACTGGCCTGTGTATAATGAATTGAATGAGCAGGAAAAAGCAGCTGTGAAAATGCTGTATGAATATCTCTCCGGAAATGAGTATACGCTGGAAGATCTGAATAAAGAACTGTATGAGATTCCTAAGAGAATATATGGCTATGATGTGGAAAATTTAAAGGCCCTGCAGGGAACTTTCTTCAAGGATGTATATAAGCTGCTGCTGAATAAGGAGAAAGGCCCCAGACTTTATCTGTTCCTTTATGCCATTGAAAAGGACAGATTCCTTTCTCTGCTGGATTTCTCCACACCGATTACCGAGGAAGAAACGAAGGTCCTGACGGCTCCGGAAGAGGTGGAGGAAGAGGAAAAGCCTGCGGTAGAATATGGAGAGCCGGATGAGGTGGCACCTGTTGCAGAAGAAATCAGTATTGACGCATTCAGAACAATTGATCTGCGGGTGTGCAGGGTACTGAAATGTGCTGAAATCAGAAAGTCACACAGCTGTTATAAGATTACTCTGTTTGACGGTATCAAAGAGAGAGTGATTGTATCCAGCATTAAGCAATACTATAAGCCGGAAGAATTGATCGGCCGGAAGATCATTGTGGTGGCAAATCTGCAGCCTACCCGTTTTGTGGGTGTAAAAAGCGAGGGAATGCTGTTGGCCGGAACCAATAATGCATGTGGTTGTCAGGTGGTGTTTGTGGATGATATCATACCGGAAGGAACAAGGATTTGTTAATAGGAAGCAAAAGCTGCTGCAGAAATGCGGCAGCTTTATGTGACTTTAAAACGATAAAAATGTAAAAAGAAAGGTGTGGAAGAAATGATTGTACCAAAGCATTTTGAGGATTTGAATGTATTACATGAGAATACGATGCCGGATCGGGCGTATTATATCCCTTCCGACAAAAAGCAGACAGATCTGACAGAGCACAGGGAGAAGTCGGCACGCTTTACTTTATTGAACGGAGACTGGGATTTTCGTTATTATGACAGTGTATATGATGTGCGGGAAGAATTTTATCGGGAAGAGAATACTTCCGGACCTGACTGGAAGAAAATTCCTGTACCTTCGGTATGGCAGAATCACGGATATGACAGGCACCAATATACAAATATAAATTATCCGTTTCCTTTGGACCCGCCTTATGTACCTTATGAAAATCCATGCGGCACTTACAGACGTCATTTTACCTGGCATAATAATGCAGATGCGCCGAAGGTTTTTCTGAATTTTGAAGGAGTGGATTCCTGCTTTTATGTGTGGATAAACGGACAGTACATAGGATATAGCCAGGTGTCCCATGCCACCTCAGAATTTGATGTGACTTCCGTCCTGAGAGAAGGAGATAACCTGCTGGCTGTACTGGTATTAAAATGGTGTGATGGAAGTTATCTGGAGGATCAGGATAAATTCCGGATGAGCGGTATCTTCCGGGATGTGTATCTGCTGAGCAGGCCTGAAAACTGCATTTTTGATTACTTTGTCAGGACTCGTCTGAATCGTGACAGGACTGAAGCCGATGTGGAGATCGCATTTTCCTATCTGAATCATGAGATTCCTGTGCATGTATCCATAGAGGATATGGACGGTAACAGAGTAAGTGAAGGAAATGGCAGCGGGTGTGTTGTTCTGCCGTTGAAACAGATTCATCTCTGGAGCGCGGAGACTCCTTATCTCTATACATTGGTTATGGAGACAGAAAGAGAAGTCATCACAGAACAGCTTGGACTGAGAGAGGTCTGCATTAAAGAGGGAATTCTGTATTTTAACGGAGAAAAGGTTAAATTCCATGGCGTAAATCGTCACGACAGCGACCCTGTAACCGGATTTACCATCAGCACTGCACAGATGCATCGGGATTTGCAGTTGATGAAGGAGCACAATGTAAATGCGATTCGTACCAGTCATTATCCCAATGCACCCCAGTTTTATCAGCTTTGCGACCAGTATGGCTTCTATGTGCTGGATGAAGCGGATAATGAAAGTCATGGAACAGGTTCGGCTTATAATCAGAAGGATAGAACCTCAAATGTGTGGATTGCAGATAATCCAGATTTCATTCAGGCAACGGTAGATCGAACGAAAAAATGTGTCATCCGTGACAAGAACAGACCTTGTATATTCGGCTGGTCTATGGGAAATGAGTGTGCTTACGGCTGTACTTTTGAGGAAGCTCTGAAATGGACAAAATCTTACGATGACACCAGGATTACTCATTACGAAAATGCTTACAATGTGCCGGAAGGAAGAGTCACAGACTATTCCTGTGTGGACATTTACAGTGGAATGTATCATGATATAAAAAGGATTCATGGATATTTTGCACAGACAGATGTACAGGACAGCAATCATCGGTATGATGTGGCTTCCAGAAGGCCTCTGTTCCTGTGTGAATACAGTCATGCCATGGGCAACGGCCCTGGGAATCTGGAGGATTATTTCCAGGTGATGCAGCAATATGATGGTTTCTGCGGCGGAATGGTATGGGAATGGTGTGATCATGCCATTGATAAAGGTTTCAGTATAGAGGGGAAAAAGATTTACTATTATGGAGGAGATCATGAAGAGTATCCTCATGACGGTAATTTCTGCATGGACGGGTTAGTGTATCCGGATCGCAGGCCTCATACGGGACTGAAAGAATTTAAAAATGTCCATCGCCCTGCCAGAGCGGTTTCCTTTGATGCTGCCCGGAAAGCGGTCAGAATCCACAATTACCTGGATTTCACAAATCTTAAGGATTACTGTAAACTGAATTGGGAAGTAAATTGTGACGGTGAAATCATTGCATCCGGAGTCATTGAAGACGAAAATCTCCTGAACATAGCACCTCATACAGAAGGAGAAATCAGCCTGAATCTTCCTGCACCAAAGGATGGAAAATGCTATCTGAAACTTATGTGGATATTGAGAGAGACAAGGGGAATACTTCCGAAAGGCTGGAATCTTGGATTTGATGAGATAGAACTTTCCGCATCTGACAGCCAGAATGCAAAAGCAGTTGAAATTCTGAGTCAGCCTTTTACATCCGAAGGCATAAGCGGAAATCTGAAAGCGGAGGAAGATGATCACTACCTGACAATTATATCAGATCATTTCCGTTATACTTATGATAAATTCAAAGGTGTGTTTGCGGAAATGACAAAGGATAACAAAAAGATTCTGGAGCATTCCATGCAGTATAACATATGGCGTGCGCCTACAGATAACGATATGAATATCCGCAATACCTGGAAAGAAACAGATTATGACAGACCTGTCACAAGATGTTATCACACAGAGTATGCACTGCACACAGAAAAAGGTAAGCAATTTGTTGAAATCAACAGTGATCTGTCTCTTCTGGCGATTTACAGACAGCGTATTATGGATATTCATGCTGTCTGGCGTGTATGGGAGGACGGAAGCCTGGATGTATCCCTGAAAGTCATGAAAAATCCGGTATTCCCCCGTCTGCCCAGATTCGGTATCCGCCTGATGCTTCCCAAGGATATGGGACAGGTAGAATATTATGGATTGGGTCCGGTGGAAAGTTATGTTGATAAATGCCGTGCCTCCTGGCATGGAAAGTTTGAAGAAACAGTGGATTCCCTGTTCGAGGATTACATTCGTCCTCAGGAAAACGGAAGCCATTGGGATGTAAGCTATGTGGAAGTAACCGGCAAAGGGGATAAACTTTCTGTAGCTTCAGAAAAGCCTTTTTCTTTTAATGCTTCCCGTTATACCCAGGAAGAGCTCACAGAAAAGGCACATAATTATGAGATTGTACCGTGTGGATATACCGTTTTATGTATTGACTACAGGCAGGATGGAATTGGTTCCAACAGCTGCGGACCGGAACCGGAAGAACAGTATCGTTTTCTGGAGAATGAATTTACATTCTCATTTGGGATTCGGATTGGAAATCAAGAGTAAGGAAAATTATCTGTCGGTGTTCCGATTTCCTGAGAAAGGTGGAAAAAGTGTTCTCGACGAAATATTACGACGAAATCACAACAGAATTCAGGCGCCGGATGGAATTGCCGGAGAAAAGCATCTGTGGGAAAGTCAGCAGTGTAAAACAGAAAATACTGTCTGACAGAACGGAAGATTTCCTTCGAGAGAAAAAGAAAGAGATTCAGGATGTCATGGCGGACTGTACAGAAGAGGAAAGACAGGCCCTTACCTTTCTGTACAGTGCCATGCCTGTCAGTGATATGCTGGATTATCCGGCAGCACTTTTTCTGGACTATGCAAAACATGGTGTGTATTTATGGCAGGATGGCCCTTTTTCCGGTCGTATACCGGAACATATTTTTGCTGATTATGTATTGCACCACAGAATTAACAATGAAGACATTACGAAGACCAGAAAATTCTTCCATGACAGGATTCAGGAGACAGGCTCCGTACGAACGGATTTCCTTTACAATGCGGCGGTGGATATCAATTACTGGTGTGCAGGGGAAGCTACATATCGCTCCACAGATAATCGTACCCAGAATCCCTGTACCATGTATGGAGCCGCTATTGGACGCTGCGGAGAAGAATCCACATTGACAGTGACGGCTCTGCGCAGCATGGGAGTTCCCGCCCGGCAGGTATACGCCCCTCTGTGGTCTCACTGTGACGACAATCACGCATGGGTGGAGGTATGGTGTGACGGACAGTGGTATTTCCTGGGGGCCTGCGAGCCGGAACCGCTCCTGAACAGAGGATGGTTTCAGGAGGCTTCTTCCAGGGCAATGATGGTTCATTCCAGATGGTTTGACAGCTGTGAGCCGAAGGAAGAACAGGTGGGAAAAAAGGGTGCGGTCAGAATTCTCAATCATTTGTCCCGATATGCCCCCACAGTGTCTCTGTCAGTAAAAGCAGAGGATGAGGAAGGGAATCTGCTCCCCGGAGTAAAAGTAGAATTTCAGGTTTTAAATCAGGGAGCATTTGGTACAATAGCAGAAGTATGGACAGGATGCGAACCGGAAAATTACGGAATCGCCGGACTGGTCACAGGATATGGCGATCTGCAGGTAAGTGCCGGGGGCTACAGAGAATCGCATAAGGGTAAGGAATGGCTGTATGGAGAGAGACGGATTCCTCTGCATTGCATGGAAGATAAGCAGAAGGCGGAATTCGTTGTTAAGATGAAGTCTCTTCCGGAATGTCCGGAAGAAAGTATGGAATTTGTCTTTCATGCGCCGCGGACAGGATATAAAGCTTTTTCCAGTGACAGGGAGGAGGCTGGGAAACAGCGGCTGGATGAAATGATTCTGCACCGCAATCAGAAAGAAAAGAACTTTTATGAGGAAGCGGAAGCTTCCAATGTGCTGATGCTTTTTAAAGGTCAGAACAGAAGTCAGGCAGAGGAAATACTGCGCAGCGCCAGAGGGAACATGAGAGAGATGATACGTTTTCTGGAGTGGGATGCGGCAGAGTATCTGCCGTCTGCGTGGAAAAAGGGCGATGGGCATGAATGGAAGCTGAAAGTCCTGAATACGCTGAGAGAGAAGGATTATTGGGATATAGATGCAGATATATTGAAGGATTGCTGCATAAATGCTTTTCCGTATGCAGAAAATCTGCCGGAAGATATTTTTTTCCCGTTTCTCCTGTCTCCGCGGGTGTCGGATGAAATGCTCAGACCCTGCCGGACAATGCTTTCCCGGTATCTGAGTAAAGATGTGACGGAAGAAGTGCGGAAATGTCCGGCGATTCTCTGGAAGGCAGTGGATGAAGAAATCCGGTCTCTGCCGAAGGAGGAATATGAAGACTTGATTACTTCCTCTTATCATTGTCTGAGGGGAGGGATTGGCAGCAGGCATTCAAAAAAGGTCCTGTGTGTCAATCTCTGTCGCAGCCTGGGGATTCCGGCCAGATTGAATCCGTTTGACGGTACTGTGGAGTATTATAACGGAGAAGATTTTACAGCAGCGGAGTATTTGGCGGATGACAGAAAATGCAGACTGATATTATGTGAAGATGATTCAACGGAACATCGTCCGAAGTTGTCCGACTGGGAGCATTATTCTCTGGAACGATTTGAAGAAGGAAGATTTCTGCGTCTGTGGCCTCATCAGATACCGGACAGGATAAAGGACGGAGAACTGGAATTGAAATTAAGAACGGGAATCTATCGGATACTGACATCAGACAGGCGGAAAAACGGTGATCAGATTGTAAAAATGACGGTATTTTCCCTGAAAGAGGGAGAGGACAGGAGAGAGACACTTTCTTTTGGAAAGTTACAGGAAGAAAGCGGAGCAGCGGAAGTTCCGGTGAAAGATTTTGTCCTGAAGACATTAAAAGGAACAGACATGGCATTGTCAGAAATGCCGGAGGAGGAGAATGTACTTTTTCTCTGGCTTGAGCCGGGCAGAGAACCAACAGAACACATTTTAAATGAGCTTTATGACAAAAGAAGAGAATTCGCAGAATTAAAGAATTCATTGTATGTGATAGTAAAGAATTCGGAAGATTTGAAGAATGTCACTGTTCAACGGACAATAAAGGCACTGCCCCGGCTGAGTCTCTTTATAGATGATTCTGATGAAAATGCAGCAGCTCTGGCCCAACAGGTTGGAGAAGAGAAAGGTAATCTGCCACTTGCTCTGGTTCTGAATCATGAGAAGAAATGTCTCTACAGCAGTGCAGGTTATAATGTTGGGCTGGCGGACGCGCTGCTGAAAAATCTGCTGAATATGTAATGTGTCCAGACCGACATATTGCAATAACGTAATAAATGATAATAAAATTTCTAATATATCACAGAAAGGAAAGGGTACAGGAATATGGTAATCTATGCAGTAAAGAATTATGATGAAATGAGTCGTAAGGCGGCAAACATGATTTCAGCTCAGCTCATTCTGAAACCGGAATCAGTATTGGGACTGGCTACAGGCTCAACTCCGGTAGGGGCTTATAAGCAGCTGGTGGAATGGTATGAAAAGGGAGATCTGGACTTTTCCAGAGCCTCCAGTGTAAATCTGGATGAATACAAAGGATTGTCTGGGGAACATGATCAGAGCTATCGGTATTTTATGAATTCCAATCTGTTTGATCATGTAAATATTGACAGGAACAGGACAAATGTGCCTGATGGTCTGGCGGAAGACGCGGAAGCGGAATGCCGTCGATATAATCAGCTTATCCGGGATTTGGGAGGAATTGACTTACAGCTCCTGGGTATCGGTGGCAACGGACATATCGGCTTTAACGAGCCCTGTGATGTATTTGAGAAAGGGACTCATGTGGTGAAGCTGACAGAGGAGACGAAAGAAAGTAATTCCAGATTCTTTGCTTCCATAGAGGAAGTTCCCACCCAGGCTCTGACGATGGGTGTGGGGAATATCATGTCTGCGAGAAAGATTCTGCTTCTGGCTTCGGGAGAGGCAAAGGCGCAGGCTCTTTATGACTCCTGCTTTGGACCTGTAATACCGGCTGTGCCGGCTTCTGTGTTGCAGCTGCATCAGGATACAGTGATAATTGCAGATGAAGCAGCGCTGAGTCTGATACGTGAAAAAGGTTACAGTGAACAGGTAATTTATATTTAAAGTGCCAAAGGCAGGTTTAAGACTTATATTTTAAATGGAGGGATAAAAGGCTGTGATTATCAAAAATGGCAGTGTCTATCAGGAAGATAAAACTTTCGTAAAAAAAGATCTATATATAGAAAACGGATTTATTGTGGAAAGTGCCGGGCAGATAACAGACCATTCGGAGATAGATGCTTCGGATCTTCTGGTGCTTCCGGGACTGATTGATATACACAGCCATGGGGCGGTGGGACATGATTTTTCAGATGGTAATCCGGAAGGCCTGGAGAAAATACTTGCCTATGAATATGCCAATGGAATTACTTCCTACTGCCCTACCTCCATGACCATCCACAGGAAGGAACTGGAGCACCTTTTTGAACGGATGGGAAATTTTCAGGAAGGCCGGGGAATGGCGCATGTAGCCGGAATCAACATGGAGGGGCCATTTCTGGATGCTTCCAAAAAGGGTGCTCACAGGCAGGAGTGCATTATGGCGCCTGATGTGGACTTTTTCCGGAAATGCAATCAGGCCTGCGGAAATCGGATTTGTCTGGTTACTCTGGCGCCGGATGTAGAAGGTGCCATGGAGTTTGTCAGGGAGCTTCACAATGAAGTATCCATTTCTCTGGGACATACAGGAGCGGATTACGATACGGCAAAAGCAGCTCTGAAAGCAGGAGCAAACCATGTGACTCACCTCTTCAATGCCATGCTGCCCCTGGGACACAGGGCACCGGGGCTTATCGGCGCCGCGGCAGAAGAGGAAAACTGTATGGCAGAGCTGATCTGTGATGGAATTCATGTACATGAAAGCATGGTGCGGGCCGCTTTTAAGCTTTTCCCGGGGAGAATCGTCCTGATCAGCGATTCCATGCGCGCTGCCGGAATGGAAGACGGAACTTACGATCTGGGAGGGCAGCAGGTAACGGTGAACGGAAAGCTTGCCACACTTTCCGACGGCACCATTGCCGGTTCCGCCACCAATCTGTATGACTGTATGAGGACTGCCGTGTCCTTCGGCATTCCTGTGGAAGAGGCCATCGCTGCCGCTACCATAAATCCCGCCAGAAGCATCGGGATTTATGACAGGGTTGGTTCTCTGAGTCCCGGAAAGCGGGCGGACGTGATTCTGGCGGACAGAAATCTGAAGCTTGTGAAGGTGATTTGATATCGTTTTTTCTGCTTGTTTTTTTCTCATGATTGTGCTAGAATACACAATCAAGTGTATATGGACATTACAGGTGCCGGAGAGCGTCAGGTTTGAGATGTTCGGTCCGGTGAAAAGGGAAGCAGGTGAGAGACCTGCACGATCTCGTCGCTGTGAGAGAGGAGTTCTGCTTCCACCGCAGAAGCAAAGGCGGTGCATGTCACTGGGAGAATCCCCGGGAAGGCGGAGCAGAGTGATGATACTCAAGTCAGAAGACCTGCCTGTAATGGGTACTGTGTAGTCACGAGGAATTGGCTGGTACGGAATCGGCAGATTGTCTTTCGAATGTGCGGAAGAGGAATCTGTCTGTTAAGGTACGCCGGCTCCTGTGATGATGCAGGAGCTTTTTTGCGCCCCCACAGGCGGAGAATCCTGCAAAGCAGGATTCTTATTCATTATGCACAGATAAATGTATTCAGGCAGGAGGAGAAAATGAGCAGCAAAAGCAGCAGTGGAAACAAAAAAATTGTAATCGGAATCATTGTATTGGTGGTATTGATTGGTCTGTTTGCCATTCTTTACAGTGTATTTCGGGAGAAACCTGTGGAAGGCTCCAAGTCCATTACCATTGAAGTGGTAAATCAGGCAGAGGAAAAGACGAGCTATGAACTGAAAACAGATGTGGAATATCTCCGTCAGGCTATGGAGGAAGCGGAAGGTCTTACTTTTTCCGGTACCGAGAGCGAATATGGCATGATGGTGGAAACTGTGAACGATGAGACGGCTGATTACAATGTGGATGGGGCATACTGGGGATTCTTTGTGAATGGGGAATATTGCAATTACGGTATTGATACCCAGCCGGTAGAGGATGGAGATGTGTTCTCCATTGTCTATACAACTTCCGGAGAATGAATGTCCGAAATCCGAAGAGTCTGTGAGGAAGAGATGACACAGTTCCGTGAATTTCACAAGAGCACAGGAAATGAATAAAGAGAGAAAAATGAATTTCAAAAGGGAACCGGAAAAACGAAAATACGGAAAACTGACAGTTCAGGATATAACTCTCATCGGGCTGATGGTGGCAATTCTGGAAGTATGCAAGGCGGCTTTGAGCTTTTTGCCTAATATTGAACTGGTCAGTTTCTGGATTATCTTATTTACTGTCTTTTTCCACAGGAAAATCTTTTTTGCCATACCGGCTTTTGTCCTGATTGAAGGACTGATCTATGGGTTTGAAATGTGGTGGTTTTCTTATATGTATGTATGGCCTCTGCTTGCCCTGGTCAGCTATATATTCAGAAAGCAGGAATCCGTCTGGTTCTGGAGTATTCTGTCGTCTGTTTTCGGTCTGTTTTTCGGATTCCTGTGTGCGGTTTCCTATGCAGCAGTGGGCGCGGTGGACGGTGGGCTGCAGAGTGGTCTGCATGCCGGATTTGTCTGGTGGGTGGCAGGGCTGAAGATGGACATTCTCCATGCCGTGGGAAATTTTGCACTGATGATGGTACTGTATAAGCCGGTATATATGACGATGAAGAAACTGGTGGCAAACTATTATTTTGACAGCTAATCTTCTTCATCCTCCGACAGGGAGAGAGAAAACAAACTCGCTTCCCGCCCCTTCCGTGCTGACCACATTGATGTGTTCCCCATGGCAGTTGATGATCTCCTTTACGATGGACAGTCCCAGCCCGGTTCCCTTTTTATCCTTGCCACGGGACAGGTCGGATTTGTAGAAACGGTCCCAGATAAGCTTCAGGTCATCTTTTGGTATACCGATGCCGGTGTCTTTGACCGATACGAAGAGCTTACTGTTCTTCACAAAGGTCTCCACTTTAATGATAGAGTCATGATGGCTGAATTTGATGGCATTGTCCAGCAGGTTATAGAGGACCTGCTGGATTTTTTCCATATCAGCATGTACCAGAAGCTCATCTCCGGTAAGAATCATTTCTATGGCGATGGTTTTCCTGCGGCAGGTACCTTCGAAGGAAGTAGCCGTGGACCGGATGACACTGTTGATATCGAAGTCTGTCAGGTCCAGAAGCATGCCTCTGGTGTTCAGATTATTGAGAGACAGCAGGCTGTTGGTAAGCTTTGTCAGACGTTCGGTTTCATTCAGTACAATATTCAGATATTTACCGTGCATATCTTCGGGGATGGTGCCGTCAATCATGGCTTCCAGGTAACCTCGTATGGAAGTCAGAGGAGAACGAAAGTCGTGAGATACATTGGCGATAAATTTCTTCTGATCGTCTTCCGCACCTGCAATCTGGCTGGCCATATGATTCAGACAGGCGGCCAGGTAACCGATTTCGTCGTCACTTTCCACCTGAAATTCGTAATGCATATTGCCGGCAGCGTACTGTTCTGTGGCATGGGTGATTTTCCTCAGAGGAATATAGACCATCTCTGTGAAAAAAATCAGGATAATCAGGGACAGCAAAAGCAGTATCGCCATGGTTATATAGGAAATATTCAGCATATTGTTGCAGGATTCCTGAATTTCCGCCATACTGCAATGGATGACCACATACCCCTTCACTTTGTAGCCGGAAGTAATGGGAGAGAAGACACTGAGCACTTCTTCTTCAAAATTGTCAAAAAAAGTATTCACCATATAATAAGAACCGCCGGTGGCGGTAGGGTCAAAATTCTCTATGGTAATTACCTGTTCCACATTCAGAGGGGAATCTGTGTCCAGGACCAGACTGCCGGAAGGATTGATGATACGGATAATGGAATCCAGATAGACAGCCAGAGAATCCAGCTGGGATTTTACCGTCTCCAAATCCATTTCACGGGCATAGAGACCGGTGGCATAGGTATCGGAAATGCGGTTGGCTTCAATATACAGATGTTCCGCCTTTTCCCGAACCAGCCGGTCTCTGGTCATACTGGGCACAAAAGTAGTGACAATGATAAAGCTGAATACACTGAAGATAAAATATGCCAGAATGAACTTCAGATAAAGGGTTTTCTTCATGTATTACGCACCTCAAATTTATAGCCGATGCCCCAGATGGTGGTGAGCTTCCAGTTGGCATGGTCCTTGATTTTCTCCCGAAGACGTTTGATGTGCACATCTACCGTGCGGGTGTCGCCGATATATTCATATCCCCAGATCTGGTCCAGCAGCTGCTCCCTGGTAAATACATGGTTGGGGGAAGACGCCAGGAAATATAACAGCTCCAGTTCCTTGGGAGGCATTTCCACAGTCCGTCCCTTGTAGAGAACAGAGTAATTGGTAAGGTTGACTGACAGATCCGTATATTGAACGCATTTGTCATCCGTGTTGGAGGGAACGGCTGCTGCAGGTTTATACCGGCGGAGCACTGCTTTGACTCTTGCCACCAGTTCTTTGGAGTCAAAAGGTTTTTCAATGTAATCGTCCGCTCCCAGCTCCAGACCCAGCACTTTATCGAAAATTTCTCCTTTTGCGGAGAGCATGATGATAGGAACAGAATATTTTGCGCGGACTTCCCGACATACCTGATAACCGTCGATACCGGGAAGCATGATATCCAGCAGAATCAGATTAGGGGTAAAGCTTTCCATGGCAGGCATTACGGATTCACCGTCGTTGACAATCATGGTCTCATAGCATTCCTTTGTCAGATAAAGGGCAATCAGCTCGGCGATATTATTGTCGTCGTCTACGATTAAAATTTTCTGTTTGCTTACCATACAAATAACCATAACCTTTCTGTAACCTGCGGCTTTTACCCTGAAAAGTATCGTATTTCAGGTACAGACAGCCGCAGGTACTTTATTCAATCATCTACAGATACACATACTTTATTCTGTGCGGATGTTATTTAAAGGTGACAATAGTGACACCGGAGTCTCCTTCCCCATATTCACCCAGACGATATTCCTTTACATATTTCAGACGCTTCAGATGGCCGTGTACGGCACTGCGGAGAGCGCCGGTTCCTTTACCGTGAACCACACGGACACTTGGAAGGTGTGCAAGGTATGCGTCATCCAGATATTTGTCCAGCACGGACAGGGCTTCGTCCACCGTCTTGCCCAGAAGATTGATTTCCGTGGAAATGGAGAGGGTCTTGGACATTTTCATTTTGCCTGAAGCGGAGGAACCGCGCTGAAGGGCCGGAGCGGAAATGGCTTCCTCCTCCGCATAGATCAGATCCCTGATATTGGTCCGGGTGCGGATGATACCGCACTGTACAAACAATCCTCCCTTTGCGTCGGGTAATGTACTGACGATACCTTTGAGGCCCATGGACACAATTTTCACGGAATCGCCCTTTTTCAGCTTTTTGGGGTCTATGGTTCGGGACTTTTTCTCCGACTGCAGCCGATTTTCGCCGTTTACGGATAGACGGTCATTTTTCTCATTGATTTTATCCCGGACTTTCTGTCTCTTTTTCTCCAGTTCCCTGATATCCAGCCCGGCTCCGGCCTTATTGAAATCCCGGATAGTTTCGTCTGCGATTTCCTTTGCCTCCTGGAGGATTTCCCTGGCTTTTTCGTTGGCTTCTCTTAAAATTCGGTCTTTGGCCTGATCGAGTTTCTCATTCTTTTGCTGAAGCTGTTCCTGAAGTGTACGGATACGCTCCTTATGCTGTGCGATTTCCAGCTGTTCCTTCTCAATGGTGACACGGCTCTGTTCCAGATCTGCAATGACGTCTTCGAAGGTTTTATCTTCTGTGCCGATCTGTTCTCTGGCGGCGTTGATAATCTCTTCAGATAACCCCAGCCGGGAAGAAATGGCAAAGGCGTTGCTCTTGCCGGGAATGCCGATGAGCAGTCTGTAAGTAGGCCGCAGGGTTTCCACATTGAATTCGCAGCAGGCATTTTCCACATAAGAAGTGGAAAGTGCGTAAATCTTCAGTTCGCTGTAGTGCGTTGTGGCCATGGTACGGATGCCTCTGTCATGGAGATAATTCAGAATGGCAATGGCCAGAGCCGCACCTTCCGTGGGGTCCGTTCCCGCTCCCAGCTCATCAAAGAGACAGAGGGAATCCTGGTCGGCGTGATCCATGATGTGAACAATTCTCTTCATATGGGAAGAAAAGGTGGACAGACTCTGCTCGATGCTCTGTTCGTCTCCGATATCCGCATATACTTCTGTAAAAACAGATAATTCTGAGCGATCCAGCGCCGGAATGTGCAGACCTGCCTGCCCCATCAGAGTAAAGAGTCCCATGGTTTTCAGGGAAACGGTCTTGCCGCCGGTATTGGGGCCGGTGATAATCAGCAGGTCGAAATCTTTTCCCAGATGGATATCGATGGGAACTACTTTCTTCCTGTCCAACAGAGGATGACGTCCTTTTCTGATGTTAATATAACGGTCCGTATTGAAAATGGGTTCTGTGGCATTCATTTCCATGGCCAGCTCTGCTTTGGCGAAAATAAAGTCCAGAAGAGACATGATTTTCTGGTTTGCAGTCAGCTCTTCGGTATGTTCGCCTGTCTGAGCGCTTAAATCAGCCAGAATTCTGCCGATTTCCTCTTTTTCTTCCAGCTCCAGCTCACGCAGCTGATTGTTCAGACTGACAACAGCGGCCGGTTCTATAAAATAGGTGGAACCTGTGGCGGACTGGTCGTGAATCATACCACTGACCTGTCCCTTGTATTCCGCCTTGATGGGAATGCAATAACGATTATTGCGCATGGTAATTACAGCATCCTGCAGATAAGTACGACAGGAACCTCCCAGCATGGAATTGAGCTGATTATGAATTTTCTCGTTGGTCTGTATCATGGAGCGGCGGATACTTTTCAACTTCGGACTGGCATCGTCGGCGATTTCTTCTTCCGAGAGAATACAGCGATGAATTTCGTTGGCGATCTGTGTCAGAGGAGCCAGCTGTTCAAAGTATTCGTCCAGAGTGTCCGCCTGGGTATCGTCTCTGTCCCGCCTGCCGTAAGTCTTGATGCGGGACACGTTGTCCAGCAGAGAAGCAATATTCAGCAGTTCCAGGATTGACAGGGTAGAACCGATTTCCAGAGAGCGAATGGAGAATCCCAGATCCTTATTGTTGCCGAAAGAAGTGCTTCCGGACCTGAACAGGCGCGTGAGAGCATCCGCAGTGTGACGTTGATTTCTGCCGATTTCCTCCAGGTCCGTGGAAGGCTTTAATTCCCGACACAGCTTTCTGCCCGGTTCGGAATTGGCTTTCCCGGCCAGCATTTCCGTGATTTTGTTATATTCAAGAGTATTTAATACTTTTTCGTTCATAAGTGCTCCTTCTGATTCGGTGGTTTACTGATTACAGTTCAATCTAAGGTTTGCGAAACGGTTTCAATGACAAAGTCATTATATCATACCCCTACGCGTATTTCCAGTGACAGTTCCGAATCAGGTATCTGACTGTCATTGTTCACAATGTCATTACAAGTGTGCCTGCAGCCATGAGCAGAAGTCCAATGGAAGTCTTTCTGCTCAGCTTTTCCTTAAATACGATATAAGAAAAAGCAACTGTTATCAGAATGCTTAATTTATCAATTGGTACCACCACGCTGACAATACCGTTTTGAATGGCGTAATAGTAACATAGCCAGGAAGCACCGGTGGCAAGGCCTGACAGAGTAATGAAAATAATTTCTTTTGTGTCGATTTTTTTCAGATGTTTCTGTTTTCCTTTTATGAAAACCACCAGCCAGGACATAATGAGGACAACAATTGTACGGATTGCCGTGCCCAGGTTGGATTCCACGCCGGTGATTCCGATTTTGGCAAGTACAGAAGTGAGAGCGGCAAAAATGGCGGACAAAACGGCATAAAGCCGCCAGGCGTTATTGTATTCTTTTTCGGCGGCCTGCTTTTTTTCCACCATGAGATAGATTCCGACAGCCAGAAAGAATGTTCCGGTCAGTCTGACTGGCAGATGTTCTGTCTCTTTAAATAAAATAATGGCCAGCAGTACGGAAAGAATCGTACTTGATTTGTCGATGGGAACGACTTTATTGACATCTCCCATGGACAATGCTTTAAAGTAACATATCCATGAGGCTCCGGTGGCCATGCCGGAGAGAATCAGGAAACACAGTGATTTCGGCGTTATTGTGGAAATTGTTTCCGCGGAACCGACCACAAATACCATAATCCAGGAAAAGAGCAGTACCACTACAGTTCTCCATGCAGTGGCCACATCGGAATCTGTTTTCCTGATACCGCATTTTGCAAGAATTGATGTAATCCCTGCGAAGAAAGCCGATAAAACTGCCATAATGAGCCACATATCTTTTACCTCCTTTTTGCCGGATCAGTATTATTTTACTATATCATGTATGATTCATCAATGCAGGACTATAAAGGGCATTGTAAAATTAGTGTATTCTGATATAATGACCTTATTCATACTGGATGTGGCTGTTAAATTTATAAGGAGAGAATGAAATGCTCAAGGCAGTAAAAATCAACATGGAATATCTGGAACAACCTGTTGGGCTGGGAGGGATTCCGTGGTTTGGCTGGATATTGGAAAGTGACAGGAAAAATGTGGTGCAGAAATCCTATCAGCTGCAGATTGCTGACGATCTGCGGTTTGAGAGGATTCTGTATGACAGCGGGGTTGTAGAGAGTGAAGAATCTGTTCATGTGGAAGTTCCCTGGGAGAAGACAGAGGGGCAGGGAATCCAAATCGGTGAAAAGGGAAAAGCGTGGAGAGAGATTCAATCCTGCAGGGAATATTTCGTGAGAGTCCGGGTGAGCGACGGCGTGGAGGAGAGCCCGTACAGTGACACTGCCTCCTTTGTGACAGGGATTCTGGACAGAAGCGAGTGGAAAGCAGATTTCATTACCGCGGAGGAAGAAACGGACAGCGGGAAATCAGGAAGCACCTGTCTGAAGAAAAGGATCAGCCTGGACGGAGAGGTGGAGTCCGCCTGGGTGTGCGGGACGGCTTTGGGATTGTATCGGTTATTCATCAACGGGGAGAAGGCGGGAGAGGATGAAATGACTCCCGGCTGGACTTCTTATCAGAAGCATCTGTGTTACCAGACTTATGATGTGACAGATCTGCTGAAAGAAGGAGAAAATGTCCTGGAGGTTATGCTGGGAGCAGGATGGTACAAAGGAAAGATGGGTTTTCTGCTGCTGCGGAACAATTACGGAACGAGAACGGCTTTTCTGATGCAGATGACGGTACGGTACAGGGACGGCCGGGAAGAGACTTTTGTCACGGACGAGAGCTGGCAGGGCCGGCCCGGGCCTGTAACCTTTTCGGAGATTTATGACGGAGAATGGTATGACGCCAGGCTGGAATCAGAGGAGTATGAGAGTGAAGGCATCGGGGAGGCCGGAAGGGTGGCAGAGGGAACCCCGGGGAGAGACGCAGGAGAAGGGCAGGAAAAGGAAGGGACAGCGAGAGAGAGCGAAAATGTCGGGGAATGGAAAAAGGTAAGCGGGATTGCGTTCCCGAAGGAAGCGCTGACAGCCCAGCCGGGCAGCAGAGTGCGCAAGATGGAGAAGCTGCAGGCCCAAAAAGTGATCCTGACCCCTGAGAAGGAGACGGTGATTGATTTCGGCCAGAATCTGACCGGATGGGTGCATTTCCAGGTGCAGGCAACCAGAGGATGCGAGATTGTTTTGAAATGCTTTGAGACCCTGGACGCACAGGGCAATGTATACACGGCAAACCTGCGCTCCGCAAAGCAGGAAATCCATTATATCTGCAAAGGGGGCGGGCCGGAGGAATATCATCCGCTCTTTACTTTCATGGGATTTCGGTATGTGCAGGTTCTGCAGTGGCCGGGAGAAGTAAAGGCGGAAGATTTCTCGGCGTTTGCACTTTATTCTCAGATGGAGCAGACGGGTACCTTCCAGTGTTCCCATCCGTTGGTGAACAGACTGCAGCAGAATATTCTCTGGGGTCTGAAGGGGAATTTCCTGGATATTCCCACGGATTGCCCTCAGAGGGATGAGAGAGTGGGGTGGACGGGAGACGCCCAGATTTTCTGCAGGACAGCCTGCTGGCTTATGAATACTTATACCTTTTTCCGGAAGTGGCTTAAGGATGTGGCGGCGGACCAGACGCCGGAAGGCGGTGTGCCTCATGTGGTGCCCGATATTATCAGCGGGAAGGAAGAGAATGACTGGCTCTTATCTCAGGGGACACATTCCGCGGCGGCCTGGGCGGATGTGGCAGTGATTAATCCCTGGACCATGTATCTGACTTTTGGAGATAAGACGATTCTGGAAGAGCAGTATGAAAGTATGCGGAAGTGGATTGATTTCATGAAAGAACATTCCACGGACTACATATGGAATTACAGGCTGCAGTTCGGAGACTGGGTGGCGCTGGACGCGGAAGAAGGAAGTTACTTCGGCGCCACGCCAAACGATCTGACCTGTACGGCATATTTTGCCTACTCCACGGGGCTTTTCGTGAAAATCGCGAAGATTTTGGACAGACAGGAGGATGCGGCGCGGTACGACGCTCTGCATGACAGAATCGTGGAGAAATTCAGGAGGACCTTCTTCAAAGAGGATGGGACCATGACGGCGCAGACCCAGACGGCCCACATTGTGGCATTGTATTTTGACCTGGTGCCGGAGGTCTTCAGGGCACAGACCGCCCGGCGGCTGACGGAGCTGCTGGAGAAGGAGAACGGACATCTGGTCACCGGTTTCGTGGGAACGCCTTATTTCTGTCATGCGCTGAGCCGTAACGGCTATGTGAAGGAGGCTTATGACCTTCTGCTGAAAGAAGACTTCCCTTCCTGGCTCTATCAGGTGAAAATGGGAGCCACCACTGTCTGGGAGCATTGGGACGGCATGAAGCCGGACGGTACCATGTGGAGCCCGGACATGAATTCTTTCAATCATTATGCCTATGGTGCCGTGGGAGACTGGCTTTACAGAGTGGTGCTGGGAATGGAAATCGATGAGAAGGACCCCGGTTATCACCATTCCATAATCAGTCCCCAGACAGGAGATGCGTTCGACTTTGCGGAGGGTTCTTATGAGAGTGTGTACGGTACCCTGAAAGTTCGCTGGGAAAAGGGAGAGACGGAGGATATCCGCAGGCTGTGGATTACTGTTCCTCATAATACCACCGGGGAGATCAGACTGGAGAAAGGTGCCGGAGAAATCAGGGCTGACGGACTGGAGTTTGCTTTAAAGGAAGGAATTCCCACCGCCCGGTGCGGTTCCGGAGAGTGGGAGATTGTATATAGAAAATCTCTTTGCATCTGAGCGGAAGAAGAAAACGAATTGTGGAAAGGAATACAGAGTACATGACATTAAAATTAAACGGATTCAACTTAAAAGTGAATATTTTTTACGGGAAAAACGAGATATGGATACCTGTGCCGGATTCCTGCTATACGGAGGATGGCTGTGAATTTCGGACGAAAGATGCGGAATATCGGGTTGCCTTTGACAAAGAGGGGGAAAATGGAGAAATCGGTTATCGAATGGAATTCTGTGCATCCTATGATACCCGCATGAAGCTGCAGCTTTCTCTGCCGGAGGAAGAGGATTATTTCCATGTGATTCCCTGTAATATTTTTGGAGACAATCACGCGGAAGAGGTGCGTATCGGAGAGTTTCCTCTGTTGACGGAGCTTCACCCGGAAGCGGCTTTCTGCTCTCCTTACTGGGAATTTCGGGCGGACCGGGCGGCCATACCTCTGTCTGCGCTCTGCTGCCGAAGAGGAGTTGCGGCCATATCAGTGGTTCCCTATTCGGAGGAACAGGGAAAAGGGGAGAAAGGTCTGATCAGAAACGGCATCTTTGCCGCACTGCCGGACAGTTTCGGAGTTACCCTGGGTTACACCAACGATCCGGTGACTTTCCTGAATCGTTCCGTTCCCACCGCCGCCACCGGGAACCGGGGGAGAAAAGCCTGTGCCACAGGGCGCATATATGTGGAGACAGGAAAAGGAAGGCCAGGCATTCATGCGATTGTGCGCAGGGAATATGAGAGAGTGCATGTGAGACCTGAGTATACCAGAAGCTTTCGGCAGGCGGCGGAAGCCATGCTGGATACCTTCTGCTGTCTGAACTATGACTCACAGGCGGGAGAATATACCAACAGAAAGTGCCAGCCCTGTGAAAATACAGAGCTGGAGCCCTGGAGAAATGTGGTGGAAATCGGCTGGACAGGCGGAGCCATTCTTGGTTTTCCCCTTGTGATGAGCAGATATCTGCTGGGGGATTATGCCGAAGGGCGTCTGTCTCAGGCCATGTCCGGAGAAGATATGCTGGACAGAATTGTGGCCGGATATCGGAAGGAGTCAGGATTTTTCAATGATTTGTACGCACCGGTGAATGATACTTCTGATGACAGACTGAATGGCTGGTGGACTTATTATGGTCTCTGCAGAGACTGTCATTGTGCTTATACTCAGGGGAGTGCGGTATATTACATTCTGAAGACGATTTCCTTCCTGAAGGAGAGAGGGATTTCCTGGAAGGCTGAATGGCTGGAAGGCTGTAAAAATGTGCTGGATACGGTGATTTCTCTTCAGAGAGAAGACGGAGCCTTCGGCTATACCTATTCTGCAGAAGAACGGAAAGTACTGGACTGGGAAGGCTTTGCAGGATGCTGGTTTGTGCCGGGGCTGGTGTATCTGGCACGGCTGACAGGAGATGCTTCCTATGTGGAGAAGGCCAGGAAGGCACATGCCTACTATCGTAATTTTGTCATAAATCTGGACTGTTACGGTGCGCCCATGGATACCTGGAAGGCGGTGGACCAGGAGGGGAACTTAAGCTTTCTGCACGGAAGCAGGATGCTGTATGAATATACCGGAGAAGAGGAATTCCTGGAGGATATGAAGTACAGTGCAGGCTATGAATTCCTGTGGCGGTACAGCTATCCCACCCGTCCGGAACATCCGCCGGTAAATGCCGGCTGGAATGCCTGCGGTGGCTCCGTCACATCTGTCTCCAACCCTCACATTCATCCCATGGGTGTGCTGGCAGATGAAGATCTGCTGTTTCTGGGACAGGTGACAGGGGATTCCTATTACACAGAGCGCGCGCTGGATTCCATTGCCTGGATGATGCAGACGCTGGAGCTGTATCCGGACCGGACGGGTTATGGTCAGTACGGTGTCCTGTCCGAGAGGTGGTGTCCCTCCGACGGGCTGGTGACAGAACGGTATGACAACGGAGAAGCGTATAATTCCTGGTTCAGCTACAATTTATGGGCGGCGGCCAATGTGTTTGAGGCTGTTCTGCACAGGCTGAGGCTTGTTTCCTCAGGAATCTGATCATACAGTTTTCCGCTTTACAAGGGTAGTGGAAATCTCTAACTTCACAGGGATATTCCCCGGAGATTCGATAAGCTGGGAGAGACGGCAGACAGCCATCTCTCCCATGTATTCTTTGGGGACATTGACTGTGGTGAGAGCAGGTTCCGTATAGGCGGCCATGGGCATATTATCAAAGCCTACAATGGACACGTCCTGAGGAATCCGATAGCCCTTTTCTTTCAGCGCCTTCATGGCGCCGCAGGCAATCAGGTCATTGTCGGCGAAATAACAGCGGGCCGGTTTCTCTCCGGCGTTCAGAATCGCTGTCATATCCGCATAGGCCCCTTCCGCAGAAGGGGAAAGATAGTGAACTTTCGAGTTGGGGGTGGACATCCCATTGCGGCGGACCGCCCGATAGAAGCCGTCTGCCCGTTCTGTGAAGTTATTGATGGGGTAGGAAGAGCGCAGATACCCCGGCTGTTCTCTGCAGCGGGAAAGCAGATGACAGGTGGCAAGATAGGCGCCCTGTGCATTATTAATCAGAATATAATCCGCCTCTATGGTCTCAAAATATGTGTCCAGGATGACCAGAGGCAGATTCAGCTTCAGAAAGGGAAGCACATCATTTTCCAGCATTTCTGTGCCCAGCAGAAGGATTCCCCTGCAGTCAAAATGAATCAGCTCCCGGAGCTGACGTTCCGGATTGTCCCCTTCATCCAGATAAAATACATTTAAAAAGTAGCGATATTTTTTACAGCCGGAATCAATACCCTGAGACAGCTGAGAAAAAAAGGGGGTATCTGTCACTACCGCGCCGTGCTTCCGGTAGATAATGAAATACAGCGTGCCCTGAGAAGGCCGGGGGGCAGGCGCCTTTGCGGTAATCCGGCTGAAATCATAGCCGTGTTTCTCAGCGGTTTCCATGACTTTTTTGCGGGTGGCTGTGCTGACTCCGGGCTTGCCGTTTAAGGCCATGGACACGGCGGCTTCGGACAGATTCAGCAGACTGGCCAGTTCTTTGGCAGTAACGGACATACTTTTCTCCTGATTCTTATATTTGAGATCTCATGATCACAGTGCCATTATAGAAAATTAAGTAAATTAAGTCAAGAAAATACAGATAAAATACTTAATTTAAGATTGATATTAAGCTCTCTTAATTAAATAATGAAAGTATTCCGTATTAACAGTTTATGATTCGATGGAGGTATGAATATGGCAAAGATTGTATTGGGTTATGCACCGACCAGAAGAAGTATTTTCTCCGCTCCGGACGCAGTAAAATATGCGAATCTCACCAGGGATAAGCTGAAAAGCATGGGAGTATCCTTTGTGGATATCACGGATATCGCTGAGGATGGACTGCTCCATGACGACGGAGACAGAATCCGGATTGCAGAGAAGTTCCGGGAGCAGAAGGTGGACGGACTGTTTTTCCCTCATGGGAATTTCGGTACGGAATACGAGGTGGCAAGGCTTGCGAAAGAGCTGAATGTACCGGTATTGCTCTGGGGACCCAGAGATGAGAGACCGGATGAGAATGGTGTGCGCCTCAGAGACAGTCAGTGCGGATTGTTTGCCACAGGGAAGGTATTGAGACGATTTGGCGTGCCGTTCACTTATCTGTGTAACTGCAGACTGGAGGACATGGAATTTGAGAATGGCATCCGCAATTTCCTGGCAGTGTGCAATGTGGTGAAAGCCTTCCGCAGCACCAGGATTCTGCAGATTGGACCCCGTCCCTTTGACTTCTGGTCTACCATGTGCAATGAGGGCGAACTGCTGGAGAAGTTCAATATTCAGCTGTCTCCTGTTCCCATGCCGGAGCTGAAGGAAGAGATAGAGAAGGCGAAAGCCGAAGGCACGAAAGTGGCGGAGACAGTCGCCTACTGCAGAGAACATTTCAATATAGCGATTAAGGATGAGGAGTTGGAGACTGTGGCTGCGCTGAAGGTGGCAATGCGGAATCTGGCGGACCGTTACGGCTGCAATGCGGCGGCTATTCAATGCTGGAATGCTCTGCAGGGAGAAATCGGTATCATGCCCTGTGCCGCCAACAGTCTCCTGAACGAGGAAGGACTGCCGGTGGTATGTGAGACGGATATTCATGGAGCCATCACCGCTGTGCTGGTGGAGGCAGCAGGCATGGACCAGGCCAGAAGCTTCTTCGCGGACTGGACTGTGCGTCATCCGGACAATGAGAACGGAGAGCTGCTGCAGCACTGTGGACCCTGGCCACTGTCCTGTGCCTCCTGCAGGCCTACCATCGGGTATCCTCTGGCGTTCTCCCATCCCGGAGCTGTGGAAGCGCAGGCAAAGCAGGGAGAGATGACTCTGTGTCGCTTTGACGGAGACAACGGGGAATATTCCATGCTTCTGGGCAATGCCGTGGGTGTGGACGGACCTTACACAAAGGGGACATATGTGTGGGTGGAAGTGAAGAACTGGAAGCGCCTGGAGACGAAGATTGTGGAGGGACCTTATATCCATCATTGCGTTGGAATTCACGCAGATGTGGTGCCTGTGCTGTACGAAGCCTGCAAATACATAGGGGTAAAGCCTGACCTGTACGATGACAATGAGGATGAAGTGAAAGGCAGAGTGTGCGGGTATGAATGATTCCGGGAGAATTTTCAGATAAAAAGGGCAAAAGATTGACAGGAAAGGAAAAAGTATGGACGAATTGACAAGGAAAGCTTACGGACTGCGAAGAGATGTAATCGAAGAGATTTACCGCTCCGCCGCAGGTCATGTGGGCGGCGACCTGAGTGTGATGGATATCCTGACAGTGCTGTATTTTAAGGTCATGAACGTTTCCCCGGAAAACAGGAATTCTCCGGACAGAGACCGTTTTTTCCTGAGTAAGGGCCACTGCGCGGATGCTTTATATGTGGTGTTGGGAGAAAAGGGCTTTTTTGACAAGCAGGAAGCCATTGAGACCTTCAGTGCCTTTGGCTCCAGATTTATCGGACATCCCAATACGGATGTGGAAGGAATCGAGATGAATTCCGGCTCTCTGGGACACGGTCTGGCCCTGGGTGTGGGAACGGCGCTGGCGGCGAAGATGGACGGCAGAGATTACCGCACCTATGTGGTGCTGGGAGACGGGGAGATGGCGGAGGGTTCCAATTATGAGGCCATGATGGCAGCGGCTCATTATAAACTGGATAATCTCTGCGCTACCGTGGACTTAAACCGTCTTCAGATCAGCGGAACCACCAGAGAAGTAATGTGCAGTGACGATATGGGAGAGAAGTTCAGGGCATTTGGCTGGCATGTGATTTCCGTGGAGGACGGGAACGACTGTGGACAGCTTCTTGCCGCATATGAGCAGGCGGCAGAAGTAAAAGGCCGCCCCACTGTTGTGATCGCACATACGGTGAAGGGCAGGGGGGTTTCCTTCATGGAAGACAACAAAAGCTGGCATCACGGCGTGATGACGGAGGAACAGTATAAAACGGCAGTGAGGGAGCTGGAGGAGGTGCTGGCATGAATAAGATAACCAACCGTCAGGTGATATGCGATACGCTGTTAAAAGCAGCTAAACAGGACCGGGATATTGTGGTAGTGTGCTCCGACTCCAGAGGCTCCGCTTCCCTGTCTGCTTTTGCAGACAAATTTCCGGGACAGTTTGTAGAGATGGGCATTGCGGAACAGAATCTGGTCACAGTGTCCGCAGGGCTGGCTTCCTGCGGGAAAAAGGTGTTCGCCGCCTCCCCGGCCTGCTTTTTATCCACCAGAAGCTATGAACAGGCGAAAGTGGATGTGGCTTATTCCAAAACCAACGTGACATTGATCGGCATCAGCGGCGGCGTCAGTTACGGCGCGCTGGGGATGACGCATCATTCCTGTCAGGATATCGCGGCCTTTGCGGCCCTGCCGGACATGAGAGTGTATCTGCCCAGCGACCGCTTTCAGACAGAAAAGCTGATGGAGGCCCTTCTGCAGGATGAACTGCCGGCCTATGTGCGTGTCAGCAGGTCAGCCACGGAAGATGTGTATGATGAAGAGATGAATTTTACACTGAATAAAGCCAATGTGCTGATGGAGGGAGAAGACATTTTGCTGGTGGCCTGTGGTGAGATGGTGCCCAATGCTTATGAGGCGGGAAAGCTGCTGCAGGAGAAGGGATATAGTGTGGGCATGCTTGACATGTACTGTGTGAAGCCCATGGATGAAGAGACCCTTCTGGCGGCGGCCGAAAAGGCAGGGCTGGTGGTGACAGTGGAAGAGCATTCTCCTTTCGGAGGACTGGGAAGTATCACGGCTCAGGTGATATCCGCCCATTGCCCCAGACGTGTGGTGAATCTGGCCCTGCCGGACGGACATATGATTGGGGGAACCAACAGGGAAATCTTCGCTCATTACGGACTGGACGCAGAAGGGATTGCCCGGGCGGCACTGAAGGCTCTGGAGGAGGGCTGATGTATGAAGTATATTATCGGAATTGACCAGAGTACCCAGGGAACAAAAGCCGTGCTGTTCGACGGGGACGGGGCAGTCGTATATCGGGCCGATGTGCCTCACAGACAGATTGTCAACGAAAAAGGCTGGGTCTCTCACGATCCGGAGGAAATATACCGGAACGTGATCCGGGCAGTCAGAAAGGCGGTGGAAGAATCCGGGATTTCCAGAGAACAGCTGGCCGCCGTGGGCATCAGCAATCAAAGAGAGACCACCGTACTGTGGGATGACAGGGGCTGTCCTTTGAATCATGCGATTGTGTGGCAGTGCAACAGGGCGGAAACGGTTGTGGAGCGGCTGAAAGACAGTGGAGACACAGTCTGTGAAAGGTCAGGAATTCCTCTGTCGGCCTATTTTCCCGCGGCGAAGATGGCCTGGCTGATGGAAAATGTGGTTTCGGGGCTTTCCGGGGATACAAAGCTGCATTTTGGTACCGTGGACAGCTGGCTGCTTTACAGATTAACGAAAAACCACCTGTATAAAACGGATTATTCCAATGCGTCCCGTACCCAGCTTTTCAACCTGCAGACTCTCACCTGGGATTCAGAGCTCTGCAGACTGTTCGGCATTCCCATGGAGGCTCTGCCGGAGGTCTGTGACAGCAACAGCTGTTTTGGCACCACGGATTTTGAAGGCTTACTGGAGAAGGAAATCCCGATTCTGTCCATGCTGGGGGATTCTCATGGAGCTCTGTTCGGGCAGGGGTGTCATGAAAGCGGTATGGTGAAAACCACTTACGGAACCGGCTCCTCGGTGATGATGAACATCGGAGAGAACTTTGTCCGGAGCCAAAACGGTCTGGCAACCTCCCTTGCCTGGGGAATAGACGGCAGAGTTACATATGTTCTGGAAGGCAATATCAATTACACAGGAGCTGTGATTACCTGGCTGAAGGAAGATGTGGGTCTGATTGCCTCTCCCGGGGAGACGGAAGGCCTGGCGCTGCAGGCGAACTCTGCAGATACCTGTATCCTGGTGCCGGCTTTTACAGGCTTGTCTGCTCCTTACTGGAAAGGAGATGCGAAGGCTGTGCTTGCCGGTATGAGCCGCACTACCGGGCGGGCAGAAATTGTCCGGGCAGCTCTGGACAGCATCGCTTTTCAGGTGACGGATGTGCTGAAGGCCATGGAGCAGGACAGCGGCTGCGGGCTGCAGGAGCTTCGCACCGACGGCGGTCCCACGAAGAATAAATACCTGATGCAGATGCAGAGCGACCTTGCGGATGTGAAGGTAAGCGCCGCCGGGCAGGAGGAATTATCTGCCATGGGGGCGGCCTACCTTGCCGGACTTACCGCGGGCATTTACCGCCGGGAAAGCCTTTTTTCCAGGATGGAGTACAGGACATATGCTCCTGAAATGCCGGAGGAGATCAGAGAGGCAAAGTATGCTGCCTGGAAGAAGGCGGTTTCCATGACTTTTTAATCTGGGTGGCCAGAAAATATAGTTTATCGAGATTGGAGATAAAAGTAAACATGAAGACAAAATTGGAGGCAAAGGCTCCCTGGGAAAAAGGGCTTTTGAAAGTAACAGAGGACGGCAGACATTTTTGCTGCGGCGAGGAACCTTTCTTTCTGCTGGGGGATACGGCCTGGCTGTTGTTCCATCAGCTGACTCTGGAGGAGAGCTATGTGTATCTCAGGAATCGAAAGGAGCTGGGGTACAATGTAATTCTGGCGGACTTTATCCATACCGCAGACCAGAAGAATCTGGCCGGGGACAGCGCGCTGACAGAAGGAGACCCTGCCAGGCCGAACACAGAGGGGACTTTTTGGACCCATGTGGACGCAGTGATGGAGATGGGTCGCGAGCTGGGACTTTACATGGGAATTCTTCCTGTGTGGGGCAGCAGCGTGGTAAAAAGCGGCCGCATGAATATGGATAATGTGGACGCCTACATGGATTTTGTGTTGAATCGGTACCATGATTTCCCGAATATCATCTGGGTTGTGGGAGGAGATGTGCGGGGAGATGCGGCCTATGACGTGTTCCGGCATATGGGTAAGCGCATGAAGGAAGACAATCCGGACCGTCTGGTAACATACCATCCTTTTGGCAGAACCAGTTCTTCCCTCTGGTTCCACGAGGAGGACTGGCTGGACTTTAACCTGTTCCAGTCCGGTCACAGACGTTATGACCAGGTCAGCATGCAGGAATGGGATGACAATACGGCGAAAGAAGGATGGTTCGGCGAGGACAGCTGGAAATATGTGAAGCGGGATCTGGGAAAGAGTCCTGCCAGGCCTGTGCTGGACGGAGAACCTTCCTATGAATGGATTCGGCAGGGACTGCATGACAATTCCCAGCCTTACTGGAAAGCTGCGGATGTGAGAAGATATGCCTACTGGAGCGTATTTGCCGGGGCGGCAGGACATGTGTACGGCCATAATTCCATCATGCAGTTTTATAAGGATACTTCCCGGGAAGGCGCATTCGGGGCGAAATATCTCTGGTCGGATGCCATTCATCATCCGGGCGGAGCACAGATGGTTCATCTGAAGAAGCTGTGTGAATGGGTGGGCTTTGAAAAAGGACATCCCGCAGAGGAATATCTGCTGAGTGAACAGGGTGAAAAATATGATTATATCAGTGTCCTGGCCGGCGAAGATTTTCTGCTTGCCTACACGGTTACCGGGAGACAGATTGCCCTGTCCCTGAAAGCCTATGGGGGAAGGAAACTGCAGGCCTGCTGGATGGACCCTGTGACGGGAATGTACACTTACATCGGTATGGTGACCGGTGACCAGGCGACATTCAACCCGCCTGAGAGAGAAGACGGGACGGATGCGGTGCTTGTATTGCAGGCAGAGGGAAAAGGCTGTATTTAATTGAGGAACTTTCGGGATATAAATAGTCCGGAAACGGGGAGGTTGTGATTCACATGAGTCATAACCTCCCTGAATTTTATAATAATCTGAACAGTTCCCTGAGCTATTACAAAGTCAGTCTGAAAAAATGAAAATGATACAAAAAACCCGATAGCATTTGCAGGGAAAAAATGCTATACTGGACAACGTGGTGTCGATTTACACAGATGGAAATTACGCTGGGTTTTCTGTAATCTGAATTCTGACACATTTAAAGATGTAAGGCTGACAGGAGTAGGAGATGATATATACAGTCACATGTAATCCGTCGCTGGATTACATCGTTTCGGTGGACAATTTCAGACTGGGGATGACGAATCGGACCGGTTCCGAGAGAATATTACCGGGAGGGAAGGGACTCAATGTCTCTATGGTGCTTCGCAACCTGGGAATAGAAAGTGTGGCGCTGGGGTTTGCAGCGGGATTTACCGGGGAGGAAATCATCCGCCGGACTGAAGAAGAGGGACTGCACACAGATTTCATCTTTTTGAAGGAGGGAATCTCCAGAATCAATCTGAAGCTGAAGTCCGTGGACGGTACGGAGATTAACGGGCGGGGACCGGATGTGGGAAAGGAAGAGATCAGGTGTTTGATGGAAAAACTGCATTACCTGACAGACGGGGATATCCTGGTATTGGCAGGAAGCATTCCCTGTTCCGTTCCGGAGGATCTGTATGAGAGGATACTGGAGAGACTGGAAGGACGGAATGTAAAGACAGTGGTGGATGCGGAAGGAAAGCTGTTGCTTCACATTCTGAGATATCATCCGTTTCTGGTGAAGCCCAATCATCATGAGCTGGGAGCTCTCTTCGGTGTGAAGCCGGGAAGCAGGGAGGAAGCAATTCCTTATGCGGAGAAGCTTCGGGAACTGGGAGCCCTGAATGTGCTGGTATCCATGGGAGGAGAAGGAGCGGTCCTGGCCGCGGCAGACGGAGGGATTTATTCGGCTTCGGCGCCGGAGGGGAAACTGGTGAACAGCGTGGGAGCCGGAGATTCCATGGTGGCAGGGTTTCTTGCAGGGTGGACAGAGAAGAGGGATTATGAATATGCTTTTTCCATGGGGCTTGCTGCCGGAAGCGCAAGCGCATTTTCCGAATCTCTGGCCACCAGGGAAGAGGTTGAAGCCTTATACGGCAAAATCCCATGCAACAGGCCGTACCGCCCTGCATGAAAGTGTCCGCGCTGCCTTTACTTTTACATTTTGTTTTTGTATACTATAAGAAGGATGGACTAAAACTGGGAGGCGAAATGTCTGATTTAAAACAGAATAATCAGAATGATTTTATCACTGAGAAAATCAAGGTAAGGCCTGTAAATAAGAAGAAATTGATCCGGCGGACCATTATAACGATTTCCATGGCAATTATATTCGGGCTGGTGGCCTGTGTCACGTTCCTGGTTCTGGAGCCGGTTATCAGCAACTGGCTTTATCCGAAGAAGGAACCGGAGACGCAGACAGTCAGATTTCCGGAAGATAAAGAAGAAATGTCGCCGGAAGAAATGCTTGCGGAGAATCTTCCCACGGAAAGCCCGGAACCCACGCCTGAGCCGACGCCAACCCCGGAACCGGTGCAGGACCCGGAGGAAGGCAAGGTAGTACTGGGGGAAGAGCAGGTACAGGAGATTCTGTCGCAGGTTACTTTGGATTTGAAGCATTATAAAGAAATGTATGCCGCGCTGTCTGTGTATGCGGAGGAGTTAAGCTGCTATATCGTGACGGTTACTGCGGTGACATCCAATATTGACTGGCTGAACGATGTGCAGGAAAGCAGAAATCAGTGCTCAGGTGTCATCGTCTCCGAGAACGGGCTGGAGCTGTTGATTCTGACGGATTATTCCAATATTATGTCCGGGGCGAAGCTGCTGGTGACTTTTTATGATGATTCTCAGGTGGAGGCCCAGCTGAAACAATATAACAGTGATACCAATCTGGCAGTGCTGTCGGTAGCGCTGGATGCACTGTCCGAGGAGATGAAGAGCGAGGAACAGCTTCCCATAGCGCAGTTCGGCTATTCCGGTGCCAGGAATCTGGTGGGAACTCCTGTGGTGGCGGTGGGGAGTCCTATGGGGACCAGCAATTCTGTCGGGTATGGTATCGTTACATCGTCCAATACCACATTATCCATGTCGGACAGAAATTATAAGCTGATTCAGACGGACATCAGCGGCAGCCAGAATGCCAGCGGTGTTCTCTTTGACCTGCAGGGACAGGTAATCGGCATCATTACCAATAATAAAGCAGCTTCCGGTATGAAGAATCTGATTACGGTTTATGGCATCACGGAATTACAGAAGATTGTTGAAAAAATGTCCAATGCAAGTCCTGTTGCCTATATGGGAATCAGGGGTGTGGATGTTCCGAAAGAGGCCAGCGAGGAGCTGGGGATTCCTCTGGGGGCTTATGTGGAAGAAGTGGAGATGGAATCACCCGCCATGCGGGCAGGGATTCAGCGGGGAGATGTGATTGTCTCTGTGGATGACAAGACCGTCTCCGGGTTTAACAGTTACAGCAACACGCTGCTTTTGATGGAGCCGGAACAGACAGTGAAGGTGACTGTGATGCGTCAGGCGCAGGAAGAATATAAGGAAATGGAATTCAGTATTGAACTGGGAGGAGTAGAATAAATGAAGTTTATCAGAGAGCTGAAAGAGGGAGACCGGGTATTTGACATTTATCTGTGTAAGCATAAGCAGTCAGCTGTGACTAAAAACGGGAAACCGTATGAAAATGTCGTTCTGCAGGATAAGACGGGAACCATTGACGCGAAAGTATGGGATCCCGGCAATCCTGGTATCGGAGATTATGACAGCCTGGATTACATCGAGGTATATGGAGATGTGAATAATTTCCAGGGAACGCTGCAGATTAATGTGAAAAGAATTCGGGTATGTAAAGAGGGAGAGTATAACCCTGCGGATTATCTGCCGGTAAGTTCGAAAGACAGGGACGTAATGTTTCAGGAACTGCTGAACCTTGTGAAAGGCATTGAGAATTCCTGGTTCAGACAGCTTCTGGAAGCCTTTTTTGTGAAGGATGAAGACTTTGCGAAAAAGTTCCGGTATTCTTCAGCTGCAAAAACCGTACATCATGGGTTTGTAGGAGGATTATTGGAGCATACTCTTAGTGTGACAAAACTGTGCGACTATTACTGCCGGGCTTATCCTGTATTGAAAAGGGATTTGCTTCTGACTGCGGCCATGTGTCATGATATTGGAAAGGTCAAAGAGATCTCTCCTTTTCCGGAAAACGATTATACCGACGACGGACAGCTGCTGGGGCATATTGTCATGGGTTCCCAGATGGTGGCGGAGAAGGCGGCGGAGATTGCGGGCTTTCCCCATGTGCTGCTGACCCAGCTGCAGCACTGTATTCTGGCCCATCATGGGAAATATGAGTACGGTTCGCCGAAACTTCCGGCACTGATGGAGGCTCTGGCCCTGAATTATGCGGATGACACGGATGCAAAACTGGAGACCTTCAAGGAGATCCTGGAGAATAACAGTGAGAATCAGGGATGGCTGGGATTCAACAGACTGTTCGAGTCGAATCTGCGGGCGACCAGGGAGAAATAGGGGGCAAATATTGATTGGGTATGTACGCTGAAGCACACAAAGGGGTGGAGAATGGAAAATCAGAAGTTCATAATTCGGCAGTTAAGGCCGGAGCTCTGTGAGGATTGGCTGGGATATTTTGATAAAATAGCCTTTCAGGATCATGAGGACTGGGCGTTCTGTTATTGCCTGGAAGGACATTTGACGCCGAAGCGACAGGGAGAGTGGACAGATCGGGAAGAGCGAAGAGAAAAAGCCATTGAAATGATTCAGACAGGCGAGATGCAGGGCTACCTTGCCTGTCTGGAAGATAAAGTAATCGGCTGGTGCAATGTCAATGACAGAGAAAATTACCTTTATCTGACGGAAATGTTTCGTCAGGTGAATTACCAGCCGGAAGAGGCGGCCGGCGAGAAGGTGAAGGCGATTTTCTGCTTTCTGATTGCGCCGGAATATCGGGGAAAAGGAGTTGCTCAGGAGCTGCTGAACCGGGTATGCGAGGATGCGGCCAGGGACGGATATTCCTGTGTGGAGGGTTATCCTGTTTCGGATGAGGCGTTTGAGTTTCAGTATCATGGGACCATCGGGATGTATAAACGGAATGGATTTGTTGAGGCCGCGGACCTGAAATATGTCAAAGTGATGCAGAAAAAGTTAATATAACAAAAATTAAAATAAGGTGCGGCTGTCTGATTTATTTATGGAAAAGGAAGGTAAGCAAGGAGTGAAAGAGATGAAAGTAACGGATACGATTGTATATGTGGGTGTCAACGACCATGAGGTGGACCTTTTCGAAGGACAGTATCAGGTTCCCAATGGAATGTCATACAATTCCTATGTGATCCTGGACGAGAAGACGGCAGTGATGGATACTGTGGATGCGGCTTTCGGACAGCAGTGGCTTAACAATGTGGAGAAGGCGCTGCAGGGACGCAGGCCGGATTACTTAGTGGTACAGCATATGGAACCGGACCATTCGGCCAACATTCCCCTGTTTCTGGAGAAATATCCCCATGTGCAGGTGGTGGCCACGGCGCAGGCGTTCAAAATGATGAATCAGTTCTTCTCTCTGCCCTCCGACATACAGCAGATGCCGGTGACAAACGGCGGGGAACTGGCGCTGGGTACCCATAAGCTGACCTTTGTCTGTGCACCCATGGTACACTGGCCAGAAGTAATGATAAGTTATGAATCTGAGGAAAAAGTACTCTTTTCTGCGGATGCTTTCGGCAAGTTCGGTGCTTTGGATGTGGAAGACAACTGGGTGGACGAGGCACGCCGGTATTATATCGGCATTGTGGGAAAATTCGGCATGCAGGTGCAGAATGTGCTGAAAAAGGCGGCAGATTTGGACATCCGGATGATCTGCCCTCTGCACGGGCCGGTGCTGAAGGAAAATCTGGGCAATTACATTGGACTGTATGACACCTGGTCCTCTTACCGGCCGGAGAGCCAGGGCGTGACGATTGCATATGCGTCCATTTACGGACATACGAAGGAAGCGGCCCTGTGCCTGGCGGAGGAGCTCCGGAAAAACGGAACGACAGTGGCAGTGTATGACCTGGCCAGAGATGATATGGCAGCAGCCGTTGCGGATGCATTCCGCTACTCAAAACTGGTGCTGGCCAGCAATACTTATAACGCCGGCATCAATCCCTTCATGAATGATTATATCACACGGCTGGCAGAACACAGCTATCAGAAGCGTACAGTGGGTCTGATTGAGAATGGTTCCTGGGCGCCCATGGCGGCAAAGGTAATGCGGGGGATGCTGGAGAAATGTAAGGAGATTACCTTCGCGGAGAATACTGTGACGCTGATGTCTGCCATGAAGTCGGAAAACGAGGCGCAGGTGAAGGCTCTGGCGGCGGAACTGAGATGACAGACAAAGGCAAGGCAGGGAAAAGCAGCCTGTAAACATGCAAATATGGGACATGAAAGATGAAATTTGAGAAAAACGAGATTGTAACCGTAACAATCGAAGATATTGGCAATGAAGGCGAAGGCATCGGCAGGGTGAATGGATTTACCCTGTTCGTCAAGGATGCCGTGGTGGGCGACACTGTGGAAGCCAGAATCGTAAAAAACAAAAAAACGTACGCCTACGGGCGATTGGAGAAGGTACTTGTGCCTTCTCCTTTTCGTGTGGAACCAAAATGTGCCTGGCACAGACAGTGCGGCGGGTGCCAGCTTCAAGCCTGCTCCTATGAGCGGCAGCTTATCTTCAAACAGGATAAAATCCGCAGCTGCTTAATTCGTATAGGCGGTTTTGCGCCGGAGCAGGTGGACGCATGTATGGAGCCAATCGTGGGGATGGAAGATCCGTTCCGCTATCGAAATAAGGCTCAGTATCCTGTAGGCACGGACAGAGACGGTAATGTGGTGGCCGGATTCTATGCGGCCAGGACGCATAATATCATTGCTCATACCGACTGCTGGCTGGGGCCTGTGGAGAATGAGACGATTCTGAACTGCATTCTGGAGTACATGCGGGATTACAAAGTCAGTGCTTATGATGAGAATACTGGCACCGGACTGGTACGCCATATCCTGATTCGCAAGGGATTTGCAAGCGGGGAGATTATGGTGTGCCTGGTGATCAATGCGAAAAAGGCTTTTCAAATTTTCCCGGATCAGGATGCTTTGCTGGAGAAGCTGACGGCAATAGAAGGAATGACAAGTGTGTCAGTCAGCCTTAATCCTGAGCAGACTAATGTCATCATGGGGAAAGAGATTTATACTTTATGGGGGAAAGATACCATATCCGATACCATCCGTGTCCGGGATATGACACAGACAGGATTCCCGCTGACAGGAAAGGAACTGACATTCGCCATTTCTCCGCTGTCTTTTTATCAGGTGAACCCTGTGCAGACGGAGAAGCTGTACAGCCTTGCCCTGGAATATGCAGGACTTACCGGGCAGGAGACCGTCTGGGATCTGTACTGCGGCATCGGTACGATTTCTCTCTTCCTGGCTGGAAATGCCGGAAGGGTCTATGGGGTGGAAGTGATACCCCAGGCAATTGAAGACGCCAGAAAGAATGCTGAGCGGAATGGGATTGAGAATGCTGCATTCTTCGTGGGAAAAGCGGAGGATGTGCTGCAGGAGATTTATGAAGGAGGAATGGCGGATAACGACGAAAGGATGCTGCATCCGGATGTGATTGTGGTGGATCCTCCCCGGAAAGGCTGCGACAGCGTGTGCCTGGAGGTTATGTTGAAGATGCGGCCGGAGCGGATTGTCTATGTCAGCTGTGACCCGGCTACTCTGGCACGGGATTTGAAAGTGCTGTGCGGGGATGGGTATGCGCTGGAGCGGGTCCGCGGGGTGGACCAGTTTGGGGGGACGGTGCATGTGGAGACTGTTGTGTCGATACAAAGGAAAACCTCGTAGAAATCTTTTATTTTGGCATTTTGCGGAGCATTTCATGTTCACTTAGGAGGGTAAAAAAATCTGAAATAAGCACCTCAAAAACTACCTTTGATGTTTCAGTGGTAGTTGATATCGGGTGTGGGAACACAAACGGAAAATAAAGATTTCCCATAATCAACGTGTCTATGGAGTGTCCACCTTGCGGATAAAATATAGGCAATGGGTTCTTAGAAATTGAATGGGATAGGCGTATCATTAGAGATCGTGGTACGCTTATTTTTTGCTCACTTATATCTTTGAATATACAAGTATCTGTCTATATAATGAAAATAAAAAAGGACGGTGGTATTTATGAGAGAAAAGAAAAATCATTTGCATGTGGATAGTGAGGAACGGAGCACAGATCCCCTGTCTTGTGGTGGTGTCTGTCATTTTGAAAAATGGCATTATAGAATAACGATGAAGTTATAAAATTATCGCTAACAAGTGGAAAACAGAAGAAAAAGCTGTCGGTCGATGATGCTGTATAAAAAAGTTAAAATAAATAAGTTCGGGTTGTTTTAAGGTTGTGGACATTATATAATGTAGATATGGTCATATACCTTTTTGTAAATGACTATATTGCTGGCAAAGAGGAGGAGACCTTTGAATACAGAAGTAAAAAATGCAATAAAGGCAACAGATAGGGATGCGCAATACGATGAAAGTGCTAAACGTCTGTTAGGACAAAAAATTATATTGGCACATATACTTGTAAAAACAGTCAAGGAATTTAAGGGTATGGACCCAAAAACAGTTGTACCATTTATTGAGGGAAAACCTTTTATCAGTACCATACCACTGGAACCGGGACTTACCAATAAAAAAAGCGAGAAGGGCGGACAGAAAATAGTTGGCTTTAATACAGAAAATGCAGAAATTAATGAAGGACTGGTGAGGTTTGATATTGTTTTTTATGTACGTACGAAAGATGGTCTTTCTCAAATTATTCTGAATGTTGATTATTCCGATTTGCGGATTATTCCGATTATATCATGTCTTTTCAGGCTGTGTCTATATTTCAACACCAAAAATCGGAATAATTCTTGTGTATAAAAAACATTTATGTTTCCATGTAATCGG